>JAJDDY010000001.1 GCA_029260075.1 Phycisphaerae bacterium
CAACCCAAATCTCTTTGGCAAGGAACGCGTGTGACTGTAGATTGACATGGAGACCTTCCTTGGTCATACCCATTGCACAAGAAACCAAGGAGGGTCTCCAAGCGGGTAATATAGCCAGGGAGGGCTGCCGCGACAAGTAGAGAATCGTATTGACGCGCGCAAGGATACGTAGGTCGATACCGCACGCCGCGGAGAAAACAGAACGCCGCGCGGCAGCGATAGCCTTCTGCGCACGAACGCAAAAACACCCGCGATTGAGGCTCAATAATCGGCGGCAGTGCCATTCCGTCCTGACACCTTTTCTTCTTCCTACGCATCTTGACGTTCTCGCCCCCCGCGAACCGTTGCACATGGCTGAGGAGTTACGATACTTGAACTGTGGATCACTCTCCAAGAAAACCGTCGAGTTTTCCTCGATTGCGTTTGCGCCCCTGAGCGCGAATATTGTATTGTCGCGCGGCATTGGTAACTTGACGAAACCGAACCTTCCATTCGTCCGTCGCCCCCGTCATGTCTATGTATCGCCGCAGAAACCGCGCGGCGTCCGTTCTTGATATATAGTGATAGTGGCCAAGGCTCGCGAACAGTCGGGCCAACATGGTCCATCGACGGCGGTCCGAACTTACGCGCGCTCGTTGGATGCCGTCGAGATCGATCAGGAAGACGTCAGTCGCTACGCCTACGTCAGTCCAGTTCGCCAGCATGATGTTCGACGCCTTGAGGTCTCGATGGACCAGGCCGTTGTCGTGTAGAATCTTAAGTGTACGGACGATTCCGCAACTGATGTCGAGTTTCGTGCGAACACGAATTCTTTCGTCGAGCTTGGCAAGGTGCGTCGTCGCGATGGTTTCGAGGTCCATGACGGTCGGGACGAACGCCGTGACAATGTAGGCGCCCCGGTGTGGCGTTCGCCGTTCGAGGACCGCCAGTGGCAGGGCGGTCTTGATGCCAATCGCGCGCATGTTCAGGGCACGCTGAAAGTTGCGATGCTCGCGACCCCCGCGAATGTAGTCCGCCATTCGTCGCTTTTCGCGCCGGCTTCGCTTGATGATCAGGTCGAAGGAACGTCCGCCAACTGAAGGCGTGACCCGACACACCTCAACGCTTCGAGAAAACTTGAGCACCGCATATCCGGGAACGAGTGACGGGTCCGGGTGTAGTTGGTTGAGCAGGACGGGCCACTCGTCGGGCGTAGGGACTAAGTGATCGAGATTGTCTTCACGAAACGCTACGGGCATTTCCGCGAGGGCGTATCCGTACCATCCGCCCGCGAGGGCGAGCGCTGTCAATGGAACATCGGTGTTACGTACGGTCATGTATCTAGGCTAACGGGCTGTTGAAAAAGTGTGGCACCGGCTTCCAGCTGGTGATCCATTCTCGATTTCGTCCTCTTGATGGAAACGCAGTACGCTATCACGTACGGGTTCTCGGTGACGGCCCGCAATGGTTCTAGATAGCCCGCCTTGTCAAAGGTGACGGAGTCGAATCCGCCGTCGATTCGACTCCCCCACGGCTAAAGCCATGGGCCACCCAACCGTCAATGGACCGCTGACAAATCGCTAGGGGCTCGACCCATGCGAAGACGATCGCATCCTCAACGGCAGAACATCTTCCTCAATAAAGCGGGCCAATCGACCGGCTGCGATCCGGTGCCCCAAAGCGTTGGGGTGTTCATTGGCCAGGCTGATCCGCACCGCGTGCGCGTCGTACGCCGACATTACGTCAAGCAGGTCCACGTACGGTATGTCGAGTTCTTCCGCAACGAGGCGCATTTCCTCGTGCTCGTGCGTCAACAGGTAGGCATCCAACCGAACCAACCAGGGGAACATGACAAGCGCGTAGACAGCCCCATCCTCTTCGACGGCTTGGCGAACCCGTCGGACGTCGGTGCGCAACGTCTGCCAAGCGAGCTCCCGCGCCTTCGCGTCGCGTCCACCTCGGAAGTAATCGATCGTCCGTCGCCATGCAAGCCAATATCGAATCTGACGCTCCGCGAAGCGCAGGACATAGGAAAAATCGCCGCACCACAGCTCATCGTCGCGCATACGGTAGATGTCGTCCAGCAGAGGCCTCATGCGCAGCCCCAGGTCGTTGGGGTAAAGCACATGCACAACCACATCGGGGCGAAGTAGATCACCCAACGGCACGTACTTCTCCAGTTGCCACGCCGGGTCGGTTCCGCGATAGCCCATGTTGATCGTCACGACACCGCCGGGCACAGTGTCCGCAAGCAGTCCCTCGACCAAGTGGCAGAATGTTTCCTCCGGTTGAACGTTGTCGCCGAACGTGACCGAATCACCGAGAAACGCGATGCGCAGTCGACGATCGTCCTTCGGTAACGAGTTCCAGTCTTCGCGAATCCCAAGAGCGTTGACCGATTTGTCGAACGCATTCCATTCATCCTCGACGCTCGGCGGCGGGGGGGGCGGAACGATGTGGAAGACGCGAAACGCCAACTCCGCAACCGACAGGCCGAGCACGGTTGCGAGCGACGCGGCCAGCAACCCGAGTCGCAGCCGTCGCCGCCGCTGCACCACGCGCGGATCGACTTGGCGTTGGCGATACCGATCGTAGTTACCTTGCGTCCAGACCAATCGTGCGAGCGTGACAAGCCAGCGACACTCGAAGTAGAAGAACAATACACCAGCCGCAATGCCGATCCAAACGGTCGACGTCCGTTCGCCAAGTAGCTCGACAAAAATACGCACTGGACCGGAAAGCCAGAGCGCCGCAAGACTGGCTGGGAGTATCAGCGCTGCGGCCGATCGAAGGTACACGGTGGTCTTGTTGGGAACAGTCATGGTTAGTTAAAGGAGCGCGATGCGGTCGCTTGCATTCGCCGACCCCCTATGGTTAGTCTTCCTTCATAGGCTCCTATGAGCGTAGCCTAAGAAGGGTTGCTTCGAACCGAGCCGCGACTGTCAGGAAGCGGTTGTCGCCGCCCGCGCCACCGGAGCCAGACGCGCCGGTGAGAGCCCGCCGCGCTAGCGGTGGAACCGGTCCGCGGGCTGGCGCCCACAGCTCTGATGTCGTCGCATACCTGTAGATTCAGCTGTGGCGCACCACTAGATTCGTCTAGCGGGCTTCTGTTTTCACAACGCTACACTCCACGATAGAATTCCAAAATGCGCTGCTTGCCCAAGCCGAAGGCGCGGGCGTATTGTCCTCTGTCATTGACCATCGAGCGCTTCGACGCGCTGTTGCCACGCGGCGTCCACCTCAGCCAGTTCGCGGCTCAACTTGTCTTCCTGCTCGCGCAGCTCAGCCAGTTCGTCGGTGTCTTGATAGACGGCGGCGTCCCCGAAGCGTTCGTGCATCGTCGCCAGCTTCGTCTCCCGCTCCATCACCAGCTCCTCCAGCTCCTGAATCGACATGGCGTCATAGGGTGACGACGGTTTGCGCGTCGGCTTGTCGATACGTTGCTTGCGCTTCGTGCCGCGTTGCGGCGACGCTTTCTTAGCGCGTTCACGCTCGCGCCGCTGCTCCTCTTCTTCGAGGTAATACGTGTAGTTACCATCATATACGCGTCCGACGCCGTCGCGGATGATGAGCAAGCGGTCTGCGATTCTGTCGAGAAAATACCGGTCGTGGCTGACCGCCAGGATCGTTCCAGTAAAGGAAAGCAATGCTTCTTCGAGCACTTCGCGCGAGGCGATGTCGAGATGATTGGTCGGTTCGTCGAGAATTAACAGGTCCGGCGCCTCGAGCATCAGCTTCGCAAGTCGAACGCGCGACTGCTCTCCGCCGGACAGCGCCCGTAGTGGTTTGAACACGTCGTCGCCGGTGAAACGGTATTGAGCGAGCAAGTTCCGCGCCCGTTCCTTGCTCAGCTCCGGATGGTCCGCCCGAATTTCATCGAGCACACTTCGATCCGAATCGAGTTGCGTCGATTCCTGCCTGTAATAACCGACGCGCAGTTTGTGGTCGAGCAGCGATCGTCCGGCCGTGGGCTCGATGGTTCCGACAATAATGTTGAGCAGCGTGGACTTACCGGTTCCGTTCGGTCCGGTGATGCAGAGCCGCTGCCCGGCGTTCAATTGGAACGCCAGATCGGTAAACAGCGTGTTGTCGCCGAACGCCATAGCGAGCTCATCGCACCGATAAACGAGTTCGTTGCCGGCGGTAGATTCTTCAAACCGGATGCGCGCCGTCGTTAGCTTGTTCGTCGTATCCGTGACGTACGCACCGTCACCAAGCTTGCGTTCCAGCCGCTTCCGTCGACCCTTGGCCTGCGCCGATCGCTGTCCCGCGATGTGCTTGGCGATGAACGCCCGTTCTTTCTTGATGAACGCGGCGTCTTTCGCGTACTGCCGTTGCTCGGTGAGCACAAGCCGTTCCTTCGTTTCGGCATAGTTCGTGTAGTTTCCCGGATAGCTCTTCACCGCCCCGTGTTCGACTTCGAGGATTCGATCGCAAAGACGGTCGAGCAAGTAGCGATCGTGCGAAATGATCACCGCGCCGCCGCGATGACTGCCAAGGAATTTTTCAAGCCACCGCACCGCATCGATGTCAAGGTGGTTGGTCGGCTCGTCGAGCAGCAGATATCGCTGATCGCGCAGCAGCAGCTTCGCCAACGCCACACGAGATTTTTCGCCACCGGAAAAGTTGGCCACGATTCGACCATAGTCGCTCAGTGCAAACCCCAGACCCCCGAGCACTTCGTTAAGTCGCGTTTGAAAGGTGTGGCCGCCGTCGGCGATAAACCGGCCATTGACTCGATCGTACCGCTCCATCAGGTCGGTCATTTCCGGCTCGTCGGGACCAGCCGCCATCTGCTCGGAGATTTTGTGCAGCTTGGCTTCCAGCGCAAGGAGGTCGGCGAACGTGCTGCCCGCCTCGTCGTGAAGCGTGCGCTCCTCGACCAACTCCGGTAGCTGCGTCAGCAGGCCAATATCCAGATTGCGTTCCCGAACGATTGTTCCGGTGTCGGGTGGAAAATCGTCCATCAGGAGGCGAAAAATGGTTGTCTTGCCCGCGCCGTTGGCACCGATCAGCCCTACCGTTTCCGCCGCGTTGAGCTCAAACGAGACGTTCGACAGCACGATTTGCGTGCCGAACTGCTTGGCGATGTTTTGAAAGCTCAGACAACCCATAGCAGTATGATAGATGATCGCGGGCGTATTCCAAACTTCGGAGGTGGCGGAGGCGGCGCCGACCGCGAATCCGGTATCGATTCGTCTCCCCAACGGCCAACGCCATGATCCACCTAGTGCTCTGTCACACATCGATTGAAGGGTTGACCGAGCCGCGACCGTAAGGAAGCGGACGTTCAAACGTCGCTGGCGACAGCTCGAAAACACTCCCTCACGGTCGCGGCTCGGATCGGACCAACCCATCACTTGAGTCGTGACACAGCACTTAGTTTGTCAATCGACGGCTGAGACTGTGTCAGTCAACCTTCAACAGGCGGCGTTCCTCCGTCGCTTTGATATACTCCTGGTCATGGCTGACACGAATCGGGACCATGACCCCCACGACAACGTAGCCGGTCGCTCCGGATCGGAAGTGGCGGAGCGCGACGAGGGCGCATCCTCGACGGCCGGCGTCGACGATGCGTCGGGTCGCCCGCAGGGTCGAGGGCGGTCTGGTCGCCGACTTAGATTCTGGTTCGGCTATGCGTTGTTTCTTCTCGTCCTCGCGGAGTTGGGAGCGCGAGTTTTTTGGGTGACGCGGGGCGTGCCCATGATCGCGACCGGTCGATACATCTATCGATCGTTCTACCCGTCGGTGGCGCGCGTCGAGCGAAGCCCCGACGACAGTGATGAAGAATGCTTCGACGTTTTGCTGCTCGGTGCTTCGGCGCTGCACCTCGACTATGGCGACATCGAACACCTTCTACAGGAGCGGTTGACGCGCTCGATGGGTTCGTGTGTCCGAGTACACAATGTCTCCGAGCCGGGCCACACCACGCTCGATAGCCTATACAAATACAAGCATCTCGAAGGGCGAGCGTTCGATCTCGTCCTCGTCTACCACGGCATCAACGAAGTGCGTGCGAACAACTGCACGAGCGAACGCTTTCGGCCTGACTACGACCATTTCGCCTGGTATCAACTGATCAACAGCTACGAACGCAATGCGTCGGGCCGATTCCTTGTAGCGCCGTACACCATCAAGTTCGTGGCCATGAAGATTGCCGGTCGTTTGGGGTGGACGGACACTCTGCCCATGCATCGCCCGAGCGAGTCGTCCATGGCACTGGGTTGCGACGTGAAGACCGTCGAATCGTTCCGGGCAAATCTTCAGGGCATTATCGACTTGGCCGGCAAACGCGGAGAACGCGTCGTGCTCGCGACGTTTGCCTACTATATTCCCGATGGATATGACGAAGCCAAGTTTGACGCGCGTTCGTTGGACTACACCACGCACCTGTTCCCGATCGAGCTATGGGGACGTCCTGACTGCGTTGCGAAAGTGCTCGACGCCCACAATCGGGTGATCGTTGAGTTGGCTCAACAGTCGGACAACGTGCTGCTCGTCGATCAAAACGCGCTGATTCCAAAGAACGCCGAGCACTTCAACGATGTTTGCCACCTGACGCACGAGGGTTGCTTGAGCTTCGTCCAAAACATACTCACCGGACTTGAAGCGTGGCCGAAGGAACGATGAAACTGAGCGCAAGCGGACACTCGCAAATGGCCCCCTCAAACCGAACGAATCGTTCCATTGGCAGCCTGTTGAAAAAGTGTAGCACGGGATTCCAGCCAATTCTGTCCGGCCTGTGTGCTGCGTGGTGGATCGGTTGTTGGCGGTCGCGTGGTTCGGGTGGTCTTGTTGGCGGTTGCTGGCGTGCGGCAAGAATTGTGGGCGCGCACCGATAGCCGCCGTACCG
>JAJDDY010000002.1 GCA_029260075.1 Phycisphaerae bacterium
ATTCGAGCACGTGCCGCTCGGTTCGTTACACGCATCCGTCGTGCATATCACGCCGTCGTTGCAGTCGACGGTCGTTCCCGCCAAGCAGTCGAGGACCGGATCGCAGGTCTCGGCGCCGTTGCAAGCCAAGCCATCATCGCAGTTGGCGTCGTTGGCGACGTTGTCGCACGAGTTCGTGGCTTCGTTGCATGAATCGTCCGTGCACGCGACGCCGTCACCGCAATTCACGGCGGTACCCGCTTGGCAATCGAGCACTGCATCGCAGGTCTCGGTGCCGTTGCAGAACAGACCGTCATCGCAACTGGCGTTATTGACCACATTATCACACGAGCTGGTGGCTTCGTTGCACGAATCGTTCGTGCAACCGACCCCGTCGTTGCAATTCGGCGCCGTGCCAGCCTGGCAGTCCAACGCCGCATCGCACGTCTCAGCACCGTTGCAGAACAGTCCATCATCGCAATTCGCGTTGTTGGTTACGTTATCGCACGAGTTCGTGCCTTCGTTGCACGAGTCGTCCGTGCATGCGATTCCGTCTGCACAATTCACGGCCGTTCCCGCCTGGCAGTCGAGCACGGCATCGCAGGTCTCGGCGCCGTTGCAGAACAGACCGTCATCGCAATTACCGTTGTTGGGGACGTTGTCGCACGATGCGGTACCTTCGTTGCACGAATCGGTCGTACAACCAACGCCGTCATTACAGTCCACGGTCGTACCGGCTTGACATGCACCAGCGGAACAGGTCTCAGCCCCGTTGCAGAACACGCCGTCGTCACACTGGGCATTGGTCGTACATCCCGTACAGGGATTGGATCCGACAGCGTCAATGTGAACGGACCATGTGTTGAGCGTGCCCGGGTCGGGCGTCGCGCCGTCATAGATCGTAATGACCCAGGCTCCGGCCGAGTCCATACCGTTGAAGGCGCTCAGCGGATTGTTGGGTGTGTAGTTCGGCGGCGACGATAGGTTCGTCGTGCACTGCGATTCGATCGTACCGCCGGTCCCGTCGTCGTCGAGAATAATCCCACTGAGATTGTCGGCGCTACATCCGAACGTCGAAGCAGGAACGCCCGGTCGATCGAAGAAGATCACAGTTGTGCCGAGGTGCGAAAGCGTTGCCGTCACATCGCCCACCCACGTGTGCGTGATCGTGAGGTCGACGTTGACGTCGCCGATGACCACCGAGTCCGGAACATTGATCGTGTCCGTAGCTGGATTTCCGGAGCCGCCGCCGTCGGGGATCGCAATGTTCGGAGCGCTCGTGTACACGGTCGGATTACCGGCCGTACCACTACCGCAAGTCGTTCCGTCTCCGAGGTAGCTGCCTCCGGACGCGGAGCAGTTCGTCGGGTTGTCGATTGCGCAGGATGTGCCGGAGCAGCAGGCGCCCGTTCCCTGGCACGTACCGCCGACACACGTTTGATTGACCGGGCAACTGATGGGCGTGCTGGAACAGGATCCACCTGAACAAACGTCCGTCGTGCATGGGTCACCGTCGTCGCAATCGGCGTTGGTTCCGCAGGGTGTAAGCAGAGATAGCGAGTTGATCGCGTCGATGCGTCCCCATCCGTACCCGCTATCGAACCCCGTAGGTCCAAGATCGATAGCCCCGTCGCGAATAAACTGCCGTACTTGCGCCGGCGTCAGACCGGGATCCGCGCTCAAAATCAGCGCCGCAAGCCCCGCCACATGTGGCCCCGCCTGACTTGTGCCGCATTGCCCGGAAAAAGAGGTCCCGCCCGGTGCGATGTCGGCTGAAACCGCGTTGCATCCAGGAGCCGCCACGTCGATCGTCGTACTCTTATTGCTGAAGCAAACAAGATCGTCCGCAGAGATGTTGTTATCGAGACATGTACTTGTGCAGGTTGAGTTCAGGCACCAAGTGAAGCTACTCTGAGTGTCTTCGCAGTTCGGGAAGTTGTTGTCGTAGACGGCAGCGACAGCGATAGCGCCAGACGCACAGGCTGGCGTACCCATTGCGTTGGCGTTCCCTTCGTTGCCGGCGGATGCCACGACCACCACGCCGTTGGCTACGGCGTTGTTCACGGCGATGGCCGCGCTATCCGAGTCGCAGTTGCCTGAAAACGCGCCCCCGCCGAGACTCAAGTTCATAACATCGCAGCGTCCGCCGTTGGCCGTTTGATCTGCACCGTAGTCAATACCGGCAATCACGTCAGCGAAACTGCCGCTTCCATTGAGATCCAGCACCTTGATGCCGATTAGGGTCGCGTTTGGTGCGACGCCCTGAATCGTGGTTGACGAACCACAGCGCGTGACCGACACGCCGGTTCCGCCGCCGGCAATCCCGGAGACGTTAGACCCGTGGCCGTTGTCGTCCTCGGGGTTGTTATCGTTGTTGGCGAAATCGCGGCCGGCGGCTGTGTCGATGCGGCCGGCGAACATGATGTGATCGGAATCTATTCCGGTGTCAACGATACAAAGCCGCACGCCCGTACCATCGGCCGAGAGCCCGGCGCCGGTGATCTGGCTTTGCAGCGCGCGAATCATCGGCGTACTCACGGTGAGATGCGCACGCATGATGCGATCGTCTTCGACTTTGATCACGCCAGGCAGCGCCTCAAGCGCTTTCTTCTGGGCTTGCGTAATTCCACGAATGTTGATGACGTTCGGGAGAACCGTCTTGTACTCATACTTGACGAGTCCACCGACCCCCGCCGTCCATGCTCGGACGTTGCGTCGCGAAGATATCGCCGCCGCTGCTGTAACTTGGCCGGACACCGGGGCAAGGTGAACAAGTACGCTCAGTGATTCCTTACCGGGCGGAACCGCCACGCCGGGCTCCTGCACGGTCACGCTCCCTTGATCCGCCAGCGTCCGCAGTGGGCGTTGAACAACTTGAGTACCAGTCCGCGTGGGGTTAGGGGCGGGCTCGACGCCGCGAGAGAAAGTCATAGGAGCAGCGAGCACGATTGCGCCGCACAGGCCTGCGAAACGTGCGTGTTTTCTGAGTCGTATCCTTCGCAACATCAACGGTCTCCTATTGGCTCGGCCAAATGATGAAAGAAAATTGCTTAGCGGTTCGCGCCCCCTGGCCGGAAGGGAACATGACCGCAAGTACACCAAGACTGTTTGCTCGTCCTGAGCCTAATTTTGACGGGAGCGTGGGCGGATGCGCCGCCGGGTCGTACGTAGGTATTGACCGAATCGACACCCGGTATCGCCCCGAGCGTTGCCAAGCCGGTCTCTGGAGTGCTGTGCAAATTCTGCAGATTGGGGAAGAACGTGCCGTCTTTGGATCGACTGCGATCGAGTCCGATGGCACGCATCGCGATTTGCTCTGACGCATACGGCAGAAGTGTGCAGGGCGTGGTCGGAAATATGGCCTGCAACTGGGTCGTCACGTCGGAAGTGCTTAGCCGTACCCAACCCGTCGTGCGATCACGACCGGGGGCGATTGTTCTCGATGGGATTCTCGCTGCGATCCCTACCACCAACATCTCCAACGGTTCTTCAACCGTCATCCGTCGTTTTCAAGACCTGTACCGTAGACGGGGCCTGTCCTGCTCGAAGCAGACCTCTACCCAAACCGCTGCACGGAATTGATGACATCGTGGTGACGCGCAAAGACTGCGGACAGGAGGTGACAGAACAGCCACCGAAACATTGCCCAGTGTGTCACGAGTCGACGCCGTGGCCCGGCCACCAAACCCTCAGTTATCGAACCACGAATTGGGATTATAGGATGCTGTCTTGACAAGTTCAAGCAAAAAATCTTCAGCTTTCGCAAGTTCTTGACTTGGTGGACGCTAGCGAGCCGACGCGGTCCCATGGAATGCAAACACAAGAATCGTGGCGGCGCTTCGCTGTGCCGTCATACGTCACGATTTCGCCCCGCGCGATCTCGGAAGGGGAGCCGCACGAAGGTCGCGCCCGATCGCCAATCGCGCGCGATCACTAGAAGGAGTTCGGGGCGATGGTCCGCCTGCCCCGGCACGTCTGTCGAATGATCATTCGTTCCGCGCGTGTCCGAACCGCTCGTAGGACGTTGCGGTCTGGCCCGATAACCAATCGCTCGTGTTCTGATGGCCACGCGCGATCAGTGCGTTGGTTGTTTTTCTTGACAATTCTTCGAGGAAACTTATGGCGCGTGTAGCGAGTATACCGAGTACTCCGCGCGTTATCGCTCGCTCCATCCCGAAGACATTCGCCATGTTCCCAAACACGCTGTCGTGCTCGACGACGGCGTGCAATTCGAATTCGCATGGCTGGCGCGACGTATCGTAGAGTTTGGCGTTTGGTGCGAACAGGGAATCCGTCCGCAGGAGCGGAGCGCGAAAGCAGGGGTCCGAAGTCGTCGGATTGTCGTTTCGTGCGATGTCCTTGCACGCTCAATCGTGGCCAACGTGAACGGTAGAGTTCGCCACAGCCTCGACTGATTCGTTACAAGAGCGGTGGCATCATGCAACACCGCCGGACTGTTTGAAGGGGGAAGACAATGTACAGAAGCCGAAGTAGTGTGCGCCGCCGCGCAGCCGTAGCCGTTCAGGTGATCGTGATGCTTCCCGTGCTTGTGGGATTCGCCGTCATCACGGTCGATGTCGGCATCATGTACAACGCCAAGTCGGACATGCAGCGAACCGCCGACGCGGCCGCCGTCGCAGCCGCTACCGACTATGCAAACGCGCTTGCGGACGATGGGGAACCGGTCGCGAACGCCATTGCAGCCGCGATAGACCTTGTCTCCCGAAATCCCGTTCTATCCCAAACACTCTCGCTCAACCCAGGTACCGATGTCGTATTCGGTCGGGCCTATTACGACGACGTTGAGAATGAGTACAACTTCGTAGTTGGCGATCCTGGGACCAACGCTGTTCGCGTTACCGTTCGGCATACGGCGGACTCGCCCAACGGGTCCTTGCCGCTCTACTTCGCCAGCATTTTCGGCAGGAGCTCGACAGATCTCAGTACGTCGGCCGTGGCTTTGTTCGTGAACAACTGCTACACGAGCGGCGATTGTTACGACGTTCCGACCGCCAGTGAAACGGTCATGTGTATGCACGGTGACCCCGACGATAGCGACGACAGCCAAGCCGGAACGAGTGACGACAGTGATGACAGCAATTCCGACGATTCCGATGACGGCGGCGACAGTCGCGACAGCGAGGGTTGGGACAGCAGTGCCGACAGCGACGCCGGCGAGACGATCATCGTCGACACCACCGCCGTCCCCCTTTTCCTGGCCAAGGGTGCTACGGAAGGGGCGTGTGCTTCTTGCCCTGTAGGCGACAGTGACGACAGTGACGATAGCCAAGGCGAGTTTGGCCCTCCCGACAGTAGCGACAGCGACGACAGCGACTCGGGTGACAGCGACGGTAGCGAGAACGGTGACAGCGACGACAGCGACGATAGCCAGGGCGAGTTCGGCCCTCCCGACAGCGACGACAGCGACGATAGCGATTCCGGTGACAGTGACGGGAGCGACAGTGGCGACAGCGACGACAGCGACGACAGCCAGGGCGAGTTCGGCCCTCCCGATAGCGACGACAGCGACGATAGCGAAGCGAGTGACGGCAAGACCACAATCTGCCATCTCCCGCCCGGAAATCCGGGTAACCCGCAGACGATCACGGTCGGCACACCTTCGGTGCCCGCGCACTTGGCGCATGGCGACAGGGTGGGAGCGTGCTCGCCTCCCAACCCGGGTCCGAAGTGTACCGGATCGCTCAAGGTGTTCCTGATTCAGTAGTCGACGCCACACGGAGACCGGGAATGAATGTGCTGTCGCCCCTGTTGACGAAACCCGATGCTCAAGCAACGCAGCGGAGCGTCGTCGGCGACACCCAAAGTGAAATAGTCAACGCCGCCGATACGTGCACTGATGCGCGTGTCGGCGGTTGTGTTGGTGGCGGCGACGATGGTCGCCACTCCGCCGGGCGTTCGACCAAGACCGAGGATCAAGAGCTCGGTCGCGGACGGTCCGGTGTCGTCTTTCGAAGTCTCGACGGATCAGGGCGTCAGGTCGCCCGCAAAGTATTCGGGTCTTCCGGCGTAACCAAAGCAGTGCAGTACGTTTTCTTGGGTTCGCCGAACCCATATATGTGGAATGAGCCGGCCGTTCGAACGGCGGTACTGCGGCGGCGCGTTCTGGCTGAGCTGGTCGAGTACTGGTTCGGCAGCAAGCTGCGCGTCGCCCGTGCCTACGACCACGACTGGAACGAAGTGTACCGTGCGTTCGACATGCGCTGCGAGTTGGTCGATGGCCGTCACGCCGCGTTGCACCACGCCTACACGTCTTCCGATGACACCGAACTTGAAGACGCCACCGGTCAGATTATGAAGCCATTGCAGTCGCGCCTGATCGAGTCGGGGTTCGATGGGCTGGTGTGGCAGGCGGGTCTCGGCAATCCTGTTGCCCTCAACAACTTCCTGTGCGAAGGCTCGGACCGACGCGGTGGATATCGATGGGCTTGGATCGACCTCGAATCCGGCGTCCCCGCCTTGATCCCCATGAACCCCTTGCAGTTGTTCAAGTTCTATCTACCGAAATCCATACGACATCGCGGTCCATTGTTCGATGACGTCGACATCGGCAAACTTCGTACCTACGTCGCCGGCCGTCGGGCGGAGCTTGAAGAGTGCTTAGGCGGCGAACGACTCTGCCAACTCGACACAGATATCGAATCGCTCGCGCAAAACCAACAGGAATGGAAATCGCTCGCCAGACACCGTTGCAGCGTAGGGTACCATCATGCGCGAGGCTCCATCACCGACGAACAGGCCGCGTGGTATGCGGAACATCCGCTGCGCTGGTACAGCCGCGAGGCGCTGCGGGCCGTTCGCTCGACGCCGCGGATTCTAGCGTCTTGCGTCGCTCGAGTTGGCCGTCTTCTCGCCAAGATCAAGGTGATACCGATCCTCAAGAGCTGTTGGTCGGGCATGTGTTCGCAAGCCTATCGCGAACGCTTGGCGCGGGACTACGTGGATACGCGAATCACGCGATGGTCCGCGCGCGGTCAGCTAAGTCCGCGACACGCCGCCGCCTTGCGTACCCAACTTCAAAAGGAAGAGACGAGCGCGTACGTCACGGACTTCGGTGTTCATCTGGCGATCAAGCCCGTGGTAAAGCTAGCGCAGTTCTCGCTAATGCCGGCATTGTGGGTGGCCGGTGTGGTCGACGACGTTTTCCTTGCCTCCTTTCTGATCGCCGGCGGGTGCGCCGTACGCACGCTCTATACGCTGGGGCGGTGTGTCCAAAACGCGTTGGCACGCCGCGAAAAACCTTGGGTCGCGCTGGGCATCGGCACGCTTCCTGTCGTGGGCAACGTGGCCTTCCCGATGCAGGTGATCTTCTCGGGCGCCCACGGCGAGCGCGCTGTGGCCCAGTTCATTCTGTACGACACGTTTGGTCGACTCGGACAGTGGTTCCCGATCTGGGGCGGGTTCGACACCCTAACGGAGCACGTCGCCAATCGAATCCCAAGGGTCGTTCTCCCTAAGAGTGCCACAGTAACGACACTTCCAACCGAAATGGTTGAGTCGGACCCTTGTGCTGAGCGTGTCGAAACAGCCGTACCCGAACCTGTCTCGGTGTAGGCGCTGTGCGTCTTCGTATGCACACACTGACGATGTCTACCGCGGCAGCCTGCTGACAAAGTGTGGCACCGGCTTCCAGCCGGTGATCCCATTGCTCCTTGCGGTGCTTATCAGACGATCGGACGCACCGGGTCGACCCGACCCATATCGTACCCTGTACATGGGCATAGGCTCGATGGGTCGAAGCCGTACGTTCATGCCCCGCGTTTCGCTCCGGAGGTCACAGCCGTGTCGCACATGCTCAAGCTCAAGTCGCCACTCGTGTTCGCGTGCGTTCTATACTTGGCCATCGTTAGCTTCTATACGGTCGCCGCCATCTGGTATCCCATGGCTTACATATGGGCGACCTATGAGGACTTGGCCGGCGAGTGGGTTCAGTTCTGGTCTATTGCCGTTGCGTTCGCGATCGCGACGCGTTTGGCGTTCACGCGATCGCGGTTCCGATGGTTCTTCTCGCTTCTGGCCGTGAGTTGCTTTTATGTAGCCATGGAAGAAATCTCGTGGGGTCAGCGCCTTATCGGGTTTTCTTCACCGGACTACTTCCGCGCCAACAACCTCCAAGGTGAAACGAACATTCACAATTTCCTTACCGGACCGTTCGGAACCAACCTCAAAGCCGCGCTCAGTTACGGCTTGGCGATCGCTTTGGCGCTTTACGGTTTGGTCTACCCGTTGATGTTGCGTTTCCGATTCCGACTGGCCATGTGGTTCGACGCCCGCGGATTGGCGAGCCCGCCGCTCTATCTTTGGCCATACTTTGCGACGGCGGCCTTCCTGGAATGTTCCCCGTTCAGAATCAACGAAGCGGAAGTGGCTGAGATCTTGGTTGGTCTTGGGTTAACGTTGATGACCGTCCACTATCAGTTCACGCGCTCGGGCTCACAGGACGTGCCGTCGACGGACGCCGACGCGGCGGACACCTCGATCGGCCTCCGCGGCGCCATGTCCGCACGGCTCGCCTTTCGCTTGGGCATGGCCACCACATTGGTCCTCGTGTTCAGCGCGGGGACGACGACGGCCCTCTACGCTTCGCCATCAAGAAAGGCCAGGATTGACCGGCGTATACAAAACGGCGTTGAGAAGTTCGCGGGCCGCTACGCGCGGTACGAACGATGGGGCGTGGCGATTGACCTCTACGAACGCGTTCTGGAAGAGGAGCCTGATCGAGTTTCGATCTTGCGGCGGCTTTCGGAGTGCGCAAGAAACATGGGTGATCAGGCCAAGTTCGATGAGTATATTCACCGGGCGCTGGCGATCGACCTGAAGAATAACGAAGAGCATCCGAGGCGGGCGTCCGTCAACCGATCGCTCACACGCACCTATCGGGCGCTCGGTGACAACGAGCGTGCGCAGCAACACATCAAGTGGGCGCTCAACATCGCGCTGCACCGGGTTGAGAAACATCCGGACAGCGCCTCAGCCGCATACTCTCTCGGCAAGACGTATTCGCTCATGGCCAATCGTGGTCGAGCTTTGGAAGAAATGTCGAGGGCGTTCACGCTGAGACCGCATTCGAAGAAGTACAGAAAAGCATACTACCGAGCCAAGGGAAATACTTTCTAGCAGCCGGCTGCCCAAGTGTGGCACCGGCTTCCAGCCGGTGATCCAATGACTGAGTCACTCATGGCTTTAGACGTTCGTGACCCACCAGTGTGGTGGGTTATCGACGTCGAATAGCGGCGCGCAAGAGAAGCGTGATGCGTTCGCAGATGAAGTTGCGGAATGAGTCGGCGGTCAGCGCTCGAATGCGCAGCATCGGTCCGCTAACTAAGTCGCCGTGAACTTCGGGACTGTGGCGTGTTTCGTGGAAGGCAATCACGTCGTTTGTAGCGGTACCCAGCAATTGGGCGCGGTGGTCGCCAACACCAAACTCGAACCGCACCTCCCGGCCTCCTTCAAGGAGGTTGGACGCATCCATCTGCATGGAAATCCCCGTCTTGGCGTACTTCTCGACGAGTTCGACGAACACAGAGACAAGTTCGTTGATGACCAAGTGGCGGAGTTGTCTAATCGGATCCTGTTTGACGGATTCTCCGACGTCGGCCGCTTCCGTTTCGCGTCTCTTGATAGCGCTAATAAGGGTGTCCAATTCTTCCTCCGCACATGGCGTAGGGGGCATGGGATCGTCAGGCGTGTTCTCCTTGACGAGCTGTCCGTATTGACTCTTCTTGGGTGGCGAACTCATTGGCACGTTCCGACGGCAGACGAACGTTTTTCGGACCCTGGGGGCGTTGTGTCTGTACCATGGCGCAGCGGACACCAGAACGACACAACGCAGACCGCAAGACGACATGCGAATCTTCGGCGTAGGCGCCCACCCTCTTGAGAAACAGCCGCGAATCGATGCAGGGTCGCAAGAACAGGCCCATGGTCGACGGATTCTTCACTTCGTTGACGACGTAGCGGCAGGGCGCTATCATCCGGCGTCCTCACGCAATCAGGTATCGGAAACATTCAGACTGGACCAACTCGGACCCTAGCGATCCGACGGGCAAGTCGAGCCCGATCCGGTCGAGTCATTTTCGTAGGTGGAGCGGTCACGTTGCCCACGCTACATGTATTACAAGGGCCCGATAAGGGTCGAACCTATCATACGACATCCGAGCCGGCGATCATCGGTCGCACGTCAGATCAAATCCAACTGACGGACCATAGTACGTCACGGCGTCACTCGGAAATCCGGCCGCGGAACGGGTCGTGGGAACTCGTCGATCTCCACAGCTCAAACGGCACTTACCTCAACGGTCAACGCATCGTCAAACCCACCGAGCTTAAGCACGGCGATCAGATTAAGGTGGGTAGCACGCTGCTCGTGTTTAGCGGGCAGGAACAAGTCGAGAGTTTCGTCGGGGCGCAAATGATCCACGACCTCGTCGACTTAGATCTCTCATCGCCGGCCGGCGGATCGTCAATTCTCGCCGCCATCGACGCCTCGGAAGACAGCGTAATCCTTCAACCGCCTGAGACAGCCGACGCCGTCGCGGCGTGGAATGTCGTATACAAAATCGCCGAGATGATTGGTTCGTTCGACAAGGCTGAGACGTTCCTGGAACGTGTGGCTGACATCATCTTCGATCATATGATCGTCGATCGGCTCGTGCTCTTGCTCCGCCGCGACGACGAGGATCAATTGAGTCCCCAACTCGTGCGCTATCGAACACGCGATCGCGGCGAGCGACCGAAGGTCGTGACGTCGCAGACGATCGTCAAACACGTACTCAAGTCGCACGACGGAATTCTTTGCGCCAACGCCATGACCGACACTCGGTTTAGCGGAGAAGGGCTGCCCGACAGCATTCACCGTCTCGGATTGCGAAGCATTATTTGCGTGCCGATTGTGGCCCGCGATCAGGTTCAGGGCGTGTTCCACCTGGACTGCTCCATGTCCCACCATACCTATACGCAAGAACAGCTGCGCTTGGTTGTGGCGATCGGACGTCTCGCCGGAATGGCCATTGAGAACATGCGTCTCGTGGAATCTCGTTTGGAGAATGAACGCCTTGTGGCCGCCGGTGAGGCGGTGGCCTATCTATCCCACTACATCCGCAACATTCTTCAGGGTATGCAGGGCGGCGCTGAGGTCGTCGAGCTTGGCCTGAAGAAGCAATCGTTCGATACCACGGAAACGGGTTGGGCGCTCATGCGGCGAAATCTGGACCGCATTTTCGTGCTCACCATGAACATGCTGACCTTCAGCAAGGATCGCGATCCGCGCATCGAAATGGGCCAGATCAACCGGGTTGTCGAGGACGTGATGGAGCTGGTCCAAACACGCTGCGACGAGCGATCGGTCATGATTCTTACCGACCTCGAAGACATGCCCGCCGTACCGCTCGATCCCGAGGGCATTCATCAAGTAATCAACAACATCGTGCTCAACGCCATCGAGGTCGCGCCGTCCAGCGGTGGACGCATCAATATCACCACGAGCTACCAACCCGACAACGGCCGCGTCGTGCTCACCATCGGCGACAACGGATCAGGCATCGCACCCGAAGACCTGGACAAAATATTCGACGCCTTCCATTCGTCCAAGGGGCACGGCGGTACGGGTTTGGGTTTGGCCGCCGCCCAGAAAATTGTCGAGGAGCTCGGCGGCACGATCGCCGCGGTCAGTTCAGTCAACGAAGGAACGACGTTCAAGATCACGCTGCCCTTGCAGCACGAAGAACCGGGCGATAGCGACAAGACCCACGCTCCACCACGCGGAAAGCCCAAGCGTCCCGAGTAGCGTCCTTCATAGCAGCCCATCGAACAAGTGTGGCACCGGCTTCCAGCCGGTGATCCATTAGCGATTTCAGCCTCTTTATCGCGATTCGACCCGTCGTCATGGGAGAGCTCAAGGCAACGTGCTTGCATACAAGCATTATTAGGCTGATAGCCACCGCATCATACGATCCAACATCAGTCGCCCAGCGTCCGAACCGACGCCGCCATGACGATGGATTGACCGGCCTCAAAACCATCCACCACGCCGAGCACCGTGAGCCGCCCGTAGTCGACGAGCAAGTCCGACCGAATCGACCGAATCGACACCGAAGGAAGTTCGATACCCATTGTGGGAACGTCAATCGCGGGCGCCGTACCCTGGCTGGACATGCGCGTCGATTTTCTGTCCAACGTCACATGGTTCAGTGACCCGGTGATGCGAATCCATGTGGCCGATGAACTCTGCTTTCCGGCCCCGACCAAGATCGAAAGTCGAAGCCCGTCCGAAACCGTGCTGACGTCGGGATCGTAGGCGACGGCTTGGGTCGCGACGATGGCTTGTATGTCTGAAACGTGCGCGGACTCTGTGACTCGGACCAACGGCGTAGGCGTTCGTCGGGTCACCACGATGCGGTGTCGATATCCACCGGACTCCGGAAACGCCACCGTATCGCCGATTGCAGGAATCACGTTCGTAGGGGTAGCGAACCAGCCGATGTCCACCGCGTAACGCTCGTCAAACAACGCCCGGACATCCTCCAGCATGCCTAGAATCTGCGCGTGTTCATCCGCTGCGCCCTGAATGCCGTACACACCGTCAAAGAGCCGCTTGCGGGACAGGCCCAATGTATCGCACAATCGGGTCATCAGCGCGTCGACGCCATCGCTAATGGTGTCGGCCTTTGGTTGCGCTTCAGTGCTCATGGGCTCGTATAGAGCGAGAGTCTGTCGCGTGCGCTTGGCTGTCGCAGTGCTCGACGAGTGCCGCGACGGTGACACAAGCCCGGAAAGATCGCGAACATCGTATAGTTTCCACGACGTTTGCGCAGACGCCGCCGAC
The DNA here is from genome assembly GCA_029260075.1 of Phycisphaerae bacterium. Lineage (GTDB taxonomy): Bacteria > Planctomycetota > Phycisphaerae > UBA1845 > UBA1845 > OFTM250. The sequence goes on from JAJDDY010000002.1 coordinate 12,821, forward strand.
CCCGTCGCCAACATTGACACTGCGGCGACAATCCCCAGCATTCCAGAACGTGATGGTTTACACAGCATGGTTGTTCTCCCTAATAAAACCGTTGATGGACTGATGCGTATCGTTCAGCCGACCGGAAGGTCAATCTCGCAGACTCTGTTCAACTCGGCGTCCTCCTTGCGGATGAGTCGCCCGACGCTAGCTGAAAGCTTCGGACCCACGAGCGCAAGGTCGGATCTTCTTCCAAGTTGGAGACGAGCGTGTACACCGTGTCGGACCACTCCGGTTCCTTCGAAAATCGCACAAGCCGTGCGAACACGGTGGATCGAAGACTCGATTCGCCGGCCCACTGCGCACAGACCACAAGCTGCTCCCGCGGACCCAATTGATCGAGGATTTGCTCAGCGACGTACGCCGATTGAAGCAACTCGCCAATGCGATGGTACGCAACGCGGCGTTGTGCCATTGACGCACCTTGTAGTAGATCGACCGCGTCGTGCGTCCGTCCGAAACGAAGCAACTCGTCGATACGCCCAAGAAATCGTCTATCGTCCGATGGGCTCATAGCCACTTGTGTACCTGGTTCGATTGAAGTGCCCGGCGACGGCACTGCGGTCGGTTCCGGGTCTTGTCGCTCCGCAACGGACAGCGACAGCACAACGCGAATGGGCAGGTACTCGCCGTCCACACCCTCACCATCGGTTGGCACCAAGTGCGTGACATGGCCCGTCTCCGTCGGTCCACGCTTCACAAGAAACCAGCCGATTACCGGGACGGCTATCAACAAGCAAGCGGCCACACGACTGAGCGCCGAGACAAGATTTCGCGATCGAACAGCGTGTGCGTGGGTGTTCGGTTCTTGAAGCAAGCTTTGGCGCAACTCGTCGTCGAGGCGGCGTATGTCCGACAGCCGACCGCGCAAGGTCGCGTCGCGACGCAGGTCGCCGCTAAGCTGAGCACGCTCGCGGTCTCCGAGTTCCTCGTCGTGGAACAACTCGAGTTCTTCGTCAGTCCAATGTTTCGGTGGCCGAGTCATCGGTCTTCCCCTAAGAACGTGCTTAAGAAGTCTCTTTCAGAGCCGCGCCCGTGAGGAAGCGGTCCGGCTTCAAGTGCGATAACCGCTCCCTGACAGTCGCGGCTCGGTTGGAAGCACGACTTCTTGAGCACGCTCTAACAGTCTTCTCAAAAAGTGTGGCACCGGCTTCCAGCCGGTGATCCATAAGCTATGTCCACCTCTTTGCGCCATCGAACACCCACCCTGTTCAACAAGGTCCTAACGTTGTTTTCATGCACGCACGCGCCAGGTGTAGATTGGCACGAACCGTTTGAACGGAACATTCCAAGACTTCCGCGATGTCTTTGTATTGCAGCTCCTCAATCAGACGAAGGACCACGACAGCCCGCTGCATCGGCGGAAGCAACTCAATCGCTCGCCGCACCTGCGCGTGTCGGTCGGACACGGCGAGGTCGTTCGTGTCGATGCGCCAGGGCACGCGACTTCGCGCCACACGCGCCCACAGCGACAAGCGTCGTCGCGTCGATCGATGCTGGTCCATCCACACACGAAGCATCGTGCGGCGCGCATAACCCCCATGATCCGCAAGATCAGGCTTTCGCGTGAGCAACACCACCACGGTTTGCTGGACGAGATCGTCGGCGTCGTCGCGAGAACGGGTCAGCGCCATCGCCAAACGAGCAAGACGCTGACGCAGCTCAGACCAGTCCGCCGCCGGGTTGAACTCAGGAGCTTCGGGCTTTCGCATACACTGACCCATCATCAGAAGTATAGACGCCGCCGAAACCGGCCCATCAAGTATATTTTCCGAAAAAGATGTGGAAGCGTGACAGCATGGCGTAGGCGCCGCCGATCCGAGCCCCGCTGGCGGAACCCTTGGGGATTGTCCAAGAAGGGATTCGTCGAACCGAGCCGCGACCGTAAGGAAGCGGTTTTCGGCGAGAAAGTCACACCGCTTCCTTACGGGCGCGGCTCGGCAAGAGGGTTCTCGTACACGTTCTCACGCGTTCGCAGCAAGAGTGTCATCCGGAACCTTGAGCAACATGTAAATGTTGCCGGACCGCAAATCGCCTCCACCGGTGCTACAGACGCCCGCGGTTGCTACTTGGTCAGAAAAACCATCAGGGCATTCTGCGCGTGCATTCGATTTTCGGCTTGGTCGAAGATGGCGGCGTTGGGCAATCGCGACGTGTCGTAGTCGATCTCTTCACCATAGTGAGCAGGCAGACAGTGCAACACGACACACTCGGGCGCGGCGATGTTCATGGTTTCGGCGTCGATGCGGTAGTTGGTGAATTTCTTTCGGCGATCTTCGGCTTCGTCCTCTTGACCCATCGACGCCCATACGTCGGTATAGACCACGTCGGCGCCGGAAGCAGCAGCGAGATCATTCGAGACCGCGATGACCGAACCCGTCTCGCGACCGATCTCGGTGGCTTGCTTGGTGACCTGCTCTTTCGGTTCGTGACCGGGTGGGGTGATGATGGTCATGTGCATGCCGACCCGCGCCGCCCCGAACATCAGCGAATGGGCTACGTTATTGCCGTCGCAGATGAAACAGCATTTGATGCCATCGAGTCGCCCCTTCCGTTCGACGATCGTTTGAAAGTCTGCCAAAATTTGGCAGGGGTGTTCGTAGTCCGACAGGCCATTGATGATCGGAACCGTCGCGTGCTTGGCGAGGTCCACCACGATGTCGTGGCCGAACACGCGGGCCATGATGATGTCCACGTAACGCGAGAGCACCAGTGCGATGTCTTCGGTGGTCTCGCGTTTTCCCAGACTGATGTCGGTCGGTGCTAGATATACGGCATGTCCGCCGAGCTTGGTCATGCCCGTCTCGAACGACACGCGCGTGCGCAGCGACGGCTTTTGAAAGATCATCGCCAGCGTTTTGCCCTTCATGGGCATGTCGCCGGAAGAGTATCCACCCGACTTCATCGTCTTGGCGAGTTCGAGAACCTGGAGAATCTCTTCACGCGAAAAATCCAACATGGAAAGAAAATGACGAGGCTTGCTCACGTTGCGTACTCCATTCAAAGTAGATCGTGCATGGCGACGTATCGCCGGTTCGGCTCGAACACACTCACGCTGGGACGTGATTCCTATCTCGTCCCAATGTTCACGCAGACGGGTAGGGTGGCCCATGGCTTTAGCCGTGGGGGACGCGAATCGGCGCTGGATTCGACTCCCCCACTTCTGAAGAGATGGGCCACCGAGTCCAAGATTCCTCAACGTTTTACTGACAGAGGATCAGCAATCTGTTGACGAAGGATGGTTGCCCGGTGTGGCAGTTGACTCCGTCGCGTCTTCATCCCAATCCGGATCAAACCGGCTGCCGCATTCCGGGCATCTCGGTTCCGTCAGGTGCGAGAGGTTGTAGCCACATTCCTCACAATGTCCAACGCGGCGATTACGGTACTTCAGGTAGCTCTTGGTCACAAGGTAGAGGATCATCACCTGGAGAAAGGTAAACAGTATGGTTATGCTGAAATGGAGGAGCGAAACCGTCGGCGTGGGATAGAAGACGATGCTGCATAGGACGAATATCAAGACCAGGGTTGTGGGGCCAAAGATCAGCCACATACCGATGAACGCCATCTTGGAGATACCGCCACCGATCGCCCGCCGGTACATCCATCCGGTCGAACGGATTTGCTCAATGGGATCGTACGTCGCAAACGCTCCGATCGGCATGTTGCATTTGCCGCAGACTGCGGCGGTGCTCGTCGTCGGGGTCATGCAGTTGGGACAGATGGGTGTTGCGGTGCTCTCTGATTCGTCGTCGCGCGTGGCATCGAGGTGCGGATTTTGCATGTGCTGACTGCCTCCGTCGGCCGCTGACGCCAACAAGCTTCGGCGCGTCTACTAGGGAAGAAGAGCAACCGATCACCGGCTGGAAGCCGGTGCCACACTTGTTCAGCAGACCCATACGGCTTGCTTCACCAGATTCCTACGCCTTGCTATGCCAGACCCCTACACCTTTTTTGCAGACCCCGGCGCTTTTCTTCACCAGGCCCTACCCCTTGCGCCAAATCGTGCCGTCCGGACGGTCTTCGAGGGTGATCTCGGCTTCGGTCAGGCGGTCGCGGATGAGGTCGGCGGTTTCGAAGTCTTTGTTCTTGCGAACGCGCTGGCGCACGTCGATGAGGATTTGCATGATGTCGTCGGTCAAGCCGTCATCGCTGGTGGTCTGCGGCGCGGGTGGATCGAGGAACAGCCCGATCAACCGGCCAAGCGATACGAAATATGTCGTGGCGACCAGTGCATCGTTCTTGGCACTGTCGCTGTCGCTCGTGTCGAGTTTTTCTTGCTCGATGAATCGGTTGACGGCCCCGGCGTAGTCGAACAACGCGGCGATCGCGCCGGCCGTGTTGAAGTCGTCGTCCATCGCCCGAGCGAACGAAGCAAACGCATCCTGAGACGCGCTCGCGAGCGACCCGTCCTGAACGTTTGCTCCGGCACCTAACCGATCGGCATTCGCGTCGGGATGTGAATCCGCAGCCACATACGCCGACGCCTCGCAAATGCGCTCGATGCGCTCGAACAAGCGGTAAAACGTAGCAAGCCCTTTGCGCTTGCTTTCGATCTCCGCCTCCGAATACTCGATGGGCCGGCGGTATTGCGTGGACAAAATGAAGAACCGAATCAACTCACCCGGATATTCGTCCAGCAAGTTGTGTAGGGTCATCTTCGACAGGGCGGCGCGCATCTCGGGGTCGGCGTCGGACTTGGAAATCTTCTTCGTATTGATCTTCGTCAAGCCGTTGTGCATCCAGTAGTTCGCGAACGGCTTGCCCGTGACGGCTTCGGATTGGGCGATTTCGTTTTCGTGGTGCGGAAAAATAAGGTCCAACCCGCCGCCGTGAATGTCGAACGTGTCGCCGAGGTATTGCTGCGACATGGCCGAGCACTCGATGTGCCAACCCGGTCGACCCTTGCCCCACGGCGAATCGAATTTCACTTCATCCGGCTCGTCGTCTTTGGCTGCTTTCCATAGTGCGAAGTCGCCGGGGTTGCGTTTCTCAGCGCTTTGCAGATCGCGCTGACCCTCTTGATCTTCGAGGCGGCGGTTTGAAAGCTTGCCGTAATCACTATGCTTGGATACGTCGAAATACACATCTCCGCCCGAGGCGTAGGCAATGTCTTTGGCTTCGAGTTGTTTGATGATACCGACGATTTCGCCAATGTGCTCCGACGCTTTGGGCATAAGGTCGATCGTGTCGATGCGCAGCTTGCTCATCGCGCTGAGGTAGTCTGCGGTGATCCGTTCCGCAAGCTCAAACGTGGAGACCCCTTGTTTTTCTGCTTCGATGATCAGCTTGTCGTCCACGTCCGTAATGTTGACGACCCAGTTCACTTCGTAACCGCGAAAGACCAGATAGCGTTTGATGGCGTCGAAGATGATCGGCCCGACGGCGTGGCCGACGTGGCTTGGCTTGTAGACCGTGGGTCCGCAGAGGTAGATGCCGACCTTGCCGGGCGTGACGGGGTTGAACGGTTCCTTCTTGCGCGAGAGCGTATTGTAGACAACGATGCCCATGTTCAACGATCCTCAGTCCGTCACGATGATCAATGACCGCGCGCTTACGACGACTCTTTGGCCACGACCATCGCAATGGCCGTACACGCGATGGCGTCGCTGAAACCGAGTGGACCCATGCCCTCGTTCGTCTTCGCCTTGACGCTGACATGGCCCGGCGAAAGACCAACGATGGATGCGATCGACTCGGCCATCTGTCGCTTGTACGGCGACATCTTCGGCGCCTCGGCGTGAACAATCACGTCCAAGTTGCCGGCGACATATCCCTTAGCCTGAACGCGCTCCATGACGTCTTGGAGCAAGATACGGCTGTCCGCGTCTTTGTAGGCCTCATCCGTGTCGGGAAACAGATCGCCAATGTCCGGCAAACCCGCGGCGCCGAGCAAGGCGTCGGTAACGGCATGAAGAACGACATCGGCATCGCTGTGTCCCACAAGTCCCTTGGGGTGATCGATCTCCACGCCGCCGACGAGAAGCCGACGGCCTTCGACCAGGCGGTGAATGTCGTAACCAATCCCAACTCGCGCTGCATCGCCCACGTTATCAGGCCTCCCCAAATCGCGTTTCCACCAACTATTTGGCGTTCAAATCGGAAACAGGGTAGCCTAGCCCCGTCGTGTCGGCCATGCAAGCCCATTCGCGGTGTCACGGGCATCCGATAAACGAAATGAACAAGTTCTAGGCCCTTGCTTTGACCCTTGGTGCCCGCATAAAGTTCCTATCGGGGTGGAAGCCTCACCGAGAGGACCAATCGAACGCAGCTCCAAAGGGGGAAACCGGGGGTTCATGACGTCCGGTCAGAGGAGAACAGTTGATGAAAACGAACGCACTTCTTCACGCGGGACGAACGAACGCCCTGTCGCTGATCGCCATGCTACTCGCCATGCCCCTTTTGGTGGGCTGTCCGGGCACGATGCCGGGCCCCGACCCGATCCCGGATCCAGCCTCAGTTAACATCACCGTTGTCGGTGACGGTGAGGTGGCTCAATCCGCCGTCGACAGCATGGTCACCGTGGAAGCCGTCCCAGCCGATGGCTCGGTGTTTGCCGGTTGGTCGGGTGATCTCGTCTCCCAAGACAATCCGCTCACCGTGGATGCTAACGATGTGTCGGAACTTACGGCGACCTTCACCACCGAAGACGCCACGCAGCCGCTGCCTGACGGTGACGGCGACGGTGTGGCCGACAACATCGACAACTGTCCCAACGACGCCAACGCCGGCCAGGCGAACGGTGATGGCGACGGGCTCGGTGACGCCTGCGACAACTGCCCGGAAGATAACAACGCCAACCAAGCCGACGGCGACGACGACGGCGTGGGCAATGCCTGCGACAATTGTCCCACCGATGACAACACCGACCAAGCGGATGGTGATGGCGATGGGGCGGGCGATGCGTGCGACAACTGCCCCGCCAACTCGAATTCCGGACAAGCGGATGCAGACGGCGACGGCATCGGTGATGCGTGCGAAGGCGATCAAGACGGCGATGGCGTGGCCGACGACGACGACAACTGCATAGCCGCAGGCAACACGACTCAAACCGATAGCGACGGGGACAACTTGGGTGACGCGTGTGACAACTGCCCGAACGACGCCAACGCACTTCAGTCGGATACCGACGAAGATGGTCTCGGTGACGTCTGTGACGCTTGCCCCAACGATGCCCTCAACGACGCAGACGCGGACGGCGTGTGCGGTGACATCGATCAATGTGTTTCTGCGCCGCGAGCGATCGTGGACGCAGTCGGCTGTCCGGTGTCTACCGGTGGCACTCCGCCTCCGCCGCCACCCACGGCCGTTTGTGGTAACGGCACGGTCGAGTCCGGCGAAACCTGCGACGACGGCAACACCGTGGCCGGTGACGGATGCGACGCGAGTTGTCAGACCGAAACTGCCGGTCCCGTTTGTGGCGACGGTACGATCGATGCCGGCGAGACTTGTGACGACGGCAACACCGTATCCGGTGACGGTTGCGACGCCAACTGCCAAACCGAAGTGGTCGATCCGTTGTGCGGCAATGGTACGCTAGACGCCGGCGAAACCTGCGACGATGGCAACACCGACGCCGGTGACGGGTGTGATGCTAATTGCCTGTGCGAAGGACCGTGCAACAACAGCTGCGCGACACCTATGGTTGTCGTGGACGGCGAGACGGTGTTCGACACGACCGGCGCGACCACAGACGGCCCAACGGTTTCGACCGATTGTGACGCCGTCAACAGCAGCAACCAAATCGAATCTGATACATGGTTCTGCTACACCGCCACGTGTGACGGCGAAGTCGTCGCGAGTCTTTGTGGTAGCGGCTATGACACGAAGATGGCCGTCTATGAGGGCTGCGAGTGTCCCACGACGCCGGTCGTCGGTTGCAGCGACGACGACTGCAGCACCTCGGGTTTCGATTCCCGCGTCGCGTTTCAAGCGACCACGGGCCAGTCCTACATGATTCGCATCGGTGGATTCGCCGGCGTGACCGGCACCGGCTCCTTGAACATTCGCTGCGGTGTCGATACGTGCGGTTCCGGCGGCGAGTGCTTTAGCGCTCATCCTGGACCAGGCTGTGACGATACCACATGTTGCGCCACCACGTGCGCCGCCGATGCATTCTGCTGCGACGTGGAGTGGGACGCCTTCTGTGCGGGCGAAGCCAAGGGACTCTGCACCGGTAGCTTCGATGCGTGCCAGGCGAGCACCGATGACTGCGGTCAGGCGCAGACAGGTGGCGGATGCGGCGCCGTAGATTGTTGCAACACCGTGTGTTTGAACGATCCTTTCTGCTGTGTGGATACCTGGGACGATCTGTGCGTCTTTGCCGCCAACGGTCTCTGCGGTTTGACCTGTGGCGGCGCCAGTGGAAGCTGTACGGCGGTCAACGGGTCGCCCGGTTGCGAAGACGCAACCTGCTGCCAAACGGTGTGCGACGCCGATACGTTCTGCTGCGACACCACGTGGGATCAGGACTGCGTAAACTTGGCCGGTACGCTCTGTCCATAACAGGCGAGTGGCTTCGCTACTACGAGGATTGATGCGAACCGGGCCGCGACCGTCAGGGAGCGGTCTTCGCACATGACGGGTGGCCCATCTCTTCAGAGGTAGGGGAGTCGAATCCCGCGCCCGACGGGTGGGCCATGGCTTTAGGCGTGGGGGCGTCGAATCCCGCGCCCCGTGGGTTGATCGCTTCCAGAACGATGTGAGGTTCAGTGCAAAAGCGGAAAGTCCTGTTCTTGTGTACCGGCAACGCCTGCCGTTCTCAGATGGCGGAGGCCATGCTGCGGCATCTTGGCGGCGATCGCTTCGACGCGTTGAGCGCCGGGTCCGCGCCGGCGGGTTTTGTTCATGCCCTCGCAGAAGAAGTGCTAGCCGCCATGGACATTCCCCTGGTCGAACCGCGATCCAAGAGTTGGGACGAGTTCGCCGACGTTAGCGTCGATTTAGTCATCACCGTTTGCGACAACGCCGCCGGCGAGACCTGTCCGGTCTGGCCGGGCGATCCGCTTCGAGCGCACTGGCCCTTGCCCGACCCAGCCTATCATCTGGGAACGCCTGAAGAGCAGATCGCGTTCGCGATGCACGTCGCCGGACGACTGCTCACCAAAATCCAAGCCCTTGTCGATTTGGACTGGTCCGCCAAGCGAGACGACCTGGCCGATCGCCTGCGCTTTCTCGGCGAAATATGATTGAACGCACCCGCGAGCCTGTTGAAACAGTGTGGCACTGGCTTCCAGCCGGTGATCCATTGGCGATTTCCCCATCTTGGCGGGTTCGCGGCGACGCGCTAGAATACCTGAATTGCTCCACAGACTGCTAAACACGGTAGCGACTTTGAACCCCAACGACGAACACTTCATGCGTGCCGCCATCGCGGAAGCCGACACCGCCTACGAACGCGGCGACGTCCCCGTTGGCGCCGTCGTGGTTCAAGATGGTCGCATCATCGGTAGGGGGCACAACCAACGCGAGCAGCTCAAAGACCCCACCGCCCACGCGGAGATGATCGCCCTCACCGCAGCCGCATCCTTCGTCGGCAGTTGGCGCCTCGACGATTGCGCGATCTACGTCACCCTCGAACCGTGTACGATGTGCGCCGGTGCCCTCGTCCTGTCGCGCATTGCGCGTCTGATCTACGGAGCCACCGACCCCAAAGCCGGCGCCTGCGTCTCCCTCTTCAACATCCCCACCGATCCACGCCTCAATCACCACGTCGAAGTGTCCGAACCCGTATTGGCCGATGAATGCGCCATGTTGCTCAAGAGTTTCTTCGCCGAGCAGCGAGCCATGGGGAAGAAGTAGCAAATACCGCGCTGCAGCTCCTGCGCGAATCCGGCTGGTGCGTGAATCCCTTCTTTGTTGCTGGTGCGTGAATCCTTTCTCGCACCTCCGCCTGCGGGGATCCCTTGCCGACCAATTACGTAGACCGATCCGCGCAGGATGGGAATCCTGCAGAAGATTGGGACGAGATAGGAATCTCGTCCCAGCGTATGACCAGCTTTCTCGCACCATGTGTGGCACCGGCTTCCAGCCGGTGATACGCTAACGCCGCTGGTGCGTGAATCCTTTCTCGCACCAATCCCATCGGGTCTCCCATCACGGCAGCGTGTCGTCACGTTCCGGCTCATCCACCAGCAACAACCCACGGTGCTCCGGTTTCAACAAACGAAAACCAATGTCGGGGTAGCGCGGCTTCTTCTTGTGGACTTCCACGTCCCCGCCATCATCGAAGAGGTTGTCACCCACCGAGTAGATCACGATGCCTTGATCGTTCACCGAAAGACGCATCGGCTCTCCGTCGAACGGGTCGTCAGGAATCGCGTCCAAGTACTCCGGTACGAGTTGAGCGAGTGCGCTTGGAAGTCGCCCGGTCTGCAATCGAAATCGTTCAGCAGCGAGCGATGTCTTCGCGCAGCGCAGTTCTGAAACCATGAAACCGTGCAGGATGACCGCGCGCGACAGGCTGGGTAAGAACGTTTTCGTGATGACCTGCGAAAGCGGCAGCGCTCTCGCCTCCTTTTCCATTCGATTGGCAGCCGCCATCAAGGCACGCGTGTCCTCGGCATCGACCAGCCAGGAAAGCATCTCGGTGCCGCGTATTTGGTTTTTGCGAATCAACATGGTAGGAAGAAATGGAGGCATCCCTCCGCCCCCGGCGACCGTAGCACCGGCTGGAGTTAGCTTTCCGGAAATGAAATCCGAGCAGGTCTCAGCGAAACACGCTCGCTCGCCTAGGAACGCCCACTTCATCGTCGAGTTCGACAAACGCGTCTCGATGATCCGTTCCAACGACGCGAGAACCTCATTGTCCGGCGTCGAAACGCGCAGCAAGTCTTCGACGGTTTGAACAAACAAGTTCTCGATCGATATCTGCACAAGCTTGCCGATAACGTTCGGATATTCATTCAGCGATCCGGCGATGGCGGCCAGCGTTTTGGCTGACCCCACGACGCCCGCCGTGTTCCCGTCGACAAGACGCACCATGGCCTCCACGCGGACGAGCTTCGCTGCGGCGCGCATCGGCCCGAAGTACGGGAGGAGGATAGAGAAGGCACTACCCTGGTAGTTCGGCGGTAGAAAGACCATATGACCACTTGGCATGTCGCGAAGCGCGCCGATCTTGTCCAGAAGGTCACGATGATCGTCGAGGAACTTGCGCGAAGTCTCGACGCGGCCTCGCGAGATACCGGTGAAGAAATCGGTATACATGTTGCGGTCGGCAAGCGTATCCCTAGGCCGGCTGCCGAACACAAAGACATCATCGTCCGCTCGTTCGTCGGCAAGTGTATCCAGATCGTCCTTAAGCTTCTCGATCACGAGTGCGCTGTTCCGTTCGTCCGGAATCCTGATTCGAGCAGCCTCGAGTTCTTTGAGGCTAAACGGAGCCCCGTCGGCGCGCAGCGTAGCCGTGTATCGATGCCATCGACCGGTGGCTGCTCCGCCCAGCACGTACAGCCCGCCGACGAGAAAAAGCATCACGCCCACGACAACCGCGACGACCCATAAACCCACAGGCCAGTGCGTGCTCGTCTTCGATGATTTGGTCATTAGTGAACATCCAAGGGTAGCGAGTATCGTGGAAGCCCTAGCAACGTGTCTGAGAACGTGATTAAGAAACCTCTTTCCGAGCCTCGACCGTAAGGAGGCGGTCCGGTTTCGTCGGCGAAAACCGCTCCCTGACGGTCGCGGCTCGGTTTGTCATAACCCTTTTTGTACACCCTCGAAGAAGTATTTTTCTGATCCGCGACCGCAAGACAGCGATCCGTTGTCAAGTGCGAAAGTCGCCTGACAGTCACGGTTCTGCACGAAGCAACCCTATCTTCTGCACCGTCCCACTTAGGACGTACGCCGCACCGGAATGTTAACCTACGGTGTCATTTGTTGTTCAGCGAGACAAGTGAGACCACGCAAAGCGCATCGCCAGCGCGACGAACAGTGTGAAGCCGGTGGAATTGTATGCGCGGTTTGTGGTATAATGAAACGTAGATCGGACGGGCTTAGCAGCCTCAGGTATGGCATCGGTTTCCAGCCGGTGATCCATCGGCCATTTTTCCCTCTCGATGGGGACGAGGTCTGTTGCCACGTGCTGGTTAATGCCGACGCGGCCGATGCCAGCTTTGTTCTATAGGCTGTTGGAGGGCCCCGCGCCGATCTGGAGAAACAAGCATGACCCACAAACTGTTTCGACTACACGTCCAGGCGATGTCGTTGTGCGTCGGCGTCTTAGTATTCGTACCGCCAGCCGCCGCGCAGCACGATCACAACGCGCCTGCGCGTCGGACCAGTACCCGTGCGACACGGAGACCAACTCAGGACGCAAGTCAGTCGTCGCGCCGCTCTCCGGAGCGTTTCGACCTGCGCCGCCAGTTCTACCGCGACGGTTTCGGCTATCGATACGGCGTCCCCGCCCTCGACCAACTCTACGAAGAGGCCATCGAGCGTGCGTATCAGCAGGGTCTCGAAGAGGGTCGCATGTTGGAACGCACGGAAACTCATTCCGTGCAAACCTACGCGACCTACAACCAAGCCATCGCCGCCGGTCATTCAGCCTTTGCTGAGGGGCGGTATGGATTGGCCACACGCTTGTACCTTCTCGCGGCTACGCTCAATCAGGGCGACCCGACCGCGCGTCTTTCCGCCGGGTTAGCTCAGGCCGCCCTCGGCCAAAACGAATCCGCCGCCCGCTTGCTTCATCGGGCCTTCGATCTCGAACCGCGCATCATGCTTCTGCCCATGGACATTCGCGACGCCTACGGTCGACAGGAAGATTTTGACGAGCACCTGCAAACCCTAAGACGAAAGGCTGCGTCCAAGAGCGCCGTCGCCGGCGATTACTTCGTGCTCGGTTACTATCAATACTACTCCGACGACATGCGCGGCGCCGCGGCGTCGCTCGCCATGGCGACCCGCCTCGAGCCCGCCGATCGTGTCTACGCCAAGCTGGCAGATCTCGCGCGTTCCACCGCACCGCCCGCCCGTACGGATCGCCGTTAGCATCGCGTCGAACATGTGTGGCACCGACAGCCAGCCGGTGATCCATTGGCGGTGTTCATCTCTTGACGGGGACGATGTCTGTTGTCACCGGCTGGTTCATCGCGAGCGTTCGGATACCCAACTTGTCCAACAGGCTGTGGGTGATCGTGCGTGAAAGAATCGGCGGGCACGGTATGGCTGTCTGCAAGACTTCTGCATGTCCCACTGGTTAATGCCTGACGCTGCCACAGTGCCCTGAAGGGGCGACATGAGCACCGAGTGACCAGTCAAAGGCGGTTGCGGCGAGCGGTGAATGATTATTCCGCCCCTTCAGGGCTTGGTTCGATGACCGTCCCCTATCCCCAGGGTTTCACGCTGGGCTGCGTTATTCTGCCCTTTCAGGGCTGGCTCGTTTTGGATTCACGCAGCAGCGGATACTCGCCTACGTTCCGACGCCGTTCCACACGCATTGTGATTCGTCACCCTGCGAAAAAACGGCAGCACCCTAAACAAGCGCGGCGTACGAGCCGAATGACTTGTACGGGCGACGCCCGATAAGCCCGGATTCTGCGCGTTGATCAAGCCCACACCCTGCGGGTCGATCCGTATGCGGGACAAACGGGTTCGGTAGTCGAGCAAGAGCAATCAGGACATGCCAAAGTCGAACCAATATCAAGTCGCCGCACCAGCGAACGCGCGACCACTAGCGTCCGCGCGAGTGATCGTGTCGGGGCCCGGCGACGGCGAGGTCGGCGGCATGGCCAGCGTCGCCGCGCAGATGATGTCGATGGACTGGCAGGGTGATTACGAAACATCACTGTTTGCGAACAGCTACACCGAGGGGCCGTGCGAATCGAAGAGGCAAAAACTCGTGCGCCACGTTCGGAAGATCCGGCGACTGACCAGCATCATCCGCAATGGACGTTACAGCCCCGCAGGCGAAACGCTCGGAACCAGCGACGGGTCGGCGTCCGCGCGATCGCAGCCGAGCCGCCGCATCGTTTCGTGCTACGCCCCCGTGCTCGTCCACATTCATACATGCAGTGGGTTTTCCTTCTATCGTTCGACGCTCGACATGCTGGCCGCCCGGCGAGCGGGCGCCCGCGTCGTGCTTCATATTCATGGGGCGGCGTTTCACGAATTCGTCGCGGAGGAACCCAAGTGGCGCCAGCGCATCGTCGCTTGGTCGTTGACGCGGGCGGATCGTGTCATCGCCCTGTCATCGCAGTGGGCTGCGACGCTGTCGTCGATTGCGCCGAACGCACGAGTACGTGTCATTGAAAACGCCGTCGACATACCGCAGGCTCAGCGGGCGCCGCGCTCCACCGGCCCGTGTCGCTTCGTGTTGTTGGCACGCATGGATGTTTGGAAGGGGATCGACGATCTGCTAGACGCAGCAGCTCTCGTACACAGTCGCCACGCAGCCTTCGACCTGACGCTGGCCGGTCCTGCAGGAACCGCCGGTGATGCAATTGCGCTCGAACGCAAGATCGAAAATCGCGGGTTGGTTGGAGTCGTGCGTTACATCGGCTGCGTACAGGGCGATGACAAAGATGCGCTTCTCCGACGGAGTGACGTCTACGTTCAGCCAAGCCACCATGAAGGCATGCCCATCGCCATGCTCGAAGCGCTCGCGAACGGCCTGCCCGTTGTGGCAACTACAGTAGGTGCCGTGGGTGAAGTGATTAGCGACGGCGTCCACGGACTTCTCGTACCCGCGCACAATCCAGACCGTCTCGCAGACGCGATGGTCGATATGATATCGAACGAATTCCGCCGCGCGATTATGTCTTCCGCCGCGCGAGCCCTGGCGAAGGGTCGATTCGGGCTTGCTCGCTTCCAACACGACCTCGCAACGCTCTATCGCGACATATTTGCGCCGTCGACGCGCGAACACACCAACAAGACCACGTCGGCCGATCACCGATCGGTCCATCCGCTTGCCGACGCCGGGTAGCGCACAGTTCGTGAACGGCCACCCATAGTTACTCGCCTGCGGCAGTTACGAGTCTGTTGTACTCGACAGCCTGCAATGCAAGTGTGGCACCGGCTTCCAGCCGGTGATCCATAGCTCCGGGTGGCCCATCTCTTCAGAGGTGGGGGAGTCGAATCCCTCCCCGGTTCGAGTCCCCCACGGCTAGAGCCATGGGCCACCGGGTGCATGACAGAATCGACGGTTATTTATCAGAGCATAGGGCGCAAGCCCTGTGACCGGTTTGGTATCGAAGCAGCGCTTTGCTCGCTCGTATCATGTCTGTGGGCTTGCGCCCACAGCTCTGACAGGGCGTGCCGCCTTCAAGTATTGTTGTACGACCCGCCTAATCTGTCACACACCCTGGGCCACTCGACACGGCGATCATTCTTGAACGTACCACCCGTTTCGCCTACACTGCGTGCGTGATCTTGATCATCGACAACTACGATTCCTTCACCTACAACCTCGTGCAAACGATCGGTGCGCTCGACCCAGACCGCGAGATGAAGATCGTTCGCAACGACGTCGCCACCGTAGATGAACTCGTCGCGCTCAAGCCCCGTTGCGTCATTCTTTCACCCGGTCCCTGCACGCCTGACGACGCCGGCATCAGCGTGGCACTCGTCGAGCGGCTCGCCGGCGACGTGCCCATGCTCGGCGTGTGCTTGGGCCATCAATGCATCGCTCAAGCGTTTGGTGCATCCATCACCCGCGCGCCAAGATTGATGCACGGCAAGACGAGCCCCATTCGCCACGACGGTCGCGGCGTATATCGAGACCTGACGAACCCGTTCATCGCCACGCGATACCATTCCTTGACCGTAGACTTCGCGCCGTTGGCCGCCGACTTCGATCGCTCGGCGTGGACCGCGGACCGCGACGAACTCATGGGCATCCGCCACAAAACGTTGCCCATCGAGGGCGTGCAGTTCCATCCCGAGAGCTTCCTGACTGAAGAAGGAAGTCGACTACTACAGAACTTTCTCAGTCTCGGTTCAAACCTCGCCAAGAATCGCTTCTCTGCCTAACATTCTTCTTTCCAGCATCTTCTTGAATACGTCCGAAGTCGTACACGTTCCGATAAAGTTGGCGAATTGTTCGCCCGTTGGGTCCGATTCTATGATATGATGCCGTTGGACCAGCCTTGGGGTTTGCCCGCTATTGTGGTGGGGGTCTATCCGGCTATGGCCGGCGAAGAGTTCGCAACAACCGGGGAAATCTTAGGGGAGGTTGATAGATGTCTAAGTGGATCATCGCATTGACGCTCGCGTTTGCCGCAACGCCGTGCGTTCACGCTCAGAGCCCAAGGCCAGTCGAAGGCCATAGGGAAGTCCAGAACGACCCTCCGCAGGTGTCGTCGGTTTCGGCTCAACGAGAAGTATCAGCTGCCGCCATCATCACGCGCGGTCGGTTCACGAGCGTACAGGTCAACACCGATATCAACGGCAACAACGTCGTCGGAGATGCATCCAACGAGCCGTCGATCGCGGTCGACCCGACCAACGGCAACCTCATGGCCATCGGCTGGCGGCATTTCGATTTCATCACATCCGACTTCCGACAGGCTGGAATCGGTTGGACCAATGATGGCGGACAGACCTGGACGTTTCCCGATGTGCTCGATCGCGGTCAGTTTCGCAGCGACCCGGTACTCGCCTCGGACCGCAACGGTGTCTTCTTCTACTCGAGCCTAAGCGCGCTCGATTCGATCGAGGTGTTCCGTTCGTTCGATGGTGGTGCCACCTGGGGATTGCCCGTGTCCGCGTTCGGCGGAGACAAGCAGTGGATCGCCGTCGACCGAACGCAAGGCGTGGGTAGCGGTTTCCTCTATCAGGCGTGGAACGTGCAGTTCACTTGTTGCGGCGTGAACGACTATACACGATCCACTGACACCGGCGCGTCATTCGACGGCCCCTTCGCCGTATCACCCACAAGCCTTAAGTGGGGCACGATGGACGTTGACCCAGGCGGTCGCCTGTTCATCGCGGGCGTGTCGCTCGGTGGAACGAACCATCTTGTTGCCCGGTCGAGCGACGCCCAGACCGGTGTAGGCGTACCCACCTTCGACTTCGTCACCACCGTCAACTTGGGCGGCACGGTCTCGATAGGTGGCCCGGCGAATCCCCAGGGGCTGCTCGGTCAAGTGAACATTGCGACCGACCATTCGTCCGGACCCACGCAAGGCAACGTCTACGTGGTCAGTTCCGTCGATCCGCCGGGTTCGGATCCGAGAGACATCATGTTCGTGCGAAGTGAGGACGGTGGCGTCACCTGGAGCGCCCCCGTGCGCATCAACGACGACCCCGAAGGTAACGATGTTCTCCAGTGGTTCGGTACGATGTCCGTATCGCCGACCGGTCGAATCGATGTCGTGTTCAACGATACACGAACAAGCGGTGATCCGACGCTATCCGAGACGTACTATGCTTTCTCGTACGACGCGGGTCGCACCTGGTCACGCAACGAACCGATGACGCCGGTCTTCGACAGCACGATAGGTTGGCCTGTCCAGCAAAAGATGGGTGACTACTACGACATGGTTTCCGACGCCACCGGCGCCAGTCTGGCCTACGCAGCTACGTTCAATGGTGAGCAGGACGTTTACTTCGTACGCATCGATAACGACTGCAATCAAAACGGCGTGGCCGACGACCAGGACGCGCTAGTCCCCGGTGCCGATTGTGACGGCAACGGCATTCCCGACGACTGCCAAGTCGATTGCAACTCGAACGGCGCAGCGGATACCTGTGATCTCCTCAACGCTGTAAGCGAAGATTGCAACGCCAACGGTGTCCCCGACGAGTGTGATCTGGGATTCGGTTGCCAGAGCATTCGTATCACGGAAGACGGTGGGTCTTGCCTGGAAACCGAAATCACGTTGCCCGGTGTCAACGAGAGTGGCGACGTTACGATCGCCCTGCGGTCGAACCCTGGTGCGACGTTGGCTTCGACGTCGTATACCAACTCGCTGCTCAGCGCCGTGGTCGACATGTCGACGCTTGTGGACGGCGACTACGTGATGTGTGCGACGGCGACGGAAGTGTTCGATGGCCGGCCCGATGCGATCACCTTCGAAGCCCTGAACACGTCGTGCGGACCCGGCGGACAGTACGAATTCTTCCTCAACGGAACCTCTCTGGGAACCGCCGTCGCCGATCCCGTAGACGGATGTACATGCGGCGCTGCGATACAAAGTATTCCAATCGTGGATGTCGCACTGTTGGGTGCATGGAACGTTGGCGGAGCCAACACACTACGTGTGTTGATGACTGGCGGGAGCGAGAATCTGGCGTGGGTACGAGCACGCGTTGAACGTGGCGCGGTAAGCGAGACCGTGTGCATTTTCGACACCGGTAGCGCATGCACCGATACCGGCTTGTGCAACCACGCCTTCGTCGGGTCACCCGTTGATGCGTTGGCGTCTGTGGCGTTTGAGACGCTCAGCGCGTGTCGAGATTTTGCGAAGCAGGGCGAGGAGAAGGCTACGATCAACATCGCATGTACGCTTAGCTGCGGTTCCCAGCCTGCCGGACCTAGTGCTACCGCCGGAGCCATCGTCAGAAACAGATACCTTTCCATCGTTCCCGGCAATACGGGTGTTCCGACTTCACTGCGTGTGAAACTGGTCAGTAGCGCCGACTTTCCCGGTCTGGTTGGCACATCCTGGTGGGTGGGCACACCAACAACGACATGCGAGAATTCTGGACAAGTGGCACCGCCGGTCGGTGGCTGCGGACCTGCGGGTGGCGGACCGCTCACCCTGACCACAGCCGAGCTCGGGTGCGGGGAACAGTGTGCCGATTGGGGCGCGATCGGCGTAGTTCACTTGTTCGGCGAACAGATTGTCCCCGATGCGACCTACGAAGTGTTGGCGGTGCCCTGCGGTTGCGATCCGAACGACCCGCTCAACACCTCGGTGAGTTTGCCCTTGGCCACCAGTCGGTGGGGCGATGTGTGCGGTCCATCTGCGGGCGGCGTTTGTGCGCTTGGCCCAGACAACACCGTCGATTTCTCTAACGATCTTCTGGGTGTGCTGGACAAGTTTTCCAACCTGTCTACCGGCGTCCCAAAATCGCGAGCCGACATTGTTGCGGCGGATATCTCGAACAACGCCGTGGACCAAACCGTGAGTATCGCCGACGCAGTGGCCATCACCGATGCGTTCCGGGGGCTCGTGTTCCCCTTCGCCGGTCCGACGGTTTGTCCGTAGACCGTGGTGCGCCAAGCTGGTTCCGCTTCCGGCGTGCCCGTGTGGCTGTCTCAGCATGTTGACAATTGTGGCACCGGCTTCCAGCCGGTGATCCATTAGCGATTTCCGCCTCTTGATGGGAACTCGGCCCGTTGTCACGGGCGGGTTGGCGTTGTCGTCCCGGTCGACGACGCGCCGTCCTAAGTCAGGGTGGAGCGGGCGGGTAAGCCGAATTCTGTCCCTCGCGAAGCGAATGGGCGATCATTTGTCTAGGCCGACGGTCGCCCGCCGGCTCGAGCACCCTACCCGCAGCTATCGAGACGGAACATCGCAAAGCGATATTCCACCCCATCGAGGCAGGTCACCTCTCGCTGCCTATTTGGGCTTGCTGGCGGTGGGGTTTACCCTGCCACGACCGTCACCGGCCGCGCGGTGCGCTCTTACCGCACCATTTCACCCTTACCCAAGCAACCGTCAAAACATCGACTCGTCGAATCGAACTGACTTCGACGTTTCGACTTATTAGCGTTTTGACGTTTCCCCAGGCGGTATCTTTTCTGTGGCACTTTCCCTCGGCTCACGCCGGGTTGGCGTTACCAACCACCGTACCCTACCCAGTTCGGACTTTCCTCCCGCGCGCCGAGCGCGCGAGCGATCGCCTTCGCCCGCTCCACCGGGTCCATCGTAATTCTGGCTAGGAAGAATGGAAAGCCCCTCGGTCGTTTTCAGTTCCGTTTCCAAGAAGCCCGTGTTGCATCCGCCGTCGCTCTTCGACAAGGAGGGCAGGGGGGACGAAAGTGTATCTAGTGCTCTGTCAGACATCGAATGAAGGGTTGACCGAGCCGCGCCCGTATGGAAGCGGATGTTTGAAATCCGCTCGTAACGACCTAAAACGCCCCCTCACGGTCGCGCCTCGGCTTGGACGAACCCGTCATTTCAATCGTGACAAAGCACTAGGTGGGTTGGAAACCGTCGTCTCTTGCGAAGAGGGGGAATAATGTGGCTTTGAGTATTGGCAGGTTGTTGAGGAATGCACGTATTCAAGCGCGTCACCGCGAACCCGCACGCCATAACGTACTGCGTTCCCATCAAGAGGACGAAATCGCTAATGGATCACCGGCTGGAAGCCGGTGCCACACTTTTTCAACAGGCGGCTAAGCCATCTCGAACAACACCCGCTTGCAATGGAGGGTGCGAGACGTCGAGTCGCACCCTTCAAAAGCGGCGCTACGTCGGCGGAAACCGGCGACCCATCGCCGCCGCAAAGGGCATTCGGCGCGCCGGTGCCGGTTCGGACGGTTCTTCGGGCGCTTGGCTAGCCTCTACCGAAGCGGAATCAGCATGTTCGTCCTCACCATCGACATCGGGCACCTCACGGGTTTGACGTCGCCAGTGGTCGATGATCCGATCCAAGTCGTAGTCTTCCGCCGGCAAAGCCCAGTGTTTGAAGAAGTCCATGTCCGAACTTTGCGGCAACGGCGAGGGGATGGTCACCAGGGTTCGCATCGGCATCAACACGCTGTCGCCAATGACGAACGCTTCGCCCGGACGCAGTGAGGGAAGCATTTGGATGACGCCCGCAAAATGGTCGCCAACGACCCTGGACACGTACTCTTGATCATCCGGGTTGCTCGTGCGCAGCACGACGAAACTGTTGCACTGAGCGAGCACGGTTTCGGACAGTTCGGAGGGGCGCTGCGAAATCACCATCGCCGCGACGCCGTACTTTCGACCCTCCTTCGCCACGCGTTCCACAGCCTTCTTGGCGAAGTCGCGTCCGACGGGTTTTCGTGGGATGTAGTTGTGCGCCTCTTCATACACCAGCAGCATCGGGTGACGCTGATCGGGCGGTGTCCAGAAATTCAGGTCGAACAACACGCGCGTTAATACCGCCACGGTGACGTCGATGATCTCGAACGGGATGCCAGACAGGTCAACAATCGTAAAATTGCTCCGGGGTTCCATCCGCCCGGCGAACAGCTTGATCAGGTGGTTCATCAGGTTGGACGTTTGCGTAAGCGTTTCGGATTGCCGCAGGTGATCTCTGAAGTATGGCGATCGGAGCCCTTGCTCGATCGGTTTGAGCAAGAATCCGTACCGCCGATCGCTATACATGGTGTCGAGCTTGTCGATCAATCCGAGCAGCTTGCCGAAGTACAGCGGATGCGGCGTTTCACCTTCCGGGTTGCCACGGTTGAACTGGCAACGCTGTTCGCGCATCAGCTTTTCCTGCTCTACAGGTTTCATGGACCGCAGCGCAAGTTGGCTGAACGCATATCGATCATCGTTGAGCACGAACCGGGCTTCGTTGAGGTTCTCCGCATACATCTTGAGGTGGGCAAGCGAGAAATAGATCGGCGTGTCCAAGGTCAGTTTCTTGGTCAGCCCAAGTTCCGCAGCCGCATCCTGCTTGAACTCCAAGAGTGCTGTGCGAAGAAACGATATTTGCGTGCTTGTGTTTTGCGGGTTGGAGCGGTCGATGAACAGCGCTTCCATTTCTTCGTACTTGAGTAGCCAGTACGGAACCACAAGGTCGTCCGAACCCAGGTAGGTCACGTTGGCATTGATCTGCCCGTCCTCGTCGGAAAACGCCGACCGGTACTCACCGTGCATATCGAACATAACCACTTGCGATTCGTTCAGGTCGAGCAGTTCCTGAAGAATCCGTGTCGTGGTACAACTCTTTCCGCTACCGCTGTTGCCCAGAACGGCCACGTGTTTCGCCAGGAATGGAGAGCCGAGCACCTTGACGTCGAAGTCTGTGTTGTACGCGAACTTGCCCAGCGAAAAGCTTTGCGGGTGTTTCGAGCCGGCCAACAACTGGTCGAAGCTGCCGAAAATCGTTTCGAAGTCATCGCGCGCCGCAACCCATACGTCGTCGCCGACAATCGGATATTCGTTGATCCCGCGCGTGAAATTGCCGTCCCGTACCTCGCCGAGCAACTGAATCTTCATGAAGATTTGCGGTTCGACGTCGATGACCACGGTCTCCTGCCGCCCCGTGCTCGTGACCAGACCGACCAGCGTTCGCGAATCCATGGGGATCGTCACGTACGACGCAAGCTGCCCCACTCGAAACCGCTGCCCATCGTGCGTCATGTCGAGATGGGCAATCGTAACCACAACTTCGACGCGCCCGTTTTCTACACGAACCACATTACCGATCTTCAACGGATTCATTCATAGCTCCGGGGAGACCACCCGCGCGGGGTCTCTGTTGCTACCCCTATCGTCGCCCAGCGAGGAATCCCGGAGCAAGAAATCCACGCCGGACCCGCTACGGAATCCGCACGCATCGGGCCCGATAACCGGCGACCCAAGCGTCCGATACTCATCGTCCGTGCGACGGCTGTGGAGCCGGTTTTCCGAGACGATCGTAGCCAGGAAGTCGGCCCCTATGCGTCGAGTCGACCGGTGAATTCGGGGCAGGGCCACGGACTACGATCAGCGCCGGAGCCCGGATCGCGGGTACGCTGTGAGAGAATGTCACAGGGCACTATTGACTGTGGCGGTGTTATTGAACTATGATAACCGTGCTGCGCCGAGCACCTCATCGTCACGCGGTTCACGGCGAGCCGACTGAACTTTGACACAACCCAGCTTCCACTCGCTGCGGCACCCTTGACCGCGCCAAAGTTTCGGGGGTGCCGCACGCCTTTTTTGTAGACTTCCCACTCTAGACTTGCGGTAGCTGCAACCGCACGCTGATACCCCGCGACGTTTACCTGAGAACCCAACCAAACATAAGGGGAAGTCGACCAAGCAATGACAGGTGAGATCACGAATCGCGATGCCAACTACGTGTGTTAGGCTTTGTCCTAAAATTCGTTTCAAGTACACGAGTCGCTGCAAGACGACACTCTTTTTCCGCGAGAAACGACCCGTTAGCATCGTCGTGGGTGGCTGGCCGGGAGTTTTCGGACAAAGCCTAGCGTGATTCCCTAGAGCGTGTTTCAGAAGGGGGGCTTCAAACCGAGCCGCGACCGTCAGGGAGCGGTCTTCGCACTTGGTCGAGCGGCCCATGGCTTTAGCCGTGGAGGAGCCGAATCGGCGCCGCACTCAGTTCCACCACCAAAGGCCGCGAATCTTACGGTAGACAACGTGCTCGATCGGGGTTTGCTCAAGGAAAGCGGGACGGGGTTCTACGACTCGTCGTCGTCACCGGGCACGTCTTGATCGTTCTTCGGCGCATCGCTCGCGTCACGATCCGAATGGACTTCGGCTCGCGCTTTCGCCAGGGTCATGCGCACGAGGTCGATCCGTTCGATCAACAGGGTCATGTTCTTGATTCGATCGTCCGGATCGATATGACAGCAGTCTTCGATCAAGCGGGCCAGCGCCGGTGGTAGTTCTTCCGTCGCAAACTCTCCACGGTCCGCCACACGCCGCCCCACAAGGGATTGAGCTTGCATGTTGATCGTCTGGTTCATCTTCGTGCTGATCGCCCGCCCGGTGAGCACACGGTGGAGCGTACTCCCGATACCGAACACATCGGTCCGCTCGTCCAGCTTATCCCGCCGTACCTGCTCCGGAGCCATATAGTCGATCGAGCCTTGAATTCGTGGCTTGGCCTCGCGAATCTTCGAGCTTTGCCCAAGGTCGATCAGCTTCACCTTGCCCCCATCGGTCAGCATGATGTTGTTCGGTTTGAGATCGGCGTGGACGTACTCCCCCAAGTGCATCGCGTGAAGCCCTTCGGCTGTCTCGGAGAAAATGCGGAGAATGTCGTCCAGCGGCGCACTGAACTCTTTGTCCGCCAGCGAAATGCCGGGGACGTATTCCATGAACAAGATCGCCCCGTAGACCTTGAGTCGGCGGCGGAGCATGCGCAGTTCGTAGACCTTGCGCATGATCGGGTGGTCGATGGCCGTACCGATGGCGTGCTCCGTTCGGAGCAGTTCGATAAACCCAGCGTCTTCGGGATTGACGATCTTAACGATTTTTACGGCATAGTCTCGCCCGGTCCGCATGCACCGCGCGCGGAAAATCCGAGTTTGAGCCCCGACGCCCAACTTTTCGACAACGCGATAATTCGGTATATCAACAGCCACTATTTTTCCACAACCGACCGGCCCCCGCCGGAGCCTAGCCACATACAGATTCTAGTCACCTTCAACCGGCAGACGTGTCACCGGGAGCGCACAGCACCCCGTTCGCCCCATCGCGCAGAGCCGGACCATTCGCCTGTTATGACAACAACGCTTCGAACCGCGACCGACCACGATAGTAGCCAGCCGTTCGTATGACTTGTCTGTGCCGAACGC
Organism: Phycisphaerae bacterium; assembly: GCA_029260075.1. Taxonomy (GTDB): domain Bacteria; phylum Planctomycetota; class Phycisphaerae; order UBA1845; family UBA1845; genus OFTM250. Next base: position 37,257 of record JAJDDY010000002.1, read on the forward strand.
GGAAGAGCAGAGGAGCTACGAAACAAGAATAAGCGACATAAGATAGCGAAAAATGGTCCATGCACTTCGCGTTTGGCTAGACCGCCATGGTTGTATGCCAGTATAACCGTTGGAGCGCGGGACTCAAATCGAAATCACAGATTCCTTCGTTTTCTTGGTCGATACGGACGTTTTCCGAGGAGGATCGGCCGCCACGCCGGTTAACGAGAGCACGGTGATTTCCGCCGGGCAGTTGTAGCGGCAGAAAATCGGCGGCGAAACACCGATTCCAGCACTGACGTGTGCCTGCGTATCGCCGATAACGTGCAAACCTCTGGCCTTGTCACGTGGAATGGCGTCGTTGGGCCAGATGCACCCTAGGCCCGGAAGGCGAATCTGGCCACCGTGCGTGTGGCCCGAAAGCTGAAGGTCTACCCGATGCCGGTCCAGTCGGTAGGCCGTCGACGGGTAGTGAGCGAGCAAGACCGTGGGCAGGTCGTCCGCCCCGTAGTCAAAAGCGAGCGCCAAATCCTCCGATTCGGGAATACTCTGATCGAGCCCTACGATTCTGACGTCGACGCCCCCGACGTGGCAGACCTTCGATTCGTTCAACAGGAACGTAATCGGCAGATCCGGTGCGGACGCTAGGTCGGGTACGTCGTGGTTGCCCAGGGCGCCCAGGATCGTCGTTCGTTTCGCAAGGGGTTCGAAAAACCGCCGCGCGATCGCCGTCGATTTTTCCCATGAGCGATGAAGCGTTCCGAAATCGCCGGTGACGGCGATCAGGTCGTAGTCGATCGAAAGGAGTGCGTCCTGAGCAGCCTGAACGACCCGGTTCCACCGACGAAAGTGCATGTCGGACACGTGCGCGATGCGCAGCCCGTCGACGCGCGCGGGATCGCACTGGACCGAGACCGGGAATTGGCGAACGATAACTAGTGGCTTGGCCAAGCTGAACTTTCCCCATACTTCGACCGGCTCGGCGCGGTGGGTAAACGCGCGGGACCAACCCTGCCGCGCCGCCGCCAACAACTCGGTCGACACGCTTAGAGCATACGATACGGTCGTCGACGCTTAATCCGCAAACAATGGCGTGGAGATATATCGGTCGCCGCCACTGGGAAGCACGACGATGATCGTCTTCCCCTTGTTTTCGGGCATGTGCGCCACGCGATCGGCGGCACACAGGGCGGCGCCGGAAGAAATGCCGCACAAGATGCCCTCGCCACGGGCAGCCTTTCGGGCCCAGCCGAAAGCGTCTTCGTTGTTCACCAGCACAACGTCGTCGATGATGTCGAGATTGAGCACTCCGGGAATGAATCCGGCACCGATGCCTTGGATCATGTGTTTGCCGGGCTGCAGCGCTTCGCCGGCTCGCGTCTGCTTGATCACCGGAGAAGCTTCCGGTTCGATCGCATAGCACTTGAAGCTCGGCTTCTTCGACTTGAGCTCTTCGCCTACGCCCGTGATCGTTCCGCCCGTCCCCACGCCGGCCACAAGAATGTCGGCCTTGCCGTCTGTATCATTCCATATTTCCTGAGCGGTTGTGCGACGGTGAACCTCCGGATTGGCGGGATTGAGAAACTGCTGCGGCATGAACGCGTTTTGCGTTTCGTTCATGATTTCTTCAGCGGCCGCGAGCGCACCCTTCATGCCGTCGGCGGCTGGGGTGAGCACCAGCGTGGCTCCGTGCGCCTTGAGGATGGCGCGGCGTTCGATGGACATGCTCTCGGGCATGGTCAGCGTAAGTTTGTAACCCCGGGCGGCGCACACGAAGGCCAGCGCGATACCGGTGTTGCCCGAGGTGGGCTCGACGATCGTGGTCTCGGGATCGATCAGCCCGTTTTTTTGGGCCGCGTCGATCATGGCCGCTCCGATCCGATCTTTGACGCTCGACAGCGGATTGTTGAACTCGAGCTTGGCGTACACTGTGGCCGGTGCGTCGATGATACGTCCGACCTTTACCAATGGGGTTCCGCCGATCGCGCCCATGATGTTGTCATGTAGGTTAGCCATTGGGTTGCCTCCTCTGTCGCAGCCTGTAGAAAAAACGTGGGATCCGAATCCAGCCGGAATGCTCAACGGCCGGAAACCGGGAGTATATACGCACAGCACAGGGCAAACCAGAGCGATCGGCGAGTCGCCCGCTATCGCGTTGCGACAGCCCCGCCCTGCGCGATCCGGGTCAAATCGTTGACCAGCGTGTCGAGGCACAGTTGGGTGTTGGCGTTGAGGTCGAGCTCTCGCTCCGCCCGAACGATCCGGCTGATGGAATCGATCAAGTCTGTGGTTGGGATGGTCGTCCCGGTTCCGGCTGAGCCGCGTTTCGGATCCGCTCCGGACACATCACGAAGTGCGTCGCGATACCAATCGGCGGCAAGACGCATGACCTGTTTCAGCCCGCGTCGTCCGGCTTCCGTGTCGGTGATGTCCGGATCGTCCGCGCGAAAAACGGCACCCAACGACTTGGATTCGTCGATCCAGCTCTTAGCTTCCAGATCGCTACGGCCTCCAGTTACCTTCGCCATCGACGTCGCCACCCGACCGGCCAATCCGCGCAAGTCCATCGCTACGGCGTGCGTGGCTGAACCGATACTGCCGCCGCCGTGGCACGCATACCACTCGACCTGTTCGGCGGAAAGATCCGGTTGCAATTCGGTGAGCCGCGTGCGCACGAAGTCCGTGGGCAGGGCATCGAACCGAACGATTTGGACTCGCGACAGTGTCGTCGGAAGGAGTTTGTCCAACGACGTGACGAGCAACATTAGCACCGTTGCGCCGGGGGGTTCTTCGAGTGTCTTGAGCAGGGCGTTCTGCGCCTGCACGGTCAGGCGGTCGGCCTCGCGGATAATAAAAACCTTGACGCGGCCACGAATGGGTGTGCGGACGACGCGTTCCATCACAAAATGGCGCAACACGTCGACGCCGATATCGAGCGCCTTACGTTTGCGAACGGTGGGGTCCGGATGTTGGCGACCGAGTTGGCGAAAAACCAAATGTAGATCGGGATGTTCGCCGTTGGCGACGGCTTGGCAGTCTTCACATGTACCGCAACCGGTTCGCAACTGCGCCGCTCCGACCGCATCGACCGCCGCACCATCAATCGAACGATCGACGGGATCAGGGCAAAGCAGTAGTTCCGCCAGCGCGATCGCAAACCGCTCCTTACCCACTCCGTCAGGTCCGTGGAACACGTAGGCATGCGCCACGCGGTCGCGCGATATGGCGCGTTGGACCATCCGTTGGGCATGCGACTGATAAAGCACATCACCAAGCGACACGAGATAGCTCCGTAAGCACACGATCGAACACGGTCGCCGGATCGCCGACGCCGTCCACCGTTACGACCGGCCGCGGGTAATATTCGTAGACACCGAGGAACAGCGTCCGCACGCGTCGGTGAAAGTCGATCGACCGCGCCTCCATGGCGTCGGGTTGAACGCCATCGAATAACATGCCTTTTCCCGACGAACGCTTGCGGTTCTTTCCGGCGTGATGAGGTCGCCGACCGATACGCTCGAATCCGCGATCCACGTCGACGTCCACGATCAACGTGGCGTCAGGCCAACAGTCGCCGATCGCAAGTGTGGCCAGTTCGATCACCGCTTTCGGATCGTGCCCCGCAGCCCCCTGATAGGCGCAGGTCGACGTGACGAATCGGTCGCATAGCACCGTCTTGTTCTCCGCCAACGCCGGGCGAATGATTTCGGTCACAAGCTGCGCTCGCGACGCCATGAACAGCATCGCCTCGCAACGCACGTCCATGTCGCTCAGGTCGTTGTCCAACAGCACCGAGCGAATTCTGTCGCCGATGATCGTTCCGCCAGGGTCTCGACAGGAAATCGTATCGACGCCGGCTTCGCTCAGCGCGTCCGAAAGCATCTTGCGCTGCGTGGATTTTCCTGCGCCGTCCGGACCATCGAACACGATGAACCGACCGCCGAGGCGTTGCAATGATTTTTTCTGCGATTCGTTCACGAGCCAGCAGCCTTTTGAACCAGTGTAGTGTCAGCACCCTCTCGAAAGAGTGTGGCACCGGCTTCCAGTCGGTGATCCATTAGCGATTTCCGCCTCTTGACGGGAACGCACCGGTGACGCTACGCCGTCGGCGAATCTCATCGAACACTTCGACCGCGTTGTAGCTCGACCGCACGAACGGTCCGGAGGCCACACCGAGGAAACCGAGCTCTTGGGCCACGGTGCCAAGGGCGTCGAACTCTTCCGGAGTGTAGTATTTTTCCACCGGCGCGTGATCGGTCAACGTTGGTTGAAGGTATTGGCCAATGGTCACGGCGTCGCAGTCGACCTCCCGAAGATCGCGCAGCGTCTGGTGAAGCTCGTCAGTCGTTTCTCCCAATCCGACCATCAATCCGGACTTCGTGATCATGGATGGTTCAACGACTTTCACCAGTCGCAACACGTCCAGCGATCGCCGGTATCGTCCCTGAGGGCGAATCGCGGGCGTCAATCTCTCGACCATTTCCAGGTTGTGGTTGTACAACTCCGGACCTGCGGCGACCAGCGCTTCCACGCAATCGCGCCGGGCGTGAAAATCGGCCGGCAGCACCTCGACCGCTGTCGTCGGACTCATCTCGTGAATGGCTTGAACGCATTGGGCGAAATGTCCCGCGCCTTCGTCGGCGAGGTCGTCGCGGGCGACGGCGGTGAGCACGACATGCCGCAGACCCAGCTCAGCCACTGCGGTCGCCAGTCGCTTCGGCTCATCCGCAGACGGCGGATCGGGTCGAGCCGTCGCCACCGCACAATAGTGACAGCGTCGCGTACACCGGTCGCCCAAAATCATGAATGTGGCGTGTCGCTTGGACCAGCACTCCGAGAGGTTCGGACATCGCGCCTCCTGGCAGACCGTGGCCACACCGCTCGACACCACGACGCTGTGGGTTTGCGCGAAGTCACCAGACGGCAGCGGCCTCTTCAGCCAAGGCGGCAGCCGACGTCGTGACGGCTTCGAATTGTTTCCCAGTACGGGCAAGTCCACGCTGTGATCCTCTCGGGCGGTCTCTGCTGTCGTCTATGAACGCTCTGTCATCGGTCCAGCGATGCTCTGGGCGGCCCATGGCTTTCGCCGTGGGGGAGTCGAATTCGGCGCCGGATTCGATTTCTCACCCCTGAAGAGGTCGGTTGCCCAGATCCATTCTAACTCTTCTGGGCCACGCCGACACGGGAGAATCGCAGACCGAATCTGCGCAGCGTCAGCGCGCGAATTCGACTTCCCTCGCCAAGCAGCTAGATTGTACCCGAATCCGCCGACGGCTGCATGTCCCACGAATTTGACCAGTACCCGGCCTGGGTCTACCATCTTACGGGTGTTCGCTCTGTTGATTGATGCTGCTTGGCGTCGTCGTCCTAATCATCGCGCGAGACTATGGCCATGTCGATCGTGTTCAACAGGATTCTATTCCCGACGGATTTCTCCTCGCTCGCGCTCGGTGCGCTCGCCCACGCCGAGGAACTAGTCAGTGCGTTCGGTGCTGAGTTGCACTGCCTGCACGTCGTTGATGAGGGGTTTCAATATTGGAGTGCGATGGGTCCAGAGAGCATCCCGGTCGGCCCGCCGCCGGATGATCTGGTGGACCTCGCGAAGACCCGAATGGATCAATTCCGCGCGGAACACTTGTCCGGATTGACACCTGAAGCCACCACGGCTGTGCGGCTGGGGCGGCCTTTCGCTGAGATTATCGGCTACGCAAGGGAACACGACATCAAGTTGATCGTGATGGGCACGCATGGTCGGGGGGCGATCGCACAGATGCTACTCGGAAGCACGACGGAGAAGGTCGTGCGCAAAGCGCCGTGCACCGTGCTCACCGTCCGATCGGAAGATCACGACTTTGAAATGCCATAACCCCTTCGCCGCGAGCATGCTGTCGAGCACGTGTAGCAGCGGTCCAAGGTGTCGAGAAAGGATTCACGACACAGCATCACCGTACACCGGATTCATGAAACAGCATGGGCCACCCGGCCATCGGCACCAACCCCTCTAATCCCAACGCCGTGGCGCACCGATCAATCGTTACGAAAGCGGATTGATCGTTAGTCCCGTGGCCAACTTGGGGTGAAAATACGTACTTTTTTGCGGCATGAGTTCGTTCGATTCACTAACGGCGCGAAGATGTGCCATGGGCGTGGCGTTGACCAGCAGGGCGACGCCGTTGTGGTCACGGGCGATTTGCTTGGCGTTTTCATCCGACTTGACGTATCGCACATCGGGGGTCGTTCCCGTTCCCGTCGTCAGTAGCTCGTCGATCAAGTAACGGTGCAGGTAGGCGTAATCGAGTTGACGCCAGGCTTCGCCCTTGTCCGGCTCGAGTGTTGCCATGATGGCACGGTTGCAAAAGCGAAGCGGCGACCCCTCGCCGGTCGCACCGTCCCAAACGACCACATCGGCGTCACCCGCGTCGCAAGGTTCGGTCCCGTTTCGCCATGCTTCCTGTACGGTTGCGGACGATACGTTGGCAATCGCTCGGTGGTAGGGAAGGATCAAACATCCGGGATCGTCCATGCTGGCCAATACGAACATTACATAGTTGGCCGGGTGATCGTTCGCAAGCTCGCCTCCGTTTTGCTCGGTTAACCAGTTGCGATATTGCAACGCCGTGCCGTAGCGGTGGTGGCCATCGGCGATGTAGACCTTCTTTTCGGCCATCGTAGTAACCACGGATTGCACGACCGCCGCATCGCCCACGATCCACATTCGGTTTTCGACGCCGTTCAGCATAGCGGTAACGTCGGCCTGACGGTCGGCGGTGGCTGCGAAGGCGTTCGAAACTCGATGATCCGGATCGGCGTACATTCCCAAAAGTGCCGACAGTTGGCACTTGGTCGATTGCATGAGCGCCAAGCGGTCTTCCTTCGGTCCGCCAAACGTCTGTTCGTGTGGAAGGATTGATCCGTCGGAAAACGGCGTCAAACGCACGCGGGCGATGAACATCTTTCGTGTGTATGAACGCCCGGCGTGTTCGAAGTTCTGGTGATAGAGGTACATGGCGGGTGTTGCTTCGCGAACGAGAACGCCATCGGATAACCATTGCTCAAATCGCGCGGCGGCTTCGACGTAGCAAGCCGGCGGACCGGCCGACTTAGGTGGTACATGCGGCAGATCGACGGATACGATGTTGTTCGCGCTTCGCGCGAGCAGGGCGTCCTTGTCGTTTTGGTCGACCACGTCGTATGGCGGGGCGACCACGTCGGAGAGGTCGCCGCCGGTTGATGCGAAGTCATATCGGATCGCCGCAAACGGCATGAGCTCGGGCATGTTGATCTCCGACGTTGCCGTGAAGCAATCGCCCAACAGGCTGTCAGAATTCGGCACACGATAGACGCATGCCTTCCGTGAGGCAGCGTAGTGCATCTTCACGCCCGAATCTACCGGTGGCCCACTGCTCGTGCGCGGTGCCTGGGGTCAGGGTGCTGTGTCGTGAATGTGCTGTGTCGTGAATCCCTTCTCGACACTTGGTGCTGTGTCGTGAATCCTTTCTCGATACCTCCGAGTTGCGTCTGTGAAGCGGTGCTCGTGGAGCTGTCCGTGCGGGGATTCGAGGGGGAGCCCCTCACTACGCGAGATCGAGCCGATCGCCCCCAGAGGATGGGTGTGTCGTTGCTCACCGCCTCGCCCCTCGATAGGTTCCGATAAGCGAACGGCGGGAAAAGCCTTTCCTGATACTGATCGTGCACATTCAATCCGGGTGATCCCGTCCGGAAGCGGGCAGCCCGCCCGACGGCGACCCCGTCGATCCTCGCGCCACAATCGCGTCCGGTCGAGATCGGTGCGGTTTTCCGGTTGCGTTACGGGCAAGCTGAATTACGATATGGCGCCGGGGGCGGCGTACGTTCGCCCTCCGGTAGCTCGCGGTGCTTGGAGAAGTAACGATGTCGGATATGACCGCTCGTAGCGGACACACGTTTCACATTCCGGTGATGGGGACGGCGTTCACCATCGATACCGCGCTCCGCGTCGCGAAGTACGGAATTTCGTCGGTGCTATCTCTCGTGGACGACGTCATGATCGAGCAGGTCCGCCGCTCGCAATGCAAGAGCGAGAACGTGCCGTATGAAGAAATCGGTCCGCGCGAGGAAGACTCCCGCGCGCGGCGCATCACAGCCTATCTCAATTTCGTAGATGAGCAGGTTCGCGACCAGGTCGAGGCGCTGCAGGCTTCACCGTTCGATGAAGCTGGCGACATCACCTTATACTACGAAATGCTTCCGGACTCGCCGCTCAAGAGCCAGTATGTCGAGATGCTGTCGACGGACGATCCGGCCGACAAGGCCCGGAAGCAGGATGAGCTCCGCTGCCTCGCCGTCCCCGGCGCCATCGACGTCAACATCATGACCAAGCTCGATCGTGATACATACAAAGGCACGACCAAGCTCGCCCCTGAGTTCGCGGACGCGATGTCCGCCCTCCGCGGCTATGCCAGGAGCACGCTGACTTCGTCCGTCGTGTTTTCCGCCGGCATGAACCAGCGCGTCTACACCTATGCGAGCACCTTCGCCGACTTCTCCCCAGACGAAAACGGCGTCATTAAGAAGAAAATCACCCTGAAGGTAAGCGATTGGCGATCGGCCATGATTCAGGGCAAGTTTCTCGCCCGGCGTGGCCTGTGGGTGTCCGAGTTCCGCATCGAGTCCGGTCTGAACTGCGGTGGCCACGCCTTCGCCACCACAGGGCTGTTGATGGGGCCCATTCTTGACGAGTTTCGGCAGCGCAAGATCGAGCTGCAGGATACGTTGCACAAAGTTTACAACTCCGCTCGATCCTCTGCGGGTGAGTCTACGATTGACGCGCCTCTCGAGACGCGGATCACAGCACAAGGCGGCATCGGCACGGCCGCCGAGCATGAGCTGCTGATGAAGTACTACCGAATCGACGCCGCAGGCTGGGCCACGCCGTTCCTACTCGTGCCCGAGGTGACCAACGTCGACGACGCGCATTTAGAAATGCTTGCGACGGCCGGAGAACGCGACGTACACCTGAGCGATGCTTCGCCGCTGGGTATTCCCTTTTGGACGCTACGCGACTCCGCTAGCGAAGAATCGCGTCGAGAGCGTATCCGCGATGGCCGACCGGGCAGTTCATGCCCCAAGGGGTTCCTCGTCTCCAACACCGAGTTCACCGCCATTCCGATTTGTCACGCTTCTCGTTCTTATCAGAAGCGTAAGCTGAATGAGATCGAAGAGGTCGGTTACTCGGTGGAACAGCTTCCCGTCGTGCGCGAGGGCGTGCTGGCCAAGGCGTGCATCTGTCACGAGCTCGCCGGAACCGTGCTGCTCAACAAGCACATCGACCCCACCGTCAAGCCGGCCATCTGTTGCGGTCCGAACATCGTGAATTTCTCCAAGCTCGCCACCCTGCAGGAAATGGTGAGCCACATTTATGGGCGGCTCTCACTCTTAACTAACCCTGATCGCCCGCACCTGTTCATCCGCGAACTTTCGATCTACGTGGACCATCTTCGCGATGAGTTCGAGAAGCATTCGCTGGACCTGTCCACCCGTGCGCCGAAGTACTTCAAAGAGTTCAAGGAAAACCTTCTTTCCGGAATCGAATACTACCGCTCGCGGGCGGAGCACTTCATTGATGAGAAGCGCAACGGCTTCCTCGACGACCTCCGGTCCCTGCACGAGACGCTCGAACGAATGACGCTGGCCAAAGCCATGAGCGAGTAACACCCACCTTGGCGCTGGTACGTGAATCCCTTCTCGTACCCACACTTTCTTAAAGAACGCTGCTGCAGGGGCCGTGAAGGCTGTTGGGCGAGGATGGGCGCCTCGGCAGCGGTTCCATCGGCCGGCGTCCGCGATCAAATGGGTTTATCGGCGCAATGCGTCCACGTCGCAAAACAGAACATTCCGACCGCAGGCGATTGATTTCCATGGCGCAATTAGGGTACGATGCGGTGCTGTGAAGCTCATACCTGGCCAGGTTGCGGGGCAGCCACCGCCGGTGCAAGACCACGCTACTTGCGATCATCTGGAGGGGGAATATGCAAAGATATTTACAAGCCGCCGTTGTAGTCGTCGCCGGGTTTATCACGAGCGCCACCGCGCAGGCCGCGCACGAAACGGTCGCCAACGTCCCCGCAATCTCCGCGACGTTGGCCAACGGGAGGATATACTGGGCCATCATTGCCGGCCCGGACTGTTTTAGTGGGATAAGCCCCGCGAAGATTCAGAGGAAGTCTTCCGGGACAACCGGGTTCATCAGGACGATCCTGACCGGGACGAACTGCACGCCGAGTCCCGATCTTCTGCGAACCGACAGCGTCTACGTCTACTATGTGGACCGATCGACCGCGAACCAGACCATCAAGCGGGTGTACATCAGCAGTGGTAGTGAGCAAACGCTGGCCACAGCGTCGGGCGCGATTTTTGATCTGGAGATTGACGACACCCACGCTTGGTGGGTCGATACCGCAGGCATCAAGAACGTACCGCTGACCGGCGGCGCCACCACGGTCTATCTGGCGAATGGGTTCTTCGCGACCATTAGCGAGATCGCACTGACGCGCTGGCCATCCGGGAATATCTACTGGCTTTCCGGTGTGCCTGGAAATTCACAGGTTGTTGCCTCACGTCTCAAGACGAGCAGCGGTACGATCACGCCATTGACGCCGGCCATTGACGCACCGGTTCAGTTGACGCTGAACAGCGCCGTCTACCACGACGATGTGTACATCTATTGGGCGGACAAGTTGGGCAATATCGGGCGTGTTCGCAACAACGGCACAGGCTTCGCGACCATCTTCACAAATTCCGGATCGCCGAGCGTCGCGAGTATGGTCGTCGACAACACGCACGTCTATTGGGCACAGTCGACGGGCGGCACGAACGGTCTGATCCGACGCGTGCGCAAAGCCGGAGGTGGGTTGGCGAATCTGGCCAGCTCGCTGAACTTCCCCCATTCACTCAGTCAAGACGACACCTTCATCTATTTCGCCGACGCCCAGCTGTCCCGAGTGCGCAAAGACGCGAGCGTACCGCTGCCGGATCTGAGTTGGGCGGGTATGGAAGTGACGCAGGTGATTCAGTCGATCCCAGCCAGTCCTTCGGTCACACTGATCGCCGGTAAGGAAACAGTCGTTCGGGCGTTTCCCAGCAGCAATCAAGACAAACCGAATGTGTTTGCTGAATTGCGCGGCTCGCGCGGCGGCGTCGCCTTCCCCGACTCGCCGCTTCGGGCGCGTCGCGAAACCGTGTTCCTAAGCACCGGGGCAGGCGTGGATCGCGATACGCTGGACGTGTTCGAATTTATCTTACCTCCTGAATGGCGAACGGGAACCGTAGTCTTGGAAGCCGTGATTAATCCGAATAGGAAGGTCGCCGAGTCGAATACGGGGAACAACTCCATCAGCACAACCGTGACGTTTCGCTTCGCAGAGCGAACCTGTGTGCTGGCCGTACCGATCTCAACAGACGGTGGTGTGTATCGCACGACGGACCCAGGTTTTTGGGATATCATGGCCCGTTTTGAAACGCTTTGGCCAACGGCGGGCGTCAACGTCCGAACAACGGACGTCGTCCTCGAAGAACTGGAATGCTGTCGCTTTTTCGGTCCCTTTCCCCATCCCTACTTCGATTCGTATGAATACCAGCACGACGAAGACGTCATGTTGTTCAACGTCGAGGCGTTTCGATGGTTTTCGACTTTTCCCCTCGAATGCGACAACAACGTGTTCACTATGGGAATGGCACCACCTACGGCGGTCGGCGGTCCCGGGGGTATGGCCTATCGACCGGGAAAATCATCGTTCGTGAAGATGCGGTCGACTGGTTGGGGTCCGCAGTTCAATCGACCCACCGCCGGGTCTGTGATGGCGCAAGAGTTAGGCCACAACCGCGGACGCCGCCACGTGAGTTGCGGTTGCCCAACCAACCTCGACCTTAGTTATCCTTACTGTGTCGGCACGGAATGTTGTGACGAGTGTTGTGCGGACGCTGATGACACCTGCGACCCGAACTTGGCGCCAACTTGTAGAGACATCGGTCCGTCCGGGAGCGATACGGATTTTTGGGGTTACGATGTGCTAACCAACACGGCCGTTCCGCCGCTTGGCAATCGAGATTTCATGTCCTATTGCGGACCCACGTGGGTATCCGACTACACCTGGGAGGCGCTGGCGAGTTCCTTCACGGCGGCCGAGTCGATTGCGGAGCCTCCTTCGGAGCGCGTGGCGCGGCTTGGCAATGGTATTATTCCGGCGTTGGAAACAGGCGAAGTGGCCCAAGCGGCGGGGGGGCTTGACTGCTGCGAAGTGAATGGCGGAGCAGGCTGTAGCGATGCGTTTTGCCAGGAACTCGTGTGCGCGTGCGACTCGTTCTGCTGTACGAACCAGTGGGACATCGGTTGTGCTACGAACGGTTTCGCCGACGCGGGCTGTGGTGCAATGCGGCTGTGTGGACAGTGCTACGACATAGCGCCGCAGACATTGCAAATTGGCGGTATCGTCTATCCGGCTGAAGCTCGTGCAGACTTCGCGATCCTCATGGTGACGCCTGAAGGACTTTTGACGTCTCCGACCGGTCCTAACCTCCTACCTGCCCCGTCGGTGGCCAATGTTCCAGGTGTTCTCTTGCTTGAGTTGCTTGACGCGTCGGGAACACAGTTGAGTGCTTATGACATCGAGTTGGCTGAGACTTCCGGGCATAGTGCGCTCGCTGTCCAATCGTTCACTGCGTTGGTTCCATTTGCTCCGGGAACCACGACCGTGCGTCTGTCGCGCCAAGGGGAAACCCTTGTCGAGCGTACCGCCGGTCCCACCCCGCCGACCCTTCAAATTCTCACGCCGGCGCGCGACTCGTTGCAAGGACCGGACCTTACGATCTCCTGGATGGGTAACGACGCCGATGAAGACACGTTGACCTATTCCGTGCAGTACTCGCCGGACAGCGGGCTGACGTGGCATGTCTTGGCGCCGAACTATCCCCATGACCAATCCGGACAAACGACGATGGTCGTTCCCAACATCAGTTCGCTTACCTTCCCTGGATCAAGGAACCAAACATCACCCGGTTCATCGCGCGTTCGCATCATCGCCAATGACGGGATCCACACGACCATGGCCATTAGCGAACCGTTTCGCGTGGCTGGCCATGCGCCAACGTCCACCATTCTTCAGCCCACAGAGGGACAGCACTTCTTCCACACGGACCAGATTATTCTTCGTGGTCGTGGCAATGATGCGGAGAACGGTCGGCTCGTACGTGGTGGGCTCGAATGGCGTCTGGGTCTCTTGAATGCGTTCGCAACTGGTGAAGAAACCACGCTTGAAGGGTTGGCGCCAGGGAACTATGCCATCTTCCTTTTTGTAACAGATCAAGATGGCCAAACCGGAGCCGACATCGTCCGGATCACAGTAGATCGATATCCGATCACCGACAGCGACTGCTGTGTCGGCAGGAGCGTGCCCGGTTGCGATGATTCGGCCTGCCGCAGCAAGGTTTGCGCCGCCGATTCGTTCTGCTGCAGCACCCGGTGGGATTCGACGTGTGCAGGCAGTGGTCCGAATGGGGCGAAGACGCTTTGCAACGACATTTGCGCGGGAGAACCGCGCGATACGGATGTTGATGACGTTCCCGACCTTGCCGACAACTGCCCGTTCGACAGTAACGCCGATCAGGCTGACGGCGACGGCGACGGATTGGGTGACGCTTGCGACAATTGCCCAACGATTGCGAACGCCAATCAGCTGGACTTGGATGGGGATGACGTTGGTGACGCTTGCGACCTGTGTCCCACAGCCGTCGATTCGGAGAACGATCAGGACAACGATGGCGTGTGCTACAATGACAATTGTCCCGACACGCCGAATCCGCAGCAGGCTGATTCCGACGGCGATGGTGTCGGAGACGCGTGCGACAACTGCCCCAACTTCTCTAACGCTGTTCAGATCGATTGCAATCGCAACGGACTGGGCGACCTGTGCGAGATTCAAGACAACTCGGCGTTGGATTGCAACGGGAACGGTAGACCTGACGAGTGTGACATTGCGTCACAGTTCTCGGAAGACGTGAATCGGGATGGACTTCCCGACGAATGTGCAGTCTGCGGATGGGTGCAATGGCCCTCGATTCGCGGTGGCAATGACCACTATTACCTTGGCGTCGCCTCGGGTAATGCGCTCTCCTGGAACGAAGCCAAGGCAGCCGCACAAGACGCCGGCGGATATCTCGCATCCATCCTGAGCAAGGAAGAGAACGCGTTCGTGTATTCGCTGATCGATTCACCACGGTTCTGGACGCCGCCGAACAACGGCGGTTCGGGATTCGGTCCGTGGATTGGCGGATTTCAACCACCGGGATCGGTGGAACCTGATGGCGGTTGGTCGTGGACTAGCGGAGAAACTTGGAGCTATGTCAACTGGGACAAGGGTGAGCCGAACAACGTCAACAACAGCGAAGACTCGCTTCACTTCCTAAGTGGAGGCTCTGCCATGGGTCCGTTTTGGAATGATGCGCCCTCTAACCTACCCATCGTCGGCTACGTTATCGAGCGCGACAGCAGTCCCCAAGTCGCGGATTGCAACAACAATTGCGTCGTAGAGCTGATCGACTACCGCTGTTTCCTTGAGTGCTTCGCCGGGCCGCAAGTCGGCACGTCCACCGAGTGCGAGCGATTCGACTTCGACGGCGATGCCGACGTCGATATGGAAGACCACCAGCGATTCCAAATCCTGTTCGAGGGACCGTAACAGTCTGTCGCGCCAGTGCGTCGTCACGATTCAGTTGACAGGTTGGTCCGAACCCGACCGAGCCGCGACCGTGAGGGAGCGTTTGCAAGCCGTCGCCACCGGCGCTCAATCGTCCGCTTCCTTACTGACGCGGCTCGGTAAGCCCTTTCATCGATGTGTGACAGAACGCCAGCCGCCTGTGAAAACAGTGGGGCACCGGCTTCCAGCCAGTGATCAATTGGCGATTTCCCGTCTTGACGGGCGTGCAACAGGCGGTCGCAGGCGGGCTCGCGGCGGGGCATACAAACTCCCACGGCGTCCAATGGATGCGTGCGCCGTCGGCGGACGCAACGATGTCTCGATCAGCGAACGTCTCTCAGCATTACGTCGACGTTCACCCGGTCAGTTTGCGCCACCAACCAAAATCGAACAATGATTTGCAACTGGGCTGGTAGGACTCGAACCTACAACCTTCTGATCCAGAGTCAGACGTTCTGCCAATTGAACTACAGCCCATTGTTTTCCGGATTGAATCGTACGTACTCCACGATGTCAAGGCTGGTGCGTGTCGACCCGTCCGTAAACCTTGGTCAGTCCGGTCGACGTCGCACCGCCGACGCACAGTTGGCGACGCTGACCGGCAACGAGTTTGATTGAGCGCGGTGGCTCGGGTGGACCGTCGACGGCGCTACTACGTCGCGGGCGTGCCCGGCTTTTCTGAGTTGTCGACGGCGCGCGGTGGCTTGGTCGATTCGGCTGGCTGATCCGCGTTCGTAGCGGGCGGTGAATCGAGCAGTGATTGGGTGTCAATGTCCTGCTTGACGTCGCGGAGCCCTCGCTTGAACTCGACGATGCTCTTGCCGATGGAGCGGGCCACGTCGGGCAGTCGTCGGCCAAAGATGAGCAACGCAATCGCGCCCACGATAACCATTTCCATGCCGCCGGGCATGCCAATCGCCAACACGGAGAGATTCATGACGTCGTTCCTCGTGGTGCCCGGAGGCTGCATGAGCATCTCACAGCAGCACCAGCACACATTATACGCACGTTCCGTCCGTACGGTCAAAATGCCATCAGATCGCCCGGCAAGCGTGCCCTGATTCATCGGCCCACACAGGCTGTGACCGCACCTATTCTCGGAACACACGCGGCTGCGTCGCCGAGTACTGGTCCCCGTCGCATGCATGCGGTTGAAACGCAGTGGCCCCTGGTGGCCCACCTCATGCGGTCGTTTGCGTAATCGGCATGCGGCGAAGGCAGCCGTTCTACAGAGTACCCAGGTCCTGCGCAGACCGCCGTCGCTTACTGGGAACGTGTAAACCACTATGAAATAAGTGGTTACGTGCCGTTCGGTGATGCGGTGTGCAATTCGCTAAACTGCGCGGCGCAGCCATGTTTCGAGGATGGCGACCGGCCTAGCGATGCCGCGAGGGGCGAATCTCGGCGCAAAGCGCGAAGTCAGCGCAAGGGGAATCAGTCAAATGCGCTGCGATAGCGTGGCGCTTCGGCGGTTTCGCGGTGGCGATTCGGATCGTCAGTGGTTGGCGGATGGCGTGCGAAGCGTGTTCGGACGGCGTTCGATGCGGGATCGATGCCGGTTCGATGTACTGCGCTGTGTAGGTGTTGTGCATGACTCTCACATCTTGCGTTGCGCAGTATCTCTTGTCCGGTGATGCCGATCACCACCAAGTCAGAATGCGTCGCTGTTGCCACCTTCGGTAAGCCCGTCTTCAAATGCGTCGATCGGTTGGAGCACGGATTCGCGTCGGTCGTTGTCGTCGACCTGCGGCTTGGGGATTCCGAGGGTCTTGTACGCCCAGTCCGTTGGCACGTCCATGCCGAGCCGCTGGGCGTTCATCATCACCGTGGATTCCTTGATCCGGTCGATGGTCTCCGGCTTGATTCGCCGGAAGTACGGAACCGGAGCTGCCCGACCCGGAAATTGCAACTCGACCATCGGACCGAGGAGCTGGTCGCGAAGCGTGCGGCCTTCGCGTCGTATGTCGTCATCGCGTAGATCGGTGCGGACGTTGTCCTGCACGGTGGCCGCTGCAAACGTTCCGGTTCCGCCGGTCGTATCGCTGGTGAGGTTGCCACCCAGAAAGGCGATGGCTACCTCCCGATTGCAGTAGTTGATCAGGGCTTCGTGTGGCGACGTTCCACGTTGGCTTGACTCCACAATCTCGACTGCGGCGTTGACGGACATGGCACCGTAGAAGCTTGATCCCAGCGCCTTGAGCGCAGCCAGCAACGCTTTCTTTTCGCTGGACGAAGCGTTGGGCTGATACTTGCCGATGCGCATCGGGATGCCGAACAGTTCCACGTACCCTGCCCAGTCCGCCAGGGCCAAACGCTTGATCAAGAACAGCACCGCGACGGAGCGGCTGAGTGATCCGCAGATAGGTGATCCGCCCTTGGCGTTCGGTATATGGACCAGCCATTTCGGCGACTCGGCCACTACGCCGGTTCGCTCTTCGGTGGTGATCACGCGGACGTCGCGCGACTGGTTCAGGTCCATCGTCAATCGAGGGTGCGGTATCGGCACCAAGTCGATGACGGCGTTGCTTTCCCACACGGATTCGATGACAGACAGGTTGGGACCGAGGGCGGTGGCCATGTGCTCAAGCGCACAGTCGAAACCGTGGAGGTTGTCGAGCTGCTCGCGCACGAACGCCGTCGCCTCTTCGGCGAGCACCTTGTCTGTGACGCTTTGCTTCACGTCGGACGCGCTGGTGACGTCCCAGTCCAACCCGGTGAGTGCAAGGCGGCGGGTGTTGGCCGCGCTGTAGAAACGCGGGTCGCTCCGCTCGATCTCTTCGAAGAGTTGCAGTGCGTCGGTGATCTGCCCTTCGTCGCCGTTGCGAAGGATCGCCATCAACCGTTGTGGGTCGAGGCCTTGCGTCAGCCGTTCACGCGCACTGTCGAGGTTGGGCGTGTACTGGTACTCGCGACCAGATTGCGCCATGCCGCGCAGCACACGCACCGCATCACCGACGCGGTTAGCTATCGTTACAAGCCGAGTAGGAGACTTCATCGTCACTCCATGCCGGTGAAGCCGTGCTGAATCGCTGGGTTTTGACGGGGCTTGCGTTCGCGTAGCTGCTGGATTTCAGCGGCGGCATCTTCAAGCACCTGTCGGCTGTCGACCGATGCGGACAGACCGAGCACCGAACGAAGCCGGTCCATGGCTGACGGCGACACCTTGGCTGCGGTCTGCGGACCGTGCCGACCGTCGACGATCACGCCAGGCGGTCGGATGGGCCGCGCGTCGACGCTCGCAGCGTCGGCGTGCTTGCCCTTGCCCTTGGTCGACTTCGTTCGTTTGTCTTTGGCCATGATCACTCCAGTACGTTAGCGGCTCGCCCGCAACGTGTGCCACTGTCTTGGCATTTTAGACGGTGAAGTCAGTGCTAACGGCCATCGTCCACAGACCGTACGTGAGGGCGTACCGAGCACGAACGCCGAACAGAAAGACGTCACGCTTGAACGTCTCGTCACTGTTCTCTGTGAGGCTCGTGAACTCGACGGCTTCGCGATCCTGAAATATCAACGGGCGCACGACGCCATTCGTCTTGAGAAGGTACCACTTGCTCAAGTTGGTAAGCCACGGGAATGATACGACTTGAGCGACTCCGGCAAGCACGTTCGACGTGTTGCTTATGATGGAAGCGTTGACTGCCTCAAGCGCTGAGAAGTACATCGCTGGAGGTACGACGCAAACGAGCCCGTCGGAATCTATGTTGGCCGGTTCTCCAACATCGTCTTGATATGACATCATCGTTGCGATCGCTTGACGCAAGGCGCCCTTGAATTCCAACGTGGTGGGATCATCGACGCTGACAGCGGTGTACGTCAGGCTGTTGTCCTGAGCACCCGACGCTCCGCTCACGTGGGCGTTGTTGAAGAACGAGACACCGTCGTAGCTGTTGAAACCTGCGGTCCCGCCGTTGATGAGCAACTGCGAAGTCAAGTAGTCTTTGTGCGTGGCGGCACGCTGCGCCATTTCCTCCACGCGGATTCTGATCTGACCGGTCTTGTCGTCCGAGATTTCGTCGCGATCGACTTCCACGGTCGCTTCATACTTTTGGTTCTCGACGGAATACGATTCGGTTCGTACGCCCTTGGCAAGACGGCCGGTTCCCCACTCACGCATCCGAGGCGTGGAGCCAAGCCATTTGTACTTCTCTGAGTCGCTGTCCGACTTGATGGGCGTACTCAGGTCGCCGAAGTGGGTCTTCGTGGCATCGAAGCGGGACTGGAACGCTGTGTTCAATCCCTTTTCCAAGAGACCTGTATCGATAACTGCCATGACTGTGACACTCCTTTGTCAGTGGCTACCGCGTCCTTGCGGGGGCCGTAGGTTACTTAGACGTAGTCGACTTCAACCAGGAACGATCCCGGATCGGCGGTGGCTCCGTTCGTCACTGCAAGCGTTAGGACGTTGCCCTTGCTTGCTTTGGTGTTGGCCAGGGCTCCAAGAGTTTTGGATGCGTTGGCGCCGGGAAACGTGGTGACGTTGTCAAACGTCTCGGTGACGACGGTGCCGGCATCGATGGCCAGGGCGACCACGGCCGTGTTTCCGGCGTCGATGCCGGCGGCGGCGGTGGCTTGATTGGTCACGCGGGCGGCCACCAAGAAACCGGGCTGGTCGAAGCCGTGGATCGCACGGGCCGCAATGTCCGCACCGGCGCCGAGGTCTTCGACGGCGTGGGTGATCGTCTTGATGAGCTTGCGCGTCGGGTCGATGCGAAGCACGATTTCCCCGGCTGCCTCCAAGCCTTGAACGACGCCGACGTAACTGTTGCCGAAGCCGTCGAAGGTCAGGGCATCGTCGGCCGATGCGAACACCGGGCGACCGAGGTCAGCGACGGTCGCGCCTGCGAGGGCATGAACGAAGTCGCCCTGCACAAAGACGGACACCGACACGGCTCCGGCGGCACCGGACGTGTTGTCTTTCTCTTCGTAGGCGAGGCCCGCGAAGGGATCACCGGCCACCAAGCCCTGTGCGTAGCCGGTGGCTGAGACGCCGACCACTGAGCCCTTGTATACATGCTTGGTTGCGGCCACCTGGAAAGTGCGGCGGGTTTGGTCTACGAAATGGTGGACGTCTCTATTGGCGGTAAGTGTCATATCCGTGTCACTCCTTTAACGATCTAGCCACACCGTCCCTGGTGCGGTTATTGCTGCTAGTCTAGCTTCTCAATCTCTTGTTCAAGGTGGCGATTCCATCTTCGCTCGTTTTGTGCGACTACGAAGTCCCTGTCCAGTTCGAATGGTAGGCCGTCTCGCGTCCCAAGCTTTTTGGGTTTCTTGAGACGCTTGAAGATCTCAGTCCGCACCTTCACGAGGTTCTGGATCAGCTTTTCGCGATTAGCCGCGATCTTGAGGCTGAACGAGCGGCTTAGTGGATACTGGACCATAGGAACGTGATAGTCGTTCCACCAAGTTTCCGAATTCCAAGTATCATGGTCACTCAACGTGTAGATGGCATCTGTGACAATCTGCAAGTGAGCGAGAAGCGCATTCACGGATAATTCGGCGGAATGCAACGCGGCCAACTCGCGTTGCGACATGTGCCCCAGCGTCCGGGGCCATTGGTCGATGCGATCGTAAACGTGGATCAATTCGGGTTTGATTTTGCGACGGTCGCGGCGATCAGCGATCAGTCGCTCCAATCGTCGCTGATTGACACGTGCGATCACGTTGCATGAGACACCATCGATTCCGTGTACATCGTGATACATGGATTCGCGGAAACGTAACCAAGCGATAGACGAGACCGAACGAAACTGGTACGCCCAGTGCGACAGCCTTGCACAAATCTCCATGCACCGCGAAAGGTCTGAAAAGAGCCAGACGCGGTAGAGTGCCGTAACATGGCCCGCGAGGACATTCGTGCGCGTATCCGAATCAGCGTAGTGCTTGTGGTCAAGTGGTGTATCCCAACTCCATGGGCTTCCAGTGGCCTCAGATCGCGAGAAATCGTAGTACGCACTGTTGGGGGCGTCAGCGTCCCGCGTAATTATTCCCGAATCCCCCGTGACAATGTCATTCGGAAACGCTACGCGCCACGGGCTGTAGTGGGGCACGCCGGATCGCGCTGCCCAGTACGCAAGAAGCCAGCCGCAAGCCTCCGCCATATCGCGGGTTGCCGGAAGCCCGATGTCGGGTTGACTTGCTCCGGACTGCGTTTCGAAAACCGGTAAGGCTGACAGTGATTCGGAAATGTTGAGCTGAATATCAACCGGGATGGACGCAATGGTTTCGCCGTGTCGATCGGCGAGCCGAAACAACTCAGCACGCTGTGCGTCGGTCACACCAATTACGCTTGCGAAGCTCACTATCACCGCACGCTTGATCACTTTCGTCTCGCCGCGCTCCCACTGCCCGATATAGTTCTTGGACACGCCGCAGGCGAGGGAAACTTGCTCTGCGGTCATTTTACGCTGCTTGCGAAGCTGTCTAACCAGCCGGCCGAATTCCTCAGGTGGTGTGCGCATCGATGAAATCATACCGGAAACCAGCCTATCCGGGATACGCTGAAAAAAAAACCCTCTTTCGTGGGATTTCAGTTGCAATACCCCACGAAGTCTGGTAAACAGGCTGGCGTGACGGCATCATTGACCATTACGAGGGCGTTCCGGAGAGCCGCCGTGGCGGACCTGCTCAGCGAATGCGACGTCAGTGCGACGGAATTCGCCAAGCGTATCGGCGTGCGTCACCAGGTGGTCACTGAGTACCGCAAGGGCACGAAGACACCGCAATTCGCCACGGTCTTGAGGATGGCAGATGCGTTCAGCAAGCCGTTGGAGTACTTCGTTGAGGACGTAGACCGTGCGTGAGGATCAGTACATCGAGCACGGCGAGACCGACTGCCCGGCGTATAGCTGTCAGCGGATCGTCGACTTCCCGCCCGCTTGCGAAGAGATTCGGACGGCGACGCGGATTCGCTGGTCGGTCGTGCATCGCTGGCTCAACGACGGTAAGGCCTGCTCGATCTTGATAGGTCCGGATGACACGCCGGAGCTGATCGACGCGCTGCAAAACCGTCTTGGCTTCAACATCGTGATACGTATGACACATCCGGGCTGCGTGTGGGTCTGTCGACCCGACGCCCTTCAACCAACAAAAACGGAGGATCCTAGTGAGTGACACAATGACGGCACAAACAGCACACCCGATACCGGGCTCGCAGTGCGAAGCGTTTGAATCGCGTCCGATGGATGTGGCCGAAGTACCGCTGCCGGGTCTCTTCGAGCCGTGGGAGCGCGTGGACTGGCTGGCGGTGAAGTCGGCGATTGACTCCGGAAAGGTTGTCCACATACCAGGAGCCGACTACGGACGGGAGTTTGATTGGAAGCGTTGCGCGGAGACCTATCTCGGCCGACTCAACGCCGACGTGCTCTTCGGCAATGAAGGCGACACGTACGGGTTGTGGATCGCACCGCGCGGTGCGCTGCGTCCGTTGTGGTTCCCGTGTGAACGGATCGAAGAGGTATGAAGAAACGACGACTCATCAAGCGATGGCTAGTACCGCCTCCCGAGCTTGATCCGAAAGTGATCGGTCGGCGTCTTCGCAAGGCCCGCAAGGGGCTTCATTGGACACTGACAGCGGCGTCTGAGCGGACGGGTATCAACAGGTCGACTCTCGCCTGTTACGAGTGTGGAGCAAGGGTTCCAGTGCTTCGCAATCTCGTGCGGATGTGCTTGGCGTACCGTCGGACCATGGATTTCGTATTGCTCGGTCGCCTCGCACGGAAACCAAGGGCGAGTCAGCAGTCGTCGGGGCGCCGGGTCGATTAGGTCGCCCAACCGAGGCACCCGGCGTACCCGGCGACGCTGTTTCTATGAAGGAGACGTAATGGCAACAACAACAACCGCGAAGGCGAGTCACTCGGCTCGCACGAAAGCGATTTGTGTCGTGCCCGATGGCACGGTGACGGTTCCGGAGAAGTGGCACGAAGGTTTCTTGGTGTTCGAATCCGGGTGTCTGAAATCCGGATCGGATCGCGGAGCGATCCTGTGCGATGAGCAGTACCAGGCGGCGGACCGGTTGCTCGCTGACGGATACGTGCTTGGCGTGGTGGCGAACCCATACGAAGCGGTGGCCGTCACCCGCGAAATCGTTGAGCAGTGCAATACGCCGATCGATGCCGTCTTCGACGAAGACGACGCCATGGTCTACTTCGCCAAGCGCAAGCTGCCGTCTACCAAGCGAACGAAATGACACCGGCACGAAGCTCATTCGTAGCGTCTTCGAACGCGCTTCGGTGCCGGTTTAATGAGCCGTCCTTGGGTACGAGCTGTTTTGAATCCTTCGGCTCGTCTCCTTCGCCGTCCGGTCGGGCTCGGTTTCTCCCCCGGCCGGGCGGTTTTCTTGGCAGGCATCTGGCCGTGGTCGCGTCGCACGCTTGCGTGCGGCGTGGCCCGGCTGGTTCTTTGAAAGTGAATCGATGAACGCAAACGAACAATTCGTATGTGACCGTCCCACTGCGGCGCTGGCGTGTTCGGCGCAAGAGGTTGGCAGCGGGCTACGAACCGTACGGCTCGCGCCGTGGGGCACTGTGGATAGCCTGATGGGAACGTTCGTCGTTGACGATGAGTCCGCCTCCGCCATCGTCGACGCATTCGAGTCGCACGGTGTGGAAGTCCCGGTCGATATCGATCACCAAACCATGCCCGGACACGCCGCTCCTGATGGATCGGCGCGTGCGGTCGGCTGGATCGTGCAGGTGTTCGCGGAGCCTGGCCGTGGTCTGTTCGGAATGGTGCGATGGAATGATCGCGGCAAGATTTTAATCCGCGCGGATGAATACAAGTACCTCTCGCCCGTGCTCATGGTACGCGCGAGTGACCGCCGCGCCATGCGTCTGCATAGCGTCGGCCTGGTCAACGTACCTGCAATCAGCGGCATGGAAGCCGTTGCTGCATCACAGCACCCAAACACGGAAGGAATAACAATGCCCAGCGACAACCCCGTAGAATTGGAACGACTTGTAGGCGAGCTTCGTGCGTTGCTCAAAGAGAAGGGTGTCGAGATTGCTGAGGATGGCGGCCGCAACGGCATCATCCAAGCGGCGATCGATACGCTCAAGGGGAAAAAGGACGACGACGGCAAGGCGACCGACAGCAAAGCGACCGGTGATGCCAAGGCGATCGCCAGCAGTGTGCGGACTCGTCTCGGTCTGGAACCCGGCGCCTCGCAAAACGAAGTGGCCTTGGCTTTGTCGCTTGCGATCGATTCGGCTGGTAAGGGAGATGCCAGTGCGTCGGAGCTGTCGGCCATGAAAGCGGCCGACAAGGCACGCCACGCCGAAACATTGTGCGCCAAATACGTGGCCTCGAATCGGCTGAACAAGAATGACACCGAGCAATACGCTGCGGCCATGGCGCTCGCGCGGGAAGACCCGGACCGGTTTGAGAAGGTTATGGGTGCCACGAAGCCGCTGGTTCAGCCCGGCCGGACAACGGCTCCGGCCGCTGCCAGCACGCAACGAGGCACCATGATCGCCAACGCCGCGCGGGAATTCGACGACAACCCCGAGCTGGCCAAGCTGTGTAACCGTGTAGACCACGTGCAAACGGCGCTACGCGGGGGCAACATGGCCAAGATGTCGGACGTTGAAGCGAAGAGCCTTTAGACCACGGTTCCGGTCACGCGGCTAGGTAGGAGACCAGACGAATGCCTCCAGGCAGTGAACAACTAACGATCGCGGCGAAGGCGCTCGGGTTTGATGAGAGCGCCAAGTCGGTCGACGTGTTGACGGCTGCGGAAAAGCGGTTGGTCGATGTGCAGGCGCAGCTTGCCAACGCCAAGGTATCGGGCTCGGTTTCAGAAGTGGCCAGCCTCACGCAACAGCAGTCGCGGCTCACGGAGGTAACCAAGCAACTCGGCACGGAGCAATCCAAACTCAACGCGAGTTCGTCGGACTTCATTGGCGTGCTGACGGCGATCAGTCCAATGCTCGGGCGTTGGACCGATGCGGCGCTCAAGGGTGCCACGGTCGCGGGC
>JAJDDY010000011.1 GCA_029260075.1 Phycisphaerae bacterium
GAAGCTGCTCGCTGCTCTCGACGTCGACAAGGCCGCCGACCACGACAAAGCGAAGCTTGCCGCAGTAGAGCAAGCCGCGTAGTGTGATTACAACTGCGAAGGAGAACCCTTCAAACTTCAACTACGAACGGGACAATCTCCCGGCCAGTGTCCGCATGAGCGCGAACTTTGTTTCAATGTCGTACGTTTCATTAGATTACCTCCTTGGCTGCGCACGCTATTGCAGGCTCACGAGTACAAGAACGAGGCCCGTCTTGTCGCTGTCCAACGTCGTCATGGCTTTGCCGATAATCGCCCCCTGGGCTTTCGCAGAGTCCGTGACCTTCATGGCGTGGCCCGGCATGTCGGATGTTGTTAACAAATCACCGGGCCGAATTGGGCCGTTCGACGTATCGCAATGAACCCAGACGCGACCGCTCATGGCGATCGGCGGAGCATCTTTCTGTCCGGGCAGGTTACCCAAAATAACGCCAACGGAAAGTCCATTGGCTCCACTGACCACACCCGCCACGCGACGGTTGTACGCTCCGCGCGCTACGTGAAGCAGGCCAGCATGATCGGGATCAATCGCCACGACCATACCGGGCTTGGTTTCCTCACTCACAGGGAATCTCTCGGCTAGGTCGGCACCCGTTATTTCCAAAACCTGCACTTTCGTTCGACCATTGTTGGCCACTCGGAACACCGAGGCGCCATTGATGACACCCGTAATGACATCCCCGCCGCCACTTTGCTCGACCCAGAGGGTAGATCCCGTGCCCTGGCTTTTGAAGACACCCGCGAAGCCGTCAATACCCGTATTGTCGGCCCAAATGGCGGCACTGTTTGTATTGGCATGAACGCGCAATCGGTTTTGACCGGGCACCGCTCCGACGCCGACATTACCCGTTGACCGAGCAATGTTCAGGGATACAGGCTGGTCGGTCCCGCGAAATCTGGGCACGAAGTCAAGGCTGTTTGTCGCGGTGGAGTAGGAGACCTTGATCCCTGAGTCGCCGCCCTCGCTCAGATAAACTTCGGCAACGTCCTGGGGGCCGATGGCCTCTACGTGAACCTGGGCCCCGAAGTTTCTCACATGTAGCATGCTATCGGGGTCCGACGTTCCGATGCCCACCCCGCCGGAGGGGGCAAAGGTCATGATCGTTGGGTTGCTGGCATAGCTGGCGTTAGGTCCGAAGGTCAGACGCAGCGCCGAGCCGCCTAGCGAAACTGAAGTTCGTCGGGCGAGGGTCCATTTATCCAGAAGATTCCCACTAGGGTCCATCTCTGCGAATGATAAGGCGGAACCCCAACTTCCGAACCCGTCGCTATACAACCCAATGACCGAATCCCGCTGCTCTATGATCAAGTCGTCGTTGTTTAACGCCGCGGAATTTAGACCAAGATCTGAGCCGCGAACGTGCTGCTTGGCGAGTGGCTCCGGCGTCCCGATGCCGACACTACCGTTCTGTGTGGCGACGAAATCCGCGTTCCAGACGGCGCTCGCGCCCTCCCTCGTCGCAATCGTAAAGATGTTGTCCGACCTCGAACCGTCGGTGAACATGAACATCTGCCCGTTGGCACCGGTGGTGCTTCCAAATCCGATCCCGCCAAACTTGATCAGGTTTCCCCAACCAGGGTCAGCCGTAGTCACTTCACGCAGACTAAACTCACGCGCCCCGTCGCCGACCTTGATGTTGCCGTCGACGTGCAACGAGGCGAGCGGGTCGATCCTTCCGATGCCGACGTTGCCATCGCTGTAGTGAATGTCGCCGCTGCCGTTGAGCGTCCACAGCGAATCGCCCCCGCCCGCGATGGCCCGCATTGCATAGGGTGAGGGCGTCAATTCCTGGCGGGGGAGTTCAGCAAAGTCCAAGTCGGCGCAGGTCGCATCGCAGCAGACTTCCACCTGTAAGTACCTACGCTCGCCCGTAAAGGCGTCTGCTCCAAACTCCGGCGGTGCGTCTTCGTTCAATGTCACAGTGAACAGCCCATTCGTGACACGCTCCCCGGGTTTCTGGTCGATACCTAGAAGCAGTCCATCGCTCTGCGCCGTCCACAAACTGAATTTGAAATCACAAAGACCGGAAACCGGCGTGCCGTCCCGTTTAAGTTGCCCTTGGTACGTGAAGCCGGTACCGACGGGTTCCGCCGCCAATCGGGCGGCGCCCGCCAAAACTCCCGCCGTTACCAGAATCGTCCATAGCTTCTTCGCTAACATCACTCGCTTCTCCTTCTAGTCGCCTGTTTGTATTTCAGCGTCATCTAGTTTGTTTCCGCAAAGCCGGACGGCGGGCCCAAGATGCCGAAGGGGTTGCCTATTCCTGATAACTAGCCGACATTTCCATGTTCGATGAGCCCCGCAGGGCTGCAAGGCCAGTTTCGTCGTTTCCCATAGGAGTGTTGACACCGATGATCGAGGGCGCGCCCACGAGTTTTGACCATTGTTGGCTGTTGCTCCGTAGAAACGGCGGTTCAGAGGCCTGCTGTGGGGGCGGTGAGAAACCTGCGGACGTCCGTTGACCCCTACGAATCGTTCTTGGTACGATCAGGACGGTCTTTCTTCTATCCCTGGCCGATTTTCTTGTGGAGGTGTGACGTGGTGATGCCGGAGCGTGAACAGGACGAACTCGTCTTGAGCGCCGTTGGAGGTGATGGCGTGGCGCTCAAGCTGCTGCTTGTGCAGTCATCGCCGACCTTGCGGAAAATGATCGGCCGGCGCATCCGCGGGGATCTACAGCGTACGGTCGACCCCGAGGATATTCTTCAGCAGGCTGACATTGAGGTGTTCCGCCGCATCGGCGATTTCGATGGTCGCAACCGTAACGCCTTTGTCCGCTGGCGTTGTGCGCTTGCGCTCAGCCGGCTCCGGAATGCGATTCGTAATGACTGTGCCGCTAAGCGCGGCGGAGGACAAAAGACTGCACCGAATCAACTTCGCCGATCCATAGAGGAATCGACAGTCGCATTGTGGAATCTGGTACCGGGGGGTGGTAAGACTCCAAGCCGTTTGATGGCCCGTGCAGAGGTTGTGGAGTTGATGCAACAGGCGGTGAGAGATCTTCCGCCGCGCTACCGGCAGGCCGTATCGCTCGTCCATATCGAGGGACAGGCCGTTCGTGACGCTGCGGCGGTATTGGCGTGCAGCGAGCGTGCCGTACACGGTCTTTGCCGCCGCGCGTTGGTGATGTTGGGTGAGCGCCTCAACAGACTGCGCGGATCCCTCGATTCGCGATTCTAGAAATATTCTCAAGTGACTGTCGGGCGCGCGGCGTGGCGTAGGTGTCTATCTGAGTGGACGGCATTATACGCTATGACTCAGACTGAGCGAAGCCTATGGTAAGACCATTCGATGGCAGCCCGACCGATGATTGCGATCGGGACGCGCGCGCGGCCGTGGTTGTGGCGGATGTGATTCGGCGGCGGAACGCCGGCGAGCGCGTTTCCGACGAATACGTACTCGGCACGCATACCGATCTTGTCCCAGAGTTGAGCCGGGCCTTACACGACCTGAGCCGCATTGAAAACGCCGAGCGCCGCGCAAGAGATGAGACCGAGGACGCTGCTTCAGGGTGCGAAAGGGGCGAGATTCCCCGGTGGCTGACCGAATCGA
Source organism: Phycisphaerae bacterium (assembly GCA_029260075.1). Lineage (GTDB taxonomy): Bacteria > Planctomycetota > Phycisphaerae > UBA1845 > UBA1845 > OFTM250. The sequence continues at coordinate 3,593 of JAJDDY010000011.1, forward strand.
TTCCAGCCTACAACATTCAGGAGTTCATCGCCCGCGGGGGGCAGGCGGCAGTCTATCGCGCGACGCATGCGCGTACGGATCGCGATGTCGCCATCAAGGTGATGCGCGAATCTTCCCTCTTCGGTCCAAGAGATGTCGCGCGATTCGAGCAGGAGGCCAGGGTGCTTGGCCGGTTGCAGCACGCGAACATTGTCGCGGTCCATGATAGCGGAACAGCGTCCGGCTGTCCCTACTTGGTGATGGACTACGTGGTGGGCTCATCGCTCGACGAATACGTTACAAGACAGTCGCTCCCCGCCGAGGATGTTCTTCGCCTCTTCATACGCATCAGTCGCGCGGTACATGCGGCCCACCTGCGCGGGATCATCCATAGAGACTTGAAGCCTAGCAATGTCATTATCGACGAATCAGGGCAGCCGCGCATCCTCGATTTCGGTCTTGCAAAGGTTGCTACAGAGGGAATCACGGACGCATCGGAGTGGCGCGAATTGACCATGACTGGGCAATTCGTCGGTTCTCTCCCCTGGGCGAGTCCCGAGCAGGTCGAAGGACCATCGGACCGTGTCGATCTGCGTACGGACATCTATTCGCTCGGAGTTATGCTGTATCAGACGCTGACGGACGAGTTTCCCTATGATGTGACCGGGGATTTCCATAGCGTGTTCCAGCAAATCGTCGGCCATAATCCATCTAAGCCGAGCGCCGTCCAACCAACCATCGGTGAAGACCTCGATATCGTGGTTCTCAAGTGCCTGGCCAAGGATCCAGAAGACCGATACGCGAGCGTCATTGCTTTCGCCGATGACGTCGAACACTACCTTCGGTCCGAACCCATTCACGCCCGTGCTCCCAGTACGGTGTATCAGCTCAAGAAATTAATCAGCCGACACAAACTTCGCTTTATGGGTGCTTGCACTGCGGTCGCGCTGCTCACCGTATCCACCGTGGCCATGGCGATCCTTTATGCGAGCGCGGTGTCTGCGGAACAGCGTGCGGACACGGCGCGCAGGCAGGCCGAGCGCGAGGCCACACTGGTTACCGCGATCAAGAAATTCCTCGTAGACGACCTGTTTGACTCCGCCAGCCCCAGTGTCGCGCGGGGTGAAGACGTGACGGTTAAGGAGGTCCTACGCAACGCCACGCACCGTGTCGACAGCACGTTTGCTAATCAGCCGGTCCTGAGGGCGGCCATTCTTTCAACGCTTGGCAGTGTTCACTTGTCGCTCGGCCTGTACGACCAGGCCGAACAGCAACTCCGAGAGGCAAACAGTATCTTCGAAGCTAGGCTTGGGACGGATGATGTGGAGACGCTGCGAAATGCGTCGGTTCTCGTACAGGCGATCCAGCTTGCTGGCGATCCGGCGGCGGCGTGCGTTCTCGGCGAGGATCGACTTGCCGCGGCGCGACGTGCGTTGGGGAACGACCATGAGGTGACCTTGGATCTTGCGGAAGCGCTCACCGTGGTATATGCGCTGGTCAGCAGGTGGGATGAAGCGGGCGACTTGGCGCAGGAAACATTGGCGAAGCGCCAAGACCTACTTGGTGCTGATCATCCCGACACCATCAGGTCCCTGAACCAGGTGGGGATGATTCTGGCACTCCATACCGAGCGGTCACCAGATCTAGAAGACCTCTTTCGGAGCGCTGTCGCGAACGCGCGGCGCGTGCTCGGTCACGACCATCCGGATACGCTTACCGCTATGTCGCACTTAGGCTCTATATTGCGTGATCAGCGCCGGCTCGACGAAGCCGAGCCCCTTCTGAGGGATGCCTACCGGGGGTTGAGCCGTGTCGTGGGTGAGGACCATCCGGCGCTGCTGCTCGCGATGCGTGATTATGCGACCTTCCTGACGGAAAAAAACCGTGTCACTGAATCGATCGAATTGACTCGTAGTGCCGTGGCACTTGCCCGCCGTACGCTCGGGGAAGATCATCACTGGACGCTTCAGGTACGTTTCTATCTTGCAACGGGTTTGCTTCGTGCGGGATGCTACAGCGAAGCCTCGGTGATCCTGAAGGCATTGTCGGAGGGTGGATTTCGCATTCATGGCGAAAGTCACGCAACCGCAGGGGTCTATCTTTCAGTGTATTCCGGAGCGCTACTGCGTTTGGGAGCCTACCACGATGCCGAGGTGGGTTTGCGCCGAAGCCTGCAAATTCTGCGCGGCTCTGATGGGGAACTCAAACGAAATTCCGAAGAGACCCTGCGCAACATCGTGGCTTCACTAGCGGGACAACAGAAATACGAAGAAGCCCGCCCGTTTGCCGAGCACCTCCTCAACCTAAGACGCGTTGATGCGACGGCCCCGAATGCCGACGCCTGGCGGCTCAACAGTTATGCGCGAGAGCTGCTAACCGTCTATCCACTCGATCTCCGCGATCCGGAACAGGCGCTGGAATTCGCCCTGAAGGGTTACGAAGAAAGTTCCGACGCATACCACTACAACCGCTACACCGTTGCACTCGCGTATGAAGCAAACGGTCTTATCAGAGAGGCCATCGAGTTTGCCGAACTGGCATTGGCACACTCGCCGATCGAGAATTCTTCGGAGCGAGCCGATTATGAAGGACTGCTCGTCCGCCTCTTCCAAAACAACCACCAAGCCGAAGACGCCGAGGGTGTGTACCGATACATACTGTCCGCGCGGCGAAAACACACTGGCGATGTTCATCCTGACGTAGCGACTGCGCAGTTTGGACTCGCTACAGTCCTCTTGGAAAACGGCAAGCAAGCGGAGGCGAACGAGGTGCTGAGTGAGTGTCTGACGATTCGGGAGGCACTGGTGCAAACACCTGACGAGCTGACTTGCCCAGGTACGATGACCTGCAGAGCAATGGAAACGCTTGCGGCGTTAGGCGAACTCCTCGAATCAGGCGGGCAATTCGTCGAAGCCGAGGGACTCGCGCGTAGGGCGCAAGAGTTTCTGGGTCGTGGGACACTGTGCCCGCAACCGATCGTCGATCGAGTCGAGGCGTTGACTCTTCGATTAGCATCGCCAGTCCGTACGCCGTGACCCTAGTTTGTTCTTCGTCGCACCGCGCGACAAGTGTGTCTTCGCGCGCCCCAAAATTGCATGTGTCCGAGCATATCCATTGGGCAACCGGGCAGGCTGAGAGCGCGTTGATCCTAATCCCGCCGCCCCGGTTGTCTCTGCGCTAGCTGTTTCCTCTATCACTAGAGCATGCCTGACCGGTTCCCCCTCCCCAACGCGGCCACGAGTCGAGCAGAGGACATGGCAATCGTTCCGTCTTCGGGTGCCATTGATCGGGTTTCCATCACACACCTTCAAGACGACATAGGTTTTCGCTCTTTCTCGTGGCGTATGGCGGCGTGGGCAAAATTGTGGGCGCGCGTCGCCAATTCAGTGTCGATCTCCTTGTGGCCGGGTTTCCGAGGAGACGCTAACTTCAACCGTGTCAATTCATTCCTTGGGTAGATGGGAAGGAGCATGGTTGGCCCCACACCACGGGACCTGTTTGGTGCCGGGTTTTACGCGACGAAATACGATATTGACACTGCAAGCACGATAGGAGCAGAACAATGACAAGAAATGTCGGCATAATCGCATGGGTGGTCACGGTTGCGTTAGGCGGAACGGTCGCCCACGCACAATTCGGTGTACCGATCAGTGCCCCGGTGCCACTGAATAGCAATGCCAAATCGGACAACGGCGATGACGTGGGGTGTAGAGTTGCCACAGATGGAGCGGGCAACTGGATGGCCGTTTGGCAATCAGATGAAGACCTCGCTGGGACCGGTAGTGATTATGATATCTTCGTGGCGACAAGCAGCGACGGCGGGACCACCTGGAGCGAACCTACGCCCTTGAACAAGAATGCCCGAGCAGATACTGGTGATGACACCAATCCGGCCATCGCCACAGATAGAGCGGGCAATTGGATCGTCGTCTGGGATTCCAACGAGCCATTCCCAGGAACGACGGATCTTGGCGGCGATACCGACATCTTGTTTTCGCGCATGGCCAAAGGCGAGCTGACATGGACTGACGCGGCGCCGCTCAACAACAATGCGCCCAACACCATCGGACCAAGCCCGTTTACAAACTTTGACATTCGCCCTCGGATAGCCACTGACCGGGCAGGACACTGGGTGGTAGTCTGGGATTCCAGCGAAGATGTGGCCGGAATTGGGAGCGATCAGGATGTCCTCGTGTCGCGCAGTAGCACGAACGGTGAGTTCTGGACCGACGCGGCGCCGCTGGAACCGGTTCCCGAAGCCAACACGTTCGCCGATTTCTTTGTCACTGTCAGCACTGATGGTGCTGGCGTATGGTTGGCGGTTTGGCAGGAACACGTAGGTGGCAGTTTCAGAAATGGGTCCAATCTCCGGGCTTGTCGGAGCATCGACGATGGAGCGACTTGGCCTGAGTGCGCTCTTATCACCACTGGTGGCGGACCGGAAACCGGGTGTCACATGCGCCCCGAGCTTGCCAATGATGGAGCGAACAACTGGGTAGCCGTATGGCGTTTCGATGGAGATTGCGGGTTCGAACCTAGCGGAACGAACAAGGAGATCCTTGTGGCCCGCAGCAGCGACGACGGCTCGACTTGGAGTGCACCGAAGTTGATCAGCGTCACGGCTTCCGGCGAGCTTGGCGGAGATGTTCTGCCGCACATAGCAACCGACGAATCCGGTCACTGGATCGCTACTTGGCAGTCAGATGAAGATCCGGACAACGCGACCGGATCCGATGTGGACATCTTTGTCTCCCGCAGTGATGACAATGGGGTGAACTGGAGCGCTCGTGCCCCGCTCAATACCGATGCCGGATCTGACTCTGGCAACGACATATTTCCTAGAATTGTGTCCGATGGTGGAGGCAACTGGTTGACGGTCTGGAGCACTTTCAACGTCGTCGGCGCTGTGTTTCCCATCCTTGGCACGAGCACCGACTTGGACATTTCTATCTCCAGAAGCAGCGACAACGGATTGAACTGGGACGTCCCCACTCCACTCAACAGCAACGCTGACTCGGACAATGGCAGAGACTTTTGGCCAGACCTAGCCAGTGACGGTGCCGGACATTGGGTGGCTGTTTGGACTTCCAACGAAGACCTCGGCGGGATCGGGACCGACGACGACATTCTTGTAGCCCGTAGCAGTGATAACGGAGCTACGTGGACCAAACCGGTTGCTCTGAATACTGATGCGTCTACGGATAACGTGGATGATCGCACTCCGGCGATAGCCACAAACGGAGTCGGCAGTTGGGTCGTGATCTGGAGTTTCAGCGGCGACCTTGAGGGGACCGGACCGCGGGGAGGGACACGGGTCGCGCGTAGCACGGACAACGGCGAGACGTGGACGACTCCGACGTCGCCACTTTCCGACAAGCTCGGTAACGTCAGGCTCGCCACGGACGCGCGAGGTGTCTGGGTGGCCATCGGCAACGGCCAGGGCAACCCGACCGGTCCCACCGGTCCCGACACTGACGTGTTCGCTGCCACAAGCCTCAATGATGGGGTAGCGTGGACCGAAGTAGTGCAAGTAAACACCAACGCGACTTTCGACGTTGGCGGTGATTTCTTACCGGCGCTGGACACGGATGGCTTGGGGAATTGGGTGGCCGCCTGGATTTCGAATGAAGATCTTGATGGAATCGGAATTGACGACGACATCCTTCTGGCGCGAAGCTCAAACAATGGGCTGAATTGGACCGACGCAGTTCCACTAAACAGCAACGCTTGGTCCGATTCGGGCAGTGACTCGGGACGACTTGAACTGACGACTGACGGCGCCGACCACTGGGTGGCGGCTTGGGCATCGACGGAGGATCTGTTGGGGATCGGAACCGACACGGACATACTCTTTGCTCGTGGCACAAACAAGGGCGAAAGCTGGACCGCCCCCCAACCACTAAACTCGGACGCCGACACGGACACCGAGGACGATCGTCTCATCGGGCAACTCGGTACGGATAGACTGGGCAACTGGGTCGCGGTCTGGACCTTCGCCTCCGTTCTCGGCGAACCAGACGTTCGGATCGCCCGCAGCAGCAACAACGGTTTGAATTGGACTGATCCCACACCTCTGAACACCAACGCTGAATCAGATCTTGGTTCCGATACGTTGCCCACGATAGAGAATGATGGCAGAGGGAATTGGGTGGCCATTTGGGCGTCGAACGATGCTTTCAGCGGTAGTGCGTTTGCCAGGGGTCCGCTCGGAACGGACTTTGACATTCTCACGGCGCGGTTCTTCCTTCCGCCTTGCCCTTCCGACCAATCCGACTTCGATGGCGACACCTTCGGCGATGCGTGCGACAACTGCCCTTTCGAGCGAAACGTCAAACAACTCGACGAGGACGGTGACGGTGTGGGTGATCTATGTGACAACTGCCGTACGGATGCCAACCCTCTTCAAGTGGACAAAGATCTCGACGGTATCGGCGACGCCTGCGATAACTGCTTCAATCCTAATCAAGACCAGGATGATTGTGATGGCGATGGGCAAGGCGATTCGTGCGATGATGATATTGATAACGACGGCGTGGCGAATGACGTCGACGTGTGTGACTTCACGCCATTGAGCGGCCGTGCAAACATCATTCGAGATGAGGGGAATCCGTTGTATGGCACTCTACTGTGCGACTTGGACGGCGACTGTGACTGCGATCTGGATGATTTCTCGGAATTCGAGCGGATGATGACCGGCGCCGGATGCGCAAGTGGTCGCGTTGTCACAGAGACGGTCTGCCACATAGGTAGACCCTGAACGCCGCAGAGTCATGGTGTCCGTAACCAATGCACGCGGCGAGAATGGCCAGGAGCGCGACGACGTCTGCAACGGTAGTCGATGCGGGCGGGCCCGCCGATCTGTGATGGCGAAATGCCAAGTCGAGGACTTGATACGCCGCGCGCAATCGGCGCCGAAACCACGTTCCGATCCGCAACTCAACACTGTCGCGCGTCCTTCGCTACGAAGAACGGCTTTGGATTGGAGGCAAATCTGTCTTGCCAACTCCGATCCACCCGTGTGGTGGCAGTCTGACCGCGGCGACGAAGTACAGTGGGCGGGCGCCTGATGAGGTCTGCACGATGGTAGACGGTTGCCCTTTTGGACCGTCGAAGAATCCTTGGTTCGACGACGAATTCGAATTTGGCCACCGGTTCGTGAAACGTTCGACGACAGTATGAAGGGTAGATACTGTGCGACTCGAACGTGCTTCGGAGTTGCTGAAAGGGTTGCAACCGGGGAGGTAGACGATCGATTGCGAAACCGCCGACCGTGGGGTTAACACGGAGTTCTCTGCAAGAGAGTTCGCCCGCTTCGTCGTTCTAGCCGCCTTATTTGCAAGGGTTTACGCACGCGCCGTCTTCGCGATCATGCGTCTGAGAACGCGGTTATTCGCGCGGCCTCGATCGAGCGGCGCGCACGCCCCGTCCACTTTGTCGCAAACTCTCCGATTCTCTAGTTAACAGCCGACCGTCCAGTTAACAGAAGGCTCTTGATCCGTTGGATCTTGTGAACCGCGTGCCACGACCTCTTTGTGACCCGCATGCCGTTGCGTTCGTTGCTCCAACTACAGGCAGGTGTCGCATTCGTTCAACGACACCGGTGGCGAACGGACGCTGATCCTTGCCGCGCCGCGTGCGCCGGGTGGTACGGAACGGCCCGCACCTGTCAGCCCGAGAAATAGCGGCCGTGAGATCACGCCGATTCCGAAGATTTGGCGGCAAAGTTCAAAAAAATCTCAGTTTTCTGGTCATCTCCGGCGTCTTGATGCATTAGTATGTGTGATGGGCCGCACCCCCGAGCTTGGCATTCGTCCAAACTGGGGTCAACGATTCCTTGTAAAAGGAGCATGCATGTCAACACGTCGATCAGCCAATCGCAACAGTTCGTTGTCGAAGAACAACCACTCGCACCGCGACGCAACCGTGTTGCCGTACGGTGGGAAGACCATGCAGTCGAATCATGGAGGCGCCGAACTATCGCCTGGGGTCGTCCAATCCAGACGCCTGGCCCGAGCCGGTGTGGCCGTCCTCGTGGGTGGAATCATCATCGCGGGTCTTGTGACGTTTGGCACGCGATACACCGAGCAGCAAGCGGTGGCCATTGGTCCGGCGGTTGCCCCGCCGCTCCCCGAGCCCGGCTCAGCCCGCCCGTGGGAGGTGGCGATTCCGGTGTCCACCTGGTCAACGTGGCACACCCGAACCGGGAACGTGCTCACGACGATACCGGTCATCGTCGATCGAGCCTCGGGTCCGCCCGTAAGCTTTGTGCTCTTCCACAACTCGGCCAACGTCAATTCCACGCTCGACCTCACAGCCGGTATGGGCTTCAACATGGGGCCGGGCTGGACCATCTCGTACAGCACGCAACTCATCGCGATCGACGCCACGCACATGATGGTCGTTCACGACGACGGACGGCAGGACGTCCACGTCTTCGACGGAACCGAGTGGTTCCCGCCGACGGGTGTACACGACAAGCTGCAACAGGACGCCGCAACAGGCCTCTGGGAACTTCTTGCCAAGAACCAATCCAAACACGTCTACCGCAGCAACGGGGGACAATTCCGCCTTTCGGCGTTCCGCGATGCCAGTGGTAACGTCATCGACCTGGGATCCAACATCACTCCCGGCGTTCCCATGTCGCGTATATGCGCCGGCTCGTGTTCAGACGTGTGCCCCAACGTGGCGTTGGGCAACCGAAGCATCGAGTTCCGGTATGACGCCAACGGCCGCCTGCAGACAATCGTAGACCCCAGGGAGGACTGCAACGCTCCCCCGGGTGGTGACGTTCAGGACCGCGTTTGGCAGTTCGTGTATGATTCCAACGGGCGGTTGAGTAGCGTCGCCGGGCCTGTCGGTGATTCGCGTCAGCTCGGTATCACCTATGACACGGATGGCCGCATCAAGACCATTTCCGACTGGGCAGCATCGAGCACGCTTCCCTACACATATACCTACGACACGGATGGGCGTCTGACCGAATTGCGCGACCCCGGCGTCGCCCCCATCGGCTTGACGCAATCGTTCGACCTAACTGTCGACCTGAACGGCCTCGTCAGCGGCGCGTATACGGACCGCCGGAACAACGCTTGGCAATACCGATACGACGCCGGCGCGACCTTCCCCGACGGCGATCTCGGGGCCATCGTGAACCCGTTCAACGAGGTGCAAACCTTTGGCTACGACACAGACCGCAACCTCATCTCCTACCTCGACGGTGAAGGCGTAACCCCGTCGATGTTTGCGTACGATGCCGTGGGCAACATGCTCACGTCGACCAATCCGATGGGGCAGGTGCAGACCTGGACGTACGACGACATCAACAACGTCACGTCATACACCGACGCACTTGGTAATCAGGTGCTTTTCGCCTATGACGATTTCTCGAACCCCACGTCCGTCACCACGATCACCGAACCAGCCGACGGGCAGGGGAATCCCGCGGTCGACACGACCATGACCTACACCACCAGCGGTCGGCTTGCGGAGGTTCGCGACCCGAACAACGTGCCCACGCGCTTGACGTACGACAGTTGGGGGTATGTGACGAACTACGCCGAGGGCGAGGCGCCGTCGGATACGACGGCCGATGTCTACACATGCGGTTACACCGTAGACTCCGGCGGTCGCACGAAGCGCTCACTCTGCACAGGAACGCGGGTCGTTCCGGCGGTGTGCGGACAAGGTTCGGTCGCGGCGGCGTTCTGCGAGGAAGCCCGTTGTACAACGACCACGTACACCGTCCGCGGCTGCACAGGCTCATCGACATGTTGCGAAGCCTGCCTTGCGTTCGAGGTTCCACCGCCGCCCGCCACAGGGACTCCGTGCATCCCGGCCTCGGTGCCGACTCTTCCAACCATGTCCGGCATTCTCAACAGCGCCACCTATACCGCCATGGACGAACTCAAAACGATGGACCTGACCATACTCGGTACAGGCCCGCTGCCGCGACCGTCTGACGGTGACCCGCGCGAGATTACCCGCGCGAAGAAAGGCGAAACCGCCAGCGCCGCCGCGCCCTCGCGATCGTTCACCAACAATTACGACGAGTTCGGCCGCACCACGCAAAGCGTCATCAATACAGACGAGTCCGGCGCCGGTGTCACCAGGCCGTTCAACTTCCAATATGACGACGCCAACGGCACCGCGACGCGCAGCGGACCGGACGGGACGGAAACCTTCACCGTGTTCGACGCCGCGAATCGCGTGGCCCTCGTCCGCCGGCACGAAAACACGATCACGATTCTCGAAGCCACCTACAACTACTACGCCAACGGCCTCGTTAAGGACGTGACCTACGGCAACACGGCCAGAACGCTGTATTTCTACGACGCCGCGAATCGTTTGACGACGATTGATCATCAGGATGGCGTGGGGACTACGGTTTTGAAGATGGACTACGCGTATCTGGCCAATGATCTTGTGGCTTCGATTACGGAGTCGGATTCGTTCAATACAATCGTCGCCACCACGGCGTTC
>JAJDDY010000012.1 GCA_029260075.1 Phycisphaerae bacterium
CACCTCGCTCAAACGATGGTTCAAACGCTGGTCCTTCAAATCCGCCGTCTTCATCTCATCCAATACCCAAGAAACTGCCACCGGAATCCATCCTTGACTCGTTTCGCCACCCTGGGCCCATCCATGAGCCCTTCAGACCCCAGCAGTGTACGACAGTCGATGAAAAGATGTGTAGAACAACGAGGGGTTCACCCTGGGCTGGAATAGGACGCCCCGTTGGGGCTGGAAGATGCGCGCGTAACGGAAACGGCGGCACTTTGCATCGGCACGCCTACACTGTCACGGACCCGGCGATATGCGACGCAGTCGGCGCTGAGCAGCAGGATCTGCCGGCGCCTGGTCTGGGCGTTACTGCGGAGGAAAAACGGTTGGCGTCACGGCCCGTATCCGGTAGAATCTGGCAGAGGATGTGGCGGGTCGTTGCAGCCATATGTCTTCGCCTACGGTTTCTAACTCGCTCTTCTAGGCATTCCCGTACCCGGCGTCGTTCGGCGCCGCCGCGGTTCGGGTATTGATAAAGGTAAGCATGGCTACCGCGCCCCAAGCCGTCTGGAGCGATATGCTCGGGCAGGTTCGCCTGAACCACCCGCAACTGTTTCGGGCGTGGTTCAGCGACCTCACTCTGGCCAACCTTGACGGCGGCGTAGCCCAAATCCGCACGCGAAACGTCGCCCAATCTCAGTACCTCCGACGACACTGCCTGCAGGCGTTTTCCGAAGCGGCGCAAGCGGCTACGGGACAACTGATCGCCGCGACTTTTCAGTCGGACGATGCTGACGACACGACCGCTTCGGACCAGAGCCCGGCGTTCGGCGAGCCAGAGGAAGAACTACTTCTAAATCCGGACTGCACTTTCGATCACTTCGTTACGGGGCCATGCAACCGACTTGCGCACGCTGCGGCGTTGGCAGTAGCCGAGGAGCCGGGGCGGGCGTACAACCCGTTCTTCGCATACGGTCCCGTTGGTCTGGGTAAGACACACCTGCTTCAGGCGATTTCCCACGCCATCCGCGACCGGCACGAGGGGATGACCACGCTCTACATCTCGTGCGAAACGTTCATCAACCATTTTATGGAAGCCGTTGAGCAGGGGGCACTGAATCAGTTTCGATATCGCTATCGACACGTCGGCGTACTGATCATCGATGACATCCAGTTTCTCGCGGAGCGTGAGCGAAGCCAGGAAGAATTCTTCCACACCTTCAATACGCTTCACCAATCGCAGCGTCAGATCATTTTGTCGGCAGATTGCTCGCCGCAGGAGATACCCAGCCTCGAAGAACGCCTAGTCAGCCGGTTCAACTCGGGACTTGTGGCGCTGCTCGATCGCCCGTGTCTTGAAACGCGGATGGCGATCGTTCGCAAGAAGGCCAAGCTCCGGTGCATCGACGTTCCGGACGACGTCATCCACCTGATCGCCGGACGGGTCGAGACGAACATTCGTGAACTGGAAGGCGCGTTGATCAAGATCGACGCGCTGAGGCATTCGCGTTCCGGCGAGATTACGTTGGAACTCGCCCGCGAAGCCCTTGGCGAGGGCACGCCGCGCGCGGTCAGAATTCCCGACATTCTCGAAGCCGTGGCCGATCGGTTTGGCGTTCGGGTCGCTGACCTGCAAGGTAAGAAGCGATCCAAGGTTGTCACCCTCCCCCGACACATCAGCATGTACTTGGCGCGACAGCTTACGCCTCAGAGTTTCGAGGAAATTGGTGGTTTTTTCGGTGGCCGCGACCACAGCACGGTTTTGCATGCCAGCCGGGTCATCGACAAGTCCGCCCAGGAAGACGCTGCGCTACGTGAACTGCTTGACGAAATAGCTTCTGGGGTCAAAAATGGACCCTACTAGGCGTGTACGGCTGTGTGAAATGCTGTGCGTTTCCGATGTGCGATCGGCGTCGCCAAACACTGCGCCGTCGTTCGGTGCAACAACGTGCTGCTGTGAACCGACAAGATCACAGCCTTATGTCACGGTCTCTGAATCGATTGGCCTAAGCGTTGTCGTCGAAAGCGGCGACCGATCGTCGAATCGCACGGATTTCACACGACCGATTACGACTACGAGTTTTATCTAATAGTTTTCTATTAACCTGTCGCAGTGGTTAGCCACTCGGAGGGGGTTGCGATCGCATGAAACTTCGAATCAACCGACAAGAGGCCGTCGACGCGTTGGCGGGTATATGCGTCGTCGCCGCCGTACGCTCTCCGAAAGACAGCTTGAAGTGCGTTCGACTTGAGGCCCAAAGCGACGTGCTATTTTTGTCAGCTACCGATCTCGAACTGAGCTTGCGGTGCGCCGTGGCGCAGGTCGAGGTTGACGAGCCGGGCGATCTTCTCGTGGTCGCCGAAACGTTATCGAAAATCGTTCGCGAATGCGACGATGAAATACTGGATCTCCAAACGGATGCGAGCACATTGCACATTCGAGGATCCGGAAGTCATTTTCAGATCGTGACGCAGGGCGAGACGGACTTCCCGCCGATACCGCTGCTCGACGGCGAAGCCGATGTAGCCGTGGAATATGGCACGCTGCTGCGTTTGGTCGACCTGACGTCGTTTGCGGCGGCGCGGGAAAGTACACGCTACGCCATCAATGGCGTGTTGTGGGAATTGTCGGAGAAAAGGCTGACGCTAGCGGCGACCGATGGTCGTCGCCTGGCTGTTGCTCATGGCGATTTGCTTGAGGGCGGCGCCAAGGCTGGTGGTCGAGCGATCATTCCGACGAAAACGCTCACGCTATTGCAGCGACTCCCGGTGGACTCCGACGTGCGGGTTGGCATTCGTCTATCGGACAACCAACTGCTGTTAGACTTGGGGCGTGCGATGGTGAGCTCGGCGCTTGTTGAGGGGCAATTCCCGAAGTATCAGGACGTGGTACCGGCGGATTGTGATCGCGACGTGACGTTGAAGGTCGCGGAGTTGCACAGCGCGCTCAAGCGGGCGGCCCTTTTGACGAATGAGGAATCGAAGGGTGTGCGGCTTTCGTTCGCCGACGGCACGTTGACGCTGTCGAGCCGGGCGCCGGAGCAGGGCGAAGCGACGATTGCCATGCCGGTCGAATATGGCCATGACGCGCTTGAAATCGGGTTTAACCCCGTTTTTCTGCTGGACGTGCTTCGGGTGTTGAACGCCGATGAGCTGATTCTGTCGCTCAAAGCGTCGGACCGACCCGGTCTGATTCGTCTTGGGGACGACTTTGTCTACGTGGTCATGCCGGTCAATCTTACCTCTGCCTAAGTGCGATTGATAATGGATTCCGACGACCGGCGACTTGCGTGGGTTCAGCGGAATCGGGAACGACGCGCCAGGGAAAAACCCGTTGGGCCTTTGGTGGCCAAGCTGGTGGGTCAGGCGGTCGGTGGGACCGGGGAACAATCAGAGGCGATCATAAGTGCGATCGCGGGCGCGGTTGACGAATCGTTTCGGCGCCACTGCCGCGTATCGATCGTGTCCACCGGGGCGATCGATATTAGTGTTGATGAACCGGCGTTGGTTTTTGCCTATCGAACACGGTTCTTGCCGGCGATCCGGGAAGCGCTAGAGCGTTCCGGGCACTTCGCCCGGCGTAGTCGGGTCCGTTTTGTTTGCGGAAGCGTAGGCCTGCCACTTGGCGATGGGTCATTGTGACCCCAAGTTTCCGATTGTCGTCAGGAGAAGGCACGCGAAGACCGGCGGTCATCCGTCAGTAGAGACTTGCATCGAGAATGCGTGTGCATGCCGGCGGTTGTCGGCGGGGCTTGAATTCATGAGTGATACGACAACAGTGGCCTCCAGTTACGATGAGACGAGCATCACGGTGCTCGAAGGCCTTAAGGCGGTTCAGCAAAACCCGGGTATGTATATCGGCGGCGTGGGCACCGCCGGTCTTCACCACTTGGTGTATGAGGTAATCGACAACGCCGTAGACGAGTCATTGGCCGGGTATTGCGATACCGTCTTGGTGCGTCTTGGCGCCGACAACAGCTGCACCGTGGTCGACAATGGTCGGGGCATCCCGATCGGTCCGGTGGCGCACGAGAACCCCGCCCTCGACGGTCGCTCGGCGTTGGAAATTGTGATGACCGTGCTCAACGCCGGCGCCAAGTTCAACAGCAGCACGTACAAAGTTTCCGGCGGTCTGCACGGTCTAGGCGTGAGTATTGTCAATGCCCTGAGCGAGTGGCTTCGCGTGGAAGTCTATCGTAAGGGACATAGGCACACGATGGCCTTCGCCCGCGGCGACATTTCGCAAGAGCTTAAGACGGAAGAGGTTTCGGACCGAACGGGTACCACGATCGAATTTCGACCCGACCCGCTGGTGTTTGAGGACAGCGAGTTCAAATTTGATACGCTTGAAGCCCGTGTTCGCCAGCTTGCTTACCTGAATGACGGACTTCGAATCGGTTTGATCGATGACAAGTCCGGACGCGAGGCGTCGTTTCATTACGAGCATGGCCTGCAAGAGTTTTGTGCGCACTTGGCGGGCGGGGCCGACTGGTTGCACAAGGAAGTGATCACGGTAAGCGCCACGGACGACGCCACGGGTCTTGGCTGTCAGGTGGTGATGCTCTTCACCGGAAGCTATACCGAGAACATCGTTGCCTTTGCCAACAACATTCAGAACGCCCACGGCGGGACGCATATGTCGGCGCTGAAGACGTCCGTCTCGCGTGCGGCCAGCACGTACGCGCGTAAGAACAACTTGATCAAAGGCACGACCAATGTCACGGGCGATGATTGGCGAGAGGGTTTGACGGCGATCATTTCGGTCAAACTGCCCGATCCGAAGTTCGAAGCCCAAACCAAAGTCAAGCTGCTCAATCCGGAAGTGGAAACGTTTGTGCAGCAGACGCTCAACGAACAACTCGGTACCTATTTTGAGGAGCACCCGGCCGAAGCGAAGCGCATCGTTCAAAAGGGTGTTCAGGCGGCGCAGGCTCGCGAGGCGGCCCGGCGGGCGCGAGACTTGACGCGCAAGAGTGCGCTTTCCAGCGGCGGACTACCGGGAAAGCTTTGGGACTGCCGTAGCAAGGACAGGGAAAACACCGAACTCTACCTCGTGGAGGGCGACTCGGCCGGCGGTATCGCGAAGCAGGGACGGGATTCGTTCGTGCAGGCGATTCTTCCGCTCAAGGGCAAGATTCTCAACGTCGAGAAGGCGCGCATCGATAAGATGCTAAATCATGACGA
Organism: Phycisphaerae bacterium; assembly: GCA_029260075.1. Lineage (GTDB taxonomy): Bacteria > Planctomycetota > Phycisphaerae > UBA1845 > UBA1845 > OFTM250. The sequence continues at coordinate 5,167 of JAJDDY010000012.1, forward strand.
AATCACCAAGCTGATTTCAGCCGTAGGGTGTGGCATTGGTAAGGAAGAGTTCGACCTTACGAAGTGTCGTTACGGCAAGCTCATTATCATGACCGACGCCGATGTTGACGGCTCGCACATTCGTACGCTGCTTCTGACGTTTCTGTTTCGCCACATGCGTCCGTTGATCGAATCAGGCAGGATTTACGTCGCTCAACCTCCGCTCTATCAAGTAAAAAAAGGCAAGCGTATCGATTACCTTCTCGACGACCGCGTGTTGAACGAAACGCTTGCGGAGCTTGGCATGTCTGAAACCTCGCTACTCTTGCGTGAGGATGGTTCGGACGAGCGTGTCTTGTCGGGTGACGATCTGTGCGCGTTGGTGGCTGCGCTCGATGGGTTGGAGACGCAAACGCGCGTGCTGTCGCGTCGCGGAATCGTCTTTAAGGAAGTGGTGACTGCGCACCGAAGCGCCGAGCACGGTCTTCCGAAGATGCTTGTTCATATCCACCGCGACGGCGAAGAGTCGTTCGAGCGGCGATATGTTTTCACTGAAGACGAGCTGAAGCACCTTCAGGAACAGGAAGCCGCCGCCCACGGAGAGGTGGAGGTTATGGAGGCGCGACATGTTCTTCTTGCCCAATCGGAAAACGGCAAGGGCAATGGTGAGGCCGACCTGTGCGCGCACCGTATCGTTCGCTACCAGTTGGCTGAGTGTCGCGTGCTGGACGAGTTGATCCAAAAAATAGAATCGTATGGGCTGTGCATTGACGATCTCTTTGCGACGCGCGAGGAGTTGGTCACCGGCGAACTGCCGCCCGCGCGGTTCTTGTTACGTGAGAAGGACGGCAAGGTTGTCGAGCTGGACAATCTCGCGGCGGTCGCGACCGGCGTCCGCGACAGGGGCAGGGAAGGCTTGGCGATCAAGAGGTTCAAGGGTCTCGGCGAGATGAACGCCGACGAACTTTGGGAGACGACGATGGACCCGGAGGCGCGTACGCTATTGCGCGTTGTGGTTTCCGAGGATATGGACGACCCGGAGCAAGCTGACTTGGACGCTCGCGAAGCCGACCGCATCTTCCGCGTGCTCATGGGCGAGAACGTCGAAGCCCGTCGCCGCTTCATTGAAGACAACGCCATCAACGTCAAGAATCTCGACGTATAGCACCGGGGGAAAACCGCCAATGGATCACCGGCTGGAAGCCGGTGCCACACTTTTTCAACAGGCCGTTAGTCCAAGTCGAGTCGTTCGAGGCGATAGCGAAAAGCGTCGCGGCTGAGGTGAAGTAGTTTGGCGGCCTGCGTCTTGTTGTTTCCGGCGCGCTGGAGCGCTTGTTTGATGAAGGCGTTTTCTAGTTCCCGCAGGTCGATGCCGTTTTCCGGCAACTGGAGGGGGTCTGATTGGGGCACCGCGCGGCCGCCGCGGCCAAGCATTATGTCGTCGGCGACGATTGTTGTTCCGCCTGAGAGCAGGACGGCGCGTTCCGTCACATTTCTAAGTTCGCGTACGTTTCCGGGCCACGAATAGGCGGCCAGTTCGTCGTACGCAGCTTCGTCGATACCGCTGATGGGCTTTTTGAATTCGCGGGCGAAGTTGTGAACGAAATGTTGGGCGAGCAGGCGTACGTCGTCACCCCGTTCGCGCAGCGGTGGCAGCGTGATGGGAATCACATCCAAGCGATAGAGCAGGTCGCTGCGGAACTTGCCTTTTTCGATCAGGTCTTCGACTTCGCGGTTCGTGGCGGCGATGATCCGGACGTCTACCGATATCTCTTGCGTGCCGCCGACGCGTCGGAATGCCCGTTCTTCGAGAAACCTCAGCAGTTTGGCTTGTAGTGCCATAGGCATGTCGCCCACTTCATCGAGAAAAATCGTACCGCCGTCGGCGACTTCGAACAGCCCCTTCTTCGTGCCCTTGGCATCAGTGAAGGCGCCTTTCTCGTGGCCGAACAGCTCGCTCTCCAACAGCGTTTCGGAAAGTGCGGTGCATGTGATGTTCATGAACGCTTGACCCACGCGATCCGAGTTGTAGTGGATGATTCGGGCGAGTAGGTCTTTCCCGGTGCCGGATTCGCCACGGAGGAACACGGTGGATGCGCCGCTTTGCGAGATTCGGTTCAGCACCTCATAGAGTTTGAGCATGGGCGGTGATTGACCGATGATGCGGTCTACGTTGAATGTGTCCTGCATGTTGCGTCGCAGTTCGCGAATTTCGCGGCGGAGTTTCGTGGTTTCGAGGGCTTTGTCGATCGTGTGCAGTAGCTGCTCCATGTTGAACGGTTTGGTGATGTAGTCGTAGGCGCCGAGTTTGATGGCGTCCACGGCGCTTTCGATCGTGGAAAACGCGGTCATCATGATGACAATGACATCGCTGTTGTTCTTGCGAATTTTCTTGAGTACTTCCAGTCCGGTCATGTCCGGAAGTTTGTAGTCGAGCATCACGAGATCGATCGATGCGTCCTCAAGGGCGGCGAGGCCACGCTCACCGGTTTCGGCTTCCGTCACATGGTACTTGCGCCCTTCCATTTTCTGTCTGAGCGACCAGCGAATGAGTTGTTCGTCTTCTATGATTAAGATATTAATGGTCATGGTTTCATTCTTTCCGCTGGGGGAGGCGCCTGAGACGGTAGTGTGACGGCGACGGTTGTGCCTTGCCCTGGTTCACTGTTTAGCGTGATCGACCCTTCGTTGGCTTGGACAAGTGTTCGGCAGATGGCCAGCCCCAGACCGGTGCCCTTAGCCTTGGTTGTGTAGAACGGTTCGAAGGCGCGTGTGCGAACGTCCGGTGTCATTCCGGAACCACTGTCCGTTACGACGAGTCGGGTCTGATTGGCGTTCGCGATCACTTCGATAAGAACATCCTGACCGTTTTCTGACGCGTGGGCTGCGTTGATGACCAAGTTCATCAAGAGTTGTTCGAGGTGGTGCTCGTCGGCGCACACCGGAACCGGCGTCGGTGGATGTTGGTACACGACGCGTACGCGTTGAACGCTGGGTTCTTCGTGTAGCAAGGTCAGGACACGCATGGTGATGTCGCTCAAGGAGACGACTTGCGTTCGTGGGCGCGGCGGGCGCGCATAGACAAGCAGGTCTTTGACGGTGTCGTCGAGGCGATTGATCTGCCCGAGAATCTCTTTGATGATTGGTTGGTGCGGGTCCTCGGCGGACATCGTGTCGCGAATGACCTGGATCGCGCCGCTGATTCCCGCGAGCGGGTTTTTTATCTCGTGCGCGAGCGAAGCGGCCAGTTGGCCGATTTCCGCGAGGTGTTCCGCGCGGGTCAGTTTTTTCTCGAGCACCGAGCGCTCAGATTGTCGAACGCGATCGGAAGTTCCTTCCTTATAACTCTCCAGCATGATCGCCAGATCGAGCGACAGTATCTTGTGAACCGATCGGAGGTGTGTGTCGATGTCGGGAAAGTCCGTTCGTCGCAGCCGACACTCCAACTCATTCCAGATTAGCTCCACGCCCAGGACCATGAGGTGTTGACTCAGGCCGACGCGAACGTGCGTGGTTCCGATGGCTAGGCGTTTTTCGAAGTACGCGGTCTCGTAGGTTCCGCCGAAGACTTCGGTGAGCCAGATCGACACCAAATCCCTAAGGCGCCGAATCTGATCTTCGCCGTTTGAGAAGGCGTTCTGCGCGTCGGCGTCGTTGAGCAACACAGCGTAGAAGTGTTCGACGATAGCGGGAATGTGGTCAGCCGCCGTCGGGGACAATGCGACGAGTCGTCGGGTGTCGTCGTCAGTGAATCCGATCAGCGACTTCATTTCGGTGAATCGTTGCTGTTGCATGGTGGACAGTTTAGCAGCCAGGCGGCGTACGTGCAGGGCGCGACCGGCGACTTTTGGGCGTTGTCGCGACCGGTTCCCAGCGTGACGTCGCCCACCGCGCGCAGACTGCGCCGGTCGAACCGGTCCGAAAACGTTCGCGCGGGGTAGTCGACTGTCTCGCTGCGGCGGACGCGGATACATGCTTGCGGCCTAGTGGCGCGGGCGCGAGGCCCCACATGCCCGACAAAAATGACGCTGACAGCGACCTCAGGACCTGAAACGCTCGATCATAGGCGTTCATTCTGCGGAGGCGGGCAAACTGTTGCTGTTCGGGCGTCAATCCCGATCTGGCTGGCCATCTGGGTGTCGGAATCGAAATTACGCTTGGCGGATGGCACGCATCCTGCAGGAGTCGAAAGATTGGGGATCGCACAGGTTCGCGGGAATGGATGTGACTTAGTGGGAGGCGCTGGACCAGTGGGCAAGACAAAAGCCTATCAGCCATTGCGGGCCCGACTGCTGGTCGTTGAGCCCGAATCGCTACTTCGGTGGTCTCTGGTGACCTATTTGAGTCGCTACTTCGAGATCCGCAGCGTGACCGCGTGCGACGACGCTGACGAGATGGTTCGAACGGACCGGTTCGACGCCATCGTCATCTCCGATCAAATCGCGCCGGGGGTGGCAGCGAATATCGAACGTCAGGCGCGAGGCCGTAACCCGGCGGTGCGCATTGTCCGGACCGTCACCGACTCGCACGGCGAAGTCGAGGACGCCGCCCGTGTGCGATGGTTGGAAAAGCCCTTCCGGCTGGCGGAGTTGGCTGAACTATTGGGCGTGGGGCTCGCGAACAACTTCAAACCGTGACGCGGCTCGTTACGCTCCGTTTCCATGCAGACAAAGGAGAGGCCCGGCGGGGTGAGCCGGGCCTTGGGGAAAACCGACCCATGGGGGGGACGGGTCGGTAAGGGGGTCGAATTTGCTTCTGCTTAATTTTTGATCAAATCCGAATCTTTCGCAAGGGAAATCTTTTGAAATCTTTTGCGATTTGCGTTCTGCGATGCGCAACAAAGATTCACCGGCTGGAAGCGCGTCGAACGCTCGGGTACGATGGCGGCTTAAGTTTCGTTGTCGTCGTCGACGTTTCGGAAAGTAGTGATCGCATGCTTCAGTGTAAAGATTGTGAATTCTTTCGCGAGGGTCCGGGCGGGGTAGTGGAACTGGGCTGTAATCCGTTCACGAACATCAAAGAGCCGGAGTGCCTGGCCAAGTGGCAGCTTCACCAGCTTACTACGATTGCCAAGTCGCACGAAGCCACGCTATCGCTGTATCGGCGTTTGGCTCCGCTTCAGGAGAAGATGTTTCAGCACATGGAGCGCGAGATCGACGACGCTGATGATGCGGATAGTTGGAAAAACCAGCCTGACGACGACGAGACGGACGACGATCCGTTTCGTCTTTGACAGCGCTACAGGACTGAACGCGTGTCAAGAATGAGGCACGCCGGCGTCCCGGCTCGGAACATGTTAATGCCTCGATCAGTGGTTGGTGTTATGGGTGGGTCGAAGGCGACGCCGAAGGTGATGGCTTCGGCGCGGCGACTCGGGTTTCTGATCGCTTCGCGCGGATGGGTATTGCTCAATGGCGGGCGCGACTCGGGCGTGATGGCGGCGTCGGCGGAAGGGGCACAGGAGGCGGGGGGTTTGGTCATTGGCGTGTTGCCGGGTGCGACGACCACGCGCGCCGCGCCCGGTGTCAGCGTCGCGATCGTTACTGGGCTGGGCGACGGGCGCAATGCGATCAACGTAATGTCGAGCGACGTGGTTGTCGCGTGCCGCGGATCGCTCGGTACGCTTTCGGAAATCGTGCTTGCGCTCAAACACAAAAAGCGCGTGATCTTGCTCGACTGCGATGTGGGTAAGGATTTCGACGCATACCGCAAGCGAGGGCAGCTTACCTGGGCGGCGACGCCCGAGGACGCCGTCGAACAGGTGGCGTTGGTGCTCAGTGAGACGCGCGGCGACTGACCGTCTCAGATCCTGTTAGCGATCGGATTGCGGCCATGCTCGAGCGATCGAGCCACGAACTCATTCGTCTACTTTCAATGCGGTCAATGCCTTTCCGATAAAGCCAAACATGTCCGAATCGATCCCGGTTTGTGTTCGTAGTTCGGGTTCGTGTTTCCACACGCGGGCTACTGACTTTTCGATGCCCATGTCGCCGCCGGAAAACGCTTGAATGAGTGCTTGCCACCGCTTAGCGAGTTCTTTGACCGTGCCGCTGGTCGGATCGGTGCCCCGGTTCATCTCGATTTTGACCTCAGCGATAAGCGTCTTCCAGTCGGCTTCACCCTGACGAACGGCGTCGTCGCCTAATGTTTGGCGTCGTTCGGTTAGATACGCCGTCTGTTCCGGTGTGTAATATTTTTCCAGTTGTTCTATCCGCCCGATCTCCTTAATTGTTTCCATGAATTCTTCGACCGATACGCGGTCTTTCGACGCGAGCCGATCGTGGATCGCCGTCAGGCGAGTGCGAAGCTTCTGTTGTACGTCTATTCGCTCGCCCAGTCTTCCGATGTGCATTTGGATCACGTCGATCGGCGCGTATTCTGGCCGAGCCAACACCTTGCGTACTTCTTCAAGGGAAAACCCAAGTTGCCGAAGCGATTTGATCTGCTGTAGTCGAACGACGTCGTCAGCACCGTAGAGCCGATGGCCCGAGCCGGTCCGGTGCGACGGTTCGAGCAGACCAATCTCATCGTAATAGTGCAGCGATCTAATAGAGACGCCCGTACGATCGGCCAAGTCGCCTACTTTCCAGAATGTTTCTTGCATCGTTCGCACTCCGTCCGTCGTTCGGTGTCCAACCCAACTGACTCAAGCGTACATCATCACGTAGCGTGAGGTGCAAGAGATTTGTTGGCGAAAAACAAAAAAATATTCTGACGCGTACGGCCTCTGGATAGAGCGCGGACGTCCATTGCTCAACGGAGGAACACACCAGAGAGCCGTCAGCGCCGGATCACTCGCGTGTGAGAAGATGCATTAGAGGGTTTGTGAGGAACTGAGCGGCGCCCGTGAGGAAGCGGTTTTTACCCGCGAGCCCAGATCGCTTCCTCACGGGCGCGGCTCGGCAGGAGGCTTCGCGCACACGTACTAAGAGCCGGCTGCTGTTGCTGATGTGGCTGCTTGTTGTTGGGCAGCCTTCGCGGCGCCGAGTATGGAATGTGATGTGTGTCCGCCGCAAACGGCCAGCGACGTCGTGCCGTAGCCGAAGCCCTTCATCCGATTGACCCAGAGTTGTGCTCCGGTGATAGGGTCGAGGCCGTAGGTGTATCCGTTCACTGCGACGAACAGGCGGTCGCGGTCGAGCAGGAGAGAAACAAAGCCCGATCCGTCGGGCGCCATCCACTGCCAAACGATCTCACCAGTCTGCCGATCGAGGGCTGCGATGCGTTTGTTGAATCCTACGTACAGCAGTTGTTCTGCGTTCATACCGCCTATCTCCAAATTTCGCGAACCTGCGACATCCAAGTTTTATATCGCCTCATGCCGCAGAGCACCAGCGTGCGGCGGTTCGTCTGGTGTTTCGTGTGATCGTCGCAGGGCTCGGCGTGAACAATCACCAGGCGCGTTCTTGGGGCGATGAGAGGGCGCCTCGTGTATCGACGCGTTTTGCGCGAGCAGGAGAACAAAGAGATCGAGCGAATGGATTCCGAACCCGCAAGAGTTCGCGCGGTAGTGCCACTGCTTGACTACCAACGCGCGGATGTCGAATCCGACGCGCGGTTTCGCTGGAACTGCTGGGCGCGACAAACCGGTAAGAGCTTCACGAAATCGCTTCGTCGGATCGTTCGCGGGCTTCGTCGCGGTCGCAATCAGATATTCCTTTCAGCCAGCGAGCGTCAAAGTCGTGAGCTGATGGACAAAGCTAGGCAGCACTGTCAGGCGCTGAAGATCACGGCGGACTATTACGACAACCGGTCGTTTCGTAACCTGAGCGTCAAGCAACTTGAAATCGTTCTTCCGGGCGGCGTGCGCATCATCGGCCTGCCCGCGAACCCGCAGACCGCCAGAGGGTTTTCGGGCGATGTGTTGCTCGATGAGTTCGCCATGCACGCCCAGGATCAGGAAATCTGGGCGTCGGTCTTTCCCAGCATTCTGCGCGGGGACGGCGAACTCGACGTAGCCTCCACGCCGAGGGGCAGGGGTGACACCTTCTACCGCCTTGGAAGTAACGACCGATTCGTCACGAGTACGGTGACGATCGATGATGCGATCGCGGACGGTTTGAGTGTCGATACCGTGGCACTTCGCGAGGCTATGGGCGACGACACGCTCTACCGGCAGGAGTTTCTCTGCGAGTTTCTTGACGAGTCCACGGCCTTTTTGACATTCGAGCAAATCGACGCGTGCGTGGATCCGGCACTACAACTTCATCAGCGTGTGGCGGAACTTTCGCAGGACGGACGCGATCTGTTCGTCGGTGTTGACGTCGGTCGGTTGCACGATCTGACGGTCGTTTGGGTCGTGGCTCGTGATGAAGACGCGCTGCCGACCGTGGCGGTGTTCACATTGTCGCGCACGCCATTTCGCGAACAGTTCGATCTGTTGTGCGCATTGCTCGATCTTCGAAGGGTGCGCCGTGTGTGCATGGACTCCGGCGGATTGGGTATGCAGCTTGCGGAACAGGCTGTCGAGCGTTTTGGAACGCACCGAGTGGAACCCTTGACATTTACGCCGGCGCTCAAGTCTCAACTCGCTTTGGGGTTGCGGTTGGCCATCGAGTCCGCCCGGATTCGAATTCCCGATGATCGGTCGATTCGAAACGACTGGCACTCGGTCGAACGCTCGGTGACATCGACGGGACACTTTCGGCTCGCAGCCCCTCGTCGAGAGGGCAGCCACGCGGATCGGTTTTGGGCGGCGGCGCTGGCGGTTCACGCAGCGGCTGCGGGCACCGGCACGATCGAATCTGTATCCATCAGGCCGTTGCAGTTTGCAAGAGCGGGAACCTGGTAGACATTCATACGAACGCGGTGGCCCATGGTCCGGACATCGCCAACCTCGTCGTCCATCGGATCGTCGCCTGCCTTGCGGCTGGCGGTGCGGAGAACTGAACCATGAAACTAACAGAACGTATTCTCAAGGCATTTCGATCCGGCGCTGGCGCACGGCCGCGACCGGGTCGTGTGGTGAATCCTCGCGCCGAAGATTCCGTTCGAGACTACGCGTCGTCGGGACTAACACCGTCGGGATTGATCGCGATTCTTCGTGAGGCCGACGACGGGTCGCTATCAACGGCGATGCAACTCTTCGAGGAGATGGAAGAGAAGGATGCGCACCTGTTTGCGGTGGCCAACACGCGGCGGTTGGCGCTGACCGGATCGTCGTGGGAGGTGGTGAGCGCCGCAGATTTGAATCCGCAGGCGGATCGGGCGCTGGCTGATGCGGCTGCGGCGCACGGCGCGGACGTGCTCAATTCGCTCGACGGTTTCGATGAAGCGTTGCAACACCTATCGCTGGCCACCGGTCGCAATATCGCGTTGGCGGAAATTGTCTGGGACGAGACGCCGAACGGTTTTCGGCCGGTGTCTCTGGCGCCCGTGGACTTCTCGCGCATCATGTTCGACGAGCTGGACCGTCTGCGTTTGCTTACGGCGGCGGCGCCGCGTGACGGCATCGCGCTGCCACCGCACAAGTTCGTAGTGCATACGCCGCACAGCGTGTCGGGTCATCCGCAACGTGGTGGCTTGCTGCGTGTCACGTCCATGGTCTATCTGGCTAAGAACCTGGCGCTCAAAGATTGGATGATTTTTTCCGAGGTGTTCGGCATGCCCGTGCGCATCGCGCGATACGATCCCAGTGCGACGCCGGAGGAGAAGCGCGAATTGCTGCGCATGCTCGAATCGTTGGGCAGTAACGCCGCGGGTGTGTTCAGTCAGGCGGTCGAGCTACAAATCATTGAAGCCAATCGCGGCACGCTCGGTCCGCCGTACGAACGATTGATTGAGTTCCTCAACCGTGAGATGAGCAAAGCCTGGTTGGGGCAGACGTTGACCACGGACCTGGCCGGTCAGAGCGGATCGTCCGCAGCATCACAAGTCCACGAAACGGTACGGCAGGACGTGCTTGCCGACGACGTGCGCAAAGAGGGTCGCACGTTGCGTCGCGATCTGCTCACGCCGATCACGCGCATGAAGTTCGGCGAGCGCGCGCTGGTTCCATTCTTCCGCAGAAGACTCCGTTCGCCGCTGAGTGTGAACGAACAGGTTGAGCTTATCGATGCGGCGGTCAATCGCCTGGGTCTTAGCGTTTCGGCGAATTGGGCGCATGAACTGCTTGGTTTGCCGATCGCGGCGCCCGGTCAAGCTGACGTACCTGGCGCCGCGACGAATGAACCGTCTGAATGATCGGTTGTGGTCGCGCGTCGACGGAGCGCGTGCGACGTTGTGACGCATGAAGCGTATGGAACACGGGCTTACTTGGCGAGGTGATGATGTCAGACAACACGTTTACAACGCATGAGCAAAGCAACGAAGTGACCGCATTGCGATCAGCGCCGCTTTCGGGTTCGACCATCCCCGATCGTGTGCTGGTGGCGCCTTGGGGTCAAGTGGAAAGTAGCAACGGGAGTTTCGTGGTCGACGAAGAGGCGGCGTCGCTAGCGGTGGCTGCCTTCGACGAGCAGGGCACGGATCTTCCACTGGACTACGAACATCAAACATTGGGCGGTCGGTTCTCTTCGCCGACAGGTCAGGCGCCGGCTGCGGGTTGGATCAAGCGCTTGTCGCCGGAGGGGGGCGTCGGTTTGATCGCAGAGATCGAGTGGACTGAGCAGGCCAAGCGCATGCTCGCGGCGAAGGAGTATCGGTATGTCTCGCCCGTGGCGATCATTCGCAAGTCGGATCGGAAGCTCGTGGCTATTCATTCGGTCGCACTGACCAACAAGCCGGCCATTGTGGGTATGCAGCCCATCGTCAACTGTGCGGCGATGGCTTCGGAAGAACTGTGTGCTGACTCGCTCGACCAACTGCGCTCTGAGTTGAAACTCGAACCGGAATCGGACGCGGCCGTTGTTCTGCTGGCGGCCAGTCGCCGGTTGGTGGACTTGGAGGACGCGGCGAAGCGTCGGCACATCGACGAGCGGATCACGAAGGCGATGCGTGCCGGCAAGCTCGTTGAGGCGCAGCGCGCGTGGGCGGAGGCGTTGGTGGCGCGGGAGGAGGCCCTGTTCGACGAGTGGTTTCAAACCGCCCCGGTTGTCTTGACACGCGGCGCGATCGCCAGTCCCGATGCGGCTGACACGGGTGCGGGCTACAAGCGAACGATCGCCGCAAAGGCTCGGGCCGAGTTTCACTCCAACCGGCTACTCTCAGCGCTGACGAGTGAAGAAGCATTCATATCGGATGCCCTTCGACATCAACGTAACTAGCGCGACCGCACGCAACGCTCGACACATCAAACACAATTGACTCGGCTCGAACAATCACACGGTCCCATCGAAAGGATGACAAGAAATGGCACTGACGGCAAATCGTGAAGTGGACCACTACATTGATCAAGAACTGCGCAGCCTGCAGGTGGCAGCCACCGCACACGTGTACAAGGGCGGTATGGTCGGACTGTCGGCGACGGGGTATGCCCAGCCTCTGGTGGCTGGCGATCCGTTCGCGGGGATCGCGTATGAAGAAATGGACAACACGACAGGAGCGGCCGGCGATGTATCGGTTCGCGTGTATACGCTCGGCGATTTCGGTCACGCGCTAAGCGGCGCCGCGGTCGGCGACCTCGGCCGACCGGTGTTCGCATCTGCGGAGGACGCCCTGACGTTCGCCGGATACGGCAACAGCTACGTCGGCATCGTTCAAGACGTACCCTCGGCCGGCAACATCATTCTTCGTGTGGACCCGACGCACAAGCTCATCAAAACGAGCACGCACGTCGTCGAGGACGTGGCCGCCGGTGCGGATATCTCCGCCCGGGCGATCCAATCGTTTGATCAGGCCGGATGGTTGGTGGCGGCGCGGGTAGTGAATCAGGCGACGGCGACGGCGGGCATCGACGCGTCCAACACGTGCGTCATCGCGCTGGCCATTGACGCCGGCACGGTCGTGTCGGCGACGTTCGACAACGTCACGACGTTTCCCGCATCCAACTCGGTCAAGACGCTCGGCGCTTTGGCCAATACGAAGGCGGGCAAGGGCAACGTGCTCACGCTGGCGGTGACCAACGGAGCCACCGCCGATCCGGGACCGTTCCTCGTACAAGTCGACTACGTCTAACAATCTCGTCGACGACTTCTGCGCCCATTCTGGGTCGGACCGCAGCGATGCGGTGGCATTTCGAAATCTGAACAGGGAGTTTCAGCAATGGCTGTGATCAATACCGGCCTCCTGATGAAGGGGCTACGTAGCGAGTTTTTCAATCGCTTCGACATTACGAACACACACTTCGGGGATCTCTCGACCCGAATTGAATCCAATTCGGACAGCGAAACGTACAAGTGGCTCGGGTCCATTCCGCGGATGCGCGAATGGGGTACCGGTCGCATCGCCCGGGGCATACGCACCGAATCGTACTCGGTGGAAAACCTCAAATACGAGTCCACGATCGAGGTCGACCGAGACGAAATCGCCGACGACAAGACGGGGCAGATACGCATCCGTGTCGCGGAAATGGCCGAGCGTGCGGCCACGCACAAGGACTTCCTGATCTCGCAGTTGTTGATCAATGGCGAGACCACCGGCTTCAACAGCTTTGATGGCGTGTCGTTCTTCAACGACAGCCACGTCTCGGGTAGCTCGGGTGTACAGGACAACAATCTCACGTCCCCGGCGGTCGACCCGAACAACCCTACGACGGCGGAGTTCAAGGGGGCTTTGGGCGATGCTATCGGGACCATGCTCGGATTTCACGACGATCAGGGCGACCCCATGTCGATTTCCGCGACCGACCTGGTCTGTGTCGTACCGACCACGATGTTCGTGGAGGCGTCCGAAGCCGTGAACGCCACGATCGTCAACAGCACGACCAACGCGCTACAGGGCGCCGCTCGTGTGATCGCTTTCCCGTGGTTGTCGGATCAGAGCAAGTGGTATCTGCTCAAAACCGACGGCGTCGTTCGGCCGTTTATTTTCCAGGATCGCGAGCCGGTCGAGTTTACGGCGCTTACGGAAGACAGTGATGAAGGTTTCCGGCGCGAGAAGTTCATGTACGGCGTTCGAGCGCGGTATCGACTGACGTACGGCTACTGGCAGTTCGCGGTGCGCATGAACTTCACGTTGCCGACGTAGTGCCATTTTATTGGCAGTTTATTGATCCACGCAACGGTTCAAACAGCGGAGTCTCGTCGTCATGGCCTACACTACGAACGCAGATATCGAAGAGCGACTCTCCACCGCAGCCTACATTCAACTCACCGACGATGACGGTGACGGCATCGCAGATGTGGGTGTTGTGGACGAAGCCCGGTTGGCGGCGGAGGGAGAAGTCAACAGCTTCCTTGCCCGTCGATACGGCGTGCCGATTGATGTGACGGCTCATGCCGACTTGGCCGACGTGTTGGCGTCGATTTCGCTGGACCTGGTCGAGTACCGCTTGCGATCGCGTAGACCGCCGGCGCCGGGCGACGCTGTCCGGCGCCACGGCCACGCGATCGACTGGTTGGGGCGCGTGGCCGATGGTCGGATCGACCTTCCGTCGGCCACGCTCGTGGCAAGCGGTACGGCTCGTAGCCCGATCGGCCTGGTGGGCGGCGAGGATCGCGTGCTGACGCATGACGAACTTGCGGACCATTAGTGACGTGAGGCCAAGACCCGACTGTTGCTGTAACTGAGCCCGCAGATTGAATGTGAACCCAAGATGCCCACTGCCGACCGAACCACTACTAAGGCCACCATCGACGCACTGGTCACGGCGCTGCGTGCCAACGTGGTGGCCGACCCCCCAACGGCCGGCAAGCCGTTTCGCCGTGTGGGTGTGGCTGAATCGCTCGCGACCTCTTGGGCCCGTCCGTTCTTGGCCATTGTCCCGGAGCGAACCAAGCTCATCGGCTCTGTCGACAACGACAAGATCGTCGAGGTAGCGCTGACGTTGCGCATCGCGGTCGACGCGACCGCGAACGACCCGCACGGCGCCGTGCTCGACATGATCGGCGCGCTCGACGACTACTTCGACAGCATCATCGACACCGGTGTCATCGGCGGCGCCGAAGGGTTTGACCTGCGAGATTGGACTTTCGAGTTTCCGCGCACCACGGCAGGGGCGCGCGTCGTATCCGCGAAGTCCACGGTGTCATTCGTCGTCAAGGTGGAACGAAACCAAAACAGGGTTCCTGCCGTGTAGTTGGAACTGATGATCTGGATCTTGGCAACACGGGGCGCGTCGACAAGACTTCGCGCCACGCCGTTCACGGAAACGGCCATCGAAGGCGTCCACAGCGTCGTCTATCAACCCGGGATCGCGCCAGTCCCAGCGAGTGGGGAAGACATCGCTGCCGGACTGCTCGGAACATTTTCGCGCGGTGTTCATCGTATCTCCGGTGTCGTTTTTTCGTACGACGGACTGGCTGCGGAGACGCTGTTTGCGATTGAGAATCCAATCGACTTGCTCATCCGCTACCGGGCCAACGGTCAAAAGCGACTGCGCACATTGTCCGACGTGCTTTTCGTCGGAGACTCGCGCGTGACGATACCCGAACTGAACACCGGGCTGCCGGAGTCGATCGGCGTGCCTTTCCGCGTGCAAATCCCGGAGGGCAACAAGATTGCCAACCACGTGACCGATGCGGTGGAGGTATAGCGATGGCCATCAACCGACTAAGTGCGCTTCGCGCCGTGACGAAGGAGTTGAACCTCCAGAATCTCGAACTGGAGGAACTTCGCGCCCGGCAGATGCGGGCCGTCCTGATCAAGACCGCTTCGGGAACCGGCGACATAGAACATGTGTTCAAGCTGGACCGCAAGTTCCGCGTAGTGTTTGTGCGATGTCACTTTGTTGGCACTTTGTCTACGGCTGAATTCGCCCTATCCGTGGATTCGGCCAGCGGTTCGGCGTTTGATACGAAGTTGTTTTCCATCGCCCAGGCCGGTGGCGGCCAGGATGTACACTTGCGGACGGACGACGGCGGTACCTCCGAACCCTCGCCTTGGACGTTTCAAACCGGCGACCAAATCCGCATTGACTGGACCAACCCGGACAGCGGCAACATTACCTGGGGGCTTGAAGTAGGATTCGTACTGGCCTCCTGACGGAACGCTTGATATGCCGAACACGAATCGAACCAGCACGCACAACCGTGCCGGCCGCGCCGACCAGGACAGCTATCACCCCGGCGCGCCGACCGACTGGTCGAACCCCGAACCAAGGACCGTGCAACAGGGCTTGGACGATCTCGCCGCGCAGTCTCACCCGGTGAACGACACCACGCCGCTGGTTCAAGATCCTGTCGACAGCGCACGACGAATGCGGATCGACGTGGGGGCGGTTGCGACGGGCACCGTGCGCGTGCTCACGATTCCCGATCGCGATGTCGACCTTTCGTCCGGCGGTACGTTTGCCGAATTCACGCACGCATCAACACACGAATCCGGTGGCGCGGATGCGATCAACCACGACAACTTGACGGGCTTCGTCGCCGGCGAGCATGTAGACCACTCGTTAGTATCCGTACTTGCGGGGACCGGACTAAGCGGTGGCGGAACGATCGACTCCGATCGAACGCTCAACGTCAGCACGGCGTTGCGCACACGGACCGCCATATTCTACATCCAAGATCCCAAGAGCACGGACGTTATTCCGATCCTCTTCACCAAGGACGCGATGACCATCTCCAAGGTCTACGCCGTGACAAGCTCAGCCACCGTAACGTTCAATCTCTACGAGAGAACCCTCGCGAATACGTTTACGGTTTCCGGCGAGTCCAAAATCATGACGTCGGATCTGGTGGCTGATACGAATTCAGAAACCACAACGATCTTCATAGACGCAGCGATCGCTGCCGAGCGTGGCATCATATTCAAGGCCGTGTCCACAACGGGAAGCCCCGGGCAACTTATGGTGGCGGTCAGCTACACGGTTGACTAAGAACGTGTGTGGGTAGATGTATTCGAGGGCTTGCGATGAACCGAGCCGTGCCCGTAACGAAGCGGTTGTTCGCCTCGCACATTGACCGCTTCCTTACGGGCGCGGCTCGGAAAGAGACTGCTTGCACACGTTCTAAGATGTTCGCGCGGAACGGGATGGCCCGGCATGTTGGCGGCGTGGCCAAAGGCCGGAACGCATCGCCGGCAATTGTTGGGAAGTTTTGTAAGGCATTCTGCGATGGCAATATCACTCATCGATTTCGATGGCGCGAATTCCGGGAGCATCCACACGCTTGGTACGGGTCAAGCAGGCGTGGTCGCTGTGGGCACACCTGCGCCGTTGAGTTCGAAGGAAACGTTCGTCTACAGGATCGACAACTTAGGCAGCCCGTCAAAACTGGTCGCCGATATGTTCGCACCAGATACGGAGTGGATTACGGTCGGGTTCATCGCCCGATGGAATAGCCTTGGCACCTTGAGCGCCACGCCGAAATTCTTTCAAGCCCACGACGCTTTGCCGCATTTCTACCTGAAGTGGGACAAGGACAACGGCGACGTCAAGCTCTACAACGCTTCCAACGCCTTGCAGGATACGGCAAGCGACATCATCTCTGTCGACACGTGGTATCGGTTCGAGATGAAGTGGAAGCAATCAAGCGCCGGTCAGTTTCAACTCCGCGTCAACGGCGACTTGGCCATCGACGTCGCCTCGATGAATCTGAAGAATTCGGGAACATCCAATGTGACGCCCGTGTGGACAAACGGATCCAATCAAGCAGAGATCGTCAACGTCTACATCGGGTCGTACTACGTATATACTGACGACGGCACAAGTATTGACACGAACACGACATTTCTTGGTGACTACACCGTCCTCGGGTCGTTTGAATCGGGAACTCAGGGCGCCACGGGCGACTTCTCCGGTGAAGACACGTTGGGTTCATCGACAACGCTCGCGATGTGTCAGGACACGCCGTCGGACGACACCGACAGCGCGAAGATGGTCATTTCATCCGAGGGGCAGAGGAAAACCGGTGTGGCCACGGACCACGCGACGGCGACCATCGCCGGACCACGCAACAACCCGGACGTAGACGACTTGATCAAAGGGGCCAAGTGGACCTGGCGACACACGGGGCCGAACGCACAGTTCGGGCAGTCCATGAAATTCTTCGGCCGCTACGGACGGCAATCGAACGTCAACAAAAACACACCCAACGTCGTCGAGACACCTGCCTTCGGCGCGACCATGTCCACGACGAAAGCCAACCTGTCCATCGTCGAGGTTGCTTCCGGTTCATCCGGTAACGTCCCCGACAAAACGGAATGGTTTCAGCAGGGGTTTCGTATCGACAATCAGTTCACGTCACAGAAGACCGGCGAGTGCGTGGATATGTGGAATCAAACCCTACACAAAGAACGTCGACAGGTCGTCGTCGGCGGAAAAACGCAAAGGTTGCCGTCGTGACATTGACGCTCATCGTCGATGCGCTGAACAGATACGTGCGTCGGCACGAGAGCCTTTCAATGCAGCCCCACTGAACGAGTGTGGTACCCGCTTCCAGCCGGTGATCCATCGGCGATCGACACCAACGTTCTCGGCAACAGCGCTACATCGGTGACTCGGGCGCCATGGCCTGCATCACTCGTTCAACGGCTCGGAACGGAATGTGAATGTCCAGCCGCGCCGGTTCACCCGAAAGAGAGGCTGAGATGGCGATGGGCGGACCGGGTGCGACGTCTCCCACGTCCGCGGCACCAAGCATCGGGCCGAACATGGACATGGCCACCGCCGCATCCACGAGAATGACCGCATTCTTCTTGGCTGGCAACGCCGCCAGCGCTTCGACCACATACTTCGATGAAGAGAGCGGCTTCGAACCCTTGGAACTAAACGCTTGCGCGATCAGTCTCTCCGTGCCCATGCAGAATCGCACCGCGCCGCCCTGCATGCCCAATCCGAAACGCGCGTCTTTTCCGAGTATCGACGCGGACATAGCCGCAGCCGGATTGTTCGGATCCATCTTGAGCATGAACTGTTCGACAGACGCACCACCAATGTCCTTCACCCCGAGTGATTCGTAGCTCGCGCCTTTGAGTTGCTGGCTGAGTGGGTTCGATGGATCCAATGACGCTTTCACCAACTTGAGCAGCCCTGGCGCGTCGCTCGTCGTGTACGCCCCGGACATCGTCAAGACGCCGCCCGACGAACCGATCGTCGCCCACGTTCCTTCGAGTTTCTCATAGATTTCAAATGTCGACCGCATCGCGTCGGTGAGTTGCTTTGTTTGGTCGTTCGCGCCGTCGCCCTGCGCGATGCCGCCTTCCATGGCCGCAATCGCCTTGGTCTTCAGATAGCCGAAGAACGGTGAATCACTACCGGGAACTTCCGAGGCGATCGCCGCGAAGAACGATTGATCGGGCGTCTTCGCAAAGAAGCCGCCGCTCGCTGGTTTCTGTTGGCTGAGGTAGGTCTTGATCGAACCATCCAAGTACCCCGTGGCTACCGTAATGTCCGCAGCCTTGTCCGTGATACCTACGAACAGATCGACGTACGAGACTTGAGTCATGAAATCCTTGGCCGCATCGACAACAGAAGAAATGCCCGCCGTCGCCATGGCTGCATTGCCGCCCTGCTGTCCCATCATCATTGCCAGCATGGGTGCCATCTGTGCCGCCTGCGCTAGACCGCCCAATGCGTCGCCCCGGACTGCATCGATTTCCATATGCATAAGGAGTTGGCGCTTGCCCAACAAACCCAGACGTGGCTTGATCGCCTGCGTCAATGACTTACCCTCTGCGCACGCTTGGGCAAGCGTATCCTTGTATGTGGATGCCACGACATAGTCACCGCGAACGCGTGCGAAAAGGATATCGCCTTCCTCTGCGCCCAACTGCCATAGGCCGTCTTCCTCGGAAGCCGGAAGGTCCAGCGTCTTGATCTTCGTGGCGAAGTCCGGAACACGCACCCATATGGCTGTACGATCGCCACTACCCATGTTCGGACCGGCGATAGCCACAGGCTGCGTGAAGTCGACAAGTTCGCCGAAGCTTAGCTGACGCTGCAACTGCTTCACGAAGCCATCGTCGTCCTTAGACGGATCGAAGCGCTTCATCGTGGCGAGCACCTGCTTGTCGAAAGCGGTTGGGTTGTTAATCACCAGACTGAATGCGAAGTCCGACGGCATGAGGTTGGTCACGCGCTCGACACTCGGCGCTTGGCCGTAGGAAGAAGCGACCGGCAAAGCCAACACGATCGACAGCAGGAACGTGGAAAAGATGGAACGTTTGAACATCGTATTACTCCTCGTTTGCCAAGGACGCCCTCGCGTCAACATGGGGACATAACGTCCGCTAATTGCACAGTGTTTCTTCGGTCAGGCCAAGATCAGACTACACACAAAAGCATTCACACCACCCACCAGCCTAGCCGTACTCGTCGCAGTCGCCAACCTTGCGCTGTACAAATTTGTCCATTCCCGTCGGCTCGACCGCATATTCCGGTACGTGCTATTCCTCCGGTACGCCAAGTAGGCTAGTGATCCGATCAAAATCATCGAGGGAGTAGTAATACAAAACCACGCGGCCAGTGCCTTTTCGCTGACCCGTATGAATCGTCACCTTCGATTTGACCGCGGATTCGAATCGCTGCTCAAGATTACGAATGTGCGCCGATCCTTCCGCCTTTGCAGGCTGGCGCGACTCCCCATCGTCAGACCCCCGCCTTTTCTGCCGCCGCACGATTTCTTCCACCGCGCGTACGGACAGATCGTTTTCCATGATCGCGTCTGCGAGACGCTGCTGCATGGCTTCATCTTCGACACCGAGCAGGCATCGCGCGTGACCCATGCCCAGTTGACCTCCTGCTACTTTTTGACGTATGGCATCGGGCAAGTCCAGCAGTCGCAGATAGTTGGCGACGGTGGAGCGGTCCTCGCTCACGCGAGTAGCCACTTCCTGTGTACTCAGCTCGAAACGATCGCAGAACCGTCGGTAGGCTTGGGCTCGGTCGATGGCGTTGAGATCCTCACGCTGGAGGTTCTCAATCAGGGCCAATTCGAGCATCTGCTCGTCGGTCGTCTCCCTGACAAGCACGGGCACAGCCTTCATGCGTAACGACTTGGCTGCACGCCACCGCCGCTCACCTGCTATGATTTCCAGGCGCCCGGATACGGAGCGCGCCGTGATTGGCTGTAGGATTCCGCTCTGACCGATCGACTTGGCTAGAGATAGTACCTGTTGGTCGCTAATAGTACCACGAGGTTGAAAAGGGTTCGGATTCAGCTCGTTCGTTGGAACCATTCGCACTTGTAGCCCGTCATCAGGCGCGGATTCTTGGCGCGCGGCGCTTGGAGCTGTCGCAGGCTTCTGCGCATTGGTGGGCGTTGCTTCCGGCTCAGCACGAAGGTCTGAGACCAGCGAGTCAAGACCTCTACCGAGTCTTCGCGCGGACTTGGCCATCGTATCCTCCTTGATCACAAGTTTTGCAGTTCGAACGCTACCGGTCCTCCGCAGCACGGCTCAACACTTGGAGGCGGCCAGTTGCGACACCGAATGCGCTCTGGAATCGTCCCACAGCCGCCGCGCCCGTCGATTCCGGATGGAGCGTGCCCCGGACCGAAGCGAATTCCATCGGCGGACGTTGCGTGTATATGGTACGCATGAAGATCATGCAACCCCCTGGCGATTCATCCGTGTTTCGGAACTTGCCATGGCCACTTCGTCTCACGCCCACGAGGCTGGTGACGCACGCTTTTCCGCTTTTCCGGTAGTCCTGGCCGTACGCGGCGTGGTCAAGCGTCCGGGACCGTGTTTCACGTGAAACAGTATCGCCAGTAATGACGAGATCCGACGACCTGCTATCGAAAAGCGGCGAGTCGGTAGACAGATCGTCCTGCGCCCCCAGATGGTATCGGCAAGGCGGTCCGTCGGAAGAGGTCGCCGAGATTGGGGTGCGTGACAGTTGCGGCGCGTACCCCATTCCTCGCCGTAGGCGAAGGGTGGGGCACGGATAGTTCACGCGAAGAGCAGTAGTGCTCCACGTCTTTGCGTCACGAAGAACTCTTGCTTCCATGTGGTGCGTTACACGGTGACGCGAAGAATGGGGCATCCATATCGGTCTTGGCCCCGCCGAATCTGCTTGAACCCCAGAAATTGCGGCCTGCGACACCCGCCATGCCGCGTGAACCTGACCAACGATGTCACGATTGATGACCGCGCCCCACGACGTCGTCCGCTGGAATCCGAGATGGAGGGTCCTTTGCTCGGCCGCTGTCCTAGATCGCGGTAGCTCAGAGGCAGCAAGAGCATGCGTTGGACGACGCATCCTATGATCGCTTCCGGATGCGCTTGTTTCACGTGAAACAACGCTGTTATGCCCTGGCCACGCAACTACGCGGCGACACCATCCAGCCTAGTGCTTTGTCACAGCTAAGACTTCGGGTTGCGTTTGTCTGATCAGGCGCCGTGGGCGCCAGCCCGCGGACCGGTCCCACCGCTAGTGCGGAGGGCTCTGATCGGCGCGCGCGGCTCCGCTGGTGCGGGCGGCGACAACCCGAACATTAAGGTGTGACAAAGCACTAGGTAGTCTGTCGAGGAAGTGTGGTACCGGCTGCCATCCGGTGATCTATTCGCGATTTCGTCCTCTTGGTGGGAACGCAGCACTTTATCACGTGCGAGTTCTCGTTGACGGGCTTGAATACCCGTATTGTTCAACATCCTGCTTGCGGTATTGCCAACGTCTGCGGCAACGCAATCTGTAGGCTTGCAATAATACGCATGACGCGTGCATAAGACTTCGGTGCAATCTTGCTTGCGGCGTATGGGGTATCGGACGCAAGCGCGCTGGCGTAACCCGGAACGTCGCACCCATAGTTCCGATCGTTGTGCAATAACCGACGTGTACAATCGCCGAACACAAAGTGCCATAGGTGTGGCACTTTTGGGAACGCTCTCGGTAATCGCTCCTTGATCACGGTAACAGGATCGGTCTCGCCGTACGCGAAGGAATCGTTTGCCGCTCGAAGTGTGTGATTGCAGTGGAGCCAACGATTCGTGCGCGAGCGAACGTACAACGTTTGCCATTAGCAAGGAATCCACGGCATGCACGTTGTGGCGCATATTGCTTGTATTTCACGGTAAAACAGCCGTAGCGCGACGTTGCAGATGCGGGTGCCCCATTCTTCACCGTAGGCGAAGAATGGGGCACCCCGCTACGAAACATCTGAAGCATCAACGCTGCATCATCTTGATCGTACGCTTGATTGACATCGATCGGCTTGCGACGGTCGGTTTGCGGTGTGGCTACTATTCAAAGCTGCGGAGATGTTGGCCGGATCAGACGTGGTTCGTTGTGAGAAAAAAAGGAGCCCGAGGTGCGTCGGGTGTATAGCCGGTTCCTTACAAAAAAACCAAACTGCTCGCACCTCGGGCTTCCCCCACGCAGTAAGTACGAGTCACACAGGTAATCCTGGCGCGCCCACAAGATTTTCTCGTCGCGTCCGTGAGACGACTATAAAGAAGTACATCACCCGGTGGGGGCTGGCGCTGTGATCCTGTGCATGCAGGGGGGGTCCGAGAGAACGCGGGATGAGCCGACACATGTGGACCGGGCAGCGACTGCGTATTTATCGGACGCATCTTCGCGGGTGCGCGGGTTGGCGCGTCGACTCCGGGGCGTAGGAGTGGCCTGCCCTGTCGGTATGTATGCTCGGAGTGTGTCTCCGACTGCTGAGGGTTGTCTATTCGCTCGTATCCGAAATGGCCAAGAGGTGGCTTCGCGTTCGGTACAGCAGGACGCCTTCCGAAATCGCGGGCGTAGCCATGCATATCTCGCCCATCGTGTTTTCCGCGAGCAGCTTGTATTGATTCCCTGCGTCGAGCACGAAGACGCTGCCCTCTTCGCTGGTGAAGTAGACCTTTCCGTCACCAGCTATGGCGGAGGAGGTGAAGCCCGTCCGTCCACCGCCCAAGCGCTTCTTGTAGATAATCGATCCACTCGATGCGTTGACGCAGGTCATCGTGCCGTTGTTGCGACACAGGTACAGTTTGTCGCGGTAGACGATTGGCGTCTGCATGTAGTTGCCACGCCGGTTGTAACTCCACTTGATGTGCTCGTTGCGCGTCTTACCCTCGCCGAGCGTGATGTCACCCGTAGCGCTTGCGCGGATCGCATACACCGGGGCTTGGCGACCGTGTGCGTTGGTGATGTAAATCAAGTCATCAGAGACGATCGCTGTGGGGACGGGGACGTCACCGCCGCCGGTCATCTTCCAAAGTTCATGGCCGGTAGCAAAATCATACGCACCGATGTGGCGCCAACCGTTGGCGATGATCTGCGTGCGGCCGTCGTGTTCGAGCACGGTCGGAGTGCCCCACGTTGGCACTTCGTCCCGCAGCACGCGCCAGACTTCTTTACCAGTTTGCACATCCAACGTCGCAATGAACGATTGGTTGTTGACGTCGCATTGAACGATAACGCGATTCTCGTAGATGACGGGCGAACTACCAAACCCCCATTGAATCTCTTTCGCGTTGAAGGCGCCGGCGTCGAGGTAACCGAGATCGACTTTCCACAGCTGTGTGCCGTCCATATCGAAACAGTACAGCCCCTCCGAGCCGAACGAGACCACGACGTGCTTGCCGTCGGTTGCGGGTGTGCTGTTGGCGTGCGTGGCTTTGATGTGTCGTTTCACCTTGGGGATACCCTTGTAAGCCAGGCGGTTCCAGATGATCTTTCCGGTGTGCTTATCGATGCACAGCGTCCGATATTCGTGATCAAATGGTTCAGGGTTGTCAGGGCTTGCGCCATAGAGGCCGACGCGCAGTTGGGGGTTGGCGTTTTCGGTGACCACGGTGGTTAGGAATACGCGATTGCCCCAAACAACCGGAGACGAGTGGGCGAGACCGGGGATGGGCGTCTTCCATTTGATGTTGTGGCCGGATTCGACGTCCCACTGCGTCGGCGTCTTGAACCCGTCGGCTACGCCGCTTGCCTGCGGACCGCGAAACGATGGCCAGTGTACACCCGAAGGCTCGGTCGCACTTACCATCGACGGTGCCCACGCTGCTACGAATCCCACAACGACTGGTATGAACTTCCGCTTGGTATTGATCATCTCGTAGACTCCTCGGGTCTTGCCTGGCATTGCATGGCGCCACGACTTTGCCGTTGGGTTAGGTTGTCGGTTCAGGTTTCCTGTCCGCCCGTGTTCATACCGACGCGCTACCGCCCGCTATCCCGTGGGATAAGGTCGATTCACGTCTCCAGCCTGTCCACGTTTATACCCTCTTGGCGGGTTTCTGAACAAGCCTAACGCGTTGCGTTTGCGACGGGCTGCGGTCCAGTTGGCTACAGATTCGTCTACTCCGCGGCGTTATTTTTCGGACGGATCGTCGTCGTCTGGCAGCGGGGACCGACCGGTTGGCGGGGTCGGTGATTTCTGGTACAAACCCGCCGAGTTTCGGCGGGTGTAGGTGCGCCCGTTCACGACGTTCCAGGTGGCCACCGAGGGCGTTCCGGCGCGGGGCGCTGCCCGGGCGCGTCACCCGATCCCGCACGGCTCACGAGTAGTGGTACACGTTCGGGTTGTGCGCTGTCCGAAGCGTCCGCATGGACGGTAAGTTAGTCGGGACGTTGCGCTAGCGGGTACAGCCCGAAACCACATGACAACAAGACCGGAATGATCCGGGCGGAGTATCCATCGTTGGAAGCATACGGTATCCATTGCATCGCCGAGTTGTACGACTGCCCCGGCGAGCTGCTTAACGATAAAGATTACGTCACGCAGGCGGTGCGCGATGCGGTCGAGCGGGGTATGGCCACACTCATCGGCGAGGTCTCGCACAGCTTTCACCCTCAGGGCGTGACGGCGTTGGCATTGATCGCCGAGTCACATGTGGCTGTACATACCTGGCCCGAGTGCGGATACGCCGCCGCCGATGTGTTCACCTGTGGTGATCAAGCAAGTGCGGAGCGTGCGTGCGAACATCTCATCGTCGCGCTGCAGGCCAAGCGTCACGTGCTCAAGAAGATCGAACGCGGTTTGCACGTGGGCATGCCCGAATCTTCAATTTCGGTCGACAATGCGGCGGTTGCCCTGTCGAGTTCCCCATAACCCATCATTTCAAAGACGGACGGCCGCATCATGGCTGGTGGCGAAGTCGGTACTGAGTTTTGGTTGCATGAGTACATCACACCGTGGGATTTCTACGCCCATGGGATTACCAAGGTGCTCGAGTATCGCCGTACGAAGTTTCAGGAAATGTACATCGTAGAGACCGGCGCGTATGGGCAGGCGCTCGTGCTGGACGGCAAGTGGCAGTCGTGCTCGGGTGATGAGTTTCTCTATCACGAGCCGCTGGTGCATCCGGCGATGCTGTTGCACGGGTCGCCGAAGCGCGTGCTTATTCTTGGCGGTGGCGAAGGGGCTACGGCGCGTGAGGTGTTGCGTTGGAAGAGCGTCGAGCAGGTGACCATGGTCGACATCGACGGCGAGGTGGTCGACGCCTGTCGATGCCATCTTGCGAGCATGCACCAAAACGCCTTCGACGACCCACGCCTCGAAGTCGTGATCGATGACGCTATTAACGTGCTCGACCGGGCTAATACAACCTGGGACGTGATCGTTTCCGACTTGTCCGATCCCATCGAAGATGGGCCGTCGTTCAAACTCTTCACGAAAGAGTATTTCGAAAAAGCCAAGCGCGTTCTTGCGCCTGACGGTGCATTCGTGCTACAGGCTGGACCAGTCGCGCCAGCCGAGCTTCGTCTTCACGCTCGCCTCGTTCATACGATGCGCCAGGTGTTTGAGCACGTTCAGTCGTACACATCGTACGTGCCCACGTATGCATCACCGTGGGGCTTCGCACTCGCGCGTTCAACACCGATCGACACGCGACCGGACCCGGAAACGATTGACGGTCAGCTTTCCGAGCAAACCACCGGCGGGCTGAAAATGTTCGACGGGACCACACTTCTAGGCATGCTGCAGCTACCGGCCCACATCCGCCGGGCCATCGACGACGAAACCGTCGTGTACTCGCTCGATCACCCGCCGAAGTTTTTCGGCAAGGGTACGCTGGGTGCGTCTGCCTAACGGTCGCGACGATAGCGGCGGGTAGTTGGCCCGTCGTGCTCCTGTCACATCCTTCGACCATGACGCCAAAGGTGATCGGACGTTTGTTTCTTGCAAGCCGTCCAATTCCAGAGAAACTATGACTAAGGCGTTTTAATGTCCGCTCGGATATTAAAATTTTTGATTGTTTATTGTAAAACTAACTTGCGATTTGAGTAATGGAGTCATATATTGCAATGTGACGTTCGATACTCAAAACAATCCAGGTTTCTCGGGCTAGGGATGGTGTGCAGTGTTACTTGAACATTTCGGTGAGTTCAAGGCCGGTCTTCCTGTGCCGATTGATTTGAGCGAGCCGCAGGATTGGGCTTTCGTTCCCGGTCCGCTGCCGCCAAGCTGGAGCATCCCGGACAGATTGTGGCGACTCATTGCTGAAGCCCGACAGAAAGTAGGCGACCTCAACGGTAGCGGCAACAGGCTGACCAACGCGCGCCTACTCTTGCGGCCGCTTCAACGACGTGAGGCGTTGCGATCCAGTAGCCTCGAAGGAACGTACGCCACTCCGAAGGAGCTATTGCTATTTGAAAAATCGCGTAAGGAAATCGAGGGGAACGAAACTTCTCAAGAGAATCAATGGAGGGAGGTACACAATTACTATGCTGCTCTGAAACATGGCCAACAGCACATTATGCATGGTAAACCGTTTGACCTTGATTTTTTTTGCACCCTGCACGGAATACTCATGAAGGGTGTGCGTGGCCACGAGAAGAATCCCGGGCAAGTGCGCACGAGTCAGGTGCATATTCGTGGGGAGCGAAGATTCACCCCGGCCCCGCCATCAGAAATCCTTAGCTGCATTGACAACCTTGAAGCTTATCTTGCTGCAGACCATGGTGACGTGGACCCGCTCGTCCGAGCGTTCATTTCACATTATCAGTTTGAAGCGATACATCCGTTCTCTGACGGCAACGGAAGGATCGGTCGAGTCTTGCTTTCGCTCGTGATTTCGCGATGGCTAGGACTATCCAAGCCATGGCTGTACCTAAGCGAGTATTTTGACAACCATCGGAGTGACTACATGAACCGACTCTTCCGTGTCAGCACGCACGGAGATTGGGACGAATGGATAGAGCTGTGCATATTAGGAACGATAGAGCAAGCTGAGTCGTCCATCGCTCGATGCAACGCTTTGGAATTGCTGAGATTGCGGTACCACGAAAGGGTGAGCAAGGGAAGCGCTCGGCTGCACACGATCGTCGACATGCTCTTTTCGTCTAGCCCACTCATATCGATAGGAGAGGCGCAAAAAGCTCTAGGGACAAGTTACCCAACAGCGAGAGATGACCTATTACGGCTACAGGACGTTGGAATTGTTGAGCTCATAGACGGTGTGTACCCGAAGATGTTCGGGTCAGAAGAGCTGTTGAAGATCGCCTACATCGACTGACCGCTCGGATGTTGCGGATGGCGCGTGGACCTATGGATAAAACTTGCCCATCATTCTCGGATAGGGGATGGTTTCTCTGATGTGTTTGAGGTTGCAGATCCAGGCTACGGTTCGTTCGACGCCGAGGCCGAAACCGCCGTGGGGGACGGAACCGAAGCGGCGGAGGTCGAGGTACCATTCGTAGTCGTTGCGATCGAGTTTCTCTTCGCCGATACGTCTTAACAATCGGTCGTAGTCTTCCTCGCGAGCCGAGCCGCCGATGATTTCTCCGAACCCTTGGGGTGCCAAAACGTCGACACATTCTACGACGTCGTCGTTGGTGCGGTCTTCGCGCATGTAGAACGCCTTGACCCGTTTCGGATAGTGCGTGACGGCCACAGGCCTGTCGTGCAGGCGGGAGATGATGGTCTCGTCCGATCCGCCGAGGTCCGAGCCCCATTCGAAGTTGGCTGCGAGCTCCATGTGGTGCGGGATGTTGCGAATTTGTTCTTCAAGTTCGGATCGCTCTTCACGACGGTCGATCACTTCGGCGATGGCCTTGTCTTTCTTCCATTGCTTGACGCCCTGTGCCTTGGTTGTGGCGTCGAGTTCTTCGATCAGGGCGTTGAGTTCTTCGACGCGAGCGTTTTTCTCGACCAAGTCGCGTTCGAGCAATGCTTTGGCTTTGGAGCCTCGGAGCAGGTCAGCCGCTTCGGTGTAGGTGATGCGGTGGAAGGGTTTCTTGATGGCGTGCAACTCGTCGATGTTGCGATCGAGCGCTTCGAGGTCGTCGAGGTGATCGCGCAACACGCGATCGACGATGGAGCAGAGCAGGTCTTCCGACAGGTCGATCACGTCGCTTAGCGAGGCGAAGGCGATCTCCGGTTCGACCATCCAGAACTCGGTGAGGTGACGCCGCGTCTTGCTTTTCTCCGCTCGAAACGTAGGCCCGAAGCAATATACCTTGCGATGGGCCATGCAGGCTGCTTCGAGGTAGAGTTGTCCGGTTTGCGCTAAGAAGACCGGATCTCCGAAGTAGTCGACTTGGAACAGCGTTTGCGCCCCCTCGCCCGCCGCCGGCGCGAAAAGGGGCGTGTCCATCAGTAGGAAACCGTTGTCGTTGAAGAAGCGGCGAATCTGGTCGATAACGGTGGCGCGGACGCGGAGGATGTGCCATTGTCGCTGCGAACGAAACCACAGGTGGCGATGCTTCATCAGGAATTCAATACCGTGCGGTTTGGGTGTGATGGGGTAATCGCCGGCTGCGTGGACGATGGTGGCGTCCGTCACTTTCAGCTCGAACCCACCGGTCGCACGCTCTTCCTTCGACACCACGCCCGTCAGTGCCAAAGCCGATTCCTGCGCCAGCTTCTTGACGTCGGCGAAGAACGACTCGGTGTTTTCGTCCTTCTCAATAACGCACTGACAGCGCCCGGTACCGTCGCGGAGGATGATGAAAATGATCTTCCCGCTCGCCCGGCTGTTGTACACCCAGCCTTGCAGCGTGACCGTATCACCGACCTGCTTTTCCAACTGATCGATTGTTGTCTTGGTGGCCATGTGCCGAGTGTACGCAAGCGCGAGCGTACCTGCAACGTGGGGAGAAGGGCAGGGACTAAGGGACAGAGGAACGAAGGGACGTAGGGAGAGGGGATGGGACGTCGGGACTGCTGGTGCGTGAATCCTTTCTCGCACCAAGGTGCCGGGGAACCATGATGCCGTGCGATGGAACGCACGATCGGATTTCGTCCAGCGTCGTCTCCTGCCCGAGCGGTCACGCGCTGATTTTTGATAGGGACGCCGTCGCCGCGAATCCGGCCACGGCCAATACGGCGCCGAACACATAGTCGCTAGCTACAGCGTCACCGGCGAAAGGCCAGATGCCCACGATCGAGCCGAGAAGAATGCCCAGAAGAAATCCAAGCGTGGGTTGTTTCTTGTGGCGAAGCATCCACTTCAGAACATTGCTGAGCAGCACAAGGCTGAGCAGCGACCCCAACGCCACCGGACCGAGCACCTCAATCACGAGCGCGACGTCGCCCTCGCGACCGGACGATGACGCCAAGTTCTTGGCCATGTCGATAGCGGCGAGTATGTGCTCGTACCGGCCTAGGATAAGAAGCATGTAGGCGCCGGAAATTCCGGGTAGGACCATGGCGGACATGCCCAACACGCCGGCCAAGAGGTCGCGCACGTACGCCGGTTGAATGATCATTTGGCCTGCGGCGACGGATTCCTTGAGGGCTGCTTTGGCTGATGGGTCTTGCCCGGTCATCGCAATCGCGACCATGGCCCCCACGCCGAACAGTAGGCCAATCCACGATGCGGGAGTGAACGGACGAATCATGTGTAAAAGCAGCGGCGCGCCACCGAGCGTGAGTCCGACAAAAATAGAGAACATAGCCTGGCGCTGGACGACAACGATGTGGGCGACAGTGCCGGCCATGGTCACGATGGCTGTGGCGGCGGCCCCGCCAATCACGATTAGAATGAGCAAATCGCGTCGACGAAAGCGCAACCGCGTGACGTTGGCGACGGCGGCTATGAAGTCGTCGTAGAGCCCCATCACCAGAATCATCGTACCGCCGGAGACGCCGGGTACGAGGTTGGCGAAGCCCATCAATACGCCCCCGATCGAACACCGTACCAGAGGCACTGGCGCCGGAGGTGTCGACGAGTTTTCTTCTGTTGGCGGACCCGGATTTGTTTCCATCATCAATTCGTAGCCCACCAAAAAAGTGTGGCCGACGTTCGGGCCGTGATTTCGCACGCGTCTTCAGCCGGTTTTGAATCTTCGGGTCGGTCTACCACTGGGCTTGAGTCGCTTCGGCGGAAGCGACTCAGGAACTAAGAACGTGTATCAGAAGTCTCTCTTAGAGCCGCGCCCGTAAGGAAGCGGTGCGGTTTCGTGGTCGACAACCGCTTCCTTACGGTCTCGGCTCGGTTTGAAGCAACCCTTCCTAAACACGCTCTTCGGGACGACGGGTTTATTGCATGTTACGAAGCCGATGATTTGCCCGTTTTAGGCTTGCGCTTGCGGAACAGGCGCTTGAATTCTTCGGTCAGCCCACGCAGGGGTTTGGCATGCACCTCGGGGCGGTACAGCGGACCCGTCACGTGCAACCGTACGAGTTCGCGGCCGACTTGCTCAACCACATCGGTCAACACCGGTACACGGACCCAACCGTCGGGGTTGACGTTGTACAGTTCGAAGTCGACGCCCCTATCGGGAACGCTCAGCGTTCCGCGTCCGGTTAGGGCGAGTAGATCGCCGCGTAGGCGAATGTCGTCGAAGGTCAAGCGATTTCCGGTCACGTAGAAATCGAGCAGCGCGTCGGAAAAAGCGGTCGTTGTCGGTGCGGTCACGTTAAGCACGTTGAGGATCGCAAGAATGAGCGGCAATCGATAGAGCTGTGCTTCGTTGATTTCAAAGTGCCCCCGTCCGCGCGTTGTTGAGGCGTCTCCTACGGTACCGGTGAGACACAATCGTCCGGCGGCGACGCCGCGCACGTCGACCGACGGTTGGGTGGCGTCTCTGGTGGATTGCTCGTGAGCGATGAACGATTCAATGCGCATTCCCTGAAGCATCGTCGAGAGATCGTACGTCGACTGCTGGTTATCGAACGACAGGTCGAGGCGACCGGCTACCGTGCCTCCATAGAGCTCGCCACACGCGGATTGAAGCGAAAACATACCAGTACCGTCTGGGACGCGGGCGAACGACCACTGCCCCGAAAGCGCCGACAACGGATGGCCGAACGCATCGAGCTTGTCGAGCGCAAGCTCACCCATCAGTGACGCACCGTCAGACGGGTCCAATATCATACCCCGTCCCATCACTGTTCCGGATAGGTTCTCGAAATTGTCTATCACGCCGCCCACAGACACGCCCTGCAATTCAGCCACCGCGCTGACGGTCCACACACGCGGCGCGTCGTCGTCTGCCTGTTCAAAACTCAAGTCCGAAACTTCCAGGTCGACGGTTCCGGTTGGTTTCCAGCGCTTCCATCTCTCCGTCCAACCATCCAGTTGCAATTGTCCGATTGGACCGTCCAGCGGCAGGCCCTTGGCCGATACCCTGAATCGACCGCGTTCACCTTGCTTGAGGCGCTCTATGGCGACGTCGGCGGTGACGGCTCTGTCCCCGATGCGGAAGCTGGTATCTGTCGCACGAACACCGGCCTTGTCGAATGTGACCTCTGCACGCACGTCGGTCAACGAGACCGCGACGCCTTCGTGGGTCAAGGCGGCGCCATCGAGTGTGGCAATCGTTGTGGGCGTGGACGGTGCGCGCTTTCGATTCCCACGCACCGGCAGAAACGTTACCGTCGACACCGGGCCCTCGATGCGCCAGCCGCTTAGGGTGCGACGAAGCGCTTCGGGGAGTTCGGCGCGAAGGGTGTCGTCGTTGAGCGATAGTCCTTCCGTGCGAACCATTAGAGTGTGTTCGGCGTCTGTATCTCCATAGGGCATTGACCCCTCTGCCGAAATTCTTCCCCCGAACACCTTCCCCGTTACTCCTTGAACAAGAATCTGGTCGCCGGTGACGACGATCGTTCCTTCCAGTCCGGCGATCCTCGTCTGCATGCCGTCAGGTCTGTAGTCAGCGTCGCGCAAGCGGATGGTTGTGGTGTGGGTCACGCTACCGACATCCACGCCTGAGTCCACGGAAGACTCGAAATCCACGGCGCCACTGATGTCGCCGCCCGCCAACCGATCGCGAACGGTTTTGGGAAGTGCGGTCAGGAGTTGGTCGTCGATCACCAGGCCCGTACCGCGCACCGCAAGGTCGATGTCGTCGACGCGCTCGCGAGCCAGACTGACGGTGCCATCGACGGTCACCTCACCCGCGCCGGCGCGCCCGTCGACCTTGTCGACGACGACGCGCCCGTCGCCAAAGGTGAGCCTGCCCGTCAATCCTTCGACCGGATAGGGGATCTTCGTGTATGTAGCGGATACGTCGAGTAAGGTCACGTCTGTGGTCGTGGCCCATCGGATGTGCTCGTCGGGGTCGATTTGGGGTTGGGCGAGGTGAACTTCCACATCAATCGTACCGGTCGGATTGAACGTGTCCAAGATGGTTGCATAGCGACGGGAAAGGCTCGCGGTGAGCGCTTCGTCGATGGGGATACCCCAGCCCTTGATGGTCAATTCTTTTTCGGCCCAGCGCTTCGGTGCAGCCAACCAACCGTCGACGGAGAGTCGACCGGCGCCGTGGCGACCCTGGAGGTTGCGCAGGAAGACGCCCTCCGGGGCATACTCGACGACGCCCGACAACCCGGTCACACGGTAGGGAAAGAAGCGGCAACTGCTGTCGGTCTGTCGCGCGGTCAGCTTAACGCGACGGACCGTGACCGGTTGTTCCTGTCCGGGACGCAGACCCACATCGATCTCCACATCCACAACGCCATGCGGGTCGTAGTCGTCATAGAAATGTGCGAGCGGCGGAAAGCGTCGAATCAGGCGCGCTTCTGATGGCGTGGCGTCAGGGCCGCGGCGCGGGAGCGTGAATTCTGTGAGCGACATCTTAATGTCCATCTCGACATCTTCGAGCGATACCGCGCTATTCACGCCGGTGCGAATGACCATTTCGACTTGGCACGGACTGTCATGCAGGCGACCGGTGAATGACGCATACATCGCATCGCCGGTAAGACGCACTTTGCCTTCGACGTGTTCGAACGTAACAAATCGATCCTCTGGTGGAACTTTCTGTTCCTCGCGATCTATGGGAATGGAAATCGCAGCGCCGGCCAGCTCGATCGTGGCTGAGCGGTCGGCGCCGTCGCCACTGTGCAAGTCATAGTCCGTCGCGCGCACGGTTCCGTCGAGACCGAGTAGGTCGTACCAGGCCCCTACGCCGTCGTACCCGGCGTCGATCGCAAGCATGACGGCTTCGACTTTCATGGCCGGTAGCCCGCCCTCCACGTTGCGCAGCGCCCCGGTACGTACGTCGATCTGCGAATGTCCGCTTACCTTCGGAGCGTCTACGCTGCGCCAGGTCACGTCGTGGATGTATGGATCGTTCTTGGAAGGAAGCGATCGCAGCGTGAGGCTAAGGTTGTCCACTTGTCGCGACACGCCGTGTTCCAACGAAAAGACACGGAGTCGCGCGCGGTTCAACTCGATGATCGGCCAGTCCGCAGTGTTTGTAGGTGCGATCTCAGGAACGCGGAACAGTCCGCGGAGGTTGGTGCGCTCCGTGATAGCGTCGCGGACTACGGTGAGAATGGGTTCTGTCGCAAGAATCGACGTGATCTTCAATGATCCCAGCAGCGCCGGTATGGTTTTGTGAACCAGGTGTACCTCGCGACACGCGAAGACGGGATGCGTGGAAGCCATCGACGGTTTTTCGTCGAGGTCCGGCTGCGGTACGACCGCTACGTCGAACAATCGGATGCCCCCGCGCCAGGAGAAGTTTGCTGAACCCACCGTAACGCGACCGGTGACGTATTGCTGAAGATATGTCTCAGCCAACATCCGGATGCGCGCCGGGTTCGTCAGGTGGGCGTACGCGAAGTATCCGGCTAGGGTCGCCGCGACGGCGACGCAGACCGCGATCCGTCGACCGGTCAATCTTGCTTTAGGGATGGCTTGTTGTTGCGTCATGTTTCGTAACGGTTTGTGGCGAACGGATGAGGCCTCCCACGACCCAACATCCTGCATACTATGGTGAGGATGGCGTACGAAGCCAGCACGTCAAGCATCGGCAACGCCCCCAGACGATAACGGACACTTCCAATAAACAGGCTGTGTACTAGGCTCAAGTATAGTGCGGGCAGCACGAGGTACACCGCCCATTGCCACCCCTCGCGCCGGCGCGTGAACAGTAGCAGTATGGCGCCGAGCGCCGCCAGGGCGAACGTCGACGCCGTCCAGGTGACGGAAATCAAACGGGTCCGCCCAGACTGGTAGCTATCGACATTTGGAAACGGATTCCACATGCGTTTCATCTTCACCGCGCCAAGTTTGACGATTCGCATAGGGTCGGAGCCTATGGCTTCGAACGATCGGGAGAGAAAATATCGGTTCCACGCCGTCTCATCGAGCGACGCCACCTCGGCCATTTGTTTGACGTCGCCAAGATTGCTGGCGCCGGTCGCCTGCGGACCCACGCCGTCGTAGAGTGAAATGCCGCCGCGCGTGGTCAACCAGCACCATTCGCCGACCACGCGTTGATTGCGCGCCGCCCACGGTACAAGTGTCAGTACAATTATGGATGCAGCGATGACTCCGCCGAATATGGCACGGCGGGTGTATCCGGCTGTCGTCGCGACGATCAGTATCAATATCGCAGCCAATCCCAGTGACGACTCGCGGATGTAGACCGTACCCGCCGCCACCAGACCCAACGCCGCCCAGCGCGCCAATGAACGCCCCTCGCCCTCGATCAAGACGACGGCGAGCCACCACAGTCCGATCAACGCGGTAACGAAGGCCGTTTCGGTGAGCAGGAGTGAGGAAAAGAAGATCAAGAACGGATCGAGGGCTACGAGCAGACCGGCTATCAAACCGGTACGTCTTCCGAAGAGTGCGCCGGCTAGACCGGCGGCGAACAGCGCCGCCATCGAACCGATCACCCATTGCGCGGCGCGTGCGGTTTGCATCCCGCCGTCGTGACCGGTGAACAAAGACAGAAACGCCGGATAGAGCGGCATGCGTGTGGCTTGAAAACCGAGTTCATCGGGCAATCCTTGCCCCGCGCGCAGCGCTTCGGCCATGGACCAATACTGCTGCTCGTCCGGAAACTGCAAACCGCTTTCGTGTCCGGCGTGGACCGGCCGGATCAACCCCCACCCGGTTCGGGCGGTAAGCGCAACGACAAACACGAGCGCGAGCGATCGCCATGCCGATTTCGTTGGCCGTGATAGCGTCAGCGCGGGGCTAGGTGCGTTGTCGGTCGGTGTGTCCATCACGGTGCCAGCGATCTGGCATGAACGCGCAGCACGCGGCGGGTCAATTCGGTCAGCTTGACTCGGTCGTCAAGGCGGTGCCCGATGATCCAAATTGGACCGAGGTGATCGCACAGGATGGCCACCCGATCGCGCTCCTTAGGGTTGACCTTGGTATCGATCAGGAAGTCGGAGACTTTCTTGGAACCCGGCGCGCCCAATGGCAAGAAACGATCGCCGGGTCGGCGCTTGCGCACGACCAGCGGCGGTCGAACGGCTTCAAAATCGATGTACTCATTCATCCGGTCACCGTTGCGGCGGAGGCGCTGAATGTCCGCAGCCGTCGCGGCGTCGATTGAGCAGTCGATCCGAAGGCGGCGGATCGGCAAGAGCGTTTGACCGGGTACATGAACGGCGATTTCCGCAGCAATCGTTTCGCGCGGTTCTTCGGAGGGAAGCAAGAATAGTAGTTGGTGGTAGCGTTTCTCCATCAACATGCCCCCGGGTAGTTGAATCTGCCGGCCGCTTGCCGGGTCGGCGATGAGGTCGAGCGCCGAAACCATATGAGCGAAACAAAGATCCTGCTCGCCCAGACCAAACGAACGATACGCCAGCCGCACGAGCTCGGTCTGAACGATGCGGCTCTTGCGCGACAGCGTGTCTGCGTTGAGGGCGAGTTGTTGGTCCGTGCGAGAAATGATCAACGACTCAAAGGTGCGTTCCACGGTCTCGCGAAGATATTCTTCGACCCATCCGGCCTGCTCCGCAAGGCGAACCAGTGCATCGCGAACCTGCGGGTTCACTTCGGCTTCGACCAGCGGAAGGATGACGTTGCGGATGCGATTCCGCATCGGCTCATTCAACGTGTTGGTTCGATCTTCGCGAAACGCGATTCCAGAGTCAGCCAGATAGGCGCGCAATGTGGCCCGCGTCGTGTGCAACAGCGGTCGCACCAGTCGGATGTGGCTACTTGTGCTGATCGGTCGCGTTCTTGGGATGCCAATCAGACCGCGCAACCCCGTGCCGCGCAGGACGCGGTGCAAGACGGTCTCGGCGTTGTCGTCGGCATGGTGCCCGACGGCTGCGACGTCAAATCGCGACTTGATGCAGACGCGTTCGAGGAGCGCGTAACGCTCGCGGCGCCCGATTTCTTCGACCCCCGTCGACTCCTCCTTGGCGAGTTGAGCCACGTCGACCGTTTCGATGGTGCATGGCAGTCCGAGATCATCCGCAGCCGCTTGGACGAAGGCGGCGTCCTTTTCGGCTTCGCTCCCGCGCAGTTGATGATTCAGGTGGGCGACGTGGATCTTGAACGACCAGTCGTGTTCTTGGCTGAGCGCCAGCAATGCGTGGAGCAGGGCCATGGAGTCCGGGCCACCGGACACACCGACGACCACACCGTCTTTCCGGTCAAGCAACGCCTCGGAGCGAATCTCTTGGCTTAGTGACTTGAGCATCATGGGCGTATCGCGTCGACGGATCGCCGGCTACGTGCGTTCGGTGTCACATGTACGCAGCCGTCGATACGCACAGCCTACCCATCATACCCGGTGATTCCGACATGTCACCGTTTTTCCACAATTGTCCCGGTTCAACGTGGTCGCCAGATGAGCCCGGGTGGATGACACTTTCGGCGGGTGCCCCATTCTTCGCCGTAGGCGAAGGGAGGGGGACGGGCAGTTTACGAAAAGACCAACAGTCCCCCACCCCTTCGCGTCACCAGACACTTGTGCTTCCATATGGGGCGCTACACGGTGACGCGAAGAATGGGGCACCCGCACCGGTCGCCGATTCGACTCCCCCACGGCTGAAGCCATGGGCCACCCAGCCGCCATCGCGGGTTGTGCAGGCTGGAAGCCCGCGCTACAAACCACTCTGCCCGGTAGGATCAGGGAAGGGTTAGAACAAACCGAGCCGCGACCGTGAGGGAGCGGTTTTCACCCTCGAAACCGGACCGCTTCCTCACGGGCGCGGCTCGGGAAGAGGCTTCTTGAACACGTTTTTTGCGCGTCGCCGCTGATCCGTTCGAAATCGGACATCGTCGATTCTGAGCCCAAACCGGCTTTCCCTCTCGGACCTAACTAACCACGCGCCCCGGCCGGGCCGATAACACGTGCACGGCAGCGGTTTGCGCTGCCTTTGGGAGTGGTCCGCGCGATGAGGTTATGCCTGATATCTCCGCCCACGACGGTCGCCAGCACGACCGGGCACTATCCGCAGGTTCCGCCGCTGGGGGTGGCGTATCTGGCGGCGGCGGTGCGCCATGGCGGGCATGACGTCGAGGTGGTCGACGGACTCGGAGAGGCGCTCGAGGCCTACCACCCGTTCGTGCGGGGGCAATTCCTGAACGGTCTTTCTATTGAGCAGGTCGTTGACCGGGTCGATCCGTCGGTCGACTTGATCGGCGTCAGTGTGATGTTCTCCAAGCAGTGGCCGGTGGCGCGGCGAATTGTGGCTGCGCTTCGTGAAGCCTTTTCCGACACGCCCATTGTGGTCGGTGGCGAGCATCCGACGGCGGCGATGGAACACGTGTTCGAGAGTTCCCCGGTCGACTACGTCGTGCTCGGCGAGGGCGAAGACACGCTGTGCGCGTTGCTTGATTCGTTAGGACAGTCTCGCCGTCCCGACGTCTCACGAATCGCCGGCTTGGCCTATCGCCGATCGGCCATGTCTTGCACAACCAAACACGGCCACATCAGTCTACCTATTTTCGGCGACCGCGTTTCCGGTGACATTGTCAAGAACGCGACTAGGCCACGTCGTCGCGCCCTCGACGCCCTCCCCTGGCCCGCGTGGGATCTGATCCCACTGCGTCGCTACATCGATGCCAAGCGATTCCAGGATTGCAGCGAGCGGCGAGTGATGGTGATGCTGGGTACGCGCGGTTGTCCTTATGAATGCAAATTCTGCTCGAACCCGCAAATGTGGACGACGAGCTTCTACACGCGCGACCCGGAGGACTTGGTCGACGAAATGGAACACTACGTGCGTCAATACGACGTGTCGGAGTTCCAGTTTCAAGACCTCACCTTCGTGGTCAACAGGCGATGGGTGATGCGTGTGGCTGATGAAATAATCGCCCGCCAACTCGACATTGTATGGAAGCTGCCGGGCGGAACGCGTAGTGAGGCGTTCGACGCGGAACTGATGGCCAAGCTGAGCGAGAGCGGCTGTCGGTCGCTCTGCTTCGCGCCGGAGAGCGGTTCGCCGCGCGTGCTCGAAGCCATGAAGAAGAAGGCCGATCCGAAACGCTTCATTGAACTTGGGCGCATCGTCCGGCGCGACCGCGTCGATGTGGACATCACCGCGTTCATCATCATCGGATCGCCCGACGAACGGTTTCGTGATTTGCTTCAGACCTATTGGTTCATCGCTCGCCTGGCGCTGAGCGGTTACGACGGGATCATGTGCAGTCGGTTTACGTGTTATCCCGGGTCGGCGTATCACGAAGAGTATCTGAAGCAGGGGCTGATCGAGTACGACGACGACTATTTTCTTGATCTCGATCTGAGTCTGGCGAACCTGCGACACGGTCGCAGTTGGCATCCCAGGTGGGGTGACAAGCGTCTGCAACTCTTCGTTATGTTCGGTTATGTCTTGTTTTTCTTGGTCTATTACGCATCTCGGCCGACGCGCGTGTGGCGTAGCGTGCTGGCTGTTTTGCGCAACAAGCCGACATCGCGCGTGGAGCTTGTCGTTGCGCACGGTCTCGGTGAACGACTGCGTCGCCTGTGGCGACGACAACCTATGGCGCCGGCGGGGTAGCGGTATTGTTGTTGCGAAGCCGTCCGTGTGCGAGGCGAACAACCGCTCCCTTACGGTCGCGGCTCGGTTAGCGACGGTCTTTCTTGTACACGTTCTAAGCACAGGGCGTCCGTATTGTGTGACTTCGACGTGTTGCCCGTGGTTCGCACAGTGGCGGATCGACAAACGCCCCGATAGCTGTCGGGGATCGGAATAATGACCATGTGGATGATGGTATTGGCATTTGGGATCGCGACGTTGCTGCTGGCGTGGCTGTTGTTCGGCTATGTCGTGTGGCTTCGTTTTGTGGGGGATACGCGCCTTCGCGATGACGCGGCCGTGCCCAGTCAACTCCCCTTTATGTCCATTATCATACCCTGCCTGAATGAACAGTCCATGATCGTCGACAAGCTCGACAATGTGCTGGCGTCAGACTACCCGTCCGACAAGATGGAGATTGTGGTCGCGGATGGCGGGTCGACGGACGGAACATTGGCGTTGGTCGAGGGCATCGCTCGTGACGATCAGCGCGTACGTCTCGTTCACTGTTGCCGTGGTGGAAAGATTAACCAACTCAACGAAGTGCTACCCACCCTTCGCAGCGACTTGGTCGTCGTGACGGACACCGACGCACGCATCAACAGCAGCGGACTGAGTTGGGTGGCGGCCGAGTTCTGCGCCGACGCTGATGTGGCTGTGGTCGGTGGATATACGTCGCCAAGCGGCGGGCTTGCGGTGGAGCGTTGCTATTGGGCGGCTCAGAACCGGATTCGACTCTTGGAGAGCAGCGTGTTGCACGTGTCCACAGTCGTGGCGTGTTGCTACGCGTTCCGGCGCGATCTGATCGACCGCTTTCCCGACGACGTGATCGCAGACGATGTATACATCACCGCTGTGGCCAACACGCGCGGCCACAAGACGGTCTACTGCCCGCGTGCCGTGGTCAAAGAATTACGCACGCCGCAAACCCTACCGGAGTTTTTCCAACACAAGTTCCGTAAGAGCAACGCGGTGCTTCGCGAGCTCATGCGGTTTGCCTACGCCCTGCCGGATATGGACTCGCGCTGGAAGTCGATTCTTAGCACACGAATTGTCCAACAGCTATTGCTTCCGTGGGCCACCGGAATTTGGATCGCCCTCGGGGTCGCACTGGTCAACCTTGGTCAATGGGATGTTCCGGTGCTCGGTGCGTCGCTTCTGTGCGTGATGCTTCTGGTGACCCGCAAAGCCACACTGTCCGTCGAGTTGCCGGGTGATCCCGAGCGGTTCGGACCGGTGACGCTCGGGCTCGCCTATGTGTACACAATGGCTATCTGCTGCGCTACGGCTGTCACCTACTTGTCGTTTCGACAAACGAGTTGCTACGCCCGCGTTGGCGGAGACTTGAAGAATAGCGAACAACCGAACCTTGTCGGGTCCGTAATGACGAAGCCGGCGTCCGATGTGGTTTCAGTGATGCCAACCGTTAGCGGTTTCACGCTTGCGGTGGGCGAATCGAAATAGGGTTTCTTGCAAGGCGCTCTCGGTGAGCGTGGCTGCCACGGTGAACGAACTTCGTGGCGTTGGATGGAACGAATGGCACAGGCTTTGACTACCCATACGACTTGGACGCTGCCGCGCGTTGATCTGCGCGACTGGCGACCGGTATTGCTGGTCGTACTTTTTCTGGCGGTGGTCGTGCGCGTCTCCATGCTTGGATTCGACAGCCTGTCGCACGCCGAAGCCGGTCGAGCGAACGATGCACGATGGGCGACGCTGTCGGAGATGCGATGGTACCCGCCGCTTCAATACGCCGTGCTCTGGGCTGTGCGAAGTTTCGTCGGTAAGGGTGAGCTCGTGCTGCGTCTGCCCAGCGCTCTAGCCGGCGTAGCGTGTGTGGCTGTGCTGTTCATGTTCACACGCCGATACGTCGACGCCTGGTCCGGCGTGTGTGTGGCCGGTGTGGCTGCGTTTCATGCGGAACTCGTCACACAGTCGCGCATTATGAAGGAATTCAGCATCGAAGCCTTGATGGCGATCATTCTCATGTGGGCCGGATTGGCGGCGGCCACCCATCGGACCACGCGAAGTCTCATTACGTTCGCAGCAATTGCCCTGTTGGCCATGCTCTTGACGTATACCGCGCCGCTCATCGCCGCGTCGTGGTTGCTGGTGATCGGGTTCCTGCTGATTCGCAACTCGGAAACCCACAAGCAAATCCCCTGTTTCGTGGGTGTCGCGATCGCGTTGGCTATTGGTGCGGGACTATCCTATCTATGGCTCTCTGGGGCATTCAACAAGAGTGGAGCCTACAAAGACTACGGCATTGTCAATGGTGCTTGGCCCATAGCGTACGATGTGGAAACCCTTGCTCTATGGGTGGTTGCCCAAAGCTATGGGGCCATGCGATTCGTTCTTGGCATATCTCCCCTCTACGCACCCATCGACGCGCTGATCGGTGGGTATGAGATCCTGCTGATCGCAGTGGCGGTCACCGTGTTGTATCGAAGGGTGCCCGCGCTC
This sequence comes from Phycisphaerae bacterium, assembly GCA_029260075.1. Lineage (GTDB taxonomy): Bacteria > Planctomycetota > Phycisphaerae > UBA1845 > UBA1845 > OFTM250. The sequence goes on from JAJDDY010000012.1 coordinate 46,641, forward strand.
TGCGCCGCAACTGTCGTGTTGGTTCTGCTCACAATGGTCGCGGGTGCCGCCAGGTTCTGGCCGTTCGGCAATTTCCATACGCAGACTTTTCTCGTTCCGCTTGTTTGCGTCGCTGTGGGATGTGGCCTTCGCCGTGCGGCTACGCAGTTGAAATCTCGCCCGGCGATAGCTGCGCTGGTGTTGGTCTGCCTGATTAACCCCGCCGCACGCGCCGTGAAGAACACCGTAGTCAGTCCCCCCGTCTCCGAACACCTGCGTCCGGTCCTTGAATATGTGAATGTCCGCGCCGAGCGCGACGACGGCATTTTCGTGTACTACGCTGCGGCGGCTGCTACACGCTACTATTGGGAGCGACGCGACATTGGAATTCTCACCCAGACGTACAAAGATCGTGGTCACGTCGACAGGTTCCTGGCCCGTTTCGATCGGTTCATGGCCGACCACAATCGGGTCTGGTTCGTTTCGACACACGACATCAACGACGAGCGCAAAACATGGACGGCGGCGCTTCAACGGAAGTATACGTCGGTCGACGAGTATGAAAGTGAAGATGCGGCCGTAACGTTGTTTGTGTCCGTGGATCGCGCTGCGATGACCGAGTCGACGAAGATTGGTCGTTCAGTGCGTGAGGCGTTGGTCAGTCCGCAGCAGGATGCTACGGCCGCCATTAGCATTCGAACCGACTCCACACCGGAAGGAGCGCCAAATTGAAGAGCGTGGACGCAATCCGTGAAGAGGAATATACCGATTGGACGACGAACGCGGCGTTCTACGTGGGCGACGATGAGTCTCCGTTGATGCAAGAACTCGCGATGCGCCGGGACCGATACTTCGACCTTCGTCCGGGGGACCGAGTCTTGGACCTCGGTTGTGGATCGGGCGCTGTGGTTGCGCGACTTCGCAAGTGTGGCGTCGATGTCGTGGGCGTGGACTACGCGGAGGCCATGGTCGACGTCGCCCGGGAAACATACGGTCTCGGCGACAAGGTTCGTCGCATGGATGCGACCGACCTGCAGTTCGAGTCGAACTCGTTCGACGTTGTACTCGCCAATGGTGTGCTGCATCATTTGACGGTTCAGGAGCAACTGGACGGTGCGCTATCGGAAGTTCACCGCATACTGCGACCGGGCGGCCGGTTGTGCTGTTTCGATCGCAATGGAAGTTTCGCATCGGCTGCACTGACGCATTTGTGCGTCAACGTCAAGGAAGCACTGCGCGTGCTGACTCGGCGGGAACGCTTCGCCAGTTGCGCATCACGCAATGAGATATCCTTCGGCGCCCCGCGCGATCTGAAGCGGATCGAACGCGCCGGGTTCTCACTCCACGAGCGAATGGATGTATCTACGGTTCCGTTCTTCCTCTCCGTGGTCACGATGAACGCGACACAATACTTCCTATCCGAACGTCTCCGTCGCTTTGCTGAAGCCAAGCTGCAGCGATCGATGAGTTGGATCGACGGATGCTTGAACTGGCGATGGCTTTCGATCGAGCAGTTTGTGATTTTTCATAGGTGCGCCTCGGTGGCTGTGATGATGATGCCGGCGCCGGAACAGTCGACGACGCCGAATCAGGTTAGTCCGGCGGCGGTATAGGTGTAAGGAACCATGAACGCACACCCACACGAACTTGTTGGCTTGACCTGTGAAGGCAGAGCACTGGCGCCGTCTGCGACGGATTCACAAGCGGAGGAACTGTCGCGCCGGCCAGGTTGGCTGATGCGTCGGTCGCGTGTTCTGCGCGATGTACTCCTTCCACGACCCGTAGCCCGTGGTGTGCCGTTTGAATATGTCATTGAGGTGACCAGTCGGTGCAATCTACTGTGCCCGATGTGTCCGAGAGAAATCAGTCCAAGCGTCGGCAACAAAGACATGGATCTTAATACGTTCGATTCCGTAATCGATCGCATCCGCGATGATGCGTCGTTCGTCTGGCTGGCCGGATTGGGCGAGCCGATGATGAGCAAACATTTCATTGAGATGATTCGTCGCTGTAAAGACGCTGGTATTGCGACCGGGGCGTCGACGAACGGAACGTTCTTGAATCCTACGTGGCAACAGCGACTACTCGACATTGGGTTGGATCTTCTGATCGTTTCGTTCGACGGCGCCAACAAGGAGACGTACGAGAACATTCGCGTGGGCGCGGACTTCGACAAAGTGTGTACGAACGTGCGCGACTTCGCGGCCATGAAAGTGGAACGTCGTGTCGAGAAACCGTGGTTGATTCTGCAGATGATCGAATTGGCGCCGACCCGCGGGCAAGGTCAGGCCTTCCGCGACATGTGGAACCTTCCCGGTGTCGACGCAGTACGAGTAAAAAAAGACGAGTTGCAGTTTGAAGAATCGCTGGCGTTTGAAGGTCAGCGCAAACGGGATGGCCGCCGGACCTGCCCCTACCTTTGGCGCGGGACGATGTACATCCATTCTGACGGCGCGATCTCACCATGTTGTTATGGTCACCACGACAAGTCGTTCGGACGAATACAAGACGCATCTGTCTCGCGACTTTGGAACGGTCCGAAGGTTCGCGCGCTGCGCGAAGTTCATCTCGCCGGTGGCGCCGGCGACGAGGCGTTTTGCAAGAACTGCCATACGTTTCAACCCGGCAGCGTCTCCACTGCAGCATCTGTCCTCGTCCCAAGCCTGACACAAAAGAAACATGCGGATGTCGTGGAGAAATTGAACCGATGGGTACGATTCATGGAATAGCCGCCGATTGAACAAGTGTGGCGCCGGATTCCAGTCGGTGATCCATCTGCTCGAATGTTCATAAGTCTATGGAACTGTCGTTATGAGAATTCTCTTACTCTCGCCGCCATATAAAACGGACTATATGCGCAACGCACGCTGCGATTTCGTCTCGCTCTCCTCATCGCAGTGGTACCCCCTTTGGTTGGGATACGCCGGCGCCTGGCTGGAACAGCAGGGACACGAAGTCAAACTCATAGACGCACCCGCCGCCCACCTCGACCACGAAGCCACCACCCGCGTTGTCACCGATTGGCGACCGGATATGTTGGTCGTGTACACCGGTCAGAAGAGTCGCGCCAATGACGTCCGCGTGGCTGACCGTCTCGCGGAATCGCTGGGTTGCATGACCGTGCTCGTTGGGCCTTACTTTTCAGCTAGTCCTAAAGAGACGTTTAACGAGTCGCAAGCAGTCAACTACGGAATCGCGGGGGAGTTCGATCATCCGCTGGCTGAGCTTGCGGCTGGTATGCCGCCGTCGGAGATCAAGAACCTGCTCTACCGTGACGGTGATCGAGTCGTTTGTAACGGTCGCCGACCGTTCCTAACCAGCGAGCAACTCGATGAAATACCGTTTGTCAGCCGGTTCTTTGATCGACAGATCAACCTGTACGACTACAAGACCATCTCCGAGTATTACCCGTTCGTTGATATCATGAGCGGTCGTGGCTGCCACTGGGGTCAGTGTACGTTTTGCCTCTGGGTTCATACGTTCGTTACGGGCAAGACCTACAACCTGAGAAGCGCGGACAATCTCGTCGAAGAGCTGTCGTACATCGAACGCGACCTGCCGAAGGTGCGATCCATCATGATTCAGGACGACATGATGACCGACGAACGGGCTGAGGAGGTTTGTCGTTTGAAGATCAAGCGCGACATCAAGCTGTCGTGGTCGTGCTATGCGCGGTGCAACCTGAGCTTGGACGTGATGAAGCTTATGAAGAAGGCCGGCTGTCGCAACCTCCACGTCGGCTACGAATCGGGCGATCCGCAGATCATCAAGAACATCCGCAAGGGCGTCACGCTCGACGTCATGCAGCGATTCACACGCGACGCGAAGAAGGCCGGCCTGCGCATCCACGGCGACTTCGCCATCGGGTTTCCGGGCGAAACCAAGGAAAGCGTCGACCGGACGATTCTGTTCGCCAAACGCCTGAACCCGCACACCGCACAGTTTCAGTTGGCCAACGTGTTGGAGGGCACGCCGTTCTTCGACACCTGCCAATCCAACGGTTGGCTGACGGACGAGGGCGAACCGAACTATCCAACGTTCTCCAACGTCGACATGCGTGCAGCCGCCAAACGGGCGTATCGATCCTTCTATCTGTCGCCGCGCTGGATGCTGCGGTGCTTGCAACACCCCTACGAGAATTTCTTCGGACGGGTCAAAACAATGACCGTCGCCCTGCCCGCCATGCTCTGGCGACACTGGTAAGGCCGTGCGTGAGAAAACGTATTAGCGGGTTGGCGATGAACCGAGCCGCGCCCGTGAGGAAGCGGAAGTTTGAGAAGCGGCCGGGACAGCTTGAAACCACTCCTTCACGCTCGCGGCTCGGATCGGACGAACCCGCCACTTACGGCGTGACGAAGCGCTAGTGGGGCTGAACCACTGGCGAATTCGTCCGCGATCGCATAGACTTGCCGTATAGGGCGACGCACGTCGTCCACGGAGTAGATTGATGCCCAGAGAATTCAAACTGCCCGATCTCGGCGAAGGGATCGCGGAAGCCCAAATCATTCGCGTCCTGGTCAAAAAGGGCGAAACCATCGCCGAAGACCAGTACCTTTTCGAGGTCGAGACGGATAAAGCCGCTGTGGAGGTACCCTCCCCATTCGCCGGCGTGGTCACGGACGTCCACATCGAAGAAGGGCAGACGATTAACGTCGGCGACGTGGTGATTACGTTCGACGACGGAGCCGGAAGCGCGACCAAAAAATCTGCTGCGCCGGCTGTCAAAGCCGCCGCACAAGCTGCCTCGCCGGCCAACGGATCGACCACGGCCGTCATGACGGCTGTGGCTGCACCGCCCGTAGCGCCGCCCGCGCCCAAGAGCAAACGCACAACCGCCGTTCCCGCGTCACCGGCCGTTCGCCGACTGGCGCGCGAAAACGGAATCGACCTGACTACCGTGCGCGGAAGCGGCCCCGGCGGTCGCGTCGTGAAGGCGGACGTGGAAGGACATTCGTCCACAGCCATTGCCTCGGCGGCTGTTCCCTCGGCGCCGATGCGATCCGCACCGGAGATGCTACCCGGCGAGCCGGGCGCCGATCAGTGGGGTCCGATTCGAACGGAGTCGATCAGTCAGATTCGCAAGACCATTGCGCGGCAGATGAGCCTAGCGGCGTTTACCGCTGTTCACGTCACGCACTGCGACGAGGTCGACATAACGGACCTCGAACGCATACGCCGCCGCCTCAACGAAGCCACCGACAACAACCCTAAGTTAACCGTCATGTCGTTCGTCATTCGGGCGACGTGTCTGGCGCTCAAGAGGCACCCGGTGTTTAACGCTTCGTTCGACGTCGACGGCGGACGCATCATCTACAAGGACTACGTCAACCTGGGCATCGCCGTAGATTCTCAGCGCGGTTTGATCGTCCCGGTGATCCGCAACGCCCACGGTTTGAAGCTGAACGGCGTGGCCGATTCGCTTCGATCACTCGCCGATCAGATTCGCACGAGTCGGTTCACCATCGAAGACTTGCGCGGCGGAACGTTCACTATTACTAACGTCGGCGCGTTGGGTGGCACGGTCAGCACGCCGATCATTAACTTCCCGGAAGTGGCCATCCTCGGCGTGGGGCGGTCGCGAAAGATGCCCGTGGTGCGCGACGATCGCATCACGACGGCGCTTATGCTGCCGATCAATCTTTCGTTCGATCATCGTGTGACCGATGGTGCAAACGCCGCGCGGTTTGCGGGCGACATCATTCGCTATCTTCAGGCGCCGGAATTGCTACTCCTGGAAGGTTGATCGCTTCGCGGTCCGGTGGCGTCGACTAGCGGCGTCCTCATTCAACGGAGGCGATCGCCTAGGGAACTACAGATTGGGGCCGGGCGGTACGTTGTCTTCGGACGTGTATGAGAAGGACCGTTGCGAACCGAGCCGCGACCGTGAGGGAGCGGTTGTTCGCCGCGCACATGGACCGCTTCCTTGCGGGCGCGGCTCCGAAAGACCCTCTTAGGCACGGTCCTAACAGAAGAATATGAATCCGGACGATTGACCGATCAGGCTGGGGGTCGCCTGAACACAGATAGCAGGGACGCAATCGCATGGTTGTAGGTGAGTTTACGCAGGACGCAGATTTGTTGATCATCGGCGGTGGTCCCGGCGGCTACCACGCGGCGTTTCGCGCCGCCGCGGGTGGAATCGCCACCACCATTATCGACGCCGAGCCGGGACTGGGCGGCGTCTGTCTTCACCGTGGCTGTATCCCTTCTAAGACCTACCTCAGCCTGGCCGAAACCGTTCACGCGGCCGCCGCCGCCAAGTCGATGGGCATCGACTTCGGCAAACCGAAATTCGACATCGACGCCATTCGTGGGTGGAAGGAACAGGTCGTATCCAAGCTCGTCGGCGGGCTCGATGCGCTGTGCAAGAAGCACGGCGTGGATCGTGTTCGCGGAGTGGCCAAGTTCGAGGACGGCAAGCATGTGGCTGTCAGCGGCGCCGACGTATCGCGCATCAAGTTCCGTCGTGCGATCATCGCGACCGGCTCTCGCTCGATCGAGCTTCGCGGCGTGCAGATCGAGTCGCCACGGGTGATGACATCGAAGGGCGCGCTGGAACTAGCGGACGTCCCGAAAACGCTCCTCGTGATCGGCGGTGGGTACATCGGTCTCGAGCTAAGTCAGGTCTACGCTGCGCTGGGTTCGAAAGTCACCGTCGTGGAAATGACAGGCGGCTTGTTGGCCGGCGTCGACGGCGATTTGGCCAGACCGCTCCTCAAGCGACTCAAAGACGAGCTGCACGAAATATGCCTCGAAACCAAAGTGACGGGCATGAAAGAGGTCAAGGGTGGAATCGAGCTGACCTTCGATGGCAAGAAGCCGCCGAAGGCTCAACGGTTTGATAAGGTCTTGGTGGCCGTCGGTCGCAGGCCGAACTCTTCGACGCTCGACCTGGACAAAGCCGGCGTGGCGGTGGACGACCGGGGATTCATCAACGTCGATGAAGGCTTTCTCACCTCTGGACCAAAGATTTGGGCCATCGGCGACGTGATCGGTAACCCCATGTTGGCGCACAAGGCGTTGCACGAGGGCATGGTCGTCGCCGACATCCTGCTGGGCAAAGACGCCGTGTTTGAACCACAGGCCATTCCGGCGGTCGTCTTCACCGATCCGGCCATCGCATGGGCAGGTTGCACCGAAGTCGAAGCCAAGGCAGCCGGTCTCGACGTCGTCATCAAGAAGACGCCGTGGGCAGCCTCCGGGCGAGCCGTGGCCATGGGTCGAACAGACGGCCTGACCAAGCTCATCTGCGATCGATCCACCGGACGCGTTCTCGGCGTGGGAATCACCGGTGTTCACGCCGGGGAGATGATTTCCGAAGCCGTGCTCGCCATCGAAATGGGTGCCGTCGCGTACGACTTGGCCACAATCATCCATCCCCACCCCACGCTTTCGGAATCCCTGGGCGATACCGCCCACCTCATCCCGAGTTAGCGCACGGCCGCGCCTTATGTGGCGCGTTCGTCCGAACCGAGCCGCGACCGTAAGGAAGCGGAAGTTTGAGGTCCGGCCGGGACCGCTTGAAACCACTCCCTTACGGTCGCGGCTCGGTAAGTTCGTCGTTCTAGCTGTGACGTAGCACTAGCGCGGTTCGTCGCGTAATCTACGCTCCTCTTCTGCCGCTTGTCGTGACCCCTCCGTGTCTCCGAGTTCGCTCAGCACGACCGAAAGAAACCCGTACGCATCCGCGTCGCGCGGGTTCAGGTCGATGGCACGGCGGATGTGCGGGACGGCGTCCGCCGGACGACCGGCCATGAACGTGGCTACGCCGAGATTGTAGTGGGCGAGCGCGAAGGAGGGGTCGGCGGTTGCGGCGTCTTCAAGATGTGTGATGGCCTCCTCAATCTCGCGCCGATTGAGCATGGCCATGCCAAGGTGGTAATGGACCGTGTGCAAATCTGGGTCGAGCTTCGCGGCTGTGCGCAGCGCTTCGATACCTTCATCCGTACGACCGACCTGCAGCGCCGTGATTCCGAGTAACGCATGCCCCGGCGCGAAGTCGGGATGTCGTTGTACCAAGGCCATCAGTTCCGCGATGGCATCGTCCGTCCGTCCGATTCTCGTGAGCAGTTGCGCCAGTGACATGGACCATTCCGTCTCATCCGGGCGGGCGTCGATGCCACTGCGGTATACGGTGATGGCGTCATCGAATCGGTCTTCGTCAATGAGCATCGAGGCCAGTTCGCGGCGGGCCGCCGAAAACGACACATCCAACGACAGTGCTTTGTCGTACGACTGCTGTGCCTCGTCGATGGCACCCTGCCGGCGACGGACACCAGCTAGGCCACGGTAGGCGCCGGCGAACTTAGGCGCAATGTCGATCAAGCGGTGCAGCGCCGCCTCGGCGCGATCACATTGATCCTTGGCAAGGTACAACCACACCAGATCGACAAGCACGTCCGGCGTGGTCATGAGGCCCCACCGATCGGGGCGCCTAAGCAGCGCCACAGCCTCATCAGCCTCGCGCCGTTGCGCTGCCGATGCGTCTCGCCACCACGCACTGTTGGCGTACCAGACGTCGTCGCTGATCGACAGCTTGGTCATGGCTTGATGCCCGCGCCACGCGGCGGACTGTACCGCGGCACTGTGTCCGAGCAGGACGAACGTCGCCGCCGCAATCACGACCGCCCAAGCGCCGGACTTCGTCAACCGCCCACCACGCTTGAGTTGAAGATTCTGAAAACGCACGTTGCTGTCGCGAATAAGACGGAGGGTCTTGATGGCGGCGAAGGCGGTCATGGCCGCCAGCGCCATGGCGAGAAGCAGCGGGATGCGTCCATACAGCCCGCGACATGTTCCCAGCGTCACCAGACCCACAACGATCGCGATCAGCTCCTCGCCGATGGAGAAATCGAAGCGCGACGCCGACGCGATACGTCGGACCTGTGCAGCCACCGGCGGTGTCGCCAATCCAAAGTGCAACGCGTCGTTGGGGCAAACGCTGACGCAGTCCATGCACTTCATACAACCCGGATCGACGACCATGCCGTACTTGGCGACCTCTTCGTGAACGCGGACGTTGGATGTACACGCCGCCGTGCAATGGCCGCAATGCTGACATGCGTCTGTCACCAAAATGCGACCGGTGGCGACTTGGTCCAGTACGCGGAAGAAGCCGCCGTAGGGACAGGCGTACGTGCAGAAACCCTTCGAGCCGAGAAAATAGACGATGACGAATCCACAGAACACGACCGACAGAACGGCGACGACCAGACCGGGAAACGTGGCCCAATAGGTTGTCGTCATGAGATGGTTCGACAGCGCCGGTCGGACGCCGCCCATCCACGCCCGGTAAGCGCTTGGCCAGACGAACATGTACACCGCCAGAGCGAACGGCGCGAACACGAGGAATCGCGAGCGAAACGGCTTGGGTTTGATCCCCGCGCGTCTGAGCAACCAGGCGCAGAAGTCTTGATAGGCGATGAGGTGACATCCCCATCCACAGACGAACCGACCCAGCGAGAGCGTTGCGACGAGGGCCAGCACGAAGAAGATGAATCCGGCGTTGACGTGGCCGTCGTTGAGCGTGTACATCGCTTCCGACGGTTCGATCGGAGACAGCGTCTCGCCACGGATCAGCCAATGAACGACGTGACCGATCATCAGGGCGTGAACCGTGATCAGCGAGGTCGCCCGCCATCGGCTCATACGCGAGCGGCGCACGGGACCAGCCGCATTGGGCAGGACCGGTAGGGACGCGCCGGTCGCGCTTGGTCTTCGCTCTGTGCGGTTTGGCTGAGATGTCGGTGTGTCGTTTGCCATCATGTTCGATCAGGGGGACGCTCCACCATGGACCCGACGGAGCATCGGTCGGCCCGCCCGACCTGCAATTATACCTTCATCGACCGCGAACCCGGACCAACCGAACCGGAATCTCGATTCGGAGGCCGAAACCCCTTGCGGTTGGGCTCGATGAACGAAACAATGACTCCGTTTGGAACAAAGTCCGTCGCATCTTGGATCATCACTGATGAGCAACGATCCGGAAACCGCCGCAAAGGTTCGCCAGCGCCTGACTGAACACCTCGAGCTGCGCCCCAACATCGCCGAACGCATCCACAGGGAACTGCTCGTCGAGCTTCATCGGCGCAGCGTCGTGGGTATCGATACGATTCAAGACGAGGCGCACAAGCGAACCGGTCACGCTGCGCGAGAGGTCGTTACCGACCCCAACCAAGCCGAGCGCGACCGATGGGACGAGCACGAGCGCGATCTCGTCGTCGAGATTACGCGGGAGTACGTCGAGCAACACTTCAACGTCGCCGACGTCGATGACTTGGTCAACCTGGCGCTCAAGCGCGAGGAGGTGCAACGCCTCGAATATATCGCCACGCAGGCCGGCGTCTCCTTCGGTGAATTGAGGGAGAAAATTCGCCGGTTCTGCGAGCTGCCGATGGGTGAAACGAGGCTCGCACCGGCGGACGTGCTCGGCACGCGCGTCGCCCTAACGCGCCACTTGATAAGCGATCAACTCGAGTTTCTCGGCGTCGCCAAGTACCACCTTCGAATTCGAGACTTCGACGATATCACTGGTCGAACCATCGGCGGCGACAAAGGCATGGGGCGCATCGGCGGCAAAGCCGGCGGTATGCTTCTTGCCTACCGAACCCTCGCCGACGCGGAAGAGGGCACTGAGCCCTACCTGCCCATCGCCATTCCGGATTCCTATTTTCTACGAAGCGACGTCGTCGAAGAGTTCATGCAGCTCAACCGCCTCAACGAGTACCAAAGTCAAAAATACAAACCGTTGGATCACGTGGCCCGGGAGTATCCGCTGATCAAAGGCCTGTTCCGCAACGGTGATTTTCCGGTAAGAATAATCCACGAGTTGCGCGACGTGCTGAACCGGTGGGGCCACGACCCGGTGATCGTCCGGTCGTCAAGCCTGTTGGAAGATCGCTTCGGCACCGCGTTCAGCGGCAAGTATGCCAGCATTTTCGTCGGCAATCAGGGCACGGTTGAGCAGCGCCTACACGCCTTACTCGGAGCCATAGCGGAAGTCTACGCCAGTATTCTCGCGCCCGACCCGATCCTCTATCGCAAAGAGCACAATCTGATCGACTACGTCGAGGATATGGCCGTGCTTATTCAACGCGTCGTTGGCGTGCGCGTCGGCGATTACCTCTTTCCGCCGGTGGCGGGCGTGGCGTTTTCTCGTAACGAATATCGTTGGTCGCCGCGGATCGAGCGCCACGACGGCTTGATTCGAATGGTGGTTGGTCTGGGTACGCGCGCCGTTGATCGAAGCGGTGCGGAATATCCGCGCATGGTGGCGCTGGGTTCGCCGACACTTCGTCCGGAATCGACGGTCCAGGAAATATGGCGCGGCGCGCAGCGAACCGTGGACGTCGTCGACCTGAAGCGTAACCGTCTGCGTTCCGTGAAGTTTCAAGACCTTCCGCTCGGCGATCCCGGTTTCCCCATGCTGGATCAACTGATCTCCGTCTACCGGGACGGCGAATTGTACGTCCCACCCGGGCGGCACATCGACGCCGATCCGGAACAGTTCTGCATCACGTTCGACAAACTGATCCGCACGACTCCATTCGTCGAGCGCGTGCGTGACATGCTTAAGCGGTTGGAAGACGCCTATGGCTTGGCTGTGGATATGGAATTCGCCACCGATGGCGAGAGATTCTATGTCCTGCAGTGTCGCACGCTGTCACAGGCGGCGGAAATGGGGCCGGTGACGATTCCTGAGGACATACCCGAAAAAGACATTCTGTTCGATGCCCATCGATACATCCGTACCGGGCTCGTCGAGAACATCGAGTACATCGTCTATATCGATCCGAGGGCGTACGACAAGGTTCCCACGCGCGCGCGACGCATCGAAATCGCCCGCACCGTCGGACGCATCAACCATGCGCTCCCACCGCGCTCGTTCGTCCTGATCGGGCCCGGGCGATGGGGAAGCAACGATATTCGCCTCGGGGTTCCGGTGGGCTACGCCGACATCAACAATTGCCGTCTGCTGATCGAGGTGGCCCGCATGAAGAACGGCTTTGCGCCGGAAGTTTCTTTCGGTACCCATTTTTTCCAGGATCTCATAGAAGCCAGCATCGACTACCTACCCCTCTACCCCGACGACGAAGGTTGTCGATTCAGCGACGAGTTCTTGAACCACGCGCCCAACAGTTTGGCGAGCGTTCTTCCCGACTGTGCGAGCCTCGCGGATGAAATTCGCGTGATTCACGTGCCCGCCGTAGCGCAGGGGCGCAAGATGACGGTGGCTATGAACGGAGATGAAGAGCGCGCCGTCGGATTCCTCGAAGGCCGTTGAGGCGCGGGCGTCAGCAGTTAATGCGTTGTCACGACTCAAGTGACGGGTTGGTCCGATCCGAGCCGCGACCGTGAGGGAGTGTTTTCAAGCTGTCTCCGCCGGCTTTCGAACGTCCGCTTCCTTACGGGCGCGGCTCGGTAACCCCTTCATTCGATGTGGGACAGAGCATTCGTTGCACATGTGCTCCCCCAGCTTCCAGTCCGAGTTAAAGCTACAAGTCAGATTTCTTATTGACAATGTATCTCAGCATATGGTAGCCAACTGCAATCCCCCTGCTCATCGCGACGCCAACACGGAACTTGCGCTGTGTCGGCCTTGCGTTGAGAAGTTGCAACGGACCCGGGTGGCCCACCTCTTCAGAGGCGTTGAGGTCGAATCCGGCGTAGATTCGACTCCCCCACGGCCAAAGCCATGGGCCACCCAACCTGTCGATGGATCGCAGAAAAGCTGGTGGAACCCGCACTACCCTCGGTGTGCCGCAGTTTCAGGTAACCCCGTCTTGGAGGGGTCCGTGCCACTTCCGGCGGGAGGGGTGCGCCGAGTCAGAGCCGCAGGCGCCAGCCTGCGGACTCCCTGCGTCAGCATGTCACCGGGCTTGCGCCCGGTGCTCTGAAAAGCGCCCGACGCCGATTCTGTCACGCACCCGTCTTGGAGTTCGGTCGGTTTTCGGTTTGCATTTCCCCGGCTATGACGTACGATAAGGGGCTCGATAGACCAGTGAAGTTTTTTGAAGACACAGGACACGAAGCCATGAAACAGGGCATTCATCCCGAGTACGTCGATTGCACGGTCCACTGCGGTTGCGGAGAGACCTGGCAAACGCGGAGCACCACTGCGCAGATCAAGATCGAAATCTGCTCAGCCTGCCATCCGTTCTACCAGGATGACGGCTCGTCGAAGATGGTCGACGCCTTGGGTCGCGTCGGACGATTCACCAAGAAGTTCGGCGGCGATTACTTCAACAAGCCGGACAAGAAGGCCAAGCCGCGACGCCGTTAGCGATCCGCCATACGTTAACAGGCCGTTGAAGAAAGTGTGGCACGGGCTTCCAGCCGGTGATCCATTAGCGACTTCCCCCAGTTGTTGGGGACGCGGTTCATTGTCAGGGGCGAGATCGCCACGACGCGCTTGAACGCCGGCTATCTTCAACAAGTTGGTCTAACGTCGGTAGCGCGGATCATGTCGTTCGAGATGAGCGGCGCGGGCGGTTCGTGGCTCGTATCTTCGACGGCGAAGGCTGTTTCCCGACCACCACTTGATTGCGGAAGAACATGACCACGCCTGCCGCCCTTTTCGGGCGACGCGCGTGGTCTTTGCATGTACGGTTCGCGCCGCTACTGTGCGTGTGGTGCGGACGAAGCCGCGCGGCATTCATCGAACGGTTTCTGACGTTGCGGATACAAGAGTATGGCCCAAGAAGTCAACGAAAGATTGATCGCCAAGCTCGGGGAGCTCAAAGCACGCCACGACGTGCTGAACGAGCAACTTGTAGACCCGGTTATCGCGGTCGACCCCACCCAGACGATCGCGATCACCAAAGAGCTGGGTCGACTGCGCCGCCTCGTGGAGCCGTTCTGCGAATTCACTCGCGTTTGCGAGGAGCTCGACGACGCCCGAGCCATGGCTGTCGACCCGGCGCAAGACGATGACCTCCGTGCCCTCGCGGAGGCTGAGGTTGGCCCCTTGACGGCGCAGCACGATGACTTGTTGGAAGGCCTGAAGTTTGCGCTTGTCAGCGACGACGACGCTTCGATCACGTCGATCATCGTGGAGATTCGCGCCGGAACCGGAGGCGCCGAAGCCGCGTTGTTCGTGCGCGATCTCTATGAGATGTACCTTCGCTACTGCGAAAAGAAGAAACTATCCATGGAAGTGCTCGACCAGAGCGGGCGCGATATGGGTGGGTTCAAAGAAATCATTCTGAACGTGAAGGGGCCGGATGTCTATCGTCTGTTGGGTTATGAAGGCGGCGGTCATCGCGTGCAGCGCGTACCCGCCACCGAGGCCCAAGGTCGCATCCACACCTCCGCCGCTACTGTGGCTGTGCTCCCCGAGCCCGAAGAGGTCAACATCGACATCAATTGGGACACCGATACCGAAGAATTCGTGTCGCGCGCCGGCGGACCGGGCGGACAAAACGTCAACAAGGTGTCGTCCGCCATTCGACTCGTTCACCTGGCCACGAACATCACCGTTTCCATGCGCGATGAAAAGAGCCAACACAAGAACCGCGCCAAAGCGCGACGCATTATGCAAACAAGACTCTACGATCATTTCCAACGAGAGAACAACGCCGAACGGGCCAGCGTTAGAAAGACCATGGTCGGAAGCGGCGATCGATCCCAAAGAATACGGACCTACAATTTTCCGCAAAACCGCGTGACGGATCATCGAATCGGACTGGACCTTCACAGCCTCGAAAAGATCATGCAGGGCGAGCTCGATGAACTGATCGAAGCCCTACAAACCCACGACAAAGAAGAGCGCATCAAGAACCTCTAGAGCCTGCTGAGAAAGTGTGGCACCGGCTTCCAGCCGGTGATCCATTAGCGATTTCCGCCTCTTGACGGGACAAGTCCCGTTGTTACGGGCGGGTTCGCGGGGACGTGATTGACTACTAGGCTTGTTCAACAGACTGCTAGCGCAAGCTCGATCCAGCTGTAACGTTCGGGCACCGGTTCTTCCCGCTGCTTTGCGACGTTTCCGTCGACAGCGGTGTCGTTGCCGCGTCGTGCTTGGTCGGTGTTTCGTTGCTCGCGAAGTGCGGAATCGCGTTCGATCGCTACTCCGCTGGGTCGTGACGCCCAGCTTCAGCCTCTGCTTCGCGATCCCATACGGATTCGGTAACCGAAGCGACGACAGCGTCTTCTTCTTCCGGGCGAATCGTGCGGAGGTCGAAACAGATGGCGTCGTCGCGAATGCGTGCGATCACGGGCACCTCGGCGTCGCGGAGGGCGGCGGCTACGTCGTCGGTGGAAGCGTGCGTGGGTCGCCATTGGACGACGACGGTGGGCAGCGCCCGATCGGGCATCGATCCCCCTCCGGCGTAGGCTACGTCGGAACAAACGAGAAACGCTTCGTCCGGCAGACTGGCTTGAAGCTGCTCGGACAACGCGTTGGCGCGATGGGCGAGTTCGTCCGTGGTCGCGGTGAGCATGGCCAGGGTCGGGATTTCGGCGATGGCCTCTCGTTCGTCCATGCAACAGCGAAGCGTGGCTTCGAGGGCTGTGAGCGTGAGCTTACCCACGCGATAGGTTCGCATGAGCGGGTTGCGGTCGAGTCGTTCGATCAGGTCGCGCCGCCCTACGATGATACCGCACTGCGGACCGCCCATCAGTTTATCACCGGAGAAGCAGGCGAGGTCGGCGCCGGCGTTCAGCGACGCACGCACGGTCGGTTCCGCCGACAGACCGTGGGGCATCAAGTCGAACAAGATGCCGCTTCCCATATCGTCGACGGCGATCAAGTCGTGGCGATGAGCCAGCTCAGCCAATTCGCCGATGGACGTTTCTTCGGTGAACCCGATCACGCGATAGTTGCTGGGGTGGCAGCGGAGCAGCATGGCCGTGCAATCGGTGATGGCTTGCTCGTAGTCGGCGATGCGCGTGCGGTTTGTCGTGCCAACTTCGCGCAGCTTGGCCGAGCTGGCGGCCATGATATCCGGTAGTCGAAAACTGCCGCCGATTTCGATCAGTTGACCGCGAGACACGATAACTTCGCGATCACTCGCGAAGGTCTGGAGAATCAACAGCGTGGCGGCGGCGTTGTTGTTCACGACGGTGGCCGCCTCCGCCCCGGTCACCTCGACGAGGCGATCGGTGACGTGCGTGTTGCGTCGTCCGCGACCGCCCGATTCGAGATTGTACTCCAGGTTGCAATAGCTACTCGCCGTCTCGGCGATGGCTTCGACAGCCGCATCGCAAAGCGGGGCTCGACCCAAACCCGTATGCAGCACGATGCCGGTCGCGTTGATGACGTGACGAAGCGACGGGATGGATCGCCGCGCGAGGTCGTGCTCGGCTGCGGCTAGGATATCTTCCATGTCGATGGGATGCTCAACCCGACCGGACCGGATCATCCGCCGGGCCGCCGCGAGCGACTCCTTGAGCGACACGACGACGGCACTCCTCGGAAGGCCTTGAAGCCAATCCTGCACGTCGTCTTGTTCCAGAAGCGATGAGACCGAGGGCAAGGCGCGCAAGAGTTGATTGGTGTCATCGACCGTGTGCTTGCTCTTCTTCTTGGGCATCGTCAACCATCCCTAGGGCTATTGAGTTCCCGTTTGTCGCCCACGCGCTTTGTGAACCCGACGCGATCGAGGTATTCTAGAAAGGGCACGACGAACTTGCGAGTCGAGTCCAACGCCTCGCGAACTTCACCGACGGAAATCCCGCCTTGCTCTTCGATGAGCGCCGTCAGTCGGTCGCGTAGCTGCTGCTCGACTTCGGCGTGAAGGTAGGTCTTCTCGTCGACGGCTACCAACTCGCCCATGGCCACCGCCAGCGTGACCATCCGTGCGAGTTGTTTTCGACCGGGGCTTGGCGAAACGTTGATATCTTCCAGGCGGGGCGGCTGAAAACCGCCGGCTCGAACCTCAGCCACCATCGCAGCCAACAGTTTTTCGTCAGCGGCGGACAGGGCGGGTGCAAACTCTGGAAGACAGATGAATCGGCCAAATCGCTTCAAGGTGCCGTTGTCCACAAATTCATCGAGCAGCGGGCGCGCCAACGACTTCAGGGTCATGCGCTCGAGATATCCGATCACCGCGTCCGCCGGTCGACCGGGTAGATCTGGGTTGGCTTTGTGGTAGCGCGTCAACCATGCGGTCACGCGTCGATTCAAACCGGCAACCACGTCCGGAACCGCGAAGATGTCCGTACCCGCCACGGATGTCCAGCGACCCTCACTTCGCAGTCGGTCGAACGACGCTGGAATATCGGTTAGCTCGATACCCGCATGGGCGCAGAGCGTCAGGTCGTCGGGGCGCGTGAACCACGCGGAGCGCAACACCTCTTCCAGACGGTCGGCGTCGTCACCGTGGTCGAGTCGTTTCATCCCAGCCACTTGCTCGTCGTGACTTCGACGTCGCCGACGCATGGCCATGCGCAGCACGACACCACCACCGATTGTTCTGGCTGCGTTCTCGTCACGTATGATGAATCGTTGACCGTACGTAGCCGCCACGGCGCTGCCGACGCGCAGTTGGGCGTAGGCTGAGTCGCCCGGTTCCAGGCGATCTCCATCGAACAGAATGACCCGCGCCGGTAGCTCTTCCGTACCGATTTCAAACCGCACGACCGACGCGGATTTCAACGGTCGACCGCCCCTGAGCGATTGCAGGCGGACGTCGAAGATGCGCGTGGGCGATAGGTAGCCCGGTGTCGCCAGCTCGCTGCCGCGAACCACGAACGCACGATCGACGCCGCTCACGTTGATAGCCGCACGCTGCCCGCGCTCAATGCCACCCGATTGACACCCGTGGCTTTGCAATCCGCGGACTCGACAACTGTGTCCGCCGGGCCAAACGGTCAGTGAATCGCCCTCCGCAACGGCGCCGCGTAGTACGGAACCCGTGGCCACAGTGCCCCGCCCTTGCACGGTGAACACCCGATCGACGGCCATGCGAAACGGCACAGCGGATGCGATCGTCGGCACGGACGCGCACGCTTCTATCAGCGCACTCCTCAAGTCATCCAAACCGCTTTGCGTGATGGACGACACGGGGCAGATTGGTGCGTGTTCGAGGGCGGTACCGGCCAGCAGTTCGCGAACTTCCTCGCCGACGAGTTCGACCATTTCGTGGTCGACCATGTCCGTCTTGGTGATAGCCACCACGCCGTGCGACACACCCAAGAGGTGCAGTATTTCGACGTGCTCGATGGTTTGTGGCATCACGGAATCGTCGGCGGCGATGACGATAAGTGCGACGTCGATACCGGTGGCGCCGGCGACCATGGTACGCACGAACCGCTCGTGACCGGGCACGTCGACGATACCAAACCGCACCGACCCCACGGTCAGCTCGGCGAATCCCAACTCGATGGTCATGCCTCGGCGTCGCTCTTCGGGCAAGCGGTCGGTGTTGGTTCCGGTCAGAGCGCGAACCAATGACGTTTTGCCGTGGTCGATGTGCCCCGCTGTGCCGAGAATACAGTATCGGCTCGCATCGGTGGCAGGGTCAGTCATGTTGGGCGGCTTCGGCGACATGCACCGATTATCGAACCGCATCGGCGGATCGCAAGTGGACATACAAGCAGACACGACGCAACGTGGTATTATGCTGGCGTGTGTGCGCGCGATCACAGCTGAGTAACTTGTGTCCCCGTGAAGGAAGACTCAAGTCCGCAAGGCCGGTAGCATTGGATTTGCGGCGACTGGTTTTGAATAGACGAGGTACTACCGATGAAGTGTTTTCGAACGGGAAGTGTAGCGCTCGTGCTCACGTTGCAGATGGTCGCAGTCTCACCGGCTGCGGATCCGGCGTGGGTGGTGCGCGGGAAGAGCGGCGTCGTAGCCAGCGATTCTCGACAGGCGTCGCAGGCTGGTTTGTCGATCTTGAAATCCGGCGGTAATGCCGTCGACGCTGCGGTGGCGGTCTCGTTCGCCTTGGCTGTGACTCGACCCTACAGCACCGGTTTCGGCGGCGGCGGATTCATGATCGCACGCTTCGCTGACAGCAGAGTCTTCGTGCAGGATTTTCGAGAGACCGCCCCGGCAGCAGCCACGGGTGATCTGTTTGTTAAGGCGCGGGAGCGCAACGCGAGCGCAGCGCCGCCGAGCCGATTCGGATATCTCGCCGCTGGTGTTCCGGGATTGGTGGCCGGGCGGTGCCAAGCCCTGGCACAAATGGGAACAATATCCCTAGAGATGGCGATGGCGCCGGCGATTCATCTGGCACGTGACGGGTACCCCGTCGACCCGGACTACGTGAAGAATTCCCATGACGTTATGAAGTTCTACGAGAAATATCCCGCGCTCAAGAAATCTTGTGGCTATGTGTTTCGTACTCATATGCGTGGCGGGCGAATTCGCCGACCCGGTGATAAGCTCGTTCAGCCGGAACTCGCCCGATTGCTACAGGGCGTAGCCAAGGGCGGTGCGGAGTTTTTCTACAAGGGTCCGGTGGCCAAGGCGATCGCGACGGCTATGCGTTCCGGCGGCGGGTTGATTACCGAAAGTGATCTGGCCGGATACGCGCCGATTCAGCGCAAGCCGATCGTCAGCACGTTCCGCGACTACGAAGTAATCGGGATGCCGCCACCCTCGTCGGGCGGCGTAGCGCTTGCGGAAACGCTGAACGTGCTCGAAGCGTCTGATCTGGCGGCGATCGCGAAGCGCTATCCGGGTTTGGCCGTTCACCAACAGATCGAAGCCATGAAGCACGCCTTCGCCGATCGATCGCGCTGGCTTGGCGATAGCGATTTCGTTACCGTGCCGACCAAGCTCCTCACGTCCAAGGACTACGGTCAAGCGTTGGCGAAACTGATCAACCCGGACTGGCGTCGCAATCTGGATGCGTATGGCCTCGCCACGCTTCCGGACGACGCGGGTACGTCGCACTTTTGCGTGGCTGATCGATGGGGCAACGTCGTCGTGAGCACCGAAACGATCAATACGACGTTCGGATCGCTCGCGGCAGTGGACGAGTGGGGATTGATATTCAACAATCAGATGGACGATTTCACGGCCGAGCCCGGTAAGCCGAACGCGTTCGGGCTAGTGCAGTCAGAGCAGAACGCTGTCGCTCCCGGCAAGCGGCCGCTGTCGAGCATGACGCCGACCATCGTGATGAAGGACGGAAAGCCGTTCTTGCTTGTGGGAGCGTCGGGCGGTCCGAGGATCATCAGTTCGGTGCTCAATGTCATTTTGGGCGTTACCGAGTTCGACCTGACGCTCGAACAGGCCATGCTCCGTTTGCGACCGCACCACCAATGGCGGCCTGACCAAGTGTATTTTGATGTCGACGCGCCGGCGACCATCGTCAAGAAACTCGCGGATCGAGGGCATACGATGGCCAAGCGCCACCGATCCGGCGTGGTGCAAGCGATTTTGAAGACCCCGGACGGGTGGGTCGGGGCGTCGGACCCGAAAAAAGGCGGCCGACCCGCAGGGTACTGACTGGCGTAGTACATCATGTCGACCGATCGATGGGTTCGGGAACACGACGGGTGGAGCGCAGCGCGCTCGGGTCGCGGTGGGCACACACATACATCAATCAAGGACAACGCGCGATGGTAGGAATCGTTGGATCGAACAATATACGAGGTACGGCAATACGGCTGGCGATGGTTACGTTCGCGCTTGCGCCCGTAGCGTTGGCCGGCCCGTTGGAAGATTTCTACGCCCTCGAAGAGGCGATCGTCGAAGCGCATGAATCCTACACGGACAAGCTTGCGGCGCTCGCTGAGAAACGCCCCGACCGCAACATCAATAACGTCGACAAACCGGCCGATCCTCGACTTCCCTACTTGGTCAAAATGGACGCACTGTCTGACAGTCAGAGCGGAACGGAGGACGGCGCAGCTATCGCGACCGGTACGTTCTTTTGGTCGTGGAATTTCGATTTGGATTTGTCGCACCTGCGGGATCGACTAACTCGCGTATTGAAATATCATCCGAATGCGGATGGGCTGGGTGAATTGCTGGCCACGTCCGTACACGCCGCAATGTCGAGCGATAACCCCGACCAATGGGTGAGTTCGCTCACACAGTTCGCCGAAGTCACGAAGAAGAACAAGTCCGCAGCGCTCATGGCCATTGGGCAGATTCATCTTGCACGACAGCAGTCCAAGAAGGCGGAGCGCGCATTTCGACAGGTGTTGGTTGCCAAGCCGGACAAAGATATCGCCAATGTCGCCAAAGGTTACATCCATGAGATTTCGCACCTTCAGATCGGCATGGTCGCTCCGGACTTTGTGGCTACCACATTGGGCGGCAAGAAGGTGACACTCAAGTCATTGCGTGGCAAAGTGGTGCTCGTGGATTTTTGGGCGACGTGGTGCGGGCCGTGCGTGGCGGAAATACCTCACCTGAAAGAGGTTGCGTCACATTTCAAGGATAAGCCGTTTGAGATCGTGGCTGTCTCGCTCGATGACAATCGTGACGCCCTCGCAGCCTTCGTTAAGCGTATGGGCGCGCCGGGGTTGCAGACATGGAGCGACTCCGGGTGGGAGGACAACCCCGCGTGCCAAGCGTACAACGTGCAGAACTTACCCACCTGGTTCCTGATCGACCCGAAAGGTCTCATTCACACACGCGACCCGTTCGGCCACAAACTAATGCCCGCCATAGAAAATGCACTAAAGCGTCTCTAACAACGTATGTGAGAAGACGTATTTGAGGGTTTGCGATGAACCGCGCCGCGACCGTGAGGAAGCGGTCCCTGTGCGAGTCGAACAACCGCTCCCTCACGGTCGCGGCTCGGTTCGCAACGGTCCTTTCATGTGCGCTGACAACCCGTCGACAAAGTGTGGCACCGGCTGCAAGCTCGTGCCAGCTCTTTCCGCAGGCCACTATGGCGCGTTCTTGCCAAAGAACTTCTTCCAAACCGAATCCGCGAACAGGCGGTGGGCGAATTCGTTGGGGTGGGCGTCTTGGCTGTTGACGATGAGGTCTTTGACGGAGTGGCCACTTAGCACCGGCAGCAGATCGACCACGTCCACGTCGTTGGCTTCGAAGAAATTGCGTAGCGTGGCGTGCAGTGCTTTCGCCTGAAACTTCTCGCCGCCGGTTGCGATGAACGGCAGTAGTGCGACGCGGAAGGTAACATTCGATCCGTCCGGGCGGCGCGCCTCTTTGCACATGCGAATCATCGAAGCCAGTTGCTCTTGATGACGCCGCCAGATTTCCGTATCGGCGTATCCCTCAGCCAACCAATCGTGGTATCCATGCACCGTCGGCGTTAGCGGCAACCATACGGTGCGGTAGACATAGTCCACAAGGCACGAGCTGTAGATGTTCATTAGCACGGGTTCCGGCGGACGGATGGGGTCGAAGTCGGGCGTGCGCGGCAGGAGCTTTTCGATGTCGTTGGGCACATAGCACAGCACGATTTCGTCCACGCCGTATCGGGCGATCATGTCCGCGATGGGCGTGAGTTCGGCACTGGTGTCCCAACCGGGTTTCGCCACGTTCATTACCTCCACACGGCCGGGGCTCGCGCTGTCGAACCGGGCTTGGATGAGATCGGGGAAGCGGTCTTCGACGCGTTCCACGCCCCAACCATACGTATAAGAATCGCCTACGAACGCGATGCGGCGCGTTCCGGCTGGTTTCTCGACGGTCCATTCCCTGTCGCGACAACCGAGTGAATTGAGTTGCGTATTTAAGGCGAACCAGCGCTTGGCTGGTAGCGACATGCCGAAGGCGTCGGTGTATACGCTGACAAACCGCAACTGACTCTCGATCGCGAGCGAGACGAAACCCAGCAGGCAAGTGAACACCAAAATGTTTCCGGCCACGAGGCGAAGTCTGGGGCGCTTCGGTGGTGGGAGGAGGCGGAAAAAACACCACGTGTTGGCGAGTAGCGATAGGAACAGCGCCCAGAACAACAGATAGTCGCCGAGGTAGCCGTACATGCCGCTGGTCAACATTCGATCCGCTCCAGCGCCAGATCGATCGCCGGGGCGGAATGGGTGATCGCACCGACGGAAATGCGCTCGACGCCGCACTCGGCCACGTCGCGCACGCTGCTCATCGTGATGCCGCCGGAGGCTTCGAGCTCGACCTTGCCGCGCAGTCCGAACGAATCGCGAAGGGCGACGGCGCGGCGGAGGTCGTCGAGTTTGAAATTGTCGAGCAGGATCACGTCGATACCCACGACCTTCAACAGTGCGTCGACCTGATCAAGCGTGTCGGCTTCGACTTCAACGAAGGTGGGTTGGATCGCGTGGCTGGCCGCACGGTTGAGCATTTCAAACACAGCCCCGGCCAGTCGATCGGGAGTAAGGCCAGCCAGGTGATTGTCTTTGATCAGAATGGCGTCGAACAACCCCATACGGTGGTTGCGACCGCCGCCGCAGCGGACGGCGTACTTGTCCAGCAGTCGCCAACCGGGGATGGTCTTACGCGTGTCGTAGATGGCTGCTCCGGTTTCGGCGACGGCGTCCACATAGCTTCGGGTGAGTGTAGCCACGCCGCAGAGGCGCTGCATGAAGTTGAGCAGTACGCGTTCAGCCGAAAGCACCTGGTGTAGCGGGCCAGAGATCGTGGCCAACTCACCGGGTGAGCCGGGAAGCGCCTCACCGTCTCGAATACCGTTCGACCAGGTGATTTCGAGCGCGTCGTCGTAGGCGCGCAACACGGCTGGTGCGACATCGCAACCGGCGAGAACCCCCTCGTGGCGGGTGACCAGAAGAAACCGTGCGGGCTCGTTCGGACTAGGCATGAGGCGTGTCGTGAGATCGCCGGCGCCGAGATCATCAGTGCGGGCCGTGTCGATCAACCGCCGAATTTGTTCGTGATCAGTAACGTCCATGCCGAGAGATTGTCGACCGCGATGGCCCTTCCCGCAAGGTCGACGTGTGGGTGGCGCTGATCAGGGGGCGTGTGAAAGTCTTGGCGGGAACGCGAAGGCGGCCTGCTAGACTTGTGCATGTCCCATCGTTTAATTCGTCACGCGGCCGCGTTGCCCTGGGCTTGGGTAGGACGCCCCGTTGCGGCTGCAAGGTGCGCACGTAGTCCCGACGGCGACTCGTTGCGTTGGCACGCCCAAACTGTCATGCGCGTCTGATCAGGTCAGGCGTGGTTGGTGTTGAGGATGGTCGTAGTTGCGCGCGCGATGTTCCCGTATTCCGGTGGAAACTACTGCCGTTTCCAAACGAGTCGGTGTTATTTCTTCCGACCTTAGGAAGGGGGACGATGGGTTTCTTCGGGCTGACAAGAACCTCCGCCAACCCTCCTTGTGAAGGAGGGGAGCCGGGAGCGACCATACCTTAGTTGGAAGCGCTACTACAGACTACCGGCCGGCGGCTGTATGGTTTCCGATTCCATCTTGAAGGTTGTGCCGATGAGCTTTCCGCGAAGGCCTGCCGTGCTGTGCTTCACGAAGACGGGTATCCATATCCCCACGTCTTCGCGATATTCGCGAATGTACATGGTGGTGTGCTGTCGCACCTGGCGCTTCGACCAGAAGGATACGCCCACCTCGGACACGTCGTTCATCGCGACGGACCACGACCCCGACACGCCGGTCGGGTCGAGAATGGCTTCCAGCGGGACACCGTCAGAAACGCGCGTCGCACTTCGTTTTCCCGCGTAGTGATCCACTTCGCCCATTTCCGAAGCCACCTGGATCAGTCGGGCGATTTCCCCGCGAATAGCCGTGTCGCTTTCGTGTGCCATAACTCTGTCACTCCGGTGGCTCGATCATGCGTTCCTCATGCACGGGCGCCTGCTCCTGCGCATGATGCTCCGCGGCGACCAATCGGCAACGACACCGCACCGCTACTGGGTATTTCGGCAGTGTGCGTGGTTGGGTTGCCTAATCTTCGGAAGAACACACGGCGATATTTGGTCAACTGGCGAAGGAAGCAGCCCGGACTGCGAATACGGTTGAGAATCGTCGGTGGCGTGGGTGTTTCCGTTAGACCGGCTAGTGCTCTGGCAGCCCCGTGTGACGGGTTCGTGCGATCCGAGCCGCGACCGTGAGGGAGCGCTTTCGAGCTGTCGTGACTGGATGGCAGCCCTTCGCACCGTTACGGGCGCGGCCCGGTCAACACCTCATTCGAGGCGTGACAACACACTAGGAACCGGCGCCGCGGTGGCTCATCTGACGACTAGGTTTTCCCGCTTCTTCACGGCGACGATGGCGCGGTGTCCAAGCGGCGTAGCCCTTCGGTCGCGGTCATATTGGTTGGGTCGACTTCAAGAAGACGCCCGAAGGCTTTGCGCGCATCGTCCACTCGTCCTACCTTGACCAAAGAGACGGCGTAGGCTTCGAGTAGGGAGGCCGGTGCATTGGACGCTGCCTGTTTCACGGCCGTCTCGAGCACCGCCACGACGTCGAGTTCAGCCAAACGCCCGGCAAGGGCGGCGCGATTCCGGATCAAGCGAGCGAGCAATAGATAGTCGTCAGGGCTTGCTTGATTCGATTCGCGCGTTCGAGCTTGGAGAATCGAGAGCGTCAACCCATACTGCGCGTCGGCGAACAGGAGGTCAGCACGACCGGCCGATTTCTCGGATACTTTCGCCACAGCAAGGTCCAACGCCTTCCGCGATTCCTGAAGCGCCCCGCTCAAATCGCCGGTGGCCTGCAATAATGAGGCGAGGTTGGCGACGTAGCGGATGGTCTCACCACCGTCGGCGGCCACCGACTCCCGCGCGAGACGAATGGCTTGTGTGGCGTCGCCGAGCTTGTACGTGCAGACGGATAAGCCGTACAAGACCGCCGGCTCGTTGGGATTGAGTTGCAGCGCCTTTTCGTAACTACCCTTGGCAAGTCGGGGGAACTCCGCCGCGAATGAATCCCCCAGCAGGCGATGGGCACGCCAGTCGTTACGCCCCTCGGGCGTTTCCACGAACCGACGCAGATGTTCCGCCGCATCCATTCGACGACCGGCCATGGCGAAGCTGCGTGCGCGCAAATAGTCAAGCCACGCGTTGTTGGGATCGAGCGCCGCAACGGCTTCTACGAGCGCGTCGTATTCTTCCGTCATGGATCGTGTGATCTCGATCGATTTCGGACCGTCGATCGATTCGAGAAATTTCATCGCTCGACGCAACGCCTCGGCTGGCGAGCCCGATTCATCTCCGGATCCGTCCGGCAGAACGGGTGGAGCCTGGCCCGTCGGCAACTGAGCATTTGCTTGGACGGGTCGACCGGCCTGAAGCGACAGCAACAGCGTGGCCACCAAGAACAACGGGGGTATCTTCTTCGGGTCTAGCATCATGGCAATTGTCATCACTAGCAAAGCGTGTGGGCAATGTTGCGAAACCGCACGGCGGTCTCGGCAGCGTAGCGACTGTAAGCGAGGATCACGCCAACTGCAACGTATCCACAACGCAACATCGCGCGACGTACCGCGACAGCGGTTTCGGACGAGTTGTTACGCTTCGGCTGAGAAGCTTGCTGCGGCTTGCTGGTTGTATTCGACGGTTTTGCGCGTCGCGTCTTCTGTTGGAACGGAATCCGATCCGATTTCGTCGCGCGCTTTGTTGACCTTGTCTACCAACAACCGCCACGTTTCGCGTTCGAACCGAAGCACCTTGACCGCATCGTCAATGGGACCGACCGCCCGTTGCGTGTTCGCGTCGATCAGCTTGTTGTAGAGAAAGTTGTAGACGGACGCCACGCGCTTGCACAACTCAGGATTCACTTCGTAGTTGAGACCGTTGATCATCTCAACAATGATGTGCTGGGCGCGGGCCAATCGATCGTAGGAGCGTTCGTAATCCTTAGACTCCAGCGCGTCTCGTGCTTGCAGCGCAAAACGAATTGCCCCGTCGTACAACATGAGCTGTAGCTGTTCCGGTGTGGCGGTGAGCACCGCATCGCGGAGGTAGGGATTCGCAGGTTGATCAGCCATAGTGCTCGTACTATCGGTCATTCTGCGGGCCTGTGTGATTCAAAAACGCCGGAACGCCCTGCCAAACGATGATGCGACCCTGGTAGCCCTGTCATACGTCGAGGGAAGGGTTCACCGGGCCGCGCCCGTGAGGAATCGGTCGATTGCAATCCTGTCGTGACAGCAAAAGAACGCTCCCTCACGGTCGCGGCTCGGCTCGGACAAACCCGTCACCACCAAGTCTACAGGTTTGCGACGGCATCAGCGCCGTGGGCGCCAGCCCGCGGACCGGTCCCACCGCTAGCGCGGAGGGCTCTGAAAGGCGCCTGGCTCCGGTGGTGCGGGCGGCGACAACCCGAAGATTTAGCTGTGACGGAGCACTAGGCTTTGTCCTAAAACTCGTTTCAAGTACACGAGTCGCTGCAAGACGACACTCTTTTTCCGCGAGAAACGACCCGTTAGCATCGCCGTGGGTGGCTGGCCGGGAGTTTCGGGACAAAGCCTAGAGTGCTTGCCGACCGAGAAGGGAGATGGCACTTTGCTGGCCCTGAAGGTTTGCGAGGGACGATTCAAGCCCCACGAACTGAGCCTGAAGCCGCTGGCGCTTGCCTTGCAGTAGAACGTTGAGCGAGTCGATGCGGCGGTTGAGTAGGTCTTGTTGGTTCGTGAGTAGTTGATCTTTTCGAGCGACCAGACCATCGAAGCTCCGGGTTAGTTCTTCAAGTGTGCTCTTGACCACGGCTGCGAATCCGGTGTCTTCCTTAGTGAAGAGCTCCTCGACGCGTTCGGGCGATTCGTCGAGCTGCTCACGAAAACGTTCCTCGTTGAACTCAAGCCGACCGCCCGCGCCGAAGCGTATCCCTACGCTGAACAAACGCGAGAACGATGCGTCGACACCCTGGAACGGCTGGAGGATGACGCGGCGTAAGCGCGATCGAATCTGGTTCACGGTGCCGTCGCCCAAGAGCGGACCGCGCGCCAGCGTATCCGAGTCGAAACTTGTGGCTTGATCGAGCGTGCCCAGCACAGCGTTGTAGCTGCTGACGAACGAGCCAATCGCGCCGACCATCGAGTCGACGTCCTGCGCCACGGTCACGGTGACCGGATCTTCGCTTGCTGAAAGAAGGTTGAGCGTAACGCCGGGGACGACACCCTCCAGCGTGTTGCTCGACCCGGTGACCAGAAGGGGATTGTTCGACGCATCGGCACCTATGGAGACGACGGCGTCCTGAGCGCGCGAAAGCGTGGTTAACCCGAGGTCTACTCCGACGGTGTCGATCGTCAGTTCGCCGCGACGACCGGAGACTTCCGAAGCGATGCTCAGTGTGAACGCGTTTACGGCACCGCCATGGTTGAGCACGCTCGCTCGAAAACCAGCGCCGGAGTCGTTGATCTTTCGAGCGATGTCGTTGAGCGTATCGTCGGCGTCAACGGCGATGCGGACCTCGAACGATCCGTCGACAAACGTGTCGCCTGTTTTCGCGCTACCCGCAAGCCCAAGATCGGTCGCGGTTCGACTTCCGTCGACGTCCTCGATGGTCAATGATCCGCTTCCGCCGGATGTATCGAACACGACGATGCCGTCGCCGGTGTCGTTGATGCGTGCTTGAATGGTGTCTGGTGTCAGCAGGTCAATCCGATCGATCACTTCGCCCAAGCTTGTTAGCGAATCGGGGATGTCGATCGCGCTGATCCCCCCGTGCGAGTCGGTGATCCTGAGGCTACCGAATCGCACGCCCGCGCCGTTGTTCAAACTAGCCAGCAACGTCTGGCGGGTGATGTATTGAAGTTGGGCGCTGCCGCCGTTGACCACGTTGCCCACGAACGGGTTCGCCGGATCGTCAACCACAGCGAACCCCAGGTCGGCTGCGAGCGTGCCGGTGAGGTCTTCGACAACCAGCGGGGCGTTGGTCGACTGCGAAGCGTCGCGGAGCACAATGCCGTTGTTGGCGGAGTTGACGGACGCCGAAAAGTTGGTCGCCGAGTCGGCATTGATCAGGTCGATCACGTCCTGCATGGTTTCGGCGCCGCTCAGATCGATCTGCGTTGTACGCCCGTCGCGGTCTGATAGTTGAATCGTGCCCGTTTCGACGCCGCTGCCGCCGTTGAGCGATTGCAACAGCACAGTGTTCAAACCTGCAACAAGCCGGCGGGACGCAAACGCTTTGCCATCGCTGCTACCGAACTTCGCGCCCGCCAAACCAAGGCTCTCAGCCGCAGTCGAACCGTTCAACGCGACGACCGTCACGTCGTTGTTCAAACCGATGGCTGTCAATTCGATTCGCTTGCCGTCGTCAGCAATAGCCGCCCGAACCAGTCCGTCGTTGCCGGAGGCGAAGTTGATCGCATTGATCACGTCGCCGAGCGTTTCGATGCGGAAGACACTATCCCCGACGATCGAGCCATCCTCGGAAGTTTCGGCGATACCCAAGTCGGCGGCTGCGAATCCGCTCAGGTCTTCGACAACCAATGATTTCGCGATGGCGTCGTCCGTTGCGGATGTGTCGTTGATCTGGAAAAACGAATTCGTCACCGTAGCGCTGACCGCCAGCCCCGCACCTTCAATGGCATCCAGCACATTGCGCACGGTTCGAGCGCCCGTAAGATCAATATCCGCAGACGCCCCCGTTCGGTCGGTGATGCGAATCACGCCGAGTCGTACGCCGACGCCGCTGTTGAGTCGCCGCAGGTCGGTGTCCAGATCAGTGGCCAAGATACCGTCAAGCCGGACGTTGAAGTTGCCGAGTGTGGTTTGAAACTCGATATCGTCAGCCGCTCGTGCCCCTCCGACACCGTTGCCGTCGTTGAGCAGGTCGAGTTGTGTCGAGCTGGTCAGGCGCACCAGATCGCGCCCGTCGATGCGGCTGCCAATGACGCTGCCGGCGATACCCAGGTCGGTCGCGGTCGATCCGCCCGCTTTGTTCGTGACGGTGAGTCGCTCGCCGCCGGTCAAATTCGTGTTGTCCGACAGGTCTTCGATCACAATACGATCACCGCTGGCGCCGCCGGATGCCACGCCGGTGACACTGGCCCGCACGTTGGTCTTCGTACTGGCGTTAATGGCTCGAAGCACGTCGTCGATGGTGAGCGCCGTGGACAAGTCGATGTCGGCGCTGCCGCCCGCCCGATCGGTGATCGTGATCACACCGCGACGAACACCCGACCCGGCGTTGAGGGCGCTAAGATCGGTGGCCCGGTTGACGCGACCCTGCCCGACCTCCAAGGAGATGGTCCCGGCGCCGATCGGTGTCGTATCCGCGTCGGCGAATCCGCGACTTATGACTGAGTTGTTGGTGACCAGCGAACGAACCCGAAACGTGAACGTGCCGGGCACGGCGCTTTGCCCTGCGGTCGCGGTGAGCACGCTGTCGTCCGTACTCGGGGCGTTGAAACCGCGAAAGAACGAACGGTTCCCGAAGTTTGAAATCGAATTCTGAACCGCCAGAAGCTGCGCCGAAATCTCAAGAAACGCCGCCCGCTGCGTGTCGAGAACGGTAACGCGGGCCTCCAACGTATCGATCGGTCGCCGCTCAAGGGCGATGAGCTGATCGATCAGACTGGCCGAGTCGATCCCCGATATTAGGCCAATGCCACTGGATATTCCACTCATGTCAATCTACGCCAACAGTAGTCAGGTTCAACTTTGAAGTAGTCAGTTGCTGTATCGATGCCGAGCACTACCTCGGTCGATGGCCGGCTGTCCGCGCTACGCCGCAACTCCGCTGAACAAACCCGACGCTCTGGTGTGGCACGGGCTTCCAGCCGGTGATCCCATTATTGGCGCCGTCTCCTTCTGCGGGAACAGTCCGTTCGCATCGGAGGAAATCCAGCGCACGCGAGGTCGAGACGCCCAAGCTGCACCCGCACAATGGACCACGACGTCACCGGTTGCGCACATTCGGCGCACAACCCACCAGCGGTTTTATCGGCCATACGATCGAAATGGCTCAAGCGGAGTCCGTCTGACCTGGGATGATGTAGATTGCCCTTTCGGGGCATTGAGGGCTTGCTACGCAGAAGCCGATGGGAAATGGAATCGTCTAGCAGGCCGCGATCCCCTCCCGGCTGATTCCGCTTTGCACCCTAATTCCGATGCGCTCGTCATCCAAATTGGCTGCCACTTCGCGGCGCGGTACAGTGTTCCAAGGTCTACGTATAGCCGTGTATGACCAAGACCCGCGCAATGCGTTGACATTCGGACCGAGCAAAGTTGCGGCTGCGCTCCCCGTCACGAGGGGAAATGGCCGGTGGATCACTGGCTGGAAGTCGGTGGCCCACTTGTCCAAGGAAGTTGATAGACGAAACGAGCCCGAGCATACCGTGCAGGAGACAGCCACCACACCCCGCCCGCCGCTCGCATCGCTGACGCCGGCGATGCGCCAGTTCGTCGAGCAGAAAGAGCGGGTCGGAGAGGCTGTGCTGTTCTTCCGCATGGGCGACTTCTACGAAACATTTTGGGACGACGCCATCCTTTGCTCGAAGGTGCTTGGCATCACCCTGACCTCGCGCAACAAGGGCTCGGACAACGAAATCCCGCTCGCGGGCATTCCCTACCACGCACTCGATCGCTACCTGAAGAAACTTGTCGTGGCTGGTCACAAAGTGGCTATCTCCGAACAACTCGAAGACCCCAAGCAGGCTAAGGGTGTGGTCAAGCGTGACGTGGTGCGCATCGTCACCGCCGGCACGCTGACGGACGAATCGCTGCTCGATGCGGGCGATGACAACGTGTTGGCCTGCGTCTGTCTGGGGAAGACGTCGGCTGGGTTGGCGTTTGTGGAGCTTGCGGGCGGGCGGTTCGAGGTTGTGGATGTGGGTTGCGACGGGCTTGTCGACGAACTGGTGCGCATGCAACCAGCCGAGTTGCTCATCAGCGACGATCGTGACGTCGAAGCCGAGCGTGTGGCTGATCAACTCAAGCAGATTTGCCGGACGGACACGACGCGCCGTCCGACGCACGAGCTATCGACGTATCAAAGCGAGCGAGCCCTGCTTGCCCACTTCGACGTGGCTACGCTTTCCGGGTTTGGTTTTGACGGCATGACCGAATCGCTTCGTGCGGCTGGGGGCATCATCCAATACCTCGGCGAGACGCAGAAGACGTCGCTCGATCATATCCGCGCGATACGCAGGCGGGCGACGGGTGATCATGTGCAGATCGATCACAGCAGTTGGCGATCGCTGGAGATTGAGCACACGCTGCGCCGTGGGTCTGGCGAGGGGACGCTGCTTTGGGCGATCGACCGCACGGTCCACCCCATTGGCGGTCGGCTGCTACGCTATTGGCTTCGCACGGCACTGACGGACAAAGAAACCATCACCGAGCGTCAAGACGCTGTGGCGTGCATGATCGATTCCGAGCTAGTGCGCAGCGAAACGCGACGTCAACTCAAGTCGCTGGCTGACGTGGAGCGCATCGCCGGACGCGTGGCGCTGAACCGCACGTCGCCGCGCGAAATCGGTGCGCTGGGTCGAACGCTTACGTCGTTGCCGCCGCTGGTGACGCCGCTTCGCGAGGCACGCATCGCCTACCTAACGACCATCGCCGACGACCTGACCGGTCTTGACGAACTTGGTGCTCTGCTCGAGCGCGCCATTCGCGACGACGCGCCGCCGCACACGCGTGACGGTGGGTACATGGCTGGCGGATACGACGCGGAGTTGGATCGACTTCGCTCCATCGGAAGCGACGGTCGGACGTGGCTTGCCGAGTATCAGAAGAAGGAGATGAAGCGCTGCGACATTCCGACGCTGAAGGTCGGGTTCAACCGCGTGTTCGGTTACTACATCGAAGTGCCGAACATGCACCGCGATCGCATACCGGTCGAATACGTCCGCAAGCAGACGATCAAGAGCGCGGAGCGGTACATTACGGAAGAGCTTAAGAACTACGAGACGGAGGTACTTACCGCACACGACAAAGCCGTCGAAGTCGAAGCCCGACTGTTCGAGGGACTTCGGGAAGAAACGGCCGAGCGCGTGGGTGATTTGATGTGTGTGGCCAACGCCATCGGGCGACTCGACGGCGTGACCGGGCTTGCGGAGCTGGCGATCGAACGACGCTACGTTCGGCCGGAGCTTGTCGACGGGGTCGTGCTCGACGTCGTTGACGGGCGACACCCGGTGCTCGATCAAACGCTGGGCGATTCGTTTGTTCCGAATGACACAACCATGGCAGCACCGGACGCGATCGCGTTCGTGATCACCGGTCCGAACATGGCTGGTAAGAGCACGTACATCCGTCAGACAGCCTTGCTGGCGTTGCTCGCACAGACCGGCTCGTTCGTGCCGGCGCGATCGATGCGCTGGTCGATCGTCGACAAGGTGTTCGCCCGGGTTGGTTCGTCCGACGAAATCATGCGCGGTCAGTCGACCTTTATGGTCGAGATGACCGAGGCCGCCAACATCCTGCACAACGCCACGGAGCGATCGCTGGTGGTGCTCGACGAACTCGGTCGAGGCACCAGCACGTTCGACGGTCTGTCGCTGGCGTGGGCGATTACGGAGTACATCGCCAATACGCTCAAGTCTCGAACGCTGATTGCCACGCACTATCACGAGATGACCGAACTGGCTGGGCTGCTGCGCGGTGTGCGTAACTACAACGTAGCCGTCCGCGAACATGGGCGAGATGGCATCGCTTTTCTGCACAAGATCGTCGAGGGCGGCGCGAGCAAGAGCTACGGCATTCACGTCGCCAAGCTGGCGGGGATTCCCAAAGACGTAATCGCGCGAAGTCGCGAAGTGCTCGACGAATTGCAGCGCGGGTTTGAACGCGAGTCGCGGACGCCTGAGTTGACGGCCGGCAAGACGATCGACGACGCACAGATGACACTGTTTCGAGACCCGCGTGATGAGCTGATCGACGAACTCCGCGCGATCGACCCGGATCAAACGACGCCGCTGGAGGCGCTGAAAAGGTTGCAGGCGTGGCGCGATCGGTTTGGCTAGCTGCACGTTCCACAGTGTGCGCTCGTCCTGTATCCCCGTCAGAGGAAGAAGACTGCTGGAGCGTGAATCCTTTCTCGCTCCATTGTAGACCACCGGAACAAGTTCGCTGGAGCGTGAAGGGTGCGAGACAAAATCGGCGGCCACGGGATAGCGGCTTGCTAGGCTCTTGCACGCCCCATCGGTTAATGCATCACGCCGCCGCGGTGCCCTGAAAGGGCAATCTACCTCAGCCCAGGGCGACACCCTCGTTGTTCTACACAAGTCCCGGCCCGGCGCGGGTTTCGGGGCCGAAGCGTATCCAAGACAGGGCGAAGTCGTGCATTCGTTGCAGGCCTACCCAGGTCGTCTGTGGTCCGGGCGGATTGTTCTGTTTTCGCTTGACGTAGCCACCCAGTTGCGCAACGAGCCGGACCATCTCTCCCAAGCGAGGTGGTTCGCTGGGAAGTGGACCCCGTTGGACAACCATCCAAACCGATTTCCACTCCGCAGGTTCAAACACGGACTCGCAACTTATGTTCGGACATCCCCGGCCCAAACGACATACGTAAAGCGTGCGCCAAGCCACGATCAGGTAGACGGCCAAGCACGACAACAACCGATCGAGGTGCTCAAACCGCCGGTCCTCCACGCGACAACCTGATTTCAACACCCGGAAGAACACCTCAATCATCCAACGCACGCAATAGTATTGAATGACTTGCCGAACCTGCTCAATGTCGTCCACGGGCAGGCTGGTCAACAACAACCATTCCACGGGCACATCGTCGCCGGGTGGGTCGACCTCACTCACAAGAACAACGTTCACCGTGACCGCCGGCAGCTCGCGATCCGCACGCCAAGGCGAACGAAGCGTAACGCACGCTGCGCGCACCTCCATCTCTGCCTGACGAGACTGCCGCGGTTGTCGGCGCCCTCGGGTCTCGCAACTTACTTTCGCTCTTCGTCCGCGGACCTGGATCGCATGCGTGAACAACACCGGCTGCGCGCGAACTTGTTCACGAACGTATGGCTCCGCAGTTTCTTGGTCGTTGTCCCGCAATAACGCACGGTTCTGGCAAGCACGAATGATCCAATCGAGACGGCGCGGTTCCGTTCGTGCCTCGACCAGAAGTTCGTAGATGTCCGCTTCACTATCGGCCAAGCAAACCAGTTGCGTGGACGGACAACGCTGCGCCTCCTCAGACGCTTGTCGAAATGTCTCGACCCACCGATGGCTTTCCTTCTCTTCGATCGGAATGGCCGCACGCTGCGCACGTGACATCGAAGCGCATCCTCCGCCTGCCTCGTCACGGACCCAAGTCGAAGCATGAAGCGTTCCCAACGGCGTGCCATCCGGAGTGAAGGCGTGCAACGGATGCAGGAACGTTCCCCGGCGAGCCCCACCATCCAAGGGGCCCGTCCCCGCCACCTGTTGTTCCGGCCGCGTCACGTCGATCTCCGACGTATCCTGCACAACCAGGACCACGCGATGCGACGCGATACGTTGCCGTGTGGCCTCGATGTGCGGCTGCACAATAGCCTCGAAGGTTGCTTTGTCGTTGTCGAACAAACGATAGGCGGCGGTCATTTCAGCGTGTCCGCCGCAGGCTGCGGGAATGCTTGCTGTCGGATGCCCGCCCAACTGCGAAAGCACCTCGCTCAAACGATGGTTCAAACGCTGGTCCTTCAAATCCGCCGTCTTCATCTCATCCAATACCCAAGAAACTGCCACCGGAATCCATCCTTGACTCGTTTCGCCACCCTGGGCCCATCCATAAGCCCTTCAGACCCCAGCAGTGTACGACAGTCGATGAAAAGATGGGTAGAACAACGAGGGCGTTGCCCTGGGCTGG
>JAJDDY010000013.1 GCA_029260075.1 Phycisphaerae bacterium
GGGTCCGTGACACTTCCGGCGGGAGGGGTGCGCCGAGTCAGAGCCGCAGGCGCCAGCCTGCGGACTCCCTGCGTCAGCATGTCACCGGGCTTGCGCCCGGTGCTCTGAAAAGCGCCCGACGCCGATTCTGTCACGCACCCGTTCGGACGGCCCCTCATACCAACTTCTTCATTCAGCGGGTAAGGTTGCGATCATGAGCCTTGTCGATACACACGCCCACCTTACGTTCCCGGAACTTGTTGCACACGTGGACGAGGTGCTGAAGCGCTGCGAACTTGCGGGCGTCACGCGCATCGTCACCGTCGGCACCGACCTTGCGGACGCCCGGCGGGCTGTGGACTTGGCGGAACGGTTTTCGGGTCGGGTCTTCGCAGCCGTCGGCGTTCACCCGCACGAAGCCGACAAGGTGACCGACGACGATCTGAATGCGATTGCAAAGTTGTGGACGCATCCGTGCATCGTCGCGGCTGGTGAGATGGGGCTTGACTACCACTACGACTTTGCCGACCGTTCGCGACAGCGCGACGTGTTCGCCCGACAACTCAACCTGGCCAGTGATCGCCGCCTGCCCATCGTCATCCACGCCCGCGAGGCGATGGATGATACGATTGCGATTCTGACCGACCACGGTTTCACCAACCAGCGCGTCGTCTTCCACTGCTTCACGGGATCAGCCGACGACGCCGCGCGGATCGCCGAGCACGGCTGGCGCACGTCGTTCACGGGCATCGTCACGTTCAAAGGGTCGACAGTACTTCAAGCCATCGCGAAGTCGTACCCGGCTGACAAGCTCATGGTGGAAACCGATTCCCCCTACCTGTCACCCGTACCCGTAAGAAACAAACGCCCCAACGAACCAGCCCACGTCGCCCACGTCGCTAGATTCCTATCCGAACTTCGCGGCGTCAGCTTCGAAACACTGGCCGAGCAAACGACGCGCAACGCCACGGATTTCTACGGTCTCGATCGGGCGCGAGATGACAGCACGTAATAACGTACGCGCGCCCATCGCTCTACAAAATGCCGACCGAACGTTGGGGTGGCCCATGGCTTTGGCCGCGGGGGCGTCGAATCGGCAACGGTGCTAAGCGGGTATTTGGGAACGGTTGCTTCGAACCGAGCCGCGACTATCAGGTACCGGTCTTCGCACTCCGAACCGGATCGCTTCCTAACGGGCGCGGCTCTGAAATAGACTTCCTAGACACGTGCCAAGAGGCGGCGCCCCGTCATGAAAAACCGTCAATGGATCACCGGCTGGAAGCCGGTGCCACACTTGTTCAACAGGCCATCTACACTTGCTCAACAGGCTATTTGCGACACCTTGTCAACGGGGTATCTATCGAAAGACTCTCTATCGAACATTAAAATACTTCGCCTGCTTGTGGTGAACGATCAGGGCGGTAGTGCTTTGCTCGGGTTCGAGTTGGAACTCATCGCTTAGGGTCACGCCGATGCGTTCGGGTTTCAACAGCGGCCAGAGTTTGACCTGGTCTTCCAGACGTGGGCAAGCGGGATAGCCGAAGCTGTAGCGCGAGCCCTGATACCGCTGCTTGAAAATCTCCTGACGATCGCGGGCGTCCGAGTTGGCGATACCCCACTCCATCCGAATCTGTTTGTGCAGGTATTCCGCCATCGCCTCCGCGAGTTCAACGCCGAGACCGTGCAGGTGTAGGTAGTCCACATAGCGATCGGCGGCGAACCACTCGCGTGCCACGTCGCTGACACGACGTCCGGCGGTGACGATCATCATGGCGATTACGTCGAACTCACCACTCGAAATCGGCTTGGCGAAATCGCTCAGGCACCAATATGGCGGCTTACCCATGCGCGGGAAGTCGAACCGGGCCAACTCGCGATCGCGATCCATGGGGTCGTAGACGATCATGGCGTCGCCCTCGGACTGCGTCGGCCAAAAACCGTAGACTGCCTGCGGTACGAGGATGTCTTCCTGCTCACATTGATCGAGCAGCTTGCGTAGGATGGGGCGTATCTCGGTGTCGATATACTTCTTGAACTCGTCCGGCTTGCGGCGGTTTTTTCGATAGCCCCATTGAACTTGAAAGAGCATGTTCTCGTTGAGGTACGCCAGCGCCGCCCTCGGTTCGATTCGGTCGACGACACGCGAACCCCAAAACGGCGGATCGGGCACGGGCTCTTCGCGCGAGATGTTTGAACGGGGCGGTGTATATCCATGGCGCTCAGAGGCTTCGTCGTGCAGGTCACGCTGGGCGGGACGTTGTGGCAGATCGTTTCCGCCACCACCGACCGCCACCGGTGTTCCGGGCGCCGGTTTACTGACCTGCCCGCTGCAGATGGCGGCCATAAGTTCCAAACCGGCGAAGGCGTCCTTGGCGTAGTAGAGCGGTCCGTCATATTCCGGCCGCAAGTCCTGCTCGACGTAGCGCCGCGTGAGGGCGGCTCCGCCGAGAATGACCGGTGCGTCGATGCCGCGTGCGTTGAGCACCGGTAGGTTTTCGCGCATGACCACGGTCGACTTGACCAAGAGCCCCGACAGCCCGATGGCGTCGGCGCTGTGTTCTTCAAACGCTTCCATGATGTTGCTGATGGGTTGTTTGATGCCCAAGTTGTGGACGGTGTAGCCGTTGTTGGTCAAGATGATATCAACGAGGTTCTTGCCGATGTCGTGTACGTCGCCGCGAACGGTCGCCAATACGATCGTTCCTTTGCCGGCGCCATCGGTCTGCTCCATGTGCGGTTCGAGATGGCGGACGGATGCCTTCATCGTTTCCGCCGATTGGAGCACAAACGGCAACTGCATTTGACCGGCGGCGAAGAGATCGCCGACGGTTTTCATCCCGTCCAATAGAATGTCATTGATGATACCGATGGGCGGGTGCGTCAGCATGGCCTCATCGAGGTCTTCGTCGAGACCGGATCGATCGCCGTGGATGATACGCGACTTGAGTCGCTCCTCGAGCGTGCGGTCCTCATCCTTTTCGACCTCTTCGACGCCGCCCACGTCTTCGAACGATCGCAATAGCGCGTGCAACGGGTCGTAACCCTCGCGCCGCCGATCGAAAATGAGATCCTCGGCCATGCGGCGGTGTTGCTCGTCGATTGTGAACAGTGGCACGATGCCGTTGACATGCAAGATCGCCGCGTCCAAGCCGCGCTGACGTGCGTGGTGCAGAAAGGCACTATTGATCACACGCCGCGCCGGTGCCTTTAGACCAAAACTGATATTGCTCAGACCGAGAAGGGTGTGGACGCCGGGCAGTTGTTCTTTGATCTTTGCGATGGCGTCCAACGTCTCAAGCCCGAGTCGGCGGTCGTCCTCATTCCCCGTGCAGATCGTGAACGTCAGCGGGTCGAAGATCAGGTCGCCGGCGTGCAGACCATGTCGCTTGGTCGCCAGTTCGAAAATGCGCTGGGCCACTTCGACTTTTCGGTCACAGGTCTTAGCCATGCCCTCTTCGTCGATGGTCAGCGCGATCACGGACGCACCGAAACGCTTCGCCAGACGACAAACGCTATCCAAACGCTCTTCGCCGTCTTCGAGATTGATCGAGTTGATCGTGCATTTGCCGCCAGCGAGCTTGAGCGCCGCTTCGATGACGGGTAGCTCGGTGCTGTCGATCACGAGGGGAACGGTCACGTCGGTGGCGAATCGGGCCATGAGCGTGCTCATGTCGCCCACTTCGTCGCGTCCGACGTAGGCAGCGCACACATCGATCATGTGGCTTCCATGGCCGACCTGATCGCGGGCCATTTTCACCATGCCATCGATGTCGCCAGCCGCCAGCAGGTCGCGAAACTTCTTCGAGCCATTGGCGTTGGTCCGCTCGCCGATCGCCAGGATCGCGTTTTCCTGTTGCATGGTGACCGACTGGTACAAACTGGCGACAGCCGGTTCCCGTGTGACGCGGCGCGACGCCGGTCGCTTGTTCGCCACGGCATCAACGACGGCCGCTAGATGCTCCGGCGTCGTCCCACAACAACCGCCCACGATGTTGACGCCGTCCTCGTCGATGAACTCGACAAGCCACTTGGCCAGTTCGTCCGGGGTCAGTGCGTAGTAGGGTTGGCCGTCGACCAACTGCGGCAGTCCGGCGTTGGGTTGAATGATGAGTGGTCGATCGCAGTGCTTGCCCAGATAGCGAACGTGTTCGCTCATTTCCTGCGGACCCGTGGCGCAGTTCAGACCGATCGCAGCCATCTGGTCGAACACCTCCAGCGACGTAAGCGCTGCGGCCATGTCGGTGCCGACCAGCATCGTGCCCGTGGTCTCTATGGTCACCGTACACAACACCGGTACGAACCGTGATTTTTCCTTCATCGCGTCGGTGACGGCGGCGATAACCGACTTGGCTTGAAGTATGTCCTGACAGGTTTCGAGTAGCAGGGCGTCGACGCCGCCATCCAATAGCCCGCGCGCTTGCTCGGTGTAACTGTCGACGAGCACATCCCAAGTTGTCTGACCCAGAGATGGTAGCTTGGTCCCAGGCCCCATTGACCCGATAGCGAATCGTGGACTCGACGGCTTTTTAAATTCGTCGCATGCGCGGCGTGCTAGCTGTGCGGCTTTGAGGTTGATCTCGTACGTCTGATCGGCGATTCCAAAATCTTCCAGCACGACCTTGTTCGCGCCGAAGGTATTGGTCGACACGGCGTCACAACCGACGGCGAGGAAGGACCGGTGGATGTCGAAAATCACTTCCGGGCGCGTCAGTGTCACGACGTCGACACAATTCTCGTGGTTGTCGTAGTCCGCAAGTGAAAGGTCGGCCTTCTGGACGCTGGTGCCCATGGCGCCGTCGAACACGACGATGCGTTGTTTGATTCGCTCGATCAGGTCGTGGGGGGTCATAATCTGGCTTCCAGGGAGTGGGGAATTCACAGGTAGAGCGTAGCGCCTGACCGGCTACATGAACTTCGGTTCATCGAGCATCTTACGGAAATAGTCGACCGTCTTGCGAAGCCCCTGTTCGAGCGACGTGCGCGCCGACCATCCGATGCAGCCTTCCACGCGGGTCGTATTCGGTTTTCTCCGGACGGGGTCGTTCTTTGGCAACGACTGATGCACGACGTCCAGCTTGCGACCGAGGATTTCACCGAGGCAAGAGACCACATCACCCATGGAGCGCTCGTCCGTGGCGCCAATGTTGACCGGGTCGGCGGCGTCGTCTCCGCCGTATTGCATCCATGTGACTATCGCGTCGATCAAATCGTCGACGTAGCAGAAACATCGCGTCTGCGTGCCGTCGCCGTAGATGGTCACCGGCTCGCGACGCAACGCCTGAACGATGAAGTTGGAGATCACGCGGCCATCGCCCCGTGCCATACGCGGCCCGTACGTGTTGAAGATGCGCACGATGCGCGTGTCGAGTTGGTTCTGACGGTGGTAATCCATCATCAGGGTCTCGGCCACGCGTTTGCCCTCGTCATAGCAACTTCTGGGTCCGATCGGATTGACGTGACCCCAGTACGTTTCTTGCTGTGGATGCTCCTTCGGATCGCCGTAGACTTCGCTCGTCGACGCCTGCAACATGCGTGCCCCGACGCGCTTCGCGAGCCCGAGCATGTTCAGCGTGCCCATCACCGAGGTCTTCACCGTCTTGACCGGATTGTACTGATAGTGAATCGGTGACGCCGGACAGGCCAGGTTGAAGATCCAATCGACCTCGAGCAGAATGGGATTGACGACGTCGTGCCTAATGAACTCGAAGTCGGGGCGGCCGAGCAGATGGGCGATGTTGCGCTTCGAGCCGGTGAACAGGTTGTCCAGCGCGATCACATCGTGCCCGTCGGCGAGAAGACGATCACACAAATGACTCCCCAAGAAACCAGCGCCACCCGTGACCAGTGTTCTCATCATCAATCCTCACAGTCGAGCCCGCCAACCGGCGACGCACAGATTCCGCAAACGGCCACGCATGACCAGAGCGAGCCGCAGGCGTACGCAAGCCCCGCCTTGTCCGAACGGCTACCCGCTTATCGGACGCCGGTGCATCGCTCTTTAGTGACTACGCGCCGTGTCTGCCCTGGGTTCATGCGAACACGTTGAAGCCCCGTGAAACTCGTCGATACAGTCCACTACGAATTTGACGTCTGAGTCGTTCATCATCGGATGACACGGCAATGACATGATCCGTTCGCAGGTGTCCTCAGCCACCGGCAGCGAGCCCTTTTTGTACCCCAGCGAGGCGAAACAGGGCTGCAGGTGTAGCGGTAGCGGATAATAGACGCCGCAACCCACGCCGCGCTCGCGCAAACGGTCGCACAGGGCATCACGCCGGTCAGTGAGGATCGAGTACTGGTGGTACACCATCTCTTGATGTTCCCCGACCTGCGGCGTATCCACACATGAATTCGCCAGTTGAGCGTCATAGATCGCCGCGTGCGCCCGACGACGCTCCGTAAACTCATCAAGGTGGCGCTGCTTCACCAAAAGAATTGCAGCCTTCATCGTGTCGAGGCGAAAGTTGCCACCGACCCGTTCGTGAATATACGTACCGGATTGACCGTGGTTGCGTAGTTGACGGGCTACATCAATAAAGGTGCGATCGTTGCTCATGATCATACCCCCTTCGCCGAACCCGCCCAGGTTTTTCGTGGGGTAGAACGACAGGCACGCGACATCGCCAAGCGCACACGCCGACCGGCCGTGGTATTTGGCGCCGATCGCCTGCGCTGCGTCTTCGATCACTTTCAACCCATGCTCCACGGCGATCGAATTGATCGCATCCATCTCGGCGCATTGCCCGAACAGATGCACCGCCACGATGGCTTTGGTCTTCGGTGTGATGGCCGCCTCAATCGAACGCGGGTCTACATTGAACGTCTTCGGGTCGATGTCGACAAAAACAGGCCGAGCGCCGAGGCGCCACACCGATCCTGCGGTGGCGAAGAACGTAAACGTGGGGACGATCACCTCGTCACCCGCACCGATGCCCAGCGCCATCATCGTGCAAAGCAGCGCATCCGTTCCGCTGCTGACGGCGACCGCGTCTGCAACGCCGACGCGCTCGCACATCGTTTTCTCCAGCGCCGCAACAGCCGGTCCACCGACGAACTGTTGGCTGGTAAGTACACCGTCGACGGCTTCGCGAATCTCGTCCGCGAAGACATTGAATTCGGCCTTAAGATCAAGCATGGCAATCGATCGCATCATGGCGTTCCAAACACTAAGTCGCTTCGACGACAGCCCTGTCCCTTCACGTCCAGCGCAGAAGCAAGAATACTACGCAGCGAATTATACGGGCAGACAGCGACCGCAACAAACATTCCGAAGCGGAACGATTCGCAAAACGGGGTAGAAGTCTTGGTGCCGAACGAGTGCTCAGGTCGTGTAGACGTTTGGCCCGACATCAGCTTCGATCGTGTATCAACCTCTGTTTGGCACTGGCTTCAAGTGCTGTGTCAGCCTTGCGTTGACGAGTCGCAACTTTCTGGGTGGCCCACCTCTTCAGAAATGGAGGAGCGACTCCGGCGGCGTCGATTCGACTCCCCCACGGCTAAAGCCATGGGCCACCCGACGATCCGAGCCGCGACCGTGAGGGAGCGCTTTCAAGCTGTCACGACCGGCTTCCCAACATCCGCTTCCTTGCGGGCGCGGCTCGGTTAACCCGTCGTTCGATACGTGACAAAGCACTCGCCGGTTGGATGTCGACGCTACGCGGAGGGGGGCTTGGGTTTCGTCGGAACGATCGGTCGATCAGCGGCCGGTCGGCCGGGCGCTTCCTGATAGTCGTAGTACGACCGCAACTGTTCGCGGAAGTACCCGCCGCGATCCACCTGCGCTGCGTTGAGCACGACGCCGAACATGTGCGCACCGGACGCAGTCAGCAGTCGCCCCGCCCGTCTCGCCGCGCCTCGAGAATTGTGTTTCGCACGTACGACAAGGACGACACCATCGACCTGTGACGCCAAAACCGACGCATCACTCGCCAACAGCACCGGTGCGCTATCGACAATGACTTGATCATATTCAGCAGCCGCATCCCGCAAGACACCGCGAAACTGAGAACTATCCAACAGCTCGACCGGGTTCGGCGGCGTAGGGCCACTGGTCAGCACATCGAGCGAGGCAATCGCCGTCTTGGCGATGGTCGACTTCAACACGCCCTCGCCGATCAACAGATTGCTCAGACCGGACTCATTCTTGGTATCGAACACGCGATGGACGGTCGGTCGACGGAAGTTCGTATCGATCAACAACACACGCCGCCCACCCTGGGCAAGCGACAAGGCGAGGTTGCTCGCGACCGTCGTTTTGCCGTCCTCGGGTTGCGGACTCGTAACCAACACGGTGCGCTGCCGCTCTGCGGGCGCACTGAATTGCAGGTTGGTACGAATCCCCCGAAACGCCTCAGCCACCATCGACTGTGGAGCGTCGCGGAACGCTGTTTCCACAACACGAATGGCCACCTCCTCGTCGTCGGTGTGCGGAATCAAACCGAGCAGCGCCACGTCCAGATGGCGAACCACGTCCTGCGTCGTGCGCACCGATTGATCGACAAGCTCC
This sequence comes from Phycisphaerae bacterium, assembly GCA_029260075.1. GTDB lineage: Bacteria > Planctomycetota > Phycisphaerae > UBA1845 > UBA1845 > OFTM250. Next base: position 8,486 of record JAJDDY010000013.1, read on the forward strand.
AAGCCTAACGCCAGGCCGATCGACATCGCCAGGGCGAGCATGATGCACACCGGAGCGAGCAACAGGTTCGGGCTGCTTCGCTGAAGGGGTGGAATCGCCTCTTGGGCGACATTCACTTTGATGGCTGTCCGCAACGTCTTGATTCTGGTCAAGCCCTTGATGGTCTCGTCGAGCGTTTGAGCATAGTCAAGCAAACGGAGTTCCTGGTTCTGAAGATCGGCGTAGTCATTGAGCAACCGATCCTGATCCTGGAGCTGCGCCTCGGCTTTGAGCAGTCGCTCTTGAGTCTGAAACAGTGCGAAACGGCTGTTCTCGTGGGCGGTGTTGACCGCTTCGCGAAGGTTGGCCTGCTGCTCCGAAAGCCGCGATAGGCGAAGCGCCACGAGTTCCTCGTCCATCGCGGCGATTTGCGATTCGATGCGCTTGCGCTCGCTGTGGTTCTCGCCAAAGTTGTTGGCGTCGGAGGCCAGTTGTTGTTCGAGTAGAAAGAGCTGCCGCGACAGCTCCGCCACTTGTGGATCCTGCTCCACGGCGGCCCGATCCTCAGCCGTAACGGCCAGGCGCTGCGGATCGTTGTACACGGCGCGAAACTGTTCGAGCTGCGTCAGCTCTAGCTGGTTGACCGCCGCCTGTGCGGAAAACTGTGCTACTTGTTGATGGGAAATGTTACCACCCGGGTTTTGAACGGCGCCTGGCGGCAAGCGCGTTACGATGTCTTTCTTGCTACGGCGCAGCGCCGTAAGTTCCAGATTAAGATTGTCCCGTTCGGCGATAAGGGCGCCGAGCGAATCGTCGGTGAATTCTTCCGCTGTTCGCTTGCGCACCGCACGAAGCCACTGATTGACGACTTCGTTGACGATGAGGGCTCCGTCCTGCGGTATCCGCGTGGACATCGACACCCTAAGGAAATTCGTACCGCGCACCGGCGCCGCGACGAGGTCGTCCACCAGTTCCAACAGATGCTCGTCAGATTCCACCGACCGATACCACTCGGTCTCGCGGACAGCGGAGACCTTCAACACTTCGCCCAAAATGCTCGGGCTCACCAAGAGCAACGCCTGAGACTTCACGAATCGCTCGTGCTCATCCTTGTGAAGACGCTCTTGTGCGACGGTTAGTTCGATCTCTGGAACATTCGAGATGCACTCGACCAGTGACTCGGCGCGATAGCCGGGGAAGTATACCCATAGTGCGACGAACCCGCCGGCAAAGAGCATGGAGAGCAACAGGAACATCACTACGATCAGCACCGTCCGCCGACGCAACATGGCCAGCAGGTCACCCGCTGACACCGAGCCGCGCTCGTGACCGTCCGATCCTGCCGGGGTTGGCGCCGGTAGTGTGATCTGTTCCTGAACAGTTGTCGGAAGCGTTGTCATTCGCCTGTCATTCCGAGTGAACGCGCGAGCATCAATACGGCGCGACCACCTTTTGAGCGAGCACTAGGCTTCGCTCGCCACCTCGACCACCAAGTTGCTAAGCACGTAGCCCAGCAAGTAAAACAATCCTAGCGCGAGCCCTAACATCGCAATGCCCAAGAGCAAATGCGGTGTCCCCCGCGCGAGCTGCTCATATTGATGCACGTACAACAAACCCGTCACCGTTACGCGGATCGTGTTGCAGAAAATCGCGATCGGCACCGTCGACAGCACCATGATCACACGTTGCCAATTCGGACGACGACCGAGATAGGCCATCATTACACCGAGGGTCACGAACGCCATCGTTAGGCGCATACCGCTGCACGCCTCTTCCACGTTCAATCGAGCCGGCGGACGCCCCGGCATGATGTAGTCAATGACCACAGCCTGAGCCTCCGTATGCAGCCCGTTCGCAAACAGCGGCATAACCGCCGCCGAGACACTCGACGCCAACTCACGCATGGGCTGCGTAATGTACACATACGAACGCGCTGGCAACGGCACCGCGAGGACCAAGAACGCGATCGGGAACCACGCGATGCGCATGACCTCGCGACCACCCATGAGCAGCGTCACGCCGAATATCGCCGTCACGAGTGACAACGCCTGGGGATAACCCATGCGGTAGACCCAGCCGCTGATAAAGTACATCACGACGGAACCGGCGAGAATCACCACGCCGAAGTAGTTGGCCTTCGGGACCGCCCGCGCCAGCTCCTCACGCCGAGAAACAAGCAGGTAGACGCTGAACACCGGAATCAGCCAACCATGAGACCAGTTCGCATCGGCAAGCCATCGCCCCACGAGAAGGTGGCGAATGGGATACCAAAACGCCCAGATCATCAGCGCCCCCACGATGGCCATGCGCATCGCCGTCTGATGACTGATGACCGCAGCGCCGTCGCGCGAGATCACCGCATCGCTTGAACTGGGGATACTCATATCAAATATCCAGCGCCAAGATCAAGGGAAGTTCCGAGGATTCGCCTGCGGCGCAAACGAATCGATATCCGCAAAGTTCCGCGCGTACGTAAAACTGTACCCGATGTTCGTCCCCGGGTTCGGGAGCGACAGGCCGCGAATGATCCGCAGAAACGGCGCGAACGGATGGGTACCCACGTTGATGATGTCGCCCCGCCTGACCGACAAGTCCGGATCCTTTCCGGCGAATATTCGGTCCAGATCGATCTGAATCATCTGCTCACGACTTCCGACTCGCCTGTAAATCGTACAGCGGTCAGGCCACGCCAATTGCGCGAGCCCACCGGCAGCTGCGATCGCCCCTTTCAGCGTCACGGGCTCGGCGTTGAACCCGAACGCCCCGACGCGGTTGACCTGCCCCATTACATAGTAGACGCCGATTTCCCCGCTGACGATCCGAATCACATCCCCGGCGCGAACCACAACGTTCATCGCCGGATCGCCGAGTCGAAGGTCGTCCGCGCGGATGTGGATCACTCGATAGCTCGCATCGCCCGCGATTCGCGCCCAATTGGCGGCTGGTACGATCGAGTCCGGCGCACCGGCCATCGCGGCGAGCGAATCACCAGCCAACACGCGACCATGCGACGGGTTGGCCACGAAGGCCCCATCCTTGAAAATGAACGGCGCGGCGGGGTCCGGCTCCAAGTGCTTAGCGAGCACCCCGGCATCGTCATCGGGAGGCGGCTCGTGGGAATCGCTCACGACGGCGTCGATCAATGCCTGCCGCGACGCATCTCCATCCGGTGCGTCATCGTTCAAAGCCATATCACCGGTATGAGCATCGGACTCTGTATGGGAATCCGGATCGGTCGCCCAAGGCTGCGCGTCTACGGCGCCACGATCATCGTGTGGCGCCACCGGATGACGGTCGTTGGCTGCGGAACCTGAATCTGACGCCGCTTCTTCCGCATCCCAGTCGGGCTCCCTGTACCTGAACACGTAGACATCCTGAACGAACTCGCTCAGACCACCGACCTGATTGATGGCTTCAAGCACACGAAGGTCGGGGCGACGAATGGGAAACGTACCCGCGCGCAACGGCGCGTTGTTCGACGCACTCACACCGATACCGAAAATCGAATACGTGGCCTTCTGAACGACAAGAGGGTTCACAGTCACATCCGGGTCGACGAGAACGCCTCGCTCCTGAAGCGCATCGACCAGCGAAGCCTCGAATTCCGGGGTAGTCTGCCCCGACGCGTGAATCCGCCCAACCACGGGAAGATTCACGTAGCCCATCGACGAAATGACCGATTGGACCTGGAACGGCTGCTGGCGTTGGCGAAGCTCGTAGATTTCGATCGCCACGGTATCGCCGGCCGAAAGTTCAAACTCGATCGGGTAGACGACCACGTCACGCGGACCGGGCGGAATCGACCCCGGAATCCCAGCCATCGTGTCCTCCAGGCTGAGCGATTCGCGGATTTCTGACACACCGGACGCCGAGGCGCGGAAGTCGCCCAAAACGGTTGGGTCAAGCCAGCCGTTCTGAAAGGACGTACACCCCACAACCGAGACGAGCGCGATCACACCGATTGATAGTCGAACGGGCAAACGGAACCCCACTGAGAATAACTTAACCATCAGCACGTAAAGCACCTTCGACCAGTTCGGCCGCACACACCAGATGTACCCCGCGCCGACCATATCGCCATATGGTTGAGCGCGCCGCGATTCATACCCGTTACGCCAAGTTATCGGCTTTTGCATCGCACTCGGTTTAGACCGCCCCCCAAGCCGACCGGCAGAAAACCGCCTCACGACGAAGGACGGACATTCGCGTAGGTGGGCATCGAGGTGCCCATTACGATGCGAACGGATCGCTAGCAGCCTGGCGAAAACGCTTGGCACCGGCTTCCAGCCCGTGATCCTTAAGCGATTTCCACCTCTTGACGGGGACAAGTCCCGCTGTCACCACCGGGTTCGCGGCGACGTGATTGAATACCAGCCTTGTGCAACAGACTGCTAGATACGGAATCCGTGCCACGGCGTCGTCGTTCGAATCGACATTGCCCCCTTTCGGCCACACGGCCGCGTAGCCCTCAAATGTCCCCCATCCTGCCGCGAGCCCGAACCGGCCTCCTCATACGTCAACGGCACGGTCATTATCAGCCCTGGCAGCCAGCGTTTCACCTTGAATAGGACCGGAATGTGGCCTGCCCCTCGATTGGTGTGAGCAACCGGTGTTCGATCGCGACCGGGACGACTGCGGGGAAAGCGGCATGTACTACCAGATATTTTACGGATTCTTCCGGCGAAAAGTGCGCATTGCGTTCATTACGCTCGTGACATACGCCGCACTCTGCTAGCGCATTGTCATCGCTGCATTGAGAGATTGCGATTGACGCGTCGGTTCGTGCGGCGTCAGAGCCGCGGGCACCAGCCTGCGGACTGGTCCCACCGCTAGCGCGGTGGGCTCTGACCCGCGAGCCTAGTTCCGGTCGTGCGGGCTGCGACAACCCGAAGACGAAGGTGTGACGCGGCACTAGCGGTCCGTCTACTCCGCCTGACGCGAGTTATTCGAGAACGTCACGTCAGAGCACGCGCATAAAGAAAGCCGGTGCCACGAACAATCGACACCGGCCACTATCGGCCACACCGTTTTCACGTCTCCGCGTCGCGCCAACGAGCAAGACGTGTGTTTCCACTCGCTGCGGCCTATGCCTGAAGCGTTTGAATATCTTCGGCACTTATCGCTGTGGATCTCTTGTTCAGCTTGCGGCTAAGCCAACTCATGACGCTCGGCGCATAGGGCGGCGTGCCCTCTTTGATCACAGCCGTCATGCGCGCATCGCGCCGGACTCGCTCTTTGGTTTTCACGACGCCGTTACGCTGCTTGGTATCAGCCGCGTCGCTACGCCGCCGCCGTCTTAATGCACTTCGATGAATGCCCATAGTCAATTCTCCGCAGAAGCCAAAGCAAGGCGACGCATTCTGGCGATTTCTCAGTCGAGGTCAAGCGGATCAGGGAACAATCGTGTGGCACGCCCGATTCGACTCGCGTCGTCGTGACCGACCAAATCATCCGTAACTGCTTTCCAGACAATACGTTAACGTCGCTCCGACATATGCGTACATACATCCCGCCGTAGATCGCGGACGACAAAAACCCGGCGTTTCACAGGAAAACGGACCGATCTCGGAATCTAGCGGCGATCGAACGGTACGCCGCCATCTCTTGACCGGAGTCTGAGAGCGCGTCCTGGAAGGGTGGCGTCAAACTGAGCCGCGACCGTACTGAGCCGCGACCGTAAGGGAGCGGTCTTAGCACACGAAAGCTGACCGCTTCCTTACAGACGCGGTTTCGAAAGAGACTCCTGAAACACGCTTTGAGGAGTGCAGTTGTGATGCGTTAGGACCGCGTGATGCGGTAGACACAGCGCGTATCGCCGGAGAGGACGTGCTGAACCCGCTCCACCTTGGTGTCCGGGCCGAGCACCTGCTGGAAGACGGTAAGCTCAGCCGCACACAGCCCGACGCAGGACCGAGCAGCATCACAGATGGGACAGTGGTGCTCGATCAATAGGTAGGCGTCCGGGATGCCGGGCGCCGGAGCGACCTCAGCCATATAGCCCTCAGCTGTCCGTTCGCGGGCCAGCGCTTCTACCCGAAGCCCAAGCGGCTCGTGTTCGCCCGGAAGACGCTTGCGATAGGCGTCAATCTGCTGACAGGCCCGGCTGTCAATAATTCGAGTCAGCCCATCCTCTCCCAACGCATCACGTGTGGCCTCAATTAACCCCACCGCCAATTCCGCGTGTCGCTCGGGAAATACGCCATAGGCAAGTGCCGACACCGTCCACACGGTGGCTGGTCTTCCACGTCCGTCGGGTGTCTGCTGACGCTGCTCTACCAGCCCCTGCGTCTGCAAGGCGAGCAGATGCTGGCGAATAGCCACGTCGGTCAACTGGAGCAGATTGGCGAGCTCGGCAGCCGTTGCTCCGCCGGTCAGCTTGAGCCGATCGAGCAATCGACGCTTCGCGGGCGTGATGGTCGATCCCTGATTCATCGCCATATTTTATAAGAAAGTGTTATATTTTGCAAATAATTTGCTTGACTAAATATCGATCGTGCGCCATAATTAAGAAAGTAAAGACTTGTGAAAATAATCGTTTCTGAATATGCAAGGAGATGAACCATGCGACTGGAACACGTAAACCTCACTGTGGCTGACGTCGATCGTTCGGTGGCTTTCTACGGCGAATTGCTCGGGATGACCCTGCGCTGGCGCGGACATACTGCGGACGGGCGGGAGGCTGCCCACGTGGGCGATGACGACAGCTACCTGGCGTTCTTCGCTGCGAAACAAACGGCACGAGCAATCAACGACTACCTCGTCGTCGGGCTCAACCATTTCGGATTCGTCGTGGATAGTTTGGCGACAGCCAAGGAGCGTCTGGTCGCACTTGGTATCGAGCCGCACTCGGAGCAAGACTACGAGCCGGGTCGCCGCCTCTATTTCTTTGACCCGGACGGTATCGAGGTCGAACTTGTCGAGTATCAGGAGTAGGAAGGGACGAAGGGACTTTGGCTTGTGGATCGGGCGTTACTTGTGCGTTGACTCCGCAGCGCAACCTCTTTTCCTCCGTCGCTACGTCCCTTAGCAGCCTGTTGAAAAAGTGTGGCACCGGCTTCCAGCCGGTGATCCATTGGCGATTTTCCCCTTTTGATGCGGATGCAGCCCGTTGTCACGGGCGGATTCGCGGCCACGCACTTGAATAGCATCCTTGTTCAACAGACTGCTAGAACGTGTATGGGAAGGCGTATGAAAGAGGTTGCGACGAACCGAGCCGCGCGCGTGGGGAAGGGGTTGTTTACCCGGGGCCCCAATAGCGTACGGCCGGGCGGGGCGGGGGTATAG
>JAJDDY010000014.1 GCA_029260075.1 Phycisphaerae bacterium
CAGCAAACTGGAAGGGGTCAACAACAAGATCAAAGTCATCAAACGCATCGCCTACGGCTTTCACGATCTCGACTACTTCGCCCTCAAAGTCAAACAGGCCCTACCGGGGCGTACTTCCAACAACTAATTTGGAGGAGAACCTCAATGTTAAAGAGTCGTACCGCCCGCGACACGAGTTCGCATCCATGAACGAGGAAGGAAGCCGAGTAGTGGCCAATGATTCCGCAAGCGCGACCGTCGGCGTCATCAAGGGTATCGCACAGCGCGCCGAAAAGGGCGACCCGATGGTCGAGGTCGATCATGGTCACGTTTCTCTCAACGTCGGACTCGACGCCGAACACAGGCCACCGGGCAAGCGCTCGGTCACGCTGCTTTCCGATTCTCGTTGGTCGCAAGCATGCACCGAACTCGGCGTGACCCTGCCATGGACAACACGCCGAGCCAACTTTCTCATCTCCGGGCTCGACCTTTCAACCCTCATAGGACGAGCGATTCTGATCGGAACCGTTCGCGTCTGGATTCACGCCGAAACCAAACCCTGCGCCCTGATGGATGAGCAACACTCAGGACTTCGCGCAGCGCTCAAGCCCAATTTCCGCGGCGGGGTCTATGGGCAGGTGCTTACCGAAGGCACCATCAGCATTTCGGACCGCGTCGTGTTCGCCCCGGACAAGTAGTCTCGGACAAGGCGTCGACCTTGACCCGCCCGCGAGTCTGGAGCCTAGGTGACTTGCAAGGGCAACCGCATTCTAACTACTTGGATGGCTGGAGTCCCACTCGGGCCTTTCGGAATGCGCTCCGCGTGGCTGAAAACGAGGATGGGGCGAACCGCAAGAGCCGACAATGCACGAGAATTCCCAGAATGCGGTTGCCTGAGGTAACTTGCGGTGCTTCTAACGCTGCCGTTGGCATAGCTAACGGTTTTTCGTATGATGAATTGACACGATCCTGTCGTTTTTCTTTTGTGGAGAGAAGAAATGCGTTGTCAATTCCTTGCCGTGCTTCGTCGATGTGTGCTAGCCGTCTTGGTGGCGGCCCTTCCCGTAGCTGCGTCGGATCCTGAGAACATATTGGAAGTGGCGAAGGCTGTCTCTGCGACCGCGCCGAGGAATCTGAATCCAAAGGCGGCTGGCGAGGCGCACCCGTCACGGATTATTGTCCGTTACCGGGCGGGGTCGGCTAAAGGTGCACGCGAAAACGCCCGTAACGCTGCGCGCGCCGTACGCGTGGCTCATGACTTTCGCATTGTTCCAGACTTGCAACTCGTTGAAGTACCCGTGGGCGACGTCGCTATTGCGCTCGATGCCTTGCGTAAAGACGCCAACGTGCTCTACGCCGAGCCGGACTATACGGTATACGCAACGGCCATCCCCAACGATACGGACTTCCCCACGCTATGGGGAATGAACAACGTAGGTCAGACTGTTAATAGCGATCCAGGTGTCGCGGGGGCAGATGTTCGGGCACCCCAAGCGTGGGACTTCTTCACCGGTGATCCGAACATGCTGGTCGGTGTCCTCGATACCGGTGTCGATTACCTCCATCCTGATCTTGTTGGCAACATATGGACGAATACGGCCGAGCTGAACGGGCTACCCGACGTGGACGACGACGGTAACGGTTACGTGGATGACATTCACGGGTACGACACGCTGTGGGACGACGGTGATCCGATGGATGACCACGGGCACGGTACACACGTAGCCGGTACGATTGGAGCTGTCGCCAACAACGGGATGGGTGTGGCTGGCGTCAATTGGCGATGCAAAATCGTGGCCGTCAAGTTCCTCAATGCTGCGGGGTCAGGACTCGTGTCCGACGCCATCGAAGGAATCCAGTACTTGGTTGACAATGGGGTTCGAGTGTCGAATCACAGTTGGGGCGGCGTCACGTATTCACAAGCACTCTTCGACGCCTTCGCTGCTGCCCAAGCAGCCGGACACCTTGCCGTGGCGGCCGCAGGAAACGGCACGCCTTTCTTTGGAAATCCCGCCGACACTGATATCTTTCCTTTCTATCCGTCCGGCTACGACTTACCGAACATTGTCAGCGTAGGCGCGACAAACAACGACGAGGTTCGTGCGTCTTTCACAAACTATGGGAGAAGTTCCGTCGATGTCGGAGCCCCCGGCGTATTTGTGTACAGCACGTTTCTTGGCGGGGATTACGCGTTTCTCAGTGGCACGTCGATGGCCACGCCGCACGTCGTCGGCGCGGTGGCCATGCTCATGGGCCGGCGACCAGAGCTGAGTTGGCAGTCGGTGCGTGACCACATCGTTCGCACGGCGCGTGCGGAACCGTCGTATGATGGGCTCTGGTCAACAAGCGGTGTTCTCAACTTGGTGGCTGCTGTCGCTGATTGCAACGGAAACGGCATCCGCGACGAATTCGACAGTGGGTCCGACTGCAACGCGAACGGTGTGCTTGATGAGTGTGAGGTCTTCGACTGCAACAGCAATGGGATTCCGGATGATTGCGACATCGCCGGGGCAAGTACGGATTGCAACGCCAACGCCATTCCCGACGAGTGCGAGCCGGATTGCAACAGCAACGGTGTCGCCGATGATTGTGATATTTCATCCGGAGGATGGAGCGATTGCAACGGCAATAAGATACCCGACGCGTGCGAACCGGAAGGAAACCTCGATTGCAACAATAATGGCACTATAGATCTTTGCGATATTGCCGGTACAAGTCGCGACTGCAACGACAACGCCATTCCCGACGAATGTGATATTGCGACAGGCACGCTGACCGACGCCGACCTGAACGGCCTGGCGGATGAATGTCCGCCTAACTTTTCTTTGATTCCTGTCGGCGCAACCGGCGCGCACACGATAGTCGGTGACCGCATTTTCTTGCCGTCCGGTGGTCAAACCGTGACGCTCGAGATGCGCATGTATGACTGGAGCGCTGATACTACAAATCAGCGCCTGGTGGGATATCAGGGTACGCTCGATGCCTCGGGTTTCGACAACGGTCAAGGTAGTCCGTTGGCCTTCGCCGCCATGCCCTGCGATACATCCGACGATTGCCGCGCCAGTTTCACGCGCGGCGTTTGCCTTCCTACGGGGCTGTGTACGTTGCACACGGCAAGTTTCATAGATACGAATCGGCCTGACTATGTCTTCTTCGACCTCGCAGCGCTCGCGGGCACATTCGACTACACGGAGCAGCTTGGCACGGCCGGTACAGGAGCGCTGGTCTGGGAGGTGGTCTCAGAAGCGGTGACTGATGCGGGCGCATCCAAGTACGGCGCGACGATTAAGATCGATGTCCCGCCGGGTGCCGTCGGAGCCCATAGACTGACATTCACCACAGAGAACGACCTATCATTTTGGATCGCGGAGAACGGGTCTAGCTCCGTTCCGTCTCGCTTCCTGCCGGCGTTCATCATTCTACCGTCCGACTGTAACAATAATGGCACCGAGGATTATGACGACGTCGTGGGGGGCGACAGCATGGACTGCAATGGTAACTTCATTCCGGACGAATGCGAAATGGATTGCAATCTGAACGCCATCCCAGATGACTGCGACATCACGGTCGGCACGAGCGCCGACTGCAACGGGAGTGGTATTCCGGACGAATGCGAAGTGCTCGACGGCTCTGCAGTAGATTGCAACGGCAATGGCAAGCCAGACGATTGTGATATTACCAGCGGAGCAAGCCTCGATTGTACAGTGAACGGTATACCCGACGAGTGCGAGCGCGCGCCGGATTGCAATGGCAACGCCTCCGCCGATGCAAACGACATCTGCACTGGTGCAAGTGTGGACTGCAATGCGAACGACGTGCCGGACGAATGCGACATCGCCAGCTCCGTCAGCACCGATTGCAACACAAACGGCACGCCTGACGAGTGTGATCTGGCGAGTGGTACGAGCGGAGATTGCAATACCAACTTGCTGCCGGACGAATGCGATATTGCCGACGGGACCAGTAACGATTGTGACGCGAACGGGGCGCCGGACGAATGCCAACCGGACTGCAACGGCAACGTCATCGCCGACAGTTGCGACATTTCGTCCGGCACATCGTTGGATCTATTCCCTCCTGGCGGCGATGGGATTCCGGACGAGTGCCAGGTAGATTGCAATGGAGACGGAATCCCCGACGCGATGCAACCTGATTGTAACGGTAACCAGGTTCCAGACGACTGCGATATCGCGGACGGCACGAGCGATGACTGCAACAGTAACGGATTCCCAGACGAGTGCGAACCAGATTGCAACGCCAACGGTGTGGCTGATGGTTGCGATATATCATCGGGTGTCAGCCTTGACGACGCGGGCAACGGTGTTCCCGACGAATGCGAGATCATCATCTATGTTGACGCTTCCGCGTCTGGCAATAATGACGGGTCGAGTTGGGCGAATGCCTTCAACGAGCTGGTAGACGCGTTCGATGCGGCGACCGTCGCATCCGACACAAGCATACTCGTTGCGTCTGGAACGTACACACCAAGTCGGGGGTTTGGGAATCGATCGTTATCGTTTGAGACGGTAGACGGCCTGTCCGTGTACGGCGCTTTTCCGCCGGGCGGCGGTCGGTTCTCCGATCGAGATACAGCAGTGTTCCAGACGACCCTGAGTGGTGACCTGCTCGGCGATGATTCGTTGTCGGATGGTTCGAGCGCCGAGAACAGTTGGAGCATCGTTCACGTCGGACCAGACGTGTTATCAAGTCGGCTGGATGGGTTTCTAATCAGGGCTGCGCATAACGACAATTCAGTATCCCTAGGCGGCGGGGCCATTCGGTGCGACGGCCGTAGTACAATCACGAATTGCACAATCGAAGGCAATCACGCAAACAGTTCTGGGAGTGGTATTCTGATCAACGGAAACTGGCCCAACGCGCATGCGATTGCTGTCAATTGTATTTTTCGCGACAACTATGCTGGGTGGGGGACGATCCGTACGAATACGGGCAGCGCGACGCTCATCAACTGCCTGATTATTGGTAATCGAGGCGCGTTCCATGGCGGGATGGACGCAAGTTTGGCGGCGGGCGACAGACTCGTGGTTGTCAACAGCGCGTTTGTTGGGAATACTGCGACCTTCATTAACCGTGACGCTGGTTTGTATGTATCCAATGGATACAATGCGACCATCGTCAACAGTATCTTTTGGAACAACAGCTTGAATGGCCGGTTTGACGAAATTGTGCAGCTTCATATTGAATCTGGCGTTGCAGATATTAGGAATTCGCGCGTCCAGGGGTGGACCGGCCAGCTCGGTGGCAGCGGAAATTCTGGTGATGATCCACTGTTTGTTGACATGATTGGACCAGATGGGCTGCCGGGAACCGCTGATGACAACCTGCGGCTCCAACCCCAGTCAACTTATATTGACGCCGGCGATAGCGCAGGCCTTGTGGAAGACTTCGCCGACCTCGACCTGGATGGGGTGTTTCTTGAGAATACGTCTCTCGACTTGGCCGGGCGGCCACGAGAAATCGATGGCCTGGCCAATGGCGCTCGCACGGTCGATATCGGCGCGTACGAATTCGGTCAGGATTGCAACGGCAACTTGATCGACGATCGCGCGGAGGTTGCCAGTGGGATCAGCCCGGATTGCAACCAAAACCAACTCCCGGACGCCTGCGAACTTGACTGCAACGGCAACGCCGTTCCGGATGATTGCGACGTTTTGTCCGGTACGAGCTTCGACTGCAATGTGAACGGATCGCCCGATGAGTGCGATGTCGCAGGGGGAACGCTGCACGACGAGAATGGAAATGGGATCTTCGACGAATGCGAATGCTTTCCTTCACTAACACCAAGCATTGGAGCTGTGGGGGAGACCGCGCGTTATCTTTCAGTTGTGGCCGGTAGTCCGGGGCGTCGCCACGCTATTCGCGTGACCATGCTCGATGGTCCGCCGCCGTTCGATGTACTCGCCGGAACGCAGTGGTGGGTCGGCGGGCCTAGAGCGGTCAGCGAACTCAGCGCCTTGGACGATAACACGCTCCCGACTTTTCAGGTTGCCCCGCTGGTTTGTGACCCGCTAGTGTTTAACTTTGGCGATCTCGAAGCCATACACGTTTATTCCGAGGCCATCGTTCCCAGTGGGTTGTACCATATTGAGGCAATCGACAGCCAGTGTGATCCCTCAGTGGCCGCGAATTATTCGCAACCATTATTGTTGGGAACGAGTCGGTGGGGGGATGTGGTTGGGGTTTTTGCGCCGTTTGCGGGAAGCTGGTTTCCGCCGGATGGCGAGGTAAACATATCGAGCGATGCCCTGGCTGCGCTCGATAAGTTTTCAGGGGTCGGGACTGCGCCGGCGAAAGCGTCGTGTGATCTTGGTCCTGCGGTCCCAGACCACAAAATTAACATAACCGAGATCGTGCTCATCGTGGATGCGTTTCGCGGTCTTTCATACCCGTTTGTGGAGATGCCCGCGCCTTGCATGCCGTAGGTTATCTCCATGCGACGCGAACGTACGCCGTTGCAGAATGGTTGTCCTAGTTGCGGCCCGCGTAACGAAGGGTGGTTCTTCGGTTTGGAAGTAACCTCTTCCGGCCCTCCGTATGAAGGAGGGGAGTCGCGTAGGCTGCCTCCCTGACGCACCTTGTCCGTGTTCCGTAGGCGATAACCCATGAACGGGGTGGTTGTGGCCTGCTACCCAAAAGCTGATCCAGGTGTTATGAGAGTTCCAGCGACCCGCTGATCCGGCCGTATGCCGCGAAAGAAGATGACCTCCCCCTTCGGCTAGAGCCGTGGGGTACGCAGTCCCTAAAGTCCTAGCCTTGGTCCACCCTGTCCGCCAAGGTCAGATCGATTGTGCACCCAGCCTATCGATGCGTCGATTGTCTTGCCATGGACGGCCGAATTTTGCAACCAACTGGCCCATTACGGACATACGGTGGGTCCGGCAAACGGGTAGGGGTTTCCGCTGAAGGCGTTCTGGGTAGCGACAATGTCGCTGATGTTGACGAGGAAGTCCGGCACGTCCGGTTGGATGTCGGCGCGGAACTTGTTCACCGATCCCGGTAGATCGCTGAAGCTGTCGAGTTGGGCGACTAAGTCCGTCGTAACGTTGACGGACCCGTCAGGTTGTGAACATGGTATCGACGTGCAGTCCCCGACCAAGTCGCCCCATTTTGGGGTGTCGAGCACGAACGGCGACGAGAATCGCGAGAGACCGGCGGTGACGCACGTTGAGATCACAGCCTGTACGACGTAGGACGCACCCGGCACTACTGCGTTGCCGAACACCTGTACCTCGCCGATCGCGCCCCAGTCTTGAAAAGACGGTTGACAACTAAGGCGGGCGACCAGGAAATTCGGCGCTTCCGGTCCGTCGCTCCCCGGAGAAGCGCTGACGGCGAACGGCTCGCCAACCCACATTTCCGTGCCGTTGAACGAAGCGAACTCAGGTGGCATGTCCGCCAGAATGACACGAAGTGCGGTCGAAACGCCGGGGTTGCCGGGCACCATCGACAAGTACCTATTCTTGGCCGTTACGAACGCTGTGTTCATCGGGGTATCAGCGGTGACGCACGGCGCGCAACTGCAAAACCCGCCCGCGCCGTTGCAGATGCCAACGCCACAGACAGTGTTGTCGACGCAAGGTATGGTGTTGATGTCGGTCGAAACGCAGGTTCCGGCGCCGTCACAGGTGCCGTTAATGGAACACACGTTGCCGTCCTCGCAAGCAACTGCGGACGCCACGAACGAGGTCTGGCAAGCACCCGCCGCATCGCATGTATTCACCGTGCAGGGGTTGCGGTCGTTGCAATGGGCATCGGTGAGACATCGCACCGTGGGGAGAACATCCAAGACAAACAGGCCATTCACTTCGTCGGAAATCAATACGATTCCGCTGGGCAGGCCGGTGTAGATTCCCCAGGCGCCGGAGAAATTGCGGCCGTTGTCGGGCGGCCACGTGTCAAAGAAACCGACGAATGTCGGTACGTTGGTGGCGCTGACGTTCGAGGCGTCAAAAATCGAAAGACCGCTCGTGTAATTGGCTTCAAGTACAAAGTCTCCGCGAACCATGAGGTTGTGATCGATCGTATTCAGACCGGTCGTGAAGTCGGTCACGGCGAACGGATTAGCGAGATCTTCGATGTTGATGGCGTAGGTTCGGGCGGTGATCCCGAGATTGAGTTCATCGAGTTCGTCACCGAAAAACAGAATGCGTTTGTCGGCCGAGGGCCATCCCTGGTGGCAAAATCTGAGCGTCGGGTAGGTGTGGGAACCGATGGTTGTCATGGCCGACTTGTCCGTGACGTCTACGATTCTCACGCCGGCGCCGCCGCCAAAGACGAACACAATTTCACATGGGCCGCCCCGACCGGCATAGGGGCAATCGGCGTAGCTCGTTGCGTAGACGTCGTGAGCAGAGGTGTCCGTCCATGAACCGACCTCTACCGGATTCGACGGATCGCTCAGGTCGTATGCGATGAAGCCTTGAGTGAGGTTGGTGTCGCAGGCGTACGCGAAGCCGCTGTCCGCGTTCACCGCGATGTTGTGAGCGCTGGTGACGCTACCCTGTACGACTCCTGCGAGTGTCACAACACCGTTGTCAATGTTCGAGAGATCGATGATTTGAATGCCACCGCCGGACTCGTTGACGTTGTAGGCGAACGTGCCGAACGTGGCCATGTCACTCCACGTGGACGGTGCGTCCGCGATATTGGCGATGACAAGCGGCGCGGTTGGATCGCTCAGGTCGACAAAGCCCGTGCCGCTAATGAGTCCGAGGATGCCGTATTCGCGACCGGAGGGCGAGACGTAACCCCACACGTCGTTTGCGCCGGCACCGTCCCCTGGGAAGTCGCTGATTGGTACCTGACTAAGCAGATTGACCCCCAACGACGGGAACACTCCGGACGAAGATGCCGCCAGGGCGTTCGATGGGGCTGCAAAGACTGCAGACGGAGCGAGCTGCACTTGCTTCCCGGCGTTGCGACACGCCGGCCTTCCGCCGCCGGCTATCGCGGCCGCGCTACCAGACAGAACCAAAGCACTCCCGCACAGTGCCGCCAAGCTACTTACACGTCTTAATTGCATTCGTTCTCACCCTTCCGAATTGAAGCGAATATTGCTTAGTCTTTCGATTGATCTAACGCTTTGTGCCGACAAGTCTTGCCCCTAGGGTCAAGAGAATCCAAGCGATTACAAGAAGACGCCCCGAGCGGCCCGAAGATTGCGCGGGCCGACTTGCGCTCAGTGTATCAAAAAGAGCGCACGAACGGAAGCTGAACATCCGCGATGGTACGGTCGTGTTGTCTTTGCCCATTCGTTACGTCGAGCTGATTCCATGTCCCAGGTTCAGTTGTCGCGTGGCGCACTACACTGGCACGTGAATTCGTGCGTTCGTTCCGGCTTGATCTCCGGAGAAGGCATCGTGTGCCTTGCACGCTGGTGGTCGGCGTCCGTTTCGTAAGCAATTATCGGGCTAGACGCCGGGGAGCGAGGTTAAAGGTGTTCATGTCGCGCCGGTCGTTCAAACCCTCGAATGACTTCCGTACCGGTTCGAGTTCAGACGAAGTGGCGTATGTCGAGCCCATTCGCATACCGAGTTCGATCAGGCGATGTTATCGTCGCGTGTCTTCACTGAGTTGTTTCTTGGCCGCCAGGATTACGCGGCGCCAATTAGATGCCGGCGTGCGCTGCGGTTCTTCGGAGCAGAGCGGGACGGGGAGGGCCGCGCGAAGTCGCATCAACCGGTCCCTTGCGAACTGTTGGGGGGCGTCATGAAAACGTCGGCGCGTGGGTTCGAAGAAACGCGCCGCCGGTGGCGGTAGGTCGCTATCCGGGTCGTCGTAGAACTTTAGCGCTTCGGTTACGCACTGCGCCGCGTGAATTTTCAACTCGCGTTTGAAAACCTTGTTCGATTGCGACTCGGCCGTGTCCATGATGATCTGATACAGCGTCATCCATTGACCCACGTCGATGAGGCGCGATGGTTCGTCAGCGCCGTTCAATTCCGATGGATTGGTATCGTCGGTGGGCGCGGTGACCATGCGAAACGATTTCGATGATTCAAACCCGCATGAGTCGCACTTGGTATCGATGCGTACGTCTTGGTCTTGAACGGTTGGCTGTTCGCATCCGATCACGGGTCCGCGACCGCACTCTGCACAGGGCGTGGCGGCAAGGCAGAGGTAGGCTTCGGCAAGACTGTGCGCCGCCAGCGCAGCGTTAGTCATTTTCGGCAGGTGCTTCCGTCGTACTTGGTTTTGTGTCGGCGTCTGCGCCTTGCGTCGGGAGATTGACGTTCTTGGCGGCTTCGACCGCCTGAATAAGTACAGCATCGGCGGTCAACTCGCCCGCGTCCAGACCGTCAGCCCAACCGCTGTACATGGTCAACCGTGCATCGCTTTCGGCTTTCGTAATCATCGGGGCGTTCCTGCTCATTTTGATGTACCAATCACTGTCCACGAGGACGAAGTCATACGACGCGGCGAGGGAAGCGCCGGCCATCTTCGCGGTGATCAGCCCGTCCTTCATTGGCGCAAACGAATCGGCGGAGGGAGCGAGCAGAGTCGAGGCGTCGAGGGTTTCGAATGTGGCTGTGACGCTTGCTGACTTGTCAGGTAACTTCGCCGCAAGTTCTGATCGAACCGCGCGGAGTGCGTCGCCCATGTCCAGGGCATTGGAGAGAATAGGTTCGAGCATCTCGTGTTGATCCGCTACGAAATAATCGAGAAGGTCGTCGACGGTTGGGTCGTCGGCGGCCACTTTGCCGAATTCGCTAAGCAAGTCGCGAATGGCGTTCTCATTGAGATCGCCGTCGGCATGGCCGTCGGGTGCTGTCTTCGCATCGTCGTCCATGCCGCCGACTTCGTCCGGTCCGCGAAACTCATGCCATTCGGCGCGACCACTGGCCAGCGCTTTGTTGTGCCACTGATCGGACGTCGGAAGAAGGATCGTATCGCCGGATCCAAGATCGTCATTGTACGCCACCGGCGGTTCCGCCTCGCGGCACGCTCCGCCGAGCACCACGGGAACGAGCACCACAATGGCAACGTTCCAGGTGAAGTAAGTTTTCCTCATCGTGTGTTCCTCATGTCTGAAATCATCCGGTCGGCCGGTTTCTTACAACCAACCGATCCGCCGTTGCAGATTCGATGTGGTCGTTCGTACGGCACGCGGACAGGCCGGTCCCGGGCGTGAGTCCGTCGCATTGTCTTCGGTCGTGACGACTGCGTTCGACCTTGATCGGCAGATTCCGCAACCGTCCATCAGCCACGCTCTGCAGCGAGCCAAGCGTACCTGCGCCGGTTTGGTTGGTCAATCCAGCTTCGTCGTGTGAGCCGTGCGTAATGGAAACCGTGTAGCCGGGACAAGTTGGATTATCCAAGCGCAGGACCACACGGTTACGACTCGATAACTAACCGTCTCGTCGGTTTGATGAGTCCGGTATTGCGTCGTTGTGCTTCCATCGACATGATTGTACAACCTTCGTCTTTGGTGCCGCGAAAGTGTTGATAGGATTGAATAGGCGGACGTGTATGCGTGTCTTGGTGGCCCGTCCGCAGTTTCTGTTTTCGGCGGCTGTGGTGGCGGCTGGAATCGTGTTGGGGTCGCGGGTGTGATGATAGCGACCGATCCTGTTTGATGTGGATTTGGATATATCTTGTGTAGGCGGCGGCAAATCTTGGCTATCGCACTCGTCCTCACGGTCGCCGGGGTTGTTGCACGTGCAGGTCTTCCTCCCTTAATCCCGCGCGAAGTGCTTTTTGGGAATCCAGACAAAGCTAAGCCAAGAATCGCGCCCAACGGTCAATTGCTAGCCTATCTCGCTCCCGTCAACGGCGTGCTCAACGTCTGGGTTCGGACTGTTGGTACGGAGGACGACAAGCCTGTAACACGCGGCGCCGAGCGGGGCATCCAGAGATATTTTTGGGCGCCCAATAGTTCGCAGATTCTCTTCATCCAAGACAAGGACGGCGATGAGAACTCGCACCTGTATAGTGTCGACGTGTCAACCCAAGCGGTGCGCGACCTGACACCGATCGAGGGTATTCGAGTCAAGATCGTGGCTGTCAGTCGACTCGTGCCCGACGCCATTCTCGTCGGCATTAACGATCGCGATCCGGCGTATCACGACGTTTACCGTTTGGACCTCGCGAGCGGTCGGCTCGACCTTGTGGAAAAAAACGAGGGCAACTTCTTGGCCTTCGAGGCTGATCCTAGTCTGAAACTTCGCGGCGCGCTGCGACTGCTTCCGGATGGCGGTATGGAGCACATGACGCGCGACGGCATAGGTTCGCCTTGGCGCCGCGTGATTCAGTGGCTCCCGGCGGACGTGCTTAACAGCGGTCCGTTGGGTTTCACCGCTGACGGTAAGTCGTTGCACGTGCTGAGCAGTTCTGGAAGCAACACGAGCGAGCTTCGTCGTGTTGACCTTGCGACCGGCGTGGAAACCACGCTTGCGTCGGATCAACACGTCGACGTCGTTGATTTTCTTATTGATCCGTTGACTATTGAAGTGCAGGCCGTGGCGCTCAACCGTGAGCGTTTGCACTGGCAGGTACTCGATCGCTCGATCAAGACGGACTTTCGGGTTCTTGGTCGTCTTCGCCGTGGCGATTTTCGGGTCATTGACCGGGACTTTGCGGATCGTACGTGGATCGTATCGTACACGGTCGATTCCGCCCCGACGTACTACTACGCGTACGATCGTTCCACGCGTGAGGCCAAGCTGCTGTTTTCGAACCGGGGGGCGCTTGAGGGGCTTCGGCTGGCGAAGATGTTTCCAATCAGCTATCGGGCACGCGACGGTTTGTTGATCCATGGATACCTGACCATGCCTCGTGGCGTCAAGGCGCGGCGTTTGCCCATGGTGGTGGTTGTACACAACGGTCCATGGTCTCGCGATTCGTGGGGATATGACGGTGTCGCGCAGTGGCTTGCCAACCGTGGGTACGCTGTGTTGCAGGTGAACTATCGCGGCTCGACCGGATACGGAAAAGCTTTTCTGAACGCTGCGGATCGCGACTGGGGTGGCAAGATGCAGGACGATCTCGCCGACGGCGTGCGGTGGGCCATCGAGAAGGGAATTGCCGACCCGAAGCGCGTTGGGATTCTTGGCGACTCATACGGCGGATACGCTACGCTTGTTGCGTTGAGCAAGACTCCGGACCTGTACCGCTGCGGCGTGGATATGTACGGGATCACCAACCTCGTAACGTTCATGGAGAACATCCCGCCGACGCTAAAATTCGCCGAGTCGCTTCTTTGGGAACGCGTTGGGCATCCGGTTCGCGACGAGGTGATGCTCAAGGAACGTTCACCGATTAATCATGTCGATAAGATTATCAAACCGCTATTGATCGCGCAGGGGGCTAACGATTCGCGCGTGAAGAAGGCGGAATCCGTGAAAATGGTCGAGGCGCTGCGCCGGGCCGGCAAGACCGTCGAGTATGTCGAATATCCAGACGAGGGTCACGGCTTCACTAAGCCCAAGAATCGCCTTGACTTTTTCGCCCGGGCGGAAAAGTTTTTGAGCAAACACCTCGGTGGCCGGTCTGAGGACTGACGCTGTATAAGCGGTCTCTTGACGGTTTGGGTGGCCCATGGCTTTAGCCGTGGGGGACACGAATCGACGCTGGATTCGCCTCCCCAACTACTGAAGACGTGGCCACTTAGAACGTGTATGAGAAGCCTCTTGCCGAGCCGCGCCGGTGAGGAAGCGATCTGGGCTTGCGCGTAAAAACCGCTTCCTCACGGGCGCGGCTCAGTTCATCGCAGACCCTCTAACGCATCTTCTCACACACGTTCTTAGGCCAATCGTAATTCCTCGACGCAACGCTGACAAAGCTCCAGAAAATCCGGCTTCTATCATTCCCATATTGTTACTGCATCAAAGATAAGTCTGACGGCGCCGGTGTTGTCAGGCCCATCTTCCGGACAAGGGTCGTCTATGGAGGATTCAGTTGGGAGAAACGTGCGAACCATACGTTGGCGTTGGCGAACGGTGGGGCATTTCTGTGGCGGCCTTATACGCGAGACGGGTTCCGGCGATGATGAGCAGCGCCAGGAATGCGGTCTTGACGATTCGCGTAGGCAATCGATGGGTGAAGTGGCTTCCTATCCAGCTGCCGACGATTGCAAGCGGGGCAAGTGTGGCTGCGAGCATCAGTGAGCCATAATCGCTGCCACGGTCGACAATCAAGGAATAGTTCTTGCTGATTGCTCCGATGAAGCTCGTCGCGATGATGATCGTCGCGGAGTTGGCGATGGCCGTTCGGATGGGCAGACCAAGAAGCCGGCGCTGCAGTGGTACGGCCAAGATGCCACCGCCGACGCCCAACAGGCCGGCCACCAAGCCGACCGGAATGGCCACGACGCCTTTGATCATCAGTGACGGGCCGCGCGTTGAGTTCGACTTGTTCGCACCATTCGTCGAGTCGCTTCGTCGCAAGCGATACAGTTCGATCATTGCGCTGGTGAGTACGAACGCCGCGAATAGGGCACGGAGGTAGGCTTCGCCTTCGTTTTGGAAAATGCTGCGTTCACTGACAATCACGCCGATGACGACCGCGACCGCCGCCATCGGCAGCATGGCCATCACCGATCGTAGATCGATGGCGCCGGCCCGGCGGTGGCGGATGACGGCGGGGACGACCACGAAGAAGTTGACGATCATCGCGGCGGCCTGGTAGAGGTGCTGATTGGGGCCGAGGAATTCCGTCAGCGCGGGGATCATAATAATGCTGCCGCCGATGCCCAGCATTCCACCGACAAGTCCCGCGGAGAGGCCGATCAGCGTTACGGTAACGAATTCCAACAGTCCCAAGTTCGGCTCGCCTCCTTAGATCGCGCTTGAGAAGCCTCTTTCCGTGCCGCGCCTGCGAGAATCGGTTCGGTTTCGTAGGCAAAAACCGCTCCGTTACGGTTGCGGTTTGTCATGGCCCTGTTCATGCAAGCTCGTAGCGGCTTCGGTCGTCGCAATAGTCGATTGCGGAGGTTACAAGATCAGCATCGCGTCGCCATAGCTGAAGAACCGGTATCGCTTGGCTACGGCGTGGTCGTATGCACGTCGGATCCTGTTCGTTCCACCCAGGGCCATCACCAGCGCCAGGAGCGTACTCTTCGGCAAGTGAAAGTTCGTAACAAGTCCGTCGACTACATTGAACTTGTACGGCGGGCGAATGAAGATACTCGTTGTGGCGTCGCCGGTCGACAGCGGCGCGGCGCCGTTGTCGGTGGCGGCGGATTCGAGCGCGCGTACGCTCGTTGTCCCGACTGCGATCACCCGGCCACCCGTTTCGCGGCAACGACGAATGGCGTCCACGACGTTGGGTTCGATATGGTACGACTCCATATGCATGGTGTGCTGAGCGAGCTCGTTTACGCGTATTGGCTGAAACGTCCCCGACCCCACGTGCAAGGTGAGCGTGACCGTCTCAACGCCGGATTTGCGAATTCGATCGAGCAGTTCGTTGGTGAGGTGCAGACCGGCGGTGGGGGCGGCGATGGCGCCAGCCGCGTGTGCGTAGACCGTTTGATACCGATCGCGATCGTCTGAGCTTCGGGCATCGCCGTCACGATTCCGACGGATGTAGGGTGGAAGCGGGACGTGCCCCACGCGGTTGAGTATGGCTTCTGTCGAACCGTCGCCCGTCACCTGAACACGCCACCGGCCGTCACCTAGGGATTCGATCAACTGAAGGTGCTCCGGAGCATCGACGTCTAATGTCAACTGCTCACCGGGTCGTAGCCGCCTCGACCCGGTGAGCATGACGATCCACTCGCCGGGTTCGGTCTCCCGTTCAAACAGCCCGCCGACCCGACCACCGGTCTCGCGTCGCGCCAGTAGTTTCGCCGGCAGCACTTTCGTGTCGTTGAGTACGAGCAGATCGCCGAGCTTCAGACGGGTGGGCAGGTCGGTGATCTTGCCATCGATCAGGCTGTCTTGCTTACGATCTACGCATAGCATTCGTGAGCCATCGCGCTGAGCGAGCGGGTGTTGTGCGATCAGTTCGTCCGGAAGATCGTAATCGAGATCGTCTACGGTCTGCGGCGGCTTGCCGTTCGTCGTGTCACTCGGTTGGATTGCCGTTTCATTCATGCGTTACTTGGCCGCTGCAACGTCGGCTTATCGCCGTCTGTGCGCTGCACGTGAATCCTGCTCATCGTGGTCACCCGTCTCGGTGCATGTTACGATGGCGCCCATGAAACGGGAATCCCCGCGTCAGACTTGGCTTCGGGCCATGACCAAATCCAAGACCGGCGTGGTCGCGTGGGTGCTGTATGCGCTGCTCCGCTCGGTCTTCGCCATCCTTCAGATTTTTCCGATCGATTGGAATCTTGCGACCGCCCGCCGTCTCGCCAAAGTATGGCCCCTGATCACGAAGCGTCATCGACGCCTTGCGGTTGAGCACCTTACGCGCTCCTTTGGTGACGAGCTATCCCGCGACGAGATCGACCGAATCGCCGATCGTAGCCTGGCGAGCGTGGCCATGTTCGCTGTCGACGTGATCTGCCTTCCACGATTGCTCAATGCATTGACGTGGACGCGATATATCGACTTGAAGAATCTTGGTGAGGGGCTCGAGTTGATGCTATCCGGTCGCGGCGCAATCCTCGTGACCGGTCACTACGGTTCGTTTGAATTGATGGGGCATGTATTGGCTGCGCTGGGGTTCGACGTCGTCGCGGTCATGCGGCCACTCGACAACGTTTACATCAACCGATTCGTCGTGCAGAGTAGGCTAACGCATGGCTTGACGTTGATCGACAAGAAGGGGGCCATGGAACATGCCGAATCGGTGCTGCGCGAGGGGCGACTGTTGGCGTTCATCGGCGATCAGGACGCTGGTCGAAAAGGGGTCTTCGTCGACTTCTTCGGCCGCCCCGCGTCGACCTACAAGTCGATCGGCTTGCTGGCCATGGCCACGCGCTGTCCGATCATCGTCGGGTACGCACGCCGGCAAGGCGATAAGGCCAAGTTCACCGCCGGCGTGCAGCGCGTGATTTATCCGCACGAGTGGGAAGATCGTAAGGACGCATTGAAGTGGATCACGCAGACATACACCAGCGCGCTCGAAGAAATCGTCCGCGAAGACCCCGATCAATATCTGTGGATCCACCGGCGATGGAAGTCCGCGCCGCGCACGAAGCGAGCTGGTGCGTGAATCCTTCCTCGCACCGATCGAAATGTCGAAACCCTTGGATCCTTAGCTGGTGCGTGAATCCTTTCTCGCACCCACTGACGCGGGAATCTCGCTGAAGCGATTTGAAGAGCCGCTGTCTAGAATCCGTCGTTTGGAACAGCGCTGAAACCGATGCAAGCACCAACACAAGGCGGAAGAGGTTGGGGTGCCGGATCTTCCGTGAACGCCGCCGCGAGACCGGCGAAGTCGCGCAGATCAATATCGCGATCGTCATCAAAATCGAACGTGCCGATGCAATAGTCGGTTGATCCGCCTACGCCGGGACCGCTCACTGTCAGGCAATTCTTGAATCGCCAGTAGTCGACGAGGTCCACGTAGCAATTTCCATTCGTGTCACCGAGCGGACCTCCGACGGTGTTCGCTCGCGACCCCAGCGGAGTGAAGGCGCACTTGTCCAGTCGATTGGGTGCGCCGTCACCGTCGACGTCAGGGTCGCATTCATCGATCAGTTCGTTCAGGTCGAAATCGGGATCGCACTCGTCTGGATTGTCGTTGCCGTCGCAATCTGCACTTGTACCGGCGTCAATATCGCATCCGTCTGGTATCCCGGTAGAATTGCAATCGCGCTGGCATTTATCGGGTACATCATTGCCATCGCAATCTTGAAACCCGCCCGTCGCCACGTCGTCTTCGTCGGGAATTCCATTGTCGTTGCAATCTCGAATTCCTATCCGCAGATAGTAGACATCCTGCTCTCCGTTGAATGTCGCGGCGTATGCTACGTTGACGCCCGAGTCGTCAGAGATCATGTCGTAGTAGCTGCCGAGTGAGCGATTCCGGAAGGGCCATCCGACGTGGCTGTCGAATACCGGGCTTACCGGGATGTTCTTGGACCATGTTTCGCCGGCGTCCGTCGAGAATGCGTAGTACAGTTCAGATAGATTTTCGACGCCGGTGTTACGCGTGTCGTTCCATATAGCGTCAATGCGACCGTTCGGTGCCACCGACATCGTCCCGAACCATTGCCACGCATCGTTGTCGGTTGGGTCGTCATTCACACGAACAGGATCGCTCCAGGTCTCACCGCCATCGGTGCTGCGCGCGAACCTGACGTCAAGTGGACTCTGCAGCGTCGATTCACGCACCGATCCCAGGACGTAGACGCTTCCTCGTGTGGCTGTGTGTGAATGATCTGTCGCGATCCACGGCATGCCGAGTGGCCCGTGCTGGTTTGGGCCGCCCCCCCCAGGTTCGCCAAGACCAACGGATGTGCTGTCGCCGATCGTCGGCGAAGCGTTGGGATCCTGTGCGTTGCTACTCCAGGCTACTTCAAAGCCGCTAAAGAAGCCCCATGATGAGAAGTGGCCGACTACATAAACTCGGCCTGCAGGCCCCACCGACATTGTGCCGGAGCGAAACCAGGAGACGATGGGTGAGGAATTCGTGACTCCTCCGTCTGTAGACCGCACGAAGGCGCCGGAACAGCACGAGGCGCGTGGGCGCCACAAGGTGTAGATATTACCTGCGCCAATACCGTCTGTGCGATCGATGACCATCCAGGGTAAAGTAAAGATATCCGTAGCCATATCGATCGGAGGATTCCAGCTCATTCCTCCGTCGAACGAACGAAAGATTTGCGACGTTCGCCCGTCTACACTCAAATAGTAGAAGATGCCGTTCGCGTCGGAATCCACTACGGAGTTGTGATGATACACATCGGATGTCAACGAGCCCGGTAGCGTCCACATTCTTCCGCCATCGTGGCTGTAGGCGACGCCGGCCCGAGCCTGATCTAGGGACACGGTATCGAACTGGCGCCAGCCGATGACAATTCGGCTGGGGTCGCGGGGATCGATGGCGATGGAGGGTTCGTTGTCCGCGTCACCCTGTATGTTATTGCCGAACTGGTCGACGTTGACCTGGACGCTTTCGAAAGCACCAAGTGTCCAAGATCCGGAATGGGAGGTCGCGCCTGCGGGCGGTGTCGAAGACCGCGGCATCCAAGGATCGCCCGGCGATTCGTGGTAAGTGGCTTGGACGGTTGCCTTGGTGTCAGCGGGTTGACCGGCCGCAGTCGTCTCCGGTGGTCCGCCGTGGCCGAGTCGACTGCCAACGAGAACACACGGCACCAGCCATACCAGTCTCCCCATACCGTGTTTGCTCATTCTGCCTTTTCCAGGAAGATAACGCTGCTTTAAATTCCCGTCCTTTTCAAGGAGGGGTAAGGGGAGGTTCTCCTTAGACTGAAGAACCCCCGTCGGTCTCCCCTTGTCAAGAGGGTGTCCAGAAGGGTCTTTCCGAGCCGCGCTCATAGGGAAGCGGTCCACTTGTGAGGCTGAAGACCGCTCCCTCACGGTCGCGGCTCGGTTCATAATGTTCCGTCTTGTACATGCTTCAAGGGGGCAAGAGGACAAATCAGCCTTATCAGAAACTACAGTAGATGGGGTTGTCGTGCTCATCGTCGTTCTCGTCCTTCCCGTCGCTCTTACGGGCATTGCTTTCCGGTCACAGGTTGTGCGACGCCGTCCCAGCCGGGGGCGAATGCGCCGGCTCCGTTGAGCAGGTCGATAGCCCGCAATATGTCGATCGGTGTGGCCAATCCGCTGCGGTCGATATCCTCGCTTTGGTCTCCCCAAGGCGATTTCGAATCGCCCTTGATGAAATTGATCAGCGCAACGATGTCGCTCGTTCCGGAAATGTCATCGCCGTCCGCATTCCCCGGATGCGAAACGAAGCATCCGTTCAAATGTACGCCTGAGTCGGATATGTAGGTGATCGTCGTCTGCTCCCCCGGCGTGATCGGGCGGGCGAGTTTGATTCTGAAAACTCCCGAGCCATCACTTTGAATTCCCACAATCGCGTTGGTCTCTAGTTCCGGTGCATAGGGTGGATGGTTGGGGAGGTTGTCGGTCGTTTCGGACATGCTCCAGCAACTTGTGGCTGCGCTCGCCGGACCCTCAACAACAACCAAGTCGACACCTTGGAGCATGGCTGCGTTCTCGACCCCGTGCGGCTGTCTTGCGTCGACCACGCCGCTCGGAGGATCAAGCCAGATGATTTCGCCGAATGGGCAATCGGACAAGACCGTGGGACACGGCGACTCAACATCCATTCGATACACTCCACGGCTTTCATTCGTACGTGCCGCGAGTTGGATGTAGTAGGTCTCACCCGGCACCAGATCGCCGGCACACACGTCTGAACCAGCGCCGCCGGCGCATGTGGGACTGTCATCGCCGCACGCGATTTCTTGTAGCGTGGCGCATGTGGTTTCCGGTGTCGAAGGATCGCCGACGCGGTAAACCGCGATCAGGGAGTCATCCGCCGGCGGCGTGCTGTTGCAGGTCTGTATTCGTGCGGACGTGTGCGTAGCCACAAACTCCAACCATAGGGTACCCAACCCTTGGCCACCAGGGTCGAGCGCGTGACACGAGAAACCGGGATCGCCTTCATCTTCTGTTGCATTGAGGTTGCTGACCGCAGTGCTGCTGTTGGCGTCAACGAGCAGGACGCCTCGTTCTCGTCGCGTGTCAAAGCAGGTGTCATTCAAGGGGCCGCCAAAGCACGACGACAGTTCCTGGGCCTGCCTCACACAAATTTCGTCCCAGTGAATGTCACAACAGAACGCATCAACGTTGCGGCAAACGTCGGTACAGCAAAAGACATTCCCGCACCCCCGCTCCGGGCGCTCGAGCATGCAATCTCCGTCTCGGCGTAGGCACGCACCAACCGGGCATTTTTGTCCGTTGAGGCCGCAGAACAAACCGCGACTGTAGAACCTGGGGTCGGTGACGGGTTCGAGGCTGAAGCACTCGCGTTCCGTAATATCCAAACACTCATCGAAGAACGTGCAGCAGGCGGATTGGCCACACGACTTGTTGCTGTCCGGTCCAAACTCCCCCGGACACACACCGCCAGGGCAGTCTGCTTGGCGCGTGCATGGCTGACCATGATTGATACCGCGCACACAGGTCGATTCGCATTGGACGCCTTCCTTCCACAGCGTCGGGAAGGGGCAGTTCATTTGAGGGACATCGCGACAGACCGAGTCGCCGAGGCATACGCCATCCGTGCAGTCGGACGCATCGTCGGGGCATTTGCAATACAACGGAAGCAGGCAAGCGAGCCCATCCGCCGGACCGCCGATGCATCTGCGATTGTCCGTAATTACCATGTCGCAGCAGGCACCGATCGGAGGGGGCGCTTCACAATAGATTGCGATGTCGAAGGCTGAGATGCAAGCGTTCCCGATGTCTTGAGATTCCCACCGCACACCGTCATGCACCGAGATTGAGTCCTGTGTGGACCCGATTTGGGCTGGGATACACGTATTGATGGGGCCGACGACGCCACTGGTCGTCTTGAACACCATCCAATAGTCTTGCCCGGTCAACCGAATGGGCTCGGGGAAGTCCTTGCGAACAACCTGAACGGAATCGCCAAACATAAACAAGAGTTGCACAGTTTCTTCGATAAGACCACCCCCAAGCGGGTCGCTATCCACAAGGGCCTCGTGCATCTGGGCCCAAAGGCCGCCGGAGCTATTGAACCGTTGGCCACGCACACGCACTTCATACGCCACCATCCTGCACACACCTCCGGGGACGCTGAGCCGGATGTCGTCGGCAAACACTGTCCCGCCGCCAGTCAGGAAGGGACGCCCAATTTGCTTGGAATTCAGATATCCCGGATATGACGCAGCGCAGTCGCCGCGAACAAAAACTTCTACGTTGAACGTCGCGTGCGGGACACGTGGATAGCCGCCGAAGCTGGAAGCGCAAGGGAATGACGGAAAGTCAAACCCGTCCGCCGAGAACCCGACCTGCGCCGGTCCCCCGATGACGATGCCGGCGTATTCGCGGCTGAACGTGACCGCGAGGTATAGCTGCGGAGGGATCCTGAAGGTTACTGCGGGCGGAATCTCAACGACGACGGTGAAGTTCTGATTGCCTCCCGGATCGGGGACGCCCGTGGAGTCAAACGTTCCTGACATTTCGATCGTTTCCGAGAGGTCCATGATTGGCGTCGAGGTAAAGCTTGACCCCGGACAAACAGAGTACAGGGCGTACTCAACCTGGAACGGTTCGGTGAACGGTACGTCGGGTGAGCCGTTCTGCCTCACGTTGCCCGAAACCTGGAACGTGAACTTGTCAAGGGTACACTTCGAAGCGCCGATCGTGATGATGTCGTCCGCGATGCGGACGTTGGCAGGCGGGCCAAATATGGCTTCCCCTAATGGGGCGCTATAGATCAATGTCGAGGCGCCGGCCGCTGAGCCGGCTCCGTCTTTGCCGATGACGTGTCGGGTGAACTTACTGTTCGGCGAAACCGAGGTTAATCGATCCGCGAGATTGTCGGCGATCGTATCCGGCGTCACTGGCTGCTGCGGCTGAGGGCCATCACTTCCAACGGCCGGTTTGACGGCGTCGGCGGTTCGGGGCGCCGGTGGTTCCGGACCGTCTTCGGTAGCTTGGGTGACGGTCGCGAGCGCAAAGCATGCGAAGACGGCGCACGTTACGACTGGTCTGGTCGGCATTGATGTGCTCCGTTTCCAGCGGCGATTCCGCGTGACGGTAGCCGTGCGGCGCCCCCGGCCTGACGATCGTAGGCCCTACCCGGGTGGAAATCCAACAATTCTTGGACGTTCACGCAGGTCCGGTTCTACCTGTCGAGCGCACCTCGGGTGCGGATCGTCGCCAAAAGTTTCGTTGATTACGACGCATTGGTGCGAAAGGCTTCCGCGGATAGCCACCGCAAGACAGACCAGACGCTCCAAGATGACGGACGCACCACAGACCAGTATCGCTGCTCAATCTATTCGACACCGCTGCGTCTCATCAGGCGGAAGAAAACTAGATTTCTTTTTGCGGGACGGTCGGGTGTCGCGTTAGTGGGAGTCTCACAAGGCACGTCTGTCTCAGCAGTGCCGGTCCATCGCATCTGAGTCTGAGTTGGTGTTCGAGAGAGGGGTGCTTCGAACCGGGCCGTGACTGTCAGGGAGCGGTTAGTGCGTGTTCAAAAAGGGTAGTTTACGCATAGCTGAGTCGTCGGGTCATGAGGTTGATCATCGCGAGATAGATCATTGACTCGCTGGTTTCGGTCAGTTCTTCATAGTCCTTGCTGAGACGACGATACCTGCCCAGCCATCCGAATGTCCGTTCGACGACCCAACGGTGCGGAAGCACGTTGAAGCCTCTCACGTCGTCACATCGTCTGACGATTTCCAATAGCCACCCGCCGCAGTTGCGAACCCAGTCAATCAACATGCCCGAATATCCGCCGTCAGCCCAGATCAATTGCAGACGTTCGCACTTTCCCTTGAGCTTGGTCAATACCATTTTCGCACCGTCGCGGTCCTGAATGTCGGCCGGGTGAACGACCACCGCCAGAATCAAGCCCAGCGTGTCTACGACAATATGACGCTTGCGACCCTTGATCTTCTTGCCAGCATCGTAACCGCGAACCCCTTTTTTTCCGTGGTTTTCACGCTTTGACTGTCAATGACGGCTGCGCTCGGACTGGCTTCACGACCCTCAGCCACACGCAACTCGTCTCGAAGCAAATCATGGATGTCCCGCCAAAGACCTTCGCGGCGGAATCGACAGAGGTAGTGATACACGATGTTCCACTTCGGAAAGTCATGAGCCAAAAGCCGCCATGCACAACCGCTGCGCAGCAAATACATGATCGCATTCAGCACCTCGCGCATCGACACCTCGCGCGGACGCCCGCCCGGTTTGGCCGGCGGAATCAAGTCCTCGATCAGCTTCCATTGCGCATCCGTCAAATCACTCGGGTAAGGCTTCCGTGCCATGACTCGATCCTCCTGATCAACACGATTGGATTCCCAAGGACGTTCGGCTCCGCCGAACACCGCCTACGCCATCCAGACGTCACAATGGATGACCGCGACAGTCGAATCGGAAGAGGACCCTGGTCGGTTTTCCGCAATCGCCACAAATTCCACGGTTCGCGCTTCATGCCCTCGATTTGCATATTTCAAGTATTGCTGGCGCGCGACGTGCCAGTGAGTACGGCAGCGTCCTAGCGCGATGTGATATCGGCTTCGACGAACGAGTGTCGTCGACGTGCAGCCGAAGACTTG
This sequence comes from Phycisphaerae bacterium, assembly GCA_029260075.1. Lineage (GTDB taxonomy): Bacteria > Planctomycetota > Phycisphaerae > UBA1845 > UBA1845 > OFTM250. The sequence goes on from JAJDDY010000014.1 coordinate 24,185, forward strand.
GCTGGGCGCTGTGTATTCGCTGCCTTCATCGGTCGATGTGCCTAAGGAGTGCATCATGAACGCAAGAAACTCGTTGGTTCGTTCGGTTACCTTCCTCGCGACGTCTGTTGGGTTAGTAGTTGGCAGTTTGAGCTTCATCGCCGGGTGTTCCTCCGTGCCGCCGGCGCCGGGGGACGGAGGCGACGGTACGAATGGCGGGCCTACATCAACCAAATTCGCCGGGGCAGATACTTGCATGCCGTGTCATTCGGGTATGCACGCGAATTGGCAGGCGACCCCCCATGCGACCGCGTTGGGCACGCTGGAGGCGATCGGCCAAGGGGAAAACGCTGCATGTCTCGGCTGTCACACGGTCGGGTTCAACGACGATGGGTTCGTGAGTCGCGCTGAAACACCTGCACTTGCGGGCGTGCAATGCGAGAACTGCCACGGCGCTTCGGCCGACCATGCCGCGAACCCCGGCGATCTGGCGATTCGTCCATTTGTCGATCTCTCAGCTGCGCTCTGCGGCACATGCCACACGGATGCGCATCATCCGACGTTTGACGAGTGGCAGCATTCAAAACACGCGACGGCCCTGGAGGGGCTACGGTCCAACCCGTTCGCGCAGGACACTTGCCTAAAGTGCCACTCGCAGGACTATCGCCACGCTGTCGAAGAACAGGAGGGGGAATCCGGCGTCGTAGTGCCCACCCTTGCGACGGCCCAACTCTCCATCGAATGCGCTACGTGCCATGCGCCGCACGGCGGCGTTGCTCAGGATCATCAATTGCGCCAGCCGATCGCTAGCCTTTGTGGGGAATGTCACACACAAGAAGAGGCCGAACTGGGTGATACGCCGCACCATCCACAGCTTGAGATGCTAACCGGAATCGGCGCATTTGACGCTGACGGAAGCGGCTTGGAACTGACCCACGTCCATAGCGGGCTTGCCGCGTCCGGCGGCGCCGCGTGCGCGCAGTGTCACGTTGTCGGGCACGAGGTGGAGGAACCCAACGAGGGTAACCCCAACGTCACGGGCCATACGTTCAACCCGTTCGACTCGGAGATTACAGCTGCTTCCCCGGAGCATCAGGCCGAGCAATACACCGGGTGCCGAGGCTGCCACACCGATTCTGTTGCGAACGAGCTACGGGTTACGTTGCAGACGGATCTTGCGGCGCGACTTGACGCACTGGCTCCGTTTTTTGACGTATCCAGCACTTCGTTTATTGATGCTGATACCCTGAGCGCGGTGGACCAGGCGAGGCTCGCGACCGCGAAATTTGACTTCCAGTTCGTTGCTGCCGACGGCAGCAATGGGGTTCACAACCCGGCGCTCTCGCGCGGGGCGCTCGATGTGGCCGAGCAGATCGTCAACGATCTCACCGGCCAATAGGTTACTCGCGATGGGGACTGTTGCGGGAGCGGTAGGCCGCCTGTCAGCTGGTCACGCGGAAAGCTTAGAGCGTTTTCAAGAGGCTTCGTTCGGAGCCGTACGCGTTAGGAAGCGGTCCGTGTTCGCGGAATCCGTCCTCGCTTGCTAAGCGGACGCGCTCAATGTTGCACCCTTAGTAGCCGCACGCGGCACGTTGATCTTGGTGAATACGTCGTCGTACTGGCGGGCGAGGTAGTCGGTGGGGGCTCCGCCGTGGAGGTGGTTCCAGGGGAAGACTTCGTCCGGGTCGCGTTCGCGATGGGCGTACCATGCGGGGTCGATTCCGGTGTCTCCGAAACTGCGTCGCCATCGTTCAGCGTCGAAGCACTCGTCCCAGCCGTCGAACCGTGCGCCGGAGCGGTAGGCGTGTTCGATCACGTCAGCCAAGCGGCGATCTCCGCGTGCGAAGACGCCTTCGAGAATGGATCGCTCGACGTTGTGCGTTTTGATGCGCACCGGGCCGCGTTTCTTCTTGCCCTTGCGCGAACGCTGGACCGAGTTGAGTAGCCCGTTGAGTCGAATTCGTGCTTCGTGGAAATAGCCGGCTTCGGGTTGCGCGGCCCATTGGAACGGTGTATAGGGTTTGGGCACCAGCCAACCGACGGCGGCGTTGACGTTGGCTGGGCCGCCACTGATCTCGCGGCGGGCTTCGCTGACCTCGCGGGCCAGGCGGACGATGCCGTCGATGTCGTCCGGTCGTTCCCCGGGGAATCCGCACATGAAGTAGAGTTTGACCGAGCGCCACCCGGCTTTGTAGGCGGCGCGAACGCCGTCGAGAAGATCACCGTCGGTGACGTGCTTACGAATGGCGGCGCGCATGTCGTCGTTGGCCGCTTCGACGGCCATGGTGAGCCCGCTCTTGCGAACCGAGTTCACCATCCACGGAATGTTCTGGAGCATCTTGTCGACGCGCAGCGAGGGTACGGAGATGTTGACGCGACGCTCGGCGAATTGTGCGTTGGCCCGCGTGGACAGCTCGCGAAGGTCGGGGTAGTCAGCCGTCGACAGTGAGAGCAAGCCGAACTCGTCCACACCCGTCGCAGCGTACATTTCTTCAGCCATGTCGAGAATGCGGTCGACGGATCGAAGGCCGAGCGGTCGCTTCGTATACCCGGCGTGGCAGAAGCGGCAGCGCTGGGGACAACCGCGCATGATCTCAATAGCGAAGCGATCGTGAACGACTTCGACGAATGGAACGATGGGGCGCACGGGGAAGGGTGCGTTTTCAAAATCCATCGTCTTGCACCGCTCGATGGTGGTCGGCAGGCTCGCGTCCATCGGCGTCACGGAACGAATCGTGCCGTCGCCGTGGTAGCTCGCTTCATAGCGCGACGGGGCGTAGATCCATTCGAATCGCCGGGCCATCGCGTCGATCATTTCACGACGACGCATCCCGCCGTCTTGAAATTCCTTGTATGCAGCCACGATCGCCGCCATGGATTCCTCACCGTCACCAAGGACGACCAAGTCGAGAAACGGAGCCATAGGCTCGGGGTTGTCTGCTTGGGGTCCGCCGGCGATAACGAGCGGGTGGCTATCGTCACGGTCGGCGCTGCGCAGGGGGATTCCCGATAAATCGAGCAGTTGAAGCACGCAGGTGTAGGCCATCTCATATTGAAGCGAGACGGCGAGGATGTCGGCAGAGACCACAGGCTGTCGGGTGTCCCATGTGAACAGCGGAATCCTACGCTCGCGCATGACGGACTCGGCGTCACCCCACGGACAAAACACGCGCTCGGCGCAGCAGCCGTCGGTGTGGTTGACGAGCCAGTACAAGATTTGGCACCCCAGATGGCTCATCCCAATAGTGTACGTGTCGGGAAAAGCGATGGCGACGCGGACGTCGGCCTTGTTCCAGTCGCCGCGGGAAACGAGCTGGTTGACTTCCCCACCGATATATTGCCCAGGTCGTACGACGTAGGGCAGCAATTCATTACTCACTCGTTCTTGTAGCACTGGATTTATTCCGTGTTAGATTGCATATTGTCGAATGGACCCAGATTTCGGAAGTTATCGCACTATTGCTGCTAACTTTGCAGCATGATACGGTCCGACAGAGGAATAGTATAGCCGTTAGGCGGATTATTGGGCGATCGAGCGGGAGCGTAGTTTATCGGCCAGAAAACCGTTGCATTCGGTCAGACAATTGTTTACGATTGCTGGTGCAGATGGTTCGTACTAAACACACATCCCGGGTTGCGGCTCGAGTTGGCGGGCTTGCAGGGCGTCGTCGCGGCGCCACGCTGATCGAATTGCTTGTGGTGATCGCGCTGATCACGCTGCTCATTTCGATCTTGATACCCGGTTTGCGCGGATCAATGAAGCTCGCTTCCGCAACGCTTTGCAAGCACCACCTCCGGGAGATCGGGCTCAGCCTGATGATGTACCGCATCGATAACGATGGCTGGCTTCCGGTCGAAGATCCGCCGGATGGCACGATGCAGGCGGCGGACACCGTTGACCCGTGGTTCGAGAAGTTGTTCCCAACCTACCTGAGCGATCCGAACATCTTGACGTGTCCTGATGATCCACATCGTTATCGTATGGCGAAGTTGAATTCGATTGATGACGATCCGAACGTGGGCAACTATGCAAGCTACGGGATCAATGGTTTTCCGATGCAGGGTCTAGGCGGTGGGTTGGCCCATGTCGATCGGCTGCGTCCACATCGCCCGAGCAACACCATCCTGGTTGCAGACTTGGGGCCCGACCGCGAGGCCCGAACGAGCAGCGCCGTACAGACCGTGACCGGCCCGACGAGGAATTCGAGCGTGCTCTCGTGGGACGATGGGTACGACCCGTTTGCCTCGAGTGTTTCCGCTCGGCCTTGGCTTACGACGCGACATGGCGCGGGCATCCACATGTTGACGCTAACCGGTGGTGTTCGAGCCGCTCAGACGCAAAAAATCATGCGCGAACCGATCAAGCGTTATTATGCCGATTGCGCCGCTGGCGGCTGCACGATGTGTAATCAACTGCACCTTCCTCACTACTCGTTCGCCAAGGACCAGCTCTTCTGGTGGACGGGGTCGACGAGCGCGGATGGCGTGACGGCGTTCATCCGTCCGGGAGGGTAGGGCGTCCCGGCTGATGCGACCCGCCCCGACTCGCGCAACTCCTCCAAGACCATCCCCGCAGCACCGGCGCACGGTCCGAATTGTCCGGAAGCGCCGAATGTCCCGAGCCGCCGTTTTTTGCCTTGTCCTGGGTGGTTCCGTGATCGTTCTGCTGCCGTTTGTTTGGCATGCTTTGCAACGCGCCCCGTTGCCCTCAGTCGCTGAACGTACTTTGGAAAACGTGGTTCTTCAATGGAAATGTGACGCGGGCCATACGTTCGAGGCACCGGGACACGTTGATCCCGTGTTCTGCAAGACGTGCAACAACAATGCATATCCGGTGACCGGTTACGCTTGTCCTCGGCATGGCAGGTTTCAGGTTCAGGTTAAGTTCGAGCGTGCGGACGACGGCTCGTTGAGGACGGCTGCGGTGCGTCTGATGGGTCGTGATTGGGCGAGCGAGGCTGAGGGCGTCCGTTGCCCGCGCTGCGAACGCAGGCTTAAGTACGAGCAGCGCGACCCGTTCGGAACACCGTAACGGAGTGCCGACGAAGCCTTATTTCGCGTGTATCCCTTGGTTCGCACGGGCGGGCGTTACGCCTTGCGGTCCTGTTACGGGTCTTGCTTGGCGAACACCTCCGGCAGCCGAAAGTCCGCCAGGAACACCTGCGATTCGTCGAGTCCGCCGCGCTTGCTTGTCCACATCAGCCTCTTCCCATCGGCACTGAACACGGGAAGTCCGTCAAAGGCTTCGTCGAACGTGATACGCGTCGTGTATTTTCCGTCGAGGGTCATCATGTGTAGATCGTAGTTGGGTCGTCCGCGATGGTTTGCCTGCGTGAAGATGAAGCATTGACCCGAGGGATGGAAATAGGGGCACCAGTTGAACAGTGCATTGTCCGTGAGTGCGTGGTCGCCCTTGCCGTCGATTCCGACCACCCGAAGTTGTAGGTCCATTTCGCCGTCGTTGCGTCGATCGCCGCGGTAGAGAATCGTCTTGCCGTCGGGCGATATAAAGGGTCCGCCGTCGTAACCCTTGCCGTGGGTGATGCGGCGTTTGTTCTTGCCGTCCGCGTCCATGATATACACCTCGAGGTCGCCGTCCCGCTGTGACGTGAACACGATGTGACGTCCGTCCGGAGAGTAGGCGCCCTCGGCGTCATACCCCGGCGCGGTCGTGAGGCGGCGGCGTTTCGAGCCGTCGACGTTGGCTTCGAAAATGTCCATGTAGTTGTCGAATTCCCATGAGTATTCGTCAGAGTCAGCCGTCGGTTTGTGTTCAGCCGATTCCGGTCGAAGATGACTCGATGCGAAGATAATCTTCCGCCCGTCCGGCCTGAAGAAGCCGCACGTGCAAGCGCCCTTACCAGTGCTGACCATCTTCGGAGCCCGTGTGCGCAGGTCCATGGTGTAGATTTGGTATTCCGTTTTCCCAATCGGTGTGGCCTGGAAGATGATGGTCTTATGGTCCGGTGAAAAATAGGCCTCTCCGGCCTTGATGAAGCCCATACTACCGAACGTGATCTGTTCGATGTTCGTGATCGCGGTTTCTTTCGCGTTCGCGTTCGCGTTCGCGTTCGGATTCGGCTCGGCGCCGAGTGGAAGGGTCAGACAGATGAGTATTGGTACGCCTAGGATCATCACAATTCCTCGTAGTAGTGGAAACTGCCCGTTGACTGCTGTTCATTGATCTACACGACGACGAATGCGAACCGGGCGAACGCACCGCCCGGGCAGGCTAGTGCATCAAAGGCGACGGTGCAAGATGGCGCGGGGCATACGGAATAATGCTTGCGCCCGCGCGTCGGCTCCGTCGCCACCGGAGGGTCGGATTGATCGTTCGGTGGGATCGGCGCACGCGACTCAGCCCAAATCGTGTTCGTCCGCGCTTGGTTTGGAGGTCCATCGCCGGCCGGCAATCGGTACCACGCACTCGAGGGCTTGCTTGTCGCGGCGACGCACAGCCAGTTCGTTGATGGTCACATTCATATCCGGATGAACCACGTCGCCGGCGATTTCGGCAAGCGGTTCGAGCACGAAGCGACGCTCGTGCAAACGCGGGTGTGGCAGAGTCAACGCGATGTCATGCGATTGAACGCCGCCGAAGAGCAGCAAATCCAGGTCGAGCGTGCGTGCGGCGAATCGCTGGGTTCGCGTGCGTCCATGTGCTAGCTCGATGGCGAGCAAAATGTCGAGCAACTCTCGCGGCGACACCGTGCAACGCGCGGCGATGACGCTGTTCAGGAAATTCGGTTGATTCAGTGGGCCACCCACCGGACTCGTTTCGTACAGTGAGGCGATGCCGCCATCGAAGTCCACTGCGATGCGGTCGTGTTCGTCTAGGACGTACACGGCCGACTGAAGCGTGGTGCGTCGATCGCCAAGATTTGCACCAAGGCCGATGTACGCGACGATCGCGTTGTCATCCATCGGGTTCTCGTCCTACAACGACAATTTCGCTATGCGATCTACGGCTTCTTGCGTTCGCTCGTCGTCGACGGTCAGGGCGAATCGTACGAACCCCTCACCGTAGCGACCAAACCCTACGCCGGGAACGACGACGACGTCGGCTTCGGCGAGGATGCGCGTCGACAGTGTCATAGACTTGACACCCGGTGGACACTTGGCCCATACATATATCGTGGCGTCCGGGGCGTTGATTGACCAGCCAGCCGATCGCAAGCCGTTAATCAAGATGTCGCGCCGTGTGCGATACTTGGCGATCTGGTTTCGGATTTCCGGTTTCGACGCACCGCGCAACGCTTCGATACCGGCGTGTTGCAGCGGTAGGAAAACCCCGGAATCGAGATTGCTCTTGACGGTCGCTAGGGCGGCGAGGGCGTCGGCGTTGCCGACGGCGAACGCCACGCGCCATCCGGTCATGTTGAATGTCTTGGAGAGCGAATGGAATTCGATCGCGTGTTCTTTCGCACCGTCAACTTGAAGAATGCTCGCGGGTGGCTCGTCGAAGTAGACTTCGCTGTACGCAGCGTCCTGAGCGATGAGCAGGTCGTACTCACGTGCGAATTCCAAGGCCGTCTCGAAGAACGCGAGCGACGCCATCGCCGTGGTGGGGTTGTTCGGATAGTTCAGCCACATCAGTCGCGCGTTGCGCGCCACGTCGCTTGGTATCTCGTCAAAATCCGGAAGCCAACAGGTGCTCTCACGAAGCGGCATGGCGTGGCAGCGCCCGCCGGCAAGAACCGTACCCGAGACGTACACGGGGTATCCGGGGTCGGGGACGAGGACGGTATCGCCCGGGTTCAGTAGCGCCAACGGAAGGTGGCCAATGCCTTCTTTGGCGCCGAGAAGGACGATCACCTCCGAGTTCGGATCCAAGTTTGGGCAGGTTTCGTTTCCATCGGTTCCGTGAGATCGCTCGCCACAAAACTCGGCGAACGCGGTGCGAAGCTCGAGCGTGCCCACGCTGGAAGCGTAGCGGTGGTTGTCCGCGTCGCCGATTGTCTCGCGGACGCGGTCGATAATGAACGGGGCTGTAGGTTGATCCGGATCCCCGATACCGAAGTCGATGACGTCGCGTCCGGCTTCGATGGCGGCGCGTTTGTGTCGATCGATCTCGACGAAGAGGTAGGGCGGGAGCTGGTCGAGGCGGTCCGATCGCCAGTGGGTCATCGTAAGTTCGTCCATGATCGGTAATCGCTTCATCTGGTCGCAAGTGTTAGCACACGTGCAAGAAGCGTCTTGCCGAGCCGCGCCCGTGAGGAGGCGATCCGGGCTCGCGCGAGAAAACCGCTTCCTCGCGGGCGCGGTTCGGTTCATCGCCGACCGTTCAATACGTCTTCTCAAACACGTTGTATAGTCTATTCCATTTTTGGGTAGCTCATGGCTTTCGCCGTGGGGGCGTCGACTCGGCCACGGCTACTTGCGCTTGGCGGAGCCATCTTCTTCCGACTTCTTCTTATCCGTTGCGATATCATTCTGTTTACGGATTCTTCCAGCCAAGATGCCTCCGTAATTGTTTCCCTTTGAGTACCACACGCCGCTGTAAAACCCGTGGTGAAACATCACTCGCGCAGAGTACGTCCCGATCATCGGGATCGCCAGTTCGTTGATCGTAAGAATCGGCGTGTCTTCTGCCCACACGATGCGCACGAGTATCGGGACCGTGACGTCTTTGTCGCCGTATTGAATCCGCGATTTGATGATCCAGCTATCGTCCGCGACTTTCTCGGCGCTGGTGATGGCGTATCGCTCGGGCTTCGGTTTGGACAGCGGTTCAGTACCGCTGAGTCCGCCCGCACCGGTGACTTGCCACAGCCCATCCAACACGGCGTTATTCATCAGTTTCTTGAACGCAGCCTCTTTCTTGACCTGAGCCATTTGCTTCGCGTCAAGCCGGCCCGTTTTCGCGACTCCCGTAGTCGAAGTCTGTGCCAATACATTGTTCGCGGACGCGAGCCAGCCGGCGACGGCCATGCATGCGAGTGTCAACCATCGCGCGGAGCTTCGTCGAACAACAGAGGTGACTCGTTCTTGAAGTCCGCGCGAGCACAGGCGACATCTCGGCGCGGAACGGTATTGGTCTAGTCGCTTAGTAATTCCTACCATTTTTCGATCTCCGTCGTGTCGGCTGTTCGGAATCGGAAAGAGCACGTTCTCACGTGGCGGATACTCCGGCCTCCTCCCGCGCCGGTCAGTATATCGAGAGATGCCCGCATCCGCGATACGATTTCAGGTTAACCGACTTTGTATTCCTTCGCGTCAGCGCTGCGCCTCGGGCGTTTGCCACAGTTTCTTGATGGTGCTGTACGGGTTCGTGGTTGCGGTGCCTGGCTCGGAAAGTTCGTCGGAAACTGTCCGTCCGACGGTTCGTTGTTCAAACAGGGCGCACACCGCCTTGGGAAGGAATCGCGTCAGTTGAGCGTAGCCGTGGGCGTCACTCCTTCGTGCCCCGATGTGATAATACCGGAGCGGCCAATAGACATAGAGCCAGTCCTTGGCCCGCGTTACCGCTACGTAGAACAAGCGCCGCTCTTCCTCGACGCCGTCGTCATCCACGACGGCCATGTCCGAGGGAATCATGCCGTCTGCGGCGTGGATGATGTGTACGACCTTCCATTCACACCCCTTAGCCGAGTGGATCGTGCTCAGTGTCAGGTAATCTTCTTCGAGAAAGGGCGGCTGCGCGAGATCGGACGTCGATCGCGGTGGATCGAGCGTCAGGTCGGTGATGAATCGTTGTCGCGAGCGGTACCTCGCGGCAATTTTCGCCAACTGCTCCAAGTCGCGAACGCGAATGTGGGCGTTGTCGTATCGTTCCTCAAAGATCGGTTCGTAGAATTGCGTGATGCGTTCGATCTGAGCCGAGAGCGGCGGGGCGTCGTGCGCATCGCGCGGTTCCGATCCGTTGTCTTCGTCCTCTCGCATGCCGTTCGTTCCGAGGCAATCTCGAAGCGTGGCGCACAGGGCGGCGAATTGTTCGCGCGCTGCGGGCGGTACGTCAGGCGGGTTGGATAGCAAAAGTGCCAGGGGGTTGGCACGGTTGGACGGATCAGAGCTTTTCGTTGGTCCACTCTTGTGGACGCCGAGCTGTTCCATCACACGTGCGGCTGTCTTAGGTCCGACTCCGGTGAGCAGTTGACATGAGCGAAACCAACTGAGCTCGTCGTATGGGTTTTCGAGGATGCGTAGAATCGCCAACATGTCTTTGATGTGTGCGGCTTCGACGAACTTGAGCCCGCCGAACTTGTGGAACGGAATGTTCCGCCGTGCCAGTTCGATCTCCAATTGGGCGCTGTGGTGGCTTGTGCGAAATAGCACCGCTTGCTCGGTGAGCGGGATACCCTGTTCCAGATGCGTGATGATCCTCCGACAGACCGCGTCGCATTGTTGGGCTTCGTCTTCGCAAGTGAGCAGTGTGGGGCGTTGTCCGGACGAGCGATCGGACCAGAGCTCTTTCGTGTATCGCTTCTTAGCTTGCCCCATAATGGCGTTGGCGGCGGCGAGTATCGGAACCGTAGATCGATAGTTGCAATCGAGCGTGACGACGTTGGTACCGGGGAAATCATTCGGAAAATCGAAAATGTTTTGGATGGTGGCGGCGCGGAACGAATAGATGGCCTGGGCGTCGTCGCCGACGACCATGATGTTCGTCTTGGCTCGACACATGCCGCGAAGGATTCGGGCCTGTACGCTGTTCGTGTCCTGATATTCGTCGACGAGGATGTGATCGAACCGGTCCGCCACACGAGTCGCAGTGCCGACGTTCTGGCACAGTGCGTCCCAAAACAACAGCAGGTCGTCGTAGTCCAACAACACCTGACGCTGCTTGCGTTCGACGTAGGCGTCGAAAATCGCGCCGATCCCTTTGATGTCGTCAAGACACCACGGGAAATGTCGTTGCAGGTTCTGTTCGAGTGGCTGCTGGGCGTTGACGGTGCGGGAGTAGATGCTAAGCAATGTTTCCTTACGCGGAAATCGTCGTCGGCCTCGGGCCACGCCGAGTTCGTTGCGAATCAGATGGATCAGGTCGGCCGCGTCGGATTGGTCCATGATCGTGAACGATTCCGGCAGGTTGATCGCCCGCCCGTGGATGCGCAGCAATCGGTTCGCCACGGCGTGGAACGTGCCACCCCATACGGAGCCAGCCACATCGCGTCCGACAAGTTGCCCGGCGCGGCGGACCATCTCCCCAGCCGCTCGGCGCGTGAAGGTTAACAGCAATATGCGGTCGGGTTGGACGCCGCGATGGATCAGGTGGGCGACGCGGCTAGCGAGCGTGCGCGTCTTTCCCGTTCCGGCGCCAGCCACGACGAGCGCCGGACCGTCGCCGAGCGTGACGGCTTTGAGTTGGGCGTCGTTCAGTCGGTCAAGCCAAGGTGTGGACATGATGTCAAGCGACTCCGCAACGGTGGTCATCCATGCTTTGGTCGTACCGCCCGGGTACGGCGAGCGCCAGAGGCGATGGCGACCGCGCGCGAGCACGTCGTTCACGCTCGCTCAGGATATACGCTTTTGCTTCCTGATGTCGATTTTGCGATCGCAACGCGTGGCCGACCGGCGTCCGGTTGCGTCGTGCCGCATGGTACCATAGGCTGAGCGGGCACGGTCGGTCCATAGGCGTCATGGGTCGGCCGTGGCACAGCACCTTTCTGGAGACAGACGATGGAGCGTGCTCGTCTTTCGCCGGCGGACGGAGAGCGTCGTTCGTTGCTTGAGCGTATCGCCGAGCTTGAGAAGCTCCTCGGCGAGCAACGTTCGGTCGAGGCGAATCTTCGCGCCAGAGTTGACGATCTGGAATCCGAGCCCACCCCGGACAAGCTTGCGCCGAGCGACCAGCAGTTTCGCCGTGGCGTTCTTGATGCGCCCATGCCGATCATGATCCACGCGGAGGACGGCGAGGTTGTGCAAATCAACCGGACATGGACCGAGATCACGGGCTATTCGGTCAAGGACATCCCGACGATCGCTGTGTGGACGCGTCGGGCATATGGCGAAGCGTGTGAAATCACCAAGAGTCGCATTGAAGTACTTTACGATATTGGTGAGCGCGTAGACGAGGGCGACTACGTCATTACCACCGCCGACGGTCGGGAGCGCACTTGGCATTTCTACTCTTCGCCGCTGGGCAAGCTCCCGGACGGTCGGCGTGCCGTCATCAGCATGGCAGCGGACGTAACCGAGGAGAGGTCGGCCGAACAGGCGCTTCGCAAGAGCGAGGCCCAGCTGCGCAGCGCTCAGAGACTGGCGCACCTGGGAAGCTGGACCTGGGACATCGGCAAGGATCAAATCTCGCGCACGGAGGAGTGCGGGCACGCCTTCGGTCTTGAACCCCACGAACTACCGTCCACCTACAAGGAGTTTCTTGCGCGGGTTCATCCGGATGATCGTGCCAACGTGAATGATGGCATCAACGCCGTCTTGCAGTACCGTGCTTCCTACACGACCGAGCACCGAATCGTACAGCCGAGCGGCGCCGTCAGGTATGTAATGGCGCGGGGTGAACTTGAGCGGGACGTCCGAGGAAGACCGTTGCGGCTTCACGGTACGACACTTGATATTACAGAGCTCAAACGGGCGGAGTCAGCGCTGCGCGCGTCCCGCGACGAATTTGAGCAACGTGTGATGCAGCGCACGCATGAGCTCGCCCAATCCAACGAAGACCTAAAGGTGGAGATTGCAGAACGCCGCCGCGCGGAGACCGAGGCGCGACGGAGCGAGCAGGAGGTGCGGTTGATCACCGACAATCTTCCAGCGTATGTTTCTTACGTCGACAAGAATCGCCGCATCGGCTTCATGAACGGCTACCACGCGGATCTGTTCGGTCGTTCCAGAAGGAAGGTCGAGGGCAAGCATGTTCGCGACGTCATCGGCAAGGAAACCTATCGTGCCGTTGAGACGTACATGGACAGCGCACTGGGGGGTCAACAAACATCGTTCGACATTAGTATTGACGATGATGCGGGCGAGAAGCACTGGCTGCAAGGAACGTACGTTCCCCGGATTAGCGAGCAAGGCGACGTGGAGGGATTCTACGCCCTGGTTCGCGACGTTACGGACCGCAAGGTTGCCGAAGCTAAGGCGCACGCCGCCGAAAACCTGTACCGGACGCTGTTTCAACAATCGCCTGACGCTATCGTCCTCATCGACCGTGAGACGACGCGTCCGGTCGAGTTCAATGAGCTCGCGCCGAAGCTGTTGGGGTATACACCGGAAGAATTTGCCAAGCTACGAGTCAGTGACTTTGAGGCCGTTGAGACCGCCGAAGAAATCCGAGAACGTGTCGAGAAAGTTCTGCGGGAGGGGCACGACAAGTTTGAGACCAAGATGCGGTGCAAGAATGGCGATCTTCGCGACGTCCTTGTTAGCGCCCGTGTCTTGGACATCGCTGGGCGCAAGGTGTTCCACAACATCTTCCGCGATATCACGGAGCGAAAGAAATCGGAGGCGTCGCTGCAACGAACGCAATACGCCATCGATCATGGAACGGATCCGATCTACTGGGTGCGTGCCGATGGGCGCATAGCGTACGTCAACGAGGCTGCGACTCGTGCGCTGGGATACAGCAGCGAGGAACTACTGTCGATGGCCGTGTCTGACATTGATCCTGATTTTCCACAAGATGTTTGGCCGGATCATTGGGAGAACATGAAGCGCACGCGGTCCATGACGTTCGACGCCCACCACAGGAAGAAAAGTGGTTTCGTGTTTCCTGTTGAAGTTCACATTGATTTTGTTGAATACGAAGGCGATGGCTACATTTGGGCGTACGTTCGGGACAATACCGAGCGGCACCGCAGCAGCGACGCATTGGAGGCTTCTGAGAATAAGATGCGGGCTGTCCTGCAATCTGCCGCAGACAGTATTATTGTCATCGACGACCGCGGGAGTATTGAATTGTTGAACGCCGCCGCGGAGTCTTTGTTCGGTTACGCGGCCGATGAAATTGTGGGGAAGAATATCAGGTACTTAATGCCCGAACCGTATCGGAGCGCCCACGATGGGTACCTGCGTCGGTTTCTCGAAACGGGCGTGTCCGGTGTGCTCGGCCAACGTCGCGAGTTGAAGGCGTTGCTGAAGGACGGGACGTCCATCCCGATCGAACTCAATGCGAGTGAGGTCAGCATCGGAAGTACGCGCGTATTCGTCGGAATCGTGACCGATCTGCGTGAGCGCCGGAAAACTGAAGAACTGTTGCGCCGAGCCGAGCGGCTCGCCTCGATCGGCACCTTGGCTGCGGGAATCGCGCACGAAATCAACAATCCGCTCGGAGCCATACTCATCAGCGCGAACTATGCGCTGACGTCTCTTGGCGATAGGGCATCTGCTCGCGAAGCGATCGAAGATATTGTAAGTGACGTGGGACGTTGCACGCAGATCGTCAAGAGCGTCCTTACGATGGCGAGCGTATCGCCGGCGCCTGTGCGGAAGGCCATCGATGTGAATGGGCCCGTTCGAACCGCCAGCCGTCTTGCGAAGCACTATGCGACGAGCGAAGACGTTGCTGTGGAGTTGAGTCTCGCGCCGAGTCTCCCGCAAGTGAGGGGGAGTTCGTTGGAAATTGAGCAAGTACTCGTCAATCTGATCACGAACGCAGTTCGGGCCAGCCAAGACGGAGGCAAGGTCATAGTGACCACGTCAGCGGACCGAGACCACGTGACGCTGTCCGTTTCGGACACCGGGGCCGGTATGTCACTGGAATCGGTACAGCACGCCTTCGACCCGTTCTTCACGACGAACGCCGCTGAAGGTGGATCGGGGCTTGGTCTAAGCCTTTCGCACAGCATCGTGGCTGCGCTCCAGGGCAAGATTTGGATTGACACCGAGCAGAAGGGCGGTACGAAGGTATGCGTGGAATTGCCTCGGGACGACCGTTGTGACGGAGTACGGGAAGCAGCTTCCGGCGAAACAGGTGACGCCACGACCTGAGTCCGCAGATTGAAGTCTTCTTCGACACTCTTCTGGGTTGTTGGTCGTGTTCGAATTCGATTGATGAGCCGATACGCTCTTGCGATGTGGGGTAGAAGCGAGCCCCGGGTTTTGGTATCGTGTTGGTGTGTGGTCCCACGCGATACGTGCGGCGGAACATGTCGATTCGTTTCGCGGCCAGTGCGTAGATGCGTTCGGTGCCTCATGAATTACAGAATCCACTATAGGTGGGTCCTAGACATGTCGATCAAGGTTTTCGGACCCGTTGCGTTCGCTGACGAGATGGGTTCCGTCGGATTGCAGCAAGCGTCGCCGTACATCGTTAACAGGTTGGAGTTCCCGCAATGACATCAGATCTGGTGGTTTATCTCGTTGAAGACGACGCCTCGATGCGACGGTCACTTCGTCGTGCTATCAACTCCATGGGCTGGCAGGTAGAAGAATTTGAGTCGGGAGACGATTTCCTGGCAGAGTTTGACCCTAACCGCCCCGGATGCATTGTCCTAGATGTTCGGATGACAGGCATTACAGGGTTGACGGTCCAGGATCGCCTTTGCGAAATGGGATCGTGTACACCCATCATATTCATCACCGGTTTCGCCGAGGTTCCCGCCGCCGTGAAGGCCATGAAAGCTGGCGCCGTCGACTTTATCGAGAAGCCCTTTCCGGAGCAGACGCTGCTCGCCGCGATCGAAATCGCCATGGCCCGTGACAAGGGAGACCGCCGTGCGTGGGTCGAGCGGCGGACGGTGGCCGAGCGCTACGATCGCCTGACACGTCGCGGTCACGAAGTCGTTCGACATGTCGTAGCCGGGCGGACCAACAAGCAAATCGCCGCACTACTCCAAGTGAGCCCCCAGACCATTGACGCCCACAGAGCCAAGGCGATGCAGACGCTCCACGTCGACAGTGTAGCCGAGCTCGTGCGCACGGTGGTCCAGATGCAAGATCACCGAGCGAAGAGTGGGTCGACTGGATTATCCAGCGCTTTGGCTGCGAATCACGCCTAGTTCCACCCCCAGTTTTTTCCGAATTTCAGTAGACGGCAAAGAGCGAGGCAGCGGCCTCTCTTTCTTGGCGTTCGATCGCGGGTCGGCGATTCTCGTGCGCCGGAATGTGTGCGCACGCGGGCTGATGCGCCGAGCACTCAATTCGATAGCTGTGAGCAAGGGCTTCTATTTCACTAACTGGGGCATTTCAGGAAAAACGGGGTGTACGAATGACGACGAGAAAGAATGAATCGACTGTAGAGAACCGCTTTTCCACATTCGCGAAAAGCAGCGGGAGCGCGGACGCCACGCTGGATCGACTGCAGTCGGTCCTCGACAAGCTCGGGACGAACGTGCTGATTGCCAACTCCGATCGTGAGCTTGTGTACATGAACAAGCGTTCCGAGGAGACGTTGCGCGCCGTAGAGGGCATCCTGCAAAAAGAACTAGGGCTCAGCGTCGACGAGCTGATTGGCGGCAGCCTGGACCGCTTCCATGGCTCGCGCACGAAGGAGATCGCCAAGATACTTTCCGACCCGAGAAACCTTCCGGTCAAGACCGATATTCGGCTTGGTCCGCTAATGCTGGCGCTTGAGGTCAATTCGGTGTTCGACGAACAAGGCGAGTACGTCGGACAAGTCGTGAACTGGGAAGACGGTACTGAGCAGAAGCTTCAGAACGCCGACGTCCAGGGTCAGATCGCAGCGATCAACAAGGCTCAGGCCGTGATCGAGTTCAACATGGACGGTACGATCATCACCGCCAACGACAACTTTCTTTCGACGCTTGGGTACACGTTGGGCGAGGTCCAGGGTCAGCATCACAGCATGTTTGTGGACGCAGCGTTCGCCGCCAGCCCGGATTACAAGGCGTTTTGGGACAAGCTCAACCGTGGCGAATTTGAAGCCAAGGAATTCAAGCGCATCGGCAAGGGTGGCAAGGAGGTCTGGATCCAGGCGTCCTACAACCCGATCATGGACCTCAACGGTAAGCCCTTCAAGGTCGTCAAGTATGCCACGGATGTGACCGAGCAGAAGCTTCAGAACGCCGACTTCCGGGGTCAGATCGAAGCGGTCGGCAAGTCCCAGGCTGTCATCGAGTTCAACATGGACGGGACGATCATCACCGCCAACGACAACTTCCTGACCGTGCTGGGCTATACGCTTCAGGAAGTCCAGGGTAAGCACCACAGCATGTTTGTCGACGCGGCGTTCGCCGCCAGCCCGGATTACAAGGCGTTCTGGGACAAGCTCAACCGTGGTGAGTATGAAGCCAAAGAATTCAAGCGCATCGGCAAGGGTGGCAAGGAGGTCTGGATCCAGGCATCCTACAACCCGATCATGGACCTCAACGGCCAGCCCTTCAAGGTCGTCAAGTATGCCACGGACGTGACGGAGCAAAAGCTTCAGAACGCCGATTTCCGAGGCCAGATCGAAGCGGTTGGCAAGGCCCAGGCGGTCATTGAGTTCAACATGGACGGGACGATCATCACCGCCAACGACAACTTCCTGACCGTGCTGGGCTATACGCTTCAGGAAATCCAGGGTAAGCACCACAGCATGTTTGTGGACGCGGCGTTCGCCGCCAGCCCGGATTACAAGGCGTTCTGGGACAAGCTCAACCGTGGCGAATATGAGGCCAAGGAATTCAAGCGCATCGGCAAAGGTGGCAAGGAGGTCTGGATTCAGGCGTCCTACAACCCGATCATGGACCTCAACGGCAAGTCCTTCAAGGTCGTCAAGTATGCTACGGATGTGACGGAGCAGAAGACTGCTGCCGTAAGATTGCAGACAAGTGTTGATGAACTGCTCAACAACGTCCAAGCGGCGGCCGACGGCGATCTGCAGACCGTAGTGACCGTCAAAGGGAGCGACGCGATCGGGCGGCTCGGCGAAGGCGTCGAGAAAATGGTCGCGAGCTTGAGGACGGTCATTACGCAAATCGTCGAAACGGCCGAGCAGTTCACCGAAGGGTCGCGTGTCGTGGCTGAGGGATCGACGTCGTTGTCCGACGGTGCGCAGTCGCAGTCAGCCAATGTCGAGGAAATGTCCGGGTCGATCCAGTCGCTGAACAAGATGATCGAGGGCGTGGCCGAAAATGCCAAGAAAGCCAACGAAGTCGCGACCGACACGAGTTCACGCGCGGAAGAGGGCGGCGCTGCGGTCGCAAAGAACATCGAAGCGATGAAGCTCATCGACAAATCGGCGGAGCAGATTGCAGAGATCATCGGCGTCATCTCCGAGATCGCTGCGCAGACGAACTTGCTCGCGCTCAACGCAGCGATCGAAGCCGCCCGCGCCGGCGAACACGGGCTCGGGTTCGCGGTTGTTGCGGACGAGGTTCGGAAGCTGGCGGAGCGGTCGAGTCAGGCGGCTAAGGAGATCAACGGATTGATCAAGGAGTCGACGCAGCGGGTCAAGGAAGGTGCGGAACTTAGCGAGCAGACCGGTGCGGCGTTGCAAACGATTATCGAAGGCGTGGAGCAAACCGCTCAGGGCATCGCGCAAATTGCCGAAGCGACCAGCGAACAAGCTCAGACGGCCGGCGAGGTGAGCGTAGCCATCGAAAACGTGGCTTCGATTACCGAGAAC
>JAJDDY010000015.1 GCA_029260075.1 Phycisphaerae bacterium
CCGGAAAGCCTACGGATAATGCATTCATCGAATCCTTCAACGGTAGGCTGCGACAAGAGTGCCTGAACGAGAACTGGTTCTTGTCGCTAGAAGATGCGAAGACCAAGATCGAAAACTGGCGCAAGCACTACAACGAACAACGACCCCATGGCTCACTGGGCAACCTGGCCCCCAGCGAATTCGCCAAAAAAGGCCAGAAAGCTTTGACTGGAGAAAACCCTGAGTCTCTCGTTAGGATTGGTACAGTAATGGGGGTAGGTCAGCGCCGTCGCGGCAAAGCGAGACCGGTACATTACCCCGGAACAGGTCGACTCGATCATCAAAGCGTGCCCATCAACCGATTGGCGTGTCCTGATTGGGTTGGCGCTTGGGCGGTCTACGCGTCCCGAGCGAGACACACATTCTGGCGTGGGGGGATATCGACTGGGATCGATGCCGGATGACGGTCCGGTCCCCGAAGACCGAGAGGTTCGCCGGGTGGGACAAGAGAACCATACCGGTCGTCCCGAAGTTGATGGCCATCCTGCAAGACGCCTACGATGCCGCGCCAGAGGGAAGCGAGCGCGTCTTCGGGCTTTCACGGAACAACCTGAACCGAACGATGGTAGCGATCTTGAAGCGGGCTGAGGTGGAGCCGTTCGGGCGATGCTTCCAAGTCCTGCGGCAGTCCTGCGAGACTGAGTGGTCGAATTCCCTACCGGCCCACGCCATCGCGGCGTGGCTCGGACATAGTGAAGTTGTTAGTCGGGAACACTACCTGCAGGTGACGTCTGAGATGTTCGACAAGGCGACCGGAAAAAGCGCTGCAGAATGCGCTGCAGTATGCTCTCGCACCGACTCGCACGGTGTCGCAAGCGGTGACGATGCCAAGGTCGTGTCACATGCGGATGAACCTACAAAAACAGGCGTTTCCGGCTCTCAAGACACCGAAAACGCCACTGCACCGCCAGGGATTCGAACCCCGGACCCGCTGATTAAGAGTCAGCTGCTCTGCCAACTGAGCTAGCGGTGCTCTTGGGATAGGAGAGCGGACGAACCCCGTCGGTCAACACGATGCGGCGCCCGTTCGACAGAAGGCTCGGCCGCTAGCGGTGCATAGGTCGCTGCGCCAGCCGTCCAAGCTTCCGACATACCCAAAGTCTGCGGGGCGGATTGAATCAGGCGAAACGCCGCGCGTCAAGCCCGCACGGGGTGAAAAACCTGCGGGCCTGCGTCGCGGCCGCGATGCGCCGGCCGTGGGGCTGAGCCACTTCGCTTCCCGGATAGCATGGGTGCGGGGCGTGCACGCCGAGCAATCTGGACCGTGAATCTGCAGATACGCTATGCCGTGGAGTGGATACGCTATGCCGTGAATCCCTTCTCGGCATAAGTAGGTGCGAGAAAGGATTCACGCACCAGCGGCAGCGGTAGGTGCGAGAAAGGATTCGCGCACCAGCGGTATATTCATGCACCAGCGGGAGAACGGGTTTACGCACCAGCGGGAGAAAAGATTCACGCAGCAGCGGGTCGCCGCGATTACATCGGTGCCCGTCGGTCGTTGATGCACAGGTCGACCAACTCGTCGAGGACAGCGGTGCCGACGCACATCACCTTGTCCGCCCCGCCCCAGTAGATTTTGACGCTGCCGTCGTCTTCGGGAACGGCGCCGCAGGTAAACACGACGTTGTGTACATAGCCGGTGATCTCCCACTCATCATCCGGTTGCAGAATCCACCGGTCCGACACGCCGATCACGTTGGCGGGGTCTTCAAGGTCGTGCAGGGCTACGCCCAAGCGGTAGACCGAGCCGTCCATCGTCGGGAACACACCGTGGTAGATGTGCAACCAACCGCGCGACGTGCGGATCGGCGTCGCCCCCGGACCGATTTTCATTTCGTCCCAATGATACGCGACCGGTTTCATGACGACGCGGGCGTCACCCCAGTGAATCAAGTCTTTGGAATAGCTGATCCAGATTGACCAGGGTGAAATTTCGCTGTGCGGGCGATCGAGGCGGGCGTAGCGATCGCCGAACCGCTGCGGAAACAGTACGACGTTGCGCATGTCGGCCTCACTAATCAATGCGACACGCTCGACCGAGTCGAAATCGCGCGTCTTCGCGAGACCGATGCGCACGCCGTGGCGCGAGTAGGCGCTGTAGGTGATGAGGTATTCACCGTCCATGGCGCAGATGCGTGCGTCTTCCGTGCCGAAGGCTTCGTATTCGGCGAACGGCTCTTCCGTCGAAGGCACAATGAACGGTTCCGGACGTGCCGTGAACTTGAATCCGTCGTCGCTGTCGGCCAAACCGAGGATGCTTCGCCCGTTGTGGCGGTGTGATCGGAAGAGCATGACGTAGCGTCCGTTGTGCTTGGTGACGCCGGCGTTGTGAACCGTGACGACGGAGTACGGTATGTCGGACGCCTTGAGAATCGGGTTGCCCGAGTAGCGTTTGACCAACGGCTCGTTCATCGTGTTGCTCCTGTTCAATTGTGTTCGAGGCGGACCTGACTACCGCATCCTTTGATCGGCTGCAACCGCCGGCGCCACCGAGCTAAACCATACGTTTCCGTCGCGTCCACTAAACACAACGGCGAAAGCGGGCTCGGTTGATCCGCCACTGAGCGGAATCGCGAGTTCTCTTCCGTCTGGCCGGGGTCAAGGTTATCGGCAGCGTACTGGCGTTGTCGCCGCCCACGTCGACACAGGCAAGCGTCCGTAGTTCACAGCCGCACAAGGCCATGGCCACGTGAGCGGTTTCAGCCGCGTTCGCCCGTTGGACGCGGGATAGCTTCGAGCCATCGTCTGGTTAACAGCCTAATAATGCTTGTATGCAAAGGACGTTACCTCGAGCCCGCCCGTGACGACGGACCGCGTCCCGATAAAGAGGCGGAAATCGCTAACGGATCACCGGCTGGAAGCCGGTGCCACGCTCTTCCAACGGGCTGTTGGTCGAAGTCGGACGTCAGCGCCAGCGACCGCTATATCATATTCTTTGGTTGACGCTGCGCCGTACGTGGCGTAGATACGAGAAGTGCTATGGCCGGCACGGGCGTTTATCGGCGTTCGGGCTTCGATTCAACAATTTACGTTCGGTCGGTGGTTGCGCATCGCGAGCGGGGCCGCAGAGAAGATCGAGCCGGGGTGGACACACTGTGATATCGACCGAACTCGACGTATGTCGCGCCGCCGTTCAACTGAGTGCCGACCCGAAACGCGTGATGGCGCGATCCTTTATTCCCGGTGGACCGGAGCGTGTCACGGCGATCCTCGATCGCGTACTGCGTTTGCCTGCGCACGAGTCGTCTGCCCTGCTCGACAGCGTACTACTTCGTTACGGCGACCGTCACAAAAACCTCAAGGAGTTGTTTGAGCGCCACTACGAAGTTGTAGCGCCGCATCTAAACGGCAACGCCCCATCCTCTGAACACGTACGTCAGTTGATCGGATCCTACTTCACATGCGAATACTCGCTGGAGTGCGTCGCCCTGTTCAACCCGTCGGTCGTGCCACACCCGGATCAATCCGGGCTTCCGGCGGATACGTTGCGTTTCGTCATGAGCCTGCGGGCGTGCGGCGAGGGACATATCTCCTCCGTTGAATTTCGCAGTGGAACCGTCGCGGCGCCGTGTACCATCGAACTCGACGCCATATCGCGCTTCGCCTCCGCGGAACGCCGAACCGGGGCGTATCGCCACGATCGCAATCGGTTTTTCCTCAAGCTCAAGGAGATCGAGGCGCGCTGGCCGCGGTCGGAGGAGGTTCTTCGCGACGTTGCCGAGCAGTTTACCGCCGACGACCTTGCGGACGCACTTGAGCGGCTTAGACCGAAGTGTCACAACTGGCGATCGTTCGACGAAATGGCTAACGCTATGCTTTGGGTCGCTCGTTCCAACTATCAACTCGAATTTCCACCTGACTCCGACCTCGCGGAGCGCGTGATTTTCCCACTGACGGACAACGAAAACCGTGGCATCGAAGACGCGCGATTCGTTTGTTTCACCGACGCCGGGCACAGCGTCTACTACGGAACATGTACCGCATATAACGGCGTGCATGCATTGCCGCAGTTAATCGAGACCACGGATTTTCGTCGATTCCGCGTGGCCACACTCAACGGTCGATGTTCACGAAACAAGGGTATGGCCCTGTTTCCACGAAAGATCGCTGATCGATACGCCATGGTGTCGCGCATCGACGGGGAAAACATGTACATCCTTCGTTCCGACGACATCCTATTCTGGAACGAGGCGGAAATGATCCAACAGCCGGTTCAACCGTGGGAATCCGTACAGATCGGCAATTGCGGATCGCCCATCGAAACCGCTGAAGGCTGGCTGGTGTTGACGCATGGCGTGGGTCCGATGCGCGAATACCGAATGGGCGCCATGCTGCTCGATCTGGATGATCCGTCGCGAGTGATCGGCGCGCTGGCGGACCCGCTACTCATTCCCTCAGAGGACCAACGCGACGGGTATGTGCCGAACGTTGTGTACTCCTGCGGTGGCTTGGTCCACTGCGGACAACTCGTGATTCCGTACGGGATGGCCGACACGTCCACCGGCGTCGCGCACGTTCCGGTGGATGACGTCCTGGCCCAAATCCGACGCGCGTAGGCCTTCCCCTTCCTGTCGAACCGCGCGGACGAAGCCATCAACTCACCAGTCGTCCTGGTGAAGAATCCATCCCTTGACCAAACCTGACGCGAAGTCCCTGGCTGATGACCGCTAGTGCTCTGTCCTACATGGATTGAAGGGTTTTCCGAGCCGCGTCCGTAAGGAAGCGGACGTTCGAAAGCCGGCGGCCACAGCTTGAAAACACTCCCTCACGGTCGCGGCTCGGTTCGGACCAACCCATCACTTGAGTCTTGACAAAGCACTAGCGCGCTACGGAGTCCGGAATGGGATTCGAGAATGGCGCGGAGACGATCTCGATATCACCGCCTTCAAGCCGCAAGAATGTCGCAGAACCTGGATGTTCCCTCCCGCCCGCGTCGAACACACCGGGACTTGAACAGTCGCCTCCGCCGACTCCGATACGCCCCACGTCGCGAGAGGGTGCAAGACAGATTGGGCGGTGTAAAATCGTACGCAGGTGCCGTCAGCCACGTGCGCAAGCATGACTATGTCGCGGGATTGCAACCAGCGCCTACAACGGTTACAAAACAGGGCCACACAGAGTTGGTGGGATCTGTCCGCGGCTGGCGCTACGGCTGGTAACGACCCTCACGTGTCCGGTTTTGGGCGCAGCGTGAACAACGACTAGAGGAATGAAATGGGCAATCGGGACACCCTGCGTAACCTGGTAATCGCCGGCGGCATATTTTTGGTGGTGATGGCGGTGCTGCCGTCGCTGATACCGGCGCCGCCGATGGCCACGCCTGAGTCTACGAACCCCGTCGATGCGAAGACGCAGCCGAAAGATCAATCCGGAACCACTGCTACGCCCACAACCGCCGGTTCGGCCGGTCCCGCACAAATCGCAACCCCGTCCGAGCCCACGAGTGTTTATCACCTTGCGGAAGCGCCAACCGAGCAACTCATCGAACTCGGGGCATCTCTTGTCGACGGAATTGATCCGAACGCACCACCCCCGCCCTACCGAATGGGTCTACGTCTCAGCAACGTGGGGGCGTCGATTGATACGGCCACGATCACCGACCATCGCGAAGACCTTCTTCTCGATGGCCCCTACACCATGCTCAAGCCGGTCGAGCGGAGCAGCGGCAAGGTATGGCGATCGCTGGCGATGGAGAACATCAACATCGACGGCCACGACGTCGGGCTTGCGGACGCGAAGTGGTACGCCCGTCGAGAGGCTGATACGAACGAGGGTCAAGGCGTTTCGTTTACGGTTGATGTGATGCATGACGAAGAGCTCGCGCTCCGTCTAACCCGAACAATCCACTTGCCCAAGCAAGACGAAACCCTCGGCCGACACGACCTGCATGCTTCTCTGCGTGTCGAAAACTTGTCACCGAAAGCACACAAGGTGGTGGTGACGTACCGCGGTGGTTTGGGTGTTCGCTTTGCAAGTTCTCGAGGAGGCGATCACTTTGTCGATTGGGGCATTGACGACGGCACGGTTGTCGTCGCCAAACGCCATTCGGGCTCGAGCGCCAGCCGGAAGTCCAACGAACCACTCAAGATTTTTGAACCGTCCCGGTCGGATCCACACTTGCACCTGTCGTGGGCGGCCACGGCGAACACGTATTTCACATGTACGATAGCGCCGGAAGACGCAGGACCGGGTAGCGCCGCACGCTCGTTGGCCGAGGTCACGGCCATCGATCTGGACGGATCGAACAAAACCGTCGAGGACACGACGGTTCGTTTCGTCACGACTCAAGTGGAACTCGCGCCCACGGCTGCGCTTGTTCACAACGATGACGTTTACCTCGGTGAAAAGGACGGCGATGCGTTTCGGGCAGTAGAGGATTACAACAGCCGCAACTATTACGACCAGATTTCCATGGGCTTCGGAATGTGTACGTTCGGCTGGCTGGTCGAGCTGATGATCTGGCTGCTCAACAGCCTACACGCCCTTTCGCACGACTATGGCGTCGCCATTATTGTTCTCGTGCTCATGGTCCGGACGATGCTGCACCCCATCACCAAGAAGGGCCAGATCAACATGGTCCGCATGCAGCACCGTATGCAGGAGATGGCGCCGAAGATCGAGGAGATCAAGAAGAAGTACGCCAACGACAAAGCCCGGCTGAACCAGGAGATGATGAAGCTCAACATCAACCCCGCCGGTCAGCTTATGAGTTGCCTGCCGATGGTCATACAAATGCCCATTTGGGTCGCCCTGTTCCTCAGCCTGAGCAGCAACATCGGCATGCGTCACGAGGCCGCGTTTTGGGGACTGACCTGGATCAGCGATCTCACCGCCCCCGATGCATTGATACGATTCGCAACGCCCATCACCATCCCCGGCGTCGGCTGGAAGCTCACCTCGTTCAACTTGCTTCCGTTGTTCGTATCGTTGTTCATGTACATCCAGCAAAAGCTTCAGCCGAAACCAGCGCCGAACCCCAACCAAACCGATCAACAAAAACAGCAGCAGGATATGATGAAAATGATGATGCCCATGATGAGCATCATGATGCTGTTGTTTTTCTACAAAGCACCCAGCGGGCTGAACCTCTACATCATGTGCAGTTCGATGTTCGGCGCTATCGAGCAGCACCGCATCCGCAAGCACATCAAGGAGCGCGAAGCCGCGGGTACGCTGCACGCCCCACCCAAGAAGAAGAACAAAGATGACGCCCTGGGTAAACGCCCCGGCCGGTTGTCCTTCCTGGAGCGCATGCAGAAAATGGCGGACGAAGCTCAGACGGCTCAGCAGAATCAATCCGGCAAGAAGCCCAAAGCCCGCCGGTAGCGCCGTCGCAAGAGTCCGTTCTGTGGGAATCGATCCGATTGACGATACACGCCGCCTCTGTATCATGCCCCCTCGCGGTTGAGGGACGGTCATGATGTGTCGCCGAAATGGCCTAGTGCAGCGTCACAGCTAGGATGACGGGTTTACCGAGCCGCGACCGTGAGGGAGCGGCCCCTAGTTAAGCTTTAATCACAGCGTAATGACGCTCTCTAGCTCTCGGCGCCGGATTGAACGCACCCGTATCTCTAGGTGTGACAAAGCACTAGCCGTTTTCTTTCCCACGTTGCGGGACGATTGGACAACTTTCCAAGCTAAGGACGACTCAATGAGGATTATGCGGACGATCATCGTCGGTCTTGTCGGGCTGCTCATGGCGACGACGACACTTGCCGATACGGTCGAAACTACTGACGGCAGCAGACTCGTCGGGACCATCGTTGGAATGGCTGACGGTCGACTGACGATCGACACACAGATCGCAGGCCAACTCAAAATCGACGTCGCGAAGATCGTTTCGATTACGAGCGACAATCCACTCGTGGTCAAATTCGCGAGCGGCGACCGCCTTGTCGGAACGATGGGCAAAACAGAGGGCGGCGATCGCTCCGTCATGAAGTCCACTCTCGGCGACATTGCGATCGACGTGAGCAAGATCGACGCCATGTGGTCGCCCGACGGTGAGGATCCCGTGACGGTCGCATTGAAGAAGGAGGTCGAACAAAGCATAATCGCGGCGAAGCCGAGCTGGTCAGCCACGCTCGAAGCAGGTGGCACGCGCACGGAAGGCAACACCGACACGCGCATTGCCCGAGGTCGCTTGGACGTCACACGAAAGACGAACACCGAGCTACTGGATTTCTACTTAGCGGCTAAGTTCAATGAACAGGACGGGCAACGAACCGTCAACGAGTACCGCGGCGGCATTCGATTCGAGGAGAAACTGGATAAGAAATTGTTCTGGTACGCTCGCACCGAGTTCGAGTTTGATGAGTTTGAAGAGCTTGATCTGCGATCGACAGCGGCGCTTGGCGGTGGTTACCACTGGTTCAACAAGCCCGACCACGCCCTCAAGTCCAGTGTTGGGCTCGGGTATCGCCACGAATCATTCGACAGCGGCCGTTCCGAGGACTCGGCGGTGATCGACCTGGGTGCGAACTACAGACTCGATCTCGCGCCCTGGGTTCACTTCACACAGAGCGTGAGCCTGAGTCCCAGCTTCGACAGCTTCAGCGACTACCGGCTTGAGACCGACACGGCATTTGTGATTCCGCTGAAGAACGATCGATGGAAGCTGAAACTCGGCGTGCAGAACGAATACAACTCCCAACCGCAACCGGGCCTCGACCGCCTCGACAGCACGTACTACGCCAACGTCGTCATGAACATTCTACGGAAGTAGAGTCCACGTTCCGACCGGAACGTCCCAACAACCGCGTGGCAGAGAAGTTCGCCCCGGGCACATGCGGCGCATCCGCCCCGATTGTGTACAATCCGTGAGGGGTTGATCTCGATCTTGGAGGCTGGTTTGAGTTCCGAAAGAATCCATCTGCTATTGCACGACGCGGCTGCACGCGAGGCGTCCGACGTCCACATCGTCGCCGGATATCCCGTAACTTACCGCGTTCACGGTCGCCTGGAACCCATCGGTGAGGTTCTCGACGCCGATCGCGCCGCTGCGCTAATCGAATCCATCCTGCCCGAACGCCTATCCGGCCACTTGCACGAGGGCAAGAACTTCGACTTTTCGGTGGCCATTGAATACGAAGGGAAACCCTGCCGGTTTCGGGCGAACGCCTACGTCGCCCAATCGCATTGGTGCGCCTGCCTTCGCCACGTGCCCAACGACATCCCCTTGTTCGAATGGATGAACTTCCCCCGCGGGCTGGCTGAACGACTGATTACGCACACCAACGGTCTGGTCATCGTCACTGGCGTAACGGGGTCGGGGAAATCCACCACCCTGGCTGCGATGGTGAACCTGCTCAACGAACAAGGTGGCTGTCGCATCATCACCATCGAAGAGCCGATCGAGTATATGCACCACGCCATCAGCACGAGCGTCATCACGCAGCGCGAGGTCGGGCGCGACGTCGATTCGTTCCATGACGGGCTCAAGTATGGGTTGCGCCAGGATCCGGACGTGATTCTCGTCGGAGAAATTCGCGACCGCGAGACGGCACAGATGGCGCTTAGTGCGGCTGAGACGGGCCACCTGATTCTCACGACATTGCACACACGCGACGCCAAGGGCGCCGTGACGCGTCTTGTCGATCTGTTCCCGCACGCGGCGCAGGACGATGTGCGGTCGCAACTCTCGCTAAGCCTGCGCTCCGTGGTCAGTCAACACCTTCTTCCGGCCAAGAGCGGCACGGGTAAGCGGGTGTTGGCGTTGGAGATCATGCACGTCAACACACCGGTCCGCGTGGCCATCAAATTCGGCAAGATCGATTCGCTTGAGTCCGCAATTCAGACAGGTCGGCGTGACGGCATGGTGACACTGGACGATGAGTTGGACCGACTAACGAAGTCCGGCGCCATTTCGCGCGAGACCGCCCTCCGCTTCGCCAAAAACCCGGACCAGATTGGCTAGTGCATCACCAACCCTAATTCTGCGGGCTTCGTTCGTTCTTTCCGAGCCGCGACTGTAAGGGAGCGGACGTCTGAACATCGGTCGTGACCGCACGAAAACACTCCCTCACGGTCGCGGCTCGGATCGGACGAACGCGTCACTTGAGTCGTGACAAAGCACTAGCGCGTAGCCACGCGTCATTGCACAGCGCGTGCCCATTTTTGCGCAGCAAGAGTGGGGGACGGATGAAACATTGGGTAGCTCGTCGACGCCGTCCGTCCCGCACTCTTCGGGAGTACCCGAAGAATGGGGCATCAAGCCCATCAGTTTCCGAGGATTTGCATTCTTCCAAACCTTGTTCAACGGCGACACGCCATAACCTTGTGATCATCCGGCTTTGATAGGCAAGTAAGTTGTCGGGACGAGATAGGAATCTCATCCCAGCATGCTAATGGGATCACCGGCTGGAAGCCGGTGCCACACTTGTGCCACAGCCGACCGGAAGGTAGTACCACACTTGCTTCACTACCTGATGGAAGGTAGTGCCACACTTGCTTCACAACTGGCTGGAAGCTGGCGCCACACTTGATCGTCAGGTCGGGGATGTTCAGCTTAGTGTCGTATCGTCGGTGTCAGCAAGAACTCCATAACCGCCAAAAGCTAAACGCTTGCCCGAGTGCTCGAACATCGCCGCCGGCATATCGCGCACGCCCATCGCGTCCGTCCATGTATTGAAGAAACGGAAAAGGGAACACACGGTGATCGCGTCGAAGATGGCTTCGTCGGAGCAACCCGCCTGGCGTGCCCGATCGACGTCCGCCTGCGTGACTGCGGACGCATCGCTATTGGCCAGATCAACGAGCCGCAACAACGCCCGGTCCTTCTCTGGAATGGCTGCGGACTCGAAGTCCGTAAGGACAGCGGCCACGAGATCTTTGTCGCCGAGTAACTCAGCCGCGACCGCGGCGTGCGTGCCGTCTCAGAAGACGCAGGCGTTTCTTCTTGAGACGAACGCCGCAATCAACTCGCGAAAACCGGGCGAAAGCGGCGATGGGGCGCGCATCACCGCTTGCACAAAGCTCATCAACAACTTCGCTTGGTCCGGCTTGAACGCCGTCAGATTCATCATTCCGGGGACGGGAAGCCCGGACGCCTTGAGTTGTTGCATCGCGGCGCCGAGCGGTCCGCCATTGGCTTCGGCTACAGCGGGGAGAAACACGGTGTGCATCGACGACCTCCAATCGGTATAGCGACATCAGCGTGACATGTGCAGCGCTCTGTCAATGGTTGGGTGGCCCATGGCTTCAGCCGTGGGGGAGTCGAATCGGCGTCGGATTCGACTCCCCCACCTCTAAAGAGATGGCCACCCGGTGCGTGTGGCGTAACCGAAACTCTAAGTGCCGCCTAATTGGCACTCCAAAACTACTCGACCCGTCTTGATTCCATGTATGCGTGCATCATGTTCACGACGTCATAACTATGCGCGTGCATCTTCTGCACGACATCTTCCCTCGCGTCCGCGCCGGCTACGGTTCGATACCATCCCTCAGCCATGATTTTCATACCGCGCTCGTTGGGGTGGACGCGGTCCTGCGTGAACGCGCCCGGATGTTCGTTACGCGTCGGCGTCCAGACGTCAGGCCCTTGGAAGATGAAATTGTGACCGCGACTCAGCAAGACATCAAGCGCCAAGCGTTCGTTACCGACTTCCGGCTCGATCGGCTGCTTGTAAATGTGCATGCCGTAGTAGACGCGATCGATACCGTGCTCGTGAAGTCTGACGGCGAGTTTTTCGAGGGCGTCCGCCCCAATCTCAATACCCTTGCGGTCGTCGGCCGATGCAATCGGTCCGCGTTGCGTGCGCGTGAACTGAAGCGACTGCTGACACAGCGCGATCTTCGGCTGCGGCGCGTCGCCACGCAGGCGGGCATCGTCACCCCAATAGTCACGCAGCATCGGCATCATCGTACGCTTGTACGTATCAGAATCCGGTTCGCCGATCCACCGCTCGACCGCAGCGCCACCGATCGTGGCGTTAAGCACGTAGTACTTGCGCTTACCACCCGCATGATCATCCAGCATATCCTGAAGCATGTCGGGCCACGCGAACGAGGTGGAATAGCCGACGATCACGAAGGACTTCTCACGACCGTCCAGCAACGTGTGCGTAGTCGCACACCCTGTCGATGCCAACGCCGGACCCACGACCAAGACGGCCATGGCCAATCGTCGAAAAAGATTGCTCATTCGTTCTCTCCGATTTGTGTCGAGGGAATGGCGACGCGGACTCCGGCCCGATTCACTAAGCGCAGTGGCTCATAATGACGACCACATGCACAGCACGCCGCCCCTGAACCAACACGAAGGAATTTGTCCCCGAACATGACGTCGGTGTCAACTACGCATACCGGCCCTACCCTGACGGCCTGTTGAAAAAGTGTGGCACCGGCTTCCAGCCGGTGATCCATTAGCGGTTTTCTCCTCTTGACCGGGACAAGTCCCGTTGTCACGGGGGATTCGCGGTGACGCGCTTGAATTCCTGCATCGTTCAACACCCTGCTAATACCGTTTCCAAAAACGTCGGGCCATACTTCGCTCCTCCCCCTTCATAAGGTGGGGCCGGGGAAGGTTTTTTCCAGACCGAAGCCCCCTTGATCCCCCCTTCGCAGGGGGGAAAGAACGTAAGACAGCCAATTCTGGACACGGCACTAGGACGGTGTAGGAGGGCGGCGCCTTTTCACATGCGTCGAGCAATCGTTCTGGAATTGCTCGGCGACGCGAACGTCTACGGGAAATACCGTTGGCGATTGGTCGTTAGCACGCCCCGCGTAGGAACGTGCCGGCGGTTCTGAAAAGGATCATCATGTCCAGTTCGAAAGACGTGTGTTTGAGGTAGTAGAGATCGTACTGAAGTTTACGCTTCGCATCTTCGATCGTGCTTCCGTATCGAAAACTGATCTGCGCCCAACCGGTAATGCCGGGCTTGACGAGGTGACGCTCTGCGTAGAACGGCACGCAACGATTCAACTCGTCGACAATGTCCGGGCGCTCCGGGCGCGGTCCGACGACGGACATCTTTCCGATGAGCACATTGTACAGCTGCGGCAACTCATCAAGACGAGTGCGCCGAAGGAATCGCCCCACCCGCGTCACGCGAGGATCATTGGGTGTAGCCCAAACACTATTGCCAGACTCCGCGTCAAGGCGCATCGTGCGAAACTTGAACAACCGGAACGGACGTCCGTTCTGCCCCACGCGCTCCTGCGAATAGAACGCCGGCCCGCCATCCGCGAGCCTGATCATAAGCGCTATGATCGGCCACAGTGGCGCAGTCAAGATCAATCCGATACTGGCCACCACTAGGTCCGACAAACGCTTGAGCGTAGCTTGTTCGTCGCAGTGAACCTCCAGGTCGGCGAAGAGAAACCAACTCGGCGTAATCCCGTCGACCAAGATTTGGCCAGTGGCTTTTTCGTAGAAGATGGCTTCGTTCGTAACGCGACAACCTCGCTGTAGCGACGGAGCGATCCAACTCATAGCCTCTGCGCCGCGTGACGCGGCATCCCCAACCACGATATCGGTCACGCCCATGCGACCCAACTCAGGCACGCGATCGGCGATGGATCCGAGATGGAATTCCCTCGGACCGGATTCGTCAGCCGCGCCTTCTGTTGAGGCATATCCGACGAGGCGATATTCGTGCAACAGACCGTCCGCCTGCGCCCGCTCAAACGACTCATACAAAGCGCGGGGACCAACAACGAGCAAGCCGCTGTGGACTTTGTCCACGACCCACCATGCAGCCAACCTGATGCCCACACCGCCAACGAAAAAGATGGAAAAATTGATCGCGGACACGCGCCGACTCACCGTCGAATACATGACCACGTAGATGATGGCGTAGGCGAGTATCGCAGCTGTACCGGTCGTCAAGAACATTCGCGTCAGTGTCCGCGAACGACTGACAATCGTCTCCCGTTCGTACAGACCGAAGACCAGGCTGGCACAGATTACGGAAAACGCATAGACCGCAGCCGCCTGCCAAAGAGCAATGTGCGGTGTGGTCAGCTGCGCCGGGGGCGGGAACACGCCATAGGCGACGTAGACACCGGTGCCAAGAATCGCCAAGTCGACAAGAAGCCAAGTGGACGCGGGAAGGCCCAGTATCGACCGACCGATAAGCTGGGTCCATCGAGCGCGCGCCGACTCCGCACTCGTCAGGTTCGGACGACGTGCGGCGGCGGACTGTTGCGGCAATGGCGGCGCGACAACGGTCGCCCCACCGGCGCCAACGGCTTCGATGCGCATGGAATACCTTCCCGTAAGCAGTACCGGTAAATCGGTCATTCGCGGACTCGCAGTAAATTATCGGCACCCAATTCTCGCGACCGGGGAATTGTGGCACGATCGACAATGCCCGATAACTCATAGTACCGACCATCTTTGCGGCGACGCGATGCGTGGTTTTTTGGACCAGTATCCCGCGTCGTGACCCGATATTCTCAGGGAGACGCGGAATCGGATTCAGCGGTTGAAACCCGTCCGCATAGGCGAGATGCTACTACACTGACTTGATGAAGCTCGAATCCAACCATCTTCAACTGGCGTGCGCGCCGGGCCTGCTCCTAGCTTTGACGAGCGTGGTTGGCTTAGCCGGTTGCGCGTCGAAGCAACCAGTAGTGACCTGGACACCTCAAGCGGAGGTCCGATGGTCCGATCTCGTGAGCCGGCCTGTCGCACCGCCGAACAGCGGCTATCGTTTGGCGTCGCGTCCACACGATCCGGGGATGTTCCCGGCGTCCATCGCGGTGGCTCGCGTCGCCATCGTCGACGACAAGGACATCGAATTACTTGAACACCCTAAGCTCATTCGCAATCCGAAAAATGAGTTCTTGCAATGGAACACGGCGCTCGACGACCAACTCGCGGTCAGCGAGCTGTTTCCGATCGCCAACTGGGATCTTGGAGGCGGTCCTGTCTCGACGGCACAGATTCTCGCTTCGTTTCGGGCGCTCGGGGCCCAACTAGGCCTCATTTACGCCATGAACCGACCCACCGCTGACGACAGCGAACTGCTCGGCGTTCTGTACGACGTTCGAACGAACGAACCGATCGCCCTACTGCGATCCGAAGCGACGTCGACGGTGACGAATGAAGAAGCCGAAGAGTCGAAGGAACCGATCGACTATTGGAAAACGGACTCTCGGGCGCTGGCACGCGCCGAGTTCGCCCTGCATTTGCACGACTGTATTCGCAATCTGATTGTGGACGACAATCCCGTGCCCTCCGCAATGCCGGCAAGTTGGCGATCCCACGGGCGCCGTCGGACCGTGGAGTGGCCGCCGACGGAACGAAAACGGAAGTCCAGCATACGCTCGAAAGCCAATTGAATAGTCAGCGCGAAAACAAGTAGGGTAGCGTGAGCTGGCTGCACTCCCGTCGGCGTGGGTCCGAAGTGTTCACGCCCCGGCCCGATTCACCGGCGGTACCGGGGTGGCACCGATGACGCACAGCACATCCAAGACGACCGCCCTTCAATTCCTCGTTCGCCACTACGTTGAAATGATGACCGCACTGGTCGCCCTGTTAATCCTTCAGACCGGATTGGTTCCGTTCGACTTCGCGCAGGGCGGAAACAGCTTCGGAAGCACGGGGTTCCTTGTCTCAACCCAATCGTTCGTCACCGCGCCCGATCTGATCACCAACATCTTCCTATACATTCCCTTCGGCATGCTCGTCCATTGGACGTTGCGCCGGCGCGCGACGTGGCGGACCGTGCGGTGGATGATGACCGTGCTGTTCGGCGCTGCACTAAGCCTCACCATCGAGTGGTTGCAGTCGTATTCGTCCACCCGCGTGTCGTCGATGATCGATCTTACCGCCAACGTAATCGGTACGGCCATCGGTGCATCGCTGTCGTGGGTCGCCGTCTTGCTGATTCCTCGGATCATCGGGACCGCGCTCGCCGAATGCCACAACCGCCCGCAAGCCACATTGCTACGACTTTACATTATCGCGTTGGTGATCATGGCCGCCGTTCCGTTTTCACTGTCCTTCGACGTGGGCCAACTCAAGCGATCCGTCGGCACTACGGTCTGGACACCATTCGGAATGAGCATCGCCGAGCAAGCGACACGTGGCAAGATCGGTGCGGAGGACTACGCGCTGCAGAGTCACATGAAGTACCGCGAGATGAAACGGTGGTCGCGATGGTCTGCCGAATGCGCGTCGTTTCTCGTATTGAGTTGGCTATTGATGGGCGTGGTACGCGGCGACTACGGGTTCGCCGCGCGCACGTCCGTGTGGCTGGTCTGGTTCTTCGGCGTCGCGCTGGCGATCGGACTGAGCGTGTTGCAATTCCTGATCGTGTCGCGTGTTTCCGACACGACCGACATCCTATTTCGTTTCACCGGTCTGTCCGCAGGCGTGTTGACGCACGCCACCTATTCGCAAAGACGACAGAAGTTCGGTACCGAATGGTCCATCCACCAGACACGAACGTGGGTTCGACATGCATGCACGTTGACCGTCATGTACATCGTCTACACCGGGTTGCTACCCTTCGACTTCGCGCGACCGTCGGGCAGACTGTCGCAAGCGATGGCGTTCGACGGCTTCCTCCCATTCTTCGCCTACCAAGCCGCACGCTTCGACGTCATGATGGACGACGTGATGGAGAAGTTCGTTTCCTATGCAATGCTGGCAGGGCTGACCGCCCAACTTTGGTCCTACAAACACAACCCAAACGACGCCCCGCGGCTCAAGGGGATACTGATGCGCTGCTTGGCTTTGTCGTGTGCGATTGAGGTAATTCAGATATTGATACCCGTTCGCGTGCCAAGCCTCACCGATCCGATCATCGCGGCATGCGCATGTTTCGTCGGACTCGTCGGCCAACGTTACGCCGTGGCGTTCTGGCAATTCGCGGCCACGGATGCGGTGCTCGTCGATCCGCGTCGAATCCGTACGGTCCGCGGCAGACCAACGCTCGCACCGGCCGACGCGCTCATCGCCTCGCTCGCTGACCCGCGTCCCGATGCACCCCTCGAACAGACCCCACAGCCAGTGTCACGACCTCGCAACCCGGTCCGGTGACGTTTCGCTCGAGCAACTCACACGCCCTCAACCGAATCCGTTCGGCGCATGTTTGACCAAAGCGTTCGACACGCCATAATCCGTCCCATGCCGTCGCGTCCGAAAGGCGTCATTCGGTCGAACACGGGTAAATCGACAAATGGCCGGTGGTCGGGCGAAATGCTGGAGCTTGCATTGTCTTACGTGCCTCGGCGAGTCACGTGAAGGGAATCCCCGAACAGTCACGGGAATCGGTGGCATTTCTTACAAGACACGGAAATACGTAGGAGTCAGAACGTGAGCAACGCTATCGAGAAACTTTTCGATCTTGGACAATCCGTCTGGTGCGACAATCTGTCGCGCAACATGCTTGACCAAGGTGAGCTCAAGCGTCTGATCGGGCTCGGGGTTGTCGGGGTCACGTCGAACCCCACGATCTTCATGAAGGCGATCACCGGTAGTGCTGATTACGACGAACCGTTCGATCGCCTCTTGGGTGAAGACCGCGACCTGGTCGGCATCTACGAAGGCCTCGTGTTGGCCGACATCGCCGAGGCGGCCGACCAACTCAAACCGGTCTACGATCGAACCGACGGCGTCGACGGGTTCGTCAGCCTCGAAGTCAATCCGCAATTGGCCTACGACACCGAGGGCACCGTCGCCGAGGGTCGACGACTCTTCGCGGCGCTCGACCGCCGCAACGTGTTGATCAAAGTCCCCGCGACCAACGAAGGCATTCCCGCGATCGAAGCGTTGATTGGCGAGGGCGTCAACGTCAACGTCACGCTCATCTTCTCACTCGACATGTATCAAAGAGTCATCGACGCGTACGTCAATGGTCTTCAAACGTGCGTTCGTAATGGCAGAGACGTGTCCCGCGTAGCGTCCGTCGCATCGTTCTTCATCTCTCGGGTAGACTCGGCCGTCGACGCACTGCTCGAAGCCAAACGAGAGTCCGGCGCGGACGTAGGCGATCTACCCGGTCAGGCGGCCATCGCGAACGCACGACTCGCCTACGCACGGTTCAAACAATGTTTCGACACATCAACGGCGGGACCGTTTGCCGAACTCGCCACTCAAGGAGCACGTGTTCAAAGACCGCTTTGGGCCAGCACGAGCGTGAAGAACCCCGCGTATTCACCCACGAAATACACCGACGGCTTGATCGCGCCCGACACCGTCAACACGCTTCCGCCAGCCACGATCGAATCCGTCATGAACGGCGGCGATGCGTCCATATCCATCGACGACAACATCTCAGCCGATCAGGCATGCTTCGACCGTCTGTCTTCACTGGGCATCGACATCAACGCCGTCACCGACAAACTTCTCACCGACGGGGTCAAGGTATTTGCGGACTCATTCGACCAGTTGCTTGAGGATTTGAGTACGAAGAAAGAGCAGCTACGCACGGCGGGTTGAGTGCACAAGACGATACTCCGTGCCGCAAACGACTCCGGAATTGGCGCTGGGAGTCCGTCTCGCGACGACAGATCGATCGAGCGCGAAGAGCCTCGCGACATGAACGAAGAATTGCGATGGATGCTTGCGTCGATAACGCACCTGCTTAGAGCAAGAGACTACTACGGCGCATTCTTCATGTGCCTAAGTGCAATTGAACCTCTCGCTCAAAAACGGTATCCGGAACTTGGAAACGGCAAGCGGTTCCAGCGATTCCTCCATGAAGAACGCAAGCCATTCTGGGGCGCCAACGTATCCTTCCCTGACGCCACGAAATGCGGGCACAGCCCGAAGATAAATCCACCTGATCTGGAAGGATTTGAATACGATATTGAGAGATGGATCCAGGCACTGCACGTTCATCTCGCGGAAACGAAGAAGGACCTAATCCCAATTGAACTCGTACTCTGGAAGTACTGTCGCAACCCAATTGTTCACGAGGGCTCACGACTTGCTGTCGATGGCGAAACAGCTGTAACCCTGGATTGGTCGGTCCCGCCACCACCTACGTTTAGGGTAGATCAGGGGGCGAAAAACGTCATCGTAATCAGCGGTCCTTTCCTGTTGCATATTCTGTATCAGATCGTGGCTAAGCATCTTGGCCCATCAGGATGCTCTGGAAGTCCTGAGCCGAGAGCTAAGGCCGCCCCATCAGCACAATGATCGGTCGGACTTGGCTCGGCACTCTGACCGCTTCGCCACGCAACTTCCAAGGTAACAACACGGGATTGCTGCGATGGAGATGCCTGCGACGAACGCGTGAGCGCTACAGTTGCCGATCAAGCCGACGGTAGTGAACCGCCTCCAGCACATCGTCCGCGCTAATGTCCTCCCGCTCGGCGAGGTCGGCGATCGTTCGGCTCACGCGGAGAATCTTGTCATGGGCACGGGCGGAGAGTCCGAGTTCGGTTAGCGCCTGGCGCAGGATCGTTTCGCAAGCGTCGTCAAGACCGCAGAAGCGGCGGACGCTCTTGCTGCTCATGCGGCCATTGGCGTTCGTCGTGTCCTCAACAAACCGTTTCTTCTGACGACTCGTAGCCGCCAAGACGTGATCGCGCATGGCGGCTGACGAGGTGCCGTCACGTTTGCTGCGCAGCTCGGAAAACGGCACGGCCGGTACTTCGACATGAATGTCGATTCGGTCAACCAACGGCCCGCTTATTCGTGCCAAATACTTGTCGATCTGCGGCGGCGAACACTTGCAGGGTTTCCGGGCGTCTCCAAAATAACCACAGGGACACGGGTTCATCGCAGCCAACATCAAGACCGAAGCTGGATACGTGGTCGTGGTATGCGCGCGGGCGATCGTGATCTCTCCATCCTCTAGCGGTTGCCGCAAGGCTTCAAGCGCGGTGCGCGAGAACTCCGGAAACTCGTCAAGAAAGAGCACGCCATGATGCGCCAACGAAACCTCGCCAGCCTTGGGCACCGAGCCCCCACCCACGAGCGCGGGCGTGCTGGCTGAGTGGTGCGGTGAGCGCACCGGCCGCGTGGCAAGCAACGCCACGCGCGGACGAAGTTCACCCGCGACCGAATGAATCCGCGTCGTCTCCAAAGATTCTTCGAGCGTCAACGGTGGAAGAATGGTCGGAAACCGCTTGGCCAGCATTGTTTTCCCCGAACCCGGCGGACCGATCAGCAAAACGTTATGCTTCCCAGCCGCAGCGATCGTGAGGGCACGCTTCACGTGCTCTTGGCCACGAACATCGGAGAAGTCGCAATCGTAAATAGACGACGATGCGAACACGGCCTCCAGATCTACGGTCGCGGGCTCGAGCGGAAGCTGGCCCGCGAGAAAACCCGTGGCCTCGGTCAGGCAACTGACCGGGATAACATCGAGACCCTCAACGACGGCGGCTTCGGGCGCGTTCTCGACCGGAAGGATGATCCCACGCATACCACGATCCTTGGCAAGGATTGCGGCGGAGAGCGCACCTCGAACCGGTCGCACGCGACCGTCAAGGGCCAACTCACCCGCGACGAGGTAGCCATTGGTATCGTCGCTGACTACGTTGCCGTTCGCGAAGCTGATCCCCAGCGCGATAGGCAGATCAAAAATCGGCCCCTCTTTCCGAAGGTCCGCCGGCGCCAGATTGATGACAGTCTTGTGTCGAGGAAATTCATAGCCGGAGTTTTGCATCGCGCTGCGAACACGCTCGATGCTCTCCTTGACCGCAGCATCCGGCATACCAACAACCGTGGCGCCGGCGAATCCGCGCGCAGCGACGTCCACTTCCACTTCGATTGGAACGGCTTCGATGCCGTTGAAGGCCACGCTGTGTAGCTGGGCAATCATAGGCGTGAGTATACACAGCCATCGCCCGACCGCGACCTCCCCAAAAGCGCACCAGAAAGGGCTGCCATGCCCACGCCGCCCGTGGTCGCAACGGACGACGAAGGAAGCCCATTCATGCTGGAAAGCACCTACGCGGATTCGAGTTTGGACCGGCTTGGCCGCGTGCTGCTAAGTGTGTAGAGAATGGGAAGGAGAAGCATGTCAACGGCTAGAGCGAAAACGGCCGTCGCAGCCAGCACGACGCCGAACTGTCGGGTCGGAAGGAACGGGCTGATCGAAAACAGACCCATACACGAGGCAGCCACGAACGTACTCCCAACGCACGGGCGCCAACAACGAATGAGGCCGCGTGCGGTTTCGGTCGCGCGTCGAAAGGCGCAGACCAAGTGGATCGTATCGTCGATGGCCATGCCGACGGCGATCGCACCAATCATGAGCGATGGCAATCCGATCGGAAGCTCCGTAATAGCGGCGATCAGGACCAGTCCGCAGATGG
Source organism: Phycisphaerae bacterium (assembly GCA_029260075.1). Taxonomy (GTDB): domain Bacteria; phylum Planctomycetota; class Phycisphaerae; order UBA1845; family UBA1845; genus OFTM250. Next base: position 21,262 of record JAJDDY010000015.1, read on the forward strand.
GGAGCAGGTTCACCCAAGCCGCGACCATGGCCATCTTGAAGCTATGTGTCAAACCCCCAATCAAAAGCGCAGCGATCAAACCCATCACCGGCAGCGTAACTATTGCGACGCGCCGAAGGATTGTTGCGGTCGCATTGATCTGTGCAGCGACGCCACGCCATTGCAATTGGACATGATGGGCGTCAGCCCAGGCTTGCCACTCCTCCTGTGCCGCCACGAGACCCGGAATCGCATGGCTGCGAGCGAGTCCCCAGTAGGTAGACTGGTTTCCCGGAACGACGTCCGATACGTTCACGACCTTCCTCACGCCAGTCGTCCTCAACAGCAATGCCGTCGGGTCGGCCGATCCAGTCACCGTAACCTGGAAAGGTAATGTCCCGGTCAGTCGTTCCTCGATTGTGGAAGAGTCGTGGGTCATTCGGGAATCGGACGGAAAGTACGAGAGCGGATTCGTCTCATATTTCAAGTGCGGCATAGCCGCAACGGACCCGAACGTAACAGCAACCGCCGACCAGACAACTGTCTTGCGGTGTCGTGCGACGATCGCGAGATTGCCCCGCAGGAGTGGCTCGAGCCAACGCTTGCGCGCACGATGCGACCGACCGACCTCCTTCGGAGCCGGCAGCAGAGTAACAACGGCGAGCCAAACCAACGCCATACCGAGCGCGCCGCACAGGGCGAACATTCGGAGCGGCGCCAAGTCGCTAATACCCACACTCGCAATTCCCGCCGCCGTAGTGCCGCAGCACAGCAACAGCGTACCCGCCACCTCGCGCCTTAGCGCACGATGGGCAGCATACGAATACCCCAAGGCCATAACAAGCGGCGGCACCATGGAAAGAGACATGTCCACCGGAATATGCTGCCAGGAAAGGAGGCCCAACAGGACGCACTGGCTCAGCAAGATTGCGAGCACACCCGTCATCGCCGATCTGCAACTCCCAATGATCCACCACAGCCAAACACCACCCATGACGTTAATGAGCAATATGATGATGGGGAGTCGTTGCTGACTGCATTCATTGAGCGACACGTGAAAGACCGCCGGGCCGGCCAATGCGAAACGACGCATACCCGTTTCATATTCACCCAACGCGCCGCGGATTTGCCGGACAAATACGTCATCGTCAAAACCCCTCCGCCTAAACACGAAGATGCCCGCGTACATACCATCTTCACTGACGACGAAACTCTCGAGGGTAAGCCCGCGCGCACGCCCAAATTGCTCCACAGACCTCGCGTTGAGACAGAAACCCACCGAGGGCAACTCAGCAAGAGACGAAACGATCTCACTTTCGGTGAATGCGCTTCGCTCGTATCCAACAATTGCGTATGACTCCACAACGCCGATGGCGCCCAGCCCTGGAATCCAACTCCCCAGATCATTGTCGATCCGGTAATGCTTGAACCCCATGCCACTGAGGACAGCCGCGACGAGCCAAGCGCTCCAGATCGCTGACTTGCCAAGACCTCTGCGCGGAGGCTTTGTGGTCGAACGATCTGGCGCGACGTCAGCCAACGATTCGACCCCGGCCGTCAATGGCGTAGTGCGTGTCGCGCCAGGGGATGCGGCGACTTATCGTCAGCCACCACCACGACTGAATCAGGATTCGCATCACGACGCACACGGATAGGGGATACCACAGCAAATCAAGGCGTCGACATCCCCCCATGCCCCAAAACCGGTAACTGGCCACCATCATTACAACAAGATGGCTTACGCAGAGACCCGCAAAATAGAGCATGTCAATGTCAATCTTGGAGCCAGTTGTCCACGCAGAATAGAGCGACGTCGCCAGACCGATCGCGACTACATAGGGAAGCAGCGAACCTAGCACAAGCCACACCACACTTAGGGCAATCTTCGTGCTGCTCCGCAACGCACCGACGTAGATTCTTGACCATCCTCTGACAATGGCGTCATAATTCGAGTACATGCGCACTGAGACGAGCTCGCGACCCGACGCGACCCAACATGTTAGACCCGACTTCTTCGCATGTTCAGCGAGCGGCACGTCTTCGATGATTGCTGACCGTACGGCTTTGTGCCCGCCAATGTGATCATAGGCCGTGCGCCGGAACAATATGAACTGCCCGTTGGCGAACGCGATTGCACTATTCGGGTCGTTCACACGCGGGGAGCCGAACCAAAGAGCGATGATCCCACCGCACAGAGGAATGGTGGCGTGTTCCCAGAAACCGCCGGCCGCCTGCTGAGGCCAGAGTGTCAGGAAGTCTGCACCACGATCGCACGCCTCCTCCACCGCGCACGCGATCGCATTCGCCTTGAGTGTGCAGTCAACATCAATGAAGAGGAACCATTCGGCGTCCGCACTACGCGTGCCCTGCCACAAGGCATGAGACTTGCCCATCCATCCGGCTGGCAGCGTCTCAACTCGCTGCACATTAACGCGGCAGTCAGTCTGCGCGATCTGCTTAGCGACTTCATACGTATCATCTTCACTACGATCGTCAATGACACGGACCGACAAATTCGGATAGTCCTGTTCCAAGACATGGCGTACACAGTCGACAAGCCCCGCCGACTCATTTCGTGCGGCAATCACAACACAAACACTCGGTCGGTCGTGGGGCGGTGACGGGAGTGGTCCCTCCTCAGCAACTTCGAGTAACAGCCCATCGCGCCGCGCCCTCCGCTGAGCAATGATCAGACCCAGCCACACATTGCAAATGGCGCCCCAGCCGGCGAAGAGTATGATCGTCTGCGTGGACATCCGGCTTACTCAGTACGTGTTTTGGAAGTCTCGTTCAGAGCCGCGCCCGTAAGGAAGCGGTCCGGTTTCAGTTGCAACAACCGCTCCCTTACAGTCGCGGCTCGGTTCGAACCAACCCTTCCAGGCACCCGTTCAGTCGAGTCGCGGAATGCGGAGTGTGTCTTCGAGCAAGTGCGGATCGTCGTGCACATAGTCATCCCAACGGATCCGCTGCGTGCCCCGTTTGCGCGGCTGACCCGCACTGAGCATTCCCGTAGGGGCCAGCAAGAATCCCTCGCGCCGCCCGGCGTTGTGGACCAGTCCGTCCGGACCGAACATGCTGCCCATGCCGTCACCTAGCGGAAGGCGATCGAGCATGTCGTAATGCACGAGGTCGTACGAAACATCTTCGACCATGTCCAGCATATTGTACGACTCCGGTGTCTGAAACCTGACTTGGCAAACCTCGTGATAACCGGCGGCGGCTAGCACGAGTGGATGAGCAGGAGAGGCGTCCGCGTCGAACGTATCAATCACGACCATATCGCGTTTCCCGACGGCGTGCTTCTCGACGGCGAAACGTTTGTCGGGCAACCTAGGACCCCAGGCTCGACGGGCAGCCAACTCCACCGCGTCGGACACAAAGATTACGTAACCGCATCCGCAGTTCAGGGATGACTCGACGAACAGTGGATCGTCGTTATCGTCCAGCGTAATGCGAATCATAGCGCCATCGATGTGGCCCGCGACCGGATCCTTGTCCGCCATCGCCGGTCGCTCCGAAAACCACCATACGTAATTGAGTTGCTGCAGCCGCTCCCCGCCAATCTTGGCCACTGTCGTGTACGTGTAGAGCGTGGGCTTCGCCGAATCGATGTGCACCTCAATCTTCTTTCCGTCGCGCGCGAGTCGAACGCCGCCAATTCTGTCGCTCCCCGCATCGTATGTGCGATTGGTGGGCCATTCCATCCCAATGATCGGAGCATACCTTTCGATAAGCGTGCGCTCCATGGTCTTGGCCGGTCGCCATACAGCCACGCGATGGAAGAGCTTTTGTGCTTTGGCCACACTCTTCTCAGATAGCTTAGCTTCTTCTCGCTCGATTCCTTTGGTGGTCCAGGATGCCGCCAGCGCAAGTAGGAAACGGCGCTGCGCTCGCCCTCGATCATCGGGCAGATCTTCAATACCGCTACGAATGGCATGAAGCCGTTCCACCAACTCCGGCGTAGCCAGAAGATCGATATCGGCCACGTGTCCTCGGCGCGCTGCGCTCGTAAGCGTGGCAGACTGCCCCACATACTGTAGATCCAACTCCAGCGCCACACTGGCCATCGCCGCGAACTGAGCTTGCAGTGTAGCCACAGAAGCGTCGACGCCGGCGACCGCTGCGAGAGCGATTCGCGACTTCACGGACATTCGCGCGATTTCATTCGCGGCAGCCGATTGACTCAGCGCGCTTGCACCCCGCAGCACCGCCATGGCCATCTGACGCTGAACGCGTTTGTCGGGTTGCTCGATAGCATCGTCGAGATCGCTAAGCAGCACAGCATTGAACCGATAGTAGGAAGAGACCGTAGTGTGACGGGCGGTCGCATCAGTCACACCCGTCCTCTCCGCATGGTATGCAATCGCCGGACCGAATTGCTTGGGCGCACATCCGCCCATGAGCAATGCACCCACGAGCAATCCCAGTGGCCACGATCGCAGTGTCCACGCACAAGAACAATGTGTCACAACAAGTCCCCTAACTAATAGAGCGCAGCGCCAGCGACATTATGCAATGCGGCACGCGGACGCGGCGCTTCCACGCCCAAGAGCCTAAACGCGGTGGGCGCACCCGACGGCGGCTCACATAGCCGGCCGGTATCTCGTTCACAAACGTTAATGAGTAAGACCGTCTCATCCAATCTGGAAAAAACCAGGCGACCTTCGGCACCCGCCCGGTCATAGCAAGGCCGCCCCGTTTCTTCGCCCTCTTCGGCAACAATACCGTAGAGTATGCGGTCTCCATGGGGGTAATACACTAACTCTCGGTCCACCGCGCCACTCAATTCCAGGCCGCAACCAAAGAGTGTGTTGCCATATCCGGACAAGTGGACGGCGTTTGGAAACGCTTCTGTTTGCAATGCCCGCAGTTCGTTCGCGGCGATGGCCATCCCACCATAATGGACGCCGCGAATGCGATCGCGTTGTTCGCGATGCATCGAATCGGCCAGCGCACGAACCACAACGGGTGTTGAAAAAAGAATCGTAATCGCCTGACAAGCTACGATCGCGAGGGCTTGATCGACGACGTGCTGAAGGTATCGCTTGGAAGCGAAGCTGCCGGCCGCGAGTTTCTTCGCCCATCGGGGATCGAAGTCCACGCTGAACGGATTCGCCGACCCGGTCGCGCGGGCAATCGCCTCCGCGGCGCGACCGATGATGTGTGGGCCAGACGGCCCGACATACAACCACGTGCCCCCTGTCGGAAAAGCGACGTGTCTGCCGGCGGCCACGAACGGATCGACGAACGCCTCGCGAAACTCGTGATTCGAATATGCCGTCCACGCCGGACGTCCCAGCGTGCCTCCGGTTTGAGCAACAATCAACTCGCGCTTGCGACGGCGCATCGAGCGTGGAAGAAAGTGATCGATAACGCGAGACGCAATATCACTTGGTTCCATGGTCGGCATCCGCGCAAGATCAGCCAGACAATCTACGTCAACGCGCGGATCGAATCCGATTTCCTTGACACGATCCAGCCAATAGGGAGTGCCGCACCCCGGATCAAAATGGATCGCAAGAACCTTGCGGAGTCGGGCGTCAATATCAGGAACACTCTCTACCATCGCCGTACTACTCATCTCGCAGGATATCCCGGTCGTCCAAGAAGCCCAGCACCGCTTGCGTCACTTCTTCTTCATGCCCGCGAAAAAAGTGGTCGCCGGCCGACAATTGGATTCGCGTCTTGGGTTCGCGAAGCGCGTCAACCCAAGCGGTTGCCTCGGATACACTGCAGGTAAAGTCATTGTCACTGTGTACTACGAGTAGCGGAACCGGAGCGTCGGACAACGCATCGAACGTGTGCCGCTTAGGATTGGGGGAAATCAACACGATCGCTTGGGCATACGACTCCTGAAGATGGTGGGCAACAGTCCAACAACCGAAACTATATCCGATCAGAAGCAGTGGCGCGTCGCACGAATTCCGAAGCCACGCTATGGCCGATTTCGTATCTTCGCACCAGTCCTGCTCCGCCGGAAGTGTGCCGTCTCGCCAAAATGCCGACATGGCTTCCGGCCAATCTTCCGGACCGCCTTCACTGTCGCCGACGCCGCCATAGTTGAATGTCAGCGCCACGACGCCGCGCCTCGCCAGTGCGTCCGCCATGGCACGGACGATATTGTTCTGCATATCGCCGCCGAGGAATGGATGTGGTCCGGCCATTAGCGCGCAGGCCCTCACCTCACCCAAAGCGTACGTCAATGTACCTTCAAGCGCCCGCCCGCAACTGGGTATGCGAACGCCCTCTTCGATTGCTGCCGCCGCGCTCAACATGCCAAAGCCGAGTCCTTTTCGCCGACCACCGGAAATTCCTTGATGAATTCACCAATGATCGGAACCATTTTCAAAGCCCGCTCCACATCGCCGGTCATTTCGGCGCTGCCGTGGAAGAACACGTCCTGCAGCGGTCTGCAGCAAGCCACAACGTCCACAAGGTCCTCGTACGATAAGAGATACTCAAACTCGGCTTGCAGGTTGCACGGTACGGCGTGCGTCTCCTCCAGTTGACCGTTGCGGAATCGACTTACCCAACTTCCGCCAGGAGCTCCTTTGATCGTATACTGTACAACGGCGGTCAGGTCTTCGACCTTTGCGACTGCGGAACGGGGGACGGCGTCAGGTAGAAACTCCTCGAAGTACCACGCGGGGTCGAATCCGCCACGACGTGACCGGAAGTCGGTCCTCTCGCCAGACGCCCGACCCCAGTTGGTCTCCTGCGCGTACTTCAAACACCGGGCAAAAGACGCGCCGTCGATCAAGCGCATTCCTGCCGGCAAGCCTGTTGTACACTCCGAGTCGAACGTCAGACCATTTCGAAAGTAATCAAGACAAACGTTGCCCAGCGAATAAAACAGGTCTTCGTAGTGGTTCGCGTCTTGGAGTGGCCAACTCGCATCACTGAACCGTCCGCCACCGATATCGAAGTATTCCTCCAGCCAACCCTTCACCTCTTGATGCGTCGGCGGATCAGAGTTTGTAATGTGATGCACGGACGACGCGCCCGACGAATGCAGCGCCAGTCTCACTATGTGTTCCGCGGCCCAGTTGACGGGGATCACATTACACGTAGCGTCCGCACGGCCAAGAATCCGAAGGGGTATCTGACGGCGGTCTGCTGACTCGCTACTGTCCATAGCCCGCGCGAGAATCTCAGTCGCTCTGGCCACGACGTACAACCCCTGCATAGCACTGGCTCGGCCGGACTCGCCGTCACCAAAAAGGATTGACGGTCGACAGATCGTGGCGACGCCGAATTGTTTCGCCCAATCCCACACGAGCGTCTCGGCTTCCCATTTGGATCGCTCGTAGTCGTTTCGTACGGGCGGAACTGTTGGGTAGAATGCCTCCGGAAGATGCCCCGCCATGGCACCGCATACATACGCTGTGCTAACGTAGACGAATCGGCCAACACCCGCTTCCGCCGCCAGCGAAAGCAGTTCGCGCGTGCCGTTGACATTTGTCCTTGCCGGTTCACTTGACCCGTTGGTATGAAACACCGTATTGCCCGCGGCGTGCAAGACCAAGTCGGCACCGCGTATGTCGTCCACGCCGAGTGATTCCGGAAGTGCCCCTTCCACAACCACGACCCGTCCGTCCGCGATCAGCGCCGAGAGATTCAACCCGAGTTCTCCAAGTAGTTTGCGTAGACGCGTGGTGCTATCCTGTATGGGGGGACGGAGCAGGACGCGACAGCAGACGTTGGGATTGGCTAGCAAATCAGCGAGGACGTAGTGGCCCAGGAATCCGGTGGCACCGGTGAGAAACACTACGGTGCGATCAGCGCTCATGATCGAATCTCGCTGAGCGACAGCTTGATCAGTCGTCCGTTTCCAGCGGCCACGCCGCGCGCCAGGGAGGACGTGTCGGCGAGGGCGCCGTTACATGAAGAGCCCGCACCAGCCGTACATCCGAAGCAGTGGGCAGCCGTGTTGATCAAACGAGACCGAATCGCGTCGCCGTGGAGATCGCGGATATGCTTTGGGTGACCTTCACGGAGGGGGACATCCATCATTTGATTGAAATCGCAATCGTACAAACTTCCGTCGTATCCCACTGAAATCGTGCGTCGACACATCATGTTGTGCGTAGTGGCGGGATTGAATGCACGCACGAGCTCAGTCATATACGCCGACAACCGCCCGTTGCGCTTCAGATACTTCTCGAACCGGTTGATTGGCATATTGTTCATCGCAAAAAGCCGGTCGAACACGATCCCATAGCGATCGGACAACGCCTTCTTGTACTCAGCTTCCAAGTCATCTTGCGAAGCTCCGAGTTCGGTCTCGGCCGGGTTCCATACCAGATTCAGTGTGAGTCCCGTATTCCGTTTCCCATATCCCAACTCGTTCAGCTTACGTATTCCCGCAATGCTCTTGGCGAAACTACCGGTCCCCCGTTGACCATCAGCAGTGCCCTCGTCGACGGACGGAAGTGAAGCGCAAACCTCAATGCCGTGTTCCGCTAGAAATACGGGCAGGTCTTCATAACCTGGTTCAAATAAGATCGTCAAATTGCACCGGTCGACGACGTGGCAACCGAGCTTCGTGGCCGAACGGGCCAAGTACCGAAAATGAGGATTCATTTCGGGAGCGCCGCCGGTGATGTCGAGCGTCGCAATATCGAGCCGGGTCAGCGCAGAGAGTACGAAGTCGACAGTCTCGCGCGTCATTTCTTCGGTTCTATTGGGTCCGGCATCGACGTGGCAATGCTGGCACGCCTGATTGCATTTGCGCCCTAGGTTGACCATGAGTGTCGACAAACCGAGCGCTCGAAGTTCACTCGGTTCTCGATGGGCCGCATGTCCTGCAAAACATCGCCCCGCGATATTGTCGATCGCCTGAGCGGGGAGTACCACGGCAGCACGACCAGCGATCGCTACGTCTGTCGTGCCCCTGCGTGACACTGATCGTTTCTTGGTCGCAAGATCGTGACTATCGAACAGCGAAGCCATCGCGTTCCAGAAAGCGCCGATCCAATTGTCGCTCGCAACAGCCAGCCCGCGTTCCAGTTCGTCCAACCAAAACCGCGACCACGCGCTTCGTCGCCACGAGCGATACGCAGACTTGGCCACATCACCGGCCGCGCCAGGTTGCGGCAGTGGCAAGCCGAACGCCACGCCACCTTTAAGAAACTGGATTTCCGATTCGGGACCGGCGGCGAGGCAATGCGAAATGGCCACGCTTCGCGAAGGGACGTGATAGGTGAACGAAACGCCAACAAGCGATCCGGCCTGTATCAACAGGGCATCGGTCGGAAATACTACCTGAACGAACTCATCGTCCAAGCGAGATACCAGACGGGGGCGTTCGCTCACAGCGAATCCTCCACGTCGAGCATACGCGACCTCGACGCCCCACTCATCGCTGGCGAGCACCTCGGCTACCACGGCTTTGTTCGGGTTATCCAATGGCGCGGTGGACTCAAACGGCATCGCGACAGCCGCCGCGCGTGGAAGGTACGGATCCGGACCGTCGAAGAATGGACTCCCCCACGTACACTCAGTACACCCGGCACAGAAGTAAAGACGCTGCAGTGACCAGTAGTATCGTTCTCGCCATCGCCGACTCGCTTCGTCGACCCCGACGTCAGAAACATCCTGATGGAAACGATCCCAAATCGCTTGCTTGTGTTCGATGATGCGCCGACTCGCTCGTTCGCCATCATCGTCCGCTTGCGACTGTGGTGAGGCCATCGGTCCGTCAGGATATCGAACGAGGGGATTCACACCGGGGCCGGCGTGCATCGGATGCGCGTATAGGGTTCGCTCCGTCCGGCGATCATAAAGGCACACAACCGACACGATCGCGCCGTCCTCCACAGGTCCGCCCGTCACCGGGAACATCAGACGGACCAGGTAGCCGGAGAGATCCTTGCGCACAATCGGTTGCGGATCGACTTGTAAGTGTTGGCGCTCAAGCACAAACCGCAGTGCGTGCATCGGCTTGCTGTCGAGGACTCCTTCTACCAGATCCACCGCCTCGGCAGAGCGCGATCCGAGTATCGGCAGCGACGTAAGCGCCAGATCTTTGCGCATACGGTGCATTACGAGCGGTCCCCCAGCGCGTCGTGATTGGGTTCTAACGCAGTTTTTTGACGTTCAGCTTGGCAGGCCGGACCTAGTTGCGCTGCGGATGCAGCGCTTTCGCCGGCTCGGCCCAGATCCTGCCGCCTCGGTACGGGTCGACGGCGCCGTAAGAGTTCGGGCAATCGATCGACGCGGTTCGCACGGTTCATCAACACACCTCCGTTGCCTTGAGCGGATCCCCATGCGGCGCCGCGGAGGCGGTAACGAGCTCGCACGCAGCAAGGTACTCTGCAGCGAACTCCGGCGGAAACACTTCGAGAAGGTATTCGTTTTCGATCCAAAACTCGATGACGCGAAAAACCCGCCGGCGGTGAACCTCCGCGCGCCAGCCATAATTCGCCGCGACTTCGAACACGCGAGCGGCGTCGCAGGACACGCGTATGGCCGTGTGTGACCCAGAGAGCGCCCTGGGTGTGTCGCGATCCATTAGCTGACACGGTTCCCCCTGTTCACCGGGTGAGAGCTCGATTTCTTTGCGGTACAGCTCGATCAACGCTCCCGGCGCGCCCAGCATCACGAAGTAGCACCCCGCGTGCAGAAAATCGTAGATGGCATTATCGACGAGTTCGGCCAATGCTTTCGCCACCAGCTTCGGGTCTCGAACAGGTATGGACGTATGTAATATGTGCATCGGGTATGCCGCTCGCTGGGGTTATCAATGAAATTGATTCAAAGAATCTGGCCGCCTGTTCGACGAATCACATCCGGCCGCAAATTCGTCAAGGCCTTAGGAAGTTTGCCGCCTCCGTGCGGGCAAAGACATTATACTCCAAATCCAGACTGCCGACGCACTTCGGCGGCCCGCTTAGAAGTAATCGGTTGCGTGCTCGGACTGACACGCTCCGGGTCGAGGAACGGACACGACGATCGCGTGTACGGCGATCGTTCGCAAATGTCCTCGTTCCGTCTATTGTGCGCCCCCGCTTCCCCCCCGGAAAACACGGTCGTGTATAACCCGACACGAATGGCATGCCTGCGACTACTTCGGCGTATTCTATCCCGAATATCGACAGTGTCCCAAGTTTCTGCAAGAATTGCAGTAGGTTCATGTGCAAGGCGCAATGACGTTATGATACGGGCGCAATCCACCAGTGGAGAGGCCGCGTGACCCTTGCCAAACGAATGACCTTGCAGAGTCTGGGCTTGTCGACGATGCTCGTCATCCTCGCCACGTCCTCGGCATGGAGCCTTCTGGCTACCCAAAAATCCGTTAGGATCGCGCGCGATGAGTACCTCGAACTGCGCATGATTTTGAAGCTCGACGAGCACCTCGCGGCCCTACGTAGCGTCATTGATGTAGGGGGTGATCCACAATCCGCGGACGCGGAGCTAGACGCTGCCGTCCGTCAGATGCAAAGCCTGCTCGGTTTCCAAACCCAACAGTACCGCGATGTGGAGCCGCACGAAGAAGAGGAAGGCGGATATCTTCGGGCGCTCGAAGCCGACCTGGCCGACATGGTGTCCTTTTTCGACACACACACCGAAGCGGCCGGGGCGACGGGCGTCCTCGCCAGTCTCACTAGCGCCCAGTCTCACCTCCGCGACCTTGCGACCGAAATGGACGAAGCCATCGCATCCGCACAGCACGAATCAAACAGAATACTTCAAGTCACATTGGTCGTCCTTATTCTCATTTCGGCGACGACAATGGGTGCGACTGTGCTGGTGAACATCGCTCAATACCGCAGCGTCGTGGTGCCCGTCCGCCGCCTGCGTGACGGCGTTAGAACGCTCGCATCCGGTCGCTTCGATAAACGGCTACCCGAAGGAAGGGGTCATGATGATGAATTCGGCGAGCTTGCCCGTGACTTCAACCAGATGGCCGCCGAACTTGACGACCTGTACCGCGACTTGGAGCTCCGCGTTCGAGAAAAGAGTCGTGAACTCGTTCGTTCAGAGCGACTGGCCAGCGTAGGGTTCCTTGCGGCTGGGGTCGCGCACGAAATCAATAACCCCCTGAACATCATCTCGGGACATGCCGAACTCACCCTTCGCCGAGTTCGAAAGCTCGTGGACGCTTCGGAACATAGAGATACCGAGCAGGCCCTTCGAATCATCCGAGACGAATCTTTTCGCTGTAAGGGAATCATCGAAAAACTGCTGTCCTTGTCCGCCGGCGGAGGCGCCGAACGGGAGCGTGTGGCTCTCGATCAAATCGTCGACGACGTGGCCACAATGCTCCGATCGCTAACGCAATACCGCGATCGCAACGTTTCCGTTGACATTGCACCCGGCTCGGACGTGCTGGGGAACGAAACGGAACTTAGACAAGTCGTGCTCAATCTTGCCATCAACGCCCTAGAAGCCGTCGAGCCGCCGGTAGGTGAGGTTCGCCTCGAAGGCATACGCCACAACGGGACGATTGAGCTGGTCGTCTCGGACAACGGACACGGCATGACATCCGAAACCCAAGAGCATGTGTTCGACCCATTCTTCACGCAACGCACGTCGACGACGAAGCGCGGGCTTGGGCTTGGCTTGTCGATCACCCACGCGATTGTCGAATCGCACGGTGGTCGAATTACTGCCTACAGCGATGGGCCGAACCAAGGAAGTCGCTTCGCTGTCGAACTCCCGGTATTTAACTATGAGGCGGCGCAGGGATGACCAAATTCACCAAGCCAGCCGAAGAAACCACGGTGCTCGTCGTCGAGGACGAACCGCGACTGCGCGATGTGCTGATGTCGAGTGTTGAAGAGTGCGGATTCCGCGCCACGGCAGCGCGGACAGCGGAAGAAGCCATCGAGCAAATGGAACAGAATCCCCACGACGTTATCATGCTCGATCTCAACCTCCCGTGCATGGACGGACTACGCTGCTTTGAAATCGTGCGCGAACGCTGGCCCGAAACTGCAGCACTAATTCTCACAGGGTTTGGAACACTTGAGGCAGCACAGCGGGCCATCCGGCTTGGCGTCGTGGAGTTCCTAACGAAGCCCGCATCGCTCGGCGATATTGAACAAGCGCTTCATCGCGCCTGGCGAACGAGGTTTGAGCGACGAGAAGAGAGAACCGACACGGTGTCGCCTACCGAGCCGGAACAGACCGAAGGCGTCAATCAGCATCAACCACCGCGAACGATGCAAGAGATCGAATATGAGTCCATTACCGCGGCATTGGAACGCAACGGCGGCAATCGAGCGGCCGCGGCAGCAGAACTGGGAATGAGCGCCCGAAAGCTGTACTACAAATTGAGCGAATACAAAGCGACTCGACGAACATAATACGCCAACGCTCACCCCACCCACTGTACCGAAACATGTTCCTTGATCAGTCGGACGCGCTGATGCCCAGCCGAACGACCGTGGAAGCACGTCACGCCGAGTCGACGGAATTTTGCGCGGTCACCGCCGTTTCGGGTCCGGAACCGGCCACAGCGTCAAAGAATCTCCCACGCCCGCACTATTCTCTTCTTGCGGAGCGTCGATGGGCTCAGATGCAATGGGCCGTTGAGGACCGATAGACTCAGAGCTCATTCTCTTGAAGGAGAAAGGATATGTTTAGGCACAGCTCATCTCTGTTCACGGTGATTGCTGCCGCAGCCTTTCTGTTCGGTGTAGCGAATCCCGCAAACGCACAGGTCAGTTTCGCGTGGGTGACCGTGACCAACGCTGGAAACGCAGCCGATCCGCAGAACGAGGAGAGCGTTCCGGGAATCGGCTCGGTTCCATACCACTTCCGTATTGCCAAGTACGAGGTAACCAACGACCAATATACCGAATTCCTCAACGCCGTCGCGAAGACAGACCTCAATGGCCTATACAACGCCTCCATGGGCTCCGATCCGCGCCGGGATCACGCAGGCCGGTTCCTCCGGTAGCTTTTCCTACAGCGTGAAGCCCAACATGGGGAACAAACCGGTGAACTACGTTTCGTCCGCTGACGCGATGCGTTTCGTGAACTGGCTACACAACGGTCAGCCGATTGGCGACCAAGACGTTACTTCGACGGAGGACGGCGTGTACAGCACGTTCACGTTCGCTACCCGAGCGGCCGACGCACAGTTCTTCATTCCGACTGAAAGCGAGTGGTACAAGGCGGCGTATCATGTAAGCGTGAGAAGCCCTGACGGCAATGTGGACCATTATTACGACTTCCCGATTAGTAGTTTCGCGCCAAACGAAGCGACCGCCAACGCCACCGGCGATATCAGCAACCCAGGTCGGAACGTTGCGAACTATCTTGCCGGAGCCGACTGGAACGGTCAGGACGGCAACGTAACCACGGTCGGTTCAGCCGGTCCGCTGAGCGAGAGCTTCTACGGTACCTCAGATCAGGACGGCAACGTGCGGGAATGGACCGAAACGTTCGTGAACGGTCCTTGCTGTCCGGTGATCCGCGGCGGCTCGGTTCACAATCCCGCGATCTATGCGAAGTCTGACTTCAGAACCGTCCCACTTCAGTCTATCGAGGCGTACTCGCTCGGATTCCGTGTCGCAAGCCCGTCTCTCTGCCAAGCCTCCAGCCAACCTGGACTTGCCGAGATCGTGACAAGTACGGGAACGACGGTCTCACTCCGTACGGCCCGAATGCTCGGTGTGCGTTCATCAAGCGCCGACCCTGGTCAACGCCAGGCGATACGAATAACGGCCATAGACGTTGCCCCTCCCTTTCACGTTTGGAACGGCAAGTCGATGTGGGTTGGACAACCGCGCGAATTCAGCGAACTCCCCGGTAGAGGGTATTCCAGCCCAGGCGCGCTAGATTCCGAAGACACCTTTATTTCCTCAGTCCTCCGGTGCGATCCGGTTTATACCGACTGGACACTACTCGGCGACAGGACGATCTGGATTCGCGGCAAGTTCATCGTCCCCGGCACGATTCAGCCAGGCGGCGGAGGACTATCCGTTACGTCCACATACGCCATTCAGATGGTCGACGAGAATTGTCTGCGTACCGATCCAGGCAGTTTCGGCATGCCCACGCCGATCACAACCGCTGGTTACGGTGACATTGCGGAACTGAGTGCGGGCGAAGCCCGTGCCGTCAACGACACCATCGGCGTCGAAGAGTTCTTGCTCGTAGCGCAGAAATTCTCCGGTGCAGGCGGCGTCCCCGGAACGGGTGGCCTGCCCATCAAAGCCCGGGTCGACATGGTCGGTGTGACCAATACCCTGGTACCCGTTCTCGACGGTGTGATATCGAACCAGGATATCGTCGCCGTTATTGATGCCTTCGGTGGGGGCGCGTACCCTTTCGTACCGGTGAGCGGCCTCGTGTGCCCCTAACCCGGTTGCACAGTTGGGTAACGTGCGGTCAGATTGCTTGTGCCGGATACTATCGTGTGCGATTGCGCAACCCCAACTACCAAGAAAGCGGCCGGACGCACGGCGCCACAGTGACGTCTACTTCGAAAGTCGGGTTCTGGCGTAGCCGGACTCGGCTATGGCGTCGTAATTGTGGCATCCTCGACGATGACCGCATACTTGTAGCCCGCGCCGAAGTCTCGGTCGAGGTTCAGCGTTCCCTCCACAACCACAAGGTTTCCCACTGGAGCAAAGCCCGTCTTGGATGTCACGGTAATGTCGTTGCTGGCCGATTCTCCGGTCCCGTCTTGTATGTGCAGCCAGTTGCTACCTAGGATGCCACGATTGGCTTTGACAACGCGACCGCCGAAACGGACCAGCTTGCCCTTCAATTCCTCCTTGTTGTCAAACAAGTGACCCACGGTCACGCCACCCGCAGGCGGTGCGACAACACCTTGACCAGTCAGCGCGGACGCGGCGGACTTCGCCGCGTTTTCAGCTCCGCCAACAGGCGGATGTCCGGCCGGTAGCTTCGAAGAGGCCAATCGATTCGGTGGATCACTCACGCTCGTGGCTGTTGCGCCGCCGAGCACCTTCGCTTGGCCGACAAACTGAATTTCTTCGAACGATCGCTTCAGCGACGGACTGCTAAAATTCTTCATCGTCATCAGCCCAGCGAGTTCGACCTCATCGCCCACCTTCACTGTAAGCCGCCGCGCCGCAGCCCAGCACTCGCCTTGATCCGAGGCCAGACGGATGTAGGTATATCCGCCAGCGTCCATCGCTTCTTTGACGGTGCCGCGGAGCGGATCGGAGAGTTGCCCGTCGAGCGACACGTTCGCCTCTGGCGATTGAGGCTCCGCAGAGGCCATTGGCCCATTCACGGAGTTCGTAGAAGTCGTCTCTGGCGTGGAGCGCTCAGCAAGGTTGGCGGTGGAGGTTCGCTGGGATCCGTTTCCCTGGCCACATCCTGCGGCTACGCCGAGCAAGAGCGAACAGGCCAATATCAGTCGCATGTTTTGCACGTAAGATTCCTTTGTATCGGAGCCAGTTGCCCCCGAGACGCACCGATCAACGCCCTCGGACGGCCTCATGACTCATAGCATTTCGCGTGCCTGAAACTAGTGACCGGAAGCACGGTTCCGAGGAAATCTAGCGGATTCGGCCACGGAAATACCGACGGCTAGGAGAACGGCGCAGTCTTCTCGAAAGCATGTTACCACAGAAAGATCAGGAAACCACTCTTGCGACAACGCGAACGCCCAGCACGGCAGCTCGATCGGCGACGACCGAGCCAGAGCATCGGAGATTTGATAAACCACGTCGATCCCATCGGAAACGGCGTCGGGCGCGGGGACCAGTGAGAACTGCCGAATGATGTCCTCTCGCGGTTTGAGGTAGTACGAACGATTGTGGTTGTTCGGGTCGAGAACGAAGTAGATGCACGGCGAATCAACGGATCGAGCCGTCGCAATGCGCGAAACCCAGTCGGTCAGCACGTCACGATCGCTTGGAACCGGTAGCGCTGGAATCTTCGTTTCGAGTGTAATGTAGTCCTGAAAATTACTCACGACGATCACATCCGGCGATCGCTGCTCCGCAAGCCAACGAAACAAACGACCATCGTCCCCCAGGAAACTGGCCTTCCATTGACCGTACGGCGTCACCTCGCGCCGAGCGGCCGACCACCGTTGGTAGGGTCGCGACCACTCCTGCTGAATCAACCACGAACAAGCGACCACCAACCCAACGCACAAACCAAGTCGAAGCACCGGGCGCAGGACCAACACAAGCGGTGCGACGAACAGCGCAAAGTAGAACGGCCTGAATGGCTCGTAGTACCTGTCCAATCCGACGTAAGTATACTTGTCACCAAAAACACCCGTCGCGCCGACAAGCATCGTGAGCAGTGCGCCCACAATAAGACAACTCAGCAGGAAACCCGGCGAGCTGAATCGGGACGATATCGAGCGCCGCCCGCGCTTGGTCATCAGTACACCCGCAATCAGCACAACAGGCCAAATCGCAAATATCCAATGCACGTACCAATGGTAGTCGTAAAACCCGAGATCCGTGAATCGCCACCAAGCCGTCCAAATATGGTCGAAGGAAAAACTAAGACCCGTCTGATGTCCAAGGTTCATCTGCTCCTGAATCGACGTCGACGCGCCGAACACGCTGTTGATTGTAATCAAGGAAGCGATCGGCAAGAATGCGCACACGGAAAATATCGCAATAGCACTCAGCGGGAGTGCCTTCTTCAAACGCCGCTCGGCAAGAAGCCAGCTTCCGACACCAACGGGAACGAATAGGCTCGCGTAACGAATCCAAAACAATCCCCCCGCCAGCAAACCGGTGATCGCCATAAGAGCGATCGCGTTTCGTTTCGTGCCACCTTCTTGACACTTGCCAAACAGCGCAACCGCCGCCAACGCCAGAAGTAAGGCGTACGGCAGCAAGGCACCAACAAGCAAGTCCGTAGACGGATTGATGAGCGACGCTGTCGAGACCGCACACCCAGCGCCAACAGCCGCCACCAGCACACCGGTTACACCCGTGGGAACCAGACGTTTGATCCACAGAAACCATCCCACGAGCGCAGCCGCACACGCCATCGTGCTAATCAGACGACACGCCGCGATCGAAGTGATCCCGAACACCGACCTCGTTCCTGCCACAAGAAGAGGATAGCCCACAGGCCACTTCGTGAGAAAAACCCAGTCGGCTTGCCAAGACCACGGTTGTGACGGCGCCACCGGCACCGGCGCGACCGGTCCAAACCCGTCGACCAGCATGTCCGCTGCGGTCAACAAGTAGCAGTAGTCCGACTCGACCAACGGCGCAATGGAAGCTCGCCCCGGCAACAAAGAAAGCACCGTCGCCAAAATGCTGAACGCCGCAACCGCCCACACCCAACCGACCACGCCGCGACGTGCGCGTTGAGACGAACCCTCACTATTGCCCGCTCGATCCGCGCAGCCAGATGCGCCAACGCGCACACGATCATCCTGTTCAATCGCTGGTCTAGGTTGAACGATTGTTGCCATCGGGGTGGACATCCAACGCACACGCGCACACCCTCGGCGCGACTTCGTTATCGGTCCTATCGACGCGTAGGCCGCACGGGATGAGATGCGCCCTTGAGCATCTCTATCCCCCCTGCGAACCGCCACCGCCATCCGCGATAGATCTCAAGGCCTGCACCCTCCGCACCGACATGATTATGGGAACTACTCTTATGAAACTGACCATTGTCATACCGGCGTACAACGAAGAGGACGCGATCGGCTCGACCATTGAGCGAACCGTCGCCGCCCGCGAATCGATCGTCAATAGTTCACCCATCGACGACGTGGAAGTCATCGTCGTCAGCGACGGTTCGACGGACCGCACGGTCGAGATCGCTTCAGCCTGCAGTAACATTCGCGTCATCGTGTTCCCTAAGAACCGTGGTTATGGCGCGGCGATCAAGAAGGGATTCGAAGTCGGCAGCGGCGACGTGGTCGGTTTTCTCGACGGCGACGGCACGTGCGACCCGAACTTCTTCGGCGACTTGTGTACGGCGTTGATCGAGCAAAATGCATCGGTAGCCATCGGATCGCGCATGGGCCCCGAAAGCCACATGCCCCGCATCCGCCGCTTGGGCAACCGAATCTACGCCCTGATTCTTTCCGCGCTAAGCAATCGTGTAGTCACTGACACCGCAAGCGGCATGCGCGTCATTCGACGTGACACCCTCGAACAGATATATCCCCTTCCCGATGGCCTGCACTTCACGCCCGCGATGAGCGCCCGCGTGCTGATGAGCGATCAGCTCTCCATCGTCGAACAACCGATGACCTACGAAGAGCGCGTAGGCGAGTCCAAACTACATGTCGTCAAAGACGGCGTTCGCTTTCTTCGAACGATTCTGGAAATGACGCTGATGTGGCGACCAGCCACTCTGTTCGTCGCGACAGCAATCGTTTGTCTGGGGCTGATGACGGCGTTCGGGTTGCACCCGATAGAAACGTGGGTGCGATCTGGAAGTCTAAAGGAAGATATGATCTACCGGCTACTCTTCTGCCTGCTCATGGGCACGATAGGCGTCACGTGCATGGCGGCCGCCGTCGTGGCCGAACACTTACACCGTATGTTGAACGACCGCAGGAGCCCCCGAACGTTCGTCTGGAACGTGATCGACAAGCTCTACGGCACCGTCGGCATCGCAGTGCAGTCAGCGATAGGCCTACCACTGGTCGGCTGGTTAATCGGTCGAGGTGCGTGGTCGTGGATCACCCAAGGCTTCGTCGACGCCCACTGGTCGCGCGTCGTCCTCGCCGGCTTGGTGGTCTTCACACTGATTCAGTCAATCGCCACGGCGCTAACGATCAACCTGCTGAAATTCCACACCGCCCGAAGTTCGCTGCACCGCAGGCACCACGCCACGGAACCAGTATCAGCCGCGGCCACAACAATACAGCCAACGCCCACCGCCGCCCCACACGTCGCTGCAATCTCAGCGGAGCAGGCGTAACGCCCGTCTATTTCAGCACTTACAAGAACAGCCGACCGTGGGAGTTGAACCCACAACCTCAGCTTTACGAAAGCTGCGCTCTACCATTGAGCTAGGTCGGCGTCGACCGGACGCCGCTCTGCAGGGACCAGAGCCATACCGCCGCCCACGAAACAGCCGCGTGCAACCATGCCGACTCTGCCGTCCGCCACACGGCTCGGCCATCAACCATCGGACTCCGTCGAGGTAGCTCGATGGCTACTGCAGCGGTGTAATCAAAATCGCCTTCCGCGTCAACCACGGCCCGACGGATTGGCATCCGCCGACAGGGCGACCGCATGCTAAGATTTCTCCAGCGGGATCGGTTTCGGCGCTGCTCACGATCCACGTCTTCGGCCATCAGACGCGCGTGATCAACTGCCCATTACCGAACCCGTACGGCCAAGAGTTTGGAGTGCGATTGTCGTGCATTCACCGCACGTCACAATCGAGGGGCACATCGCCCGCTCGGGCGGCGTACGCTCACGGGGTGCAAGCCGACCGACCGGTCGTAGGATGCCGTGCCGGTGCGTCTCCCACCGTTGCAAACGCCGATCGGTAAGTCGCGCGAGCCTTCCGGACAGAGTTCCCGCCCTTGCATGCCATGATCGACAGCGTTCTTTCGAGTGACGTCACTGGGAGAACAAAAGGTGTCAGGACGGAATGGCACTGCCGCCGATTATTGAGCCTCAATCGCGGGTGTTTTTGCGTTCGTGCGCAGAAGGCTAGCGCTGCCGCGCGGCGTTCTGTTTTTTCCGCGGCGTGCGGTATCGACCTACGTATCCT
>JAJDDY010000016.1 GCA_029260075.1 Phycisphaerae bacterium
CAGCAAACTGGAAGGGGTCAACAACAAGATCAAAGTCATCAAACGCATCGCCTACGGCTTTCACGATCTCGACTACTTCGCCCTCAAAGTCAAACAGGCCCTACCGGGGCGTACTTCCAACAACTAATTTGGAGGAGAACCGTATTGTTCCAGCTTCTCTACCCAACATGCCTTGGAGCCGACGTATGCCGGCAGAAACTTGGTCCCATTCATCTTTTTCCCCTACCTGTTTGGAAGTGGTTTTGAGCCAGCATGAGCTGGCGTCGTTCGACGCCCGTGGCCCGTTGCCACGTGCACTGTGTGGTGTTGGTGGCGTTGTGTTTTGCCTACGGAAGTCTGCTTTCGACGAATGGGTTTGGGCGTGGTCGCAGGTGCGACTAGCTGTTGCACCGTGGGAGTGGCACGGTGCGGTGTGCGGTCGGCGTAGCAGATGTTCCCCGAGGCCTGGTGGACGTCTGTCGTTTTCCTGATTCCCATAAGGCGTTCTAGATCGCGCCCGAGAATCACCCGCCGAGCCGCTGCCGGCGTGACCTGGTAGTGCGACTCGAATCAGCGGATTTGGTGCGGAAACCGCTGCTCTTGGGCTTCTTGGCGGCTCGAAAGTCGTAGGCCGCCGGCGAGAGTGCGGAGCACAGATGCGGCGGGCATCGTCGGTTGCGGCGGTTCAGCGAGCGCGTCGGAGGATCATGCCGGTGTGACGAGTGACGCCGATAACGTCAGGTCGGATGTTGCATATTAAGCGGAGACGAGACGCGACCCTGGCATTGGTGACTCGGTGAGCAGGTGCGCGCGAACGGTGGCCCGACAGGGATGGCGGCGCATCACTTCCGTAGGCAATCGCGTTGCTTCCCCTTGAAGCAACATGGTCGCCTCGACGCACATCCAACCCATGCGCCCGCAGTTATCGGAGAGCCCGATAGACTGGCGCATGGACATCGAGCTACATAGCGGCGGGGACAACGGATATTCGTCGGGCGGATTCGGCTCGACGAATTCCAACGGCCCATTGCGTCTACGTTTGAGGCAGCCGTGCGACGATGCCGTGGATTCTTCCACGACAGACCTACTTGTTCGAGAACTTCTTCATCGCATCAATGATCTCCAGGCGCGAATCGAATGCCTGGAGATTCGCCAGCAGACGTCGCAACGCACTGAGCCGAATTTCGACGCGGACGTTGAAGCGGAACCCGCCCAAGATGGATTCGATGACCCGGACGAAGTCGTCGGCGCGGAACCATCACATTACGAAGAGCAAGACGGTGGCACACGGCTGAACGATCTGCCGCGCGGCCCGCTGGCCATCGACGTCGTGGCGACGGCACTCGGCAAGACGGTGCGAACGCTGCGCGGCTGGTGCCAAGTCGAGAAATACGAGATCCCCGCGCACAAGGAGGCGGGCTACTGGCGCTTCTATCGTGACGAACTCTTGGCCTGGCATGTGGACTATGAGCGAGTTTCCCGTCGCGATGCGAAACGCGCCCAAGCCAAGAGGAGGAAGACGAAGCATGGCAACCAAAGGATATGACGGCGCGGCCCGCAAGGTCGGACTTCACGTCACGATCTTTCGGCCCAGGCGCAGCAACAACTGGTATATGCGATGGAGTACGAACGGTCGGGCGATGCCCACTCGGGTCGTGGAGAGATCTACGGGTCAAAGCGTCCTCGCGCTGGCGATGAAGGTAGCGCAGAAGAAAGAGGATGAGTTCGAACGTTCGCGGCTCAACGGCGACAACAAGACGGAAAACAAGAGACGTATCCTTCTCGACCACGCCGTTCGCGTTCACCTCGACGACCTCAAGAGCGCGGGGCGGGGCCACGAACACCTCAAAAAGACGCGACAACGTCTGGTGAGACTCAAGACTTACCTGCGCCGCGACGGCATTCGCCACCTGGATGAGATCACGACCCGTGTGGTGCAGGAATTCGTCAACATGCTGAGTCAAGAACACAGGCCGCGCACGGTGAAGAACTATGCGACGACGTTTACGAGCTTCTTCAATGCGCTGCTAGCCTACGAATGGATCCCAAAAAACCCGGCCGGAATCGGCCGGGGCGGAAAGCTCAGGCTGCCGACGATACCGGAGGGCGAACAGCGCGCCGCCCGCAAGAAAGACCTGGCCAAGCGAGTCCCGACACGCACGGAATACCGCGACCTCCTCGATGCCTGCGACCCGTGGGCTGCGGACGCTGTTCAACTCATCGCCAACACGGGCATCCGCTTCGGCGAGTTGATGTTTCTAACAGTTGGCGACGTTGACCTGGACGATCGGACACTGCTCGTCGGATTCAAGGAACTCGCATATCCGATGCCCAAGTCAATCCACCGACTACTCAAGGATCCGTCACGAAATCTGTGGTGGCCCAAAGACGCGACCGACCGGCGGATTCCGTTGACGTCCATCGCGCTCGACGTAATTCAGCGGCGTATGGCCATCGCCCGCAAGTCCGAGTGCCCGTGGCTGTTTGCCAACAACGCAGGCAACCCTCGCGCGCATAACAAGGCACTCGATCTGTTGAAAGCGGCGGCGGTCTCGTCCGACGTGATGATGGACGCCGACGGCAAGTCGCGTTTGGCATGGCACACCCTGCGCCGATACTTCGTATCCATCGCGTCAACGTGCATGAGCCTGCCGAGTGTTCTGGAGAGCGCGGGGCACGACTCCTACGCGATGTGGAAGCTCTACAAGGAGACGGACAACGACGCCGTGCTGGAGGACTTCAAACGGTTCGATGGACTGATGGGTTAGACACTGGGGCGATTCGTGGATGTAGACATGATGAACGAACAAGCTGGCGGACGTGACTCTACTCCATCACCGCGTCGTATATTCCATGCATCCCCGGCAGACGCGGCGAATCTGAGGTCCAGGACTCGGATGCCAACACGTCATCTGATACGAGGTGGCCATCGAACATCAGGTCGTCGATCGAACCGTGATCCTCGGCGAAGTGACGGAGCGCGTGCAAGGCGGCCGCGAGCCTGTCCTGTCGAGTCTTGTTCGGAGGAAACTCCCTCTTGTCGAATACATAGCCAAGAATCATCTCAGCGGCGATGGGCATCTCGCCACGAACCGCACGATCGAAAACGCTTGCAACCAGCCGTTCCTGAGAAATATCCTGCGGCCAACCCAGTGCTGCGATGATCCTCGTCGTCTCGTCCATGTGGTCTCCTCTGCGGTTCGACATGTCGCGGCGATTCCGCAAATCAATATCAAGCGGCGTCATCGCGCACCCGCGTTCCGCGCGTTCTTGCGCAGTTGAGCCAGGTCTTGCGACACCGAATCCGTAGGCCGCACTGGTAACGCATCGCCCGCAGAACCACATCCGATTGGAGCCAAGTCTCCCCATGATTCATCGTGGGCGGTCGGACTGGTGCCATTCTGCCTGGGCGCATCGCTCTCTCAACACGGGAGCCGAGCCCTCGCACGCCCGTCAAAACAGTCCGCAGGAATAAAGGGGTATTGTTAGGTAGAGGACGACTTCGGGAGAGTCCCGGGTCGGAGAGACTAACTCACGGGCGAGGCGCCCAAGGGGAACGGAACAATGAAGGTGTGCGAACTATGCGAGGAACATCCGGCGGTGAACGACGGCATGTGCATCAAGTGCCATGAGGACATGGTCAGCTTCGAGAAGTCGCCCGAAGGCGTCGTGCTGAGAATCCTCAAGCAAATCCTGTCGGCGGCTGAGGAGGGAGGCCTCATGGTCAGGCAGTCCAACGCCATCGCAGTCAAAGTCTTGAGGATGATAGCGAGGACAGAAGGCACGCTGTGCGGATGCCCAGAGTGCGACGGCACGGTGACCGTGGATGACATCTGCGACGACGTGATTGGGCATGTCGAGGATATCATCAGCGAATTCCGCGAATTCGGATGCGACGACGACGCAGAATAAACGCTGAGGTGCCGGTTCATACCGGCGGCACCACCTTCGGCAGAAGTTGATGCGGATAGAACAGGCAGTGGAAGATCACGGAGCGTATCCGGATCCGAAGAACACAACTTACTTGGAGAAAATGCCATGGAAAACATTCCCAGTGGACAGGCGAGGCAGACGCCGAAAGTCGAGACGCAATGTGCTCCCGAGACATGCGAAGACGGCCAGAACACTACGTTGAAGCCAGCCAAGGCGGGGTCGGTGCGGTTGTGCGAAGTGTGCGGTGAACCGGACTGCCTGGGAGCGAAGAGCGCGAACGTCTGGCAAGCCATCAGGCGCGGGAAGGCGCTCGACTCGCCACCGTACGGCTTTGCCGAGGCTTGGTGCCGGGGCGGCAGGAGGATGCTGATGGCCGAAGGCGCTGAGGAGTCCGAGGTAGTGACGAACATCATCGGGTGGAGGTCCTGCGGTGTGACCTGGCGCCGCATCACGTACTGGCTGAACGAAAAGGGAATCCGCATGCGGGATGGTGGAGCATGGACTTGGACGCGCGTGCGCGCGGTAGCGGAGTTCGTCTACTACGATCAGTGGCTGCTGGTGGACCGATTCCCCATCGAGTCGCTTCGGGCCACGCCAAAATCGTGACTCGGTGAAGTACTCTGCTTCATTCGAGTTGGTTCCCAGCGATTGCCAGTCACCTGTCCGACGGGGGAGGAGATAGAACAGGTTGTGGCGGATCGCGGGCGAACCCGAGGGTTCTCATTGACGACTGACATCCGGACAGAACGAATGGGGGAGCGATTGACGACGTCTGAGCAATACGGAGAGAGTGACATCGGCATGGAGACATGCGTGCACTGCCAGGCACTGACCGCCGAGATCGACTACTGCGACCGCTGCGACGAGTCGGCCTGCGATCGCTGCCTGGAGAGACCATCGGAGTGCATGATCGCCCCGCGACGCCGGCTGGAGGAGCTGGAGGAATTCCTTGCGGACTCCGACGAAATCACGCTGGCCGCCCTCAAGGAGCTGGCGATGGAGCGTACGCGGGGAGAGCTGCTGACCGATGCGCGGGGATTCTATGACGGGAGCAGAGCCAACGACCTTCTGCTGGAGGCGACCACCGACGGGGCGACGCTCGGCGACCTCAAGGAAAGTGCAAGGCAGGTTGCAAACGGGGAACGCGAGTGGCTTCTCAAGAAACTGGGCTTGCGGGAGGGTTAGCGCGACGTGTGTCCCGCTGGCCACGTCGATCGCCGACACCTACGGCGGGAGACCGAAATGGCAGGGAGTATAATGGTAGGGCAATGACGCCGGGGGAGAATCAAGATGACTGATGAACACAAGAGGAAGAAGAGGATGCTGACGCGACGGGAACGCGAAGCGATAGGCGCTTTCGTCGAATATCGCGCGCTCACGGGTCTGTGGCACAAGCAACCTGGCATCGACAAGGTCGCCGACGAGTACGGCATCGAATCGGGGAGAATGGACACGCTGGCCAACTACGTCTTCGCCAAGCCTCCTTGGGACGGCGTCAACCCCGCGTGCGACGAGTGCGGGGAATACCTCGACAACGTCAATGACCCGGACGAGACCTACGGTTCATTCATGCTTTGTCCAAGCTGCGACGCCGAGTATTGGGAACTCGATGCAGATGACCAGTCCGACTACCTCTACAACCTGTTTCCCGCGTCGTTCCGGTAGAAGCACTCGCACATAGGTTACGCCGAAGAGGGGGCTGAGCTACACAGGTCGCCGCGGCGGGCCCCTCTCCGGCGGGGTCTTGCGCTCCGTCAGCCGCTGAAACGAGGACAAACGGACACCGCCTTTCGGACATAGCCCTACAGGTCGCACAGAAAGGTTGCAGCATCGCTGACCACCCCGCATACTCGGCACCCCATGAATGTAACACAGCGACAGGTCCATCTCGTTCTCAGGCAGGCGCTCGAGGACGGAACCGACGTGAAGCTCACCGAGCAGGCTCAGCGCTTCCGCGAGGAGGGTTTCGGTTGGCGTTACGACGGACTTGCCGACTGGACGATGGACGCGATCTTCGAGAGGCTGCGTGAGCTTGGCGTGGAAACGGACGCCGATCGGTTCGCCGAACAGGCTCGCACCGCAACTCGCTGCATGCTGCTGGAGGAGAACTGGCGCGAGGGCCTGGCCTTGGACGACAGCCCGTGGGACGACTTTCCGTTCCTGGCCTCCGAGGAGTTGTGGCGGCGACTGACGCCGGAACTGCCGTGCCCCGAACTGATCGCCGAACGACTCGAGAAACACATCCGCTCCACTGACAGGCTAAGCCACGTAGCCACCTACGATCAACAGCGGGCGGACATGGCCGAGGTGGACCTCGTACTCGACTACCTCGATCGCTTCGAGAGCGGCGAACGCGCCGCGAAGTTCGATGAGCTGCGCGACTGCGGCCTCCACGACTTCGGTTCCTGGCTGCTTGAGCTGGTGCTCATGCGCGGCGACCTCTTTCCGGATGAGGTGACACGCCTCGCGGATCGCATGTCGGAGTTCTACGAGGCCGAGAACTTCCAGGGCGACCTCGCCTGCGCGCTGGCCCACGCGAAGCGAGAGGACGAGGCTCTCGAACGGGTGCGCAGGAACCTCGAACTGTACCCCGACGACGTGTGGATCCGGATCAAGGCCGGTGACGCGCACGAGGAGATGGGCGACGACGAGCAGGCGCTCCGGCTCTACAAAGAAGCCCTACCCATGGCGACCGAGCCGTACGACTGGGACGGCGTCGAGGAGCGCCTCGTCGATCTGCTGGAGGCCACCGGGCGCGCCGAGGTGTGGGAGGAACTCAGACGGAAACACCCGCGCCCCGCGTCGCCGTCCTTGTTGTCCACCAGCGAATCCGATCTCAGGTCGTTAGCCACACACGAAGGGCAGCCCCCCGGTTGGCTCGCCGAGGATGCGGAACGCACGGCACCCGTGTTGCCATCACGTCCCGACGTCAAGGTCGGTAGAAACGACCCATGCCCATGCGGAAGCGGCAAGAAGCACAAGAAATGCTGCCTGGCTCGGGTCTGAGCTACAGCGAAACGGCTTCGCCGAATATCGCGTGCGGTGCGGAGCCTTGCGGCGGTCAGGTTTGCCTCCTCCATATCCCTGAACGGGATCCCTTTCGACCATCAGAAGCGTAGGCCGGGCTCGATACCGCTCAGAGCCGTGTGGAAACGACCGCTCGCACGAAGTTCGCGAGACACGCATCCAGGTTACCGGTCGTTCGCTCGGCAAGCAGTGCCGGTTACCGGCACCCAACGTCTCCGCCGCTTCTTGATGACCCCCTCCCCCTCTCCAAAAGAAACCCTCGCGCAACTCCGTAGGCCGTAGACGCACGCGGCAGTTACCAAGTGTTGGGACCAATGGGGTCGCGACGGGCAGAATTCAGTTGGGCGTCAAGCGCCGGGAGGCAACCGAGATGAGTAAGCGAACACAGCGAAACCGGAAACTCCGGAAACGAGGCAAGCAGTCTCGCGCGAGACACGAAGACCGCAAGCTACGTAACGGCGAGAACACCCTGCTGTGGCACTACACCACGGGTCAGTGCTTCAAGGACATCGTTGACGACGGGGTCATCCGTCCCTCCACAGCGAGAGCCGCCAAGGGAGAACGGCCAATCGTCTGGTTCTCGTCCAACCAGGAATGGGAACCGACCTCCACGAAAATCTTCGTCGCCCACAACGGCGAAACTTGGCGGCTGTCGAAGGAGGAGTTGCGGGTGACGGGCAACGGGTTGCTGCGGTTCGGAGTGACTCGACGCACTGCAAGACTCGACTGGACCGCGATGAAGCGACAAAGCGGAATGTCGCGTGCCACGGCACGGGAACTCAAGGTCATAGGCCGGAGGATGGGATCCAAGCCGGAATGGTGGTACGGCACTTTCTATCCCGTCCAGCGCTCCGAGTGGGTCGCCATCGACGTATTGGATGAGGGGCAGTGGGTGCGAGTGTTCAGGGACGGCGAACTGCTGGAACGGTGTGCGTAGCGCGCGTTGAATTCGATGATGCGCCCGCGAGCCTACGAGACCGGTCCGCGAAAAGATAGGGGTAACATTAGGTAGAGGAAGACTGCGGGAGTGGCCCGGGTCAAAGACTGCTAACTCAAGGGCGAAGCGTCCAAGGGGGAACATCATGAAGATATGGATGATAACGGTGGCCGGAAACGACCGCCCACTACACATCGCGTCCACGCCGGAGAAGGCGCAGGCGTTCGCCAAGGTGTACCTCCACTCCAACTTGGACGAGGGCTTCCACCTGTCCGTCCGGCCGATGCAGTTGGACGGGAATCTCGACGCGGACGAGACCGAGTGGCTGGCCAACGGCGACCCCGACGTCTGCATGCTGATGTGCGACTTTGGCCTCGACCTGCACCGTGGGGAGATGGTCGAGATGGCGACGGGCGCGACCGACACGGACTGGTTCTGTTCGGAGTGCGCCGCCAAGCGCACCAAGCTAGAAACCGACGCATACGACGACCTGTCCGACCGCTTCACAGGCGAACCGTGTCTCGCCTGCGGCTGCCATGAGTTCACGGCGGTAGAACATATGGGCAGTGTGTTGTTCGGGTGCGACGGCGACGACTGCGTCATGGATGTCTTGGCGAACGTGGCGGTGACGGAACTCAGGAAGAGATACGGGAGCGAGAGACAGTCATGAACAAGCGGCCGCAGGAGACACCGTAGAGGCGTCACCGTCGGCAAGCCCGTGGCGACCGTGCCGACGCCGACGGTCAAGTGATATAGGAGAGGAGATCATGAACGACAAAGAAAAAGAACGAAACTGTGCGGATTGGGTGTGTACCCTGTTGACCCCGGGGACGGAGACACACTCGGCCGTGGTCGAAGCTGCAAAGATGGACAGCAAACGGCTGCACGACGAGCAGGCGGCGGCGGCGGTGGTGGTCATGGCGGAGATGTTGGGTCTCGAACAGTGCGACGAGACATTCGACGCCATGCACGCTGACCTGGAGCGACTGTTCCATCCGGGCATGCGGGCGGCCATGAAGCGGAGGATCGCGGACGGGACATTCGGCGACGAGGATTTGACCGTTCCGCAGGTGTTGGCGATGGCAGCGGTCGAGATGCGGTCGCGGTGGGAGTAACGCGCAGGAGATCAAGGCGACGATGAAACGCCTCGTCGAGAAGGGCAAGGTAATTCCGTGCCCCCACGGCGTCCTCCTGTCGCCGTTCGACCCGCTGCTGTGGGACCGCGTCCGGCGGCTCTTCGGCTTCGACCAGGTCCTTGAGATCTTCAAGCCAGCCGCGCGACGCACCTACGGCTACTACGCCTGATCGCATTCACCGCCTCGTCGTATTTCGTTTCTCTCACCGTATTGGCCTCGGCGGCATGCACGTCCGACTCCGAGGCTTTGCCTGCATCCGTCCGTGTCGCCCGCACTTTTGTACCGTTGGTTCCCATCACGCACCTTCCTTTCTATCTCTTGGTTTCGCCGTGTCCCTGATCGGCCTGTCAGTTATCTTCGCCTTCTTCTTGACGGGCCTGACCCAGCCACATTTGTGGCACACGACCCTGACCCAGTCGGAACCTATCCGCATACCCAACGCGGTGTTGTCGCACTCGGGGCACTTGCCACTTACTTCGCCTGTCATTGCCATCGCTTCTCTCCTTGGTTTCTGCCGAACACTATTGCCCGGTCATGGAATTATACGCACTGAGGCCGAGCTACCTTCCGCTCTCGTGTCCGCCCAATACGCCAGCGACTCCGGCTTGCATCCTCGCTTCTGCCCAACCTCTGGAATCGACGCGGCTAGGTCACCGCAGTTGCAAACCGAATCCGTAGGCCGCGCCTGGCACGCACTGGTTGCAAACGGACGACCCTCCTTGGAGAGATTGTCGAGCCGACCGCTCCGAATCCAATCCGTCAACGATAGAACGTGTAGACGGAGGCCGTGGCATGTGGCCACGGCGACACTTGGACTAGGCAAGGGGCGATGCCCCGGAGGGAACGTGATGAAGAAGCGAATCGAGATGGATGACTTGGACATCAACGCATGCACGCGGCAACAGGAGGAGGACAAGCGTGTCCCGGTGACGACGATCTGGAAGTGGAACACGCCCGAGGAGGCGAGTGCGTTTCTTGAGGGCGTGGAGTGGGTGAACGACGGTGCGCTGAGGGCCTGGATCGACAGGGAGAACCCATCAGACGTACTGGTGCATGACGACGAGACCATCGACGACTCCGACGAGTGGCCGATCGTGCGTCATGGCGGCGAGTAGTGACAGGAGCATGAACTGCGTGGCAGAGACGGGCTGCAGGGGTTGTGGCCGTGCCTGGAAATCTTAGGAATGCGAAGAAGGAGACCGGAAATGCAAGATGAGATAAGCAAGGATCAATTGTACTGGTTGGCGATCAACGGCGCATCGTGCGCCATGTCCAACATGCCTATGCCAGCGACTGTCACGGTCACGCCAAGGCCGCAGATGCTTGTGGGGTTCCTAACGCACGCGGAAGCTAAGACCGCGCAGCACAGCATGCTGACGGCCCCGATAGCCAAGTGCCGGAAGCTGATGGACAAGTGGAAGAGATGTGATGATGTGGTGATGAGGGTGTTCAAGAAGCCGGAACGTCCAACGCATGGGCCGACCATTTGGCAATGCCAAGGCGATGGTGGTTGAGCTGCGGTGCGGTCAACCGGAAACGCTCGTGCGGAAGCACCGAGAGTCCTTTGATGAGTACGGGGATCTGGCTGTCGGTTCGCATGATCGCGCGGTGGCCGGCGGTATCCCCGTAAAGGAAGTCGAGGCTTGGCGCTTGACCCACCCGTAGGCCGCGCTCGGCACGCACGGGTTGCGATGGGCGTCCAGTCGAATAAGGCGCCCTTTGGTGCCAAGTACGCCGAATCCAATCCGTCCACTATAGAACGTGAGGACGGAGGCCGTGGCATGTGGCCACGGCGACACTTGCACTAGACAAGGGGCGATGCCCCGGAGGGAAAGAGAATGAAGGAAGACAGTGGATCACAGAGGACGAAAGATAGCGAGATGATACTGGTCACGGACTACATTGATAGTGAGATCGGCACCAGCCTGTGGTTCTGTCCGTACGACCCGTGGGTCGTCAAGCATAGGCGGGCTTGCCGTAGGGCACTCAAGAGACTGCACGACGACAACATGCCCGAAGACCGCTTCAGGCTTTGGCTCGGCGATGCCATCGAGGTGACCCGGAGTCGGATCGACCAGGATGCGACATGGCTCGATCGTTTCCCCGAATTCGCATGGGTCAAGTGCGCAAAGGACGCTCCGCCCTCACGCCGGAGTTCCGTCAACGCGAAGGTGTTCGAGATTCTGCGCGATCCCAATGTACGATCGCATTACCAGTGCCTTTGTCACAATTGTTGCGCCAAGGGGAATTAGTCCGCGGAGCCTAAACTGCGCCCGGCTTCGACAGGTTCGGTGAACCAATGGGACAGAACTCAAACCGCGCGGGATAGAACACAAGAAGTGGAGTCCCTGACTGGAGCCAGGTGAACGAAGGGCAGCCCCCCGGGTTGACTCGCTGAGGATGCGGAACGCACGGCACCCGTGCCGTCGGCACATCCGGATCTCAAGGTGGGCAGGAACGACCCGTGCCCCTGCGGCAGCGGACGCAAGCACAAGAAATGCTGCATGGTTCGGGCCTGAGCTACAGGGACACAGACCTCCCCGAATAGCGCCTGCGCCGCGGAGCCTTGCGGCGTTCAGATTTGCCTCCTCCATATCCCTGAACGCGATCCCTTTTGACCATCAGAAGCGTAGGCCGGGGTCGATACCGCTCAGAGCTGTGTGGACACGACCGCTCGCACGAAGTTCGCGACACACTCATCCAGGTTACCGGTCGTTTGCACGGCAAGCAGTGCCGGTTACCGGCAGGCTCGCGCCCTCCATACCCCTGCGCGTAGCGCGCGCCGACCTTCATGGAGCGCTCGCGAGCCTACGAGATCGGTCCGCAAAAAGTTAGGGGTAATATTAGGTAGAGGCAGACCGCAGGAGTGTCCTGGGCTGCGAGGGCTAACTCATGGGCGAAACGCCCGAGGCTGCCGGCGAAGTCCGGCGAAAGGAGAAAAGGAAATGAACAACAGCACAAGAATCGAGATGTCACAGGCTAGTGTGTTCCAGACAGACGCCATCGCGCTGGCCAAGGCGGCCTGCCCGGCACTCACGAACGGGGAATGGGAGGTCATACTGAACGCCCTCAATGGGCACAGGGACGCGGTGATGATCAGCGTCGAACGCGACCGGGGTGCTCAAATCATCGACGCACTCAGCGACACGCGGCTGAATGTATCTGACGCCGCGCACATGGCGGCGGGGACGCACTCCGACTGGCCGATGGACGACCCGGATCCCGACGGCCCGGGGGCGTCTTTGTCGCACAAGTATCCAACATGGACGGAAACCCAGTGGCTGGCGGTGTCGCTGTTGGCGCAGGCGTTCTGGCAATGCGGGCTTCTAGCCGAAGGGCTTCCGTTGGTCGGCGACTGAATCGGGCGGTACCCGCCCCGGCGTGATCGGACACATCGAGGAGATGATCGGCGAATTCCGCGAATTCGGATGCGTTGACAACGCGGATTGACTGGTAATGCCCAGGTTCTTGCCGGCGGCGTCACCGTAGAAGGGCGTGCCCGGGGGGCACGCCCTTCTTCGGCGGCATCGCCAAGCCGATCGCCCCGAATCCGATCGGTCAACGATAGAACGTGTAGACGGAGGCCGTGGCATGTGGCTGCGGCGACACTTGCAGTTGGCAAGCCGGATGGAAGGCTGCCGAAGATCACTATCAATTGGGAGGAGAGAGATGAAGCTCAAGCTCTGTACAAACGGGGAAGTGCTCTGGAATTCGGTGTCCGGGGACGACCTCCCAGGCGGGGTTGACTACGCCGAGGTGGCTGGCTGGTGGCGGGAGGCGGCGATTACGGTCTTGGACCTGGCCTGCGTCGAATACGATGTGTCGCACCCGGGCCTCCACGCCTGGAACGGGGAGAACACGCACACCGGGCAGTGCGGCGGCCTGATGTGGTGGGGCAAGCCCACCACGGACGAAGACGAAGCAATCGAGCACGCATCCGATGTGGGCGACCGCGCCGTGTGCGAGGAGGCTCTCCGTTGCTACGGCGACGACATGGAACACTGGGCCTCCGCCGTGTCCGAGGCGCAGGCCGAGGGCGCAGACGGTGTTGACGCCGAACTAGCCCACGCCCGCGAGTCGCTGGAGTGGGCGAGGGGGGCGCACACGCTCCTCCGCGAGGCACTCCGCGGCGTCACGGCGGTGAGTTCTGACTGAAGCGCACTTGATTAGCGGAAGAGGCTGCGGAGACCAGCGCCGAACACGGCCGGCTAGAACATGAGTAAGAGGAATCAGATGGATACCATGTGAACGAAGGCAACACTAACGGAGGGTGAAAAGATGGCAGACTACTACACGCAGTATTCGGCAGAGATCGACAAACTGACGGACGACGAGATCAAATGGCTTGAGGTCCGACTCAAAGACATCGAGGACGCGCGTGCCGACGACGATGGCCTTGGCGAGGACGACAACGACCTTGGCCAGGTGGAGCTGCAGGACCGGACACTCTGGTTCTGCGGCCGGGAGTCCGGGGACCCTTGGGCTATCGCCGAGTTCGTGCAGGGCTTCCTCAAGCAGTTTCGCCCGAACGGCAGCTTCTCGATGGAGCACACGTACTCGTGCAGTAGGCCCCGCCTCGACGGTTTCGGCGGGGGCGCCATCTTCGTTACGGCGGAGAGACTCGAACACGTTGACTCGTCCACATGGCTACGGGCGCAGTGCGAGGAGCACAAGAAGCGGATCACCGAACAAACTTGATAGGCGCGGCATCGGCGACGGCGGAATACTCGTGAACGAGTGGATAGGACGGGTAGGTCGGCGATGTTAGAATCCGATCATGCCCAACGACCGCACAACCATGCCTCGATGGTACGTCTATATCCTGCGGTGCGGGAACCGCGCACTGTACACGGGGATTGCGACGGATGTATCCCGTCGGCTCGACGAGCATCGCGAAGGCAAGGGCGCGAAGTACCTCCGGGGCAAAGGCCCGTTGCGTCTGGTGTTCAAGAAGGCGATCGGTGCCAAGGGCCTTACTCTGAGTGTGGAGGGACGCATCAAGAAGCTGTCCAAGGCTCACAAGGAAGCCCTGGTCGAGCGGGACGGCATGATCGAGCAAATCATCGCCCAGGCCAAGAAGGCGTCGAACCGACGGGCCAGGCAATCGGCGGTTCGTGGCTCATCATCGGATGACGGTGCCGTGGAGTCCCTGACAGTCCGCGAGGCACGGCGGCTGGCACTCGCCAAGGCAGGTCTGCTGAAGCCCGAATGGACCGGATTCCCAATTCGCGCGAAAGGCTGCGGAAAACGCGCCAGGGAAGCCGCCGCAGACGTGATCCGGCGTTTCGGATACCTTCAACTCGACACCGTGTCGATCGCCGGCGCGCGGAGCCACACGTTAGTCCTTCTGTCCAGGTTGGAAGGGTTCGATCCCGCCCTCGGCGAGGAACTCCTCCAGCCGGGCACGCCGCACTTCGAGTATTGGGGCCACGAGGCGAGCTGGATTCCCCTCGAACTCTATCCCGCGTTCGAGTTCCGCCGACGCGAGTTCCGCCGTCACCCGTGGTGGGGCGACATCGTGGGCGAGCACCCCGAGGTCGCCAGGAAGCTCCGCCGCCGCATCCGAGACGAGGGTCCGCTGCGTTCGATCGACATGGAGGGCCGGGGGAGCAGCGGATGGTGGGATCTCAAGGTCGCGAAGCGCGTCGCCACCGCGCTGTGGTCGAGCGGGGAGTTGGCCATCCGGGAGCGAAAGAACTTCCAACGCACCCACGATCTCGCCGAGCGTGTCATCCCTGACGATGTACGGGGCAAGCCCCTCACCAAGCGGGATGGCATCGAAGTCCTGCTGCTCAAGGCGCTCGACGGCCACGGGTGGGCAACGACGGGAACACTCGCATCGACGTGGCGGCTGAGGAACAACAGGGCAGAGATAGCAGCAGCGTTGAAACGTCTCGTCGAGAAAGGGAAGGTCATGCCGTGCGCGCTCGAGAACCCCGACAAACGCGCCACGCCCGGATGGATCCGGCCCGAGGATCGGGAACTCGCCGCGCGGCTGGACACCGTGCGACCGCGCCGCGACAGCGGCGTTCTCCTGTCGCCGTTCGACCCGCTGCTGTGGGACCGGGCCCGCGTCCGACGGCTCATGGGTGCCGTGCCGGCGGCTCGATGATCATGGTCTTTTCGGAACGGCGAGAGATCCAGCCCCATGGAATTCCGTCGTCCGTACAGTCCCCGAAGAGCCGCGCGGTTGCCCTCGAGGAGACGGGGCCCGAAGGGGTTCCGACGGTCTCGCGCCGCCACCCGCCAGAGTCGATCTCACTCCCGGCGGCGCGAATGCGCCGCCGGGAGTGTCTCACCCTTCCTGCGATTACCAGATCTCAAAGCCCCCGTCGGTACATGACCGGCAAAACACGATGAACTCGTGGATCATCTCACGATCCACTTCGTAGGCCGGCAGTCCGGGGACGTCCGTGAAGAAGCCCTTCTCATCAACATACGGGCCATCGCCGGAATCCAACGTGAACTTCTTGATTCTCGGCAACTCGGCGAGTCTGCGGTCGAGCGCATCGGCAATCGCCACGGCGAGTCCGCCGACGACGCGGTAACCGTCGTTGGTGGAAATGTAACAGACATCAGGGTCGTCATTCGGCAACACCCCGGTCTCCAAGATCAGCTCCACAATCGGACGCCAACTCCAAACATTCGCCCGGAAGTACTGCTCGTTCGTCCCGTACAAATCAAAACCCATTTCGGTCTCCTTCCCCTATCGGAGAAAGCCATCATCTCCGGCCCGGTACGACACCCGGCCTCCAACTTAATATAGACACGGGTTGGAAACCGATTGATCGTGCTGTGTAGCGGTGACCCGCTGCCACTTCCAACAACAGTCATATCTTGTCTTTTCGACGGTGACACATCGCGCCACTTGCTGATCCCCGTTACGGACTCAGATGCATGATGACGGCAGCCTCCGTAAAGACACTTGATCGCTCAACCCAATCCGTAGGCCGTGCTCGGCGCGAAACGCCGCGGAGAAAATAGAACACCTTGATTCATTTTCCTGGCTGTGGGAGCGATGCGAGGAGCACAAGAAGAGGGTCACCGAACAAACTTGATAGGCGCGGCACCGGCGGCAACGGAAGACTCGTGACCGAGTAGATGGGACGGGCAGGCGGGTGATGCTAGACTCCGATCATGCCTAACGACCGCACAACTACGCTTCGGCCTGCCCGTGCTCTCGGGGGAGCGGCTCGTCGACCGCCTCGACCTCAAGGCCGACCGCAGGAGGGGCGTGCTGCGCGTCCTGACCTGCCGCTTCGAGGGAACGGCCAACTCAGCATCCGCCGCGAGCCGGGACGGCGAAGCGGCGCGGAACGCACTCATCCGCTATGCCGACGCACTCGAACTGAAGCCGACCGGATGGCGTCTCGGGTGACATGCAGCGCGACAACACCCTCCGAACAAGAATCCACGCGTTAGCTCGACAAGCTCGTCCCATGATCGGCGAGGATGAGTGGCTGAAGAAGACGCGACGTCGGTACGCTTCAGCTCTCGTCAACGTAGCCTCAGCCTAGACGCCGCGAGCTTACGCAGATCTCTAGGGCAAGATCCGTGTTGTCTTGAAGGGAATGGGCCGCTGCGTCGGATCTATTCGAGCCTCCACATGATTCAGCCGCCGGGCTTCGCGTCACGACGTCTCGTCCAGATTCAGAGGCTCATCCGTGCACCAACACACCTCGCCTCGGCGTAGCCAGAAATGAGATTGACATCCGACCGTACGGGATACGGATGGGTGTAGCGAGACAGCCCCACCAAGACACACACTCAATCTCCAGCGCGGCCGCGCCCCCACGAGTCCCATCTGGAGAGTGTCACCGCAGCCGCACGGGCAAGGCATGGCTACACCCCACTGGGAGCGGCCAATTCCCATGACGTATACGCGCCTGCTGCGTAGGGTTTCGGGAGTTTCCTCCACAAAGACAGCCCGATGACGCTGGGAGAAAATATCCAACAGCGAATACAAGACCGGACGGGTTAGTGCGAGGAGCTTGGTAGTCAATGGACACCATCCATCACGCTGAGCTCTGGCATGTCCAAGAGAGGGTCGGCGTCTCCCCGTCCAACATGGCGGGCGAATACGGGGCAGGGTTCGCTCTCGGGTTCGTTGTAGATCGTCATATCTGAAAGCGACACTCGCGTCACCGCGTAACGGCTGTTCTCTTCATACCTGTACGGGTGAAGACGAGCGAGGAATTCCAGTACGGCCACGCTAGCTATCTGCATGTTGATGGCGATTACTGCTGGCTGAGCCTCTTGGGCGCCTTTGATGTACTTCTCCTGTAAGAGTCGCTCATAGGCCGGTATGTCGACACGCCGGAGCGCTTCTGCGCGGTAGTCCTCCAAAGAGTACACGCCGCGACTGAGCAGGCTTGACCGTCCGGGCTGGAGATAGTGCACAGTTCCCCATAGGCTGCTGACGCCGCCTGAGCCGTCGGCGTCGATCCGAACGCCCACATCGAAATACGGGAGGGAGTAGAAAGCCGCCAAGCGATTCAGTACATGGCGACCTTCCACGCCGTCCATACAACCGAACACGACATCGCAACCAGCGACGACGCGGACTGCCTCTGGCGAACAAATGTTGAGCGGCCAAGCGACCACATGCGTTCCCGTGCCCATCCGCTGGACAGCCCGCGCGAGTACGTGGACTTTCAGCGTTCCGCTTTCGGCGTCGTCTTCTGTCGCATTCAAGATTCGGTTCAGATTCACGGGTTCTACGTGATCTGGATCGATGAGCACGAGCCGGCCGATGCCTAGGCGCGCAAGTTGCTCGACCACCGGACTGCCCGTTCCAGAACAACCAACAACCGCCGCCGACAGCATTTGCAGCGTGCTCGTGGTCCTGCTTCCAAACACTTGGGCGTGACGCTGGGTGAACTCGGCAGGTGGATGGGCGGACTCGGTCGCCCAGAATATGCGAAGATCATCACCAACGACTACTACACGATCGAGCGGCGAAAACGTGCCGTCCATGTGGACCAACCGCGCCCGTACGCACCCATCGGGCTGCATGATGGCGCTTCCATGAGTCTTGTCTTCGTCCGACCAACCGTGTAGGGACTGAAAGAGACGCCGATCTGAGTCATCGTCCAGTCGTGAGAACCGGTCGAAGCCTCCCGGGTGACTGTGGATCTTGATGACGGACAGCCCTTGCCGTGTCGCCCGGACAAGCGACGGCAGTATACTGGTTGTCTGCCAATGGATGCGTTCGGGTCCTCGTCGGCAGTCATCATGGGGAATGCAAACGATCTCTCGGCAAACAAGCACGAGTTCGTCCTGATCGGCACCTCGACCACACAACAGAATCGCCGCCGCCTCTAAGCCATCCCCGGGCAGCAGGTGAGCGTGTAGTTCCCCATGCTGTTTGGATGACATTCTTAGCTTAGTGGCCATCAGTTCAGCCCCGCGATTTCGCGCTCAAGCCAATGGCCGACGAGTACTATGTGACTGCCCAGATCATCGACCCCCGGCCGCCAAGGATTCTCTGAAGATCGATGCCGCGACCATCGTTGCCACGACGTCCCATCGATGGGATGGAGCGAGAGGGCTTTGATAACGCAACCGTCCGATCGACCCAGATGCGGATTGAAGTAGGCCATGTCGATCTGGACATCAGGGTAACCCGGTTCAATCCGAAACGCCGCCGACAGTTCTCGATGGTCATACCCGGCAGGAGCCAAGAACTCGTGCAGTATTAGCCAGCGACCGCTACCGTCGACAATGGACTCCCAAGGGCCACCGCGCAGTTCGAGGAAACGCTCGTCACATGCAGGAAGTTTGAATTCGCGCCGCATGGTCACCCCTCGGTCTGGTCCAAGGGAAGAGTCACGAATCGCTCGACACCCGGAGGAGTGAAATCGGCGTATTCGTCGAGCCCGATCTCCTCGACCTGGCCACCATGCAGCTTTTGCAGGATCTTGAATCGCTCGGGCGGAGTCTTCCCTGCGAGAATCAGCAATTCGCTACCCGTCATCCTCGCTACTTCCACCACATACTTCTCGCGGTCGATTCGGATGCGCCAGCGACAACGGACGCCCGCCGGCGCCTCACGTCCGGCCTTCGCGTACTCTTCGACATCGATAATCTCACCTGCTGCAACATTCTGGTCGATTTCGTTCATTTTGAAGCTCCTTTTGCTGTTGAAATCTCATCCTGTTTGCGGATAATAACGA
Organism: Phycisphaerae bacterium; assembly: GCA_029260075.1. Lineage (GTDB taxonomy): Bacteria > Planctomycetota > Phycisphaerae > UBA1845 > UBA1845 > OFTM250. The sequence goes on from JAJDDY010000016.1 coordinate 19,188, forward strand.
GAAGCTGTTCCGTGTCAACGCGAAAAGGATAATTATTTCCTGAAACAGGAGGTTCGCATGCCAGAAAAGCCGGGTGGAATTCTCAAGCACGTCGCACAGCGCATCCGTGAGCTGCGTGATGCGGCAGGTGGAGGCATGTCTCAGGAAGCGCTCGCAACAGCGCTTGGCAAGACAGCGAACACGATATCCCGTTGGGAGACGGGCACTTACAAGCCCGCACTCGAAGACTTGGACGGCCTCAGCCGCTTCTTTGGTGTCTCGATTCTGGAGTTCTTCCCACGGGAGGACGCTCCCAGGAACGAAAAGCTGACCGCGCTTCTACGGGCAGCGAGTGAATTGAATGACAATGATGTCGAAGAATTGCGACGCTACGCGGAATTCAGGAAGGCGCGGAACCTGTACGGTGGCTCGAAACCGCGTCCGGGGCGGAAGCGGAAGAATGTGTGAAAGCCGTGGCGACTACTACAAACGCATGAAGACGCTCGCGCGGGAGCTTCGCGCCGAGTACGGCCTCGCAACCCCCCGCGTCACCCGTAGCGATCTTCGCGGCATCTATCGCGAAGAGGGGATACGCATAGACCTTTGGCCCCCGAGCCCGATGAACGGTACATGCAAGACCGGAACCCGGAAGTTGCGAAACCTTCGCGGCGCCTACTTCAACGACGAATTCGGCGCGAGCGTGCTAATCTCCCGCTACCTGCCCGAGGATCCGTGCGTGTTTACTATGGCTCATGAGCTCAAGCATCATCGCGTAGACAACCACCTTCGGTACGCGTGGTGCGACGCTTCCAACGAGAACGAGATGGTCGAGATTGGCGCAGAGGTCTTCGCTGCCGAACTGATATTCCCCGAGACTGATTTTTTGGATCTGCTGAGTGAGCTGGGCGTAGCGTTCGGTGATTGTCAGCCCGAACATCTTGTTCGCCTGAAGAAGGAAACTCGTACGACGCTCAGTTATGCAGGTTTGGCAAAACGGGCGGAGTTTCTTCAGCTCGCAACGAAGAAGAGTCTCCAGGGAATCAAGTGGAAGCTACTCGAGGAGCAGATCTACGGTGAGCCGGTATACAAGCGCCTCCGCCGCCAACAGCGTCGCAGGTAGCACCGGAAGAACCAATCCAAGAGCACACGTTTGTTTTTCCCCAATGGCCTGGAGGGGACTCCGGAAGATCGCTGTTTATCGAGACTTCGTGCGGCTGCACCCTAGCGAAGGGTTCAGCCAACTCGCCGCAGGATTGACAGCAACGGCTAGCAACTGTTAGATGGCCGATGGTTGCCAACGGCGGGACCCATGGTCTCGCGTTTCATCCGGATCGCGATATGGCGAAAGAGCGCGACAGAGTCATGACGATCACGGAGCTCTCAGAGTACCTGAAGATCTCGAAGTCGACGCTGTACAAGCTGGCGCAGGAGGGCAAGCTACCCAGCCAGAAGGTCGGCCGTCACTGGCGTTTCCGAAAGGAAACGATAGATCGTTGGCTTGATGCCCGCCATCGAGATGGCCGCGACAGACTGGACCATCACGCCTGAAGGCTAGTGCCTCGGGCGTTGTGCGACGAACGATATTGGATGAGGTAAACGGCTTTGCCAAGACCGACGAAGACAAATATGCCCAGTAGCGTTCGAGATGACTACAAAACTCTGTACAGTAGGCCCGTACAATCCACGCGAGGCGGCCCACTGTTCAACGCATTCCCGTATTCCACGAAAATCTCGCCCGAGGCGATCGCCCTTTTCATCGCTACGCACACGGCCCCCGGTGGGATGGTACTGGATAGCTTCGCCGGCAGCGGTTCAACAGGAATAGCCGCAATCCTTTGCGGTTGCCCTACCGCCAAGATGCGTCAGGAGGCAGACCGACTCGGCCTTTCTGTCAGCTGGGGTGCCCGTCGCGCCGTGCTCTATGAGCTTGGCGTGCTTGGTTCTTTCGTCGCCAGCGTTCTCTGTTGCCCACCCGACCCAGACGAGTTTGGCGAGGCAACGGAGCAACTCGTTCACGACGTTCGGCAGGAGTGGGCATGGCTCTATCGAGCCCGCGACCCAGACGGGAAGGAAGGAGAGATTCGTTACATCGTCTGGTCCGACACGCTTAGCTGCCCCACATGCCGCAAACGTGCGAGCCTATGGGACGCCTGCGTCTCGCGCAAGCCAGCTAACATCTCTGCAATATTTAGTTGCCCTCATTGCCAATCACAATCGGCGCTGGATTGTGTCAGCCGCATTCGGAAATCTATTGTGGACGATCTGCTGAAGACGAAGCGAACTACTCGGCATCGGATTCCTGCGTGGGTGTACGGCCAGACCGATGGACACACCTGGTCACGCCGCGCGACGGCTATGGACCTGAAGTTGTGCCGGAAGATCGAAGGCACAAAGCTCCCGCATGGGCTGCCCGTGCAGCCGATTCCGTGGGGCGACCTACATCGATCGGGGTACCACGAAGGGATGTCCCATCTACATCATTTCTACACTCGGCGAAACCTGCTCGCTTTTTCCGCGATGTGGGAGGCAACTGATCGATATCCGGAGCACCTTCGGCCATCCCTTCGGTTCTGGCTGTTGAGCTACAACGCTGCCCATTCCACCGTCATGACCAGAGTCGTCGCAAAGAAGGGCCAGGACGATCTTGTCGTCACGAGTGCCCAGCCCGGCGTTCTGTATGTAAGCGGCCTTCCCGTCGAGAAGAATATCTTCGCTGGCCTGCGTCGAAAAAGTCGCACGATGCAACAGGCCTTCAGGCTAACGCATGGCCACGACAGCCTCGTTAGCGTCCGGAACGCATCCTGTATGCAGCTCGACATGCCAAATGAGACGATTGACTATGTGTTTACGGATCCTCCGTTTGGAGGGAATATTCCCTATGCGGAGGTCAATTTCATCAACGAGGCTTGGCTCGGAAAGCTAACTGATACTAAGGACGAAGCAATCGTCAGCCCGCACCAAGAGAAGACGGTGGAAGACTACCAGGATTTGCTACGCCGCGCGTTCAGTGAAGCATGCCGGGTGTTGCGGCCCGACGGCAATGCCACAGTTGTTTTCCACTCAACTTCCGCACAAGTCTGGAACGCGCTTCGAACAGCCTGCGAACAGGCCGGATTCGACGTAGCCGACACAAGTATCCTCGATAAGACGCAGGGAAGCTTCAAGCAAGTAAGAACCGTCGGCGCAGTGAAGGGCGACCCATTGATCTTACTGAAGAAGACTTCGACCCCCGTTCATGTGCCTGAGTTAGATGTTTGGTCAGTCACGGATCGCTTGATGGAGCAAGCCATCCGCTCCGACGACCGGGTCGAGGTAACGGCGCAACGCCTGTACTCGCGGCTAGTGGGACACTATGTGGCAGTCCGACAAAATGTGCCCATCGGTGCGGGGGATTTCTATCGACAGCTCGGAGAAAGGCGCGCCGAGTATGCAGTCCAGCCTGTGTGACAATGCAGCATTGTCCTTGGCTCGCAGCCGAGCGTCCTCGCATGGGGCGAACCTGCCCGCCGTCCGACGCAAGAAACTAGGCCAGTTCTTCACCGGACTTCCGCTAGCGCGACTCTTGGCCGCCCTTGGCGTGCGCGAGCCATGTGGTACTGCCATCGACCCAATGGCTGGGACTGGCGACCTGCTTGACGCGGTCGCCGAGCGATGTCACCGAAGAGGATTAAGTTTGCAATGCGTAGACGCAATAGAGATATGTACGAAGACTGCGGCAGCATGCCGGGACCGACTGTCCGCTTGGTCGGAACTGTCAACGGAACTGGAGCAGCACGTCCATGCGGTTTCGGCTTTCGACGCCGCGATTCTGAATAAGCTGAAGCGTGGAACATACGACCTAGCCATCACGAACCCACCGTACGTGCGATACCAGACCGTCGCGAAGAATGACAGTAACGGCGCGGATGCCCAATCGCCGGATATGATCCGGCGTGAGTTGCTCAACGCGGTTGACGCGCTGCCGTCGAGTTCCGAGAGGCCCGTCTGGCGGGCTCTCGTTGAGGGGTACTCCGGCCTCTCAGATATGTCGGTTCCGTCGTGGCTCTTAGCCGCCATGTTCGTCAAGCCGGGGGGTGTCCTGGCCCTAGTGGCACCGGCGACTTGGCGCAGTCGTGACTACGCCGACGTTCTGCAATACTTGATCGCCCGCTTCTTCTCACTCGATGCAGTGGTAGCAGATGTGCAACCGGGCTGGTTTTCCGATGCTCTCGTTCGGACCCATCTGGTTGTTGCCACGCGGCTGCACGCCGAAGAGGCGAGCGTACCACTTGTAGAGCGTGAGGATGGCATGAGAAGCTACACGTGGGCGGAAATCCATCCTGACGCTCAAGCTGGCGACAGTCTGGTTGGCGCGGCCTTCCCGTCCGCTGATCCAGAAGGCGACTTCGCGCACTGGCTGTCTGCGGTGCCGACGGCTTCTCCGAGCCCCAAGGGTATTCACCTGATTAGGCGAGGCCAAGCGGATGAGATCGCTGCGGTGTTGTCAAGGTGTGATCGCTCGAACTGGGTCTCGAAGGTGGAGCCGCTAAGCTGCGACGCTCCGCTGTTCGGGAGCGTTAGCCTGTCCGTGAAATGCACTGTCCCGCATGCTCTCGGCGACGCTCTGACGCGCGTTCCGACGGCACTGACCACATTGGAACATCTTGGCATCGAGGTCAGCCAGGGACTGCGAACGGGATGCAACGACTTCTTCTATGTCGATCTGGTCGACTTCGCCGACGAGGATTCAGCAAGGATCAGACTCAGCGCGCTCTTTGGTCGCGTCAATCTCGTCGTTCCCGCCGACATCCTTGTTCCGGTGCTGCGGCGTCAATCAGAACTCGATGCGTTCCTGAAGGGTCTGCCTCTCACTGGACGAATCCTGAACTTGGCCGGATACGTGCTGCCCGAGGACTATGCGGACGTGGATCGCGCCAAGCCGGTCTACGAGCAACTATCGCTGACCCTGCCCGCAATCATGCCGGCAGAACTGGCCAGCCATGTGCGACAAGCTGCCGCCTCACGCAAGGGCGCCGATCCGGACGCCAACCTGATCCCAGATCTGTCCGCAGTCAGGACGAATGTGCGGGCGGCTAGGATGGGGTGCAACCCAAAGACACCGAGGTTCTGGTACATGCTGCCTGATCTGGCTCGCCGCCACCTTCCAGACGTCTTTGTGCCGCGAATCAACCAGCGAACACCCCGAGCCATACGCAACCGTTGCGATCCGGTCGTGATCGATGCAAACTTCTCCACGGTCTGGCCTGAAAGCGGTTGCTGGACGGCGGCGACCATCACAACGCTGCTACGCAGTTCATGGTCTCGTGCCTGCATGGAGGCTATCGGCACACCCATGGGTGGTGGTGCCCTGAAACTTGAGGCAACCCATCTGAGGCGCCTTCCGATGCCGGCAATGGATGATGAACACATTCGGCAACTCGAATCCATCGGCGAACCCGATCATGTAGAGGCCATCGACCGCGTCTTCGCCAGCGCACTATGGCATGATGAGCCTGATGACCGTTCCTTGTCAGATCTGATTGACAGCCTGCGCACATTCACCAAAGTTGCCGAACAGGCCAGACAGCGAGTGTAACATGCCAAACCAGCTCACATCGGCTCGACAAATGATCTCTCGGTGCCGTCGCCTACGCGATGAGGGTCGGCCCGAAGCCGTTCTGCGTAGCGAGCTGGCATCGCGTTTGCGGCAGATATTCCCTGAAGATGCGGACCAGGCTTGGATCGACCATTATACGGAGGGAACCGAAGCATTCACTCAAATTGCCAAGATCGACGGAACCACCGCTTCGCGGTTCATCGACAACCTGATCCGATCCACGGTTATCGAATACGAGACCGACCTGCGGCTCGAAGCTCGCTGGATACAAGGCTACAAGCAGGTCAAGGAGTATGCGGCTGGAACGGTACGCTCAGGCGTCCCGGTGTCGGAAGTGCGTGGAATTCTGTCGGACACCATTGATTGGCACGTCTACGATGTCGGAGTCGCGGATGGTGTTTCCCCCGATGAGTGCACACATGATGACATAACACTGTCGGAAGTGGAAACCTTCAGCGCCGATGTGGCAGACGAGACGACGGCGCAGCGTTTCGTCGAGTTTCTCAGGAGGAATCTGGCGAGGGAGCAGTCACGCCCGGTCACTGCGACGTTCATCGCTGGCGACCTTGGGCTCGAAAGCCCCGCATATGATCGGCACGTTCAGGCTCTCATGAGACTGGTCGAGGACGGACGGTCCGCAGACGAATCCATCGCCTTGGCCACCGATCTGTGGTCTCGGTTCGTTGACTACCTCGAACACGCCGACGGTGAGTTTCGAGCGTCAGCGTATGTTGACGAGGCCTACATCGCGATCCTCGCAAGGCTGCTGTGCGCGAACATCCTAGAGCAACGAGCATGCCTCAGTGACGATACGGAATTGTCCGACATCCTAACCGGGCACTACTTCGAGAGCCGATTCCATCTTCACAACATGGTCGAGCAAGACTACTTCGGCTGGATGCTGCGGCCGGAGCATCTGCCTCAAGTACTGCCAATTGCTGGTGAGATGCAGGTCGATCTGTATGCCTATGATTTCTCGCTCATCAGCGAGGAAGATTTGTTCGGCCGATTGATGGCGCAACTGGCGCGAAGGGCGCAGCGCAAGCTTCTCGGTCAGGAATGGACACCCCAATGGATTGCGCGTGCGCTGGCGGAGAAGTGCATCTCCCTCATCTCCGGCGATGAATTCCCCTGTTTCATCGATATGTGCTGCGGATCGGGATCGATCGTGGCGGAGGTAATCAAGGCGACGAAGGCGGCTCGGCCCGCCGCGCAATTTGGGGAATTGGTCTCGGCGGTAACGGGATTCGACATCGATCCGTTGGCCGTCATGCTCGCAAAGACCACCTGGGTCGTCACGCTTGCCAACGAGATACGTTCTTCGTCAATGCTGACCACCGTGCCCATCTACCACGCCGACTCGCTGTTCGCGGTCACGCCGATTACCCGCAATATGCCGATGCCCGGAGAGGCCAACGAGATCATCGTAGAACTCGACGGGAAGAGACTCTCGCTCCCCGCGATGCTGATCAGTCCGACCTTCCGGCCACTCTTCGACGGCATCGTGGACTGGTGCTATGACGAGGCGCGTAGTGCTCAGGAATCGGGAAACGTCGTAGGGGTCACCCATGCTCGCGCCGTACAACTGGTCGAGGCCCTCGCTGGCAGAAGTGGCATGGAGCTCCAGGACGAAGAGAAGAGCCAGATCGGAACGTCGGTGTATGAGCTCGCGCACCGGATGGGCGAACTCGCGGCACGCAACCGAAACGGCATTTGGGCATTCATTCTCCGCAACACGTACAGGCCGGGACTTCTTGCGGGCCAGTTCAACGGCGTCGTCTCAAACCCACCCTGGTTAGCGATGAGTCAGTTTGCGGACAACCCCTACAAGGAGCATCTGGCGGAGCGAGCACGGTCCTATGGAATCAAGCCGGGCGGCGCGGCGCACCTCCACCTGGAACTGGCCACGACGCATCTGCTTCATGCGGTGGATCGATATCTCAAGACCGGGGCGGCGGTAGCGTGCCTCGTTCCTGGCACTATATTCAACGGGCAACACCATGCGAAACTACGCGACGCCAAGTACCTGGATGCTGATCGTCCTGTTCCGTTTGAACTCCAAGAGGTTTGGAGTATCCCCGCTGGCACGTTCAAGATTCGCTCTGCTGCAATCGTTGGATTGAAGCGTGCTACCGCCACGGCAGTGGCTCGGACCGATCCGACTGGCATGGTTGCATCTGCCGGTGAGGTCCGAACCGTTTCCCTGACCGTGCGCCACCTCGGTAGCCGCACAGCCTGGGTACTCGGTGGCTCGACATCGACCGTCGGGACTGGAACCGATGAAGTCCCGCCACAGGGGGCAGATCTCATGCCCCGCCCCGGTGTGTGCGTCGAGGTCACCGATCGCAGGGGTACCGAATGGCGCGTCAAGACACCGACCCGAAACGATGCGAGCTACTTTGCCGTGAAAGACGCAAAGAAGCTCCAAGCCAAGATGTTCAATGGCTCCGTCGCGGCCTGCTTCATTCACCGGATGGCTCAGTCCCTCAATTTGCTGCCGTTCACGCTGGACGGGAACTTTGTGCAGATCGCCATTCCCGCGCGACGGGACGACGAGGGGCAATGGGAGATCATGGATGCAGCGGCTATTCGCACTGCCGGATTCAGCCAGACGGCGCGTAGATTCCAACGGATCGATCGCGCGATGGCCGACGATAATGTCGTCAAGCCGTTGCACGAGAAGATTGACGAACGGCGGAAACTAAGCCTTCAGGTCTTTCCTCCGGATCAGTATCTCGTCCTGAACGGCGCAGGCGGCGGCGTGGCGTGCGCGGCCATGCTCTCGCTGGCGGAGTCGCCGAACATCGTCATCGACCAAACGCTCTACTGGAGTCTAGTCGCCAGCAAGGACGAAGCCTGGTATCGCGTGGGCCTCATCAACACGGACGTCCTCACTCTGGCCATCCGCGAGTTCAACCCAGAGGGCGAACTCGGCCCTCGGCACCTGCACACGCTGCCGAACCGCGTGATTCCGCCGTTCGACTCTGCAAGTTTCGACCATGCAGAAGTCAGAGACCTAGCGGAGCGGCTATCCAGGCTGGCCGACCCGCTCATCGCGGCGGACAAGAGCATTGCCGATCCGACAAGGCCGATTGCGAGCCGCAGACGTCGACTGCGGAATGAACTGAAGAAGCTGGCAGAGTTTACAGCATTGGAAGACGCTAGCGCGGCAGTGCTGGGCGTGGCATCGCCGTAGCAGATGGATGCGCGCCGTTCAGGAGCCACATGTGATGTTCGTGCTACAGAACGGAGCGGCACCGAACCAGGTGTTGTTTGCATTCAATGATGTTACGCATGCCGGGTTGTTGCAGGCACGGTGGGCAGTGGCCTATGTAACGGCCAGGGGATCTAGAAGACTCCACGACCATCTCGGATACCTCATCGGTAGCGATGGATGGCGGTGTGCCGAAAAGACCCTCGTGACCTGCTTTGATTACGGGATTACTGAGCCGAGTGCGCTCAGATATTTGATGGATGAAGCTGGGTTTGCCGTTTTGGTCCACGATGTCGCTATTCTTGAGAGGTCGCGCCTCAGGCCTCTCTGCGCCTTTCATCCCAAAGGGTACTTTTTCGTTTATTCCGATCGTGCTGCCGCCGTCATCGGATCAGCGAATCTAACGGAAGCGGCCCTTGTTTCCAACACAGAGATAGTCTGTGCGTCGAACGAATTGACGATTGATGCCTGCAACTCTCTATGGGAGAGAATATGCGCGGAAACGACACCTTTGGACGGCGAGTTGCTCAACGCGTACGAGGTGCGGCGAGGCGAGTTGCCCGCCGATACCGGAGAGGCTGAGGGCGAGCCCGAACCAGAGGCAGAGGTCGAAGCCACCCAGGTGCCGGTGTTGTGGCATGAGCTGGAGGGTGGTCGCGTACGACTAGGGGAGTACCGCCAACTGTGGATTGATGCGGGTTCCATGTCGTCGGGAGGGTCGCGCAATCAACTTGAACTGCCGAGAGGGGCGAACCAGTTCTTCGGGTTTCGGTTCACCGAATACGGTAATGACCACGAGACAATCGGGCAGCCGCGATTGGTGGCCGGGACAAGAGCGTGGACGAATCGGTATCTGACATGGCATGGTGAAAATGGGATGGAGAGACTGAATCTCCCGACGCGTGCGAAGGGAGGCTTCAACTACTCTGACACCGCAATCCTGTTTCGTCGAAGGCGTAACGGGTTCGAGCTCAATGTAGCGGCTTGGGATGATCCGGCGGCGGTCGCCTGGAGGAGAGCGTCAATTCAAGCGGGTCGCGTTTTCCGACTGGGTGGAAACTCTAACCGCACTTGCGGCCTGTTCTGAGGGGTCCATGCTCGACGAGTTCGGGCCAAACTAAGATTCCGCAGTTTGACAGACATGCGCATCCTTGCTCAAGACGAGGACTTGTGCCGCTTTGGCAACCGTCAGCTATCTGCATAACCTGGACATGGCCGCGGCAAAACTGGGGACATAACGCCCGATGCGCGTTATCATCGTCGTCGAGAACGGTAGATGTTTTCACAGCATCGCACCGATTCGCTGAAGCCAGCCCTTTACTTCGCCGCCTGCATCCCGTGCCTCAACGCGCTCGACCGTCATCGCTGGGAATGCTTGCGCAGCAAGCTTCTTTTTCGCCGTCTTGCTGTTCCACCCTCTCTCACGTCCCACGAGGGCGGAAACGTCATCGGTGTCGCCGAACGTTACGGTGCAGCCTAGCCCCTCCTGGATGGCGTCCGGGTGGAGGTAGTTCTCAATCTCGCGTTTCGTCGTCTGTACGCCCCATGAGCGATCGCCTCTTGCATTGACCTGCGCGATCGCCTTCCCATAAACCTGAACGTCATTGTCGTAGATGTGCACCTCAGGTTTGCCAAGGGGCCGCAAATAATGCTCGTTGACCCAATGACACAGCGTACCACCGCCTAGCACCACGAAAGCGATCCGCGTGTCCTGATCCAGATCCGGTACGGACGCGTCGTCAGCGTGCAGAATGCGACTAAGACACTTGAGCGCCATCACGTCGGTTGGGCCCTCCACACACACGAGGACGCCGACGCGGTTGTCGGGTACAACGCCGAGAGTTTGAGTGACCCGCTCGAAAACCGCGTCGTTACCTTCCTCGGCGATACGCCGTCCGTCCGGTGCTCGCGAAACAAAGCGGAAACTGTCGAGGGGCAGGTAGTTAGCAAAGCTCGGGCTGTGCGTGCTCAGCAGGACCTGGCAACCAGACTCTGCTGCCAGATCCTGAAATGATTCCAACAGTAACCGCTGGTTGTGTGGGTGCTGCGACGTCTCCGGCTCCTCGATCGCGTAGATGATGTTCCTGCTGGTTCCCTCAGCCAAGCGGCGCTCTGCCTCAGCGCGAAAGAAGCTCACCAGGATCAAGCGGCGTACGCCACTGCCACGCTTGTTGACGGGAATTCCGTCGTCGCTGTTGAGCGACAGCGAGAACAATCCCGACCACTTGGGGTCCGATTTGAACGCGGGTGTGAGCTGCTGCGCCAGCGCTGGATCGAGTTTCGCCAGCACACCGTGCGTCCGCTCGGCGACTTCGACGGCCTTCTCTCGGACGGCGTCGACGATCTCGGAGAGCTTATCCTGAATCCCTGGCTCGCCCAATGCCGCCGCAACGGCCAGCTTCATCGGATCTTGGACTTCGGCATCCGAGTCACGGCTCGGGCGGTCACTCTGGAAGACCGCAAATAGCGGAAGATGGAGGTTGAGCTTGTCCCAGATCCGTTTTCCATCCTCTTTTGCAACTGGGATTTCGACGTCCACTAACTGAAGGTTCGGGCAATGCCCCCAGATCGCCCGGCGAATCGAGACATTGCTATTCAACTGGACGTTGTCTTCTGGGATTCCGAGGTCCCGCAGTCGCTTCTTCAGGTTTGCGATGGTCAACGAGAGCAGATCCCCGTAGCTATCGGCAGTGGGGTGGTGAGCGCAGACGAACACTTCCTCCTTTGCCTTGACACTGCCACAGCCGAACCGCTTCTTGATGCGCAGGCGTCCGCTCTGCGTGAGCAGGTGCTCCTGGGCAAGGCCGGTCTCGGCCTGGGCATCAAGAACAAGAGGCTCAGGCAGATCGGAGAACTCGCAAGTGATCTCCACGGTGTCGCCCTCTGCGTGGACGTTTAGATCACCCGGCTCGATCTTCACGATGTCGTTATTGAAGAAGATCTCGAGCGCCTCAAGCACGCTCGATTTCCCGACGTCGTTGCGTCCGATGATCGTAGTGAGGTCACCGACTCGGATCTCGGTTTCCTCCCGAAACGCGCGGAAGCTCTTGAGTGAGATGGATTCGAGCCTCATATAGTCACCCCTTCTGGGCTGTACGCGGGCTCGTCTGCCCCGTTCAGCATCACACGGAACTTGCGGCGGCACAACCGTGGCCCAGTCGACGTGTCCCTGATCCGACCTGCTGTTGATGGGATCGTCGATAGCCTCATATGGTCACAATGCATAGCGAAACTGCTCATCATGTGTTGATCGATATCGTGTGCCGGTGAACGCTGACGCCCGAGACGGACCTCGTCCGAGCATCGCTTGAGAGAGAGCAAACCGAATATGTAGTCCTTGTAGGTCACGGCGTCCGTCCCCTCGCGGCGCAAGATGTCAGCGGCGCCGCAGAGGTGGCGTTCGAGTTTAGCGAGTGAGAGCTTGGCCATGAGCGATCAGCGTTCCTTGGCTTCCGAAGTAGCTGTCTGGTCTGAGGGCACGAGATCGTGCACAAAAAGGTCATCCGTTGGCAGCGTGTCACGTGCGATGTCGACAAGGTGTCGATGGTGCGTGAAAAACACGACCTGCGTGCGGCGGGATAGGTCACCCAAGACTCGCAGCGTCGCCTGCGCGCGTAGGTCGTCGAAGTTCACGAGAATGTCATCCACGATGAACGGCATCGCTTCTTCTCGATCAAGGAGCTTTTCAAGGTACGCGAGGCGCAGAGAAAGATAGAGCTGATCTTGGGCGCCGTCACTCATCGCTTCAACGCCCAGAGACCCGGTCCCATCCGCGCGGTTCCCGACGATCACCGGTTGGTCGTTGTCGTCGTAATCGGCCCGCAGCCCTGAGAAGGAACCGCAGGTCAGCGTCGCGAAGATGTCGCTGGCTCGTGAAAGGAGTGGATCCTGCGTTTTCGTGCGGTGATCTTCGATCCGCTGGCGCAGAACGGCGGCCGCCAGGCGCAGCCGAATATAGCGCCCTGCAGCCTCGTTCACAGCCGTGAGGATTCCCAGAGCTTTTTCGTCTGCCTCCGCCGCGGCACTGCTTCCGTCGATCGTGTCCCGTTCGTTCTCCAGTTCACGGATTCCCCCTACGACTTCATCACGCCGCCTATCGACCTCGCCTATTTCGTCATCGATGGATTGAATCCGCGCCGCAAGGTCATCAGCGTTTTGTCCCTGGGAATCGGTCACCAACTCATCAATTGTCATGCCTTGGCCAAGCTCGATCAGTTCGTCGCCGATTTCCTTGAGGCGGATATGAAGGAGCGTGACCTCGGCGGACACTTTCTCGGCTTCCTCCAACAGGTCATGCGTTTCCACTCGTGCCACGCGACAGAACGCTTCCAGTTTCGCAGTTCTCTCGCGAACCGTTGCCTCCAGATCTTCGATCTCTTCCTGTTTCGCAGCTGCTTCCTCCTGGAGGTGGTCCAGCCTCACCTTAGCGATCCTGGCCTCGCCGAGTCGCGCGGTGAGTTCAGCAGCCGCCTGTGCGGCAGGCAGCCCGACCAAATCTGGTGCAACACGTTCTGCCAAGCTCTCAACTTCGGCATGGAACTGCTTGGCATCGGCTTCTATAGCGTTGTTGCGCGCGTCATCTCTGTTCGCCTCGTCCACGTTGCTGAAGAGGTCTTCGATGAGCACGATTCGGGCATTGGCGTCCTCGGCTGTCGCATCTGCCGGACAACCGAGCAATCTCATGTGAGCGGACCACTTGCCATCCCATGCGGCAAGATTGTCCGTGGCTTGGCTCCGTTCCGCAGAGCCCCTCGTGAGTTCAGCCTCGCTTTTCGCTATCGCGTCCTCCAACTCGGTGCGTTTGCGGGACACATCGTCGATCCGTTGGGCTACATCAACGCAGCGGTCCACAAGAGCTGCAAGTGTTTCCTCGGACGTCGGCTCGGCTTCATTAACGGCAGCAAGACACTGCGCGAGTTCATTCCGGTTGGCTGCGATCCGAGTTCGCAGACGCTTAACAGCCTGCCTCGCCTCGCTTGCTTCCTCAGCTACTTGCTTCAGCTCGCTGTATCGTTCCAACCACGCCCGCATCTCAGTAGGAGAAAGCGGATTGTCGATTCCGGTGCTCGCCCATTGGTTACGCCAGTCTTCGTTGCGTGATTCACGCTTGTCATTCAGGGCCTTACACTCCCCGGCGTCAGCACTTAATCGCTCAGCGCAGTGGGCCTTATTCGTCTCCTGCTGTGCGAGTTCCGCGACACGACTTGCCTCACGCCGTAGCCTGTCAGCCACTTCGTCGCTACGATGCACGCTCTCTTCATATACATCAGCGAGAAGCTCATCCCCCGCGAAGCCCCTGACTTCTTCGGCGTCGACGTGGCCCTCAAGCCAATCATCGCGAATGAGGCGCCATCCCTTCTCGCGCCGCACTCTCGTTAGGCTCAGCTGTTCCTCGGTTGGCACTTCCCCGGCCCGCTGGAGCGTGTCTATCTTCTTTGCCGCGTCATCGACTTCTTCGCGCAGCTGACGTTCCCGCTCCTTGAGTCTGTCTCGTTGTTTGGCGAAATTGTCGAAGTCTCTTCCGAAGAGGTCGATTGTCTCGCGCAGCGGCACGACAAGCCGTTCGACCTCGGCCAGCGATCCCTTCCAGAGTCCCAATGCACCGAGTCTCTGCTCGGCGACGGCCAAAGCGGCGTTTAGCGCATCGTCCGCATCCCTGAGCTGGCTGTCCAGGTCGCCGTCCTTCTGCACGCGCGAGCGTTCTCTTGAGTGGGACCGAATCTCGAGGAGCATCCAACTCTTCCAGAGCAATTCGATTAGCGCTGAGCTTGACGCGGGTATCGGCCTCATTTCGTTCCAGCTCGGCTGGCCGCCCACGCATCGTTTTCTCGAGATTGCCCATGTTCTGGATGGCGACCTTGCGGTCCGTTGCGAGTCGGAGGCTATTGACGTCATCCCACGGCAGTTCCGGCTTCAACTCAGCCAGTTGAGCCCTCGCCTTGGCTCGCAGGGTCTCACAATTAAGCCGCAATTCAGATTGGTCCTTGGCCGCCTTCTGATGACTACCAAGGTCTTCGTGCAACTTGGTGATCAACTCCGCTTGCTCCAGAACACCTTCAGGCATCGAAATGGCGGCGATTCTGTTGCGCAGGCCGTTTACTCCCTCGAGATCTTCGCGAAGACGCGGAACGCGTTGGGCGGCATGCTGAAGTTCGTTCTGGCAGGTAAGACGCGTTTCGCGGCTGTACGATGTTGGCAGGACTACGACATCTCCCAGTTCGCCAAGCTCACCAAGGATATGTCCTCGCTCTGCGACACGCGGCAGAGCTCGGCGAAGGCGATCCATGCGACTGGACTCCACCCGCAAAGACTTCAGTTGTCCAGTCAGTTCGTCGCGCTGCGCTCGTGTCTTACCGATGGATCGCTGTAATTCCTCCCACTGGCTGGTCGGCACCTCAGCGCTTCGCCTTTCCTGCAGAAACTGTTTGTGATCCTTGAGGAGCTTTCGGATTGTCGTTGTTGTGCGCCGCGGCGCGTAAAGTTCCCTTGCCTCACCATCGAGCGTCTCAAGCGTCTTGCTAAGGCCCGCAATTCCAAGGCCGGCGGCAAAGAGGCTCTCACCCACAAGTCCTCGCATGGCCTTCAGTTCCATCCCGCCACGCGTTAGTTCTTCGTACCCGATTCCGTAGACACGGCCAAACGTCTCACTGTCCATTTCTGCGAGATACGCATCCAGGATATCATCCGGATAGGCCGCGCCTTGTGGGTCATCAGGATTAAGGAGGGTGGCCGCGTTTCCCTTCCGACGTATGAAACTGACGACGGCGCCCTTGCTGTTTTGTATTCGAGCACCGATCCGCAGCTTGTTGTATTCATGCACAAAGCTATCGATTGTCTGGCCGGGAATGCCAAACAGAGCCGCATGCGTCGCGCGGAGAGCCGCGCTTTTGCCCGCCTCGTTGAGACCGTAGACAACGTGTAAGCCATGCTTCCCCTGAGATAGATCCAGAGCAACGTTTGTGAACGGCCCAAACGCGACGAAGTTGAGATCGAGGAATCTCATGGGGGGCCCCCGGACTGAAGAAGCCGTGCGACAAGAATATCCTTGACATCTGCAAGGACGGCCTCAAGCTGATTTGGGGCGTCAAGGTCAATACGATCATCAGCGCAGCGTGGGTCGGTAGGGAGTATCTTACGCATCTCGTCGAGGTCGCTGCGCACCTCACGCATCGCCACATCAAAACAGTCCAAGTCGCGGATTCCGCGAAGCAACTCACCCAGTGAATCGTCGCGATTGGCCAGAGTATCCACATCCACTGAAGCTTGCGTGCGTAATTCCACCTTCTCCAACCACACCCTGTCGTCAAAGCGGTCCACGATGTCGTGTAGGAGTTCCTCTTGCCAGTGTGCAGGGTGCGAACATAAGTGGAAATGCGCAGCGGTCGAACCCGTCACCTGCAAACGCACTGCGAGCATTCGGCCTTCAGCACGGGCCAGGGAGTCTGCAATGGCATCACCGACGATCGTCAGCACTTCGCCGGAGTCAGCGCAGCCGCTCGCGTCCACGTGGCAGCGCATCCACCGTACGACGTCCAATTCACGATGCTCGACGCTGCTGATTCGACCGTCCTCCACTGTGACCAGCGCACATCCTTTCTGGCCCTCTTCGTTGATGTGGCGCCCTTGGATGTTGCCGGGATAGACGATCCACGGGTCGTGCTTATGGACAACTTGCCGCTGGTGAATATGCCCGAGCGCCCAGTAATCGTAGCCCTTCGCCACTAGACCTTCGGTCGTACTGGGGGCGTAATTATCATGCCCTTCGACAGCACCACAGTTCGTGTGAAGCAGCCCAATGTTCAGCCAGCCGCGTCGTGATGCCGGATAGCCCGCGGACAGGTCTTCCGTAACCGATGCAGTAGCGAAGCCTTGTCCGTGCACTGCGACCTGCAGCTTGTCAATCGAGACTGTCTCGGGGCCTCTTGTCGCGAACAGATGGACGTTGTCCGGCAGTTGAAGCCCAAAAGCCTTCTTCATGCGGCTTTGCGCGTCGTGATTGCCTTGGATAATGAACACGCTCGCGCCCGCAGTCTTCAATTCCTCCATTTTATTGCGTAGCCACCGTGGCGTGTTAAAATCCCTACAGTCACCGTCGTATAAATCACCAGCGATGAGTACAAACTGAACCTCTTCCTCGATCGCCAACTGAACGAGGTTGTTGAGGGCCTGCCGAGTCGCGCCCCGGAACGCCTCGACCGGTGCGTCCTCGTATCGTGCCAAATTGAGCAATGGGCTATCGAGATGGATGTCGGCGGCGTGCAGAAATCGGAACGTCACTGATACGCTCTCCTCGTCAGGACACGTTCAGGCCTTCGTGTAAATGCCCCCCGACTAACTTTCAATGCCCACGAACAGGTTGAATCTATTGGCCTTCCCTCGGATTCATACCAGTTGCTAGGTTAGTCGAACGACGCTTCGCTGCCCAGGAGCGGGCGAAGCGGAACGAGCGACGAGCGAAGCGACGCTTGCCGGTGATCGACTGATCGCCGCCGCCTGCGGGGCCAGCGGTGCTACGCAGGCGGTTGGCCGGCCCTCAGCGGCGTACGAAGCGACCGCACCTGAAGCGACGCGACCGGATCTTCGCGGTTGGGCTTGGGTGACTGCGGTCCGGCTGGCGGTCCTGCAGCGCCGCGGCGCCCGAGCCGGACTCGACATATCACCTTGGACGGGGGGGAGAAGGACGCTCTTGCCGCCCGCAGGAATCGGCGCGGCCCGCTCGCAAAACTGCCCAAGGTCATTACCGCAGACCGGTGTGATGGACCGTCGCCTCTCTGGGACCGTGGGTTGCAGTTCGTCGGAAACAGCGCAGATTTGGTCTTCGGGAGGTTCGCGATGCTTCCCGTTCGGCTGCCCAAGCCGGTTCACGCGGCCCCAGCGGGACCGGGCATTCGCCTTCCGTTAGGGTATTTCGACCCCAATCAGCCAGGAACTAGCCAGGAAGTGTTTTTGGTCGCCTGTAACTCCTTTGTTTACAAGCACTTACAATGGAGGCGGGGGGAATCGAACCCCCGTCCCGCGACGGATTCAGATGTGCCTCTACGTGCGTAGTCGGTCGTTTGAATCTCGGGTTGGTGGACGCCAGCCGACAGGCTTCCACCTTCCCCAGCCCGACTGTTTTCTCATCCCGGAACGGTCAGGCGTCATTCCGAGACCAGCCCACTAATCGGCGCCTCACGGGATAGCGGACGTCTCCCGATCGACGGACCGCGTTTTCTACGCAGCCATGGCAAACGAGTTGTTGCCAGTTAAGTTTTTTGCCAGGTGTTTTACGAGGCCGCCTGACAACCTCGGCACGCCACACGTCCTTCAATCGCCCGGTCGAGCCCATTCGCCCCCGAACCCGCAGAGCATCCCGCAAAGTATTGGATGCCTAATATCCTTACCGGTACACTCCACACGCGGTCAATTGTACCGCTACGATATCGATCGGACAATCAGCAATTCGGGGCGAGGATGCGCCACGTCAGCGGAACCGCATGCTAAGTGTTTTCGTGCGGCATCGGCTTGGCCTGCTGCCCAAAACCTGATCCAGACGTTATGAGAGTCTCGGCAGCCGGATCCGCGCTCTTGGCCGCGCGAAGCACGGGCAAAAATGCGCAACGAAGCTTCCACCGACCCTATCGGCCTGTCGAACAACGCCGGTACCCATCCATGTCGACGCGAACCCGACTGTGACAACAGGCCTGCGTCTCGGCAAGCTGCACAGCGATCTGTTAGTACTGTTGCGTGCGTCAATATCGCCGTGGCGTTGGGCATCTACGCCATCGTACTACTCGTAGAATATCGTACGATCGGAGCAGGGCTGTTGAGTCGGCGTTCGCTGGCGCGGTGTAATGGTTCACTTTTGCGAATATTCTTGTTGCGAAGGTTGTTCTGGCCGACTTATAATCTGGGAGCCTGATCGCACAACGTGGAGACATTCGCCTTGCCCGACAGCCAAGAAACACTCGACAAGATGGCCGGTGAAATATTCGAACTCTACCGGCTTGTCGCTATCGCACGCTCGCGCCGTCCGTCCGGATCCGACGATCTCTCGGAGACGGAGTTTCTCACGCTCGACCTTCTCGCGAAGGAACAGCCCAGGACGATTGGCGAGGTGCAGAAGCAAATCGGCGTGCTGCCCGCGCAGATGTCGCGTATCGTCAGAGCGTTGGAAGACGAGGATGGGCGCGGATACGTCGAGTGTAAGATTAACCCGCGCGATCGACGGCGTATCAATATCAGCCTGACGGACGCCGGGCGCAAGGCGTACGAAACCTACCGTACTGTTCGCCTCGGATCGATGCAGCAGATTCTTCGCGTGCTGCCGCCCAACGACCGAATGCATTTCATGAGAATCCTCGGCCAGATCCGAGACGCCTTTCTGCAAGTTGTTTCTAAATAAACTAAAGCCATAATACATTCAATTGTAATATATTGCGCGTTGGTTGATAGTCTCATAAAGATAGTATACACTAAGACTGATCGGTTGAGTGGGCTGCACGACCGACGCGATGGTTCCTAGGTATGCCCGGTTTGGGAGTATTGATCATGTTATATACGAATCGACTCGGCGTTGTTCTGGCGGCGGGAGCTTGGGTTGCAGTGTCGTTTGCGGGCATGTCGACGGCGGAGGCGGGTCACCGGTCATCGTGTCGTGTGACGTACGTTGAGCACGCACCCGCTTACCGGTCAACGTATGTCTACGTTGCTCCGAGCTACGCTCGACACGATTACTACGCTACTGGCGCGTACTATTACGGTGGACGCCACTACTCGTCGGCGCGGTACAGTACTCGCCACGCCCGCGGTCATTACTACCGCGGTTACAGCTACGGCGCGTACACGAAGGGCCACGGTGGCGGTCACTACCGAAGCGTGCACGGCAATCGCCACGGACGCAGCGGGCACTCCCGGCATGGACGTCGACACTGATCGCCGTTGGGCATGGATCAGCTACCGAAGCGCGTGATGCACGAGCGTACCATTATGTAATGGCGTCACCTGTCGCTCGGGGTTAACTTGTCGCGGGACGGTCCTTGCTGTCGCCAGGTGGCGTGGCGACGGATCTTTTCGGGACAGGTGGTTGATCATGGCGCAGATCGATAGATTCAGCGTGTCGCTCGATACGGAACTGCTCGCCGCGTTTGATCGGCACATCGCCGGGCGGCGTTACGAAAACCGATCCGAAGCTGTGCGCGATATGATTCGTGATCAACTGCTGACCGAACGCCTCGGCGATGGTGACAACGCGGTGGCAGGCACAGTCACGTTCGTGTGTGATCATAGCGAGCACGATCCGGCGATGCGTGTGCGATCGTCCTTAGCCGCTCATAGTGCCGCAGTCGTTGGGTCGCTGTGGATTCCGTTGGATGGTCAGCGCGATTGTGTTACCGTCGCGTTGAAGGGTTTGGCGAAGGACATCCGAACGGTTGCGGACGAGCTTCAGGCCATACGTGGTATCGCGCATGCTCATTTCTGGGTCGTGCCGGCGAGGGACTTGATTCCGGTACCGTTAACCTAGGCTTTGTCCCAAAACTCCCGGCCAGCCACCCACGACGATGCTAACGGGTCGTTTCTCGCGGAAAAAGAGTGTCGTCTTGCAGCGACTCGTGTACTTGAAACGAGTTTTGGGACAAAGCCTAGGGTTTACGAAGTCCGCTCCCTCACGGTCGCGGCTCTGATCGGACAAACGCAACCCTAAGATTTTGCTGTGACGCAACCTACACGTGCCGCTTTGAGAACAACCCGATGCTGGCGGTGAATCCGTGAACGAAGTTCTTGCCGCCGATCGGGCCGATCTCGCCACCGCAGAAAAAACCGGCGACGGGCACATCCCCCAGCAGTTCGTGCAAGACATCCACGTCGTGTCCGGGCTCGGACCACATGTGCGTTCCTCGACCGTTGCAACCAAACAACATCGCGCCGCAGACGTCGATGTCCACGTGCGGCGCGAGCATGGCTCTTAGATCTTGGTCCGCGGTGACGGCATCGCGTACGTGGAACTGAACCGTACCGCCGACGCGTACATGACCGGCCAGCGCCATGGCGCCGCTCTCGCGATCGACGCCGATGATGTTGTGGATGAGGAAATCGCCCGGCGTGAACCGCTCTTTGTACTCATCGATCACGCGCCCGAGGAACAGCGATTGGCGAACGAGTCGCTTGTCCTGCTCTCCGAGGTTGGCCAGCACGTCGTGTAGCCCTTGCAGCGCGGGCTTGCCGCCCAGTTCTGTGACGAGGTTTCGCTCGCACTTGGTGACAACGAACGGACGACCGATCGGTCGACAACCCTGCGAGACGACGGTCGTTACCGAGAGGGCGCCGGTCAGGGCGATGCCCACCAATCCCTCGCGATGAAGTTCGCCATTTAGGACCAGCCGGTTCTGTTCGGGCATGACGCCGGCGCTGGCGACGCCGCCCATCAGTGGGGTGCCGGGGTAGAACTCGTTAATTTGGTCGACAAAACGCTGAATGGCGAATCGGAACGGGTCGGCGAGAACGATGAACGTGGGTGAACTCTCGGGCGCGACGCCGACAATGCGTTCCCAACCCGAGCTGTCGGTTACGCGCTCGAGTTGGGCTTGATTAATCTTGAACGGACGAACGCTCACGTCGGGCATCGAAGCGGCGAGGAGCGACATGGACGCTACGCGCTCCAGTTCTCTGTCGCTGCCGATTGTTCCTTCGGCTGTGCATCCGAGAATGACGGCGCCTGGAAATGTTGACGCCACCCGTTCGAGCACATCGTCGAGGTCGTCACGAAAGTGGGCGGTCACGAACAACAGGACGAGATCGACCATGCCCGGTGTCACGCGCGTATCGATAGATTCGAGTAGTTCGTCGACCGCAGCGGGCGCCTCTTTGGCGCTTGTAATCGAAGACGCAAAACGCATGGTTGCTCGCTTCTAACCCTTTGAATGCTTCCGTTCGAGCCGCCGGCAGTTTCCGGCCGGTCATCATCGCTTCTCGAATACCTGGAGCGTGAACACCTAACTGTAAGCGCTCGCTGGAGCGTGAATCCCTTCTCGCGCCATGCCACGCCACGCATATCGAAGCATCCTCTAGCTGGAGCGTGAATCCTTTCTCGCTCCATGCCATGCACAACGACGAATCCCTAACGCGAGGCAACGATAGCACCACTGGCGAAAGAATCAATTGTGCGATATGGTCGGTGGAGTTGGGTGGCTCGCTTTCGTGCCGACGGGCTGCGTCGTTGTGACTTGTTGAACAGCGTCAATGGATCACCGACCAAGAGCCGGTGCCACACTTTATCAACCGGTTGTCG
Organism: Phycisphaerae bacterium; assembly: GCA_029260075.1. Taxonomy (GTDB): domain Bacteria; phylum Planctomycetota; class Phycisphaerae; order UBA1845; family UBA1845; genus OFTM250. Next base: position 41,244 of record JAJDDY010000016.1, read on the forward strand.
TGGAACGTGAACGTGACGACGACTCGGCAAGAACACACTCAGGAAACGCTGGACGAAATGGCGCAGAAGAGCGACGATGCTTCCGTGTATTGGCACATCAGGGTTCGCCCCAAGACTCCGCACTTGGACGGGCACGGTCGCGATATGCTGCACGAAATTCGCCGCATCGGCCTCGGACACATCGAGGGCGTCCGATCGAGTCGGGTCTATTTGCTTCGCGGCCGGCTCGACGAGGCGCAGGTGCGCCACCTGTCGGAGGCGTTGTTGACCGACCCCGTTGCCGAGCTTGGTGAAGTTGGATCCGGACTCGTCCATCGCGTCGACAAGCACCCGTCGATCGAAGTCCACACCCTGCCCGGCGTCATGAATCCCGCCGCAATGAGCGCGCTGGAGGCTGCATCGCGCGAACTTGCGCACGGCGCCGTTGGTAAGGCTGGTCTTGAAGAAGTTCAAACCGCCCGGCGGTATGAAATCATCGGTGCGCGCGATGCGTCTGAATTGGACCGCATTGCTTCCGGTGTGCTGGCCAACAGTTGTATGGAATCGTGGTACATTTCAGGATTCGATCGGTCCGATTCGCTTCCGACTGAGTTGGCTGTTCCGCCCGCCGGCACGTTTGCGCTCAAGCATATATCACTCATCGATCTGGACGACGAAGGATTGGCGCGACTGTCGCGCGATGGGCATCTTTTTCTATCGCTCGACGAAATGAGGACCATTCGCGACTACTACCGCGACCTGGGTCGCGAACCGACGGACCTGGAGTTGGAAACGCTGGCCCAGACTTGGTCGGAACACTGCGTCCATAAGACACTCAAGAGCGCCGTCGATTATCGTGGCGACGATTTTGGTCGTGCGGGAAGCACGCAGCAGCACTTCGACAATCTGCTGAAGGACACGATCATGGCGGCGACGAAGCGCCTCGATCGTGATTGGTGCTTGTCCGTCTTCACCGACAACGCCGGGGTGATCGCGTTCGACGACGAGCTTGGCGTAGCCTTCAAAGTCGAAACGCACAATCACCCGTCGGCCATCGAACCCTACGGCGGATCAGCCACCGGCATCGGCGGTTGCATACGCGACATTATGGGTTGCGGGCTCGGTGCGAAGCCGATCGCCTCGACCGATGTGTTCTGCCTCGCGCCGCCCGACTTCGACGCCGCCCGCCTTCCCAAAGACGTGCTGCATCCGCGCCGCGTTTTGCGCGGTGTGGTCCGAGGCGTTCGCGACTACGGCAACCGGATGGGCATCCCAACCGTCAACGGAGCCCTTCATTTTGATGAACGCTACCTTGCGAACCCGCTCGTGTTCTGTGGCTGCGTAGGAATTATTCCGCGCGATCGAGTCGACAAGGAACCGCGTCCGGGCGATCGCATTGTTGTCGCCGGTGGTCGGACCGGTCGTGACGGCATTCACGGCGCCACGTTTTCGTCGGCGGAACTTACGGAAACGCACGCGGATGAGTTTTCCCACGCCGTGCAAATCGGCCACGCCATCGAAGAGAAAAAGGTGCTCGACGCATTGCTGCTCGCACGCGATTTCGAGGGTGGCTGTTTGTACTCCTCCGTAACCGACTGCGGTGCGGGCGGACTCAGCAGTGCGGTGGGGGAGATGGCCGAGCACCTCGGAGCCGTGGTCGATCTCGAACAGGTGCCGCTCAAGTATACTGGTCTACGCTACGACGAGATTTGGATATCCGAAGCGCAGGAGCGCATGGTCTTCGCGGTCCCGCCGGAGCAACTCGACAAGTTTCTGAGGGTCTTCGCGAACGAAGAGGTTGAGGTGACCGTGATAGGCACGTTCAGCGACGACGGGAAGCTCCGCATTCGCTTCGACGACGTCACCGTCGGCGAGCTAGATATGAAGTTCCTTCACCACGGCTATCCCAGACCAACGGTTAGTGCCACTTGGACGGCATCCGGCAAGGCAGCCGATCAGCAATGTGAAGCTGATGCGGATGCGGCGTCGAACGAGCGACTTCTTGCTGCGTTATCGGATTGGGGTACGGCCTCGAAGGAATGGGTGATTCGCCAGTATGACCATGAAGTTCAGGGGCGGAGCGTGGTCAAGCCTTTGGCGGGACCGGGTATCGGACCGTCGGATGCTTCGGTCGTGCGGCCGCGCTACGACAGTTTGCGCGGTGTGGCGATCGGATGCGGTATGGCTCCGGAGTTGGCCGACGTCGACCCATACCTTATGTCCATCGCTGCTGTCGACGAGGCGTTACGCAACGTGATTTGCGTTGGCGCCAACCCGGAACATACGGCGATTCTTGACAACTTCTGCTGGCCCAAAGCGGATACACCGGAATCGCTCGGGGCGTTGGTGCGCGCCTGCCGCGGCGCTGCCGACGCCGGTGTCGCGTATGGGCTCCCGTTCATTTCCGGCAAGGACTCGCTGAACAACGAGTTTTCCATGAGTGCCGCGGAGGCTGTACGTACCGGTCTGCCAGAACAGATTGCTATTCCCTATACCCTGCTGATCAGTGCCATCGGCGTCGTCGAAGACGTCAGTCGCTGCGTGACCATGGATCTTAAGGACGACGGCAATCGACTTGTCCTGGCGTCCGCGCCGTATACAAGCGTTGGGTTGGCTGAAGCGTGTGCGATGCATCACCGCGTGGCTGAGTTAATTCAATCGGAGTGCGTACGATCGGCGCACGATGTTAGTGACGGCGGACTTGCCGTGACGATCGCTGAAATGTGTATAGCCGGGAACCTCGGCGCTTCCATTGACGTATCTTGCGACGTGTTTGGTTCTGCGTTGCTCGACCCGGTGACCACTACGTATGTTTTGGAAATGACACCGGCTGACGCTGACGAATCCGGCTTGCCGGTCATCGGACGGGTCGAGCGTCTACCGAAGCTAATGATACGCTGGGACGACGTGGATGTCGTCGCGCTTGCTGTGGACGAATTGGCGAAGGCGTGGCGATCTTCGCTGGCCGATGGCGGAGGCGGGAGCGATGGCTGATCTTCGTGTGCTCGTGCTTCGTGCTGCGGGCATAAACTGCGACGAGGAGACCGTGCATTGTTGGCGTCTCGCGGGCGCGCGTCCGACGTTGATGCACGTCAACGAAGTCTTGGCCAATCCCGCGACGATCGATGACTACACGATCGTGACGATACCCGGCGGGTTCAGCTACGGCGACGACATTGCTGCGGGGCAGATTCTCGCGCAACGTCTTAGTCATGGGCTGGCGGAGCCGCTGCACCGTCTCGTCGAGCGCGGTGGGGGCATCCTCGGGATTTGCAACGGGTTCCAAGTGTTGGTCAAGATGGGTTTGCTACCCGGCGGTGACACGCGGCGCGACCGCGTCACGGTTACCTACAACGACTCAGCCAAGTTTGAAGCCCGCTGGGTTCGCCTGGCAGTCGACACCGACCGGTGTGTGTTTCTAAAAAGGGGCACGCATTTGGAGATGCCGGTGGAACATGCGGAGGGTAAGGTGGTGACGGCTGGTGACGGCGTTACGAACGACCTCCGCGAAGCCGGTCAGATCGCCGTTCGCTACGTCGACGACAACGGCGCGTACGACACGTATCCCGCCAACCCCAACGGAAGCGTTGCAGGTATCGCCGGTCTTTGCGACGTAACCGGACGCATCTTCGGACTCATGCCCCACCCCGACCGAGCGTTCGAGCACACCCACCACCCGCACTGGACGCGCCGATCGAACGACGGCGTCCCGGACGGCTTGACGGTTTTTCAAAACGCGGTGTCGCACTGGACATCCCAGAAGTTGTTCAAGCCCCTTACCGAGCCGCGCCCGTGAGGAAGCGGTCCTGGCTCACGCTGGGACGTGATTCGCATCTCGCCCTTCCGCTCAAGTAGGTTGCTCATTCTGCGCTCCCTGGCTCGCGCAACGCACGGGGCGCGAGATACGCGAATGTGGGTGCGAGAAAGGATTCACGCACCAGCACGTGTGATAAGGGATTCATGCACCAGAACGCGAACGGCTCGAACTGACCTCCACCTTCCGATGTTTCCATCCATCGGCTACACTCTGCAGACCATGGCTGAGATCGCATCGTGCCCCCATTTCCCCCGCTGCACGGGTTGCACCGCGATCGGCGTTGACTATGCAATCCAGCTTGCGACGAAGTTGCAGGCGTTTCGACGGACATTGGCTGCGTCCAAGCTGAGGACCGTTCAAGCCGACGCCGTCGAATCGATCACGCGTAGTCCTACGCCGCACCACTATCGCAACCGGGTGAAGCTCGTGCCGCGCGAATCCGTCACGATCATCCGCCGCAGTATGTCCGCAGCGGCCAAGTCGTCACGCGCCGCGACGACCGGTTCGGTTTCGCTGGGGTTGTACGAATCCGGATCGCACGACGTGGTCGATATTCCCACTTGCCCGGTTCAGTTGGAATCCATTAACCGCGTGGTCGAGGTTGTTCGCAGGGGTCTCGATTCGTGTCGTGTGGACCTCTACGACGAACGCACGCACCGAGGTAGCCTTCGATTCGTGTCCGTTCGCGCCGGGCAGCATACGGGGCAGGTGTTGGTGGGTCTCGTCACACGTGATCCATCGTACCATGCACTAAGCAAACTAGCCCGATACATTATGACGCAAGACGAGGACGTCGTTGGTGTCGTACAGAACATCAATCCCCATAGGAGCAACGTCATCTTCGGTCGAACCGACCACACCGTTGCGGGGTGCGGCGTGCTTGAAGAGGTCGTGTGCGGCGTGCCGATTCGACTCGGTCTGACCAGCTTTTTCCAAGTGAACACATCCGTAGCAGAGTTGGCCTATCGTGCTATTCGGTCCAACCTCTTGGATCGACCCGGGTGCAACGGCACGCCATCGCCCGCCAAGACGGCGCTTCTCGATTTGTACAGCGGAGTTGGCGTCATTGGTTTACTTCTCGCAGACGCCGTACACCGTGTCGTTTCGGTGGAGTCTGATATGCACGCCAATTCCCTTGCGCGGGCGTCGGCGGCGCTCAACAAGTGCGACAACATCGAACATCGCGAGGGACTGGTTGAAGACGTGGTTACGGACATTGTCGGGCGACTTCGGCGGGATCATGGACGCGATACGGATATCGTTGCGGCGGTGAATCCACCGCGCAGGGGGCTTGACACGCGCGTTGTCGAATCGCTTGCCGATGCCGGCGTGCGACGCATTGCGTACTTGTCGTGTGCGCCCGACACATTGATGCGCGATCTGGCCCGGTTCGAGAAGCGTGGTTACTGTGTCCGCCACATCGAGCTGTTCGATATGTTTCCACAAACACCGAAGACAGAGACGTTGGCCATCGTAGATCGCGAGTCGCCGGACTTGGGCGGCGGTGGTATTGAGCCATGACCGAACTCATCAGTGAGCCGATCAAACCGCATGCGGGTACGTTCGACACGTCGCGCATGGGGCGCGGCGAGCCGGGTCTTCCGGACGGATTCGATTGGCGCGACCAGTACTATGAAATCGTCGAGGAAGTTGGGGCATGGAAGAAGAGTTCGCGCGAAGGGGGTGTGGGTGAACTCTACTTGCGTCGCCACTATTACAAGCTGCTCATGTCGGACGACTCCGTGTGGACGGTCTATTTTGAAAGACAATCGACCCGGTCTGGTAATCCCAAACAGCGATGGTTTCTGTATACGCTGGAGGCGTCTTCGGAATCGTAGCATACCGTGCCAACCAGCCCACGAGCCGACCACGCGCCAACGGCGAGAAGCCGGAGGCTTGAGGCCACAGCCATGCCTCGTCGATACGCAATCAGTTGACGATTCGTTGCCAGCTTCCCGGCACGATCACCCACCCGCCCTTGAGCGCGCTCAATGTGACGGACATCTTGTACGTCGCGTCTCCCTGCTTACCGGTACCGGTAATGACGATCGTGTTGAGCAGGTTGTTTTGCAGATTGTTGTTCACGGGATCAACGACGTCGACCGATAGGAATCCCTTGCCGATCGGCTGCATCGATATCCAGTTGCCGTTTGTCTGAGTCGTCTTCCACTTCGGGTCATCGTTCATCATGAAGTACGCGAGATCCACCGCCGACTGCGCGTACAGGCGGGCAGAATTGAAATCGGTGGAACCCTGCGTCGCACGCCGTTCAACTCGAATGGTCATCAACGCCGACATGCCGATGATCATGACGGTCACCGAGGCGCCGAGAATGGCGACGTACATCGAGCCGCGACGTCGATAGCGCAGGCAAGTGGTGCGTTCCATGATCATGACATTGTCTCTATTGCGTTTGCTGCGGCGTGGGGGCCACTGGAAGTTGATCGAGTTCGGCCGCCCATTCGATCGCGCGTTGCATGATGGTGAGTCCGTTTGCGTCGAGCGCGTTGATGTCGAATCCTGGTCCCCCCCACGGCAATTGCACTCTCCGGGCAGCGGCTGTTCCACTTGGGTAGAGCGAGTCGCCCGTATTCAAAACCGCAAGCGACGGATAGTAGAATTGACCGCCCGTGTTCGTGTATCCGAGGTAGAGCGCGTCCGGCGTTCCGAATCCCTTCAACGTGTAGACCGCCTGATCGCTCGTAGTCATCGTGATCACTGCCGCAGGAAACGTTGACGTGATGTAGTGCGTATTGTCGTTTATCCAGATTTGCCGTTTGGTTACGTATTGTCGGTTTGAGGAGAAACCGATCTCATCGGTCAATTCACCTTGCTCGTTGAGCACGCCCACCGCCGCATCCCTGAGCTTGCTTCCAAGCTGCGTGGGGTCCACTTGTTCGGAAATGTACGCGGCCACCACATCGACAAGTGCAGCATCGATCTTGGTTTGCTTGGCGGAGGCATCGATCAGATTGACGGTGAAACCCCACGAACTGATAAGCGCCACGCGGGCGGCTTCCTGGGGCGTAAGGGCTTCTACATCACCAACAACGAGAAGAATGATCGGGCCGTTGGACGGCGGCGGTGGACCCTTCGTGCGTATCCCGACCAGTTTGGCCACGACATTCGTCGGTTCGTCGGCGCGCACGACCGTGACGGTGACGCGTTTGATGTTTGTTGTTGTTAGGGAGACGGTTGTCAGATCCGCCGCATTGACCCACTCCACATTCGACATCCGGATCCACGCTGCGTATCCTGGAATCAGCGTACCCAATTTCTTCTTGGCGCCGTTGCTGCCGTTCCAGGCTCGGTAGTCGTCCACATCATCGAAACCGGCCCGAGTGGGTGTGCTTTCGGCCGGTTCCGGGCCAAAAACCGGATTTCCGTCTGGATCCTCATACGGAAGGACCATGATTTCCGTCATGAGATCGCGGGCGAGTAGATCGGCGATGGAACGATCATTGACGCTCTGTTGTGCGGTCGCGGATGCGCCTACCGTATTGAGGGCGGCGACGAGTAGACCGCCCACGAGAACGATCGAAAAAACCGACTCAACCATACCGAAGCCGCGCCGGGCGGCGGTCGGCGGGCGGCTTCCGGTTGGACCGTGGATCGTTCGGCTCGTCGGCATCATGGCGTGGCTAGCACCGGTAGGTTGGGTGTGGGGATCTTGGTCACGGAATTCGTTGTCTGGTAGGGACCGATCCGCAGTCCGATTTGCACACATGCGAGCTTGTTTGGGCTCCCGGTTGTCGTATCTGTCGCGTACTGAAGGTCAAATCCATACACATTTTTCGCGACGGCGACCGCCGGTGTGGCGTTGTATTGGCGTGTCAGGGCATCACCCGGCGTGCCTGACCATGCGTAACGGATCGTTTCCGGTATTCCGTCGGTGTTGCGGTCGGCGACGGTGAACGTGATGCTCGTCGCAGTGTCCTCCGTAAGCGTTCGCATCTCGATCAGTTCGTTGGCAAGCTGGTCCACGACTTGGTATGACGCCAGCTTGGCGGCCTGTGGGTTGTTGCTTCCTGGCATGGCGCGGCTGGCGAGCACCATGGCCGACCCCACACCCCCCATTAACACGGACATGACGCCAAGGCTGACGGTCATCTCGATGAGTGTGTAGGCTGACCTGCGATGTCTACGGAGATGGATCATTGAAGTACCGCCATGGCTTTCGTTACGACAATGTCACCCGTCCCCGACGCGTTGCTTATGGTGAACGTCAAGTCTTGATCGCGCACTCTGACGACAATAGATCCGCCGGTGACGGGGACTCCATACGCGTCGTAGGTTAACACGGACGGTCCTCCGAAGTTTGCTGACACGATCGTGGCGTTGTACGGGCCCTGATCCAGTTGCACCTGGAATTCAGTTCCCGGACGATCCAAGTCTGGAATCTTCTTTAGCGTGTACGAGTCATTCAGCACGTCGAATTGGATCTTCTGCTTCTTGCTCTTAAGACGTGCGCACCGCTGAGCGTAGGCGAGGTCGGTTTGGATTTTTCGCTGGACGGCGGCGAGTTGTTGGTTCGTGATCGTACTAAAATACCTCGGCGTAGCGATGCCCGCCAACAGGGCCATAATGATCAGAACGAACAGCATCTCGATGAGCGTGAAACCCCGATCGCACCGACGCTTCGTCGCGTGTTGCTCGCGTTGATTATTGGCTTCGAACATGATGGGGAATTACCTATTGCCGGCAAACTTCCGTGTGACGATTGTCGTATCGATCTTGTTGAGTTCCGCGTTGGACGCGCTGATTCCGAAATATCCGTGAGATAGGACAGCCACCCAGCCGACGCTGCCGTCTGCGGGGTCGGCTTCGCCTGGTGAAGCCTTGACCTTCACGGTGCTGAGATCGTTGGTCGGATTCTTGGGAAAGGGAGCACGCAGATAGGGTCCGAACAAATACGGACTGCCTGGAACGGTGCTTGTCTTTCCATCGGCGTCCGTATACCGAGTCAGTTGCTTGGCGAACATCGTGTCCTGGGGCAGCCCTGTCGAAGAATTGTATCCGGGGTATGAACCATGCTCCGCGTAGTAGGCGTCGATTGCCTTGCGCACGTTCTCCAGCGTCGCCATCAGTGCGGTCGAGGCAGCCGATGTTCCGGCGCTGCTGATGCGCGGCACGGCGATGGCTGAGATGATACCAATGATCACCACAACGATGACGAGCTCGACGAGTGAGAACCCCCGTTGTGTTCGCGCGTTCACGCAATTGTTCCTTCCAAAGCGTTGCATTGGTACCCCGGTGCTAATGTACGATACACGCGATTGATTGTGGTCGAGGATGGTCCGCGTAAACCGGCGGGACGGTCTCGCACGCGTGGTCTGGCGGCGCGTCGGTAGGTGTGTGAACGAGCGTGATGTATTATCGGCGATCGCCGATCTCGCACGTGCGCGTCGAGGTATGACTGAGTCCTAAAAAACGGTTGCACAGTGCATCACGGCGAGGGGTAGTTAGGAATCGACCGGGTGCGTGACACAATCGGCGGGCAGATTTCAGAGCCCGAAGCGCCAGCGCCGGGTCTTGGGTGTCAATCAAGCGTGTCGGGACCCGCTCGCTTGCGCTCGGGGCTCTGACAAGAACTACGGCGGCGACTGAAACGCGCACAGGTTCAATGATTCGCAAGCCGCCAGCAGTGTCACGGACCCGAATCGACCTGTCAGTTGGGTATGACGTTGATTCCGCGCTATGATACGTGGTACGCTGGTCCGAGTGGTTCTACGGCCAATGTAACTTCAGGGAGTGATCGTGTCACGAGGTGTTCTACCGATTCTTGTTGCGACGCTCGTTGCGATCGGCGGCTGCGGTGCGGATGTCAACATTCCGGCTGTTGAGACCGTGGGTACATCGGGATTGGCCTTCGATTCGAGTGGCGCGGACGGCGGGGTGGGCGCTCCGGCGCCGGTCGTCGCGCTCACGCCCATTAACCCTCTGCCGGGTGTCGACACGTCCACGGGTTCGCCGCTGACTGATCTTACGCTGTTTCCGTTGCTCGGGTTTGGTGTGATTGATGACTTGTTGCTGAGTGTGTCCGACGATCGTATTTTGGAACTGCTGACGCCGAGCGCACCCCTGCTCAACACGTCCCAAACGTTTCTTGAACGAACGTGTCGAGACGGCGGCGATACGCTAACGTTCTGCCGCCAGCGGTTTTCCCAATAGGCGTCGCGGGGCGCGCCGACATCGCCGCGTGGCCTGGTGTTCGTGTACGCGGTTCGCAGGGCGCGACGGACGCGATGTCAACAATCGCGTACGAATGAAACAGCCTTGACCTTCGAGTCGTCGCCCCTAGACTCCACCTGTAGTTTCAAGATACGCTCGCTAGCGCCGCGCCTTGTACACTAGGCCCCTAAGAACGTGTATGAGAAGATGCATTAGACGGTTTGCGATGAACCGAGCCGCGCCCGGGGGGGAGCCGGTTTAGCCCGCGAGCTACGATAGCTTCCACACCGGCGCGGCGCGGTAAGAGGCG
>JAJDDY010000017.1 GCA_029260075.1 Phycisphaerae bacterium
GCGTCGGCGGGCTTGCGCTTCCAGCGGCGCGAAAAACTCGACCAGCCCCTGCATCGTGTTCGAGCATCGACCGTGTCGCATGACGTCGCCCGCATCGTCCGTCACGTGAAGATAAGAGTTGCGAACATGCACATCCATCCCTACAGTAATCATGGCTGTCCTCCAAGAAACCGTTGGCGTGAAACAACGCCGTCAAACATGTGCGCGAAAGCGTACGGGGGACAGCCTCTTCATGACATTAGGGCAGGCTATTGCCGGCCGCAAGCGATGGCATCACCAACCGCAATGCGCGACTACTGCGGGGGCGGCGACGGGCGCCCCAGATGTCATTCGGCGTTCCATGGCGTCGGGCAGAGCCCGACCTTCGAAAAAGTGTGGCACCGGCTTCCAGCCGGTGATCCATTGGCGATTTCCGCGCCTTAACGGAGGTGCGGCTCGTTGTCACGGGCGGGGTCGCGGCGATGCATTCCGGTATCGGCCTTGTTCTACAGGCTATCAAGCGCAGTGGCATGCTGAACGCATCCCGATTAGGCTTCTTCGCCCGTCGACTCCAGAAGCAACTCGGCGATGTCGAGCTGAGGAAGTTCCTCCTTGTCTTTGCTGGCGAGGCCATCTGTCAACATGCGCATGCAGAACGGGCAGGCGCTGCTTACAGCGTCGGGGTTTGTGGCGAGTAGCTGCTCGGTGCGTCGAATGTTGACGCGTTCGTCGCCCGGCTCCTCTTCTTTGAACATCTGCCCGCCGCCCGCGCCACAGCACATGCCCCGGTCGCGTGTTTCTGCCGGTTCGAGAACGGTCAGACCGGGAATACTTCCGAGCACGTCGCGCGGCGCATCGTAGACTTCGTTGTATCGGCCGAGGTAGCACGAGTCGTGGTAGGCGACTTTCTTGTCGATAGGCTTGGTCGGCTTCAGCTTGCCCTGTTTCACGAGTTCAGCCAGGAAGGTCGAGTGGTGGACCACGTCGAATTTTCCGCCGAAGTCGCCGTATTCGTTCAGTAGTGTGTTGAAGCAGTGCGGACAGCTGGTGATGATCTTCTTCTTCTCAGCGCCGTAGCCGCTAAGGGTTTCGACGTTCTGTTGGGCGAACATTTGGAAGAGGTATTCGTTGCCGGCTCGACGGGCCGGGTCGCCGGTGCAGGTTTCTTCCTTACCGAGAATCGCGAAGTCGACGCCCGCCAGTTTCAGGAGCTTGGCTGTTGCGATGGTGACCTTCTTGGCACGTTCGTCGAACGCCGGAGCACAGCCGATCCAAAACAACACCGGCGCGTCCGGATGATCGGCCAGGGTCTTGATGTCGAGCCCGTCGGTCCAGTTGTCGCGATCTTCTGCAGGGAACGACCAGGGGTTGCCGGTCGATTCTAGACCGCGAAACGCCGTTTGAAGTTCAGCCGGAAACTCCCCGCGTTCCTGAACGAGGTAGCGACGCATGTCGACGATCTTGTCGACGTAGGTTATGAAGACCGGGCACTCCTGCTCGCAAGCCCGGCACGACGTACACGCCCAAAGCACTTCCGGATCGATCACGCCATCTACGAGGTCGATCTTGTGTCCTGCCTGTGTGTCGTCGCTATCACCGTCTGCCCCGTTCGCCTCGCCGTTCTTGCACTGCGTGCTGTCTGCAACCAATGCGTCTTCGTGTTTGTAGAGGAAGTCTCGCAGGTCGAGCGTTAGATGTTTGGGTGAAAGTTTCTTGCCGGTGTTGGCCGCCGGGCAGAAATCGGTGCAACGCCCGCACTCCGTGCAGGTGTAGAAATCGAGAATCGACTTCCAACTGAACTGGTCGATGCGCTTGATGCCCAGTGTTTCCTCGCGCTCAAGCATGCCATCGATGTCCACCAATGGGGGCAGTCGGCCGGGAGGGGGGAGGCTTTGGGCGTAGACGTTCGGGATGGCCGTGATCACGTGGAAGTGCTTGGAGTGGGGCAGCAGGTTTAAGAAGACCAGAACGAGCACGGCGTGGATCCAAAAGCCGGCATGCATGAGCACCACGAGGACACTGTCAGGGAGGCCTTGGAAGATCATTCCCGCGACAGAGCCAGCCGGTTCGTACCAATGAAACGATACCGTTTGGGCGTGCTCGGTCGACGCTGCCATTTTCGCACCGTCGTACGCGATGTCGCCGAACATCATGGCCAAGATGATGCCGAGGATGACCAGCCCTTCGGTGCTGAGGCTCATTCGTGGCAGTCGGCGGACGGCGCGAAAGTAGACGAACACCAGTGTCCCGAGAATAACCAGGACTGCGAAGACGTCCTTGAGCATTGAGTAGACTTTGCCCAGCGTGCCGTCGGTACCGAAGAACCAGAAATCGAACGACGCGTCATAGCCTCTTCCCCAAAGCATCAGCGTGCGAAGAAGAAGGACTCCGAACCCCGCGAAGATCAGCATGTGCGCGATGCCAGCCACCGGGTAGCGCCGCATGCGAAGCTGCGCGATGGCATACGTCAGCGTGCGACGCAATCGCTCCGGCTGTTGATCGGACCGAGATTCGGCTGCTCCGACCATCATCAATCGCCATCGTCGCAGCGCCGAATAGGCAAACATGCCCCAGCCGGCGAGAAGGATCAACGTCATCAGTATCGGATTCATGCTGTTCGCTCCGCCGGTAGCTTAGTGCGTTTCGAAGGCCACAGGTCGCAGGAGTCCACGCGTTGTGCTCATCCGCCGGCCGACGTTTGCCTCGCGAGATGCACGGGAAACTATGGTGGGCGTGACGCGATCTCAGCCGCACGGCAGCTTCCGGAATATGCGCAGGCGAAGGTTACTTGGCGTGTTTGAGTTGCACAAGTGTTAGGCGGCGTAGGCGAGAATCTCGATCTCCGCGCCGTTGCGGGCGGCCGCGTCGGCGCGACGGAGCAACTCTTCTGTCACGCGTTCGCTCACGTAGTATTCGCAGCAGTTCTCACAAACGTCCGCAGGGACGCCTTTGAAAATTACCGTGCATTGGCCACGCTGCATGGTCACCGTTGCGTGGCCCGGCTTGGTTTCTCCCTGTTTGCAGATCAGGCATGTCATGGCGTTCTCCGCGTCTTGTAGTCCTTGCTCCAAAGCTCGGCGTCGGGGACGTAGGTTGTCACGATGTACGCCGTCCGCGTCGTTTCATTATATGCCAAAACCACGTGAATTGGGCGATCGCCAGCCCAGCCCAGAAGTAACTCGGTGGGATAGGGTCTGTCGTCCGGATACGAGGCGACGACCTCGCAGATATCGAGGATCGCTTTGATATCGTCTACGGATATGTCCCGCGCAAACATCTGATCCAATGCGTGCCCGCTGTAGATCAACGCATCAATTTTCCTGGTGAATTGCAAACTCTCGTTCCCTCACAGCTTCATCCGCTCAACGCTACCCATGCAACCGCTCAATCTCTTTCGTCAGAAGCGGCACCAGAGTGAACAGGTCGACAACGCAACCGTAGCTGGCCACTTTGAAGATGGGGGCTTCTTTCTTAGTGTTGATGGCCACGATCACCTTGCTGCCGCGCATACCGGCGAGGTGTTGAATGGCGCCGTCAATTCCGCACGCGATATACAGCTTCGGCGTGACGACCTTACCGGTCAAACCGACCTGCCGAGCGTGCGGCTGATACCCGGCGTCGCAGGCCGCGCGAGAGGCGCCGACCGCACCGTCCAAGGTGGCTGCGAGCTCGTGAATAATCTTGAAATTCTCTTCGCTCTTCAGCGACCGCCCGCCGGATACCACGACGTCTGCTTCGGTGACGTCCTTAATTCCAGACGACGTGCTGGCGATTTCAGTCGTCTTGCTACGCTGATCGTTCTCGCCCAGCGTCAACGCCACTGACACGACCTCGGCAGACGCGCCCGCCTGCGGTTCCCGCGATCCGAACACGTTCGAACGGACGGTGGCGATTTGCAAACGGTCGCCCGCGAGCTTGAACTTCGCCATCATTTTTCCAGCGAACATCGTCTTCGTGACGGCGAGACTATCGCCGTCGAAATCGACTTCGACGCAGTCGATCGCCAATCCCGCACGCGTGCGAGCGGCGACGCGCGATGCCAGATCGCGGCCCATGAACGTGGTCGGAATAAGCACCGTCTTTGGACCGGCTTGATCGATCACAGCAGCCAGCGCGGTCGCGTAGGGCATGACGTTATACCTGGCGAGTTCGGCGTGCTCGACCGTGTACACTTTGGCCGCGCCTTGGGCGGCGACGGCGTCGGTTAACCCGGACACGGCGTCGCCCAAGAGGCAAGCTTCCGCCTGACCGCCGGTTGTGGCCGCCAAGTCGTTCGCCAACGCGAGAAGCTGATAGGACGCGGGCAGCACCTTGCCGCCACGTTGTTCGACGAATACGAGTATATTCTTCATAGCTAGATAACCTTCGCTTCTTCTCTAAGCAGTCGTACCAGTTCCTTGGCCATTTCTTCCGGTTCGCCTTCAATCAACTTGCAGTCTGCCCTTGCAGCCGGCGGTGAAACCGATTCGAACGACATCGACGTGCGTAGTGTTTCGTCAACCGTCAGGTCGGATGCGGTCCACGTGGTTACCGGTTTCTTCTTCGCCTTCATCAAGTTTGGTAGGGAGGGATACCTTGGTTCTACCAGGCCTTTGTCGATAGTGAGCACGGCGGGTAGTGAGCCTTCTACGACCTCCTCAGCCCCCTCGATTCGCCGACGGGCGGTGAACGTCTGGCCATCGTCAGCAAGGTCGAACCCTTGCAGCGCCCCGACGTGGGGAAGATCAAGAAACTCGGCCAGCGCCGGACCGATCGCTCCGCTGTCCAGATCAATATTGTTCTTGCCGCACATGATCAGGTCGAAACCGGATTCGTCTTTCTTTACGGCTTCGGCGATCACCGACGCGGCGAAGAGTTCGTTCTGCGACAGCAATGCGTCGTCGTTAATGTGAATAGCCGAGTCCGCGCCCATCGCCAGGGCGATGCGCAGCGCCTCGGAAGCTTTGTCCGGACCAAGGGTCAACGCGACGACTTCATTAACGTCGCTACGCTTCTCCTTGAGCTGGACAGCCAGTTCAACACCGAACTCGTCGAAAGGGTCGACCACGAGCTTCACGCCCGCTTGGTCGATGCCGCTGCCGTCCGGCAACACCTTCAGCGGGGCGTTGGAATCGGGTACCTGCTTGACAACACAAAGAATTCTCAACTTCGGTTCCTCCTAACTTAACGATTCGTTGCAATGTGTGGCACACGCTTCCATCCGGTGGCTATTACCGGCGTTTGAGCGACTGTGCCACGCGCTGGTTAGCCGTGTTCGATCGGCTGTTGACTTCGATGGCTGGTATCAGCGAGCGGCGGTTTGTCCGCGTCGCCTTTGTCCTGACCAGTTCAGCGGCATTTTGCGTGCCATGGACCACCGGATGTCACGTCACCAACCGGGCCGGGCATGGTAGCGGATTCCTACGGACTTGTGCAGTCCTATGGCGTTCGAACCTTTGGGCTCGCGCTCAGTAAGCGATCTCGAAACGCTGAAACTCACCGGTGTGTGGCGCGATCGTCGACGTCGAACCTGTGATATGCCCGCCGATGTTGTCGTGGATGGCCTGCAGGAAGCGATCGATTTCGACCACTTGGCCTTCGGCGACGATTTCCACTCGTCCGTCGCTCAGGTTTCTTACGAGACCCGTGACGTCGAACTGCTCGGCGATGTGTTGTGTGGTGAAGCGAAACCCGACGCCTTGCACGCGCCCACTGAAATGGACCGTGCGACGAACCGGCGGCGGGGCGACAGGGGGCTCTTGATCGGTCATGGCCAGCTAGGTTCGGTACTTCACCAGGTAGACCTCGCGGCCTTGGTCTCGGTACTTCACCTCATCCATGTAGGCCTTGATGAGCATGATGCCCCGTCCGCACGGCACGCGGAGGCGCGCGGGTGTCGTGGGGTCGGGGATGTCATCTGGTTCGAAGCCCGGTCCTTCGTCGCGAATAATGATGATGGCCTTGTCGGCGTTGATGGCGAAGCGTACGGTCACATCCTTGGCGTCGTCTGCAGAATTGCCGTGGCATACGGCGTTGGCCAGGGCTTCTTCGAGGGCAAGCTTGATCCCAAAGATCGCATCCGAACTGAAGCTGTGGGCCTGGAGTTCCTTAAGGATGACCGCTTGCGGAATCCGTATTTCTTGAATGTCGCTCTTGATGATTTGAACGTGGTACGTGGCTTCGTTGTCGGGATCGGCTTCGTGCATACGCTCAATACGCTCGCGAATGGGTGCGCCAACAGGTCGCTAGGTCTGGTGTGTTCCGCCACGCCGGTAGTTGATCTAGAAGCTGGCTATCGCTCCCACCTCAGCGTCGTGGATATCGAACAACTTGTTGAGTCGCGTGATCTTGAAGACCTCGAAGATTTGCGGCGTGATGTTCGAGAGCTTAAGTTGCCCCTTTTGCCCCTCGACCTGCTTGTGCAGGTTGATCAGCACACCCAGCGCGGCGCTGGAAAGGTGCTCCACCTGTTCGAAGCACAGCAGGAGTTTGACGCCCGGCGTGTTGTCGACAAGGGCCGAGAGCTCTTCGCGAATCTCCGCGATGCACAGCTCGTCGAGAATCTTCCGGTCGGCAAACTCAACGATTTTGACCCCTTCGGATTCCCTGACCGTGAGATGCGACTGTTCTTCCGCCATACCGGATTCGCTCCTGTTATCTTGCCTCGAAAGCCAATAAAGGTGTCCTGAGTCTAGGCTAGAGTGTCCGCATGTCAAGCTGGGGCGTAGGCTGTGTTTTTTTGTCAAAGTTCCCCGCGGCTCCGTAAAAAGAGCCTACTTCCACTTGGGCGTCGTGTATAATCGCTGTGTGGGGAATGCGTCGCCATGCCGGGAAAGTATGGTGGATTCCAGGTGGAGAACGCGCGTGCCTGTTGGTCGTTTGATATGGTTGGTGGTGGTGGGCGTCGTGCTCGGTGCGTGTGACGACGCGTGGGCGTGGGGGCCAGCCACGCATGTCGGGCTGGCGTCTTCAATCCTCGATCAACTTGGCGTCCTACCCGGCGCGGTCGGCGCGATTCTGGCCCGACAGAGCGCGTCCTACCTGTTCGGAAACATTGCCGCCGACGTGGTGTTTGCCAAGCGCTTGAGTCGGATCAAACAGTTCTGTCACCATTGGTCGACCGGGTTTGGTTTGCTTCGAACCGCGGAGGACGACGCATCGAAAGCGTTTTCGTATGGGTATCTTTCCCACCTGGCGGCCGACACCGTGGCCCACGGAAAATTCGTTCCGCGACAAGTCATCGTGAGCCGCAGTACCATCAACTTCGGGCACATGTATTGGGAAGCGCGGGCGGACGCGAGCGAGCCGGTCGAACACTGGCAAGCACTTCGGCGCGTCTTGGCCGCCGATCACGTCCCACATCACCGATGGTTGCGGCGCAGGTTGTCGGGTACGTTCTTGCCCTACGATTGGAATCGAAGGCTCTTTGATGGGGTCAATGTGCTGGCTGTTGCACGACCCATTCGAGGCCGCCCGCGTACATGGTCACCCACGTCTCGCTGGTACCTCTGCCCCGAACGATTGGATGCCTATCGATCGGAGTGTGTTGATCGAATCGTGTCCATTCTGACGGAAGGGCATCGATCGTCACTCTTACGTGAAGACCCAAACGGTACCTCGGCGCTGATGCAGGTGCGCGTGCAGCGTAGGGACAGCCGACGGCGTAGCGCGCGTGGCGTACTCATGCGCTCTGGCATGGCAGCGGCGCAGTACGCAGACACCGGCTGGTTAGACGCCTAGAAGTTTATTGAACGAGGCGGGTATTCAATCACCTCGCCGCGAACGTGCCCGTGACAACGGGACTTGTCCCCGCCAAGAGACGGACATCGCTAATGGATCACCGGCTGGAAGCCGGTGCCACACCTCTTCCACAGGCTGCTAACAAGCGTGACGCCGGGCGAAGGTACAAGAAAACCGCCCATTGGAACCGCGGTCCCAATGGGCGGTGTTGAGTATACGCTGCCGTCTATGCTTACGGCGGCGGGTCCGTCAAGCGATCCGCGACGCACAAGCCGTCGCCGTCTCGCCTACCCGCCACGGACAAGCCGTGGACGACGGTTTCTACTTCAGTAGCTTATCCAACTGACCCTTGAGCAGTTGCTCGAGGTTGGCCTTCGCCCCGACGTTGACGGCGGCTACCTTGCCGTCGCGACCGAGCACGAACATCGTCGGGAAGCTGGTGGCTTTGAACACGCGGCCGAGCGAATTCGTGGCGAAGTCGCTTGTGGCGAGTTCGAGTTGTGCCCCGACCTTCTTCAACACGTCGGTGATTTCCTCGTCGGAGTACACCTTGCGCATCTTCTGCGCGACGTTGATAAAGCGAACACCCTTGGCCTCATACTCTTTGCGAACCTTCTCGACATTGGGCATCGCCCGCTTGCAATAGCCACAGTTCGGGGCGAAGAAATTCAAGACCGTGGCGGGGTGTGCCGCCAGCGTGGCGTTGGTGAAGCTCTTGCCCTCGAGCGTGGTGAGTGCGAAGTTCGGCGCTTGCTTGCCGACAAGACCCTCAGCCGGGCGCGTTCGCGACGGCGTTGCCCGCTTGGTCATGGCGGAAGCGGGGATCGGCTTGCCGGCGACAAGCGCGGTGAGCTGGGCTGTAACGCGCGTCTCAAGGTCGGCGATGTTGCCGACGTTAACAGCTTCGACTTTTCCGCTCTTGCCGACGACCACCATGGTCGGGAAGCCGTTGGCGCCGTACTTCGGTCCAATGGCGTTCTTCACGTCGTGAACCACTTCAAGTTTCGAGCCAAGCTTGGTCATCTTGTCGACGACCTGGGTCTTGGTGAAGGGCGTACGCATGGTCTCGACCACGTTGACGAATCGAACACCCTTGCTCTCGAACGACTGGCGAATCTTTTCGAGACGCGGAATCTGCTTGCCGCAGTAGCCACAGTTTCCGGCGACGAAGTTGAGGACGGTGGCTGGGTGCTTGGCGAAATCGGCCGTGGCCAGTTTCTTCCCGGCGAAAGTGCTGGCGGTTGCGAACGCCGGAGCCGGCGAGCCCACCATGCCAGCGGCCTGCTTGCGAGCGGGCGGCTTCTTCGCGGCGGCCACCTTGGGCAATGGTTTGCCGGCGATCAGCGCATCGAGCTGACCCTTTACTCGCGTTTCGAGGTCGCCGATGTTGCCGACGTTGACCGCTTCGATTTTCCCGCTCTTGCCGACGACGACCATGGTCGGGAAGCCTCTGGCGCCGTACTTCGGTCCGATCGCGTTCTTTACATCGTGAACCACTTCAAGCTTCGATCCCAGTTTGGTCATTTTGTCAACGACCTGGGTCTTGGTGAATGGCGTACGCATCGTCTCGACGACATTAACGAACCGGACACCCTTGCCTTCGTACGCCTGACGGATCTTCTCGAGCCGCGGGATCTGTTTGCCGCAGTACCCACAATTTCCGGCGACAAAGTTGAGGACGGTGGCCGGGTGCTTGGCGAAGTCGGCGGTGGACAGCTTCTTTCCGGCAAAGGTGTCTGCAGGTGCAAACGCCGGAGCCAGCGAGCCGACCGAGCTGCCGGGTTGCTTGCGGGCAGGCGGCTTCTTAGCGGCGGCGGCGACCTTTGGCAAGGCCTTACCGGCGATCAACGCATCAAGTTGACCCTTAACGCGCGTCTCAAGGTCGGCGATGTTGCCAACGTTGACGGCTTCGACTTTTCCGCTCTTGCCGACGACCACCATGGTCGGGAATCCGCTGGCCCCATAGCCGGGGCCGATGGCGTTCTTGACGTCGTGGGCGATTTCGAGCTTCGATCCGAGCTTGGTCATCTTGTCGACGACCTGCTGCTTGGTGAACGGCGTACGCATCGTCTCGACGACGTTGACGAATCGGACACCCTTACCTTCGTACGACTGACGAATTTTCTCAAGCCGAGGGATTTGCTTGCCACAGTAGCCGCAGTTCCCGGCGACGAAATTGAGGATGGTGGCGGGATGCTTTGCAAAATCGGTGCTTGAAACTTTCTTGCCCGCGAACGTGACGGTTGAAAACGCCGGTGCGGGTTTGCCGATCAAGTCATTGGCGCGAATGCGTTTGGGCGCGTTCTTCGTTGGTTTGACGGCGACGGTATCGATCTTCGGGATAGCTTTGCCAGCGACCAGGGCCGTCAGCTGCGTCGTGAGGCGTTTTTCGAGGTCGCCGAGGTTGCCAATGTTGACCGCTTCGACCTTGCCGGTCTTTCCGAGCACGACCATCGTCGGAAAACTTGTGGACTTGAAGAGTGTTCCGGCTGTGTTATCCGGATCGGTGACGACCTCACCGCGGAAGCCGGCGGTCTTCAACTTGTCCCGAACTTGACCCTCGGTGTAGCGTTTGCCGCGCATCGTCTGACTGACAGCCACGAACCGAACCGGCTTGCCCTCAAAGGCGGCGCGGACCGATTCAAGCCGCGGTAGTTGCTTCGAGCAGAAGCCACAATTGACCGCGAAGAAGTCGAGGACCGTGATGTTGTTCTTGTCCCGGTTGTTGACGGGCTTGCCCTCCAACGTGGTCAACGAGAACAACGGAGCAGGATTGCCTTCGAGTGCCTGCGCGGGACGTCTCGGCTTAGTTGGTATGTTGGACTTGACGGTGCGGTTGCCGAATCCCCGGATCGGCACGACCAGGCTTGGTTTCTTCGGGTCGTCGGTCTTGAGCGTGATCTTTCGTCCGATCTTCGGAAGTTCGTATCCAGCCGGGATTTGCACTTGAATGCTGTACGACTGGCCTTCCCTTTGTTCCTTGACGCTCACGTCGATCTTGCTGTCGTCAACTGTGGCGCCGAGGATCCTCGTGGGGGCGCCACCATAGTTTGTGAAACGGATGACCCGCGTAAGCTTCGTATCGGTCTTGCCGGCGCTTCCGGGGCGACCGATCGTCAGAACCTTCGGGTTCACTTCGAGACGTTCCGGTACGGAACCGCGCATGTCGATCTTGATGGTTTTCTGTTCTTCAACGTTCGTGCTGATCTCGACGTACTTACGGAAGATGCCGGAATCGAACGGCGGATTGGCCGTAACTTTAATCTCGAACTTCTGACCCGGAACCCTCTCGACCAACTCTGCGGTGAAGTTGCCACCCGGCTGCTTGCTGATCTCGAGGGCGAGGGGTGATTCGGTGTTGTTGGTCAACTTGAGGACGCGTTCCTTAGGGTCAGCGCCGTAGAGTTTGCCGAACTGAACGCTGGCTGGCGCGACATCGATGTATCGCTTGACCTCGCCGCGCAAACGAAGCCGCAGGCTCGGCGTGCTCGGATCGTTCGATGTGATCGTAACCGCCTTCTCGAACCGACCGCGCAGCTTCGTGCTGGATACGGAGAACGGGAACTGACCCGTGTCGCCTGGCTTGATCTCTTTGGGGTGCGTGCCGGCGAGCGTGCAGCCGCAGCTCGGCTTGACCTTCGTGATTTTCAGCACATCCGTGCCGGTGTTCTTGATCGAGAACGTGTGCTTCAGGACGGGACCGACCCATACCGTACCGAAGTCGTGGATGCCGTCTCCCGCGTCAATGATCGGACGCGGTATATTGGGATCAATGTCCGGCGTTCCTTTTTGGTTCGTGCCCGTCTTCTTGGCCATACCCCGCCCGACCAGCCTCGACTGCGGCTGCGCGGCTGTTGCAGCCACGGCACTGCCGACGACAATCACGAGCGCAGCCAAGGCTGCTGGGGCTGACCGCGTCCACCATGTGCCGGCGCTGGACGTTCGGTCGCCTTGTTGATTTCTTGTTCGGTTGCTTTGGTTCACGATCATGTTGTCACATCCTTTTCTTGATTGGACCATGCTTGACTATGCGTTAGCTTCCCCGATCCGACTTGCTTGCTCTTCCCCACGCATCGGTCGCTCATAGCGCGGCCGATTCGTGTGCCGTAATGTCTCCAAGCCGCCCCCTGCGGCACGGGCCTCAGACAACAACTACTGTAGTTTCCGCAGGACGAACCGAGAAAGCAACGGCGTTGATTGCCATTGTTACTTTTGCGTTACCGGTTCCGTTCCAGCTGACCCCTGTGGGCGTCAAATTGACCACCAAAAGAACCCTGCCTGCGTACCCGATTGCACTCGCCCGGACCCCCGGGTCGGAGGCCGTCATACGCTGTCTCGCGCCTAATTCAGGCTGTACGATCTGCCTACAGCGACCCTATCGGATCATGTGCGGTAGGCGGCCAGTTCGTGGGACAAAACACAGAACGTTGCTGAAATTCAAAACGCCGGTCTCGGCAGGGTGGCACGGGGTACGGAGCATACGCCGGAATCGTCATGTTGCGCTCGCGTGACCAGGGGTGGTAGAAAACCCGCTCGACTTTCGTGCGACTCCGCGACCAAGAGCCGCCTTGGGCGTAACAACCGGTGCATGTACTCAGCCCGGAGACGTACGGGCGGCACGCAGGTTGGGCCCGGAGATGTGTTCGAGGGGCGGCTAAACAAATCCGCCGTCCACGCATCCAGCGGTGTGGCGGGCGACGGCAGGGATGGAAGCCCCATCGCTCGAGCGCGGTCAGGATAACGAATGACGCCTTCGCATCGAGATCGCTTGGTTCGCCTGGCCTACAGATTCGTGTGGAATCACGATGACGCCGAGGAGATTGCCCAAGACGCGCTCGCGGCTTCGTGCGAGCGGTCCCGCGACTTGCGAGACGCAGATCGATGGTGGTCTTGGATCCGGCGAATCGTCGTGCATCGCTGCCACGCACTTGGCCGTCGACAACAGACGCGCGCGCGTCACGAGTCGCGAATCCACACCACGGCGCGCTCACGAAACGATGCGGCTGGCGGTGTCGACACCGACGAGCGCAAGCAGGCGGTTCGAACACTTTTGTCGGAGCTGCCGCCGCGTCAGCGAGACGTCGTGACGCTCCGGCATCTTGAGGGAATGGATTACGAGCGAATCGCTGCCGTGCTCGAAATATCAGCCGCGACGGCGCGAGTCCACGCCCACGCTGGTCGCGAGACGCTTCGGCGATTACTCCTCGAGCGCCATGCTGATTTGTTTCAAACCGGGGAATCCGAAAGGGCGGCGTTGTGATGAACTGTGAACAGGCAAGGCAGCGATGGCATGATCGCGTTGACGAGCGACGCGAAGATGACCAACTCATTCGCCATCTGAATTCTTGCGACGCCTGTCGAGCGTATGCGGACCAGATGCAACTCATCGTTGGCGTGCTCGATTCGCTTCGGCGCGAGACGGAAACGGTTGTCTCGCGGACTGCAGCCGACGACACGGATCATCGGCACGGGTCCAATTGGTGGTCGCTCTCTCGGAAGGTGGCGGCTTTGGCGGCTGCGATCGTCCTCGCGGTGAGCGGGCTGTCGCACTACGCGACGGATCGCGCGATCGACGGGGTGGGAGTGGAGGCGGTATCCGACCGGACTCCAGCGCCGGACTCGACGGCATCAGTACAAGGGATTTCGCTACGCGGTAAGTACGTCGATCGCTTGTTGGTGGTTCCGGCGACCGTTGTGGACGACAACGTTCAAATGTACTGGCTTTATCCGATCGTGGCCGGTGGCAGCGATTCAAGCGGATCGTAGTCGCGCTGGGCATCACCCGAATTCGATGATTAGGAAATCTGAAACACTCGTCCAGGAAAAAAGGAGAAGACTGATGACGCACGCAAAGAGCCTCTTCGCAGTCATTCTGGCGGCGCATCTGATCGCGCCGCTGGCACTCGGACAATCGGAACAGGAGGCGAAACAGTCGTCGCAACGGCCCATTGACTTGCTAAGTGAGAATAGGTCCGTCCGCGTCGTAAAGCTTCGTTTCATCGACTCTGACTCAGTCGTTCGTTCTGTGCTTGCGCTCACGAATCGCGTTCGCGCCACGACGGCGGACGGCAATTCGCTCCTTCTTGTCGGTGAGGAAGGCGACCTCAAGACGATCCTTGACGACGTGATTTCGAAGATCGATGTGCCCCCCGAATCCGCTGGTGTCCCACCTGGAAAAACAGTTGCGTTTTTGCGTCTGAGCAGGGAACCCACGAGGGATCTGATGTCCATGGTCCGCACCGTCATGGTGGATCGGGGGAGTCGAGTTGCTCTGGACAAGGCTGGCGGCACTTTGGTCGTCTATGCCGAGCCTTCGGAAATCGAGGCCGTCAAGCGTGTGCTGGCGGAGGTCGATCGCCCCAAACGCCCCTTGACGCTTCAGTTCTTCTTTATCCGCGCGAGCATCGGCCATTGCCCGACGGGCGAGACGGGCGAGTTGCCGCATGCGCTTTCTTCCGTCGCTGCGACGCTAAAGCAGAACGGGTTCAGCGAGCTCTCGCTTATGGCGCCGCTCACCGTTCGCGTTGACGACGGCGATCCTTTTGAGTCTACGTCCGGGCTCAACACGTTTGCCGAAGAAACGGGCAGTCAGGAGACGCTCACTGTCCACGTGAAGGGAAGCGCCAGACTGCAATCGAAGGACTCGTCGGTGCAGCTTTCCCTCGACACCACCGTGTCGGGCAAGTACCTCAACGCTACGGGTGGCAACGGCGACGTGGTCTTCGAGGTCGAGACGACGGTCGCCGCGAAGTTGAGTCAATACGTAATTCTTGCGGCTTCCCCCACGTCTACGGCGCATGGTGATGCGGTCGCGTTGGTCGTTCGTGTGCTTGCTGATTGACGCGCGACCCTGCGCCCCGACCCCTAGCTGCGGCTGAACGAATAACGGCCCGCGCGGAACACGGTTGTCCGTGCGGGCCGTTTGTGCTTCTGTTGGTTGTCCGGCGATTGGCGATCCTGATCACCGTCTGGAAGCCGGGACGACACTTGTTCAGCAGGCTGCTACGCCGAGACGATCTGCTTCTTGAGCGGTCCAATCAGGGCGACGACTTCGTTCACGTCGTCGTCACACACACCCACGGATTTGAGTGTGTCCACCAGATGTCCCGCGACCTTGTCGAAGTGCATTTCGGTGATGCCCATACCGTCGTGGGCTGCCTTCATGGGACGTCCGTTGTACTCGTTGGGTCCGCCCAGCGCCATCGTCAGGAAGGCGATCTGCGAACGCGTCTGCTTGTCCATGTCGGTCTTGGCGAAGAACCCCTGCAAGTCCGGATCGCCGAGGACTCGCTTGTAGAACGCCATGACCACAGCCTCGATGGCTGCACTTCCGCCCAGTTTCTCAAAAAGCGTTGTTTCGACTGCTTGCTGCATGATAATCTCCCGACTTTGAATGATCTGTTTCGGTCCGTTGCGACCTGCCGGCGATGGGATGGCGCCGCTGTGCTTCGACGGCGAGAATCCGGGACACCGGCTGGCGTGATTCGGCTAAAGCGTACGATTCGCCCGGCGTTTTGTCGGTTCAAGAGCGAAATCGACAGCACCTACACGGGATCCAAGGTCCGCAGTAGAATGAGAACCGGTTCACCGCCATTGACGGTCGGACCGGTAACCATTAGGTGTCGTGTTTGGATCGCTGGTGCGTGATTCACTTCTCGCATCCTCGTCCGCGGGAATTCCGTTTGACGGAGGGGACGAGATAGTAGTCACGTCCCAGAGGAGGATGGGAATCCCGCTAGGGCGGAGGGACGAGATATGACGCACGTCCCAGCATGTAGGAATCACGTACCTGCATGTTCTTCACATTTGCACATGGGGACGACAGAACCGCGATGACCCAGAAGCACGACCCGAAAAAGTCCGTACGCTCGACACAGCACGCGACGACTGATTCTGAGGCGTATCGATTCATATTGGACGGTGGGCGTCTTACGCTCGACCAACTCGATCAAGCGTACGGTCGGTCGATTCAAATCGAGATCGGGCGGGAGGTTTGGGATCGAATCGAACGCAGCGCCGAGGCGGTTCGACGCATCGCCGCCGGTGACGCCCCCGCGTACGGAATCAACACCGGGTTCGGCTCATTGTGTCGTCAGTCCATCTCGCCCGGACAGCTCGACAAGCTGCAGAACAACTTGATCATTTCGCACGCCGTTGGCGTCGGCGATCCCGCACCGCTACAGATCGTGCGTTGGATGATGCTGCTCAAGGTGGTTGCTTTGACACACGGCGTTAGTGGGATATCCCGCTCGACGCTCGAATGTCTCATAGAATTGTTGTCAGCGGATGCGCTCCCCGTGATACCCACGAAGGGTTCACTTGGTGCCAGCGGAGACCTTGCACCTTTGGCGCACATGGTGCTACCGATGATCGGGCGCGGTTCGGTCGATCATGCAGGGCAACGCCTTCTGGCTGAGGAGGTAATGGCACAGCTCGACATCAATCCGGTAGCGCTCGGTCCCAAGGAAGGGTTGGCGCTAATTAACGGCACACAGTTCATGGCCGCTTATGCGTCCGCCATCGCTGTGCGTATGCGCCGCCTGGTTCGACATGTAGACGTGGTTGCAACCATGACGCTAGAAGGACTCAAGGGAAGCGTGCAGCCGTTCGCCGAGCGCCTCCACCAGCTTCGACCGCATCCGGGTTCGGTGGATGTGGCAGACAACGTTCGTCGATTGATGCACGGAAGCGAGATACTCGAATCGCACGCCGGCTGTGATCGCGTGCAGGACCCGTATTCTTTGCGTTGCGTGCCACAGGTACACGGTGCGTCTCGCGACGCCCTGCGCCACGCAGTTGACGTCATCGAAACGGAGATCAATTCCGTCACGGACAATCCGCTGATCTTCGACGACGATGAAGTCATAAGCGGCGGTCTTTTCCACGGGCAGCCGCTGGCGCTCGTGCTCGATTATCTGGCCATCGCGCTTGCCGAATTGGCATCCATCAGCGAGCGTCGTGTCTATCTGTTGTTGGGCGGCGTCGAGGGTTTGCCTATGTTGTTGATGAAAGACACGGGCATAAACAGTGGCTTCATGCTTCCGCATTACACCGCTGCGGCTCTGGTGAGCGAGAACAAAGGTCTTTGCACGCCGGCGTCGGTCGACTCGATACCCACGTCGTTGGGTCAGGAGGACCACGTCAGCATGGGCGCTCGTGCGGCGGTCAAGTGTTGGTCGGTGTTGGAGAATACCGAGACCGTACTGGCCATCGAGCAGGTGTGCGCGGCGCAGGCGATGGATTTCCGCGAGCCGCTTTCGCCGGGCGTCGGACCGAGGATCGCGAAGGATGTGCTACGCAGTGAAATCACGCACGCGGATGCGGACCGCCTATTCGGGGAAGACATCCTAAAATCGTTGGCGCTGCTTCGGTCGCGGCGAATGACCGATGCGGTCGAGACCGAACTGGGCCATTTGAAATAATACACGATCGCATTATCGTGTGGCTCGGGCATCCCGCCGGTGTATTGACTGTGCGGAAGTTCATGTGGCACAATTACCTCGGTACCGTTGCATTGAGCGGTTGCAATTGACATCGGGTGGGCCACCTCTTCAGAGGTGGGGGAGTGGAAGCGATCTGCGATTCGACTCCCCCACGGCTAAAGCCATCGGCCACCCAACCCGTCAAGTTATCGCTTCCCGAGCACTGGTTTCTTGGGAAAGCCGTAAAGGCCGGCAGTGGGCTGGCCCAAAATGAACACTGACATCACACGGAGGACACGGACTTGAACACGACGACCCGCCGATATGCAATGAGATTCTTCGCGATGTGCCTACTTGTTACAGGGTGTGGAGAGCTCGACCTGTGCAACGACCTTGGCGAACTTGCGGATGCCGACGGCAACGGATTTGTCGAGTTGACCCCGCCGGAAGGTGTGGAGTTCGACAGTGACACGAGCGTAAGGGTCTTGGTCGAGAACACGCTAACGATCGCCGATCTCGTACCGTTCGTCTCGCACACCGACCAAGACGCATCGTTGGCGAACGAGGCCTTATTTCTCGTTCAGTTTACCTTCACGATCGAGTATGCAGATGGAGCCGTGCAGACTGTCTGTCAGACCGAACCGCTCGGGCCGTTCACCGTGAGTTTCGAAGGCGCCTGCCACGAAACCGCCGACCTGACCGTTGAGCTTATCGCGATATCTCCGCTGACTGGAATGGAAGTCACGCGGATTCCCGTCGGTTTATCCCTTGAAGGCGTCGACTATGAGTGCGGTCAGACGGTGGAGTTTCGAACCTTCGTGGATGACGCCGGCGAGGTGGTCGAGACGTTGGAGGTTAGCTGATCTCGGGTGTAGGCTGACGTGTGGCTATGACGAATTCTATGGGTGTTCCACTGCTCTTGATCAGTGCTCCGGTTCGTCGAACAACAAGAATGGGGACAATCCAAGAGCAGTCGCATATGCCTTGACGTTAGCCTTGGAACGGGTTCAATGAGTCTCTTTCAGATGGGGATGAAAGCCCGTTGCTCCCGGGTTAGTTTATCGAGCGTCGTCAAGCGTTTTCGAAAGGCTAGCCCAGCTAACACAAAGGAGCAACGAGCATGAACGATTGTACTGTTTTCGCGGGACTGGACT
>JAJDDY010000018.1 GCA_029260075.1 Phycisphaerae bacterium
TCGTTCATGCTCGTTGCTCCTTTGTGTTAGCTGGGCTAGCCTTTCGAAAACGCTTGACGACGCTCGATAAACTAACCCGGGAGCAACGGGCTTTCATCCCCATCTGATCAGACAAACGCAACCCGAAGTCTTGGCTGTGACAAAGCACTAATGACCCGCGAGCAGCGCGACGACGTGGCCTAGCTGCGGGAGAATTAGCTTCTCCATGCCGAGCCGCACCGCGCCGGTCGATCCGGGTAACGAGAACACCACTGTCGCGTTGCATATTCCTGCCGACGCTCGGGAGAGCATGGCGGCGGCACCGATTTGTTCATACGACAGCACGCGAAACAACTCACCGAAACCATCGAGCCGCTTTTCGTAGAGACCATCAAGTGCTTCGGACGTCGTGTCGCGCGTCGCGACGCCCGTGCCGCCGGTGAGGATGACGGCCTGACACTGCGCGTCTCTGCAAAGTTCAGCCACGCGCGCTCGAACGGTTTCGGGCTCATCAGGCAGGATGGTGTAGGCGCACACTTTTTGGCCTGAGTTAGCAAGGAGATTCTTAATGGCCAATCCGCTGTGGTCGGTGTCGGACCTCCGCGAGTCGCTCACCGTAAGTATCGCGCAACGAACAGACTCCGTACGCTTGGCGACATGGTCGGCGTCGGGCATGTTTTGAACTCCAGGGCTGGCAAGGAACCAGCAGGACAAACGCTCGCGACGTCGGTTGTGAACTACCGCCGACCGGTTAATCAACGGCGTGTTCACGGGCCGCACGAACAGGCTCCATCCTACCGCGATAGACTGGCAACGGCCATTGTGCTAGCGCTCTGTCACACTTCGAATGAAGGGTGTACCGAGCCGCGTCCATAAGGAATCGGACGATTGAAGTCCGCGCGCGACAGCTTAAGAACGCTCCCTCACGGTCGCGGCTCAGTTCAGATCGGATCGGCACGGTTCAGATCGGATCGGACGAACCCGTCAGTTGCGTCGCGACAGAGCACTTTGAGATCGACCATACGCGGTGTGCGAAACTATTTCAAAGGTTTCAACCCCTGAGCGGTGCGAAGGTCGTGGACACGTTGCCACACCTTGCGATGTTTGCGAAAAAAAGCGATGAGACGTGCCGTCGATATCCCCAGCAGCTTGGCTGTGTCCCGGACGCGCAACTCGCAGGCGCTCAGCACGTCAAGCACCTCACTGATCACCGTCGCGAAACACTGATCGTGGCGCCCGACCTTGATCGATCCATCCGGTGCGATGTAGGACGATAGCGATTCGCTACGCACGTAGGAATCGCGATCCACCGGACAGCGAACCTGCAGCGCAATCGCGACGCGGATACGCCGAAGGGCGCGGGATTTGTTGACGTGCTGCGACCGGTCTTCCGACGCCGTAACGAGAAGACCCGTGGGTCGGTGGCGCAGCCGAACGGCGGAGCTGGTCTTGTTGCGTTTCTGTCCACCTGGACCACTAGCCCGATAACAATCTACGTCGCATTGTGCGAGCAACCGTGGATCGTCAAGCGCGAGATAGCCACCGCCCGCGATCGTCGGCTGGGCAGATTTGGGTTCTGTCGACACGTTAGGAACTCCGTCCTACTTGGAAGGCACTCACTAGCTCGAACTGGGTTCGCGTAGCGTATGCGGAACCGGAAAAAAAGTCGCAAAATGTCGCAATAGGCGCCTCACGAGACGGAACGACAATGCCCTCTCAAGGCACGCCAACAACATCGGGAATTGGACGCGAAAACGTAAGTTCGTATGCATCAGGGATAGCACCGTCCCAGCAGTTCGCAATCGCCCCTATCGGACCCTACCAAGCGCCTCGATTTGAAAGTCTCACCGACGGGAAACCGATAATCTTCGAGCGAACCAACATCATCATCAGCCGGACATATTCCGGCATAGGAGACGACCATGAAAGCCGTCATAATTAGACGACTTGCGGGTACCATCGCCGTTGCGGCGGTCGTTCTCGGTTGCGACGCCGCCGTGGATCTAATCGGCGGGGGCTCATCGAGCGGCTTGATCGACCTCGGTGGACAATTCACAAACGACGACCTCTCGCCGGGGGGAACGGGTGGAACGCTCGGTAGCACTGTCGAAGGTGCTGACGACGTCGAGCTGCCCGCCGAACTCACCCGAAGCTTCTTCACGGCGTTCCAAATCGACCCGGTCTCAGAAGACACCGCCGGTCCGAAGTTCGTGGTTAGCGGAGACATAGACCAAGACGGTTTGCTCGACCTGGTCAGCGCGTGGAATCAGTCTCAACCCGTGCAGCTCCACCTCCAGCGCCGCGACCCGCAAGGAACGATCTCCTTCCGAACGATCACCATCGCAGGTACCGCACCCATCGCCGTTGTGGCCGGGCTGGAACTTGGCCAGATCAACAACGACGGTTGGCTGGACATTGTCGTGCTCGTCAAAGCCACGGGCGTCGGGGGGTTCTGTCCGACGAATCCGCCGAGTCAGGTCAGTCGCCTGGAAGGCGAGATCGTGGTCATGTTCAATCCTGCGAGCGCCAACTTGATCCCAGACGGCGACCGCTGGACGGAAATGATTCTGAGCAACTCGTTCGTGAGCGAACGATGGATCCACAACCAGTACCCCGGTATCGAGTTCAAAGACTTCGAGGAATCCAAGACGCAACCAGAATGGTCGGGATTCACGGCGCTGCTCGTCGAAGACATCGACGGTCAACCCGGAGATGACATCGTCGTTGCACTTAACCCGGCCGGCTGCAAAGAATTGGGACAGGAACCGCCGACCAATACGATCGACCTCTGGCTCAATCCTGGGCCGGGACTCGCGGGCACGTCCTCCGCCTGGGGTGTGCCCATCCCAGAGCTCGTGGGCAGCGGTCCGGTGACCATCGCGGCAGACGCGCCGCAGGTCAAAGACCTCGCAGCGCTCGACGTGGACAGTGACGGTGACCTCGACATCGTAGCCACTTGGACGAACGCGATCAGCCAGAACATCGTGTGGTTACGCAACCCGCTGATTCCGAATCAGACCGGAGGCCCGGGCGGAGTCGCGGAGCTTACGCGTGGGTTCCGCGACGGATTCGATTTCTGCGTGGGCGGCAACACCGACACCGGACCCTGTCCGAACGGTGACCAAGATTGCTTGGGCACAGCCGACGGAGCCTGCATGGCCGGCGTGTGCGTCGGGGGCAACAGCAGTGGGAGCAACTGCCAGAGCGCCGGCGATTGCGCCGGCACACCCAACGGCGTGTGTACACCCGACGGGTGGCGGTTCTTTGCTCTGGGCTGGGAAACCCGACCTATTGGAACCGTTGATACCGGTGCCGACATCATGACACTGGGCGACGTCGACCTCGACGGTTCGGTTGACGTCGTGGTGCGGTCGAGCATTGGGCAGGTCGTGCAATGGTTCCGTCAACCCAATGCCCTTGTGGTCGCTCCGGAATTCCCGCCGAACGATCCGACGCCCGATCGCTTCAACTTCCCCTGGCAGGTGTTCACGCTCACGGAATTTGACGGTCAGGAACCGATGGCGATCTCGCTCGGCGACGTCACCGGCAACGGCCAACTGGAACTTATTCTGTCCGTGGAAGGCGGCGTGTTCTGGTACGACAGCAGCGTAGCCGAGTCGGTATTTGATCCGTGGTTCCCGAACGCCATCATCCAAGACACCGTGCCGGACACGGGCAACGTGACCTCCGCCGCAGCGGGCAGCGCGCCCGGATCAGGCGTCGGCGTGAACGCCGTTGACGTCAACACGTCCATCAACTCGTTGCTGATTGTCGACCTGGACGGTGACGGCCGACAGGACATTGTCGGCACGCTTGACCGAAGATCGGGCGCGGGTCTCAGCGATGACAGGTTGGTCTGGTACCGCAATACGCGCACTGACGATGCACCGTAACGCCCACAGGAATTGCGCGCCCGCGTCGTGATTGTCTATGGGGGTGATTCGCCTTCTGTCTTCGTGAACGGTTGCGCCGACAGCCAGATCGCCGACAGCATCAGCGCTAACGACATGACCATCACGATCGGCCGGGTGGCTTCGTCGCAGAAAACCGCGTCGTAGTTCAGGACCGGTAGTTTCGCCAGCAGCGGCCGCAAGATCTCAGGCGGTCGGATCGGCGTCGATGTGAACGTCTCGCGCGACGGCGAATACTGATGGCCAGCCGCGACGACCACTTCGTCTGTCCCCGGTTCCCGGTACCCCAAGTCTCGTTTCGCCAACCGTACAAGCACGGCCGGGTCAGACTGAAGCGCGCGGAGCGCACGACGCTGCTGATTCACAACGAGTTGCAGCGTCTGCAGCCGATGAAGCTCCACCTGCTCCGACGCCTTCAACAGTTCGTAGGATCTCCACTCTGGCAGAATGACGGCAGGTGCAAACGTCGCCACGCCCATGAACATCAACAACCATGCCACCGGCGTCGGTCCCGAACGACGCGCTGCCCCCCGATCGCGACCGGAGGGCGATGCGACATCGGAAACCCCCGTATGCTGTTGATCGTCGAAACGTCGCCCGGATTCGAGATGGATGCGCCGCCCGCTCCCCGGCGACCTACTGGCGAATGGTGGAGTGAGCTGTCGCGCCATTGACTACTTGTTCCATACCGACGAGCCATAAGTGGCGGCGTTGCCCAGATGATCTTCAATCCTCAACAGTCGGTTGTACTTCGCGATTCGATCGCTGCGACAGAGGCTTCCGGTCTTGATCTGCCCCACGCCGGTAGCCACCGCAATGTCCGCGATGGTCGTGTCCTCGGTTTCCCCGCTACGGTGACTGACCACGGCGGTCCACCCATTTCGCATGGCCATATCGATCGCGGCAAAGGTTTCGGTCAACGTTCCAATCTGATTGACTTTGATCAGGATCGAATTGCCGGCGCCAAGTTCCAACCCCTTTTGAAGACGGGTCGTGTTGGTGACGAAGAGGTCGTCGCCAACGAGCTGCATGTGATCGCCGAGCCTCTTGGTCAACCGTTGCCACCCGTCCCAGTCATCCTCAGCTAACCCATCTTCCAGGGTTCGGATCGGATATTTCTCACACCAGCCCGCCCAGTGATCAATCATCTCGTCTGACGTCACCTCTCGTTCCGGCGCTGACTTAAAGAACCGATAGTGTCCCGTTTCTGTGTCGAACATTTCCGAGGTGGCCGGGTCGAGCGCGATGAAGATGTCCGACCCCAGCTTATACCCCGCCTTCTCCACGCACTCAACCACAACCTCTAACGCCTCCTCGTTGGAAGAAAGGTCAGGGGCGAAGCCACCCTCGTCGCCGACGTTGGTGTTGTATCCGCGAGCCTTGAGGACGCCCCGAAGCGCGTGAAAACATTCCGAACCCATGCGCAGCGCCTCACGAAACGACGGCGCTCCCCAGGGTTGGATCATAAACTCTTGAAAATCGACCTTGTTGTCGGCGTGGCGACCGCCGTTGAGGATGTTCATCATCGGAACGGGCAAGACGTGAGCCCGTGGTCCGCCAAGGTAGCGAAAGAGCGGAAGCCCGCAGGACTGCGCCGCCGCCTTGGCCGTAGCCAGCGACACCGCAAGAATCGAGTTGGCGCCGAGGCGTGACTTGTTGTCCGTCCCGTCCAAGTCGATCATCGCCTGATCGACGTCTTCCTGATCCGTAGCGTCCATACCGATCACCGCCTCAGCGATCTCGGAATTGACGAACTCCACCGCGGTCAGGACGCCCTTGCCGCCATAGCGTTTGGGGTCGTTGTCGCGCAGCTCGACCGCTTCGTGCTTCCCGGTCGACGCGCCCGACGGTACAGCCGCCTCGCCGAAGCTCTCGTCGTCTAACACGACGGTACCTTCCAAGGTCGGGAACCCGCGCGAATCGAGCATTTCGCGTGCTTCGACGTGAACAATGGTTGTGGACACGACGACATCTCCTTACTAACGGGTCGGACCATCGAGCGCCGGCCACGCAGGCCGGTCTCGACGCCTCGACGTCTTCCTATCGGCGATTCCCCTCGGATCACTTCACGCGACGACCGTCGCGGACGAGGACGCAGTGTATTCAATACCTCAAGGCGGCCAATACGCAAGAAGACGTACGCCGAAGATCGTGATACGGGTGCGTGACACTTTCGGCGAGTGCCCGATTCTTCGCCGTAGGCGAAGGATGGGGGACGGCACGTTCACGAGAAAACCAACAGTCCCCGACCCTTCGCGTCTCAGAAGACTTGTGCTTCCGGGTGGCGCGCTACGCGGCGACGCGAGGAATGGGGCACCAACATCGGTTTCCACGCCGCCTAATCTGGCTTGCACCCTCGTGATACAAGCTTGCAAGAACAGGCCCAACCGCTTACAAATCGACGGCACACCCCGCTGAGTTTGGGTCGCAATCGGCAATTCGCGCCGCGACGCCATGCGGGTCTCCAACGAACCATTCCCGCCCGGGCCCGAATGGTTGAACCCGACAGCTTGCAGGACCATAGTTGATGGCGACGATCCTTGAATCCGAAGATGTCCGTGTCGAATTCGGCCCATTGGTGGCGGTTCGGGACATATCGTTTTCGCTGGATGGCGGTGACCTTCTCGGGCTCGTGGGTCCAAACGGAGCCGGGAAGACGACCCTGTTGCGGGTTCTCGCAGGCCT
This sequence comes from Phycisphaerae bacterium, assembly GCA_029260075.1. Taxonomy (GTDB): domain Bacteria; phylum Planctomycetota; class Phycisphaerae; order UBA1845; family UBA1845; genus OFTM250. Next base: position 6,576 of record JAJDDY010000018.1, read on the forward strand.
CCACGCCCCGACGAGCGGGCAGGCAAGAATTCTCGGGAAACCCGTCCTGGGCGAACACGAAGTCGTTCGCCACCACGTGGGGTTCGCACCCGACGCTCCCCCTGCCTACGAAGAGCTGACCATCGAGCACTTTCTCCGTTTCATCGGCCGGGCGTACGAGCTCGATCGCAACCTGGCCGAAGAACGTATCGATTTCTGGCTTGAACAGCTCTGGCTAACGGACAAGCGGAGTAGTCTGATTAAGGAACTCTCGCGGGGCATGCGCCAACGTGTCACCCTTGCCCGCACGTTCCTGCCGCAACCGCACGTCATTCTCCTCGACGAGCCACTCTCCGGCCTCGACCCCGCCGGTCGAATCGAACTGCGACGAATCCTCGGGATGTTGCGCAACCAGGGTTGTGCGATGATCCTGTCTTCCCACATTCTCGCAGACCTGGAAGACGTAGCCACACACATAGCGATCATCGCCGAGGGAAGCGTCGTCCGATGGGATCGTTCCGAGGACCTGCACCACGATGACGAGGACCGCCACCGGTACCGGGTCACCACGCTGGATGGTTTCGACAAACACGAAAAAATCTTCGGCGCCATTGACGGTGTATCGAACCTCAAGACCATCGCCACAACGTGCGAATTTGAATATGCCGCCGGCGACGACCAAGCAGTCGCACTACTACGCAAACTAATCGAGCAAAATGTTCCCGTGGTTTCTTTCGTTATCGTTCGTCAATCCCTCGAAGAAGTTTACCTTCGAGCGGGCGTCAAACAGGTGGACTAATGTCGGAACGACTCCAACTTCCTACTGCGATGTGGCGCGTTCAATACACGCTGCTTGGCGGACACCGCCGCATGCTCGCCGTCGTGATCGTGTCGGCCACCGTGCTCCTTATGGGTATCCTCGGGCTTCGGCGCATACTCAGCGACACCCCGTTCCCGGGGGTCGGGAAAATGATTTGCGTCGGATTGTCAGTGATCCAATGTCTTGTCATTGTTATGGGCGGTTGCAACGCCATCTACCGAGCCATGTTGCGCGACTACGACAGCAAAATGATCGAGTCGCACCGCCTCACACCTATGTCGAACCTCACCGTCCCTCTGGGCTACCTGTTCGGATCCACGTTGCAGGTGACCACGATGTTCTTGCTCATCGTAGGCGCGGGCGCGATTGTCAGCGACGTAGCATCACTCTCCGTCGCCGATTGGCTCATTGGGAATTTCTTCATGTACACTGGCGCGGTCACGATGTGGTCGGCCGCGGTGTTCTTGGGCCTCCGTCAGACCAAACCGTTCAACGCGGTACCGGTCGCGCTCGGAATCGCCATGCTGTCCGCCGCGATCGCACCTGTCCCCGCCGCCGGTTTGCTCTTGAATGTCTACCCGATTCTTCTGGGCATGTTCATCCTAACGAGCGCCTACAACATACCCAACGAAGCCGTCGTGGGTATCACCGTTGTAAACATCATCTTCGGGCTCTACTGGCTCTTCGCGGCGGCCGTAAAGTATCGCCGGCCCGACCTGCCCGCACTAACCACCATCCGAGGCTTGTTTCTTGTGTTCATGGTCGTGGCGCTGGGTACGCTTGGTATCATGGCGTATGAGAACATCACGACAACAACAAAATCGTTGCATGAGTTTTACAGCGGCGACGTTCTTCGCAACCAATGGATCGTGACGCTTCTGGGATCAATCCTGCTGGCAGCCGTGCCCGTTGCCGGCGTCGCGAAGTGTCGCGTCTTGGCGGCACGCGGTGCGAAGATGCGTAGCCGGGGGGATCTTGTAGCGCCAATCGTTGTGGCCATACTCGCCACCGCAATCATTTGCGTTGTAATGAGCCTACTCGGCAGCCGGCTGGTTCAACGAATTCTTCCAGAGCCGACGATCCCCACAGGGTTCGCAGCTACGCTGCAGAATTCCTGGCTCCTGACTGGGGCGACCTGCTTGCTCGCACTGATAACGCTATGCCGTGTGTTCGAAATCGGCTATGCGATGATGAAGTCGCCCAAGCTGCTCGTCACGCTGCTCCTGATGCTCGGCTGGGCCGCTCCGCCGTTCGTCGATGGAATTCGAACGGTGTACGTCGAAGAGGCTACCGGAAGACCGGCCGAAATTAGTTGGCTCTTCGGCTGCTCGCCGGGAGGGACCATCTACGCCGCGTGGTCGGACGAATCGATCGTTGTGTGGCCGGGTATGTTGGTGCAATTGTGCTTAGCCGTGATCCTAACGATCGTGGCGCGATACGCGCGGCGGTCGATGAAACGCGTCGCCGAACGTACAGAGGGAACGAACCCGGCGCCATCCGCGCTGCAGGACGACGGTCGTGGACAATAGCTTGGCCCGATGGCTGATGCTCCGTCACGACTCAAGTGGCGGGGTCCTCCGATCCGATCCGAGCCGCGACCGTGAGGGAATGAACAATGCCAACTCGAACATCAACGTGTGAAACAACGCTACTGGTGCGTCATAGCTCAATCTACGAGTTTGCGATGGCATCAGATCCGTGGGCGCCAGCGTGCGGACCGGTCCCACCGCTAGCGCGGCGGGCTCTGACCGGCCTGCCTGGCTCCGGTGGTGCGGGAGGCGACAACCTGACGACTAAGGTGTGACCGATCACTGAGTACGCTGCAATAAGCCGGTCCAGCCGACGACAAAATTTCACAAATCGCGCCTCGCTGGCGAGCCTGGGCGAGGCGCTTGTCCACTGATACCGTTGCGGGTACCTTGACCGGTCGTTCACTGGACGCTGGCGCGTCTTGGGGGCGTGAATAAGGAGCGTTGCGAACCGAACGGCGATCGCAAGGGAGCGGTTGTTCGCTTCGGACAAGGACCGCTTCCTTACGGGCGCGGCTAGGAATGACCCTTGTTACACACCCTCAGGGACTTGCCCGCGAAGATCTCGGAATTTGACTGAAAGCGCGAACGAGATCGACAGAATGCGCGTAATGCTTGCTGTTTATGTCTACAGGTCGGACGGATCGCACCCGCGTGCGTCCGGACTCTGTGATGCCGTTGACCGCGTACGTTTCGGGAAGGCAACCAGGTAACTCCAAATGCCCATTGCACGCGAGGGACTCCGAGAGATCGCTGCCGCCACCCTGTTGCTCGGCGCGTGCGCGACACTGGGCGTTTGGCTGTTCTGGCCTCTTGCGATTCCATTTGTGTTGGTTTGGCTGTGGGTGCTGGCGTTCTTTCGCGACCCGCGCCGTGAGCGAGCCTACGCCCCGGGTGATCTTTGCTCGCCGGCAGATGGAACGGTCACTGAGATTACGGAGTTGGAGCACTACGACGCCATCGGCGGTCCGGCGGTTCGGATCGGCATGTTTCTCAGTATTTTCAACGTTCACATCAACCGAATGCCGTGCACCGGCCGCGTGCGGTCGCTCTATTATCGAGAAGGCGAATACCTCGACGCGAGGCATCCGGAGTCGGGACGCCGTAACGAATCCAACACGCTCACCATCGACCCCGACGCGTCGATGCCGGGACCGATCGACGTACGGCAGGTGGCGGGAAAGGTCGCTCGGCGCATCATCTGTCACGCCGAAGCGAATCAGCACATGCCCATCGGATACCGTTTCGGTATGATCAAGTTCGGCTCGCGTACCGAGTTGACTATCCCACGACTCGATACGACTGAAATCTGCGTGAAGGTGGGTGACAAGACGCGGGCGGGTTTGACCATCTTGGCACATCAAGAGGTCAAGGACAGCGCCGAGGACTACGGTGCATCAGAGTCGAACACGCAGACGAACGGCAAGACACGACGTCGCAGAGGACCGCGAGCCGCCCTTCGCCCGTAAGCGTTTGTGCTAGATGCGTCGGCACGTGCTGTCGACCGTACATCGTGACGGCATGACTCCGGTGACGGTGTCGTTTTACGTTACTCCGGTATGAGACCATGATCGCCGAACCCGCCGATAGCCACGACCCGTCGCAACGACGACGCCTGAGATCCCTGGCCTTCATTCCATCTATGCTAACACTGGCCAATCTGCTGTGTGGTTTCGCCGCAATCCACTTCGCCCTCCGCGCGATGTACGACTTCGGCGCCGGTGTCAAACCGGAAGACATCCTGACCCTACAGCAGCCATTCTTGGAACGAATGCTTCCGTCCTTCCTGTCGATCGGCGCGGGACTCGTCATCGTCGGTATGGTGTTCGATGTGTTCGACGGCCTCGTGGCACGCGTCACGCACAGCACGACAAACTTCGGCGGACAGTTGGACTCGCTCGCCGACGTGGTAAGTTTCGGCGTCGCACCAGCCACGCTGTTGGTAGCGTTGATGACGCAAGAATTGGCTCACGACGCCATCCTCCCGTCACCGATCAGCGAACATTTTCTTGGTCGGGCGACGTGGGTGTCCGCAGCCATCTACGTCGCGTTCACCGCCGTTCGACTCGCGCGATTCAACGTCGAGCACGCGGAGGCGGACCACGATTTCAGAACGTTTCGGGGCCTACCCAGCCCCGGCGCCGCCGCCGTTATGGTCGCCCTGATTATTCTTCACGATCAGGTCACCGGATCGATGCGGCATGCACTGGTCTATGCGTTGCCAGCGGTCAGCATGGTCTTGGGGTTCCTCATGGTCAGCCGCTTCCCCTACCGACGATTCCATCGCGCGTACTTGTTGGGCCGCAAACCGTTCAGCCAGTTCGTCTGGATTGTGGCCGTTTTCGCCGTCTTCTGGTCAAACAAAGCGCCGACATTAGCCGTGCTCGTGTTGTGGTACGCCATTAGCGGTCCGGTTTTTCATCTGACCCGGCGATGGCGAGAACCAAGTCCGACGCCGGCCAAGGTAGCTGCCGAGACCAAGCAGGTTACGGTCGATCGACCGAGATGATGGGCTTACGGCGAGCGCGCAAAGAAAACGACTAGACTACCCCATTGGACAATTGAATCCTTGCTAACGTTCTTGGTTCGTCGAGCAAACCACCTCGATCCGTCCGCAGTTAGGGACGACGAAAGGAGACCAACCATCATGGCAACAGCACCCATCACAACCACCGGAGTATTTCCGTGACCTCATCAACTGACCGGCCCGTGCGCCTTCGGTTCGCACCGTCGCCCACCGGATACCTTCACATCGGCGGTGCCCGTACGGTGTTGTTCAACTTTCTCCTGGCGCGCAAGCTCGGCGGAACCCTCGTCCTGCGCATCGAAGACACGGATCGCTCACGGCATGTCGAAGACTCGGTGGGCAAAATCACCGAAGACCTGCGATGGCTTGGGCTTCCCTGGGATGAGGGTCCGAACGTCGGCGGCGACAACGGTCCATACTTCCAAAGCGAGCGACTCGATCGGTATAACAAGTACATCGAGAAACTACTCAAATCGGGCGACGCCTATTACGCCCTGGAATCGACGGAACAACTGACGGCCATGCGCCATGCCGCCGAGCGCGACAAGGGTGGATTTCGTTACCCCCGACCCGACCCGCTGCCCACGATCGAACAGGGCTTGGCCGCACGCGCGGCCGGTGACAAGGTCGTCGTTCGATTCAAGATGCCCGCCGCACCGATCACTGTTGTTGACGACATCCTCGGCGATGTGACCATCCCCGCTGATCAGCAGGAAGATTTCGTCATTCAAAAAAACGACGGGTTCCCCACGTACCACCTCGCGTGCGTAGTCGACGACGAGCTGATGGGCATCACGCACGTCCTTCGCGGACAAGAGCACCTGATGAACACGCCAAAGCACGTAGCCATACAACGTGCTCTTGGTTTCGCCACGCCGCGCTACGCCCACTTGCCCATCATCTTCAACATGAACGGATCGAAGATGAGCAAGCGTGATAAGGAAAAGGCCATCAAACGCGGCGAAACGCCGCCGGAGATCGAGGTCCACGATTTTCGAGCGGCGGGGTACCTGCCGGAAGCCATCGTCAACTTCATCGCCCTGCTCGGCTGGAACCCCGGCGACAACCGAGAACGGTTCAGCCTCGACGAACTCGTCTCGTTGTTCAGCGTGGACCGAATCGGCAAAGCCAACGCCAAATTCGATCGCGAAAAACTCATCGCCTTCAACACGGATTGGGCGGTGCGCGTCTCCGACGATCGCCGGTTGGAAGCGTTCAAAGACTATCTACGTCTATTGGAAGGACGCGGTTTGGACGAGGTGGGTGTCCAACGAAGCGCGGACGGCTCGGCGACTGCGGACACGCCGCCGGGTTCGTCATCGTCGACCGGGCTCGTCTTCCAACCCACGGGTCAGCCGCCTTCCGACGACGACCTCCGCTGGATTCTGCTAGCCTGTGCCGGTTTCCGCACGTTCCCACAGGTTATGGACAAAGTACGTTTTCTGTTCACGCCGGACGAGGAAATCGCTTACGCACCCAAGGCGATCAAGAAAGTTCTGGCCAAGAACGAAGGCGCCGGTTATGCGATGCTTGAACTCCTTCTGCCCAAGCTCGAAGCGCTTACCGAGTGGACGGCAGAGGTCATTGAAAACATGATCAAGCAGACGTGCGAAGAGCAAGACTCGAAAATGGGGAACGTCGCCCAGCCGCTCCGCGTGGCCATCACCGGATCGACCATCAGCCCGGCGATTCACGAGAGCATGAGCGCGCTGCGTCAACCACATACGACCGCGCGGATACAACAATGTCTAGCCGCCCGCGAGCAGTAGTCCAACACACCGACGATGCCCCGTCCGCCTATGCCTGTAAATTGGGCGCGGCGCTGTCCATCGTGTGCTCGCGTCGTGCGAGCGCGGACACTGTGGGACGGACGCTTTCCGACGACGCAGCCAACTTCGGCGTTGCGCCACCACTCGACATGCGCACCAACACGGGCGTGGTCATGCCGATTCGTGATTGGGCATTACGAATCAACCGAAACAGTTCGCCCATGGCGCGATTCGGCGCACATCGGTCTGAGCGAGGAACACCGCTACGACAGTGATCGATGAAGCGGATTTCGTGGTACCAGCTACTGGCGATGGACTCAATATCAGCAGCCGTCGACAGATCATCAAGATAGCCATACCCAACCGTTCGCCAGCCGGGCACAACTTGGCGGAGCATTTCTATTTGCGAAAGAATCAGCGGATGAAGCAGCGCCCGCGGAGTTGGCGAGAAACGAACCGTCACCGGACTCTGGCCGAACCGAACAATCACTTCGGTCCACCACTCGTCGTCAAGCCAAGGCGCGACGAGCCCCTCGGCGTCGGTGGCTTCGATGGCCAAGTCAACGGGGCGTGCGGTCAAGTTCGCAGGCAACACGCCGCCACCATCCTGCGACAACACAATGTGAACCGGATCCCGCGGCGCCGCACGTAGCGTGCGACCTCGGACATCACGACCTTGCAATATGCTCATCCCGATGCGACTCCATTCGCCTATTCGCCCGCTTCGACCGGCCGGGCATAACTGCCTTATCGGATCGAGACGCGTCAATTCTTCACGCCCCGCTGCTCCATGTGCCGCCACGACGGGGTCTCACGACATAGCCCACACCCTCCGCTCCGACCGGCCGGGTAACTCGCGTCGTTTCCAGCAAGGTTCTTCCATTCTTGGCGTGCCATGCCCAAGCCGAAGGCGCGGGCATGCCTCGACCCATCCAGCACATGGCCGCGCTGCGCTTGGCCAGGGCAACCAACAACCATGCCCCCAGACGCACGGGGGAACCCGAACGACAGTGTGTTCGCACCAGGCGACACATCTTTCGACACGTCCACGGCTGAGCAACATCAACGGAAACCGCTAGCGTATGCCCGGCATCGCACGTCCTATAATGCATGGCATGGAGAGTCTCATCGCTGACAAACGTATGATCCAGGTTCCTCGCGAGCCTGCAACGTGCGATGCATCAGCGGCCGTAGGAGTAACGAAGCGTAACTCGCAGACCCACGAGGGCACCGGGCACGGACCACGAGGAATACAAACGCAGCGATGAGCGTTAAGATACGAAACCCGGAGATGACGTTTGTTCCACTACAGGAGAATCTGACGATGACGTATTGGCTACTCGTACCCCTAATGTTCGCCCCGACGCCGCTTCCAGACGATGTGGTCACCGTGACCGCGCGTGTTGAGCCCGACGGGGGAAACCAATCGATCGTCCTCGACATCAAGTACAAAGACGGATGGAACGCCAAAGGCGCTGGTGTCCCCGCGCCAATTCTACAGATCGACGTGCCCCCTTCCGTCAAGCTCAACGGGAAGGTCCTCAAGACGCAAAAGGCACTAAGTCGCAACAACTACCTGCAAGCACCTTTCGAACGGCTCCTCGAAGAGCTGCCCGCCCGCATCGGGTTCAGAACCAGCAATAGACTCGGGGCCGATGAGCGAATCGGGCTCAACATCATCACGTACGTTACGGACGGCGGCGCCCGCAACGCCCGGTTCGTCCGTCGCCGATTGGAGTTGGCGCCGACCGCAGGGTCCGAAGCCACGACCGTCTCGGCGAAGTCGTCGAAATGGGGAAAGGAAGACCTGCTGCAAATCGGTGATACTGCTGATGCGTTCACGCTTCCTCGGGCGGACAAGTCGACTGTATCGCTCGAACAATTCCGCGGAAAGAAGAACGTCATCGTCACAACGTATCGCGCGTTTTGGTGACCGTATTGCGCAACGCAACTGGTTCAGTTGCAAGGTATGTACGACGAATTCACCAAGCTCGATACGGTCGTGGTCGCCATCTCTCAGGAAGACAAGACCCTCAAAACACATGCGCAGTTCCTGACGAAGTTCGGTGATGGTCCCCCGTTCGACATTGTGGCCGACCTCAAGCGTAAGAAAACGAAACGCTACGACCGCACGACGGCGTACCTCATCGACAAAGAGGGTGTGGTTCGGCAGGTTTTCCCGATGCTCATCAGCGCACGCCCCTCTTGGAAAGCGATACTCGGTGAGGTCGAGCTCTTGGCTGTCGAATAATGCTTTGTCACACATCGAATGAAGGGTTTACCGAGCCGCGCCCGTACGGAAGCGGACGATTCAAAGCCGGTGTCGACAGATTGGAAACACTCCCTCACGGTCGCGGCTCGGATCGGACAGCTTGAGAACACTCCCTCACGATCGCGGCTCGGATCGGACCAACCCGTAACTTGAGTTGTGACAAAGCGCTAGGCGCTACGGTGCCAAGTTGGACGCGCTTCCAAGCGAACGTTTGAAATGCCAGCGGCAATTGGGACCTTGATGGGTCGGATGGGATGTTGATCGGTCGGCCGACTATGCCCCAAGCTCGTATCAATTGTACGACCTGTCCGCCGATTCCGAAATCGTGCGGGCGGGCCCTGCTTCTATCCAGACTACCGTGTAGGGCAGCCAGCCTGTTGAAGAAAAACGGTCTTCAATCGCGTCGCAGCGCCCCCGCCCCTCACAATGAACTGCGTCCCCGTCACCACGGCAGGTTCGCCAATGGATCACCGGCTGTTTGCCGGTGCCACACTTCTTGAAAAGGCTTCTACGGCAGACACGGGAAGGCGACCGGCTCAAACGGATATGGGTTCCCGGAAAAAGCCGAGAGCACATGAACGGCGTCGACAACCGTAACGCGGTGGTCGAGCGTAGCCGGTGCAATGTCCACGCGTGTCTTGAAGGGCGCCGACTGAACACTCGCGAATGCATCCAGAATCGCTACGGCGTCGGTCACGACGTCGACGCTGCCGTCGGCTGACTCCCAGAATTGCCATGTGCTATTGAACGAGCTGACGGTATCCCCCCAACGGCTAGTAAGCATGGTCGAGGTAGTAATCAGGTTCGGCGGAACAGCGTCATCGAAAACATCCACAGTGTAGACGCTATCCGGAACGATGTTTCGGCCATATACCTCGACAATCCCGAACGATCCAAAATCCGCCACGTGCGGTTCGCACTGCAAAGGCGCCGCGGAAAAATCTGCGAACCCTGGAACGCCCGAACCCGGCTTGCCGCTGTTCGTGCTCACGTCTCGCGGCGCCCCGACCCACATGCTGCGACCGTTGTGAATATCGAACGGCGGCTGCAGGTCGCTAAGCGTAACCCGAATCGACGTGAGCTGACCCGGCGCTCCGGCGGTCGTCGCGAGGTACCGGTTGGTTGGGGCTAGACGATCGGCGCTGGGCGCGATCGTGATGCGGGCGGAAGTGAGAACCAATGGTTGGATGAGTAATCCAGCGTCGTCAGCCATATTACTCTGCGGTAAGAACCCTACGGTGAACGTACCCTCGGCATCGCTCGGTACGGCGAGTACGACGGTAGCACCGTAGGTCGCAAGACCGGGGTCGATTACGCCTCCGCTTAGCACCACATCCCCGAACCGAAGGTCCAAGGTGACGAAATCCGACCCGAAGAAGGAATTTAGACCGAAGAAGACGCCATCGGGGCGGTTGGTGTCAAGAAAACCCGGGCCGCATCGAGGGACAACGCTGAAGTCTGACCGGCATTCAGCGGCGGGATGCACTATCGCCTGGCAAAACGCGTCGTTCGAGCACGCGGGAGTGGACGGTGTCAGTACACCCTGAAGCCCGCTCGAATAGCCCGTCGAGTCGATTTCGCCTAGCCACGACCTGAGCAAGGGCAACCCATTCTGATCAGCATCCCAATCCGACAGCCTGATTTCTAGAAACACGATCCGCCCCGCTTGTACCGTGATTTCGTTGCCGACAATGACGTGAGGACCGTCGGCATCGACAGGAACCAATGCCATCTCGGCGCCAGATAGTGCTGCCGTCGTAGTTCCTAAGGTGACCGCAGCCGTGAAAAGTAAGCTCCATCTGAACAACATGATCGTAGCTCCTTCCGATTTGGGCCCTCGAACCAAGAAACGTCGCCAAACAGTTAACACGGGTACACCGGATCAATATTCCCACATTCTTCCGATATTCGGAGAATTTTTCTCTGGGCGCCCGAGTACCCCTCTTTTACCATCTTCCTGCGGAAGCGCCATCAAATAGGAGCACTGGGGCCACGTCGCCAACTCTTGAGCGCCGAAATGATCTACGCTCCTCCCGAAAGTATCATGCACCCGAACGCCTGAAAGTCGATCGCGGCCGCTAGACAACGCTCCCTCACGGTCGCGGCTCGGATCGGATCGGACGATCCGGTCACTCAAGTCGGTACAGCGCGTTGGAGAAGGCGCGATTGCGAATCATGGAGTGATCGTTTGGGGACCGGTCGCGGGTCGGTCGAGCAGGAGTGGGGTCTGAAAGTGAGCGACTGGACCGTCGTGTACGCAGCCCATCCAAGAATCGGCCCGGCAAACTGAACTGAACTTCAACGTGCTGGTATGCGACGACGTGAACCGCACATCGGTCGTCGATACGTTACGGCTTGTATCGACTACCCTGATCCCTCTCGTCGCGCTTGAGCGCGCCGCGGTAGTCGGGCGTGGTCTTGCGGAACTCCTCCATTCCGGGCGGTCCTTCAAACGCCAGTTCGACCTTCCATTTCGGATCCTGGCCGTCGCATAGGCGCTCGAGGTATGGCAGCAGGTGATCGTAGGACATCTGCTGAAACCTGATCGGTAGGTTCTTCCACAGTCGGGCCTTGTAGAGAGGTGCCACCGTGGGCTGCGTCATGTAGGATTCGATTTCGTCCCGGATCACGATGGGAATGTCCTGCAACTTTCGGCGTTCGTTGATGTCCACTTTGGTGTCAATCTGCCAAATTTCGAAGGCTTTTTGTGCACGAGACACAGAAACGTTCCCCGCATTCGTTAGACCAAGCGCATACTGCTTGAGGGCCCGTCGGACGAAACCCCTGATGTACGGACCGGCTTCGCGATACGTCTGAAGCGATGCCTGTATTTCCGTCGTCACGAATTCGTCGAGCGTTTGCAGATACCGCTCCTGCACGCGCCCGTCGGGATGCGGATTGTGCTCGCGAAGCCACGCATAGTATTTCTCTGCAAGCGCTCGGTTGGCTTCCCCTCCTTCGAGCAATAGCAGGTGGATCCACGTGTGCATCGCCGTAACGAAGCCGGACATGAACACCGGTCCGGGTGTACCCTCCTTGTAGTCGGGATGATCGGAGAACAGATCGGCCCCGACTTTGATGTATGCATCGAACAGCGCCGGAATGAACCGCGTGTCGGGCGTCATCTCGATGTACGACAAGAAGGCGTCGTCGAAGTTAGGCCACAGAATGACCCGCCCCTTAAGAATGATTTGTCGGAGCACGATCAGTACGAAGCGGGCGTTATTAAGCTGATCGTTGACGCTTTGGTTCTGAAACCCGCGGCTCATCTTATTGCCCAAGCTGGACCAATAGAGCGCGTGGGAATAGGCGTTGCGCCAGTCGAGCGGGCCATAGCGATCCGCCATCATTTCGTACATGAACTCGGGATCGAGCTTCAGGCGATGTCGCAGGACGTCAGAGCGAATGGCTGCGAGTAGCGTCTGTACTGACTCCTGACGACGCTTGTCGGTCAGAAGCGCCAGGCGCCGGACGTCTATGTCTTCAGGATCGGCGGCGTGCTCCACAACGTCGGAGATCTGCAACTCCGGTCGGATTCGCTCGGCGACAAACTCCAAGAGCACCTCGTCCGGCGTCAAGCCCAAGGCCTTGAGGTCCGCCGCGACGGCCGCCACTTCCGACGCGCCTCCGATGAGTTTTTGCAAATCTTGCGGGGCGTCGACGATCTTCTTGAACCACGCGAAGTATTCGTCATCGTTGAGCGTGACCGGTGGCGCCCCGAGCACACGTTCCATGTCTACCGCAAGCGCACGCTTATAGTTGAGGTGTTCGTCGTCAAGGAAGTCGGCGATTTTGTGCCAATAAATCCATGAGAGATCCTTGTAGAGCATCACCGCCCGCGGGTTGTAGACAATGCCCTTGTCGCGAAGAATGGTGATGCCATTTTTCACCCATCGCCACCGCTCCTCAGGCGAGTACTTGGAGACGGAAATGTTGTACGCCATGTTCCACGACGCATTCGACCAGACACCCGGAAACCGAGGGGCCAAGGCGCACACGGTTTCGTGCAGCTGAAGCGCCTCGTAGAACTTGCCCTCGTCTTGCAATCGCTGAGCGCGGATGGCGGCCCAGTCTATGGCCAAGGCACGAAACGTGCCCAGCTTGCCGAGCAGAGCGATATCCGGCGGCAGACCTTTGATCGTCGACGGATCGACCACCAACTGATGTTCCTTCCTCAGTTCGTTGATTCGGCCGAGTAAGCCCCCCGCCCCGGCAAGACACACTACCGCAATCGCCACGCCAACAATCTGCACATTCGACTCGCGCCGCCGGGCTGAACGACGTGCGGCCATGTGCTGCGGAAGTTGAAATTTAGCCAATTGCGGCATACCACTCACTCAACGTCGTAAGGCGCTCTGTCGATGGCGCCAAGAAAACTGTTCTGCTTCTTTTTGTACCGCTAATGCTCCGTCACGACTCAAATGACGGGTTCGTCCGACCCGAGCCGCGACCGTGAGGGAGCGCTCTTAATCTATTAGGCCGGATTCCAATCGTCCGCTTCCTCACGGGCGCGGCTCGGTAAACCCGTCATTCGATCTGTGACAGCGCACCAGACTCGGTCAGCAATCCATTGCCGAGTTGCGTGGGACATTGCTCTAGCCGTGGACTACTCAAGTCCAGCATCGATTCGAGTCCCCCACCTCTCGAGAGATGGGCCACCCAACATTGGATCGCCGGCTGGAAGCCGGTGCCACACTTGTTCACTAGGGCGCTACACCGAAATCTCCGCCACCTCACGACGATGGAACAACAGGATGGCCACACCCAACACAATGGACGTCTTCACGAACACCAACCAGAACATGCCATCCAGAACCCATACGAGGCTGACGTTTCGGCCGTTTACAAAATCTTCGATCGCGTTGTAGTAACCGAAATCGGGAATCACCTTGTGCAAGGCGTCATACAACATCAACATCGACTGAGCGAAAAAGTTGTTCAACGACGAAAACATGCCAGCGAATTCGTCGTTCGTGGTGTCCATGGCCTCGAGAATAAACGCACGCGTGCCCGCCAACACATACACCGTAAGCGATGCGAGGCAAGCGACCGGGAAGGAAAAAACGGCTGTCATCAGAATCGCTACGGCCGCCAGGAACATCAACTTACACATGATCAACGTCAACAGGCGAAGCAGGTTGCCCTCGAACGACCCGACGACAAAAAGAACCTCGACCTCGCTCGACTTTCGAAATTCGATCACGCTCTTGTATTGCGGCTCACCCTCGAACGGGTTCTTGTTGGAAAAATAGACGGCCAGCGTATGATCGTCAGCCACAGCGTCCGCAGGCACGGCGACCGAGTGGAAACGCCCGATCACATGACGCACCGGTACCCGGTACACAGGCGTCCCCTTCATGCTATCGCCCACTTGCCACTCCGCGCGAAACACCTCGTCGGGCGGATACGCAGAGACATCCGTCTTGTACCGAATTTGAATCTCGCTACCTTTGGACCGATTGCAAAGCACGTTGGAGAACTCAAAAACACGCAACTCACTCGGACCGACGACGCGCCATTGGGCCTCGTACTTCTTCGTGAGGCTGCGTTGAATGTCCTTCGCGTTGAAGTCTGTGTAATCGTCGTACATCCCTTCCTCCAGGTTTCGCTCAAACTCAGCCTTAGCCGGGACGCGAAAGTCTGGCGGCGTACACTTCAGCGCATGCCTCGCCACAAGTACTTCGTTGTTCAATTTGAACTCGTCGAAGCGATCGTCGATGGGCGGGTGTGTGCTCTTGATGTAGTGAACCATGCCGTAGATCGTCAACCCGGAACCGAGCAGGAACACCCCGTCGAGCATGACGATCCCCAGCCACTTCCCGATGACATACTGCCAGCGGGCGACCGGTTTGGTCATGACGAGGAAAATTTGGCGATGAACAAATTCGTCGGCCACGCTTCGCGAGAGGAAGATGGTAAGAAGCCCGAGGAGCAACCCGGTGGCGTTCAACCCAAACGACATGAAGCTTTGCACGGCTCCGGACTGCGAGCCGTCACCAACGACCGAGAACGGCAACCCGAACACGATCAGACCAATCAGCGCCACCATGACGAGGGCGACCTTCATGCGAACACCCTCTGCGAACATGTGGCGTGCTATGGTCCAGACGGTGCTCAAGGTTTCGGGTCAACCTTTTGTTCGGCGGAAGACGAGTCGAGCAACTCGTCGATGACGGTCGCGTCGGCGCTTCCGGAGTATTCTGAAGACCCGGTGTCGCTCGGCGCGGGCGTGACCGCGTCTAATCTTGACGGTGGAAGTTCGTCTTCAGCTCCGTCGACCGACTGCGTCTCGTCTATACCCATTAGGGCATCGAGCACTTCACGCTCCGGCTGCGGCTCGGCGACCGTCGGCGCGACGGGCTCGGGAAGCGGCGCCGCCGTCGATGCTGAAATTAAGTCTTCGACAACGGCATCCGTGGTCGACACCGTTGCTTTCTTGAGGAAGTCGGGCATGACCCCACCGGCGCGCGCGCCGGACGTGGCGATGTTGGCGTCATGGGCTTCACGCACGATCTGGAGGAAGAAATCTTCGAGCCGCATCCGCGGGTGCGTGACCTGAGCAATGTCCTTGCGTTCCAGTCGTCGAACGAGCTCGGCCACTTGCTCAATGGTGGCGGCTGAAACGGCCGGCATGCTGATCTGCGTCACGTCGGTTTCGCTGAGCAACGAGCCGATCTCACCGGCCGCGCGCTGCCGCCCGCCATAGAGAATGGTCACGCGATCAGACACGTCCTCGACGTCGGAAAGTATATGACTCGAGAGTAGTATGGTTTTGCCTTTGCGCGCCAGCTCTTGAATGACATCTTTGATTTGCCGGGCACCGATCGGGTCGAGACCGGAGGTGGGCTCGTCGAGAATGAGAAACTCCGGATCGTTAATCAGCGCTTGCGCCAGTCCGATACGCCGCGCCATGCCCTTGCTGTATTCACCAAGGGGACGCTTGGCTTCGTGGCGCAGACCGACCATGTCCAAAAGATGCTCGGTCCGTTCGCGCCGCACCCTTGCCGGGAGACGAAACAAACGTCCGTAAAAATCAAGCGTTTCGTGGGCGACAAGAAAACGGTAGAGGTACGATTCTTCGGGGAGGAAACCGATCCGCGCTTTGACGGACACATCAGTCGGGGGCTTGCCGAAGACGGATATCCGTCCGCGCGTCGGGTATAGCAAACCCAGGAGCATTTTGATGGCTGTGGTCTTGCCCGACCCGTTGGGTCCGAGCAGTCCGAACACCTCACCCGGTCGGATTTCCAGATCGAGATCCTTAACCGCCTCGACATGAGGCCGGCGCCAGAAATCCAGAAAGGTCTTGCATAGTCCTGCTGTTTGAACAACGGGCAGCGTACGCTGAGCCATGGGTTCTTCTCAAAATTGACGGCGGCCGATCTGCACGAGGGCAGCGACCGTCGGCCGCAACGCCCACCCCAGTCGTCTCAAGTCCACACCGACGATTCGACGACAGGCCGCAACTACTCAACCGACGCTAATCAAACTCCGGACCAAGCGCCTTCCACTTCTTCGGACCCGCGCGTTCCGCGTGCTCGCCCGCAAGGCGGCGCATCTCCCGCGCCCGCGTCTGCCTCGGGTCGAGCGGCAAACGCAACCGGATTTCCTTGAGCCCCGCCGGAAGGAGCAGCTTGGTTACGCCCGGGCTATCAAAAATGCTCTGCCGGGTCGCCTCCCAAAGACGAGTGATCAACATCTTGGGATTGCGCTTGTACTCGGGTATCAACCCCTCGTATCGCTCAACGTCGCTTCGCATCCGCGTCACCACGCCAACGCGATAGGCACCGGCCTCCTTGATTCGCTTGCCCGCTCGTCCTTCCGCACGATCTTCGATCAAGTCGTCAACGCGCGCATGCAAAGCAGTTAGCTCTGCGTCGGGACCGCCATGGGCATCGATTTCGTCGAGCAATGCAATCAACTCCGGGTAGACGCTACCCGCCGTCGCATTGAGAACGGCCGTGCGTCGTTGCTCCGCGATGCGAACACTTTGCTGTTTGACGTTTTCGGCGCGCTGCGTACCGTTGAACGCACCGCGTACCGGGATTGGCGGCGTCGGCTCGTACATCTCGATAAAGGTCACGCCGAGCCCACTGTCGATGGCAGCCAGCCTCCGGTTCACGCGCCGTTTCATCTCTTCCTGAACGTAGTCAATGCGTGTGCGAATCAATTCCTCAGCCGTGAGCTCAGTCGCCAGGGTCACGCCGACGGTCTCGACGTAGGTCTTGATGATCTCCTGCGCCGATTCGATCCGGTCGCCACCGATCGTCGAAACAAACGCCCCGACGTCGTCGAATTTGTAGGTCACCTTCCACTTCGTGTGGACCAGACCGGCGTCGGCTGTGAGGAGCGCTCCATCCAGCGTGGGATGCAACCCATCGACGATGTTACGTGTGAGGAAATCAATGGGCTTGTTGAGCTCGTCCGTGCGGCGCGCAAAGCTGTGACTCTCCACCGTAAATTCGTTGCTCTGGCGCGTGGGAAGTGGGACGACTTCGTCGATGGGGAACGGCAAGGCAAGCAACACGCCCGGCTTGCTGACCACACGACTCAGCCCGCCCATCCGCATCACCAGCGCTTCTTGATGCGGCTCAATGCACTGAACGTTTGAGAACAAGTAGAGCACGACGAGTATGGCCATGATGCCCTTGAGCACGCCGAAGCTCGAGCGCAGCGCCTCGGACAGCGACTGATTGGCCGCGTCGAGCGGTTCCTCCATCGGCGTAGCGGCGTGCGTGTCGAATTGGTCGTTCGATTCAGTCATCAACATTCAATCCGAGGGTAGCACGCCGTCAAGTACGGGGACACGATCACGAACTTCGCTATCGAAGACATCAAACGGCGACTCCGTCGTGTTCCAAATGATCGTGGATCGCGACCGCAACGCTTCCTTCACGGTTCGCAACCGATCGAGCAAGATGCGAAGATTGGGGTATTTGTCGAACTTCTTGTAGTACTCGCTGACGATTTTCTCAGCGTCGGTTTCGATGCGTTTTACGATCCGATCGACCTCGGCCATGATGCGTGTTTCCGCCGCACTCGCCTCAGCGATGATGTCCGCCGCCCGCGCCCGCCCTTCGGCCACGTAGCGCGCCGCCTTGGCGTCCTCATGTGCTTTCATACTCTCGAAAACCGCTGACGTCACGGACTTGGGTAGACCCAATCGTTTGATCCCGAAGTCGACCACTTCGATCCCATATTCCTCAAGAGCGTCTTTGGCGACCGCATCGCGAATCTCGGCTTCGATCTGACGGACCCTCCGGGTCTTCGGGTCGGTCGAAACGAAATGGCTGAACTCATGCGTACCGGTTACCGCATGCTTGTGCGTGACCACGGTAGTACGCAACTTGCGTTCACCGTCTTCCACGCCGCCGGGGAAATTCGTATGGAACTTGGTGGGGTCGGTCACTTTCCATAGCGTGAATGTGGTCAGGAGTATGTTCTTCCCATCCACCGTTCGCGTTTCTTCCGTGCGGTCCTCAAGAATATTGATCCGCTTGTCATAGATGACCATGTCTTGAATGGGACGAGGCCACTTGATACCCAAGCCCGGATCGGTGATCACGTTTTGGCCCGGATTGCCGAGCGTGGTCTTGATCGCTACCTCCGTGAACCGAACCTGGTACGTACACATGTACAGCACAAGCACGATCGCAAGGAAGACGGCCGCCAGTAAGGTTCCAATGTTCTTCATGTAGACCTCAATCAATCATCTATTTTCTTTGCTTCACGAGTTCGTTCTCAACACTTTGATCAAGCACTTGGTCCAGTCCCGCTTCGTGAGCCACGTCGTAGTCGATGATCACATTCGACGCATCGCCAACGACCAGGAATTTGCGAACGTCCGACAATCCCGTGAACGATTCCAACCTTCTTCGCTCCTCGTAAAGTTCAGGAGCGGCGAGATAGGCTGCAAGCTGCGTCTCGAAGGTAAACGCCTTTCCCGCAGCCTCACTGACTTGCTTGCTCGCACGGGCGTTGGCGTCGGCGATGAGTGCGGCCACAACACCGCTCGCGGGGGCGATTTCCGCGTCCGGATCACCAACGACGAGATCGTGAATTCGCTGCTGAAGTTTCGCGCGTCTTGGATCGCCCTGTGGGACAGCCTCGCGCGCCACGATCGCCGCGTCGAGCGCCCGCGCACGCGTTTCGGTTCCGGCCACAGAAGTGAGCAAACTGCGGGCCTTACCCTCCGCGGTATGAATTGCGGCCGATCGACCGATCTCCGACGCGACCACGGACTGAAACTTCTGAGCGACGCCGGACTGTGAGGGGGGATGAGCGCCACGCACACCAGCGAACACAATCTCTACGCCCAGGTCTCGCTCGTCGTAGCGACGCTGAATGGATTTCTTGAACTTGTTGTTGAATACCTGACGCCCCGGGCCCATCAGCACATCGATGTCCACGCTCGACGCATAGTCGGAAAGCTCCTGATACGCGATGACCTGCATCAACTTCTCGGGTTCGCGATATTTGTAGAGATACTTTTCGATGTCTTTGATCCGATACTCGATCGGAACCGCAACCTTAAGCAGGCTGACCACATCGCTCTTCGTGCCCTCGGCTGCCCCACCGTCGCTGTCGCTGGTCGGCGCCGACGTAGCGTCCATCCCGGTCCGCGGCGCTGCGACGATCAACATGGCTTCGGCGACGAATTCATGCGCCTCGGTCCAAAGCACGGCCGCTTCCGCGTGATCGTTGTCCTCGCCATCCTCATCGTCGTGTGCATGGGCGGTCTCGCCGATCACCAACTCGCCGATGCGCCGAACTGGAACCCGCTGTATGACGTCGATGGGGTAGGGTAATTTGAGGTGAACGCCGGGGCCCTGAACGTCACCGGAAACACGACCGAACCGCTCCACGATCACCTGTTCGTCCGGCGCGACGATCACGACGCTCGTAAGCAATAACACGACCGCGCACGCGGTCAGCATGATCGGAAACAACCACCGCTGCAGAAGTTGATAGAACCAGGTCGAACTGATCTGGAACCCGAATTGATAATTCATCGCGTCGGCGATGGACTTCGCGAAACCACCCGGTTCGCCGATCATTCCCAAGATACGGCTATCGAAGGACGGACGTGGCACCTCGCCGGGCAGACGTGGTCGGTACAGGTCGAACACGAAATTGAGCGCGAACTCCAACCCGAGGGCCACAAGCGCGATGCGCAGTACGTAGGCACCAAGGGGCTCGGCCCAGGAAAATGACGATGCCGCCATCAACGAGGCGGCCACGGCGAGGCAGCCCAAAGCGCTCCCGGCCATGCACACGGCCCCGGCGCGAATCAGACCCCACTGTGGCAGACGCGCCACGGCAAGTGCGTATCGAGCATAGAGGTAGAACAGGAAGCCAAGCCCTACCGAAAACCACATGATGATCGTGGGCTGGGGCGTACGCGCTAAGCCATCGTCGGCAAATGCGGAGTCCAGCGACCATCCCCACCCGAAGAAATGACCGCCGAGCAACACCACGGATAGCAGCACCGTAGTGAGCGGGAGCATCTTCTTGACCATCCATTGAAGTCGAATCTGCTCGATCAGCAGCGATTCGTCGTCAAGTTCGAAAATGGCCTGGTTGGTACCCGCGGCGCGCGATCGCTGAAGCTCCTCGGTCTCCAGTACCTCTTGACCTACGCGCCGAATCTGATTGAGCATCAGGAAGAGCACGAGCCAAATCGGCAGACCGACGAGCAGGAAGCGGGCCAAGGCAGCAAGCAGGTCCGAGCCATCGCCCCAGAGCGACAGCAGGCCCGCCAGACTCGCACCCACCACGTGCAACAAGCATCCTAGGATGGCTACATGTTGAGCGCGACGGTCACTGGCTGGTCTGTCTGGTGTCATAAGGCGGTTTCCGTCCATCGGGGCTCAGATACGAACCTCGCCGCATTTCATGCGTATCGTTTGAAGGGCCCACCGGGCACCATTCGCGGTTTGCCACAGCGGGCGGCGAGCTTACAATAATCCGGCGGTGCTGCCAACGGGTGAAACACCGCCGCCAAAACGCCAAGCCTAGGGCGGAAGTTTAGGGAAACGGTCTCGGATTTCATGATCCAGTGTTTGTACACGATAGCTCGCAACACGTTCGTCGAAACCATTCGCCAGCCGATCTACGGGGTCATTTTGCTCGCCACCGCCGTCATGCTGGTCCTTAATGTGTCCCTGGCCGCCTTCACGCTGGGCGATGACGGCAAGATTTTGCTGGACCTCGGTCTCTCTACGTTGCTGATGAGCGGTTTGTTCTTATCCGTATTCAGCGCCGCCGGTGTCCTCAGCCGCGAGATCGATAACAAGACGGTACTGACGGTCGTATCCAAACCGGTGAGTCGAACGGTGTTCGTGCTCGGCAAGTTCGCCGGCCTGCTCGTCGCCGCTGTCTTGGCCTTCTACCTGACGTCGCTCATCTTCATCCTTTCCGTCAGACACGGCGTCTTGGAAAACTCCTCCGACCCTTGGGACTACCCCGTCATTCTGCTCGGCATGGGCGCCCTGTGTACGTCGCTGGTCGTCGGGGGTTTTTGCAACTTCTTCTACCGATCCGGGTTTCTCACCACGGTGCTCGCCACCGTGACACCACTCATGACGCTCGCGGTGCTGGTGATCGGCAAATTCAACGAGCATTGGGATGTAATCCCATTCGGCAGCAACTACGTCGGTGGACAGATCATCATCGCGACCTTCCTCGTACTGCTTGCGGTAATCACCACGACGGCCGTGGCGGTGGCTGCCTCTACGCGGTTCGGCCAACTGGCCACGTTGGTAATCTGCACGATGTTCCTTTGCGTGGGGATTACGTCGGACTACGCCTTCGGGCAATACGAGGAGTCGTCGACGCTGGCGTCGGCGGTATACCACTTCGTCCCGAATCTCGGGCCGTTCTGGGTGATCGACGGACTCCAAGCGGCGACGGAACAGAGCGTAGTTACTGGCAAATATCTTCTGTTGGTTACGGGCTATGCTGCACTAATCACTACGGGCGTCCTTGGCCTCGCCGTCGCCATGTTTCAACGACGGGAGGTCGGCTGACGCCCGATAGACCCGCCCTTTCCGGATAAGCAGATTCAAGAATTCACGGAGACCATATTATGAATCGCAATCGTCGCTGGCCCGCTTTCGCTTTGACCGCTGCTGCAGTCCTGTCCGCGTCGTCCGTCGTCGCCGCGCCGTTGTTGACGTTTGAAATCACCCTCGACCCGAAGTTTCAGAAAAGGCCCTATTCGGGTCGGGTCTATGTAGTCCTGACCACGGCCCCGACGCGCGAGCCCCGCATGCACCTCGGGAACTGGATGCACGCGCCTCAGGTGTTTTCCCGTGACGTGTCCGGCCTGCAACCCGGCGTAGCGGTGTCCCTCGGCGCCGACGCCTTGGCCTACCCCTTCGCGCTCAAGGACCTTCCGGCTGGAGAATACCGCATCCAGGGTATCGCACGGCGCAATCTAGACAGCCCGCTTCCGGGCCGCAGCGCGGGCGACCTGATCAGTGCCGTACACAAAGTTCACATCGCCCCGGAATCCGACGCCGTCATCTCTTTGCACCTGAATCGAATGGTCGAGCCGAATCCGTTCGTGGAAACGGAGTCGATCAAGCTCGCCGAGATGACGAGCGTGGCGCTGTCCAAGTTTCATGGCCGCGATGTAAAGATTCGCGCCGGTGTCGCCCTTCCCGAAGGCTGGAAAGACGAGCCAGCCAGGAAGTATCCTGTCCTCTATATGATCCCCGGGTTCTCGGGCGATCATCAGATGATCCGGATGTTCCAGCGTCTCAACAATACAGGGCAACCGGGTGCCGGTGTCATTCTGGTTGTGCCGGACCCCAGTTGCTTCCGCGGCCACAGTGTGTTTGCCGATTCCGAGAACAACGGGCCTTGGGGATGGGCATTGCTTCACGAGCTGATTCCGGAAATCGAGCGCCGATTCCATGGGACGGAGTCGGGTGATCATCGCTACGTTATGGGTGTGTCGTCCGGCGGTTGGAGTAGTCTTTGGTTGCAGATTACCTATCCGGAGTCGTTCAATGGCTGTTGGTCACACACACCGGACCCGGTCGACTTCCGTGATTTTCAAGGTATCAATCTCTATGAAAACGACGCCAACATGTACACAGACGGGAACGGGGTTCGTCGACCGGTCATCCAACGCGCCGGGCAAACGCTCATGTATTACGAAGACTTCATCCGAATGGAACATGCGATGGGTCCGGGCGGTCAGATCCACTCGTTTGAAGCGGTGTTCAGTCAGCGAAGCATGGGGGGCATTCCCGTCCCGATGTTCGACCCGAGGACCGGGCGCGTGAACACGCGCGTCGCACGCACGTGGGAACCCTTCGACATTCGCCTCGTTCTAGAGGAAAACTGGGACGAGCTCGGTCCAAAACTCGTGGACAAGCTTCACATCTACGGCGGTCGGCTCGACGCATTCTTGCTAGACGGGGCTGTTGATCTACTGAAAGAATCACTCACAAAGCTCGGCAGCAATGCGGAAATCATGGTGATCGAAGACATGGGGCACGGACTATACCAACCGGCCATAAAGACGATGTTCGAAACCATTCGCACGAACTTCGACCGTGAGCATGGTGACGGCGGCTGAGTCAGTACGGCGAAACTACCGTTCCTCGAGCGTCGCGATCCATCCCATATCAGCAGCAGGTTTGCCACTTGCGTGTGGTTTGAAACGCCGCACAAGCACGCGGACGGACTCACCATACCGCGACTGCCCCACCCGTGTGCTATGCACGAACACATCTCCGTCCTCAAGTTCATTGATCCAGGGGTCGGGATTCGACAGAAGTTCTTCGTGCTTGGCTGCGAAGACCAACATCTCGTCGGGAAAGTGCCACACCAGGCACGGTAACACGCCCGCGCGAACATCATTGATCACCGCCCGCTTCGCTCCCTTCAAGAACGGGGCTACTCGAACCGTCTTGTCGAACTTCCGGCGGTATCGCGCCACGCGCTGCGTTCCTGAGAAGACGAATAGTACGGACATCATTCCTAGCAGAACGACGCGGCCATATCCAGGTACAATTCGAGCCGCCATAACCGGTAGGAACGCAAGAAACGGGCAAACCATGGACAAATACCTCGGGGCCATGGCATGTAGCGGGCTCTGATACGTCAGGTATAGCGCGATGTTGGTACCGGCGGTGGCCACCAGAAAGAAGAGCACGTACAGTTCCCACTTGTCCGTCCGGGTCTCCACACGTCGACTACGTCGAAAACGCCGCACAACCATCGGCACCAGCGACGCCAACACCGCCAGCACGGTCGCACCCAAAGCGATATTGCGGGCGGCGGGTCGCGCGGCACGATCCAAGCCATTGATGTCGAACCCGAACGACATATACTGCGTCGTCACTCGGTCGAGGCGCTTTTGGAACTGCTCAGGACCGCGCGGGTTCCTTGACACCTGCAAACGGGCACGCGGAATCGATTCGTGAAAGCGTGGATGGAGCGTAACAAATACGACGCAGCCGGCAAGAAGACAACCCCACACCGTGATCAGGCGCCTACGCTCCCACCGCATCAGTCGCCACGCCACCAACAAGGCGCCAGCAAGACCGATCAAGCCAAAGTGAAAGTGCGTTAGCAAGCCCGCCGATGTGATCGCAACCAAGACGACATACGGTCGCCTGCCCCTGGGCGCTTCGGCATTGGTATGTCGCAACAGCTGAGCAACGAACAAGATTGTCCAGAGCGCCAAAAGATCGTAGTGACGCGCCTCGAGCGTGCTCCCGATGACCGCCGGACTCACACACCACAGTAGCGCCACAATGCCTGCAGCGACCGAATCTCGAAGCACAGTTCGGGCCAAGAAGAACAACGCCACGCACGCAATCGTGACGACGAGAACGTTGAGCGCCGGTCCCGTCCACGTGTGTACGCCGAACATCAACGACCACAAATTGAGCAACCAGAAATACAGTGGAGGGTGGATATCGCCTGCGGCCAGGGAATCGTTGATCTGACCGAAGCACACACCTTCGTGCGGCTGGAGCAGTTGTTTCCATTCCCGCGCCTCGACCCAAGTGCCATACGGCGCGCGACGCTCGTGATTTGCTGCGCCGTACTCATCCTTGTTGCATGACGCCAACAGATAGGAAATAGCCTCGTCATGGTAGATTAACCACTTCGCTGATACGGCCGACACCCGCAACGCGCCGCCCACTGCGATGGCCAACAGCAAGAGTATCCATGCGGCGCGCGACACGCGTACCGGCGCTGCGCTCTTGGGAGAGGAATCGATTCGTTCGACGGGATCCGCACTGCGGCCCGCGGTGCGCGATTGTCTTCTTCGCCTAGTCATGGTCTATACAATGGTTCGACACGTCTGACGGATCAATGCCGGCCCCCTACTTCCTGAAGAAGCTCCGCTCGAGTCGATCCCCACAGTGGTTGTCTGACTACTTCGCGCCGGTACCTTGGCGACCACACATTGGCGATGCTGGGCTGCGCCCACCGACGCCGCGTCCAGTCACTGAGGTACAGAGCGTTGGATCGAACGACGCCAACTTCTTCAGGATGTTTGAGCAGGTAATTCGGATCCGCAGCCAATATCATAGCTTCATCTGGAAGGTGCCAAATAATTCGTGGGAAAATGTCTCGGCGCACGTCGTCGACAACGATACGCTCGACCGTTGCGAGCAGGGGCTGAGGATTCCAAAGTGTACGGTGCAGTTCGCGATAGCCGCCCACGTATTGCACACCATCAAACATTACCCAACCCGCTACACCGATCAAGAATACGACGCCCAACCGGCCGGTTCGGCGCGCAAACAACACCGGCACGAACGCGAGGAACGGCCAGACGGTACATGGGTACTTCGCCTGCATCGCGTGCCGCGGACTGATGAACATGAGATAAAGAAATATGTTGGTAGCAGCCGTCCATAACAAGAAATAGAGAATCTGCAGATCCCCCAAGTGCGTGGTAAGCCAAATCGTAGCGTCGCGGCGCCGGGCAAGCCATGAATGAACCAGAATGGTTAGAAGAAGACACCCGACGCCCACCATAATCACGTTTGTGACCTTTCCGTTCCGAGCGGTCCGCACGTCCGCATAATCATGGAAGAAGCCAGCATACCGCGCCAACACCGTATCGATACGATAACCCAGTTCCCTCCCGTCCGGCATCAACGCTTGCCTCCCGCTAGTACCGCGCCGGATAACATTGTAGCATCTCGGAAATAACGCCGGCAACGCCAAGCAACCCAATCCGATCACAAGACAAACCGAAAGATCACGTCGGCGATGGCCCCGTTCCGATCGGGGACACAACAACAGGAACACCAAGCACCCCACGACGACGGGGGCGAAATGAAAGTGCGTTAACATCCCAGCGGCCGCCGTCGCGGCGAGAAGAACATACCGCCCTCGCCCGATCGGTCCCGAGCGATCTCGTAGGGCTATGACTTGCCAGACCAGCAGTATGGTACACAGTGCGAGTAGTTCATACGGCCGCGCCTCAAGTGCAGACGGTATGACGGTCGGACTGAAACTCCACAACAACGCCACAACCGCAGCCAACACTGAGTTTCGCAATACACAGCGCGCGAGACCAAACAGCGCAAGCGTTGATAGGAACGCGATCGGCACGTTGATCAGAGGGCCACTCCAAACCTCCACACCCAATGCGAGCACACCTATGTGCAGAAACCAGAAGTACAACGGCGGGTGTTTGTCATTACCGGCCAAGTCGCGACTAATCGTGGCGAGGCAGAAGTTCCGCTCAGCTCTGAAGAACCGCTTCCATTCGGCCACGGGAACCCAAGTGCCGTACGGAGATGCCCTGTCGCGCACCATACGAGCGTAACTTCCCTGATGGCCGGTAGCGGCCAGATATGAGATACCCTCATCCCGCTGAATCACTCGCTTGCCATTAATGGCCAGAAGACGAAGTGACGCGCCTCCAATGAGGGCGACGCCAAGAATCAGCACCGTCCAAACGCGCGCGCGGACGAGGAATGCCGGCCACGAACGAGATGGCGTCGCCGAACTCGCCGCTCCACGCGTCCGGTCTTTCGGCGCGGTCACGCGTTATCCCCGGACTCACCTAAGACGTCGGCCATGGCGTACAGGCCCGGAAGTCGATCAATCACCCAACTCGCCGCCCGTAGCGCGCCCGCGGCGAATGTCTTACGTGAATGGGCCGTGTGGCGCAGGGTAATGGTTTCACCCGGTCCAGAAAAATGGACTTCGTGTTGACCGACGACCTCTCCCATTCGAACCGAGTGTATTCCGATTTGCCCTGCGACGCGCGGACCCGAGTCACACGACCGACCCAACACGTTGCATTGCGCGCCGGCTACGCCCCGCGCATCGGCGATCGCGCCGGCCAGTACATAGGCCGTACCGCTCGGGGCGTCGACCTTATGTCGGTGGTGCGTCTCGACGATTTCCACGTCGTACGCGTCGCCAAGCTGTTGCGTAATCTTGCGGAGGGCGCTCAACACCGCCTGAATGCCGACGCCACAGTTCGGAGCGCGAACGATCGGGATAGATTTGGCCGTGTCCTCGATCCGTACCAGCTGCTCGGCACTATGGCCTGTCGCCCCGATGATCATGGGAACGCGGTGCGCGGCGCACACTTCAAGCCACACCATCGTTCCATTCGCGTCGGTGAAGTCGATCAAGACGTCGGCGGTATCGTGGAGCGAATCGACCACGGCCACGTCAGCCTCACCAACGCGAACGGTCGAGCCCGCGGCCGCTGCACTCGGCAGGGCCAGCGCCGCCGCGATGATGAAGCGATCGTCGCGCGCCGCGCAGTCGAGAACGCATCGCCCCATACGGCCGGTAGCGCCGGCGACGGCCAATCGGATCATCCCTCGCCCCCCCGGTCGTGCGCGCATCCTTCGCCACCCCTCTTGCGCCCGTTGGCCCTAGCGCGCACGCTTGTGCGTGACTCCCTTCTCGCAACGCCCCGTTCATTGAGATACGCGGCAATGGCGTCAATGTCGGCGGGCATTTGTACCGCCGGGTTGGCCAGGTGACGTGCCAGATCATTGGCACCGACTTGGTGATGGCTAGTGTGCGAATCCTCATCACTTGAATCCGTTCCCGCTCCTCGCCCTCCGGAACCCTTGGTGTGATAGTTCACCGTCGCATCAGGATCCTTGAGGCCATGGCCGGTCAAGATACAGACGACCGTCTCGGACGACCCGATCACACCTTCATCAAGAAGCACGCGCAGACCGGCCACGGAGGCACCGCTGGCTGGTTCGCACCCGAATCCGAATCGACCAACCAACGCCTTGCCTTCGAGAATGCAGTCGTCGGAAACGGCACGCACAACGCCGTTCATTACATCCAGACTTCGCAACGCCTTGACCAAGTTGACCGGTCGGCCGATTTCGATCGCGCTCGCCACTGTATGCGCGCGCCGACCCTGCTCGTCCCACTGCCCGAAGTACGAATCGATCTTGCTGCGATCAACGCGACCATCGCGAAACCGTATCCCATGCTCGTTGTACAGATCGAACAATGCGCTGGCGCCGTCGGCGTTGATCACGGCTAGGCGGGGTATGCGATCGACCAAGCCCAGCTCGTACAGTTCCATGAACGCCTTGCCAAACGCGCTGGCGTTGCCCAAGTTGCCGCCGGGTACGACGATCCAATCGGGCACTGACCAACCCAGACCCTCCAGGACGCGATACATGATTGTCTTTTGGCCTTCGAGACGAAAAGGGTTGACGGAGTTGGCCAGGTACAAGTCGAGACCATCCGAGGATTGCTGGACCAGTCGCATACACGCGTCGAAGTCGCCGTCTATTTGAATCGTCGTAGCCCCATAGTCCAGCGCTTGGGCGAGCTTACCCTTGGCGATTTTGCCCCCACCGACAAACACAACGGCCTCTATTGGTTGACCGGTCCGCGTAGACGTCAAGCCAGCCAACATCGCAAGCGACGCGCTGGTATTGCCGGTCGACGCACATGCGACGCGCGATCGATTCAGGCGGCGGGCCATGGTGAAAGCAGCCACCATGCCGTTGTCTTTGAAGCTACCGCTCGGATTGAAGCCTTCGTATTGCAGGAAGAGGTGGCCGGCGTCGACACCGATCTCGCGCGCGAGCAAGTCGGCTTGTTGGAGCGTGGTGCGCCCTTCGCCGACCGTCACGAGATCGTCGACGTCCGCGAAGGGCAGAAGGTCTCGAAACCGCCACACGCCACTCGCGTCGTGCGTACCGGCGGGCCCGCCGCTCGCGCCACGACGAGCGTCGAAGAACGAAAGCGAGTCGGGTGTGCAGGCACGCGACCAGTCATAACGGACGTCGACTAACGATGCGCACGACGGACAGGCGTACCGCACCTCATCCACGCCGAACGTCTGACCGCAGTCGCCGTCAATACATTGTTGGTACGCAAGATCAGCCATCGAACCCATGTTCGGCGGTTCGGTTGCCGGACGCAACCGAAATGCCAAAGATCATTCCGCATACACGTGACCAGAATCGGTGGCACGCCCAGGGTCGGGCCGGTTGCATCCGCCATTCCCCACCATTTTCGCGGATGGCGCCCGCCCTACCCGTGCGGTTCGGGGAGACCAGCGGAAGTCTCGCGATTTCTGTGCATTTGACCTGACTCCCGGGCCAGCCTGCACGCGCCCTGCGACGTTCGCCCCTGGCCAACGTCCGAGAAGCCCGGCCAACTCAACTGACATTCGTGTTCGTTCGATAGAGCGTACATGGTCCCGGCCTCCCCGGCGAAACGAAGGCGGAAGTTCTCATGATCGGATCCGTTTCGAGCAACAGCATACTCTCTGCGGCGTTCGGCTTCGGCGCGGCGCCCAAGATCGGCGGCTCGCCGAAGAATTTTCCGGGGCAGATTAACTCCGCTTCCGGTCAGTTCGGTGGTCAGGACCACGAGCAACCCGTCGACAAGGTGGAGCTATCCGACGCGGCGCAACGACTCGCTGCGATCGCCGAACAGGTCAACGGATCCACAAGCCTCAACTCGAGTGCGAACGCAGGAAGAATTCAAGGCGGCACCAACGGCTCAAGCACGAAGCCACAAGCGTCCGGACCATCGCAATCGAATGGAACGGGAACCTTGGCTCCGGAGGACGAAGCTCAGGTCCGCAAGCTGCGCGAGCAGGACGCGGAGGTTCGTCGTCACGAGCAAGCCCATAAAGCTTCCGCCGGCCAGTACGCTTCGGGCGGACCGAGCTTCAAATTCGAGACCGGACCCGACGGACGCCAGTACGCCGTGTCGGGCGAGGTTCAAATCGACGCGTCACCGGTCAACGGTGACCCGCAGGCTACCGTAAGAAAAATGCAGCAGGTGCGCCGCGCTGCACTTGCACCGGGCAGCCCGTCGTCGCAGGATCGCGCCGTAGCGGCACAGGCCGCGCAGACGGAACAACAAGCACGGACGGAGGCGTCCCAGAAGACTCGCGATACGCAAGGAACGGTATCCGGCGGATCGTCTAGCGCGACGGTGGTGGGAGGCGCACAAACTGCCGACGCTACCGGCGGTCCGACAGCGGCCACAACGGATCAACCCGTCGGATTCGGCAGCAATCTCGGCGGCGAATCCTCCCGAGCATACGCCTCACAGGCTGCGGCGCTGACCCTTGCCAGCGGGAGCCCGAACCAGGGAAGTCGCTCGCTCCTCGATCTGATCGCATAGTCCGAGTTTAGAAACGCGGCGACATATCTGACTGCACGCGATTGCAGCCACGGCCTAACCCCAGTGATGATGCGTATTTATTGCCTGGAGCAGTCGTATCCAACGCGCGATCTAGTCAATAGCCGCACGTGTGACCGTGCTTTGCGGGGTGCATGACACTCTTGGCGGCATGCGAATCATCGACGAACCTGTGCGCGATTCAGTCCGCGCCGTAGTTTCTGTCAAAGCCCGAAGCGCAGGCTAGTGCGTCGTCACGCTTGCTTTTGCGGGCATGCCCGAATTGACGGCGACCACCAAACCGAGCCGCGACCGTGAGGGAGTGTGTTCAGGCATTCGCCACCGGCTTTCGAACGTCCGCTTCGTTACGGGCGCGGCTCGGTAAACCCTTCAATCGATGTGTGACAAAGCACTAGCGGATCCTAACACGCTTGATGGACCACCCAAGATCCGGCGCTGGCGCTTCGGCCTCTGAAAGCTGCCCGCCGACGGTGTTACGCACCCTGGCCGCCGCACCACGAACGATCACGATAGCCAACACCGGCCAGTGTGGTATAATGCCGCGCGATGTGCGGACGATTCACGTTAATCAAAACCGGTGAAGTTGTGGCTGAACTCTTCGAGTTGGCCGACACGCCGGACCTGTCGCCGCGGTACAACATCGCCCCAACCCAGCCCGTAGCCGCCGTGGTGTGCGACGCACCGTCGGCGCCGCGCCGCCTTGTCAACCTGCGCTGGGGACTCATTCCCACATGGGCCAAAGATCCGACAGTCGGATCGCCCATGATCAACGCCCGTGCGGATACCATCGCCACCAAACCGTCCTTTCGCAGCGCGTTTAAGAAAAGACGCTGCCTCATCGTCGCGGACGGGTTCTACGAATGGCAGAAAGTGAACGGTGGCAAACAGCCGCAATACATCACGATGTCTGATCGCGATCCGTTCGCATTCGCCGGGCTTTGGGAACATTGGCGTGGAAGCGACGGGCAGGACATTTACTCGTGCACGATTATCACGACTGAGCCCAACGAGCTGATGAAGCCACTGCACGACCGCATGCCCGTCATCCTACCGCGCGACGCCTACGCGTCGTGGCTTGATCCTAACAACACGTCGGCGTCCGATCTGCAATCGTTACTATGTGCGCATGCCGCTGAGGACATGTGCGCGCACCCGGTAAGCTTGCGCGTCAACAATCCCGCGCACGATGTCGCCGCCTGTGTTCAACCGGTCGAGGCTTAGCGCCGGTTGAACAAGTGTGGCACCGGATTCCAGCCGGTGATCCGTTGACGATTTCTCCCTCTTGATGCAGACGCCGTACGTTATTACGTGCGGGTTCGCGGTGACGAGCTTGAATATCATCATTGTTCGACAGTCTGCTAATGCCGTTGCCAGAACGGTTGTCTTACTTTCTTGCCCCCTTGCCACGGGTGGAGAGAGGGGGGGCCGTCGGTCAGGAAGTCACCTCCCCCAGCCCCTCCTTATGAAGGAGGGGAGCAAGATGTAGCACGACCTTTTTTGGAAACGGCACGAGGAAAAGCTTTCGGAGCCGTGACTGTATGGAAGCGGTCCGTCTGCGAGACGAAAGACCGCTCCCTCACGGTCGCGGCTCGGTTCGGTTCGGTTCGGTTCGATTCGATTCGAGTCGCGGCTCGGTTCAAAACGATCCTTCTCATGCACGCTCTCAGTGCACCAATCCTATCGAACGAACCACTCTTGTTGCGCAGGAGTCCGACGTATAGACTAAAACAGCGATGCGGGTGTGGCTGGTTCCGTCAATCGCGATCGTAGGCGACATCGGGTCTTGGCGAAGTTGGGTTAGAAATCTATGTCGTTGTCCACCGACCGCTACCGAGCCCGGATCGTCCGACCGACGCTCACGGCGTGCCTATTCTGCGCCGCATTCGCAGGGGTTAACCTCGGGCAGGCCGCACCACCATCGCCCAACGCCACCGCTTGGTTCACCGAAGTCACGCACGAGCTCAAGCTTGATTTCAAGCACGAGAACGGAGGACGCGGCAAGCAATACCTTCCCGAAATCATGGCGGGCGGTGTGGCGTTGTTCGATGCGGACAACGATGGCGACTTAGATATCTACTTAACCAACGGCCACCGAGGCTTTCCGAAGATCGAAGAGCCCGGCGCGGAGCAGAACCGCTTCTATCGGCAAGGCGCTGATGGTCGTTTCGAAGATGTGACAAAAACGTCGGGGTTGGGCGATCGAGGATACGGTATGGGCGTGGCCACCGGCGACTTCGACAACGATGGCGACGTCGATGTATACGTCACCAATTTGGGAACCGACCGCCTGTATCGAAACCGCGGCGACGGGACATTTGAGGACATCACGTCAAGCGCCGGCGCCGGTGTGGACGGCTGGTCCGCGTCGGCGTGTTTTTTTGACTACGATCGCGACAGCTTCCTCGACATCTACGTCTCACGCTATGTACGATGGAGTGCTGAACACACCTGCTACAGCCCGGACGGTCGGGAAACATTTTGCGGCCCACGTTCCTTCAATCCTGCCGCCGACGTCCTCCTCCACAACAACGGCAACGCCACGTTTACCGACGTCAGCGAGTCCGCCGGGATTTCCAAGACCAAAGCGGCGGGGCTCGGCGTAGTATGTGAAGACCTCAACGGCGACGGATGGGCCGATGTATACGTAGCCAACGACGCCTACGCCAACTGTTTTTGGACGAACCAGCACGATGGCACGTTCGTCGACGACGCGATCATGACGGGTTCGGCGTACGACCTGAACGGCCGTCCCGAAGCGGGTATGGGTGTCGTGGCCGGCGATCTTGATCGAGACGGCGATACGGATTTGTTCATGACCCACCTGACCGGCGAGACGAACACTCTGTACAAGAACCTCGGCGGTACCATGGGGTTCGACGACGCAACGAGCGTGGTCGGACTGGCTACGTCGAGCGTTCGGTACACCGGTTTCGGAACGGCTGCGCTCGATGCAGAACTGGACGGCGATCTGGACTTGGTCGTGGGCAACGGGCGCGTATCGCGAAACAATCGCATCGACGGCGCTCGCCCCGCTACGCCGTGGGACGTGTTCGCGGAGCCCAATTTGTTCTACACGAATAATGGGAGCGGAAGATTTGCCCTCGAATGCGGATCTGCGCTCCCGTTTTGCGCACCCGTGGAAATCACGCGCGGTCTCGCCACGGGCGACCTCGACGCCGACGGTGATATCGACCTTGTGGTGACCAACCTCCGTGGGCCGGCGCGCGTCTACCGAAACACGGCCCCACGCCGTGGGTCGTGGTTGATGGTGCGGGCGATAGATCCTCGATTGCATCGAGACGCGATCGGAGCCCGGATTACACTGGTCCTTGACTCGCAGCGACTCGTGCGAACAATCACCAGGGCATTCAGCTATCTATCAAGCAGCGATCCCCGGGCGCACTTCGGGGTTCCCGCTGGCGGCAAGCCACTGCGTATCGAGGTTGACTGGCCCGACGGATTACGAGAGTATTTCCCTGCGCCCAAGCTTAATGCGCTAGTCAACCTTACGCGTGGAACTGGAAAACAGCATGATCAATAGAACGGAAAACGAGATGGTAGACGCAACGCCGACACGAAACGCCTCGCGACCACGACGAAGTCTCTCTTGTGTCGTGGCGCTTGTGGCGTTCGCTGTCATTACTGCGGATCATGCGCAGCCGGCTCGAGCCGATGGCATCGGGGCGGCACGAGGGGTTGCCATGCAACTCACCGCAATCGTTCTTGCGCAAACGGAAAAGGCAGCGCCGTCACAACCGGAACAGCGCACCACGATATCGCGAGTCCGGCCAAGACCGAAACCAATCACCGGCCCTGTATTTATTCCTGATCCGACGACGAAAGATATGCAACCGCTGGTTAAGGAGGCGATCGAAAAAGCTCGAAAATCCGTGCTGGACCAGCCGACCAAGTCGTCGGCGTGGACCGGTCTGGGTGCCACGTGCGACGCCCACGGTTTGTACGACTGCGCGGAGTTTGCGTACGCACGAGCGTTCGAGCTGGATCCCTCAGATTATCGAAACCCATACCTTCAAGCCGTAGTGCTCGATGTCACCGGTCGAGAGCCAAAGAAGGCGCTCGAACTCTATGAACGAGCCTACGCCCTCGCCCCGCCATACCCGCCCATCCTCTGGCGCTGGGCTAAGGCGTTGGAGCGATCGGGACGCGCCGACAAAGCGCTTGAGTTGTACTTTCAGTCTACGGAACTCGGGCAACCGCTGGCGATCGGACACCGTAGCGCCGGTCAACTGCTAATGTCCGCAGCGCGACACGCCGAGGCGGAACTCCATCTCAAGCAATCGCTGGCGATCGCGCCGGGAGACGGTGCCACGCACGCCGCACTAGCTCAACTCTACCGCCGCATGAACAAGCGTAAGTTGTCCAAACTGCACGCCGCCAAGGCCAAGGAATTCGAACCGGTTGTTGATGTCCCCGACCCCCTTCGAGACAAGATGAGATCCTTGGCGGTCGATTCAGCCACGCTGATGTTCCGCGCGAAAAACGCGATCGGTGCCGGCGACTTCGCCAGCGCGACGCCGCTCTTTGAGCTTTGCGAACGCGCCCTGCCAAACGACTCCAAGATTCAGGTATACTTGGCCACCTGTTACCGCGCAACCGATCGCCCCGATAAAGCCATAACGCACGCGAAGCGAGCGCTGACATTGAATCCGGACAACCTCTCTGCCATTTTGGAGTTGGCCGCCGCCAGCGCGATCAAAGGCGAAATCGACAACGCGACGAAGTACTACGAGCACGCACAACGGCTCAATCCGAACAACGTTCGTATCGACACGTGGATGGCCGACGTGTTCATCAAAGCCAGTTACAACAACCTCGGAATACTCGCCATGGAGCGCGGCCAACGCAAAGGGGAGGTTGGGGCACACGCCCATTGGATGTGGGGCGTGGCGCTCACCGAAAACGACGACACGTATGAAGCGATCGAGCACTTCAAGAAAGCGATCGAAGCCAACGCCAACTTCACCAACGCGTATTACTCGTTGGGGTTGGCGTACGAATCACTGGACCGACTCGACGATGCCATTGAGCAATACAAGCTAGCGGGCGCCTTGGATCGAAACCACTTGGCCGCGCAACGCCTCGACATGTTGGGCATCGAGGTGCCGTAGGATGTCGTTGAGGGGGTTTGTTCGGCCGGCGCTCCGGTCAGTCAAACGCCGCTAGCGCGTGAATCCACTCGTGCGTGAACCGCTCGTGCGCGAATCCTTTCTCGCACGTACTTGTTGCGTAGTGGCCAATGTCATCGACGGACGCTCGTGCGTGAATCCTTTCTCGCACGTACTTGTTGCGTAGTGGCCAATGTCATCGACGGAACGGGCGTTGACCCTGCCGGATTCGAACGCTGCTGAACTCCGGTAACGACGAACTCGAATTGTCGAAGCACCTCGTCCCAGCGGTGGTGCTGGACCACGAACCGCCGGCCGGCGAGTCCAACTGCCCGCCGCACGTCGGGCGATCGCAAGAGCTTGATGACCGCATCCGAGAATGCGACCTCGCCATCCGCCACGAGATAGTCTTCGCCATGACGCGCCCCAATCCCCGTCGCCGCCTGAGCGGATAGGACCACTGGCTTCGTGGCGGCCATGGCTTCCAGCACCTTGTTTTGCAGACCGCGTGCGATTCGAAGCGGCGCAACGCTGACATCCAAGCCCGCCAATTCAGCGCCCACATCGTCGACCTCGCCAACGACCTCAACGCCCGGTACGAAACCCAAACGCCGAACGGAACGCGACGGGCTCCGTCCGATGATCCGAAAAATCGCCTGCGGCGACGCCGCGCGGATGGTTGGCCAACACGTGGAGACGAACCAACGGCAAGCGTCGACATTGGGTCGGTAGTTCATTACCCCGATGAATCCGATGATCGGTTGCCCGGACGTCATAACGCCAATGTGCGAGCGATCTCCCGCACCCTCGCCGTACAAGCTGGTGCGTGAATCCTTTCCCTCACCTGACGAGCTGGTGTGTGAATCCTTTCTCGCACCTTCCTTCGCAACCGACGAATCGTGCGGGACCGTATCAACGCACTGACCACCCCGCGGCTCAGAACCTGTGTGAGAATCCTGCCGAGCCGCGCCCGTCAGGAGGCGACCGGGCTCGCGCGTGAACGTCGCTTCCTCACGGGCGCGGCTCGGTTCGTTGCGAACCGTCTGATGCGTCTTCTCACCCACGTCCTCAGAAGTCTCGGCCAACACTCGCTCCGGACTAACCAAC
This sequence comes from Phycisphaerae bacterium, assembly GCA_029260075.1. GTDB lineage: Bacteria > Planctomycetota > Phycisphaerae > UBA1845 > UBA1845 > OFTM250. The sequence continues at coordinate 43,350 of JAJDDY010000018.1, forward strand.
AATCGATCACCAAGCAACACACCATTCCCGACAACGTGTACCTTTCCAGTGCCAACATGTGGCACCAACGGACGGCCTTCGGCTTCCGTGATCACCATCGCCGCGTCGAGTTGGTTGGCCCAATACCTTTCGCGTTCAAAAAGCTGCCGCCCTTCCATCTCATAGAGCCGGCGCAACGGCCAGCGTGACTTGGCTGCGTAGTCCAACCACTTCTGACTGTCGAGATCGCAGAAATCGAGGACGCGCCGGTCGGCTGCAACCTCCTGCGTGTAGGCGGCCATCCCGGAAGAAAACGCCACGGCCACATCGAACTTGATCGACTCCGACCAACGGTGAAGGGCCAGGGTCATCGCTGTATGGCGATAGTACGATTCCGTCAACGTCTTTCCACGCAGAAGGCCAAGTAACCCACGAATTCGAGCGCGAAGCCGGCCGATCGGAATCGCAACGACATCTTCGCACCGGCGGCGCAGCGGCTCGACGAAGCGCAATTCGTCGGACGAATCGACAAAACACGCACACCAAACCCGATGCCGACTCGCAAGATGATCAAGCTGACGGAACGAACGGATCTTGTCCCCTTTGTTCGGCGGAAACGGTATGCGATGGGCCAGATAGAGAATATTCAACGTGCTATCCCGGTATGTGTTTCGAAATCTCTGCCCCGAGGATGCGCGTTACGGACAACGGGAGGTATCGCCAAATCCGTCGCCCGAGTCGAAACTTGGGGTTGTTGGGTGAAAGATCGGGCGCCGCGTCGGCAGTCAACAAGCAACGTTGATAACTAAGCGGAGTGGGCGCGAACCCGTGGAATCGCTTGAAGTCGAACGAGCCCGTATTGTCTCGCCGCGACCGGCCGAAATCGAACACACGATAACCACTCGCCACCGCGCGTTCCATCAACGTCAGATAGATGAAATTCGCGGCGCTGTAGTGCCTCGCGTCGTCGGTCGTGCCAATAAAATAGGGTATGATTCGATCGCGATGCATGAGCGAGACCAACCCGGCGATGGGTCGACCTTCACGCCGCACGATCGACACCCAAGCGCGCTCGGGCATCTCATCGACCAACGCCTCGAAGAAACGAAACGGGTAAGCCAGCGACCCGAGTCTTCTCATACTGATCGAATAGAGTCGCCACACTTCGTGCAGGTGCTGGGCACCGAAATCAACTTCGAGCTTGAACTTGTTCCTTGCGTTGCGCGCCGCCGCACGCGCCTTGCGCGGCAACCACCCAAGCACATCTTCCACACGATCGGGCAGCGTGCGGCGAAAGTTGACGTATCGATCCACGATCGGAAGTCCGGGAATGACGGCCTGTTCGCTGCGAAGGTCAATCCATCGACAACGTCGATCGCGCGCCGCAACACGCGCGGCGTCGAAAAGTTGCTCACGGGCTTCGACATCGTCCGCGACAATCCCCCCACCCACGGCGTACGGCACGCTCACGAGCATCGGGCCACCGATGCGGCTTCGAACGAAGAACGTCGGCAAGACACCCGCCACGCGTTCGCCGCGCCGGGCCACAAAGTATAAGGGCTCATGTTTGAACGCAGAGGCCACCGCGTCGCGCCATCCCAACGTATGAAAAACCGTCCCGGAGTCTTGAGCCTGAACGTAGGACGTCCACGCGCAATGGTCCACGGGGTCAAGCGCACGAGTCAAACACGGCGACATCGATGGCGCCTGAATGAATGGTGGAGCAACGAGGACAGCCGAACTAGACATGCGACAATGTCTCCACACAGGAAGTCACACACGGACGCTTAACCCGAGACTCGACGTAGCGGTACTTGCCGGATGCGGTCGACGCGATGAAATCGACGAAGCGGACGCGCAGATCGACCTCGTTTCCGATCGCGCGGCGAACATGTTCCGTGACGTTCTCCTCGGAGAGAGACCCGCAATCGTCGTCGGCCACGATCTCCACGGTGACGGCGTATCGTTCGTCTTGTACGACGTGAAACTGGCGCACGCCCGGCATTTCGCGCAGCGGATAGATTATGGAGAGCGCGTGCTTGACCGTTCCATCGGGCAAGTAAAGGAAATCGGTCGTGCGGCCAAGCACAATGTCCATCAATCCGAGACCGCGACCGCACGCACAGCGCCCGTGCTTCAGGCGACCCACGTCACCGGTTCGATAGCGGATCATTGGCATGGCGTACGCATCGAGATGCGTAACGACAATCTCGCCCGTTTCGCCGACCGGGAGCACGCCGCCCTGCTCGTCGAGTACTTCGACGATCACATTTTCGGATGTGATGTGCATCGATCCCTCGGGACACTCATGCGCTATGAACCCGGCTTCTCGGCTTCCGTATCCGTTGGCGACCGGCGCGCCAAAGTACGCTGCGATCGTTTCACGTTGATGCGGATGGCAAACTTCGCCGGTTACAAACACAGCGCGGAGCGCGGTAAGGTCGATGGCACGGCCGCGTGCGTGATCCGCGAGAAGTGCGATGCTGCTGGGATATCCGAACAAGCACGCCGGTCGGAATCGATCCCACTCATCGAGGTACCGGTCCATTGTCGCGGCGGACATGTCGAACGCGTTGACCAGGCGTTGATTGAAGCAGGAATCACGCCACCGCTTAAGCCGGTCCGTACGCAAGTTTTCCGTGGGCGAGCCCCAAAGATACAACTCCCGATCGCCCATCTCGACGCCGAACCATCGGTGCGTACGAATGCGCGCGGCTTGGTCGTACGCCTGACGGCGGCGGTCGAAGAAAAACGCCAGCGGCTCGCCGGTCGATCCGCCGGTGTGCGACGAGAAAACACCATGGGGCGCATTGCGCCAGATCATTTCTTCCGCCGACTCACGGATGTCCTGTTTGGTCAGTGGCGGGATGGACGACAGGGCCGCACCGGGATCGTCCATTGCGGGGTCGACGCCGGCTCGGCGCAATCGATCGCGATAGAACGACGTGTTCATTGTCGCATGATGAAAGAGCGCCGAGAGTTTCGTTCGCTGTAGCTCCGCGAGATCAGTTGGCGCTAACCACTGCGACGAATCAAGAATCCGCGCACACCGAAACGTGTCGCGCCCAAGCAGACGCTCGTGTATCGGGCATACGAGATAGCGTGAAACGAACGAATTCAAAGACACCACCGAACAATGGGGATGGAGCCAAACCGTAGGCGCCGCGCGCACGGTCGCCGCTACGGACGGCGGCAGACGCATGTTTATCGGCTATCGAGGGGTGACGGATTCGTTGGCGAACGCGGACCGAGGCCCTAGAAACGCGATCAAAGGCGAGGCGGGACGGATTCGGGGTGGTAAGGTTCGCTCATACAGGATCGAACACGACAATGGGGGATACGCGGTGGGTGAGCGCTGCTCGCACTGAGCGTGACGTAGAGAGGCAGGAAAAACGTTCAGTCGCGTCGACGCCTACGTACCAGCGCGACGCAGCCCGCAAGAAGCAGTGCGACGCTCGAGGGCTCGGGGACCGCCGCGACGTTGTCGATGACCAACTCCTGACCGCCGATCGTGAAACGCTGGATCTGGTGGAGCTCATCTGTGGTCAGCGTCAATCGGCCGTCCGCCACGGTCACGAAAATACCGTTCGAAATGGACGACGGGACATCCGAGAGGTCGTCGACCTGAATGATCGTTTCCGAGTTGACGCCGAAATTGACGCGGCCGCCGAAGTCAATGAAATCGAGCGAGACGTTGGTAACGTCGCTGGACAAATCGCTGAAATCGAACTGCGCGCTGATGCTTCTCAGTTCGAGCGGTGTGGTATCGAACTGGTCGGCGTATTGGCCACCAACCTCTGCCTTGCCGAATCCGACGAAGCCCGGGACCAGGAAATCCCGGATCACCATTCGAATACCGTCTTGGGTCAATACCGTGTCGCCGGACGAGTCGCCAAAATCGCCGCCGAATTTCATGCCCGGCGGGAGGGACTCGAAGTCAACAACCGCGCCCTCGCAGGGCATGGCCACCGCAGCGAGAAACCCAGCGAGGCAAACGCCGAACCCCAATCGTGATCCCATGATCCAATCCCCCGTCAATCTAACCCGGCGCGACGCGCCCGTGCGTTATGCGTAGTCCATTGTTCCCGATTGGACGCTCATCAAAACCAGGGGACACCATAGCCGAGCGAGGACGAAACCCACTGGTCTGGCACCCTGTGCTCCGCGAAGTCGCACAGCGCTCCCTACCGAGTACGATAATGAAGTCACCCGGCAAAATCAACCACCTGACCGGAAAAGCCAGGCAAATGTCACTGGAGATGGGGGCGGCACGACTGTTTTCGGACGACGCCGGCCCGACGCGATCGAGCGGTCGACCGGCCATGTCCATCACTACAGCGCGGTAGTGGATGATTCCAGATTATTATTTGCGCCAGGATAAGCCAATTGGCGCCCAGATCACGCGTAGTCAGATGTCCGGGCGCATGCGCGGGCATGCTTCGCGTCGCCGCTAGGTCCGAGAAGCGGTACGTGGAGGCATGCACGTTTCTGCGAACCGGCGAAGTTGACGGGTTGCGGCTTGGTGCGGCGCCCGTCGGTAAGCCGACCGCCAGATGTTCTCCGACGGATTCGTCCCGTGGCGATCGGTTGCGTTGGGCTTGTGCCCGCACAATTGGCGGGTGGATTTGCCTTTGCGGTCCGAGCGAGCATAGCCTCCCATGGGGAACCGGTGCTGGCGTGGATGCACAGGCGTGCCTTTGCGGCCTGGGAACGACGCGAGACGTCCGATAGCTCGCTTGTGAATACCGTTGTATTTGCACGATTGAGCGGATAGACTCTATGCGGCGTTACCAATGGGGAGAGAAACGATCGGCGACATATCGTCTATCATCGGTGCGAGGGTCAAACGGGAATTCAGGTCTGGTGCCTGTTGACGTGCGCGGTCTCCATCGCGCGCTGGTTGCTGCCCAAACACGGGCGCCGGCGCGTCGGCCGCTAAGGGGTTGTAGCAATGCAGAGTAATACCGTTCGTCAGACGAAACGAGAATCCATGGTTGCGCTAGGAGTGCATCACAAGCCGGCTTGGGTGATGGCCCTAGGTGCCGTCGCCGTCGTCATGGCGTCGGGCCAAACCACGCACGCGCAGTGCGGTGCGGGAGGAAACTTCTCGGGACCATGCGTTCGGCTGGAGTGGCGACCCGCCACGCAGTCCGCGGTAGTTGGCCAGACCGTTGAGCTCGGACTGTACGCGGTTTCGATCAACGGTTTCGATCAACCCATGCAGGAACTGGACGCTGTCTTCGATTGGGACCCTGCGATGCTGGAGGTTCTGGGCAACAAGACGTGCATCGGCGGTGTCGACGACGGAAAGCTCTGCACAAACGGGCTCGAATGCGATAGCCTGTTTTGCGCCGGTGCATGCACTGCCGGGGCTACAGCAGCCACACCGTTCTTCTGCCCTGCGGACGCTGCGGCGGGAACACCGGACAGCTACAACTGGACGCAGTCGGCGTTTCCCAATGACAGTCTCAATGCAAGGACCAACGCCGATTGCGGTCCGGATTCCTTTTGCGCTACGTACTCCGGTCTCCCGTTTAACGACGGCGATGCGTTTTACCAATCATTGAAACAGCTGTTTTGTGGCGGGGTTCCCTGCCCGAGCGCCCCGGCGACGCCCGCCGGATTGCTCGTGACTACGGTTCGCTTTAAGGCGCTTGCTGGTGGCACGACGCAGATCGCGTTGCCCGCGCAGTCCGACTGCAAGTCGATTCAGATGTACTGTGGCAATGGCGATCGCACGGCGTCGACATGCAATTCTGATGCCGACTGCCCCGAACTGCGTTTGTGCAGTCCGCTTACGGGAGACCCGGATATCGAATGCACGTTGGACAGCCAGTGCCCTTCAGGGAGTTGTCCCCCGAAATGTACCGCGTGCTCTGAGTCCTTTTGCTGCACCTTGGATTCAAGCTGCTCGATCTGCTCGTTCGAGGATACACGAGTGCTCGGAGGCACAACGGCTGGCAACGATGTGACCGGTCCGATCGGTCCTCCAGCGGTGGTGCAGATCTCCGACTGTATCCCGCCCACGGTGACTGCCGCTGCTGCTCGATACATTTCCGTCACGCCGGCGCCGGGTACAAATCCGGTCGCCTTTCGCGTGACCAGTTCCGAGATCGGCATGGAGTGCGTAAATACGTACTCAGTGCCGGGTGGATTCTTGCCGAAATCGCCGCTTCCTGGCGGTGCACCCGTAGTGCCCACTTATCAAACACCCGCCACCTGGGGCACCTTCCTGATCCGCGGAGCCGATCTCGTTGCGAATCGGTTGATCACGATTCAGGCAGATTGCAATCCGACGAATCCCGGAACGAACCTGTCCAGCCCTGTGACGGCGACCACATGGGCATGGGCCGACGTAGACGATAGCGGCGGCGTGGACATCATTGACATCACCAAAGCGCTCGATGCATTTCGAAGCCTGTTCAACGCATTCCCAGTACCATGCACAACGAATCAAGATTGCGTCGCAATCGGCCCATTGCGGACATGTAACGTAGCTGCAGGTCAGTGCATTCAGTGTCTTTCCGACGCTGACTGCGTGAATGCACCGCCACATCGAAGGTGCGACGCACAGGCACAGCTTTGCGTGCGCGTTCAGCGCGAAAACGCCGACTTTGTCGGTTCGGGGGGATGCACGCCGGACGGGGGTCCGGTGGACATTCTAGACGTGACGGCTGCGGTTGATGCCTTCCGCGGCCTGGGCGATCCATGTACTCAGGTCTGTGTACCGTAGCGTAGCTAGGCAGCCTGAGACGTATGATTGCTCGTGCGGGCAACATTGCGGGGAAGTAACCGATGATGGTCGGTCCGTTCAAGGGCCGTGCCATCACAGCACCGAGGGGAGCACTATGAAGAGTGTCGTATGGGCTTTGTGTCTCGTCGCCATGTTGGCGATGCCTGCGGCTGGCGCCGATTTCTCAATCGTGCCGGTTGGGCCCGCGACTATTGCGCCTGGGCAAACCGTAAGGGTCGAAGTGTTCCTTGCCGGGATCACTTTGCCCGAACGACTGCGGCTATACCAAGCCAGGCTACAAATTGTTCCCCAAGCCGGTTCGTTCGGCACGCTGACCCTGGAAGATCCAACTACGCCGGACCCCGGTAACCTGAGCATTTTTGTCGACCAAACGCGCGCCAATTGGGTATTTGCACCGGTGGCCGGGCCAGTGTTCGGGGCCGCCACGCCCGACCTGCTCAGAATCGGGGCGACGATTCTGAATCCCTCTGAATCAGTCGAAGTGGTTTCCCCGGCATACTGCGGCACATTCGTTTTCATTGCCTCCGCCGATGCCGTAGGAACCTTTTCGGTTGATTTCCTGTTGGTAGACCCAACCAACCCCGGCAACGACCAAACCGTGTTGCGTACAGACACGGACCTTGCCATAGCGTTCACAACCTCTTCGCTCCTGGTTACGGTTGCGGACATCGTGGTCAACGATGACTGCATTGACGCCATCCCTGCCGGCGACGGCGTGACGGCGTTCACAACGGCAAACGCCACAGCGGTGGGTCCAGACCTTACCGTCGCCTGCGACGAGGGCAACGGGGTCGCGATCAATCAAGACGTTTGGTACGAGCACATCGCCTCTTGTACGGGAACGCTTGCGGTCAGTACATGCAACGACGCGACCTTCAACACGCGATTGGCTGTGTACGGTGGCGGCGCCGCAACATGCACCTGCCCAACAGGCAACACGAACTTACTTGCGTGCAACGACGACAATACAGCCTGCACCATTGGTACATCCATCGTTTCGCTGCCGGTAACCGCCGGCGGCTGTTACTCCATCCGGGTCGGCGGCGTCGGCTTGGCGGAGGGAACTGGAAACTTGAATATTACCTGCCTGCCCGATCTCTGTGCAGACGCGCTGCGGATAGCGCCGGCGTCCACGGTGCGTGGTCAAACGACCAACACAGCCGTTAACGATAACGTCGGGCCTGATTGCGGATCGGGACCGGTGGGCGCGCCGGGCGTCTGGTACTCGGTTTTGGGCACGGGGAACGTGATGCGGGCGTCGCTTCGATTCGACGCATCCTTCGATTCACGACTCACCGTATACCAGGGAGGCTGCGGCGCGCTGACGTGCGTGGGCGACAACGACCGAATCGGCAACGGCGGCGAAGCGGTGAGTTGGTGTTCGGTCGCCGGCGTGGAGTACCGCATACTTGTTCACGGCGCTGGAGGTGCAAGCGGCACGTTCACGCTCGATACGTCGGATACAAGCTGCAACGACAACAACGCGTGTACGAACGATTCATGCAATGCCGGTACTTGTTCCAACGTGGCAAACTTCGATACGACCACTTCGTGCTGCGCTCCTTCAACCGGAGGGCTCGCGGTGATCGACGACGGCAACGCATGCACGAACGACACATGCAACAGTGGTACCGGTGTCGTGAGTCATACATCGGTACCGAACGGGCTCAATGCGGCTTGCGAAGACTTCAATCCCTGCACACGCGACATCTGCCAGGCCGGATCGTGTGCTCAGATTGACATCAACGGTCTCTCGTGCCTGATCGACGCGGATTGCGATGGTGATAGCATTTGCGGCGTCAGCGGACTTTGTGAATGCGTCGGCGCTACGCTACAACTTGTGGCCTCGCCGAGCACACTTCCCGTCGCGGGCTGCTTCGGTCTCGGCGACGTCATTACGGTTCGCGTCGAATTGGGACCGCAGGAGGCAACGACAGTTGCCGCCGACGCGATCATCGGCGCCCAGTTCTTCCTAGCCTACAACCCCGCATCGCTGGCGATTATCAGTGTACTACCCGGATCGAACGTGGATCCGACATCGCCCTTCTCCGTCGAACTGCAGGAAGTAGTCGATCCGGGGCTTGGCCTGCTCGACTATCTGGTAACCGTACCATTCGGCAACGCAGGCACGCGCGCACCGGGAACGCTCGCGGTGATCACCTTTCAGGCGGTTGCCGAATGTAGCGGCGACCTTCGTTTTCGAGCCGGCCCCAATGCGGCCGAAAGCCTCCTGACGACGGTTGGCGGCGGCGAAGTCGTGCCGATCTTGGTCACACCGAGTCCTATCCTGGTAGACGCCACCGGCCCGACACTGTCGTCATGCTTTGCCAACGTCGTCACGAGTCCCGACTCCGGCTTGCTCACGGCGATCGTCACTTGGCCTGACTTGGTGGCAACGGACACTTGTGATCCGGGATCGCGGACGGCCATTTGCAGTCCACCAAGTGGAACGGCGTTTACACCGGGAACCACCACGGTTACCTGCGCGGTCACGGATTCGTGCGGTTTGCAGGACACGTGCATTTTCGATGTGACGGTGATTCCGCAACAGGTCACGATGAATGTCGAGTTGGGTCCGACTATGAATGCGGGACCGTTTGACCGGTGCGTTACATTTGAAGTATGGGACTGCGCCGCACCCGGCGGACCGCTTAGCGCAACGGTTGACCAAACGCTTACGTTCAGCAGTGGTATGGCGTCCAACGTCACGGTCCAGATTCCGGGTGGCAACTGGGGTTGCCTCATGGCGCAGGACACCGAGCATACGCTTCGCAGTACGGCCACTGACTTTTCCACACTGGACGGTTTCCAATACACCGCATCATTCACCGGGACACGAAGCGCCGGCGGACATTGGTTGGTCGGTGGCGACTTGAACGGTGACGGATTGGTCGACATTCGAGATTTCGGCGTCTTCTTCCCGTTCTTCCTGACTCAGGCGAACAATCAGCGAACCTGTAGTCTGGGATCACCGGATGCCAACATCAATGGCGACGGCGTCGTGGATCTTCTGGACCTCGTCTTTTTGTCCGGAAACAGTCTGCTAAGCAGCGAGCCGGCGTGCTGCGGTTTGGCGATTGCAGCCACGGATCAAGCGGAGCCGCTGATGTCCATCACCGTTCGCGAGCTTCACGCTATGGGATTGGGACATATGGCTGCGGCCGACGTCAATCATGACGGGGTTCTCGACCAACAAGATATGATCGCCCTCATAGACGGCTCGGCGACAGTCGACGACGCGAGCGTCGTTCGCGAGTCAGTGATCAAGCAGCGCGGCGCGAAAGGCCGGCACGGACAGAAGTAGACGCCACTGCGAGCTGGATATCTGCCGCAGTAGGAACGGCCGCGTGCTTCGAGTCTGGCGGTGTACGGCCGTTGTGGCCGTGTGCCCGATAGTTCGCTCGATTTCGCACTGCAAAGAAGCATTTGAAGTCGTATTTCGATCAGAACGCCTGATTGAATCCTGTGATATTTTTTGGTACAGTGAGGGTCGCATCCTGGTATGCGTCGCAAGTCGCTGGACCGCAATCGGAATTTCTTGAACACGGCTTCGTTTCGACGCGATGTCGAATGTTCCGCGCGTTGCCGATAGCGCAGCGTCGCCGTCACGGCCTCTGGGGGGTCCTCAGCGATGGTAGTCGGTTCGGCGAATTGATTGACCTGATACGGTCGCGTTGGTTTTTTTCGCCGAAGCACGTTGGCGTGCGCCATACGGTATGAATCTGATGGATGGGGAGGAAGTCCACCTATTGAATTGAATCGGTGACGATGCGTTCACAGTCGTGAAGCGACCATCGCGCCGCGCGGGTTGATGCGCCAAGATTCACCGATCGGTGAATCACGTACGCTGGCGCGCGGATCGCGCTGCCCGGTTATGGGAACGTCGCCTCTAATCCGCATTCGAATGCGGCGAAAATTTGGCTGATTGGTAAACTGACCCCCGGTCGGGGTCGGCCTACAATGGGACACCATTAGGAAAGAAGCGGGCCGCCCAGCGCCCCGTCATACAAGAGCACTAGGAGTCTTGGAAATGAGTGGACGATTGACGAACGCGACAACGCTAACCGCCATGGCGATCATGGCGTGCGTAACGGGGCCGGTTCTGGCCATTGACGATTTGAGTTTGAATGTCGACGCCGGATCCGTGTGTGTCTCGACCGGGCAAACCGTAACGGTGACCCTGGACGTGGCGAACCTCTCGGCGGCCGTGAACGGTGTTCAGGTGCTGTTGCAGTATGACAACACGCTGATGACGCTGATTGACATTGTGCCGACAGACCTCGGACTGGCGCCACCAGCCGCCGGATGGGCGGAGATCTCTCAGACGGATTCCTTTGGTTCCGTCGACTGGTCGGCTGTCATTAACGGCGGATCCATCGGCATCAACCATACCATCGCGACGCTGACGTTTACGGCGATTGCCAACGGTACGGCCGGCGTAACGTTTCGTGCCGATGCACCACCGATCATTACCAAGCTCACACGCGCTAGCAACAGCACGACTATTCTTCCCACCGTGTTCGACTCCGGCGGCGTCTTCATCGGTCCCCCGGTCTGCACGCTCACGGGCGAGAACGCGGTATGTGATGGCACATCAGCACACGTGGTCACAGTCCCTGATGCGGGCATAGGCGCCACGTACGCTTGGACGGTAACGGGCGGTACGATCGACAGCGGTCAGGGAACCACGTCGATCAGCTATACGGCCGTCAATCCGACGACGGTAACCATAGACGTCATTGTTACCGACCCCAACGGCTGCACAAGCAGTTGTCAAAAAATCGTCACCGTCAACGCCAATCCTGATTGCACGATCACCGCGGCGGCCTCGGTCTGCGCTAACTCTTCGGGCAACCCGGCCACGGTTCCGAACGCCGGCGTCGGAGCTACCTACGTTTGGACGGTAACAGGTGGTTCTATCGACAGCGGTCAGGGTACGGATACGCTGGCGTTCTCTGCTGGTGTGGGTCCGAACGTCACCGTCGATGTGACCGTGACCGACGCCAACGGTTGCGTGAGCAGTTGCCAGAACATCATTGCCGTCGCTGCACCGGACTGCACCATAACAGCGGCCAACGCCGTGTGCGACGGATCGACCGGCAACGCCGTGACCGTTCCCGACGCCGGTGTGGGTGCGACCTATACCTGGACGATAACGGGCGGAACGATTGAGGGTCTTCCCCCGTTCGGTAGTGCCATCACCTACACGGCTGGGGCCGGTTTGAACGTGACCATTGATGTCACCGTGGTTGGTGGTGCCGGCTGCCAGAGCAGTTGTCAAAAAATCGTAGCGGTCGATGCTAATCCCGACGCGACGATCACGACGGCCGCCGCCGTGTGCGACGGCTCAGCGGGCAACGCGGCGTCCGTTCTTGATGCCGGTGTCGGCGCTACCTATTCCTGGACGGTTACGGGCGGAACCATTGCGGGCCTGCCCCCGTTCGGCAGTTCCATCACTTACACGGCCGGTGCCGGTCCGACCGTAACGATCGACGTGATCGTCACCGATGCGAACGCCTGTTCTAGCAGTTCTCAATCTATCGTGACCGTAAGCGCGAATCCCAACGCGGCGATCACGACAGCCGCCGCCGTGTGCGACGGCTCGACGCTTAACGCGGCGTCCGTGGTCGATGCCGGACTTGGTGCTACGTATGCCTGGACGGTTACGGGTGGAACGATTGACGGTATTCCGCCTTTCGGTAGTGCGATCACCTACACGGCCGGCGTCGGACCCACTGTGACCATCGACGTCACCGTCACTGACGGTAGCGGTTGTGTGAGTTCTTCGCAGACTGTGGTAACAGTCAATGTGAACCCGAACGCAGCGATCACGGGTGCCAACCAGGTATGCGACGGCTCGACACTCAACGCTGCGTCCGTGGTCGACGCCGGAATTGGCGCTACCTATGCGTGGACCGTGACGGGTGGAACGATTGACGGTATTCCGCCTTTCGGCAATGCCATCACGTACACGGCCACAAGCCCAACGAGCGTGACGATTGATGTCACCGTGACCGACGGCAACGGCTGCGTGAGCAACGGTCAGTCGATCGTGACGGTCAATGCCAATCCGGCGTGTACGATCACCGGCGCTGCCGCCGTATGCGACAGTTCTACAGGAAACATCGCGTCGACCACCGACCTTGGTGTGGGCACGACATATGCATGGACGGTGACGGGCGGTACGCTCACCAGCGGTCAGAACACCGCATCGATCACGTATACAGCAGGATCGGGAATCAATGTGGTCCTCGACCTAACGGTGACCGAAGCCAGCGGATGCGTTAGCGTCTGCCAGAGCATCATCACCATCAACCCGAATCCGAACGCTGCGATCACTTCCGCAGCGGCTGTTTGTGACGGTACGACCGGAAACGCCGCCTCCGTCGCAAACGCCGGCGTGGGTGCGACGTATGCATGGACGGTAACGGGTGGAACGATTGAAGATATCCCACCGTTCACTTCCTCAATTACCTATACGGCTGGTGCCGGACCGACGGTCACGATCGACGTGACCGTGACGGACGCCAACGGCTGTGTCAGCACGTCGCAAAACGTCGTGACCGTCAACCCGAATCCCAATGCGACGATCACCACATCGACCGCGGTGTGTGACGGTACGATTGGAAACGCGGCGTCTGTCCTGGACGCCGGCGTGGGTTCGACTTATGCATGGACGGTAACCGGTGGAACGATTGAAGACATCCCGCCGTTCACCAACGCCATCACGTACACGGCTGGCGTCGGACCGACCGTAACCATTGACGTAACCGTGACCGATCCGAACGGCTGTGTCAGCACTTCGCAGAACATTGTGACGGTCAACGCGAATCCCGACGCCACGATCACAGCCTCGGCTGCGGTGTGTGACGGTACGGCTGGCAACGCCGCGTCCGTCCCGGACGCCGGAGTGGGTGCGACTTATACGTGGACCGTAACCGGTGGCACGATTAATGACATCCCGCCGTTCACGAGCGCCATCACGTACACAGCAGGCGCCGGACCTACGGTTACGATCGACGTAACCGTTACAGATGGCAACGGCTGCGTAAGCAGTTCGCAGCTCGTTGTGAGCGTCAACGCCAACCCGACATGCATTATCACCGCCGACGCGGCGGTGTGTGCCGGTACGAGCGGACTCAATGCGACGGCATCGGACGCAGGTATCGGCGCGACGTATGTCTGGAGTGTTACGGGCGGCACGCTCGACGCCGGCCAGGGTACGACGGCGATTTCATATACCGCTGGGGTCGGAGCCACGGTCACGTTGGACGTCACGATGACGGATGCGAACGGCTGTGTCAGCTCTTGCCAAACGATCGTGACCGTGAATGCGAATCCTGACTGCACGATCTCCGCGAACAACCTCGCTTGCGAAGGCTCGACCGGCAACGTGGCCTCCGTGCCGAACGCAGGTTTGGGTGCGACCTACCTGTGGACAATTACGGGGGGTGCGCTCAACAGTGGACAGGGCACGACAGCGATCAGTTACACGGCTGGTTTCGGAACGAGCTTGACGATTTCGGTCACGGTCACCGACGCCAACGGCTGTGTGAGCACATGTCAGAAGATCGTCACGGTTGACGCGCCGGACTGCACGATTTCGGGTGCGAATTCGGTTTGCTTCCAGTCGGTCGGTAACTTCGCGACGGTACCGGATTCCGGTGTCGGTTCCACGTATGCGTGGACTGTGACGGGCGGTACGCTTTCGACCGGTCAAGGCACAAACTCGATCACGTACAGCGCCGGTGCGGGTGCGACGGTGACGCTCGACATCACGGTCACCAATCCCAACGGTTGTGTTCGAAGCTGCCAGAAAATCGTAACCATCATCCAGCCAAGTCTGGATGTGACGTTGCAACTTGAGGCGGTTTCAAGCGTGGTCACGCGTGCCGTCACGTTCGTGATCACCGACTGCGGTGGCACGACCGATACGCGCACCTTGCCCGTAACGACCAACCTTTCCGGTGTGGGGAACGTGATCGTTCCGAACGTCAGCCCGAACGCCAACTGGGTCAGCGTGAAGGAAGGTCATACGCTGAGCAAGCTGGCGTCCGTTCTGTTCGGTACGTGCAGTGTAGCAACGATCAACCTGACCGCCGGCAACCTTCTGCTGGCTGGCGACTTCCAGTCTGGAGTCGTCGTGCAAGATAACCTGTGCGACATTACGGACTTCTCGATTCTGGCGAGTCGTTGGAACACGGCCATCGATCCGAACCTCACCGACGGTGCGGATGCGACCGGTGACGGTACTCAGGACACCGCAGACTTCACTGCGATCCAAGTCAACTTCTTCGTCCAAGGCGAAGCCGTCAATGCGTGCCCCGCTGCCCTTGACTCCGGTGGATTGACACCTGTCGGTGGCGGCGTGGTCGTGCGTAACCCGGTTCGAACGATCGCCAAGGCGAGCGTGCGTGTCGAGAACCTGTCGCTGGTCAATGCGTCCGCTGCGGACCTGACCGGAGACGGAGTTGTGGACGCTCAAGACATCCGAGCGTTCGCGCGGCGCAACGGCTTGGAACTGATACCTGAATTCGATCGGCGATTGACCAAGCTCGAAGGGCGAGCCGGACGGGGTAAGAGGCGCCGTTAACGAAGATGATCATGCGTGGATGACCGGCGCTTCGGCGTCGGCCGTTCACGCGGAGTTGATCGGTCGGGCAATTTGGTCCGGCCTGTCAGGAGGGCGAAACCGCCGATGGAGATCGGAACGGTTGTCGTGATTGTCGGGTTCGTTTGGGGGGGCATGGTCGATGGGACTTCGTCCGATCGTGATCATAGCGATGATGGCCTGCTTCGGGTGTCTCACCGCGCCGTCGACATCGGCTGCGGTGGACCTGATACTCGTGGCGTCGCCAACCGTGGTGCCCGCCGGGGTGATCGTGGACGTTGACGTCCGCGCGGTACTCGGTAACGGACCTGACATTACGTTTTCGTCTGTCGACGTGGTACTGAGCTGGAACGCCGATGAGCTCGAATTGATCGATGCCATCGACCCCGGGGATCATCCCTGGTTGATCAAAGGGTTCCTTCCCGACAGTGGTCTGGATGGGCTTAACGATACGTTTGCCGACGGCAACGCTTACTATCAGGCGGCGTCGTTTGCTGTAGCGACGGCGACGACCAGTGGTCTTGGCATTGTCACACTGCGGTTTCGAGCGCTTATGGACACGAACTTGACGAACATCATCATCGAGCCGGAGCTTGGATCGCTTCCGACGCGCACCACAGTATTCGGAACGGACGCGCCGAATCAGGACGTTACCGGAACGCTCGGAAGCGTGGGCGTCACGGTTCGTTCGGAAGCGTCGTTGTCCGTGGCGGATACGCAGATTGTCGCGGGAAGACTTGGAGAGTTGGTCGTATCGGGCGCAATCGTCGGGCGCGACTCCTACGGCTTGCAGATGATTCTGGAACTCGTTCCGCGTTCGGGAAGCACGGGTGTAGTTCAGTTTACGCCCGCGATCTCTCCGGTTGATGTGGATATCAGTTTGGCGGGTGATCCGTGGGCCGGTGCGGGTACTTTCGGACCGCTCGACACGGATTCGACCTCGAATGTGCTGACCAACGGGGCCGGACTCGACAATGGCACGTTCATTGCGGCGCCAGTCACTTTCTCCGGTCCGATGGTCGCCTTTCCGATTGAGGCGGCGGGCGATTCCCTGGGTGTTTGGGACATTCAGATGTGCCAAGGATCATGTGACGGATCCGATCCGACTTCGGGATCAGTCTGGTTCAAGAGCGTGGAGAAAGAACCACTGCTGCTCACGTCGCAGCGCCAGGGTGTCCTCACGGTGGTGGACCTGGGCGACAGCGACGCGGACGGGACGATTGCGCTGGGCGACTTCGTGAGGTTTCAGACGTGTTTTACCGGCAATGTGGGTCCGATCTCACCGCCGGCGTATGCGCCCGACGTCTCCTGCAATGTCCACGATTTCGATGACGACGGCGACGTGGACAGCGATGATTATCGAGCGTACCAACTTGAATTGATAGGCCCCCAACCGTAGGACGACGAATTGCGGAGGCGGGCTTGAACAACGTGGTAGCAGCAACGCGGAAAGAGGCGGAATCAATGGGACGACGCATGGGAAACAGAACGATCATCGCTCTGGCTCTGATGCTCTTGGGCTTTGGGGCAGGGGCGGTGCCGGCGCTCGCCATCAACGACCTGGTGCTGAACGTAGCCCCCGGTTCAGATTTCGTTCAGCCGGGCGACACGGTCACAGTAACACTCGACGCGCTAAACCTTTCGGGTGGCATCAACGGCGTTCAGGTGATGCTTGCCTATGACCCGTTGCTGATGACACTGGTCAACATCGCCCCGACGAACCTTGGGTTGTTCCCACCCAACGCCGGGTGGGTCGAAGTGCATCAGTCCGATACAGCCGGCGACATCCTCTACGCCGTCTCGATCAACGGCGGTCAAATCGTCGCCAACCACACTGTGGCGACACTTACGTTTACGGTAATCGCGGAAGGCGTGACATCGGTCACGTTCCGTCCGGATCAGCCACCGCTGTTCACAAAATTCACGTTCGCTTCCGACAATACGTCGGCCGTACCCAACAAATTCGATTCCACGTTCATCACGTCCGCCTGCGACGACGGCCTGTTTTGCAACGGCTTGGAGTTCTTCAGCGGCGCCGCGTGCGTGGCTGGCAGCAACCCATGCAACGATTTCGTCGCCTGCACGGACGACTCGTGCGACGACGTGTTGGACGTATGCACGAACGCGACGAACGACGCCAACTGCGACGATACGCTGTTCTGCAATGGCGCGGAAACGTGCGACGCGATCAACGACTGTCAGCCCGGTATCGACCCGTGCAACGACGCCGTCGCGTGTACGGATGATTCCTGCGACGACGTGCTCGACGTCTGTACAAACGCCCCGAACGACCTCAACTGCGACGATACGCTGTTTTGCAACGGCTCGGAAACGTGTGATGCAATCAACGATTGTCAGCCCGGAACCAGCCCGTGCGATGACCTTGTCGGCTGCACGAACGACTCCTGCGACGACCTGCTGGACGTGTGTACCAACACGCCGATCGACGCCAACTGTGCGGACGACGGGTTGTTCTGCAACGGCATGGAAGTGTGCGACGCGGTCAACGACTGCGTATCCAACGGCGATCCCTGCCTCGCGGGTACGTTCTGTAACGAAACCACGAACATTTGTGATCAATGTTCCATTGATGCGGATTGTACCGACTTGGTGCCTTGTACGGACGACACATGCGTCGGCGGAAGCTGCGTTTTCACACCCAACAATCTCAACTGCGATGACGGACTGTTTTGCAATGGGGCGGAAGTGTGCGACGCCGTCAATGATTGCCAAGCAGGGACGGATCCTTGCGTCGACGCCGTGGCGTGTACGGTCGACACATGTGACGATGTGCTAGACACTTGCACGAACGCGCCCAACGACTCGCTTTGCGACGACACGCTGTTTTGCACTGGCGTCGAAACGTGCGACGCCATCAACGGTTGCCTTCCCGGTACGACTCCGTGCGACGATGCGGTGGCGTGTACCGACGACGTGTGCGACGACCTCTTGGATTCCTGCACAAACACCGCCAACGATGCCAACTGCGACGACCTGTTGTTCTGCACGGGCATCGAAACGTGTGACGCCATCAACGGATGCCTGGCCGGTACCAACCCGTGCAGCGACGGGGTGGTTTGTACCGACGACCTGTGCGACGAGGTGGCTGACACCTGCGCCAGCATCGTCAACGACGCCAACTGTGACGACGGCGCGTTCTGCAACGGGATGGAAACCTGTGACGCCATCAGCGACTGTCAACCAGGGACCGATCCCTGCCAAGACAACGTCGGCTGCACGGTGGATAGCTGCGACGAAATTCTCAACGTGTGCACCAATGCCCCCAACGATGCGCTTTGCGACGACCTCCTGTTTTGCACGGGCGTGGAAGTATGCGACGTTATCAACGACTGCCAATTGGGTACCGATCCGTGTGCCCCGCTCTTCTGCGACGAGACGGGTAGCGTCTGTTTAGCGCCGCTTCAGATCACGAACGTCGAGATTTTCTACTCGGGTCGATTCCTCGACGCCGCCCATGCTCAGGTGGCCGTGTTGACCGTGGGGTCGGTGGCGACGTTGGCGAACATCACGAACTATACGAACGGCATTACGGGCATTCGCGTGACGTTCAACCAACTCGTGAACTTCGCCACAACACCGGACGCGGCGTTCGGTCTTGAGTGGACCACGGGCACGGGGACGATATTCTCCCCCGTCACCGCAGTCGCGGGCGACATTACGGCGAGCGCGATCGACGGTGGCGGATTCAGTATTGTCGACATTGTTCTCGCGGACGATTTTGCGCGCAAGCGATGGTTAAAGGTTACGGTCGATTCGACGCAGATTACGACAACCGGCGTTAACCTGGACGGCGAACTCTCAGGTAACCCCGCCCTACTGCCCAGCGGTGACGGCACGCCCGGCGGCAACGCCATATTCATCGTCGGCAACATGCCCGGCGACGTGGGCACCGATCGGCGTACCACGCTTGGCGATGTCGGGCAGATTCGCATTCAGGTCAATCCGTTCGTTATCACGGCGATCACGAACGCGTTCGATGTAAACAAAGATGGCCGCGTTTTGCTTAGTGACGTTGGGGCAAGTCGACTTGAGGTCAACCCCTTTATCACGCTTCCGCTGATCGCACCATGATGGAGCGTGGGCTTCTTGACCAATGTTTCGTGGGTCATCACATGAGTATGGCGTCTAACGAGGTACACGATGTGGCGTAGGTTACTTACATTCAGTCTGCTTACAACGTGGTTGGCAAGCAGTTCGCTGGCGGCGGATCTGTCGATCGCCAACGTTACGCTGCCTCCGGGTACGACGACGAATGTCGTGGTGTCCGGCGGCGTTGCGGCGGAAGCGACGTTCGGCGTGACGATTCTCGTCGAGCTGGTGCCCCGCGCGGGCGCCATCGGTACGGTCGAATTCACAACCGCCACCGGACCGGGCAACGTCGATGTCATGCAGGTCGGTGATCCTTGGCCTGGCGCCGGTACATTCACCCCGTTGGATACTGATTCAAGCGGTTCGACCCTTCTGAACGGATCGGTCGACGACAACGGAACATTCGTGGCGGGCGCGGTCACATTCACCGGCGCCTTGACTCAATTCCCTGTCGTCGCCAGCGTCGGTGCGGTCGGCGTGTGGGACATCTTGCTCTCGACCTCGGCCGGCAGCAGTAGTTGGGAGGGCTTGGCCACCACACTTACGAGCGGAACCGTCACGGTGTTTCAGGGCGAGTGTACGATCGATGCGAACTGTAATGATCTGATCGGATGTACGGACGATACCTGCGTCGCTGCGACGTGCATCTTTACGCCGAACAACCTCAACTGCGCTAGTGACGGCGTGTTTTGCAACGGACCGGAGATTTGTAACGCTACGCTGGACTGCGTCTCGTCCGGCGATCCTTGTTCGGTGGGCACGTTTTGCAACGAAGCCCTGAGCGTGTGCGACGCATGCATCATCGACACCGACTGCAACGACAATGTGGCGTGTACGGACGACACGTGCGTAGCCGGTAGTTGCGTGTTCACTCCGAATGATCTCAACTGCCCGGATAATGGCCTGTTCTGCGACGGGTTGGAATCGTGCGACGCCGTTCAGAATTGCGTGTCTTCGGGAACGCCCTGCCTAGCCGGTGAAGTTTGTGATGAGGCGAGCGGCACGTGTACTGGGTGTACACTGGACGTGGAATGCGACGACGGCAATCCATGCACGGACAACATCTGCAACGTCGGAAGTTGCACCAACCCCAACAACATCGCCCCGTGTGACGACGGACTGTTCTGCACGCTCACCGACGTGTGCTCTGCCGGTTCCTGCGTGGGGTCGGGTGACGCATGCTTGGGGCAAGTGTGCGACGAAGCGCTGAACGTCTGTGTTGGCCCGTTTGCGGCCATGAACGTTGTTGACCTTCTGGTCGATCCCGGTTCGCTCGGGAATCTGATCATCGCCGGTCGAATTGGCGGTTTTGATACGTTCCAGGTGAACGTGTTCGTCGAGCTCGTTCCACGGGGCAGTACGACGGGTACCGTCGTGTTCACGCCCGCCCCCCCTACGGACATCGCGCAACTCGATGACGCCTGGCCCGGCGTGGGCACGTTCAGCCCGTTTGATACCGACACGACCGGATCAAGTCTGGTCAATGGCGCGATCGACGACAGCGGCACGTTTGTCCCTACCCCGGTGGCGTTTGACGGTCAACTGGCCGCGTTCCCCGTGGTCGCCAGCGCGGGCGCTGGCGGTGTTTGGGACGTACTGCTATCTACAGTAGCCGGCAACAGCAGTTGGGAAGGCGTGGTCACCACGCTTACCGCCGGAACGATTACGATCAATCCCGGCGTCAGCCTGTTCGTTCCGAGCTTTGCCATGCCCCCCGGTGGTACCACCGACGTCGTGGTGGGCGGCGAGGTTCAAAACAAGAATACGTTTGGCGAAACCATCCTGCTGGAACTCATTCCACGAGCCGGCGCCGTGGGTACGTTGACATTCACCGCGTCACCGCCGGAAGACATCCGACAGATCGGCGATCCGTGGCCTGGCGTGGGTACCTTCACCGTGTTCGACTCGGACGCAACGGGCTCGACGGCGCTAAACGGTAGCGTCGATGACAACGGATCGTTCATCCCGGGCGCAGTGAATTTCCTTGGCGACCTGTCGGCGTTTCCTGTGGTCGCCAGCGCGAACGCAGCCGGTGTTTGGGATGTAACGCTGACTACGACTACGGGCACAAGTTCGTGGGAGGCGCTGAACACCGTCTTGATCGACGGCACCATCACCGTCGTGGTGGGCGCCTGCATATTGGACTCGGATTGCGAAGACGGCAACAGCTGCACGGCCGACGTGTGCAACGCCGGAGTGTGTGAACGCTCGACCATCGTGGGCGCGTGCGACGATGGCGATCTGTGTACCAACTTCGATACGTGTTTCGGGACGACGTGTCTCGGAACGGCGATCAACTGCTCAGCGCTTGACGACACGTGCAACATTGGTACGTGCAACGCCACAAACGGTCTCTGCGTCGCCACGCCCACAAACGAAACCGGCGTGTGTGACGACGCCGACTTGTGCACGCTCACCGATGTGTGCGTCGCCGGTACATGTACGGGTACAGCCGTCGACTGCACGAGCCTGAACGATGCGTGCAACTTGGGCACGTGCGACACGCTGACCGGAGGATGCAACGCCGTACCCATTAACGAAGCCGGCGTGTGCGACGACACCGACCCATGTACTTCGGCCGACGTCTGCACGAGCGGCGTCTGCGCCGGTACGACCATTGTCGGGTGTCAGAACTGCCTGCTCGCCGTGGACTGCGATGACGCCAATGCCTGCACATTGGAAACTTGCGTTGGCGGTGTCTGTCAGTCGAGCAACCTGAGCGGCGCATGCGATGATGGCGATCCCTGCACGCAAACTGATACGTGCAGTATCGGTGTATGCGCGGGAACGCCGATTGTCGGCTGCGTCAACTGCACGCTGGACGTTGATTGCGATGACTTGAACTCATGTACTGGCGACGTGTGCGTAGGCGGCGCCTGCCAGAACAACAACCTCACGATTCCCTGCGACGATGGCAATCTGTGTACGACGGCAGACACCTGTTCGGGCGGTGCCTGCATGGGTACCGGCGTCAACTGCTCGAGCTTGAACTCAGCCTGCACGGTCGGCGTGTGCATCAGCGCGACCGGCGTGTGTAGCGCGAGCCCCATTAACGATGGCCTCGCGTGCGACGACGGATTCCCTTGTACGACCGTCGACACATGCAACGGCGGCGTCTGCAGCGGAACGCTGGGCACGCCGGCCACGGTCAACCTTGTTTGGGTTCCGGCGATACAATCGGTACCCGTCGGGGCGCGAGCGTTCGTCGATCTGGTTGCGGTTTCCAGCAGTTGCGTGGACGTGCGCGTCGGTTCTATCGAAGCCGTTATGAACTGGGACATCACGGCGCTGGCCCTACTTGGCGACACCAATACCAGTCCGTTCGCGTGGGCGGCCTCCGGCTTCCCGGACGATTCCGGTTTGGACGGTCTGAATGCGCCGTTCACCGGCGTGCCCGGCAACGACGGTGACGCCTTGTTTCAAGCGGTGGCCGACTTCCAGGTGGGTGCGACCATTCCGCCAGCGGGGCTGGTCATTACGACGCTCGAATTCTTTGCTTTCGATGGGTCGCTCGGAGCCACCGTCAACATCGTACCGACGGCGGGTTCCTTCTCCGCCAGCCGAGTGCTCAGCGCTGGGGCCATCTTCGGAACGGACGTGACGGGCACGCTCGGTACGGCGTCCATCCAAGTGGTCGAATGTACTGTCGACGCCAATTGCGACGACGGAAACGGCTGTACGGACAATACGTGTGTCAACGGGATTTGCGTACACCCCAACAACACGGCCCCGTGCGAAGACGGTTTGTTCTGTACGTCGGGTGACACATGCGGCGGGGGAACTTGCATAAGCGGTACGGACCCGTGTGTATTACCTCAACTCTGTAGTGAAAACTTGAATGCTTGCGTCGCGTGTCTTGTCGACATCGATTGCGACGACGGCAACTTCTGCACCGACGACACATGCGATGCGTTGGGTCAATGCGTGATCACCAACAACTTCAGGCAATGCGACGACGGTCTGTTCTGCACGGCCATCGATATTTGCTTCGGCGGTGCGTGCATCGGCGGCAACGACGCCTGTCCGGGTGCGGTGTGTGATGAGCCGAACGGCCGGTGCGTCGAATGTCTCGGCAACCTCGATTGTGACGACGCCAACGTTTGCACGGATGACACGTGCGTGGCCAACGTATGCGTTCACGCGAGCAACACGTTGCCGTGCGACGATGGGCTGTTCTGTACGGTGGTTGATACGTGTTCCGGTAGTGTTTGTGTCGGGGCGACCGATCCTTGTGTGGCTCCGGCCCTTTGTAGCGAAGCAACGAACAGTTGCGTTCAATGCCTCGTAGCCGCAGACTGCGACGATGGCAACCCGTGCACGACGAACGGCTGCCTAGCCGGTACCTGCACCACGATGAACAACAGCAATTCTTGTAACGATGGGTTGTTCTGCTTGTCCGGAGACTCGTGCATTGGCGGCGTTTGCGTAGGCATCACGGATAGTTGCCCCGGACAGCTTTGCGACGAAACGGGCAACGCTTGTGTCGATTGCTTCACCGTCGCCGACTGTCCCGATGACGCCGTCGCTTGCACCGTGGATACGTGCGCGGCTGGTCTATGCCTTCACACACCCGACGACACCGCCTGCAACGACGGGTTGTTCTGTACGGGCGTTGAGACGTGCAACGCCGTGCTTGGTTGTGTCGTCCCGGGTAGTCCATGCGACGACCCGGCGCTGTGCAACGAGCTCAACAATTCGTGCGGATGTCGTGACCCGATCGTCGTCGCCAGCGGATCGCGATATCTTGCGATCACGCCGCGCGTCGGCAATACACCGGTCGCCCTTCGCGTTCGAGGTGTCGACGCCGACGTAGCGTGCATCGATATGTTCGTACAACAAAGCGGCCGACTCGGTGTGAATCCGGTCTTTCTATCCCCAAGGGGCCCGGGAGGCTGGGGAACGGTACAAGTTCATAGTTCGGACGTCTTGCCAGAACATACCTACCTGGTCTCGGCGCAGTGCGAAACGGGTCAGGGTCCGGGAGAGTCCGTCGTCGTCGTGGACACAACGTGGAGGTGGGCCGATGTGGATAACTCGGGCGGGCTTGTTGACGTCATCGATCTGAGCCTCGCCGTAGAGGGTTTCCGCGGAAACTTCAGTAGTGTGACGCTCCAGGGTGCCGACATTTGGGGCGCGTCGGCCACGGAATGCACACCTGAAAACCAGGTCAGTTTGTTTGACTTGTTGTTCGTTGTGGATGCGTTCAGCGGAGTCCCGATCCCCTGTACCTCGTCTTGCCCCTAGGAATTCCGTGGTAGACGGGTTAGCCTGGCGTGACCAGCGTTCCGACCGGTTGCCAATTGAGTGCGGCCGGTATTTGACCGTCCGGTAGTGTAACGTCGGGCCGGGCGTGCGCGGCTGTCGAAGACAGACGGAGGGTGTTCGTTGTATTCGCGTCGTACCAATTCGCTGCCGCTTGTCGCCGTGCTTGGAGCCATCCTTGTCGGGGGCGTTCCGGCGTGGGGCGGTGTCGGACTTCGATGGCAACCACCTCAACAACTTACGGCCGTGGGCGAGTTCATCGAAATCGCGCTCATGGCCGTGTCTGAAGATTCCGCGAGCGAATCCTTCACCGGACTTCAAGCCGTTGTCACCTGGGACCCAACGAAGTTGTCGTTTCTAGGAATTCGCGACCCCTGCGAAGCCGGTCCCTGCCCCGCGAACGCGTACAGGTGGTCAAGTATCGGCCTCCCCACAGGCGGGGAGAACGATTCCCTCGACGACGGCGAGATATTTCTTACTGCCTTCGGTCAATTTTCTCCGCCATTTCCAACCGCCACCGTCGATGGTCTGCTCGTAGTCTATTTCCGATTCGAAGCGGTCGGTGCCGGACTCGCTGAGGTAGCCCTCGCACCCAGCAGCTCCTTCGGGAACACCACCAAAGTTTCGGGGATTGGGCCGTCGGTTACCGGTACGCTCGGTCCGCCCGCCGAAGTTACCGTCATAGGATGCGGGACACCGACGGTAGCAGCGATCGGCTCGAGGTACGTGGCGATCACGCCCGAAGCCGGCGTAACACCCGTCGCACTGCTCGTCGAAGGTGAAGCGATCGACCCGGATGTCGATTGCCTGTCAGCCTTCGTGCAATTGGACGGACGCCTAGGTGCGACCCCGGTCTTCCGACTAGCCGAGGCGTGGGGCGTTATGAGTGTTGGCGATAGATCCATCATCCCGAGCGCGGTGTACTCAATCCGATCGGCGTGCGGTGTCGGCGGAGAAATTCAGTTTATGTCCGACCCGGTTTCGGTGACGACCTGGCGATGGGGTGACGTCAACGGCAATGGTGATCTCCTGTTCGAGGACATATCGCTCGTGTTCAACGGGTCGCAGGGCATCTTCAACGGCGGAACGATGTTGGAAAACCTCGACCTATCACCCTGCACGCCCGACGGTGTGATCGACGACAATGACATCGCAGACGTGCAGGCGGCGTTTTCCGGAAACCCGTTCCCGTGCGTGGCGCCGTGCGCGGATGCACCCGGACTTAGCGCGCTCGCCGATCTTGTGGCTTGCATGTCCGGCCCGGGGATTGACGTAGCCCCCGCGTGCCGTCTGTCCGATCGGGACGATGACCGGGATGTAGATCAATGCGACTTCGCGGACGTGCAACTCACGTTCAGCCCCAGCGTTCCCTAACCAGCCCAAGCGGTCGAGACCTCGATGTCCACCGTACGCATTCCATCGCAAACGGGAAGCGCGGACGTCGTGCAAACGAATCCGGCAATGGATCACCGGGTTCCAGCCGGTGCCACACCTACTCAGGGGACCAATACACGGGCTCAGGGGATCACTACCCGGGCAGGCGAGCGCGGTAGGTGTTGGCCGTCTGCATCTGATCGATGATACGAAGCATATCGCCCGGCGTGTTGCCACCGCTGCGATCAACATCCACAACATAGTCGGGGCGTGTCATGAGCGTCGTGGCGTTATCGATCAGGTGGATCACGTCGGCGGAGTCCAAGACGCCGTTGCTGTCCACATCTCCGGGTAAACAGGCCAACCGTGTACCGGTTCCGCTGCGGGAATGTCGAACGGCCGTCCACACGCCGGGTCGAATGCCTCGGTCGAGCTTCAGGGTTAGCACATCTCCGCTGGCTTCGACCCCGGTAATCTTTGGCGGGTTGGGTGTTCCGTCTCGAATCACGAAATCGCCGGCCGTAAGATCGGTCGGGGGTTGGCTGAACGTGAGCCTGACACGGTCCCAACTTCCTGAACCATCGGAACCCAACTGGCGCGCATCGATCGCCCCGTCCGGCGGATCCGACTGCACGATGCGAAGGCTATTCGCTTGAACGTCAATCACGAGTCGCTCGAAACTCAGAAACTGAATGCCCTGATTGTCGACGTTTCGCAAACTGCTTTGCGCAGGCCCTTCAAGAAAGTTGAGCGTGAAGGAACCGACGGCGTCCTGCGAAGCTTTGAGGTTGATCGTTCCGCAATAGAATTTCGTGCCGTCCTGCTGCGAAACGCGGGCCTTCTCCGTGTCGACCAACGCACCCAAGATTCGATAGCTCTCCGAAATCGTGTCGGTGATGGCGAAGCTCTGGTCGCCGGTGAAGATGTACCGTGGATGATCGGTACTAACGAAGCAGTGCTCTTTGTTCTGCTTCCCCGCCATGGTGGTCGTGGCGAAGTTGACCGGCTCGATACTGCCCGCCGTGCCGCTGTTGAAACCTATCCGGTCGAGCGACGCCTGGTACGCGCGGACCGCATCGCCCGTTCCCGACCAATCGCGGACGTAGATTTCGGCTGTGACCGTATCGCGCGGCGCGATCGTGATCTTCGCCACCGGACCACCGGCCAAAGGCTTGCCATTGACCGCCACCGCTTCAAGCGAAAAAGTTGGATCGATCCGCGGCGGATCCTGACCCATCGAAACCGAACAACAGCCAACACCAAACGCAAGCGTTGCAAACCATATGTTAGTCTTCATCAAGGTATCCTTCCTAACCAAGTCGCGCTGCGCAAACGCCGTTGAAACCAAGGAACCGACGATCGCAGCGTCCGACCGCACCTTGTAATCCCGTCGTGGAAAACCGTCAATACCCGCCACGGGACGAGCCTGTTTCAGCACGAATCGCGACGAAAGACGCCCGGGCGGTTTTGGCGATGGTTGCGACGTCGGCCAGCGAGGAAATTGACTGCCGTCGTTCTTGACTAGTGCTCTGTCATACATCGATTGAAGGGTTTACCGAGCCGCGCCCGTAAGGAAGCGGACGTTCGAAAGCCGGTGGCGACAGCTCGAAAACACTACCTCACGGTCGCGGTTCGGATCGGACCAACCCATCACTTGAGTCGTGACAAAACACTAGGGCGATGACCACGAACATTAGTCAGATCGCGAAATAGCGCACCGGTACGAAAGGTCATCCTCAGAGCGTGTAATCAAGCGAAGCCGCAGCTTCTCCGCATAGTTCGCGGATCGTTTCGAGATGCTCAGGGTCCAGTTCCGTTCGTCCGCAATCGATGGAACGGGCGCTGACGGGTCGAGCCGGGCGGTGGATTACTTCCCACGCCCCAAGACCCGCGTACACGCGACGCTGGCGGTGGTCGAGCATGCGGGCTTCGAAGGGTACGCCGCACAGGCGACAGATTGTAGCCATCGACTCGTGCGGATCGTGGGCGATGTCTTCGTAGCGAACGAGGGGCAGATCGTGTCGGCGGACCCACGATACGAACGCGGACCAGTTACGCGCGGTCTCTTCCACCATGCGGTTCAGGTCGCGAAATGGAGGCACGCTCGGCGTAAAGGGTTGAAGGACGCGCCAACACGGCCCCTTCCACGTTTTCAGGAATCGAATGGCCGACGCCACATTGTCGAAGGGGTGGCGGATGATCGTCACGATCGGGTCATCGCCGGCGGCAAGCTGGTCCATCAGATCCGAATTGCACCAGTTGGTGTAATCGCGCGGTTCTGTTCGATACGTTTCCTTGACCACAAGATAGGGTCGTTGATGAAAGTCCGCGAGGCGGCGCATGTAGTCCATCAAGCCTCGGCGCGTCGTCTCGCGCGGCGGATGAAGACGAGCCTTCGATGTGTGTGCATGCATACCTGGGCGTTGCGGTTTCGCAGCGGCTCGCAGTTGGCCACGAGACGGGCAAGTTTGCAGTCGCTTCGTCAGCCGTGCGAACATTCGGTGCAACGACCAATGCGACAGAACGGCGTGAGCGAGAAAGGGTTCGCTAACGGACAACACGTCAGACCCACCGGCCATAAGATGACCCAACATGGTCGTCCCCGCTCGTGGCGGACCGATGATGAAACACGTATGCGGTGCGATTTGGTCGTACATTGCAAACTGCCACTCGGAAGACTCTACGGGACGGACGCATCCGTCAGTCTACCGTCGCAGGTTGTGCGCACGCAACCATCCGAATCGTCGATCGCGCAGACGGATCTTCGTGCGCAGGAGCGCATGACGCACCGCAAGCGATTCGCGAGTCTGTGGATTTCGATTGGTCTTGTTTCGCCGAAGCGTCAGGTCCGTTCCACGAGTCGGTCGATCAGGAAGCTCGAACGCTCCAGGGCATGCTCGGTGAAGTCGCCGAAGTAGTCACGGACTTCAAGGAACATCTCCGAAAACGCCCCTTCGTCGCGCTGGTCAAGCACCGTTCGTAGTTCCGTCGCCGCGTCAAGAAACGCCTGCGTGACGGACGACGTGGCTGGGTTCGAGGTTTGAATGGAAGCGTATAGATCGGGCGATTGCGCGAAATGCCGTGCGGTCATTAACAGATCCATCAGGTAGATCGGTGACGTGAATTCCAGCGTCTCGTCGATGCGCACGTCCAAGCGGAGCATCGCTCGACCCATCACCTCAGCCGCGAAGTGCGTGAGCACCTGGACCACGGACATGGCTTGATCGTGTTCGGTCGGCGTCGTTTCCTTGATCACGAGCCCGCGTGCGCCAAACATGGTTCGAGCCCACGTAAACTGTTCGTCGCCGCGACCGCGACAGAGAACCATGCGCTGTCCCTGAAGTGCATGCACCGATGGTGCGAAGAGCGGATGGGTGCCCACGACCGCCGCTTCGGTGGCAGCCAACATGGCGGTCATCGGTGCCTCTTTGATGGACGTCACATCCATCAACAAGGCGTCTTTGCGAACGCGCGGACCGAGTTGCTCGATGACGGACACTGTTTGCGCGATGGGCACGCTGACCACGACGACGTCAGCCACTTCGGCTGCCTCTTCCGGACTGAGGTCCGTTTCGAGATCGGCAATCATGACAATGTGGCCAAGGTCGGAAAAAAGGTCCGCCATGCAACGCCCCATTCCGCCGCGACCGCCGATGATCGCTACCGACTTCGCTTCGACATCCAAGGGCACTTCGGCTCGGAGTGTGGCCTGGCGGTTTCGACTTCCCCATAAGATAAGACGAAAAAGACTCTCGATCATTTGCGGCGGCAGGCCAAGCTGCAACGCCCGAGCCCGACGGTCATCTATGATTTCGTGCTCGCGCGAACCGTCGCGAATGGGCACTTGATGATCGCGCTTGTACGAAGCCACCTCAGCCACAAGTGCGTTGCGCCGAGTCAGTAGCCGAAGTAATTCGTGATCCAACGCGTCGATGTGGGCGCGTAAGATCGGCAGTGGGCGAGCGGAAACGCCGCCCGGGTTCTCTTGCTGAGGATTGGACTCGTTCATGTTCACGTCCGGGCTTTGGATAGACTAGCGGAGTCGACGGCGTGCGCCGCGACGCCCTACGGTCCTGTGCTTGACGCGGGATCAATCGACTTGCGTCGAACGCATGCGTCTCACTGCACAGGACGCTACTTCTGACTCAAACTATGCACATAGATCGCAAGGTCGGATATCTGTTGATCGTCCTTGATCAAGTTTGTGGCTGAGTTCATAGCGAAAGGTCGACCCGAGTCCACCAGTTTGTTTCTCGGAACGCCGGAAATGAGCACCTTCCGAATGCCCTCGATTCCGCCGTCGCAATGAATCCAATCGCCGTCCGTTAGGTCCGGTCCGCGCACTCCGCCGCGACCACTGGACAAATGGCACTTGCCGCAAGACCCAGTCGCGTACGCACTTTTTCCCCTCGCGATGGCGGCGGGCAAATCCTTGGGCAACAGCGCGGCGCTGGGTTTTGCGGCTGCGACGACCTTGGAAATCGCGGACATACAGACGCGAAGCTTGCGGTCCATCCTGATGCTTCGTTCTTTACACGCGACGCGAACGGCTTTGACGATCAGTTTGCGATCGAGACCTCGGTTTCCCGCAGCCGTGCTCACCAATACGGCTACATCTTTTTGGGACGAATCGCCGCAGGCACCGGTGACTTTGCTGTCGTCGGTAATCCACGAGAGATTGTCCTCCGTATCCTTTTCAATTGCTACCGACGGAACGCCGTCGGCGCCTTGGGATCGAAAATCCTGATCGGCAGCGACGTAAAACAAAGCATCGCCGCCCGCGAGTTTGACCAACTGTCGCGCCTCATCTCCGGGTGTTGCTCCCTGCCACGCCTTGCCCTCAATGTCACGTCCGGGGTGCATGACGATCGCCGCCTTCATACAGTTGCGCAGTGTTTCCTCAGCCTGCGTCGCATCGGGTTGCGCGCCGAAGAAGGTAACGTCGAGCGAAAGCGAGTCACCCTTTCCGTTCGTGCCTTCGCGACACTCTGCGACAAATCGGAGTGACTTGTCCGCGGCGTCGTGGGCGCTAACCCTGGGAGTTTGCATCGTGGCCACGCCTGCGAGTGCGATATGTAGAAGGGCCAGTCTGTTCATCGAACCGATCTCCGTTGCAACCTGTCGAGTAACCGGTGTGGCGTTCTTGGATCGACTCTCCAATCGATCCACGCTCCAGAAGCTTAACGCATCGTACCAGACGCGGAAGAACACGCGCACAGCGCGCGCCCGACCCAAGCCGGAAAAAACCTTTGCACCCGTTCGCGTTCGTAGGCAGCCCGCACGGCCACCATTTCACCTTCTGCGCTTCGACCCGTCAACGCGCAGCAAGGATTGGGCATCGAGAAAACACACAAACACACAAACGACGCCCGAAGCAGAGATTTCCGCATGGACGGCGCTTCGGGAATGACCGGGTTGGACACGCACACGACCAACTGGGAGCGTGCTTAAGAAGGGGTGCTTCGAACCGAGCCGCGACCGTCAGGGAGCGGTCTTCGCACTTGAAACCGCACCGCTTCCTTACGGACGTGGCTTTGAAAGAGACTTCTTAAGAACGTTCTAAGAATGCGACGACGCGATCGCTCGGCGTTGCGACTTGACGATGTAAATATTGTCATGTGCGCCGCCCCGCGCGACAACGGACGGTACCCCGGTCGTAGGAGGAAGGAGTCAATGGATCACCGGCTGGAAGCCGGTGCCACACTTTGGGTCACTGACCGACCGCCGGTGCTACACTTTGAACCGCAGCCTGGCAGTGTGTACCACGCTTGGATCGCCGCGAAGCAAGCAGGTGCCCCACTTTGGCTTACCGAGCGGGGGCCGGTGCAACTCGTTTCGGGCAGGCCACTACGCTACGGTGATCGATGAATCAAGGTAGACGTCCTGAATGATGTTCAGCAGCTTGACGCCTTCTTCCATCGGTCGCTGGAAAGCTTTTCGACCGGAAATCAAACCGGTTCCTCCCGCGCGTTTGTTGATCACGGCCGTCTTGGCGGCGTCGGCGAAGTCGTTCTTGCCAGACGCGCCACCGGAATTGATCAGACCCGCGCGACCCATGTAGCAACCCGCAACCTGATATCGTGTTAGGTCAATGGGATGGTCCGTCGTCAGCTTTTCATACACGAGCTTGTTTGTCTTTGCGAAACTGATGGCGTTGAACCCGTTGTTGTTCTCGGCCTGCTTCTGTTTGATGATATCGGCTTGGATGGTCACACCGAGATGATTGGCCTGACTGGTCAGGTCGGCGGCGGCGTGATAATCCGTGCCGTCTTTCTTAAATTCGCTATTGCGCAGGTAGCACCAGAGGACTGTGGCCATGCCGAGTTCGTGGGCCATGTGGAACGCCTCACTCACCTCTTGAATCTGTCGACCGGACTCGTCCGAGCCGAAGTAGATTGTCGCGCCGACCGCGGCCGCGCCCATGTCGGCCGCCTGCTGTACGTGCGCGAACATGATTTGATCGAAGGTGTTCGGATAGGTCATCAGTTCGTTGTGGTTGATCTTCACGAGGAAGGGGATTTTGTGGGCGTACTTCCGCGCAACCGCACCAAGCACGCCGAGCGTTGACGCCACCGCGTTGCACCCGCCCTCAATCGCAAGCTTGACGATGTTGTCCGGATCGAAATAGATCGGGTTGGGTGCGAAGGAGGCGCCGGCGGTGTGTTCGATTCCCTGGTCCACCGGCAAGATCGACAGGAACCCGGTCCCGCCGAGTCGGCCGTGGTCATAGATCGATCGAAGGTTCCGCAGAACAGGCACGGATCGATCGGTGTCCATGAACACGCGATCGATGAAGTCCGGACCGGGCAGATGCAGGGCGGACTTGTCGATGGTCGTACACTTGTGGTTCAGCAGGCTATCTGCATCCGAGCCGAGAAGATCGAGTAGCGCGCTCATGTTCGCCGTTCTCCCAATGGGGTTCCTACGCATGGACTGATCGTGACAAATCTGACGGCATGTTTCATGCCATCACGGATCTGTAACACGACGAACGCTGGGTTCACTGAGCCGCGCCCGTAAGGAAGCGGACGTTTGAAAGCCGCCCGCAACATCTTGAAAACGCTCCCTCACGGTCGCGGCTCGGTTCAGACAGACCCGCCACCTGAGCCGTGACCAAACACTAACCTATTCCTTCCAGCACCTCGTCGAAAATCTTCAAACCTACGTCAAGCTGCGTTTCGTTCATGCTCAGCGGCGGGCAGAAACGAATGGCCGACTCGCCGCATGGCAGCAAGATGACTCCGCGTTCGAATGTGTTCTGCAGAATGGTCGCACGCCCCTTGGGGTCGAGCTTGCCCGTTCGTTTCGAAACAACGTCGACCGCACGCATGAGTCCGAGCCCGCGCGGGCGAGCAAGGTTCTTGTGCCGCTCGACCATAGTCTTCAGCGTGTCCTCCACACGAAGACCCAGCTTTTGCGCATTGCTCATGAGCGAGCCTTGGACCAACTCGACGGTAGCGAGCGCCGCGGCGCAGGCGACCGGGTTGCCACCGTAGGTGCTTCCGTGGGCACCGGGCGGCCAAGCCATCACGTCGTCGCGAGCGATGATGGCCCCGAGCGGCATGCCGCTCGCCAGACCCTTGGCCATGAGTACGATGTCCGGCTCTACGCCGAAGTGCTCATACGCAAACCACTTCCCGGTTCGACCCGCGCCGGATTGAATCTCATCGCAAACCAGGAGAATCTTGTGCTTGTCGCAAAGCGCGCGAAGACGCGGAAGGAAGTCCGGCTCGGGCACGTGATAGCCGCCCTCACCTTGCAGGGCTTCGACGAAAATCGCAGCCACTTCACCTGGAGGAACTTGATACTTGAAGAGACCGTTCTCGATCGCATCCACATCGCCATACGGCACGTGCGACACCATTGGAATCGTCGGTCCGAATCGATCTTGCTGCACGGCCTTGGAACAGGTTAGGGCCAAGGCGCCGAGTGTGCGCCCGTGGAAGGCGCCTTGAAAAGCGATGATGCGTTTGCGCCGCGTAGTATGACGAACGAGCTTGATGGCGCCTTCGACGGCTTCGGCGCCGCTGTTCGTCAGGAACACGCGCTGCGGTCGACCGCCGGGTACGAGCTGGGACAGGCGTTCCATCAACTCCGCCATACACGGGATGTAGAAATCGCACCCGCAAATGTGGATCAACGATCGGGCTTGTTCCTCGATCGCCGCAACGACCTTGGGGTGACAATGCCCCGTAGCGCACACGGCGATGCCGGCGGCGAAGTCTAAGAAACGATTGCCGTCGACGTCCTCAATTACCGATCCGAGAGCACGCTTCACCACGAGCGGATAGTCGCGTGTGTACGACGGTGACGAGTAGCGCTCATCGCGCTCGATCACAGCCTTGGCGTTGGGACCGGGCAATGGCGTCTCGATCCATGGAGCCGGACCGATCCAACCGTCCTTCTTCGAATCCCGCGTGTCGTCTTCCTGCTTGATGCCCAACATGCCATTAATCTCCGTGGAAACCCCGCCAATCGCGTAGGGTGACCGCACCCCCACGCCCGACCGACTATCGGAAAGCTTGACCACCCCCCGCCAGTCGGATCGAACGCATAGGGGTACCCGTTTCGTCATCCCTTTGCAAGGCGCCCGCGAACGCAAATTATCGCGTTGTTCGTCGCGGAATCGTCGGACGTCGCGGCCCGGTTTCGCAGCCCATCGCCACGCGCATGTCGATCAACGCGTACCGCCTCAACCGGACCCGAAACCTCGATAGCGATAGGCAACTTTAGTTGCGATAGGAACAGATATTCTTGGACGTGCGCGAAGCCGGTGCGAACGACCCGTTTTCTGGTGCCACCCGATTGTGCGTTTCCGCGAAATGGTCACGTCGAACGTCACGGTTCTCTGAAAGCAGCCCGTTGTCGGGTCTACCGAGCCGCGCCCGTCAGGAAGCGGACGTTGGAAATCTGGTCGAGACAGCTTGACAGCGCTCCCTCGCGGTCGCGGCTCGGATCGGACGAACCTGTCACTTGAGTCCTGACTAAATACTAATTCCGGGCGAGGGCGATACAGAATCGATCTTGGATGGCTTTGTAGGGAGCGCTCGAGCCCCTGTAGCCGTTAAAGAGCAGGGCAAACGCATAACGCGGACCCTGTTCGTCGTCAACGTAGCCGGCCAGCGTTCGTATGCCGCGCATGGTTCCGGTCTTGGCGAAGACGCGGCCGGGGATCGACTTCAGTCGCTTGCGTAGCGAGCCATCCACGCCGCCAGTGGAAAGCGAATCGTGAAGGAGCTCGCCCGAAGATTGCCGGTACATCCCCGAAAGCAGCGTCGCCAATTGCCGGGCGGTGCATTTGTTTTCGCGGCTCAGCCCGGACCCGTCCGCGATGTGCAGACCGTCCGTACGAACCCCTGCCCGCCGCATCATGGACACTACCACCCTGCCACCGCCCCGCCAGCTTCCCTGGGCCGTCGAATCGTCTTCGACGGCGTGATTGGTCGCGGAGCGAGCACGTCCGGACCCGCGACTCTTCCTCGGCGCCGACCCATACGCAGCGCGCTTGAGCAAGCACTCCGCAAAAAGGTTTTGGCTGTCCTTGCCGATCCGTCGCAGCACATCTTCAAGCGGCGTCTCGCGCAGCGCGACCAAACTGAGCGGGCTATCTTTGGTGCCAATTTCTTGACGCACCGGTCTCCGCACGATTCGACCGGCTATCGGAATACCTCGCCGGGTTAGAACAGTACGAAATGCTTCGGCGAACAGACGTCCAGGGTCGGGAAACGACACCGGCCCGAATCGCCATCGTTTGTTGCATTGGCCGCTGATGCGGTATTCCAAGCTGTCCGCCGTATGGTGGAGGATGGGCGTGCCCGTCCCACCCGATCGACACCGATTGATGATCTTGACGAGCGTCGTGTCCGGTTGAAACGTCACTGAGACAAGCCCGCCCTTTTCACGCGCCGGCTTCAACGTAATGTCGATGCAGTTGTCGTTGAAATTCAAAGCGCCGACGGGCGCCGCGTACCAGTTGTCCAAGTCGGCTTGCTCCCACGACGGGTGGAGCCACTGATCATCGAACGCCGACTCGTCGATAACGAGGTCACCGGGGATTTGCCGCACGTCCTTTGCCTGAAGTGCATCGGCCCACTGTTCGAAATCGGAAATGATGGACTCACCGCGTGCTCGGTGAAGTTTCTCGTCGCCGAAAGCGGGGTCGCCGTCGCCAATGACGTACAAATTGACCCTGTCCGTAAGAAGTAATGTTTCAAAGCGAAACGTGGGACCAAGCTCCTGTAACGCTGCGGCCATGACGAACAATTTCGCCGCGCTCGCCGGCGTCATCAGCCGATCCGCCCCGTCCGAAAAGACCGTTCTGCCGTTGCGTAGATCGATTACGCACGAACCCACGCGAACGGCTGGGTGAGGGAGCTTGGCCAGCAGCGCGCCGAGTTCGTCCGCAATGCCTGCACGGACGTAAGTTGCGGCGGCGATGAAAAACGCGATCGAAATGAGCAGCCCGATGCGCACCGATCCCGCGAACAGTCGATGTACGCTGCGGGTTTGGATGGAACGGCCAACCGTCATGCGGTTGACGATCATACGCCGTGATACACATCGATCAACTCGCGATGGCCGTACGGGATCTAAACCCGAAGCAAGTGGGGAGTCGTTGGGATAACGCACGCTGGACCAAGCGTGCACCGAGCGCGGTATCGGTTGAGAATCCGAACGACGGTTTATGCCCGTCGAATCATCGGAGCTCGGCTCGGTGGCGTCACGCGAGCGAGAGCAGACCTGTCGTCATGCCCAACGCGCTCGGCGTTGGGACCGGTGAATCATTGGTCAGTCATTGCTCATTCTCCATATCTCGTGCATTTGAAAGACCATGAATATCGGTCGTTGTCCAATCGGTTTCGGTTTTTCCAGTCGAAACCGCTCGCCGTCTACCTCTTCGTATGCCGCAAGAAAGTCCATAGGCGTCTTTTCCGTACACACGGTCAAAATAATACCCGCCCGTACAAGCGACACTTTACGCGGCGACTTGAAGTCTGGCACCGTATGAGATAGACTTATCGTCTTACTGTTCCTTGTGGGTAGGACGCTCGGGCAACTCATCGCGACAGCATGCAACACCGCGGCTCGATCGCGTTGCATGTACGCCGCGTTGTCGCGTTCGTATCGCTGAAGCAAACGGTTGTTGCGTCGCATCGGCACAGTTGAGTACGGTTTGTGTGGCAGGCGGTGGGGTAGATACCGTCGGCCATGCGGGCGAGTCTTTGTCACGTTCTCCAACTGGGGGAAAACGTAACGCACTTTTTCTTAAATGCATCGCGAGCAGTTCTCTTGGTCATGCGTCCGGGCCAAGGGACCGGCCCATCCAACTAGCATCAAGGGCGCCACGTTTGGCTCGCAGAAACGGAGGGGGAAGCATCATGCGGTATGCGCAACATCTAGCCGAACGACAACATCGGTCCACACTTCCGTTGCGATTCAGCACCATGGTGATCTTGGGGCTGGTTGCGGTCCTTTCAGGGTCAGTAGCATCGGTTGTCGCGGCGATCCTTGCGCCGGGCGATATCATCGTCTCCGACGAATCGGTGGGCATTTTTCAAGTCGATCCACTTACCGGCAACCGAACACTGTTCTCATCGGGCACCATCGGTACGGGTCCAGCCTACAGCAAATTCAGAGGCGTCGCGGTCCAGTCTACCACGAGTATCCTGGGAATGAATGAAGGAAGCTTGGAGGTGTTCCGGGTCGATCCGGCCACGGGCAACCGGACCGTGGTTTCCTCAAACACGGTGGGCACGGGGCAGAACTTCGCGAAGCCCATCGCCATAGACATAGAATCCACGGGTACCATCCTGATTACGGACGAGGGACCCGGAATCCAAGGGATCCTCCGCATCGACCCGATCACCGGGAACAGGACCGTCGTGTCTTCGTTGACGCTCGGGGTCGGTACGGGTGTCGGGTTTTCCAAGCCGAGAGGAATGGCCGTTGAGTCCAGCGGGAGTATTGTGATCACGGACGAGGGCCTCAAATCGGTGGTACGTGTCGATCCTGTCACCGGTAACCGGACTATCGTTTCATCCACTACCGTTGGCACCGGAACGGCCTTCAACAAAGTGAACGGGGTCACCATAGAGGCGACGGGTGATATTCTGGTCGTGGACGGTAATCTGCTTGGCATATTCCGCGTGGATCCGGTCACAGGCAATCGCACCATCGTTACGTCTCCCACCGTCGGCACGGGCGTCAATTTCGTTAAGGGAAGAGTCATTGGCATCGAGCCGAACGGGAGCATTCTCGTCGCGGATCGAGATGCTAGCGTCAACGGAGTCATTCGTGTCGATCCTGTTACGGGCAACAGGACGATCATGTCCAATTCCACGGTTGGGACTGGCACGAACTTTTCCAGCCCTCGCGGCCTCACGGTGGTTCCGGCGGCCGGCGGCGTCTGTGGCGACGGGACCACCGACGTCGGCGAGGATTGCGACGACGGGAACACCGTCTCCGGCGACTGCTGTTCGTCGACGTGCCTCTTCGAGGCCCTCGGCTCCGCTTGCAGCGATGGAAACGCGTGCACGGTCACGGATACGTGCGACGGAGGTGGCCTGTGTGTACCCGGTGGCGCCGCCGTCTGCACGGGTACTGGTGATCAGTGCAACGCGGACAGTACGTGCGATCCGGCCGGACTGGAAGGCAACTGCGACACAGTCGGCGCGACCATCAACGAAGGATTGACGTGCAACGATGGGCTTGCGTGTAATCAGGGTGAGACTTGCCAGCTTGGTCTATGTAGTGGAGGCGCGGCCACGGTATGCACGGGTACCGGTGATCAGTGCAACGCGGACAGTACGTGCGATCCGGCGGGCCTTGAGGGTAACTGCGACACAGTCGGCGCGACGATCAACGAAGGCCTCGCTTGTGACGACGGCCTTGCGTGTAATCAGGGTGAGACTTGTCAGCTTGGTTTATGTACTGGAGGCGCGGCCACGGTCTGCACGGGTACCGGTGATCAGTGTAACGCGGATAGTACGTGCGATCCGGCCGGACTGGAAGGCAACTGCGACACAGTCGGCGCGACGATCAACGAAGGACTCGCTTGTGATGACGGTCTAGCTTGCAATCAAGGTGAAACTTGCCAAGTGGGTCTGTGTACCGGAGGTGCGCCTACGGTTTGCACGGGTACCGGCGATCAATGCAATGCGGACAGTACGTGCGATCCGGCCGGCCTGGAAGGCAACTGCGATACCGCTGGTGCGACCATAAACGAAGGCCTCGCTTGTGA
>JAJDDY010000019.1 GCA_029260075.1 Phycisphaerae bacterium
TTGGTGGTAGTCCAGTCCCGCGAAAACAGTACAATCGTTCATGCTCGTTGCTCCTTTGTGTTAGCTGGGCTAGCCTTTCGAAAACGCTTGACGACGCTCGATAAACTAACCCGGGAGCAACGGGCTTTCATCCCCATCTGAAAGGGACTTCTGAAACACGTTCTAAGGAATTCAAGATGAGCAGACACCCTCGCTACCCCGGAATTCGCATCACGACGAACGGTAACCAGCTCGTTAGCTATTACACCGAAGCGCGCATCACTGATGGCGGCGTTTTCTACCCGATCACGCCGTCCACCGAGATGGGCGAGATGTACCAGGAAGCGTTTGCCCAAGGCAAGCTCAACGTTTTCGGCAAGCCGAAGATTGCCATCGAGGCGGAAGGGGAACATGCTGCCCAGGGTGGGGCCATCGCGCTGTCCGTGACAGGCAAGCGAACGGTGAATTTCACGTCGGGGCAGGGGATTGTTTACGGTATCGAGCAGTACTACCACGCTCCGGGCAAGTGCTCGACGATGGTACTTGAGGTGGCTGCCCGTGCGCTGACACGTCACGCCCTCAACGTCCACTGCGGACACGACGACGTTTATGCGGCGATGGATACGGGCTGGATGATCCTTTTCGCGAAAGACGCCCAACAGGCGGCTGACCAGGCGCTGATTCTTCGCAAGGTAACCGAGCTGAGCTTGACGCCGGGGATTAACGCGCAGGATGGATTCCTGACGTCGCATCTGGAGCGCACGTTCTTCATGCATGAGCCCGAGCTGATTCGGGAGTTTCTCGGCGCCCCGGATGATATGATCGAATGCCCGACCGAATCGCAGCGTTTGCTCTTCGGTTCCAAGCGACGACGCGTACCGAAGATGATCGATCTCACGAACCCGGCGTTGCTCGGTCCGGTGCAAAACCAAGAGCACTATATGAACGGGGTCGTGGCGCGGCGGAGCAGCTTTGCCTACGCCACGACGCGAATGCTACAAGCAAGTTATGATCTGTTCGGCTCGCTGACCGGACGGAACTATGGTTTGATTTCCTGCTACCGGACCGAAGATGCGGACACGGTGTTTGTTTCGATCGGTTCCGCAGCGGAGAATATCGAGGCGGGCGTCGATTATCTCAGAGCGAACCGGGGCGCGAACGTCGGATCGGTTCATATCAACGTCTTGCGACCGTTCCCGGATGAGGCCATCGTCGAGGCGCTTCGCGGTAAGAAAAATGTCATCGTGCTCGAGCGTACGGATGAGCCGCTCGCGGGGGACAATCCGCTCGGACGAGACATCCGGACGGCATTGCACAAGGCGATACGCTTCGAGGGAAGACCGCCGCACGCATGGTTCCCGACGCTGGAAGCCAACGAAGTGCCGCTGCTGCTTCGGGGCGTGTACGGTTTGGGTTCGCGAGATTTTCGTCCGGAGGCGATTCTCGGTGCGTACGAGTATGCGTCGGAAGGGGGCATGCGCAAGGACGGCAAACGTGCGAAGGACGGCGTGTCGTACTTCGTGCTCGGCGTCGACCATCCGTATTCAGTTGTGTCGAAAGACAAACCCTCTTTGCTTCCTGACGGTGCGATCGCCGTTCGCCTCCACTCCATCGGTGGTTGGGGGATGATCACGACGGGGAAAAACCTTGGCGAGATCATCGGGCGTTTCGGAGCCCACATTGCTAGCCGTGACGGTGCGGTCGATGAGTCCGGCACGCCGAAAGAGGTCTTGCACATCAGCGCCAATCCGAAGTACGGATCGGAGAAGAAAGGCGCTCCGACGAACTACTTCCTCGTTGTCGCGCCCGAACGAATTCGTGTCAACTGCGACCTTCGCCACGTAAATGTCGTACTCTGTTGTGATCCGAAGGCGTTCACGCACTGCAATCCGCTGGACGGCTTGGGCGAGGGCGGTGCGTTCGTTTGGGAATCGGATGAAGCTCCGGAAATGGTGTGGCAGCGAATTCCACATAAAGCTCGCCGCTTCCTCATCGAGAAGAAGATCCGTTTGTTCACGCTTCCCGGATTCGACATTGCACGGCACGCGACGCCGAGACCCGACCTCCAACTGCGTATGCAGGGCAACGCTTTTCTTGGCGCCTTCTTCCGCGTTTCGCCGTTTCTCGAACAGAATGCGATCGACTACGACCGGTATTGTGAGACCGTGCGTTCACAATACGAGAAGAAGTTCGGCAAGTTCGGCGATGCCGTGGTCGAAGCCAACATGCGCGTGATGATCGAGGGGTACGAACGGGCACGGGAAGTTCCCTACGGTCCGGTCGAAGCCGAAGATCGATCAAGTATGCGTGGTCTTCCGGTGCTTCCGCAGGGTGTGGACGACAACGGAGGTGGATTGTGCGTGGGTTGCATGCCGTCCGCGCCGCAGCCGGAACGCGCGCCGTTGTTTCAACTGAGCACGTTCGATGCTGAGTTTCGCGCGGGTCTTGGCTACAACCAACCGGCGTCGCCGTTGTCGTCGCTGGGCGTGGTGGCGTCGGCCACTGGGGCTACGGCGTCGAAGTATGGTGCGCGTCGCGAGACGCCGGTGTTCATCGCTGAAAACTGTACGCAATGCATGGAGTGCATCGCGGTATGTCCGGACACCGCCCTACCCAACGCAGCTCAGGATATTCAGACGGTATTGATGGCCGCCGTTCGGAACTATGTTTCCGATGCCGATGAGCGAGAAAAACTTACGGCTGCCATGCCCGAGATCGAGCAGCGCGTTCGCGCTACGATGGTGGAAGCGGTGAAGTCGAAGGAGAGGCGGCCGTTCAAGAACATCGTTCGCGAAGAGATCGAGAAAGTTTCGAACCTTTCCTCACAGGCGAAAGAGGAGTTGTCTTCGATTGTCGACATCCTGCCGCTTGCTTATTCCAAGTCGAACGCCATTTTCTCGAATATTGAGAAGAAGAACCCGGGGGCTGGCGGGTTGTTTTCGATTTTCGTCTCGGACCTGTGCAAAGGTTGCGCCGAGTGTGTGACAGCGTGCGGAAGCCACGAGGCGCTTAAGATGGAGCCGGACAGTGAGGCGTTGAACACGACGTATGCCACGGCTGACGCCTTCCTCGATCTTCTGCCCGATACGCAACAGAAGTATCTCGGTTTGTATGATGACGAGCACCCGCAGGATTCGCGGGCGGCCACCCTGCGCAATCACCTCATGGTCCGGAGAAACTACGAAGCACTCGTGTCGGGGGATGGCGCGTGTGCCGGTTGCGGCGAAAAGACGGTGTTGCGGGCGGTTACGTCCATAACTGAAGCATACATGCGGCCGCTGTACCACGCGAAAGCGGATCGTCTCCGCGCCAAGGCCGAACGACTAGAGGCAGATGGGTTGAGTCGCCTCACGCAACTCGCAGATCGCGACGGCAAGCAGTATGAGCTATTCCGACGGTCGGTTGCGCACATCGTTGTCGGGCTAGGCGGTGAGGATGAGGAAGACACGGACCGCCGAATCGCTGAACACGGTGAACTAACGAACGAAGAGATTGTTTCGGCGCTGGTCACGGTCATGCGGCAGGACGCGTTCAATCATAAGGATTTGCAGGCCGTTGATGGTAGACTGTCGAACGGCATGGCGGCGATGGCCATGGGTGCGAGCACGGGTTGCAACACCGTGTATGGGTCGACGCCGCCGAACAATCCTCACCCCTATCCGTGGATGAATTCGCTGTTCCAAGACGGTGCAACGATTTCGTGGATCATGGGCGAGAGTTTCATCATGGACCACGCCCGTCGTTCTGTCGTTCCCGAGCGGTTGGCTGACGCGCTGCTCGGCGATGGCGAGGACGTCATCAGCCCGGAAGTGTTCTTCGAATATACGCACATGACCGACACAGTGATGACCGATCAGGAAATCGCCGAGTTGCCGAA
Source organism: Phycisphaerae bacterium (assembly GCA_029260075.1). Classification (GTDB taxonomy): domain Bacteria; phylum Planctomycetota; class Phycisphaerae; order UBA1845; family UBA1845; genus OFTM250. The sequence goes on from JAJDDY010000019.1 coordinate 3,857, forward strand.
GGTCTGGGGAATCGGCGGTGACGGCGGTTTCGGTGACATCGGGTTCCAAAACGTTTCGAAGGTCGTGCTGCAGAATCGCCCGAACGTCAAGCTACTCATGCTCGACACCCAGGTTTATTCCAACACCGGTGGGCAGAACTCCGACTCATCGCCGCTGCCCGGCGGTTTCGACATGAACCAGATCGGTGCGGCCACTCAGGGCAAGCTCGTTGAAAAGAAAGGCTTGGCTGAAATATTCATGTCCGGACATGGGTCGCCATTCGTGGCGCAGGTGTCGATGGCCAACGCCGCCAAGATATACAAGGCCACGCTTGATGCGCTTGAGTATCGCGGCACGGCGTTCCTACAGTGTTTTACAACTTGTCAGCCGGAGCACGGAGTCGGCGACGATGCGGCCACTGTTCAGGCGAAGCGGATACGCGATTCGCGCGGTATGCCGGAGTTCATCTTCAACCCGTCCGGCGGCGAAAGATACCAAGATGCGATCGAACTGAAGGGCAACCCGTCGCTGGCGACAGACTGGTGGACGACTGTGTTCAAACCTTCGCGCGATAGCTATCGCTATACCGTGGCGCACTGGGCTGCGACGGAGGCTCGCTTTCGTCGTCACTTCAAACGCATTGCCGAGGATGAAACGGCCGATCTTTTGCATCTCGACGACATGCTACTGCGCCTGACGCAGGATGACATCGTATCGCGGCGCCACCTGCGCAAAGGACACCGCGCGTACGTGCCGGACTTCCACGTGTACATGAAAGCCGACGTCGGCGCCGACCAACCGCAAACGTTCACGGTCTCGCGGCAAATCGTACTGTTCTGCGTGGAGCGGCGCAAGGCGTGGCGATTGCTGCAGAGTAAGGCCGGTATCCAAAACGTCGAATACCAAGCGCAGCGCGCCCTGCTTGCAAAGGTGGATGCCGAGGAGATTTCGTTGGAAGACTTTCGGGCTAGCACACGCGAGCTTTGGCAGAAAGAAGTGGAAGCCATCAAGGGCTAGCGGACTGTCACGACTCAAGTGAGGAGTTCGTCCGATCCGATCCGAGCCGCGACAGTGAGGGAGTGTCTTCGAGCTATCACGACCGGACTTGAAGCGTTCGCTTCCTTATGGTCGCGGCTCGGTAACGTCGTCATGCGACGGCTGACAAGGCACCGATGTGTCGCCGCGCCATGCTACAAATAGGGGGTTGACGGCGCACTCGCCTCACTTGGTCAAGGTTTGTTCCACGATGTTCCTCCACACCAAGTGGGTCAGTTCACAGTGCGCGGCCAGCGGTGCCGTCGCCTTTTGAGTTTTTCGCGCAACGGTCCAGCGAGGTCTTGATGTTGGGGCGATGCATGTATGATCGCACCATGCACTACGAAGGCACCGTCTATCGTCCTCCGAGCGAAGCCAACTCGTTGCTCATTCAGGCCACGATCGGTTGTTCGTGGAACCACTGCACTTATTGCGCGATGTACCGTGATAAGCATTTTCGCATCCGCCCGCTCGCCGAGACGCTGGACGACATCGCGGCGGCCGGCCGGTCCCATAGTCAACAGGTGCGCAAAGTGTTCGTTATGGATGGCGACGCCCTCGCAATGGAGGTCGACCATTGGGAGTCGATCCTTCGCACGTTGAGCGACACGTTTCCCAACTTGCGCCGCGTGAGTTGTTACGCTACGGCGATCAACCTCTTGGCCAAGTCGGACGGCGAGTTGGAGCGATTGCGATCGAATGGCTTGAATTTGCTGTACATCGGTCCGGAGTCCGGCGACGACGTGACGTTGAAGCGCATCGCCAAAGGCGCCGACTATGCTGATCATGTCGAGGCATCGTCCAAGGCGCGTCGCGCCGGAATGAAACAATCGGCAATCTTCCTGCTGGGAGCCGGGGGTGTCGAGCGCAGCGTCGAGCACGCCACAGCCTCCGCGCGTCTGGCGACGGCGATGGATCCGGATTTCCTTTCGGTACTCACGTTGACGATCATCGAGTCCACGCCGATTCACAAACTCGCCGAGCGTAATCGCTTTCAGATGCCGCCTGTCGACGATCTGATGCACGAGCTGCGCCTCTTCGTCGCGGAAGCTAACCCAAGCGCCGCGATATTCCGCTCGAACCACGCCTCAAACTATCTTCCCATCGGAGGGCGGTTGCCGCGCGACCGCAACGCCATCCTCGAAATGATCGACGCCGCTCTTGCCGGCGATGTGTCGCTCCGAGCGGAATGGTCTCGCGGACTCTAGCGATTCGGAACACGACCCGCCCTTAACCGACGCAACATAATGTCCGATATTCTGTTGACGACGTGCCATCGAGGCACTGAAAGCGGGGCGTGATAGGCCTGTGCGCGCTGTCGGCCGCGCCGCCTGAAGTCCCGTGCGACGTGGCGCAGTGCATCTGCGACAACTTCGGACACACGCGTGTCGACCGAAAATCGTCCGGCGTATACATTGCGGCACACTGCTATTGATAACTCACGCACCACGAAGGAGAAGAAAATGCTCAGACATGTAATGATGTTTGTCGTTGGCGTCGGGCTGATCGGCCTGCGCGCCGACAGTGTTGTCGCCGAGCCGCATCCTGGTCCGGGTCCAGCCGGCACGAAGGCCGGCGACGCAGCCGAAGACAAGGAGGCGAAGCCGGACTACCCTCCTTTCGACAAGGTCACCAAGGACATGACGAAAGTCGTCTCCACGGTAGACGGTTCGAAGGCGCTGATCGACCTGTACAAGAGTGAGAAGACCGGCAAGCTGTTGGGTGTCTTGCCCGCGAAGTTTGACGACAGCCTGTACATGGTGGCGAGCACGGTATCCGGTGGAGATCCAGATGCCGGCGTGATGGGACCGACACATTTCTTCAAGTGGCGAAAGATCAACAAGCAGGTCGCCATGATCGAACCCGACCTGAGCGTACGCACCGATGCGGGCCAACAGGCCAAGGATTCGATCAAGAACCTCTACACTGGCCGTTTGATCGTGACCATGCCGATCGTCTCGATGGCGCCGGGCAATCGCCCCGTTGTCGATCTCGGCGTGTTGGCGACGGCGAAGTCGGGCAAGTTTTTTGGTCGCGGCGCTCGAGGTTTCCTTGGTGCTGCGGGACGTGGTGTGGATACGAGTCTTGCAGCGATCACTAAGGCCAAGGCGTTTCCTCAAAATGTGATCTTTGAATACGAGTTCCCGCGCGGGAGTGGGGATCTTCTTCGTATCACACAGTCGATCAGTAAGCTCGTCGGTACGCCCGACTTCAAGCCTCGAAAGGCCGACCCGCGCGTTGGTTACTTCTATGACTATCATCGAGACTATGGTCGTGCGGCTGACATGGACGTAACGTCGCGGTACATCAGTCGTTGGCATCTTGAAAAAGCGGACGCCGAGCTGGCGTTGAGCCCGCCCAAGCAACCGATCACATGGTACATCGAGCACACGACACCGATTCGCTTTCGCCGATACGTCCGTGATGGCATCCTTATGTGGAATCGTGCGTTCCGCGAAGTGGGAATTGACAACGCCGTGGTCGTCTATCAGCAAGACGCGAACACAGGCGCGCACATGGACAAGGATCCCGAGGACGCCCGCTACAACTTCTTCCGTTGGAACGCCAGCAACCAACGCTATGCGATCGGACCGAGCCGCAGTAACCCCATGACCGGAGAGATTCTCGACGCGGACGTGGTTTGGCATCAGGGTTTGACACGCTCGATTCGTGGTATGTTTGAACGCGTGACCGGCGAAGCCGTCGCTCGCGCGTCCGGTCCCGAAACGCGGGCGTGGTTCAAGGATCATCCCGAGTGGGATCCGCGCGTTCGCCTGGCGGCGCAAGATCGCGGTCACGCATATCCCGGCGCCCGGTTGTCGGAAGATGGCGTTACGCCAGACGGCCCTGATTGGTCGCCGCCGGACTCCCCTGACGGGCGCAACACGGCCTGCCAGATGGGCGATATGTTGGCGTTGGAGTTCGGACTCGCCGGTGCGGCGATGGACGCGGGGCTGATCGAGACAAACGGTGGGGCGTTGCTTGACGGGCTTCCGGAAAGTTTCATCGGTCCGATGATCCGCTACGTATCAGCCCATGAGGTCGGGCATTGTCTAGGATTGCAGCACAACATGGCTGCGTCAACGTGGAAGTCGCTCAAGGAAATCAATTCCGGTGACTTCGAAGGGGCGATGTCGGCGTCCGTCATGGACTACGTTTCGCCGAACGTCAACGACACGATGGGCGATACGCAAGGCCCATACGCCACCGATCGCGTTGGTGTTTACGACATGTGGGCGATTGCCTACGGGTACGGACCGAAGGACAAGCTCGAAGAGGTGTTGGCGAAAGTCAACGAGCCCGGCCACTTATTCCTCAGTCAGATGGCGATCTTCTTCGGGAGTGATCCGCGGAACAATACGTGGGACCTTGGCGCGGACAGCTTGAACTTCGCGACGGAGCGTATCGGGATCGTCAAGAAGTTGCGCGCGTCGCTCCTTGAGAAACAGGTTAAGGAAGGCGACTCGTGGAAGAAGGCACGCGAACGCTTCAACACACTCGCAGGCGTTCAGGTGAACGCGATCTATCTGGCGTCTGTGTGGGTCGGCGGATCGTTCATCAACAACAACTTCAAGGGCGATCCGGACGAGCAGCCGCCGGTCACGGATATCCCCGGCGACAAGCAACGCGATGCGTTGAATCTCGTCATCGAGAACTCGTTCGTCGACGATGCGTACGGCATTACGCCGGAATTGTTGCGCCACATGGGTCGCGAGTATTGGTTCGATCCGGAAGAACGCGTCGCATTCACGGCCGACCCGAGCTTCCCGCTGAGCGATTTCGTGGGCAACATTCAAGCCACGGCGCTCACGCTGTTGATGAACCCGACGAAGCTTCGCCGTGTATATGACAACGAGTTCCGCGCGCAAGGTGACAAAGGTGTGTTGACGCTAGCTGAACTGCTCACGACCGTGACGGATGCGGCGTGGGACGAGTGCGCTCACGCGAAGAAGGGGAAGTATTCGGCTCAATCCCCGATGATTTCCGGCTTCCGGCGCAACCTGCAACGGGAGCACTTGGATCGATTGGTCGACCTCGCCTTGCTGGACGCTGCGGTCAGCCCGTCGCTGCGTACCGTAGGCACGCTGGCTGCGTCCGAGATGGCGCGGATCGACGAGAGCGTCGTGAAGGCGCTCGCCGTTCGACCCGACCCATACACGCAGGCGCACCTGACGGACATCCGAGCGAGAATCGCGAAGGCTCAGGATGCCCGGTACGTTATTCGACAGTAGTCGCACGAAGAGCGATAGTTGATGAAGAAGTAGGGGGGTCCGTGACACTTCCGGCGGGAGGGGTGCGCCGAGTCAGAGCCGCAGGCGCCAGCCTGCGGACTCCCTGCGTCAGCATGTCACCGGGCTTGCGCCCGGTGCTCTGAAAAGCGCCCGACGCCGATTCTGTCACGCACC
>JAJDDY010000020.1 GCA_029260075.1 Phycisphaerae bacterium
CGAAAGCACCCACTTGGGCTATCCCTCACAGGAGACGCTCGGATAGAAGATTGGGACCACCACGGAATCGCAACAAACCCCACAAGGTCGCTTGACACGCAACGGGCTTTCATAGAAGAGCCGCGACCGTAAGGAAGCGGACGTTTGAAATCCGGTCGTGACAGCTTGAAACCGCTCCCTCACGGTCGCGGCTCGGTTCGAGGCAACCCTTCTCAAACACTCACTTTGGCAACACATTCACTGAAGACGCGATGGACCGGCGGCGATAGAATCGGTCGACCTTGCGGACTTCGGTGGCCGATGGGTTCTAGGCTGGCGTTGTAGACGCATCGAATTCATTCGGAGCATGCACACGTGTGGGAAGTTGCGGCCATCATCGGATTGGGCTTGGGTTGTCTGGTCGGTCTACTGCTCACGGCCATTCGACTGCCCGGAACCTGGCTCATCATTGCGGCCGCGGTCGTTCATGGTTGGTGGACTGATTGGCAACCCGTGGACGCGGTGATCATCGGGATACTGGTGGCCGCCGCCATTGTGGCCGAGGTGCTTGAGGTGATTACCTCTGTCCTTACCGCGAAGAAGGCCGGCGCATCATGCCGCGCGGGGTGGGGCGGGTTGATCGGCGGCATAGTCGGGATGATCTTTCTTTCCGTTCCGGTTCCCGTGCTCGGTAGTGTGGTCGGAGCGCTCCTCGGTTGCTTCGCTGGGGCTGCGATCGCCGAGCTGTCGGTGCGCAAGGAGTTCGGCCAAGGCGCCAAAGTGGGTGTGTTTGCGGCGCTCGGTTTTGCGCTGGGGGCTGCGCTCAAGGTTGGGATTGCGCTCGCGATGACCGGCCTGCTGATGGCCTCGGTGATTCTGGCCGCGTTGCGCGATGGGTCACCGCCGGTCTAGTACTCGGTCACACTTCGAGTGACCGGTTCGTTCGATCCGAGCCGAGACCGTGCGGGAGTGTTTTCAAGCTGTCACGACTGGACTTCGAACGTCCGCTTCCCTTATGGGCGAGCCGGGTGGCCCATCTCTTCAGAGGTGGGGGACTCGAATCGATACAGGATTCGACTCCCCCACGGCTAAAGCCATGGGCCACCCAACCCGTCAATGGATCGATGACAGAGCACTAGGTCACGCTTCACGTGACGGGTTCGTTCGATCCGAGCCGAGACCGTGCGGGAGTGTTTTCAAGCTGTCACGACTGGACTTCAAACGTCCGCTTCCTTACGGTCGCGGCTCGGTAACTCCGGCATTTCATGTGTGACAGAGTCCCAACTCTCTTCTGCATCATGTTATGTCATTGCCATCTCCGTGGCCTGCAACAACCGCTCGCGGCGTTCCGGTGGAAGTCGTCGCACTTGATCCGAGATAAGCCGTTCAGCGTCGGCGCCGGACTCTTGCAGCAAGCGATCGATCATGTCGGATTGTTGATCGGGGGTTCCACGGCGAAACCTGTTGGCCATCTCTTTGGCGGCGACGTCTACCAAGTCCGATTCCATCTCGGTAGTGATGCGCTGCTCGGTCCCCGCTTCATCCGACCGCGCGTATTGGCGCAGCGCTATGAATTCCGGATCAGACTCCAGACGCCTTCGGGTTTCCTCCGCGATTTGCTTATCGCACTGAGCGACCCGCGCGTAGGACGACTTCGTTTCACGGGCGATCTGCCGGAGTGCCGTACGCTCGCGATCGTCGGGGATCAGCAACCGTTCTTCGAGTAACACGCGGACCAATTTGTCCCGATCGCCGCGCCGTGATGTAGCTGACGATATCACGGCGCCGGCTGCCCACGCTGCCCGTTCGTACTTGCCACGCAGACGGAAACCGATCGTCTCGCCGTCGCCGCTGTCACGATCCGGGCGACCGCGCGCGACCAGACCGCGAATATGTTCGTCAGACATAGACCGCACCTTCGGGCCAGCGTGGCCGGTGGTTTCCTCGCTCAACCGACAACCCACCGCTTCACTCGGACCGTCCCGATCGGATGGACGCGAATCTGCGTTGCCTGTCCCTCCGTGCCTTCGCTTTCGCCAGCCGTGTCCACAATCACCCGGCGCGATACTTGTTGCAGATTGATCCACAGCGCCGCGCGTTGACGCGGACGATGCGTCGTCGCCGATTGGGCTTGGCGCGTCGGGGCTATGGCGATCACCGACGGCCCGTCGCCGGCGCTTGACCGGGATTTTCACGGTGGCGAACCGTTCGTGCAGTGCTCGACTGACTGCGTTGTGGATGCGCGGTAGGGCGTAGGCGGCGAAGGGGATGCCGCGGGATGCGCTGTAGGTCGTGGCCGCCCGAATCAATCCGAGGCAGCCCTCTTGGAAGAGGTCTTCCCATTCCCGATCGCGCTGCGGACCGCCGAACGGACGCACGTAACGCCGCAAATGAACCCGAACCAACCCGACATTGTCAGCCACCAGCCCGCGCTGCTCGTCGGTCATCGCCGTAGCGGCGCAGGGTGTTTCAACGGCCGGGTGCTCTGTACCGTGTCCGTCTTTCGACAACCCGTCGGTGCGGTGACGATCGGCTTCATTCCGAGCGACGTCTGGTCGACGATCGGTCCCGCGATCACGATCTTTCGGATCTTTGCGCAGCCCCCGACCGTCCCGACGACCCCGGTCCCTCGTAGCAACTCCGTCCCGCTTCCGCTGCATAGTTGACTTCACTCCGACTCCCTCCCGTCAGAAAACGCCATCCACTCCAGCCCGTTTCGGCTGCCGATACACCCTAACATATACCGAACAGCGAGCCGTGTCAAGTCGCTCGCGGAGGATTCCGCGTCGTGTTCGGTAGGGCTGTCTACGGGCGCTCTAGGTTTCGCACCGCGAACACAGGTCTTGCTCCGCCCGCATAGCGCGCCGGAGTCCCTGCATACTCCGCGACCGCGGGGGAGGCGCTGCAGGATTCTGCATCCGAGCTTGCGTTGGTTTGCACTTACGGGCGCAAGACGGTTCGTGCGTGCCGATGCAAAGTGCCGCCGTTTCCGTTACGCGCTCATCTTACAGCCCTAACGGGGCGTCCTATTCCAGCCCAGGGCGTCGCCCTCGTTGTTCTACACATCTTTTCATCGACTGTCGTACACTGCTGGGGTCTGAAGGGCTTATGGATGGGCCCAGGGTGGCGAAACGAGTCAAGGATGGATTCCGGTGGCAGTTTCTTGGGTATTG
>JAJDDY010000003.1 GCA_029260075.1 Phycisphaerae bacterium
AAGAAATCCATCAACTCCGATTCCAATCCAGCGATCTCCGTCGCGTCCATGTCGTACGTCCTCCAATGACAAACATTTAGAGAACTTCATCGACTCAAGTCACAACCTCGCTTGAGCCTATCCGGCGCTGTAGTATTAGGCCGTCACTCCCAAGTTTGCCGTTGTCCGTTGGACCGATCAACCTTCCTCCTGTACCCGGATGCTTTGCCGACGGATACGCTCACGTTGATCAGTTGCGGTCGTTGCCCAAACCCTCATGGGGATCTCGGCTAGGCGTCTCCAGTGGTGTCACGCTTTGGCGAGACGACGCTTTCCAAATGCGAAGAGGCTTCTTTCACGTTGGCTAGAAGGCACAGGCTAGCCTGAGAAACCGCATTGCTACGTGACTACGGATTTCGCCCTCGATTCAAAGTTTTTTCCGCACTACATTTCGGGCATATCCAGGACTACAAGGGTTGATATATCGACCTGGCAATCTACGGAAATCGGCGTTTCGAGTCTTTGACTTAGGTTACCGGTGGGCTGTTGTAGTGCGTCGTACCTCGCCGCCAGCGGATTAGCCCGACGGCAGCGACTTACGAGGGATTACACAGAATCCGAGCAACTCTACCACCAGTGGGTCATCGCACACTGCGACGACTCGATAGACATCATAGCCCGGGACGGATCATCGCCCAATGCCCGCTTTGAGCGGACGTTTCCGAATATCGCCGATGCGCTAATCCAGCACAAGGAGGGTCGCGTCCGTCCCTGCAGGTCAGTCCGACAGCGATGCCGTACAGACGCACCGATTGCGTGTTGCAGCCTTTTCAGAGATTGAAGAAACCCGCCGGACTCTGTCGACTCGGTCTTCATCTTGAGTCTTCTTGGCTCCGAAGAGCACACCATGTTCCTTTTCGAGCGCAATGAACGGGTGGTTGGAAAGGCCTGAGACTCTCATGACACCTGGATCAACTCTTGGCGAGCAGGTCACTTGCCTCGCCTCCAAGACGCGTCAGCGCTCTGTGCCACGGGCGAAGGTTGCAAGTTTCAACGTATGGGAGAAGATGCATTAGCGGGTATGCGACGAACCGAGCCGAGCCTGCGCGGAAGCGATCCGGGCTCGTGGGTGAAGACCGCTTCCTCACAGGCGCGGCTCGGCACGAGGCTTCTCGCACACGTTCAGACTTCGCCCGTGTCCATATCTTGATGTGTCGCGCGCAGCGCCCGCCGCGGCTGCTCAATTCATTCGTGTGGCCGGTACGTCTACGCCGTTCCTGGAAAGGACCAGTTTCTTGACTCGACCGGTGTCGTCCATGGTGAAGGTCACGGTCGCATCACCTTCCTCCAGTCGGAATACGGTTTTGGATTCGGGGATGATGTGGAATTCCTTCTGGTTCCCGAATCGCATTCTTAGGCGATTGCCCGCTGCGGCCACGTAAAAGATCTTCTGGCCGGCGATCTTGTACTTACCAACGTATCTTTCCAATTCCTCCGGAAAGAGCGTGATCTCTATGATCGGCATCCTCAGATTCGATCGGCGATCCAGCAGGTGTAGGCCGATGTCGTCGATGCTGGTGTTCGAGTTCGCCAAGACGACGACGCCGACGCCTCGTTCGGCGTGGAAACCCACGAAACTGTGGAACCCACCCGTTTCGCCGTTGTGCCAATAAGCTGTCGCATCGCCCATCGTCGAGATGTGCCAACCAAGACCGATCTTAAGGTTGGCGTTGTCGGTATCGCGACGTTCCGATCGCATTCGTTCCATCGCAGCGCGCAACGGTGACGGTTCAAATCCCATATGCGCCGCGAGAAACGTGAGCATGTCTTTAGCTGTCGATCGAATCGCACCACATCCCGCCAAGCAGTCAAAATCCCATGCGCTGGCGGGCTTGCTGCCGCTGTGGCCGTGCGCGAGACGGTCCGTTGGAGCGGACGAACGTGTAAGCGTCGTGTCCTTCAATCCGAGCGGTTTGCAGATGCGCTCCCGAATGAGTTGAACATAGGTCTTTCCCGCCTTCCGCGCGAGAAGATGACCCAGAAGCCCAGCGCCGAGGTTGGAGTATTCGTACACAGACCCGGGCTTGCGGCGGAGCTTGTGGTCGGTCAGAAACTCGTGCAATTTCTTGTCTGTGTAGTCAGCGTATGGGTTTGAAACGTCGGCAGGGCTGATGTTCCACGGCATTCGCGGCAGACCGGAACGATGCGTGGCCAGATCGTGGAGTGTGATTTTCGTGCCGTCAAAGCTGGGGGCCTTCACGCCGTCGCAGACGAAGCCATCGATCGGATCGTTCAACTTGACCGTACCGCGTTCAACCGCATCGGCGAGCAGCAACGACGTGAACACTTTCGTGACCGATCCGATTTCAAAGATGGTCGATTCCGAGACCGGGTCGCCGCCCTTCGTCTTCGATCCAGCCGAGTAGAAGGTCGTACCGCTGGCGTTCACAAGGCCGACGACAATGCCCATGCTGGAACCGCGCTCCACGCGCTTGCGGACGTGCTCTTTCACATCGGCCGGAATCTCGACGGTGGCCGGTGATACTTGTGCTTGAGTGATCGCCCCAAACGATACGACGGCAACTGCGGCCATGATGGTCTGAACTACGGTCATGTTTCGATGCTCCTGTGTCAGCCCGGTCGCACGGCGCTCGTGCCGCGCAGGGTGGGCAATTCGTGGAATTCTACTGCCGTGATCATCGCGGAATGTTACGTCAACAGGAGCTTGCCGTCACGCGTACTTCGTGGAGAAGGGGTTTGTCACGCGTCCGGTTGGGTGAGAACGCTGCGTTGGCGCTGCTGGCGCTTTTGCTCTGCCAAATATCGAGAGGCGTGTCGATGGAGCCCCGCCCGTAAGGCAGCGGACGCTTGAAATCCGATCGTGACAGCTTGGAAACGCTCCCTCACAGTCGCGGCTCGGCTCGGACGGCCCCGCACTCCGCTCGAGAGCGGTGGCGCACCCGCAAATTCTGTTGGGGCAACACACCAGCCCATGGTCACGGGTTCGTATTGGTGACGGACGTCAGTCGTCAAACATGTCGTCGATGATGAAAACGTAGCAGTTGATGCAGTCCGCTTCCCAGACGATGGCGTCGAGCGCGGAGAACTCGAACGTGGAGCCTTCCTCCTCGGCAATGTCGAGCAGTGCTTGCGCGCCTTCGCTGCATGTGTTGGTGGCTGTCGATATGGCTGCGGTCTTCGTGCCGCCGGCGTTTTGAGTGGCATTGAGTTCGACGATAATCGAGACGACGTCCACGTCGCGGAAGAGGGGTGTACACAGTTGTTGGACACCCGCGGGCAAGACGATCGACGACGCTTCCGTGTCGGGCAAGGGCTCAAGCTGCAGATCGCACGCCGAACCAGAAAGTGCTAACATAGTGGCACTTGCGAAGAGGATGGCGGTCTTACAGGTTCGTCCGACGAATTGTTGTCCTCGCGCCATCGTGTCGGTCTTTCGCATCGATTGAACCGTCGACTCCGACGCAGGAGTGAGCGTTGCACTTCGGGCGTCGCACGTAAGGGCACGCGGTGACGCCGTGCCCGAAATCCCTTCCCCGTGGTGAAAGTCCCTCCACAGGTTACGCTCATTTATCGGGTGTTATGCGGTGGTGCTTTGGTTACCGATCGGCGGTTTCGTTGGGTGCATCGCCGATCGGCGGGCCGGTTGTTTTCGGACCACGACGACTATTGGCGACCAAGTCGACGCGAAGCCGAACAGCCTGTTGAAAAAGTGTGGCACCGGATTCCAGCCGGTGATTCATTAGCGATTTGCGCCTCTTGTCGGAGCGAATCCCGTTTTCACGTGCGGGTTCGCGGTGCGCGATTGAATACCTGCATTGTTCAACACCCTGCTAAGAACTACGGCCGTTCATGAGAGTCAGTGGTACGAGCCGCAGCGTCTCACTTTGTGCGGTCGAGATATGTTTGGAGGATGACTTGGGCGGCAACGGCGTCGCGGCGGGCTTTGTGCTTCTTATGCGTGAGCTCCGCCGGGGCGAGCAGTTCGTCGGCGGTGGCCGAGGAGAGACGCTCGTCGGTGTAGTGAACGTCCTTCCCGCTCTTGGTGGCGAGTTGTTTGCCGAACCGGCGGGTGAGTTTGGCTTGCTTGCCTTCGCTACCGTCCATGTTCAGCGGCAGCCCTAGTACATAAGCATCCACTCCGTACTCGGTGGCCGAGCCGATTACGGCCATGGCGTCTCGCGATACGTTTCCGGTGGCGGCGACAATGGACAGGGGGTAGGCCACGCCGATGTCGTCGTCTCCGACGGACAGACCGATGCGACGTGTGCCGTAGTCAATGCCAAGGTACGAGGTCATGGGGTTGTCCGAACTGTCACTTAGAACGTATGTGAGAAGCCTCTTGCCGAGCCGCGCCCGTGAGGAAGCGATCCGGGCTCACCGGGGAACACCGCTTCCAAACGGGCGCGGCTCGGTTCATCGCAAACCGTCTGGTACATCTTCTCGCACACGTCTTAGACAGATTGTATCGCTGGCTTCAAGCCGGTGATGCATCTACCGCCAAGAGTGTGGCACCGGCTTCCAGTTGGTGATCCATTAGCGATTTCCGCCTCCTGACGGGAGCGCGCTCCGTTGTCACTGGCGGGTTCGTAGCGATGCGCTCGAGCGCGCCGCGTCCACGAATCACCCATCAAACCGCGAGCAACTTCGAGCAGTCCTCGCGCGAGGCGTAGTATACAGGATAGTCGCGACCCACGGCGTTGTGCTGGGCGCCGACAGCCAACTTCGGATGGTTGTTGTGTCCACTAAGGTGCGCCACCGCGAGCCACTTCGGACGCCGCCGGCCACAAGCGCCGAGAAGGGCGGCGGACTCATCGTTCGAAAGGTGACCGCCCGGACCGCGTATTCGCCGCTTCAAATGTACCGGGTACTCGCCGTCGGCCAACATGTCCGGATCGTAATTGCATTCGAGGTAGACCGCGTCCAACGATTCGAGAATGCCCTGCAAGCCGTCGAACGGATGACCCAAATCGGTGAGGATACCCAGACGCTTACCGGCACACTCGACCACGAAGGCCACACCGTCGATCGCGTCATGCGCCGTGGGAATCGAATGAACAAGCACATCGCCGAAGCTGAGCGTGTCGCCCGAACGAAAGTGACGCACGTCCGAGAGCATGCCGAGCTGCCCACGCACGGTGCCGGCGCGAAACGTCTTCCGCGTTGCGTATACGGGCAGGCCGAACTTGCGATGGAAGATGCCTGCGGACCGAATGTGGTCGGTGTGTTCATGCGAGATGACTAGGGCGTCCACGTCGCGGATGTCGCGACCGTGCGCCGCCATCCGCCGCTCGGCCACCTTGCCGCTGATGCCGGCGTCGAACAGCAAGTGAACACCGTCCGCCTCGACGTAAATACTGTTCCCGTTGGATCCCGATTGTAGTGAAAACGTCTTCACGATCGCATCGTACGCCAAAACCGCCTGTGCGTGAATCCTGCGCCGTAGAGCGTATCAGCGGCATACCCATAGCCGATGCACCGCGACACCGATACGATGTTCGACCATGAACGCCGATACGCCAGCCGGATCGCTCGCAGATGTCGCCCCGCCAGGTGCGCTCCGGGATTGGCTGTGGACAATTCCGGCGTGTGTCTTGCTCGTCTTGCTCCGCCTGCACGCGCTCGATCTTCCGCTCGAAACCGACGAGTGCAACTATGCTTACATCGGGGCCCGGCTTCTCGATGAGCAGCGACTCTACGTTGACCTCTGGGATCATCAGCCGCCCGGCGTCTTCATGCTGTTCGCCGGGGTCATCGCTCTGCTGGGCGATGCCCCTGAGGTGTTCCGAGGTATGGCCATCGCGTTCTCGCTTGGTTCCCTCTGGCTCGTTTTCGCGATCGCGCGAGGGGTCGGCGGTCTGACTGCGGGTGTAGTCGGTGCAATGCTGTTCGCGTTGGCCTCATCCGACCCGGGAACAGCGGGCGAGGGTTGCAATCGCGAAATTTACATGAACACGTTGATCCTCGCGGCGTGGTATCTGGCGTTACGATCGTCTGGGGCGGAGGCACGCAAGTTGGAACGCCCGATGTCGTCTTGGCTTGTTTTTGCGTCGGGAGCGGCGCTGGGTCTTGCTTCGCTGATCAAGACCGTCGTCGCCGTGCATTGGATTGTGCTCGCGGTGTGGATTGCGTGGATGGCCTGGTCGACCGCGCCAAGAACGGTACGACTCAAGCGGGTCGGACTTGCCTTGCTTCTGTTTTCTGCAGGGCCGCTCTTGATCTGGTTGGCCACATTCGCCTGGTTCGGTTGGACCGGGCGGTTTGCGGAATTCTTCGATGCCGTTTTTATGTTCAACCTCGGCTACAGCGGTGTCGACGAGGCTCCGGCCCGACGGTTGATCGAGTTCTTCACACCACCGCGCCATCCGTTCATCTTCGACAGCGCGCTGCCGCTTTGGATTGGCGGCTTCGTAGCGACGTTGCACATGGCATTCCGCGTCGTGCGAAACAGCGACCGTGGCGCGTCCGCCGTGTTGGCGTTCCTAGTCGGCGCTTACCTCGCCATCTGCCTGCCCGGCAGATTCTGGCCGCACTACTACTACCTCCTGATCCCTCCGCTTGCGGTGGTCTGTTCACTCACCGTGGCCTCGATTGCCGGTTGGGTTCGACGCGGCGTGCAGCGCAGTATCGCTATTCGTCGTACGCTGGCCGTGGTTGTCATCGGCGCGTTGCCCGCCGTCTTGGCCGTAACGCAGTACCGGAACTACTTCAGCCAATCGCTCTTTGGCATCACCGTCAAGCGGTACAACTCTCGTGACTTCTGGGGCCGGGCGCAGGGTCAAAACGTCCAGCGCGTAACAAACCCGGGCGACGAGGTTTTCGTTTACGGAAATGACACGCAGATTTACTACTACGCGAATCGACGCTGCGCTTCGAGCTTCACGATGATCACCGGGATTCAATCCGGATATGACGGTATCGACTTGCGTCGACAACGCTTGATCGACGAACTCACGCAACACTTGCCCCGTGTAATCATCGTGCTGTTCGACGAAAAACCATTTCCTGCTTGGCATCAACTGTTGCGAAAGTACTATGGTGAAGCGGTCGGCGTCGATTATCACGATCGCAGCGGCAATCCGATCATGCTCGTGTTTGCGCGGAAAGACCAACCCATAGAAGCGATCGACTGGAATTGGGATCGCTCATCGGTCGGCGGTTGGATGCTCGGCGCTCGACCCAAGAGGGCGTTGGCAAGGCATCTTTCGGAGCCGCGATCGTAAGGAAGCGGTTCACCCGCTAGTGCATCACCAACTCCAAACTTGCGGGTTTCGTTCGTCCTTTCCGAGCCGTGCGCGTAAGGATGCGAATCACGCGAACCCGAACGTTCAAGAGTGGCTATGCACTAGGGCAGCCTGTTGACAAAGTTTGGCACCGGCTTCCAGCCGGTGATCCATTTGCGATTTCGTCCTCTTGATGGCAACGCAGCACGTCATCACGCGCGAGTTCTCGGCGGCGGGCTTGAATACCTGGATTGTTCAACACCCTGCTAGGGGGAAACCACTCCCTGACGGTCGCGGCTCGGTTCGCAACGGTCCTTCTTGTGCATCTTTTCAGTAGCGCGTGTTGCAAGGATGTTCGTACCTACGCATGCAGACTTGGCGCGAATTGTTCGGCGCCACGCGATCGCATACACAACTTAGTACGCTGCGCGGTTTGTCGAAAACGGACGGCGCTGCGCAACAAGAACCAACACTTGTCTCGTGCAACAATGCCATGTATGATGCACGCTCTTCATGGTTGGGTGCGTCACCCGCCAATGTCGCTCAAGGGCAAGAGCGTTACATGCAGACCGCGACTAACCCTGACCCACACTGTTTTCTATTGATATGTTTGCACCATGAATGTGATTGAACTTCAGAACGTCACCAAGAGTTTCGGCGACTTTCGCGCCGTCGACGATCTTTCGCTCGCCGTGCCCGAAGGCTGTGTATACGGTTTCATCGGGCCCAACGGCTCCGGAAAGACCACAACGTTGCGCATGATCATGCGCATCTACCATCCCGACCCCGGCGCCGGGTCCATCCGCGTTCTTGGCGAAGACGACTACGGCGCCGCCCACGACCGAATCGGCTACCTTCCCGAAGAGCGAGGCCTATATAAGAAAATGAAAGTGCGTGAAATACTCGCTTTCTATGCGGAACTCAAAGGCGTGCGCAACACCAAGGCTGCAGCCGACGAATGGCTTGAGCGCATGGGGCTAAGCGACTGGGCCGACAAGAAAGTAGAGACGCTGTCGAAGGGCATGTCCCAAAAAATCCAGTTCATCTCGGCCGTCATTGCCAAGCCCGACTTGGTCATTCTCGACGAGCCTTTTTCCGGGCTCGACCCGGTAAACCTGAACGTACTCCGCGATGCGGTGCTCGATCTTCGCCGCCAGGGCACGTCGATCATCTTTTCGACGCACGATATGGGGGTCGCTGAACAAATGTGCGACTACGTATTCATGATCTTTCAGGGGCGTAAGGTGCTCGATGGCACGCTCGCCGACATCAAGGATCAGTACGCGAGCGATACCATCCGCGTCAAGATTGATGGCGACAACGGCAAACTTGGAAACCTCGGCGGTGTCGAAAGCGTGATGGATTTCGGTCAGCTTCAGGAGCTTCGGGTCAAACCGGAGACCGATACGCAGGAATTGTTGGCCGCGCTCATGCAGCGCGGGCGCGTGGAACACTTCGAGCTCGCCCGTCCGTCCCTTCACGATATTTTTGTTCGAATCGCCGGACCGGAGGCGCGGGTCGCCATCGAAGAGTCCGTTAAGCAGGAGGCACTCCATGCGTAAGGTATTGGTCATCGCGGTTCGTGAGTTTCAGGCGTCGGTACGTACCAAGGCGTTCATCATTACGCTCGTGGCCATGCCCGTCATGATGGGCGGGAGCATCGCGGTACAGCTCCTCTTGAAAGACAAGGAAGATATCTCTTCTCGCGGAATCGCGATTATCGATCAAACGGGGGAACTGCATGGGGCCATCGAGACGGCGGCCAACAAACGAAACACCGAGGACATCTTTGCCAAGGCCGAAGAGCGCAATGGGGTGCAGATCAAAGGGGCGCAGATCAAACCCGCGTTTGAAATCAAAACCCTCGATCCACCGGCCGATGCCGTCGACGAACTCAAGTTTGAACTCTCCGAGCAAATACGAAACAAAGAATTGTTCGCGTTCGCTATCATTGAGCCCAGTGTCATCGACGGCGCCGGACAACTTTATTACTACTCCAATAGCCCCACCTACCGAGCGCTGCCTACATGGCTACGTACAACGGTGAACGACACCGTACGGGAAATCCGGTTTGATCGTGAGGGTATTGACCCTAGCGTCGTGGCAAAAGCGAGCGAGGAAGTCAGACGGCAGGACCGCGATCTCGTGACCAAGGATGCATCCGGCGCCATTGTCGAAGGTAGGACGACCAACCGCGCTGCAAGTTTTGCGATCCCCTTCGGTCTTATGATGCTGATGTTCATGGTCGTAATGGTCGGCGCCAGCCCGTTGGTCAACAGCGTGCTCGAAGAAAAAATGCAGCGTATCGCCGAAGTGCTTCTCGGATCGGTTCCGCCTTTTCAACTCATGTTGGGCAAGCTCATAGGTACGGTGGGTGTTTCACTCACCATCTCGACCGTATATCTCGCCGGCGCTTACGCAGCCGTCGCGTACGCCGGCTATGCGTCCCTCTTTCCGACGCATCTTCTCTGGTGGTTCTTGCTCTACCAATGCCTCGCCGTGTTCATGTTCGGATCGCTGTTCATCGCGGTCGGCGCGGCATGCAGCGACATGAAAGAATCTCAAAGCATGCTCATGCCCGTAATGTTGGTCGTGGTGTCGCCGATGTTCGTGTGGATGGCCGTGCTCAAGGCCCCCAGCGCCACGTTCGCCGTAATCGTATCGCTGATTCCGCCAGCCACACCTACGCTGATGCTCATGCGACAGTCCATCCCGCCGGGTGTACCCACGTGGCAACCACTGCTCGGCGTCGTGCTCGTCGCCTTGACCACGTTGCTATTCGTCTTCGTGGCCGGTCGCATCTTCCGCGTGGGCATGCTCATGCAGGGCAAAGGCGCCAAGTTCGGCGAGATGTTGCGCTGGGCACTGCGCGGGTAATACCCTAGTGCTCTGTCACGACTCAAGTGATGGGTTGGTCCGATCCGAGCCGCGACCGTGAGGGAGTGTTTTCAAGCTGTCGCCACCGACTTTCGAACGTCCGCTTCCTTACGGTTGCGGCTCGGTACGCTCTTCAATCGATGTGTGACAGAGCCTAGTGCAGGGTCGCACGTCCTCTTGTGGGTTTTGGGATTGGCTCGTCGGTTCGTGCGGTATCAGAGCCTCGGGCGCCAGCCCGCGGACCGGTCCCACCGCTAGCGCGGTGGGCTCTGACCCGCGCGCGTGGTTCCGGTCGTGCGGGTTGCGACAACCCGATTTAGATGTGACGCTGCAATAGTGACCAAGTGCGGCACCGGCTTCCAGCCGGTGATCCGATTTCGTTTTCTCCCTTTGACGGCGCGCCCGACCGTCGTCGGCGGATTTGAAGCGGCGCACACGAGTACCGGCATTGTTCGACACGCTGTTTGGGCGCGCCGACCACCCGCCGTTCGTGGCGTACTCAACCACCACGCGCACGGAGCGTGACTTCCAACGTCAGTTCATCCCGGCCGCGCTTGACCACAACCGCAACCACATCGCCGGGTTTCTTTTCGCGTGTGGCCTGGCGGTATTCACGAAAACCGTTCACGGTCTGGCCGCCGATACTCAAGATGCGATCGCCGTCTTTCATGCCTGCTTTGGCGGCACCGCCATCAGGTAATACTCGATCCACACGCCAACCCGCCAGTTCGGAATCATCCGATCGAGACGGCATAATGCCCATCACGACACCCCCAGCGCGACCCGGTCCCCCTGGCGATCCCGTACCGCGAAAGATTTTCGCACGCTCATCCACCTCGACATATTTCGGCGCCTCGCCGCCGTTGATTAGGTCTACTGCAATACGGTAGACCAAGTCGACAATCTGCGCGGCGCCTTCCGCGTTGATCTTCTCCACGTCATCACCCGGTTGGTGGTAGTCTTCGTGAACGCCGGTAAAGAAGAAGATTGACGGCACGCCTTTTCGATAGAACGAGTCGTGATCGCTCGGGCCCTTTGCGCTCTCGTCGGGAATGAACGGAATACCCAGTTCGTCCGTCCGGCGGTTGATAATCTCATGGAAGGTGTCGCCCGTGCCGAGCCCCTGAATGCCCAACCGATTGGCCTCGTCGTCCGGCGTTACCCGCCCGATCATATCCATGTTGATCATCGCGACGATCGATTCGATATCGACGGTGGGTTTTTCCACATAGTGGCGACTGCCCAGGAGACCCATCTCTTCGCCGGTGAACGCCATGCAGATGACACTACGATCGCGGTACGAAAGCTTTGCGAGCGCGCGACATGTCTCAATCACGCCGGCGGTGCCAGAGGCGTTGTCGTCGGCCCCGTTGTGGATTCGACCCCCGGTATCCCCGAGGTGGTCGTAGTGGCCTCCGATGACGACGTACTCATCCTTGCGAGAACCCATACCGGGCAGCACGCCGATGACGTTGCGCGCTTCGAGCTCATTCGCTTCAAACCCCACGGTCCCGCTGATGTGAACGCCCTTCACTGAAGCCGAGACAGGGTCGTGGCTCGCATCAATCTTTGTCTGGAGTTCCGTGATCGACGGAAGTCCGCCGGCCGACAGCATGGCGTCGGCCAATCCCCGTTTTACATGCAACACCGGTAGGCCATACTCGTCACCGCGCGATCGGAACCGCATCAACCCGTCCACGCCATCTTCGCCGGGATCTTGATTGACAATCATGACAGCCGACGCACCATGCTCAAGAGCAAGCTTCGCTTTATGCTCGAACGTGGCGTGGTTCGTATTGTCGTCGGCGTCAATATCAGGCGGTTGACGTCGAAGCATCAAGACGACTTGATTCGTGACGTCGATGCCGGCGTAGTCATCTCGCCCAGAGCTTGGGGCTGTGATACCATAGCCCACGAACGATACGTTGCCAGAGAAGTCACCCTCGGTAGAAAACCCGAACGGCGTGTAGTCGGTCAAGATCTTGGGAGACGCATCGACGCCTTCGATGTCGAGGCGGTTGTCGTCGCCGAGTTTGGGACCGCGGTCGATCTGGAACGGCTGAAAGAACGTGCCGTCCGCGCCGCCCGGATTCAGGCCGGCGGCGGCGAACTGACCGGCTATGTATCCGGCGGCGATGTCGATGCCGTCCGATCCGGTTCCGCGGCCGCCGAGTGCGTCATGCGCAAGGAACGTTATGTGGGAGATATACTGTTCCGGCGTAAGATCGATCGGCGCGGGGCCGGGGACAGGCCGGTATGCGGCGACGCGAGCGCCGGGGCGTCCATCCGACGCGTTGGTGTTGGAAACCCGTTCCGCGCAGCCGGAAGCGGACGACAAGACGGATATGGCCAAAGCCGTGGGTATAACGAATCGCGATAGCCGAAGTATCATAAAGCGTCTCCTTGGTACAACAGAGTCAAAAAACGATCGGACCAAAACGACCATCGATCATACAATTACGGTGGCCACGTAACCGGCGAGTTGACAATAATCGACAAGCAGGGCGATGTCGATCCGACTGCTCATGTGAAGGGACACGCGGGTCTGACCTAAGACTGTGTGTGAGAAGACGTGTTAGAGGGCTTGCGACGAACCGAGCCGCGACCGTAAGGAAGCGGTTTTCACCTGCGAGCCCGGATCGCTTCCTCACGGGCGCGGTTCGGCAAGAGGCTTTTCACACACGTTGTAAGACTGTGGTACGCGAAGGGTAAGGTGGATCCCGGCCGCCTTTCGGCTGAAGGCTCGACGGTCCGCGTCGTTCAACTCGCCCGCTGCCTTGAACGACAATGGCCGGGAATCGAGAATTCGCTTACGCAGCCGGCGGTAGGACAAAGTCGTTAACGTATGCACATTTGCCACATTATCACTCGGCTGATCATCGGCGGCGCGCAGGAGAACACTGTTCTCACCTGCCGAGGATTGGTCGACAAGGGGCATGAAGTCACGTTGATTGCAGGGCCGGAGACCGGGCCGGAAGGATCGCTCTGGGACCAAGCCCGTGAATCGGGATGCAATTTGATCCAAGTTCCGGCGTTGCATCGAGCGGTTCGCCCCTTGGGAGAGGTGCTCGCCTATTGCAAGCTGGTTCATCTGTTACGACGTCTTGACCCCGACGTGGTTCACACGCACAGCAGCAAAGCAGGCATCCTCGGGCGGGCGGCGGCGTCACGCGCCGACGTCGGCGTCATCGTCCACACGATCCACGGCATGAGCTTCAACCGAACGCAAACTCCGGCGGTGCGAATGTTGTACAGATGGGTGGAACGTCGTGCGGCGAAGCGGTGCCACAAAATAGTCACTGTGGCGGACGCGATGATCGATCAAGCCGTCGCAGCCGAGCTCGCCCCGCGCGGAAAGTTCACGAAGATCTACTCCGGCATGGAGACGAACCGCTTTGAGCCCGACGCATTTGCACGGGGTCGCGCTCGGCGAGCGTGGGGAATCGAGGACGACGACATTGTCGTGGGCACGATCGCCCGGTTGTTCCACAACAAAGGCTACGAAGAAATCATCGAAGCCATGCCCGCCGCCATCGCCAAGGAGCCCAAGCTGCGATTCGTGTGGATTGGTGATGGGGCGCACCGCACCCAATACGAACAGCGCTTGGACGCGATCGGTCTTCGCCGGCGCGTGCATTTCCTTGGACTGATCGATCCGGACCAAGTCGGACCGCAGATCAACGGCTTTGACATACTTCTGCACGCCTCGAAGTGGGAGGGGTTGCCTCGCGCCGTGGTTCAAGGATTGATTTGCGAAGTCCCGGCCATCACGTTTGATAACGACGGCGCCCCAGAGGTCGTCACCACCGACGAGACCGGCATTTGCGTCCCGCTTGGCGATACGGATGCGATGTCAACCGCCATAGTCAAGCTCGCTCGCGATCGTGATCTACGTGCGCGACTCGGTCAAACCGGACGTGTACGATGCATGGCCATGTTCAACTGGAAACGCATGGTCGACGAACTCGACGAGCTATATCAACAACTCGCCGAAGATGTCTAGCCAGCTGTCGAAAATGTGTGGCACACGTCGCCAGACCGTGCTGTAAGTGTGGCACTTAAGGGAGTAGTTATCCAAGTTTGGCAATCGCTCAAGAGTATGTACCCAAGCGAACTATTGGTTTCGAGCCTGTGATCCGAGTGTGGCCCCGGCTTCGAGCCGGTGTTCCTTTAGCGTCTTCCCAATCTCATTTCGCGCTACCCGTAGTTGGGTGGGCCCAGGGCTTTTTGGTGGGGGGGGAGGATAGGCCCCCGGATAGAATACCCCCCCCCCAAAACCCCTGGGCCACCCACCACACCAAAAAACCCC
>JAJDDY010000021.1 GCA_029260075.1 Phycisphaerae bacterium
CGCCATCGACGCCCGAAGTCGCGTGATCGTCGGCCACCACGTCGGAGTAACACCGCACACCGACGCCATCATCGCGTGTATGCGCATGGCCTGTCGTGACCGTGCCGTGCCCGCAAGCATCCACATCGACCAGGGCAAGGATTTCACGAGCAAGCTTTTTGTCGGCTACACCAAGAAGGAGCGGCGCCAATACCGTAAGGAGTACGGCCCGACATGGCGCGACCAACTACGTCATCGCTCGGACATCGTCTGGCGCGGCATCTGCGGTGAGCTCCGCATCAAAGTGATCGAGGCCATCGCCCACTCGCCGCAGTCCAAGGCCATAATGGAGCGATGGTACCGCACCTTCCAAGACCACTGCTCCAAGACGTTCCGCACCTATTGCGGCAACAAACCGCAGTCCCGCCCGGAAAGCTTGGCCGACATGCTCAAGGACACCAGTGTCCTTTCCGAGGCGGACATCCCCGACATGGACGAGACGCGTCGTCGCATCGCCGACGCTATCGAGCTCTATAACCTCAGCGAACATTCAGCCCACGACGACCTGGCGCCGCAGGCCGTGTGGAACACCGCCACGTCACTGCGTCGCGCCGTCGAGAGCGAACTCACCGCACTCATGCAATCACGCGGCGTCTACCGCGTGCATGCCAATGGTGTGTCACTGAAAGTACGTGGTCAGAACATGGTCTACGGCGCCGGAGCCGTTGCGTTGCGTGGAAAGGGCGGTCGCGACGTATTGGTTACGCTCGACCCGGCCGACGTTTCCTTCGTCTGCGCCTACGCGGTCGACGGCGAGAAGCGCCGATTCCTCGGGCGACTGCAAGCCAATGAGAAGATCGCCGCCAACACGTCGATCGAGGAGCTTTCCGAGGCCATCCGTGAAATCCAGCGGCGCCGCAAGGATTTCAATCGCGCCGCCGCCCAGCAGCCCAAGCGTATCCGCAACGCCGCCGACGAGATACGGGCGATGAAACAGCACGAACTCGCCGAGCTGCGCGCCACCGGCACCGACGCCAAGCCGCCCGACATCGCCCTGGTTCGAACAGGCTTCGAATCGGTGTCGAACACCGTTCAATCAAGCACCAAAACGATCGACGAAGGCGAATACGCCGGTCTCGATCTCAGCGCGATCAACATATCACCCGACGAATGCGACGCGGGCGATGATGATTTGCTTTCGGACATGGATTTGTCCAGGCATACACAGGACGAAGGATCGTCGGACCCATACGCCAACCTCGATCTCGACACGATCGACGCGGTGCCCATGGAGACCGGCGATGACGACGGATAACCAGACGCCCGACCTAGACCACCTGATGGAACAGGAAGGTCGCAAACTATTGGTGGCACGGATGCTCCCCAACGAAGGACCACTCACAACCAAACAGCAGCTCGAGGTAGTCGCCACGATCAAGGCCTACTTAGCCAAGCACGCGATCTTCCAGAACGCTCTGGCGAAACAGGTGCCCCAGGTCGGCGAGGCCAATATCAGCGCCATACTGCGCGGCAAGTACAGACACGGC
This sequence comes from Phycisphaerae bacterium, assembly GCA_029260075.1. Taxonomy (GTDB): domain Bacteria; phylum Planctomycetota; class Phycisphaerae; order UBA1845; family UBA1845; genus OFTM250. Next base: position 1,527 of record JAJDDY010000021.1, read on the forward strand.
AGCCTCGATGATCACCTTCGGGAGCTCAATAATTGGATGGAGGTGGACGCCCGTCGCCGACAGAGCAAACCAGAAAGCAAGTTCGTCGAAACCCGTGTAGCCAAGCGTATTCTCGCGTGCGCGGAGAAGGCATCGCAGCTATCAACAATGGCCGCAGCCCACGGGCCTACCGGAATCGGCAAGACTATGGTCGCTCACGTCCTGGCCGAGAAGTTCCCTGGCGCGGTCTACATTCGGCTCAGCGCGGGCACCACGTCCATGGTCGCCGTACGCCGCGTGCTGGCCAACCGCCTGCGCTTAGGAGCCGCCAGCAAGAAAAAAACTCATGATTCGGGTATGTCGTTCGACGAGCGCATATTTGATCGCCTGCGTAGCAGCAACCGCCTCATCATCATCGACGAGGCCCATCGCATCAGCGATGGTGCCTTGGAGTTTCTGCGCGACGTACACGACGAATGCGGCGTGCCCATATTGTTCCTGTGCACCATAGACCTGATCGAACGCATTCGACGGGATAGCGACCAGGATCACGGCCAGTTATACAGCCGCTTCGGATACATACGCGATGTGACCAAGGGGTATGACAAGATGCCCGGCGGCAGGAACCCGCTATTCACCGTGGGTGAGATTCGCAGGCTGTTCGAGGCTGGCAATATCAAGCTCCACCTCGACGCCCAGGCGTACCTGCAAGACGTTGCCAACATGCTCGGCCACGGGTCACTGCGCCGCTGCGCCGGACTGATGAAGATCGCCGTACCGGTCGAGCGCGCGCAACGCAACCTCGGCCCTACGTCTACGGTAACGATTACCGCAGCGCTGCTGCGCAAACTCGAATCGGAGTTGATGCACGATCCCGGCATGCTCGAGGACATCCGCAGTCGTCACGCACCAGCCGCACGGACTGCGTAATTAGGAGTTGCACGGATGCAACCGTTCAAACAGTGGCTCAACCGAAACCGCAACAAGGCCAAAGCCCCTTGGCCGCCCGGCGTCGACCAGCGCTACCTCGGCAGGGACGACGACGGCCGGCCCGTGTTCCAGTTGCGCCTTGGCGCCATCATGACGCCGGACTTTTACCTTTCCTACCACAGAGATCAGGGCCAACACATCGGCCTGAACGCATTCGTGGGGGACAACTGATGGCGTCACTCAACACCAAACCCGGCAGCAGCACCGCCAAGCAGCGCACGACGCTGGTCATCGTCGGCAAGCGCACGGGCCTTGAGCTCAATGAGATTCGCAAGGCGGTTGGCGGATCGATCAGTAAGTTGTCCGCAGCGCAGGCATCCGAATGGATCAAGCACTACTCGGGCAGCGACCTGGCGAACCCGCCCGGCAAGAAGCCCGGCACCTACAAGCGCCGGAGCAAGTCCAGCGCCACGCGGATCATCAGCAACGACCAGGTCGAGCAGATCGACCGCCTGTCGATCGACTATTTCAACGGCAACACCGAAGCCGCCGGCCAGTGGCTCGAAAAGAATTTCGACGTGATCACCGCTCGACAGCTCGCCACCGCCGAACGCGGCGGCCAGGTCATCGCGGTACTCAAGACCATGCACGCCAGACGCGACCAGCAGGCGCGTCAGCGTATAGAGGACAGCGACCAATGACGAACAGCGTGCGACAACCGTCCGTAGCATTCGACCTCGCCGACGAGGATGCGTTCTTCGACTGCTTGCGCAGCGAATGGAAGTTCGATCAATACCGCCCGCTGCAGCGTGAGGCCACGCTCGCCGTGCTTCAGCACCGTGATCTGCTTTCGGTCATGCCCACTGGTAGCGGCAAGAGCTTCTGTTATCAGGCACCGACGCCGTTCACGTACGGCGTGACCGTGGTTGTGTCCCCGCTGATTGCGCTCATGCACGACCAGGTCGAGTCGTTCAACAGTCGCGGCATTTTCCGGCAATTGCTCCGTCGTCGAATCCTGGCCGGATTCCTCAACAGCACCATGCGCAGCCACGAACAGGACTACCTGCTCGATTGCGTAAGGCGCGGCGAGCAGCAGGCGTTCGGAACCTCGGCGATCGAACTGCTCTACGTCTCTCCGGAGCGTGCCACCGATCCGTCCTTCATCGGCGGCCTGCTCTGCGATCTCTATGCCGATGGACGCCTGTCCAACATCGTCATCGACGAGGCCCATTGCATCAGCCAGTGGGGCCACGACTTCCGGCCTGCGTACACCCAGCTGTCGGCGATGCGCACCATGTTCCCCAACGTGCCGATCCAAGCCTTCACCGCCACCGCCACCCCGCGCGTGCGGAAGGACATCGTCGATACGCTCGCCCTGAACAACCCAGAGATTCTTGTGGGCGACTTCGACCGCCCCAACCTGACCCTGCGTGTCACCCGTCGCGTGAACGAGAGCAAGCAAATCCTCGACTTCATCGCCGATCGCCCCGGCCAGTCCGGCATCATCTATTGCCCACGGCGATGGGAGACCGAGCAGACCGTCGCCATGCTCCGCAGCCACTCGATCGAGGCGGGCTTCTACCACGCAGGCATGGACGCCGACGAACGCACAGCGGTCCAGCGTGCGTTCATGTCGGGGAAACGCGATGTCGTGGTCGCCACCATTGCATTTGGAATGGGCATCGACAAACCAGACATCCGCTGGATCATTCACGCGTCCATGCCGTCGTCGATGGAGTCGTATCATCAAGAGATCGGCCGCGCCGGCCGCGACGGCAAACCCGCAGAGTGCGTCATCCTCTACAGCCCCGACGACACCGGCAAGTGGGAAGCGATCTTCGCCGCATCGGAATGTGCGGGATGGAATGGTCCATGCGTTCCACGCTCCGCGTTGCCCCACGACGACAGCAAGATCTG
>JAJDDY010000022.1 GCA_029260075.1 Phycisphaerae bacterium
GGCCTGCAACGAATGCACGACTTCGCCCTGTCTTGGATACGCTTCGGCCCCGAAACCCGCGCCGGGCCGGGACTTGTGTAGAACAACGAGGGCGACGCCCTGGGCTGAGGTAGATTGCCCTTTCAGGGCATCGTGGCGGCGGTGCCACTTTCCCCTAACGACCTGTAGAATAACGCTCGTATCCTGTCTCACGAGGAGCACTCCCGGTGCCGACCGGTGACGGGTTCGGTGATGGGTTCGGTGTCGGATTCGGGGACGCGAGAAAATGCCAATGGATCACCGGCTGGGAGCGGGTGCTACACCTTGACTTAACTGGAAGCCCACGGAACGTGTTCCATGTAGCGTCGGAGGAAACGGGGATTGTTTTCATTATTTGCCCAAACCGCCTATACTCGCGACCGTCGACGGCAGGCAGGAAGCCATGCGAACCGGTAGGGGCCTGAGCCCCACGTTCGGGAGAGGAGTTCCGATGCGACGAAGGGCAGTGATCGAGCAGAGACGCATAGCAGTCATCAACCAAAAGGGGGGCGTCGGAAAAACTACGACGACGGCCAACCTTGGGGCGGCGCTCGCTCGGGCTGGGGCCAAGGTGCTGCTGATCGATCTTGATCCGCAGTCGCACCTCTCGCTGTACTTCGGCATGGAACTCGCCGAGGACCAACCAAGCATCTACGACGTGCTCGCGTCCGGGTCGCCTGTCGATGATGCCTTGCTCAAGGTCGACAAGCACCTTTCCATTCTTCCCGCCGATATTGATCTGGCTGGCGCCGAGGCTGAGCTGGTTAGCGTGACTGGGCGCGAAGTGTTGCTGCGCGAAGCCCTCGAACCGGTGAGCGATCGATTCGACTTCATGCTGATCGACTGCCCGCCGGCGCTTGGCGTGTTGACCGTCAACGCACTCTGCGCCATGAACGAAGTGCTCATTCCGTTGCAGGCGCACTTCTTGGCGCTGCAAGGGCTGGGGCGATTGCTTCAGCAGACGGTGACACTTGTGCGTCAGCGGATCAACCCGAATCTTACCGTAGCGGGTATCGCGCTGTGCATGCACGACTCGACGACGCGGCTGGCGGGTGAAGTTGTTGAAGACCTGACCGGCTTCCTTGAAGGCGCGCGAGGGACGAACGTAGCCTGGGCAGAAGCACGCGTCTACAAGACATTCATTCGTAGAAACATCAAGCTGGCTGAGTCCGCAAGCTTCGGACAGTCTGTGTTCGACTACGCCCCGAAGAGCAATGGCGCCATTGACTACGAGCGCCTCGCCATCGAAATATTCGGTGAACACGCTCGACCGGCTGCACCGCGGGAGAGGACCAAAAAGACTGTTGTACCGCCGGCGCCAGCCCCCGTAGCGACGTCGTCGAAAGAGAAGGCGAAAGAACGCGTGACGACACCGGCTGAGCCGGAGCCGGCCACCGTCGAGCCGGTCGTATCACCGCCGATCGCCACAACGACAACGCACGCGCCGACCGGTAGTGCCCCGCCGGATCCCTACCGACACATTCGCATTACGGCCGACGTTCAGGCGAGCCAACCCGACAAAATCTCAAGCGTTTCCTGACGTGTCGACCGCACAGCCACACGCCCCCGGGCGACCGCACCGACTAACGCGCTGGGTTTGGGCCGGTTACTGGTCGACCATGTTGGTCTTGACCCACATGCCCGTGGGCGAACACAAAGGCCCATCCATTCCGCACTTCGACAAGTTGGTCCACTTCACGATATTCTCGATTCTTGTGCTGATGGGGTGGCGACACCGCCGTAAATCGAACTCCTCCATAACAGCCCGGTTCTGGCTGACTTGGGGCGCGGTCTATCTATGCTACGCCGCGTTGGACGAATGGACTCAGCCGCTGTTCGGTCGAACCATGTCTCGTTGGGACTGGCTGGCTGACGCTACGGGGGTGGTGGCGATGTCGGCGATCCTGCATTTCTGGAGCAAGTCGCGGCAACTATCGGAACCCGTCGCCCACGCTCCACGGTAGGGTTGCGCGCGAGGCGGAATGCTGTACTCGAATCGGGGATAAATAATCGACAACAGTGGCGCGATGGAGCGTGTACGGGCGGTATGTAACGCCCGGTTCACTAGGCGGGGGATGTGTGTGATCGCCGCGACCGGTGGGGTCGAATATGATAGAATGGTGTACCGGGTTCGGCATGGGTTGCCGGACCTTCGGCGTTGCACATTTCATTGTAGGCGGCCCCTATGTCCAGAAGACGAACGATCGTTGTGGTCGAGGATGAAGACGCGATTCGCCGAGCCATTGTCGACGCGCTACGAGCGTGTGGACACGAGCCGGTGGAGGCTGCGGACGGCGAGCTTGGGCTTACCGAGGCCCGCCGCAGCGGCGTTGATCTCGTTCTGCTTGACTTGCTGCTGCCGCGCAAGGATGGGTTCGACGTCTTGTCCGAACTTCGCCAAACGCATCCGTCGCTCCCCGTAATTATTCTGACCGCACGCGGATCGGAAGACGACCGGGTACGCGGATTACGTGGTGGGGCTGACGACTATGTGGTCAAACCGTTTTCGGCGCGCGAGTTGCTCGCCCGCGTGGACGCCGTGCTTCGTCGCAGCCCCGAACGTGTTGCTCCGCCGGTCCGTATCTGCGGATCCGAAGCGACGGTCGATTGCGCTCGGCGCGAAGTCTGTCGCAATAGTGGCGAGCGCGTGGCGCTGTCCGAGATGGAGGCGAACATTCTGGAACGATTGGCTGCACACGCCGGACGGGCTGTGTCGCGCGAAGAATTGCTGGCGTGTGTCTGGGGTCTGCGCGATGGACACGTTGAGACGCGGGCGATCGATATGCACATCACCCGTCTGCGACAGAAGCTCGCCGGTGATGCGACCGATGCGCCGGACGAATGGATCGTCACGGTCCGCGGCAAGGGCTACATGCTCGGTCCGAAGCTCAACGTGGTTACCGACGTTGAATCCGCGAGCGAGGAGAACGGATCGTGAAGAGTTCCCACCGAAGCAAGCTGGCGGCGGCTTCGATGTTTGGGTTGATCGCCGTGGTCGTGCTTGGCGGTATGACATGGGCAACCGTTTCGAGTGTTGAATTGGCGAAGAAGGACGTCACCGCCAAGCGCGATAATCGTATCAATCTCGCCGTGACACAGATGAGCAGCCACTTAGCTGTTACGCTCAACACCGAGACCGCTCGACCATACGATCATTATTCCGCAATCTACAAGCGCCGTCCCGTGGCGGCGTTCTCAGCCGGCGGTCTGGAGATTGACGCCCAGGAAGTGGCGTTGCTTTCGCCGCTTGCGGCTGTGGATCCTCCTAAGCAGTGGATGGAGTTCTTCTTCCATATCGATGCCCAAGGACGCCTGTCTTCGCCGAATTTTCCGAACGCCGCCACGATGGCTGCGATCGATGACCCTGGCCGATCGTTGTCTCGCCAACAAGGTCGGCAACTTACCTGGGACTGGCTTCGGAATGTCTTGCCGGGTGCGAACCTTCACGAGCGCGTGGCCGCTGCTTGCGCCGATGGTAGTCGAACGCATACTGAGCTTGTTTGCCCGCCACTTACAAGCCCGGCGCAAGTCGCATCGCAACGATCGACCGACATCGGCGGAAAAACTCCGCGCACTCGCGAGGCGTTTCGCCACCAAAAGAAGACGTTCCGCGACTCGCAGTTGGCGTACGTTCCCGATCCCGCATGCATCGATCGGGCCGAACCTCGGCGTGCTCGGCTTGCGAGCGAGCCTGTGGCCAGTGAGCTTGTTCTTCCCACTGACGACAGCGAAGAAATCAAACCGGATGTGTTCATCGATCCGTTCTGGCTTGGCGAAGCCCCGGACGCCCACCAAAAACTCGTGTTCGTACGAGAGGTACACCGCAACGCAGCCGTCGAATATCAGGGGTTTGTCGGAGACTGGCCTTCGTTGAAAACGGACTTGCTCGCATCGGTCGAAAACCCGCTTCCTATTGCCGATCTGCTGCCGGTTCTGGATGTCGACGCGGAAGCCGCCGAGTCGACACCCGGACTGATGTTCAATTTCCCCGCGCGACTCAAGGTGCCCGACGTGCGCGGAGGGGCCACTGCGGCTGCTTGGCGAAGTGTGCGACCGACGCTGATCACGATGTGGCTTGCGGCGTTGCTCTCGCTCGGCGTCGCGGCCTTTGGCCTGCGCAATCTGGTGGCGCTAACCGAGCGGCGCATGCAGTTCGCGTATGCCGTTACGCATGAGCTGCGCACGCCGCTGACCACGTTCCGTCTCTACTCGGACATGCTCTCTGCGGGGCTCGTACCCGAAGATTCGCAAAAGGAATACCTCGATACGCTCAATCGCGAATCACTGCGCCTGTCGACGTTGGTCGAAGGTGTCTTGGAATACGCGCGTTTAGAGAACCAACGTGTTCGGCTCAATCCGGTCGCGATCGAAGGGACCGCACTGCTCGGCGGAATCGGCGAAGACCTTCAGCGCCGCTGTGACGAGAACGGCATCCAAGCCAACACGGAGAACACACTTGCGCCGGCGCATTCCATACGAACCGATGTGGATGTAGTGACGCGCATTGCGGGCGTCCTGGTCAACAACGCCTGCCGCCATGCGCGCGGGCACGACAGCGCTTCGGTCTTCGTTCGGTTGGGTGGAGACAACGGAGAGATCGCCCTGGACGTGATTGATACCGGTGCGGGAATCGATCGATCCGACGCTCGGAAGATTTTCAAGCCGTTTCGGCGCGGACACAAAGCTGACGCAGCTGCGCATGGTGGAATCGGGCTCGGGCTCGCGCTGGCCCGTAGCTGGGCGACGCTGCTCGGTGGACGCCTGGAACTGGCTGCCCGACATCACGCAACGCACGGCGGAGCCCACTTTCGCCTGACGTTCCCATCGCAACCAACAACCTGACTCGTCTATCACCGCTGGTTAGGTTGTGCCAACCCTTGAGTTTACTTCTGACCGCAATTACCATCCGGCGACGGGCTCCGGTCCGTTTGCGCTTGCCGCGTTAGTGAGTTCGTGCTCCGCCAGCGATCCATTGACGGGTTTACCGAGCCGCGCCCGTAAGGAAGCGGACTCTTGAGTGCCGGTCGTGAAAGTGTGAAAACGCTCCCTCACGGTCGAGGATCGGATCGGACGAATCTGTCACGTGCGTCGTGACAAAGCACTAGGATCGAGGGTCTAAAGCTCGAAGTCGAAGGCCGGTCGCCGAACGTCGAAGATATCGTTCACGCAGTCGGCGTATGCCGTCCAGCAGTCACTACCATGGATCATGATCTTTCGCATTGGGTTGACATGTTCCCCGGGCGGCGCGTCCTGCTCGTGGGTGACCTGATTCTTGATCGCTACCTGTACGGTGACGCGGAGCGCATAAGCCCTGAAGCGCCGGTCCCCGTCCTGCGCACCGTCGAGCGTCACGAAGCCGTGGGTGGTAGCGCCAATGTGGCTGCCTGCCTGCAAGCGCTGGGGTGTCGCGTCGTCTGCTGTGGCATTGTCGGCGACGATCGCCATGGCGAAACACTACGCGGGTTTCTCGAACAACTGGGCGTCGATGCGTCGGGCGTACTGACCGAATCCGGTCGACCGACCACAACCAAGACTCGGCTGATCGGTTTGGCGCAGCACCGTCACCGCCAGCAACTCCTTCGCGTGGACGAAGAAGACACCAGCGCACTGCCGGAGAAGACAGCCCTCGCCCTTCAATCGCGAGCGCAAGCGCTGGTGGCTGAGTGCGATGTGGTCTGTGTTGAAGACTACGACAAGGGCGTGGTTTCCCGCGCGCTCGTCGAAGCCATTATCGGCGCCGCGAAATCCTCCGGTCGTCGCGTGCTTGTCGACCCCGCACGTCTTTCAAACTTCGACCGATATCGCAACGCTGATTTGCTCACGCCGAACCGCAACGAACTGTCGGTCGCCACCGGTCGGCGTCACGACTCGATCGGGGAAGTGGCTGAGGCAGCGCAGGGGCTTATCGAAACGCTTGACGTGGGCGCTATCGTGGTGACTGTCGATCGCGAGGGTTCCGTGCTCGTCGAAAAGGGTCGCGATTGGCGTCATCTTTCCACAATGCCGCGTAGTGTTTATGACAACACTGGCGCCGGTGACGCCGTCCTGGCATCACTGGCAGCCGGCATTGCCGTCGGTGCGCCGCTGGAGGATAGCGCCCGTTTGGCCAACGTGGCCGGCGGTCTGGAGGTTGAAAAGTTTGGCTGTGTACCGATCACGACCGACGAAATCCTGGCTGAGTTACGTCTCGAACGGCAGATGCGTGAGGGCAAGCTGCGCTCGGTGGATGAACTCGTGGCTGAGCTGGCGCTGAAGCGCGATCGCGGCGAAACCGTCGCGCTGACCAACGGATGCTTCGACATTCTGCACGTCGGACACGTTGATCTGCTACAGCGCTGTCGAAAGGAGGCGTCGGTGTTGGTGGTCGCACTCAACAGCGACGCATCCTTACGTGCGCTGAACAAAGGCAAGGACAGGCCCCTGAATCGGTTCGAGGATCGCGCCCGTGTCATTGGCGCGCTCGCGTGCGTGGACTACGTCGTGGGTTTTGAAGAACCTGATCCGCAGGTGCTCATCGAGCGGGTTCGGCCCGACGTATTGATTAAAGGCGGCGACTGGGCCAAGCAAGGCGTGGTCGGGCAAGCCTTTGTGGAATCGACCGGCGGGCGCGTCGTGCTCCTTCCGCTTGTCGAAGGACATAGTACGACGAGCTTGGTCGAGCGCATCCGCGCCGGCGGCGGGTAAGGAGTGAGCAATTGAGCGAGTCGATGAAAGCACAGATCGAAGACCATCAGCGCGTTGTGGCTGCGATGGTCGAGCACATTCCTCTGCTCGAACGAATCGCCGATCGCATCGTCGAGGGCTTTGCCGCAGGCGGTAAGCTTTTCGTGTTGGGCAACGGCGGTAGTGCAGCCGACGCGCAGCACATTGCGGCTGAACTCGTTGGTCGGTTCAAACGAGATCGCAAAGCCCTACCAGCCATCGCGTTGACCACCGACACGTCGATCTTGACGGCTGTTCCGAACGATCTGAACTTCGAGGACGTCTTCACCCGGCAGGTTGATGCCCTGGTAACCGCCAAGGACATGGTCTGGTCGCTGAGTGTTTCGGGTACGTCGCCAAATGTGCTTAGCGCAATGAGCACGGCGAAACGCATCGGCGCCTTCCGCATTGGTTTCACCGGACAGCGTGGCGCCAAGTCGGCCGACCTTTGCGACCTGTGTATGGTGGCTGACCACGATGCATCGGACCGCGTTCAGGAAACGCACCAACTGGCGTATCACCTCATTTGTGATCGGATTGAACGAAGCTACGCCTAGTGCAGCGTCACACCTTAATCTTCGGGTTGTCGCAACCCGCACGACCGGAACCAGGCGCGCGGGTCAGAGCCCACCGCGCTAGCGGTGGGACCAGTCCGCGGGCTGGCGCCCGCGGCTCTGATGCCGCACGAACCGATGAGCCAATCCCAACACCCACAAAAGGGCGTGTGACCCTGCACTAGCGCTCTGTCACACATCGAATGACGGACTTACCGAGCCGCGCCCGTTAGGAAGCGGACGTCTGAATGCCGGTCGTGACAGCTTGAAAGCACTCCCTCACGGTCGCGGCTCGGTTCGGACGAACCTGTCACTTGAGTCGTGATGGACCAAGAGCATTGTGTCAGCGGTCGAATGACGGATCGGGTGGCCCATGGCTTTGGCCCTGGGGGACTCGAATCCAGCATCGATTCGAGTCCCGCACCTCTGAAGAGATGGGCCACCCCGACGCTTCTGAAGACGTGGGGCACGCAAATCAATCGCAACTCCTCAACCCAACGCTGACACCCCTCTTCAATACCCAGCCGCTTGCCCGTCCTTTCGGGACTCTGACGCGCCGATGTAAATGTCGCGCTCTGCGTCGTAGTGGATGGCTTGGTACCCGCCGTATCCACCCGAACCGAAGCGGATTCGGTGACGTCGCTGCGCCAGGCCGCGCTTTGTCTCGACCGACACGCCGGACTCCAACATGAGCGTGCCGCCGTCTTTCATGACTTCGCCGGTCGGCTCTGATGAACCCACGTGGTGGAATCGTGCGGCGTCGCCGGCTTCTTGCACGTTCATGCCGAAGTCGATCATGTTGCAGAGCACCTGCACGTGCCCCTGTGGCTGCATGTCGCCGCCCATTACGCCGAAGCTCATCCACGGCTTCCCGTCCTTGGTGACGAACGCGGGGATGATCGTGTGGAACGGGCGTTTGTGTGGCTCGTAGACGTTGGGGTGTCCCTCTTCGAGCGAGAAGAGCTGTCCGCGATCTTGAAAGATGAAGCCCAACCCGTCGGGAGACAAGCCCGAGCCGAACCCTCGGTAGTTGCTCTGAATCAGCGAGACCATGTTTCGATCTTTGTCGGCCACAGTCAGATAGATCGTGTCGCCGTGGATCAGCTTCGGGTCACCGGCCGGGATGCGGGACGACGCCCGTTTCGGATTGAACAACTTACGCCGTGTGGTCGCGTAGGATTTTGAAACGAGTTCAGCCACCGGTACGTCGAAGAAATCCGGATCGGCGTAGAAACGGGCGCGATCTTCGTAGGCAATTTTCTTGGCTTCGACCAATAGGTGCAGGTATTCGGCCGAGTTGTGGCCCATCGTGCTAATATCGAATGGCTCGATCAAGTTGAGAATTTGCAACGCGGCGATGCCTTGTCCGTTGGGTGGAAGTTCCCACACATCGTAGCCGCGATAGTTGGTCGAAACCGGCTGGACCCACGTCGAAGTGTGGTCTTCGAAGTCTCGTTGGCGCAGGAAGCAGCCGACCCGCTCGCAGAATGACACCATGATGTCAGCGAGTTCACCGCGATAGAACGCGTCGCGACCATCGCGGCCGAGAATCGTGAGCGTGTTGGCCAGATATGGATTCTTGAAAATGTCGCCCTTCTTCGGGGCCTTACCACTTGGCAGCATTGTTTTCGCGAAGCCAGGTTGCTGGCGCAACGCGCGACTGCCGTGCTTCCAGTAGAAGGCAATCAGCTCCGACAGGGGGAAACCCTCCGTCGCATAACGAATGGCGGGCGCCAATACCTGCGACATGGGCAGCTTGCCGAATTTCTTGTGCAGCTCGAACCAGCCGTCGACACAGCCCGGTACCGTGACGGGCAGCGGGCCGTGCGCCGGGATTGAGGTCATCCCTTTGTCTTTGAAGTGCTGTAGCGTCAAACCATACGGACTTCGTCCGCTGGCGTTGAGGCCGTGGAGTTGCTTGGTCTTGGCGTCCCAAACGATGGCGAACAAGTCGCCGCCCATGCCATTACCGGTGGGTTCCATAAGACCCAGCGTGGCGTTCGCGGCGATGGCTGCATCCACGGCGCTACCGCCTTGTTTGAGGATTTCGATCGCGACTTGCGTCGCTAGCGGTTGGCTCGTAGCCGCCATACCGTTTCTCGCGATCACTTCCGACCTCGTCGCGAACGCACGCCCGGTCAGGCGATCACCGCCGCCTTCGGCGGAAACCGTTACGGGTCGGGTCAACACCACTAAGAACAATACCACTACGAAAACGGTTTTCATCTTCACGTACTCCCCAAGAATGTCCGACCATCGGGCGATGTCGTCGCCGAGGGGTCCGGTGTATCGGACCTGCCGATCATGGTATCCGAGGATGCAGCGCGGCGACAGCGTGCCTTGGGCGCAGGCGACGCCGGAAACGCCACTGCACAAGCGTTCTGAGGCCGGACCGACTCAATACTGTATACTAAGGACAGCGTGAAGCGATAGGAGAGAAGCGTCCATGTCGCAGGCGGAAATCGTCGGTCTACTCCTTACGGTCGCCCTTATGGCCCTTGCCGCCGGTGCGCTCGTTGCCGGCGTCGCTTATCGAATTGCGGCGCACAACGCGCGGCAGCGGGTGGACCTGACCGAAGCATACGTGCAGTGGCTGGCGGCGCGTCGGACACTCACGCGTGTTACCTTATCGTTCGTCGCGGCGTTTCGCGCGCTGGCTTCCACCGATCGCACGTCTTCGAATCGATCACTTCGGCAGGAAGAAAGTCAACGGGCTCGCGCCGACTGGTCCTTGGCCATGCGCTCGCTTGAAGACGCGCATACGCGATTATGTGTATGCGACGAGGACGACAGCATCGCCCGTCGGCTTCAACAGTTCGCGGTGATTACGCCCGAGCAGATCCGTAACGCCATCAACGGTGATGCCGAGGTTCGTGGGCGCTTCGCGGCTGAACTTGCTGACACCGATCGTCGTGCGATGGCGTTTGTTCGCATTCAATTGCACGGGCGGCGCGTCAGGCACGGGTCACTCGGGAAGGTAAGCGAACGCGTTGCCGCATGGGCGGGGTTCGTGGGTCGCTCGCGGAATCGTCGTTCGTGAAGAGGCGAAGCGTACTGTGCGATGTTTTGCTGTGTGGCACCGGCTTCCAGCCGGTGATCCAAACCACCGGGCGTCAAGCCCGTCCGTTCGCCGGCCAGATGACGGTTCGCGATGGGCGTATCCATGCTCCCACGCCGTCGATGCCCACTTGGCTATGAACTCTTGTCGTCCGTCGCCTGATAGGGTTTGCCGATTTGGTCCGTGGAAATGAGGGGGACACGCGTGATGCCGGCTCGCGCTGCGGCGCCTTGGGCAGAGCACGCGCTTTTCTTGCCGTCCGTTTCGCATCCACAGCCGGCGCGCCCTTTGCCCATACGATAGAAGACGCGCGCTACATACCACGCAGCACCGGCTACTACGGTTAACGCCACCAAGTCTTGAACACCCATGACCGTAATCTCCTACGAAGTACCGACACGACTCCAAGTTCCGTCGGCGACCTGTTGTTTCGTTCAGGCATTGCGTTGGTCCACTAATCATAGCCCATTGGGGCGTAATGTGGTACGGGCTTGCAGCACGGCCGGTTATGGATCACCGGCTGGAAGCCGGTGCCACACGGGACAACACCGCACCAGGGTCTCACCCTCTTCCAATTTGTGTCGGGAGCCATACATCAGCCACCACGAGGGCGGTTGAGATGCTCATAGCACATCGAACAACTATTGGTGAGCAGGCCACAACCCTGGTCCTTGTGTGGAACGCCGTGACGAACACGGATCAGCGACCGATGAAACGCAAGTCGGCGATAACCGGATCGTGGTCCATAGCGTCGATGCGCTGTCCCTTCCACGGACCCGCGTTTTCGGCGGCCAGTTCTGCGTTGGTGAAAATGTAATCGAGGCGGCGATCCGGTTCCGCCGTTGATCCGGTACCCACGCCCACATCAAAAAACTTGCCGGTGACAAAATTGTAGGTTTCGACGTCGAGGTAGTCGTCGTTCGAGAACAGGTCGCGGCGTTTGCCCAGATCAAGATCGAGGTTGAAATCGCCGGCGAGTAGCTTGGCGGTCGGACCGGTGTGACTTTGCAGATGTTCAAGCGCGCGTCCGACCTCTCGGTTACGCCGCTTGGCCGAGAACGCATTGGCGTGTAGACCGATAGCTGCGAGTGGTGGGAAACCTTCGGCTTGAAACTCTACGACCATCGCGCTGCGATCGCTGCCCATGGTCAGGTGCCATCGGCGCAGTGTACCATGGCGAAACAACACGGCGACGCGCCGGTCACCGCCCGGTGCGACCGATCCTTTCCAATCCTCGCCCAAGTGTTTTCGCAACGAGTACAACTGCACACGGCCTTGAATTTCCTGTAGGAACACGAGGTCGGGATCAAGTTGACGAAGTGTTTCGGCCACATGCGGAATCCATGCGCCGCTCAACGGTTGACCGGCGGCGTCGCCCTTGCCGCCCACGTTCCAGCTTACGACGCGAAGGGTCGACGCATCGCGCGGACCGGGTGTGTAGCTATCGGTCGAACTATCGAACCAACCGAAACCGATCGTGGCGAACACGACCGACAGGGCGAAGAGTGCGTACTCGTCGACGTGTGTTGTGCGCGACACGATCTAGGTCTCCTCGCGGCGCGAGAACCGTCGATAGGCCAGCGCCAGAAAAAACATTGAGAAGGCCAACAACTTGCAGGCGTCTTGCAGCACGCCCGGCCAGTAGACGTCACTGCGGAAGAGCCCGCGCCAATACGACCCATAGCTTGTGAACAGAAACGGCCTGAGGTCACGAAAAAAATGCACTTCGGCGATGACGTAGAGAACCAGATATACGCTGACGGATACACCGACCGCGTTGACCGGATTGCGAACCCACGTCGACACGAGAAAGCTAAGCGTCAACGGTGCGAGAAGGGTGATGGTCGCCGCCGGCCAGGCCATGGCAAACGCTACGAGTGCTTCGCTTTGGGTGAGATGTTGCGGTCGAGACGTCATCTGCAACACGCCGGGGTATAGGTTCAGATCGCCCCATCCGACGGCCAGAAGTCCTATTAGTAGCGCGATGAGGAGGAAGAACCCGACCGCCAGCGCGAGAAAGATCACCGCCACGGCGAGCTTGGTAAGAAAAATCTTGGGTCTGGAAAGCGGACGGGCGAGGAGGGTGTGGATCGTTCCGGCGGCGGTCTCTGCCGCGATCTGCGATCCGCCTTCGATAGCGGCGAATACGGGCAGTAGCATGGCGACGCCGAAGTAGAAGGCGTAAATCGCGAACGTCAGGCCGTTGAAGTAGGAACGATTCTCGAACGTGTAGCGAAAGTCGACCTGTCCACCGGTTTCGTTTTGTGCGTAGGTATAGAAACCTACGAGCATCAATACGAGAAAAAGGGCGAGCGAGACGGCCGCTACGACTGGTCGACCGGACCGCGACAACTTCAACATCTCGAACCGCATCAACATTCGTCTGTCCTCGAAGGGGTGGTGGACCCGCTCGAGCTCGGCGGTCGCTCGCGCGCCGTGCGGAGTCGATCGAGCAGGGCGGCTTCGAGTGTCGGCCGTTGCTCGTGAAACTCTTTGAGCACCGCACCACAACGATCAGCGAGCTTTCCGGCGTGGGCGAGCGTTATCGAGCCCACTGGCATGGTGACGTAACCGTTTTCCTGATGGGCTACGACGACACCCTCTTCACGCATAAGCGCGATGGTTCGGGCAACGACGTCGGTCGTCCCATCGAGTGCCAAGCGCAGGCACTGGCCGTCGCGAAGTAGTTCCGTCGGCGGTCCGTTGAAAATCAAACTACCCTCGTGGAGTACGGCCATCGTGTCGACAAGGTGCTCGACTTCGGTCATCAAATGGCTTGAAAGAAGTATGGCGACGCCGTGTTCATCGCGCAGGCGGCGGAGCACGGCGCGCAATTCGAGGATCGCCAGCGGGTCCAATCCGTCCGTGGGTTCGTCGAGCACGAGTAGTTTTGGCGTGGGCAGAATCGCCTGGGCCAGCGCCAGTCGCTGGCGCATACCGAACGAAAACACCCGGACGCGATCGTCGGCGCGCTCGAGCAATCCGACGGAATCCAACACGTGACTGATTCGCGCCCGGTCGGTCCGATCAACCGCACCGTTTCCGATACCTACCAAGAACGTCAATGTCTCCCGCGCCGTCAACTGCGGATACCACGCGGGCGGAGCAAAGGCGAAGCGGGCGTCGACCATCACCCTGGCACGGAACGCGAACGGGTCCATACCGAACACACGAACGCAACCCGAAGTGGGCTTGAGGAAACCGGCCAGGATTTTCAGGAGTGTGGTCTTACCCGAACCGTTCGGCCCGACCAGCGCAAGGATCTTTCGCGAGTCCAGATTCAGACTGACGCCAGCGAGCGCGATCCGCTTGCCGAACCGTCTGACGGCGCCGTCCACTTCAAGTATGGCGTGATTCATCCGCAATGTCCGTCGTCAGTTGGTAGGGACTCCAACTCGGTCAAAGGCTTCCGGCCAACGTCGCAGTGTATCCGCAGATCGCCGGTACCGGCATGGGCTACACGTAAGATTCTGTCCCCCGCGATGACGTTGGCTGGTGCTGGGCCGGAGCGTCGTTGAAGAGTTGTCACTGACCTCAGTCGGCCACTTCATCAGAAGGTGGGACGTCAAGTCCGGCGTCGATTCGACTCCCCCAAGGCTAAAGCCATGGGCCACCCAGCCAGAACACGTTATCGGAATATCCAGCGATGACGCGGGCGACTGGTTTACCAGCACGTTGTTCGAGAGTCGCAACTGACCGCACTGGCCACGTTTTCAGAAGGTGGAGAGTCCAATCCGGCGTCAATTCGAGTCCCCCACGGCCAAAGCCATGGGCCACCCGGCCGTCGGTGTACCGCTGACATCGCAGTAGTAACCCTCGATACATCCGCGACCGATATATCTTCGCGGGTTATGTACGTCCCAACGATTGGTAGATTCATCATGAACAACGCGAAACATCTGGTCGACCAAGACCACAACGACGCAGCGTCCGACGCGACGCACGTGGCCATCATCAAGAACTATTTTGAGACGTCCGACCTACTTCGACGCGGCATCTGCCTGCTCAATGCGGGCGTCTATGCGCCGGCGGCGGCTATGTTTCAAAAAGCGATCGAATCCGGCTCCGGCGGCGATACCGCGACCATGCGGTTGTCCGCGTGCTTAGTCGGTCAGGGACATCTGCAAGAGGCTGCCGATGTTCTGGGCGACGTGGCGAACGACAGTCGTCACGCGGTCACGGCAGCGATACGTCAGGCGTGGGCGTTGTCGGGGGCCGGTCAACCGAAGCAGGCGATTCACGTTCTGCGCGAGGCCATCCGCCAGGATACCGAATGTGCTGAGCTGCATTATCAGCTTGGTACGATCCTGACGACGCTCGATCGCAACGAAGAGGCTGAGCTGCGTTTCACGCAAGCCTTGAACATCGACCCGAAGAATTCCGAAGCGATGGTCAGTCTGGCCATGTGTTGCGGACTGCGCGACGCGGCGGATGAAGCCGTCGCCCACTTGCAACGTGCCCAGTCCACCCGCCCGCACGATCCGCGCATTGGGTTGTTGCTGGCGCAGGCGATGCAAGCGACACATCGGCAAGGTCACGCGGTGCAGGTTCGAGCGACCATGCCGGAGGACCCCGCCGATCGTCCGGACGACGACGTGCTCGCGACGCTTGCCTATCTGGTGGTCGCGGAACCTGAATTCGTAGATGCCTTTGTCAGCGACGCAGCGAATCAATTCGACGAGCGGGTCTACGTCATACTTGTCCGAGCGCTCGAGAAAGCCCTGGAAACACACGCGGAGAGCGCCGAACTTCACCATCAACGAGCCCGTCTGTTGACCCGACTCGGGCGATCGAAGGACGCGATCGACGAGCATGAGCAGGCTGTGGCGATTGACCCCACGTGTGTTCGGGCGTTGATCGAACTCGGCAAGCTCTATCAACAGACCGATCGTGAGGCCGACGCGACGACTCGGTTGGAACAGGCGGTCGAAGCTGGCGGCGACTTCGCCGACGTACACTACATTCTCGGCAACCTATATCGCAAGCAGGGGAAGGTCGGACGTGCGCGCAGCGCCTATCGTCGCGCCCTGCTGCTTAACAACGGCTACGAAGCGGCGAGCCGTGCGCTCGAAACGCTTGCGATCTGATCCCTACTCTAATTCCGGCGCCGTCGTCGAGCTTGGTTTTTCTGACGAACAACATGGCTTTCCCCGGTAGTTGATCGCGAGGAACGCCGGTTCATACTTGGTGGTTTGATGTCGTACCTGCTTGAAATCCTCGGTCGCGGACTCCTGGCTGAACTTGGCGCCGCGTTTCGTGAGTTCCTCGACGAACCCGACGCTACGTCCCTATTGGAACTTGAGGAACGCGCCGCGCGTGACCCGTCATCGTCCGACGCCCACCACCGTTTGGGCGTGCGTTTGCTCAAGGATCGACAGTTCCACAGCGCACAGGTGGCGTTTCAGAAAGCGATCGCCCAAGAGCCAACCGATCGCGAGAGTCGACTTGGCCTCACTTGTGCGCTGGACGAACTGGGGCGAACGCACGACGCCACGTCCGAGCTTCGCCTTGCCCTTGAGCAAGAGTCGGACGCCCCTACCTGGTTCGCTCTGGGCTTCTGTTTGGAAAAACTGGGCGACACGAAAGAGGCTCGGGAAGCGTACCACAACGCCCTCGAAATCGCACCGCGTCTGCGCAACGCCCATGAACGCCTTGCGGCCATCCATCTCAAGCTCAATCAAACGGATGAGGCCATCGAACACTACGAATATCTTTGCGCCTGCGAACCGGAGCATCTCAGCGTCGGGTTGGCGCTGGCGAATCTTTACCTTCGCGCCGCGCGCTACGACGAAGCCATACGGCAATACGAAAACGTCATCGCCCTTGAGCCCGACAACTGGGATGCGCAGGACGATCTCGTGCGTGCGTGCGTCGAGGCCGGTCGGTATGACGACGCGGTACGCATCTTGAGCGAACTGATCGACCAGCGCCCGGAGTGCGCCGACCAGCACGTGCAACTCGGCGACCTCTATACGAAGTTGGGGCGTGCGGATCAGTCTGCGGACGCATATGAACGGGCGGTGCAGCTCGATCCGGACTACCTCGAAGCCGCCGTCAAGATGGGTGCGGCTCGACTTCGCCAGGGGAAGTTCCGCAAAGCGGCCGGCGATTTCAATCGGGCGATCGAAATCAACGATCGAATCCTCAGCGCCTACGTCGGGCTTGGCGTGGCCCAGCAGGCGGCCGGTCAGCACGACGACGCGCAGGCGACGTTCGAAATGGCGGCGGAGATTGAACCCAACGGCACGCTGCTGTTCGGTGAGACGGCGCGATTGCAACTTAGCGTTACGGCGGCTGAACAGGCGAAACGATATCTATCGCCCAGCGCGACGGCGGCGTTGCCGGCTGGACCGCTACCGCCCGAGGTCACGTCCTTCGTTCAGCAACAAATCGGCAACCTGCGCCAGGCCATTCAAAAGCACTCCGACCACGCCGATCTTCACTACCGGTTGGGTGTGCTGTTGCGTCACGAAAACGATCTGGCGGGCGCGACGGAATCGTTTCACCAAGCGGTCGCTATCAATCCTCAGTACTTCAAAGCACTCACCAAGCTCGGTCTGGCGCTGAAGGCGGCTGGACGCAGCGACGAAGCCATTGCCTGTTTTCGCAAAGCGCTGCAACTGGATTCCGAGTCCGTCGATCTGCACTACCAACTCGGACTGCTCTTTTCGGATCGGAATGAGTTTACCTTGGCGCTGGAGCGTTTCGAGCTCGCAGCTGCTAAGGAACCCCACAACCGCAACTACGTCGCGCACATTGCGCTGGCGTTGCAGAACATGGGTCTGGTCGATCGCGCCGAAGCGACTTGGCGCACACTTTGCGAAGTGGCCGACCCGAGCGCCACGACGTCGTCACGCCAGTAGAGCAAAGTCTACGCATTCGACGCGCTTGGTTGGTTTACCACACTGTTGAACGATACAGGTATTCAAGCGCGTCAGCGCGAACCCGCCCGCGACAATAGGCTTCGTCCCGATCAAGAGGGAGAAATCGCCAATGGATCACCGGCTGGAAGCCGGTGCCACACTCTTCCAACTGGCTGTTATGGAGCCTTCGCTGCTACTCCGTGGGGATATAATATGCCCCGGGACGAATCCGCGACCGGGCATGGTACCGATGGGGCGAAGGGATAGGCAATGCCCTGGAATGCGTCAACGATCTGCACGAAGTCTGTGACGTCGATAAGCTGATTCGGAGCGGCAGGTTCGACGTCGGCGCGGGTCTTGTTCGGCGCTCCGGGCAGACCTCGAAACTTGTCGACCACCGCGACGACATCCGATGTGATGCTGACACTACCATCCGGCGCCGTCCATTGCTGACTGGGCTCGTCGAACGAACCAACCACATCGCCCCACCGAGAGTTCACCACCGTCAGCGGCACCGTGAACGAACCCGACAAGGCGGAATCGCAACCCTCCTCGATCGCTTGCACCTCGTACACGCCTGCGGGAACAATGAGTGGATCGTAGATGTGAATGACATCGATCGCACCCCAACTCATGTACTGCGGCGTGCAACGGAGTGCAGCCCCCCACCAAGTTGCACCGCCGATTGCGTCCGAAGCAAAGACCGTGCCCGAAAGCTCTGAAAACTCTTGCGGTACGCTGACCCACATCCGCTGACCAACTAGACTTTCATAACCCGGAGGAAGATCGATCGGCGTGACGCACAGTGCGACGCGACAACCGGCGTTACCCGGAACGACGGATAGGTATCGGTTCTTGTCCGTGCCCTGGACTTCAGGTTGCGGCCTTGCCAACGCGACGCATTCACATTCGTCGGG
Organism: Phycisphaerae bacterium; assembly: GCA_029260075.1. Lineage (GTDB taxonomy): Bacteria > Planctomycetota > Phycisphaerae > UBA1845 > UBA1845 > OFTM250. The sequence goes on from JAJDDY010000022.1 coordinate 18,113, forward strand.
TACACCATTGGGTATGCAGTCGCTACTGGTTCCCACACTCAAGTCGCATTCGTCCGGTACGCCGTTGCTGTTGCAGTCCGGACTAATGCCCTCGGCAATGTCGCACTCATCGAGAAGGTCGTCGGTGTTGCAGTCGGCGCACGCGGGATCAGTCGGGCCGCAGTTGGTGAGATCGATGGCGTCATCCACACCGTTCCCGTTGCAGTCGGTAATGTTCACAGCCATTGGTCCCAGCGTGGCAACCGGAAGCGACGAGCTGATTTCGAAAATGCCCACTGTCGCATCGACCGCCCGCGGCGGCGAGTTCGCATCGAATCGAAAACTGTACATCGTTCCGTAGCGCACGGCGTTGGCGGTGGGGTTGCTCGCGAAGGCTGCGGTGGACCACGCAACATTCGTGTCGACATTGACGGTAACCGTCCACGGGTCGTTGTCGTAGTTCACCGCGTTGATCTCCGGAGCATGCTGGTCTGGCGCGTGAAACTCGACGTTGGTGAGCACCACGCCAGGCGGGGTCGGTATGATCAACGACCCAAGAGCGGCGGCAAGGTTCGAGTTGTACAGCGCGTACTCGTAGTGCCAATTCCCGCCGCCGATGTCGGTGGCCTTGTAGTAAAGCGCCGCCCTGCCGTCATCCGGAAGTTGTGGATCGATGGGCGTGACCGAAGCGTCAAGCCAACTCTCGGCGGCTGGTGATTCAGCGAACGTGTCGCTCACGTTTTGAAAAGTGAACGTCCCACCGGCGAAACCAATGACGCCGATCTCGCTATGCGAGGCGTTGTTGTATTGACTTCCGTCGGCGAACGTAAACTCGGAGGGCACGATGTACTGACTCTCGATGAAATAGCGCGCGCCGGCGTTGGCTGCGGGGTTCAGATCGACGTCGTGAACTTGAAGTCGATGGGATATACCGGTGTGTACGTGGCCGATATGGTTGGCTGACGGATAGTTGACGCTGCACCCGCCGCCGGAACCCATGTTACCGCCCGGCTCCATCGCCCCGGTGTAGGGATGAATGGCTGAACGATGACTGGCTGGTCCGAGATTGAAGCCGCAAGGGGAAAACAAGATGGCCGAGTAGGTGTCGGAGCAGCCCGGCGCGAGAACATTCTGTGCACAGCCGCCCGGTCCGGTGCAATCGCATCCGAACGAGCACTCGTTGTTGTTGAGCGATGCGAAGGAATGTTTGACCCAGGAAAGTCCGATCTGCTCGAAGTGGTCGCTGCCGTCGACGTTCTGAAGACGGTACATGTTGAGCAAGATCAGCGGATGATCGATCTGCGGGAGTGCGTTCCAGTCGGCTGGCTGATCGCCCTTGTTGCACGACGTCGTGAAAGCGGCCAGACCCACGGTTCCGGTCCCGATCGAACCCACGCGGCCAAACTGCTGTACGGTGCGCACGTGACCGACGATGACGTCCTGCTGAGCGCGAACGGTGTGCGTGCCCGCGAGCATAAACGCAGCGACGCTTGCTACCCAGGATCGGTTCCGAAGAAACATCTGCATCACAATCGGTCTCCGCCCCGAAACGAGGCTGGGGCTCCGTCACAGCCAAGTCTACAGGTTTGCGACGGTATCAGAGCCGTGGGCGCCAGCCCGCGAACCGGTCCCACCGCTAGCGCGGAGGGCTCTGACCGGCGCGCCTGGCGCCGGTGGTACGGGCGGCGACAACCCGAACATTAGGCTGTTGCGCAGCAACAGCAGCCTGTTGAAGAAACACCTCCGCCTGTGAACTGACAAACACCTCAAACACGCAGTATAACCGATCGTGATCGAATTCATGCGCCCAATCGGCACGAAAAGTAGGATTGGCGCGAGGTACGCTCCGCAGGTGACCCCGGTGGTCCGTTTAGGATCGATGGTAGATCGCGGGCGCGTGAATTCCTTCTCGCACGCGCATTCGCGCGAATCTCATCCCAGAACTATCGCCCATTCCGCCTGACAACACGCTTCTACAGTGTAGCGTCAGCGTTTCTTCGATTTTGCAGGGGCGTTGGTTTGGTCGAAGGTGCTGGCTGAGGGGCAGTTCTTGGCGAGCGAACAACCGGCACAATCCGGTTTGCGCGCTCCGCAAACCCGCCGCCCGTGCCAGATGAGAGCATGTCCGATAAACGTCCATTCCTTGCGGGGGATGGTAGCCATCAGGTCACGCTCGATCTTGACCGCATCCTTGCTGTCTTTCGAAGTCCAGGTCAGCGACAGCCTTGTGGCGAGTCGACCGATGTGCGTGTCCACGACGACGCCTTCATTCTTGCCGAACGCGGTGCCCAAGACGACGTTCGCGGTCTTTCGCGCGACGCCCGGCAGGGTGACGAGCGCGTCCATGTTGTCGGGCACTTGGCCACCGAATTCAGAAACGATCGCACGAGCCGCGCCTTGGATGCTCTTGGTCTTCTGTCGAAAGAAACCCGTGGCGTGGATGACGGACTCGATGGTCTCCGTCGGTGCTTCTGCCAGTTTCTTGGGCGTGCCGAATCTCTTGAACAGCACAGGCGCCACCTTGTTCACCGTTTCGTCGGTCGACTGAGCTGACAGTATCGTCGAGATCAACAGTTGGAACGGGTTGGTGTGCGTGAGCGCGCAATCGGCATCGGGGTAAAGCTTGCGTAGCTGAGTTAGGATTCTTCCGGCTCGGCGTTTGCGAACGGCCGGTGCTTCAGAAGATGTTACGGTTGGCATAACTACGCGTCCTCACTTTGCGGGGTTTCTGCAAACTCGGATTTCACCCATCGCACGAACCCATCTTCGAACACGTCTTTCTTCCAGATGGGTACGTCCCGTTTGAGCGTGTCGATCAGCCAGCGACAAGCTTCGAAACTCTCGGCGCGATGCGGACAGGCCACCGCGATCAAGACGGAAACTTCAGCCGGCGGTACCGATCCAAGACGATGGATTAGCGCGACAGGACCGGCCGACCAACGAGCCTTCGCTTCTGTCGCAAGTCGACGAAGCTGGGTTTTTGCCATGGGTTCGTAGGCTTCGTAGTCCAGCCGGACGAGACGACCGTGCTCGGCATCCTCATCATTACGCGTCGCGCCGGCGAACGTGGTGATACCACCGAGTGACGGATCGCCGGCGACGAAGCGTTGCACGGCGGCTTGATCAATAGACTCTGAGACCAGATCGACGAGCATGCCGTCGTCGTGGGATCCGCCGGAAACGGGCGGGATCAATGCGATCTCGTCACCGTTAGAAACGACTGTATCGTCCTTGGCGAAGCGCTGATTGACGGCCAAACGAATGGAGGGCATCGCGGCGTGCAGCGACGGGTACCGCTCGATGACCACGGCACGAACTGACTCCACAGTGGCGGGTTCGTCGATTTCAAACGTGCAAGAATCGACGCCCGCGAAGTCTTGGGCCGGGCCGAGGAAGAGTACGTTGACGCTGATCAAATTTGTTCACCTCGCTGCGCGTCGTCGGTCGCGAGCCATCTCCGCCAGATCGCGCGGGCGTCGATTCGACTCCCCCACGGCTAAAGCCATGGGCCACCCAGTCCAGCCAGGAGGAGAAAATCGCTATTGGATCACCGGCTGGAAGCCGGTGCCACACGTGCCCGCGCGGCGCTTGGCCAAACCACCCATCAATTCACGCATGCGCGGCGTTATCGCAGGAACGGTTTGCCCAACAGCCGGCGGATGAGTGCAAGTTGCCCGGCGTGGAAGGCTTCGTGGCGATTGCAATGCGACACAGCGCCGCACTTGTCCGTGTAGTGCGGATGCGTCTTACCCTCCGCGCCCATGCAAGCCTCAGCCAAAAGTTCGTCGCTCATTCCCCGGATCGCTTCGCAGGTCTTGTCGTGCGTTTCGGTCATACAGCGGCGTACCGAATCCACAGAGGGATAGTCGTGTTCCACAGTCGACAAGACAGGTGCGCCGATGGGAAAGTGGTTTGCGAATGAGTCGTCAACGCAAGCGCCGCCGAGACAGCGCACGTGGACCAACAGGTGTTGGGCGACGGCCAGGTGTCCGCAGAGCCAGAGCGCGTGCGGCAGGCCTGGTGCGGGTTGAAAGCACCAGTCGTCGGGGCTGAGTCCGTCGAGTAGTTTGAGCGTCCACTCACGCGTGCCGTCGAGCTGCTCGGCGAGTCGTTCCGATTGTGTCATGATGGTGTCACATCCAATGTAACGCGTTACGAAACGGGTGACCGGATACGCCGACCCGATGCGAGCACGGAGTGTTCGTGTCCAGCGCGCCAACTACTCGATCGAAAGCGTCGGCGAAACCTGCTGCTCGCTTCTCATACTGATCTGACCGGCGGTGTTGGCCACCACTTGTTCGACGGCGCAACGTACGTGGTCGTCCGTGTCCGAGAAGATCTTTTCGGGCGTACCGCCATCTCCGAACATACGCACTTGGGCGTTGAGGGGGATTTCGCCGAGGAAGGGCACGTTCAATTCCTGGGCAGCCGCTTTGGCGCCGCCGTGGTCGAACAGTTCATCTCGATGGCCACATTGCGGACACAGGTAGTAGCTCATGTTTTCGATAATACCTAGACAGGCTACATTGAGCTGCTCGAACATTTTCACCGCACGGCGGGCGTCGAGCAAAGCGATGTCTTGGGGTGTACAGACGATCACCGAACCGGTCATGGGTATTGACTGCGCGAGACTTAGCGGCACGTCCCCGGTGCCGGGCGGCAGATCAATAATAAGGTAATCGAGTTCTCCCCACGCCACCTGATTGAGGAATTGCTTGACGACGCCATCGGTCATGGGGCCACGCCAGATGAGCGGCTTGTTGCGGTCGACCATGAATCCGATGCTCATAATCTTCACACCACCGGCGTCGGGCGGGATCATCATATTGTCGCCGACTTGTGGCTGTGTGCCCTCGATCCCGACCATGGTGGGGATGCTCGGGCCATACACATCGGCGTCCATAAGCCCGACGGAGGCGCCGGACCGTCGCAACCCATACGCCAGAAGCACAGCCGCAGTGCTCTTGCCGACGCCACCCTTGCCCGCACCGACGGCTACGATGTTCTTGATACCGGGAAGCGTCGCGTTGCCGGGTCGACTTGAACGAACCTTGGCGCTCCATTCGATCTTGACGGTCTCTATGCCGTCAAGCTGAACGATGGCCCGCTCGACATCGCGTCCGATTTCGTCCTTGAGCGGGCACGCCGGCGTGGTCAGCTCGATGTGAACATGCACAGCCGGCCCGTCGATCGAGATATCGCCGACCATGTTGAGCGTAACAATATCGCGATGCAGCTCCGGATCCTGAACGGATCGAAGCTGGTCTCGCACTTGATCAACCGTAACGGTCGCCATTGGGAATAACCTCGCAAAAACACCCCACGGACCCGGTGATCCATGCACTTGTGGCAATATAGCACCGAAGTAGTGATTCATCCAGGCTACTGCTCCGCGACATATCCAAAAACGGGCTTACCGACCCGCGCCCAATATGAGCAAGCGAACGTTTGGTAACCAGTAGTGACCGCTTGAAAACGCTCCCTCACGGTCGCGGCTCGGTTCGGACGAACCCGTCACTTGAGTCGTGACCGAGCACGAGGCAGCGCCGGGGAGCGGGCTGCCTTCTTTCGGATATACTCCATGTTGACGAGACGTTGCGTGACTTCACGCCGGGCCGGGCTCGAACGGGCGGTGCCGGATTGGTAAACCAGATCGTTCGATAGCCCGACAGATCCATGCTTCAACCCCGGTCAAAACGTGGACGTCCTTCGCTGGTTCGGCGCATCGCCGGGCTTTGGATGGTGGTGTTGGCCTTAGGGCTCGCCGCCGTCGGGATTCTCCTGGCGATGCAACAGGCCCGCTCGCATGCGGACCGACTAATGGCGAGATCGGAAGCGGAAGCGGGTCTGATCGTCGAGCAGGCGCACTCCCGGTTCGATCGCGAGGTGGCCAACGTACTACGCGGTGTGGTCTTGATCATCAATAGCGGCGCGGATCAACCCCTGACCATCCCGGAGAGATTCCCAAGCTGGGTCGATGGCCTGTTGAGTTGGGACGAAGACGGCGCCCACCTGCTCGCGCCCGTGTCATCAACCCCCGACCCGCGCCCGGAAGCGCTTCATCGGCGATTGTCGATGGACACTGTGCCCAAGCAAGTCAATCGCTTCGAACCCACGATTGTGTATGACACGTCCGATGACTCATCGTTGTTGTTCGCGTGCCTCCAGACGACGGACCCGCGCGGGCGGCACGTGGTTGCGGCTGTCTCGATCGATCGTGAACAACTCCGGCACGATTTGATTGATCCGCTTCTCTCTTCGCACCCCAGCTTGGAGCTGGTCTACGGTGACCAAGACAGCGATCGGCGCTGGTCGCAGCCGCTGTTTCGGGCGCTGCTCCCCTGGTCGATCAACCCGACCGAGGCCTACGTTGAGGAACAGAAACGGGCGTTGCTCACGCAAACGCTGCTCACGTTGGGGCCGACCATGCTCGCGTTGGCGGTGCTGCTCGCGTCCATTTGGGTCTTGGGTAGGGTTGTGCAGCGTGACATCGCGCTGGCGGAGATGAAGTCCAACTTTGTGGCTGACGTGTCTCATGAACTGAAAACGCCGCTTGCGCTGATTCACATGTTCGGCGAGACGTTGCAATCGGGGCGAATTACGTCCGAGGAGAAACGCAAGGAGTACTACGACATCATTACGCGTGAGAGTACGCGGTTGACCAATCTGATCGAGAATATTCTCGATTTTTCGCGGATTGAAGCCGGGCGAAAAACGTACATCCTCGAACCTGTGGCCATCGGCGAGGTGGTCCGCGAGACCTACAATACCTACCGAGCCCAGCTCGAACACCATGGCTTCGAGCACCACCTGTCGGTGGCGCCGAATCTGCCCATTGTCCCAGCCGACCGCGACGCCGTTGCCCAGGCGATTATCAATTTGATCACCAACGCGATCAAGTACTCCGGTGAGGAGCGATACCTCGCGCTGGATGTAGCCACCGATACGCGGCGAAACCGTTCCGGGGTGTTGATTTCCGTACACGATCGTGGTTTCGGCATTCGCCCGGAGGACCGGGCGCGGTTGTTCGAGGGTTTTTTCCGCTCGGCGGACGGGCGGGTGCGGGAAAAAGGGGGCGCCGGTCTTGGGCTAAGCCTCGTGAAGCATATCGTCGACGCCCACGGCGGATCGCTCGATGTCGAATCGAGGCTGGTCAAAGGGAGTACTTTTCGCATATTCTTACCGAGCGAGGAACCCGGTACGGTTCCCGAGATCGAAACGAGCACATCCGTCGCGTCGGCGGTCGTGGACCAGGGCGATCAAATGTAGCGGTCGACCAAGAAGGAGAACGCCACCATGGCAAGGATCTTGATTGCGGACGACGAAAAGGACATGGTCACGGGACTTCGCGACAACCTTCAGTTCGAGGGCTACGATGTCGTTGTCGCCGAGGATGGGGAACAGGCGATCGCCGCAGCCGTCAGCGAAAGCCCCGATCTGATCCTCATGGACATTATGATGCCCAAGGTCGATGGATTGGAGGCCTGCCGGCGCATTCGTGAAGCCGGGTTTACGATCCCCATCTTGATGCTCACGGCGAAGAGTCAGGAGATCGACGTGGTGCGCGGCCTCGAGGTCGGCGCCGACGACTACATCACCAAGCCATTCAGCATTCGCGAACTGATCGCACGTGTCAAAGCCGCGCTTCGTCGCACCGACGCGGGCAAGGGATTGTCGCGGGTTCTTCGGATCGGTGAAGCCACCGTTGATCTGATCAAGGGAAAAATCGAACGAGGCAGCGAACGCTTTCCACTTGGGCACTTCGAGCTGGAGATTCTCAAGATGCTCGTTGAGAACGCGGAACAACCCGTCGAACGCAACAAGCTCTTGGATGTGATCTGGGGATTGGAGGGTTTTCCGGCGACGCGCACGGTCGATAACCACATTGTCAGCCTACGGCGTAAGATCGAACCGGACCCGAAGAACCCCCGGCACATCGTAACGGTTCATAGCATCGGCTATAAGTTTGTACCGTAGATGTCACGACGCCCGACATTTGTGTAGCGAGCGCTTCGCCGACTGCGGTCTGATGCGAAGGCTCGCCATGGTCAATACCGGATTCTCCCGACCGCCCGAATAGGTTGAGGGGGCTGATTGAAGCGCCCCCACGGCCGAATCCGTTCACATTTTCCGTTCACATTTCACGCCAGCCGAGATCATCCGTCGATGCGGATTGCCTGCGTTCCGCGTCCGTCCGCGAATCTACTACACGTGTCGTACAATCTCTGACAATAAAGGTGAACCCAAAGGGGGTCTTCGCACGTCTAGTAGGTGTACGAAAGGTCGAACGGAGTGCATCGGGTTATGCAGACTGTGATCAACCAACAGCCCAGCGTTACACGACTCCGGCGCCAGACGCGCCGGCTTCGGAACTTGCTTGCTGGCGCATGGCGCGACCGCCGCCCGCCGCGGCTGATCGCTCGGGTTGAACGGATGCTCCAGGCCCGCTGGCGCCTGCTCGACCGGGCTTACCGAAACCATCCACTACCGTAGCCGGGATGACGCACCGGCCTACTGACGTGGGGCGCGCGGTCACGCCGCGTGTCCCGCGTCCTCCCTCCCCTTCCCTCAAATCGCGTGTGAGAAGATATATTAGAGGGTCCGCGATGTACCGAGCCGGTACTGTCCGGGAGCGATCTTCGCTCTTGAAACCGGATCGCTTGCTTGCGGGCACGGCTCGGCACGAGACTCCTTGAACACGTTTTTTGAGGGCCTGCAATGAACCGAGCGCGCTCGTGAGGAATCGGTCCGGGCTCGCGTGTGAAGACCGCTTCCTCACAGGCGCGGCTCGGTACGAGGATTCTCATACACGCGCTCGGATCACTCCTTGCGGTGTCGACGGGTTACTCGCACAATGCACGCGGTTGTTGCCCATAGGACAAGGAGTGTTGCTATGCCCAACGCGAAGTTGATTCTCGATCGAAAAGGGTCCGACGTCGCCACGATCGACCAAGCCGCGACGGTGCTCGATGCGGCGAAGTTGATGAACGATCATCGAATCGGAGCTGTCGTCGTTACCCACGGTGACCGCGTGGTCGGAATTTTCACTGAACGGGATGTTCTTAACCGCATCGTCGCGGCCGGCAAGAAGCCGGAGTCGACGGCGGTTGGCGATGTGATGACGTCGCCGATGGCGTGCTGTCGACGAGACACGCGGCTGGCTGAGTGCAAAGCAGTGATGACGGGGAAACGCATCCGCCACTTGCCCGTGGTTGAAGACGGCAAGCTCTATGGCATGATTTCGTCCGGCGACATTCTCGCGAGCGAGTCCGACGACCGACAGGCCACGATTGAGTACTTGCAAGAGTACCTGTATGGCCAGCGGTAGCGGTGTCGACAGCGAATCGACGCGCCAACGACCGCGGCGAAACCTTCGGTGTTTGGAGACAAGATGAACCGTCATCGACGAACCAATCGAATGTCGCACGACACACGTGTGGTCTTACCAACTCCATCGCACGGCGCTCGCGCGCTCGGGCACGTATCGATGCTGGCGCTCGTGGGAGCGGTTGGGTTGACGTCGCTTGCGGGGTGCGTGCGGCGAACCATGACGATCACCACCGATCCGCCCAACGCGCTGGTCTTTGTCAACGATCAAGAGGTAGGCCGCAGCACCGTCGCGACCGATTTCCTTTGGTATGGCGACTATGACGTGATCGTACGCAAAGAAGGCTACGAAACACTCAAGACGAACTGGCCGATCAAACCGCCTTGGTATCAGATCATGCCGCTCGACTTCTTCTTCGAAGTGCTCTGGCCAGGGCAATTACACGACCAACGCGCACACCACTTCACCCTGGTCGCACAACAGATTCCGTCTGAAGAAGAACTGGTCGAACGCGCGGGACAACTGCGCGATAGGGCGTTGGAAGCGGGGAAGTAGTTACGACCGGCCCCGGCGCGATACTCCCTGTGGCTCCACCGTCCGGCGATCAGGATCAGTCCAACCACTGCTTCTTGTCATTGAGCTTCATCGGGGTGTACTCTTCCGTGAGGTAGGAGAGGTCTTTGGAGATCATGGCTTCGACCTCCATTTTGAAACCGTTCGTTAGCATCTTCTTGATCTCTCGCTGCCAGGGTCGCTTGCCGGCGAACCACGGGTAGTTGGCGATCTGCTTGGCACGCTTGATGTCTGACGCGTCCAGCTCGATCTTCACGTCGTCGCTCATGTCACAGCGTTCGTAGTCAAAGCTCGATACGCCGATGAACTTCGCGTCGGGGATGGCCATGCGCCGCGACTCGAACGCGAGGTTGATCGATCCGTGCTTAATCACCGAGTAGATGTAGTACCCCCAGGGGTCGTTATCGAGCAGGACGAACACGGGGAGTTTCAATTCTTCGTGCATGCGGCGCAAGAGTCGGCGCATGCCGCGCGCCGGTTGGCCACCGCCGTGGGAAATGATGCAGTCGTGTTGTTCCCAGAAACGGTCTTCGTGAAAGCGCCGCCAGACCGTGTCTTTTTCGACGTGCAGGATGAACTTGGCTTTGCACTTCTTGAACTGAATGACGTCCGGCTCGCAGATGCTCGGTACCGCGTAGCCCGCACTGCCCATGGCCGCGCAATCGAGCGTGCTTCCGGCGTCGACAAGTGTGATGGGACCAGCCAGGTTGCCACGGTTCGAGGCGAAGAGGTGAAGCTCCTCGCGAAGGGCGTTGATGGCTACTTCAAGGTCTTCGATGATCGGGTCGGATTCGGACTGGTCGTCGAATGTCTTCTCTTTCGTACCCTTGATCGTGTGCTTGGCGAGGTAGTAAATCTGCCGGATGCTGGCCGTCTTACCCATGTCGATCAGTTCTTTGCACTTCGAACCGACGAGCAGGGTTTGCATGAACCGCTTGGCTTGACCGTAGTTGAAGAAGTTCCGCGACTGCTTGTTGGCGCCCATCTCGACGTGGCGGGTTTTCTCGTTGTAGGCCACATTGGAAAGCGATCGCGTGGGAATTTCGATCGACGGATCCTTCTCCCGAGCGGCCATGGCCACTACGGCGCGGGCGAGGTCTTCGAGTTTTGGTGACGCTTTGCCGTTTTTTGGCGCACGTGATGACGCGCGCTTGGGTTTCTTATTTGTCATTTTCGTGCTTCTTGCTTGTTTTGGGCTTCTTAGCCACGAATGTTCACCTCGCTACGTGTTGACCTTCCCACAGCCTGAGAATAGCTATTCGACGCGCCACTTTCCAACCACCTGTTCTGCTTTCCTAACTTTAGCATCGTCATCTTCTACAACGTACACGCGCGCCATTTTGAGTTTCCAGTTGCTGAGGTGATGCACGATACTGCTCTTTATATCCACGAGCGGCTCCGTCTTTTCCTCTTTGTCTATGAGGTGCAGTAGCTCGGCCAACGCCTGGAGCGGTACACTTGCGGCCGCCGAGCGTGACATTGATGACCCGATCTTCTCGAATTCAATATCTTTCGGGTCTTCGACCAGCCAGCAGTCGCGCGGAATTCTGCATTCGCTTACTGCGGCCTCCAACCGTCCTTCGCGACGGGTTACGAAACGCGTAAACTCCTCGGAGGGCGATCCGTCTTCTCGTACCAGCGACGTAACCTCTCCAACCAGTTTCGGCGGCTTCCGATCACGTAGGGCCCTGCAGAGGCGACCGAGCTCGGACCGTCCGGGTCGGTCCTTGGCCTGTCCCTCGATTATCGAATCGATCCATGCATCATGAAATTCAAGAAACTTCGTCCGATGCTTGACGAGTTTTTCGATGTCAGTTCCGCTCTTCCACAGTTGCCCCTGTTCTCGCAGCAAGAACAGTGCTTGCCTCATCAGGGCTTCAAAGGCAAACACCGTCCTGTGCAGATAGACCGATTTGGACATGAAGTATCGAGCCAGGATGAAATGTTCCGCAGCTGTTTCGGCCTTGCTACGCAGTACGAGGTTGTCCTCCTCGTCGATATCGAGGTTGCTCAAGAGGTGGTGTAAATCGATCCGACCGAATGGAACGCCAGTAGCCATCGAGTCGCGCACAAGGTAATCCATTCGATCAAGATCGAGCGTTGAATGAATTAACTGGTTGTACTTCCGTTTCCGGTGTTCGCAACGAATGATCGATGCGACATCGCCAGGATCGATATGTTTTGCATCGAGGATGTTCGTTATGTCCTCTCGTTCGGTCACAATCAATTCGCCGAGTTTTTCATGGTGGGGATATGCCCGCGCAGACTTCTTCCGGCGACTACCCCCTAACAAATCCTCGCGGTAAGGGTTGCGATCCAGTTTTTCCACGAGATGAGAGTAAGGGTAGTGGCCGATGTCGTGCAGCAACGCCGCTATTCGCAGAAGCCGCCGGTCTTTGTCGGCAAACTTTCCCCTCCGAACCATCAGATCGATGGCCCGGCTCATGATATGAAACACGCCAAGGGAATGAGCGAAGCGCGTATGCGTGGCTCCTGGGTATACCAAGCTCGCCAGCCCTAGTTGCTTGAGACGGCGCAGTCGTTGGAATGACTGCGTGTTGATGAGCTCAACTTCGAGCCGGCTTAGGCCGATGTCTCCGTGAACCGGGTCGGTGATGATCTTTTGGCGATATTGGTCTCGCTTGGACTTGGCCATTCATCTTCATGCCTCAGGCAGCACTTTCCATTTCAAGAGACCCACCTTGCCAAGCTGACGCCATGCCATGTTCGCAGGCGACTTCCGCCCTTTGAACCGGGGCTTGCTGTCGATCAGCGCTTTCCAGATATTGTCGAATTCGCGTACCGCGTTCTTGCCCATGTATGCGATGTGCTTGAGGTAGTGTAGCGATGCCAAGAGTTCCAGCCAATCGTCCTCCTCAATGCTGTCCGGCCGATTGGCCCAGATCGTTCTCGCCTTCCGGGCCATCTTCCTCGCGAACGGTGCGAGTACTTCGCGCGTGTGGTCATCATCGTGCATGTCGATCTGCTCTTTGGTGCGGAATGCGTCGCTCGTAAGTTCGCGGCTATAAGGCCCGTAGAGATACCATCCAAAGCGGTACGCCAGATCAAGCCCCGTAAGCTGCGTCAAGTACACCTTCTTCTGCACCATCAGCCGCTGCTCGAAAGTGTCTAGATCCAGATCCTGGTCAACAGCATCGAGAACCAGCTTCAATACGATCTGTGATGCATTCATCTACACGCTCCCTCTTGCACCCGAACACTAGCCAAACAGAGCGAACAAGTCAAGCGGGACGAACCTGACCCGTGTTGCCTTTGGCCTCGCAACGATGCGCATGGGCAAACAGCTTACTTCGGCCCGTTGTCGGACGCGCTACCCTTCCCCCTATCGGCGCACGCGACCCGATTTCGTCGCCCGAAGCAGCCGCGAGGTAGTCACGCCGCAACATGAGACACCAGCTATTTTTTTCGCCTCTTCTTCGCTTTCGGACCGCGACCGGTTGGGCGTTTGGGCTTCTTGGTTGCTGGGTCGCTTCCTTCGAACAGCGTCGTCGGGTCGGGCGGAGCTTCCTCTTGATCTACTACGATGGTGTCGGCCAGGCCGAGTTCGTTTCCTGCTGTGCTTTTCTTGATGACCTTGCCGTGCTCGTCGAACTCCATATCCGCTTGGGCGGTGAACTGTTTGGAAAGGGCGATCAGATTTCTGCGGAAGTCGTCTTTGTTGATCACCGTGATCGCGCGGGCGGCGCTGACGACCTCGTCGATGTAGCGGGTGAACACGTCGCGCCGCTTAGTGAACGCCACCTTCTTCCGCTTGCGCCTTAGCAACATGCCGAGTCGACGTCCGCACTCGGAGATGCCGAGCCTTACCTCCTTGCGAATCTCGTCGTAGTCGGCGATGGCTTCCTTGCCTTCGGAGATGAACGGCACCCATACGCTGGCCATGTGGATCAGGATGACCATGGGCGCCTGCGGCAGCGAGCCACTCGATTGGGATAGGCTGTAATTGTTCCACTTTGTGTCGATGACCGCTTTGAACGTGCAGCATGAGCTTTGCTGATAGAGCAGGGGTACGCGGTTGGCGAAGCGTATGACCCGCGCTTGGGCTCTTGCGCCCTTGTTCTTTTCCCCGTTGTCTTCGTCTCTGTGGTCTGATCCGAGGTCGCCGCCATAGGCGATGCCCACCTCAATCTGAAACGGGTTGCCACGATAGACGCTCGGCGGTCTGGTGCTTGCGGTATAGAACTCGGCTTTGATTCCCTTGAGCAAACCGCTCAGGATGGCCTCCGCACCCATGGGCGCCAGGCAATTGGTCGACGGCGCTTTGAGCTTCATTCCTTGAAGTGTTGAATAGATTTTCTCAGCCACCGGAGGCGTGATGGCGCCGAGGTACGTTCGCGTGGTGACGCCGGCCGCTTCGCAAACCTTCTTGGCCACAGCCGGGCTTACACGCGAGAACTCCGTAGCTAGAAACACACCGAGGTTTTTGGTGTCACTCTCTTTGAGCATCTTGATGAACGTACCGAGTTCGATGCCATACGGGTGCGGTTTGATTTCTAGCGTCTCGTCGGGAAGCGACTGTGTCCCCCGTGTGAACTCCATCGGTGCGCCGCCGGGTGGGTGATAGGTGAACTTCGCGTGCGGATTGGCGATGGCGGTGAGTTCGAGGTATTCGTCGACGCTCTGGCGACCCTTGTTGTACGCTGCTTCGAGTTCGATGGACACTTCCGTTCCGTGGTCGAAGTTCACCTCTACGGTCTCGTCGGCGATGATGTCCGGGCGGTTTCTCTTGGTGTCGATGGCGAGCTTGTACATATGCGCCGTGGCGCGTGGTCCGGTGCGGCTGACGATTCGGACGGGCTTGCCCGTGGTGATCAATCCGTACATGCCGGCCGCACTGATGCCGATGCCCTGTTGGCCTCGCGACATTTTCAGGCGGTGAAACTTGGAGCCATAGAGCAGCTTGCCGAAGACGTTTGGGATTTGTGCCTTGATGATTCCGGGGCCATTGTCTCGAACGGTAACGCGGAAGCGATCCTGGTCTATTTGCTTGACCATAACATCGATGTCGGGAAGGACGCCGAATTCTTCGCAGGCGTCGAGGCTGTTGTCGACCGCTTCCTTCACGGTGGTCAACAGCGCCTTTCGTTTGTTGTCGAACCCGAGGAGGTGGCGGTTCTTGGCGAAGAACTCGGAGACGGAAATGTCGCGCTGCTGGCGACCGAGTGTCTCGGCGTTGGCGCCGCGGCGCGTGCTCTTGGTTCCGCTGCTTCGACGGGGTGCGTCGCCTTTCGGCTTGGCCGGTTTGGGAAGCTTTGGCGACGGCGTGTCTTGACTCATTTCCCGTTTTGCCCCGCCCGCCTGATAGGGCAGGGCAAGCTGGTCGGTTGGTATCGGCGTCTGTGCGGTCGAAGGTATTGCTGCCATCCATGGCCCTCCTATTCCGGGGCTTTCTCCCGAAGCCATATTGTTCCGTCTGAATGATACCGGTGCGGGTCCGCGCCGCCAAGGCGTCGCCCGGGCGCTCGGCGATATGGGTGCAAGACGGAATCGGCGGGAATGGGATAGCGGCTGCCAGGCGTTTACACTTCCCGTCAGCTTCCTCGTATCGCCGCCTCGGTGCCCTGAAAGGGCGATCTTCATCAGCCCAGGGCGTCGCCCTCGTTGTTCTACACATCTTTTCATCGACTGTCGTACACTGCTGGGGTCTGAAGGGCTTATGGATGGGCCCAGGGTGGCGAAACGAGTCAAGGATGGATTCCGGTGGCAGTTTCTTGGGTATTG
>JAJDDY010000023.1 GCA_029260075.1 Phycisphaerae bacterium
TGATACCCTCAGGTTTGAGGCGAGAGATGTAGTGGACACCGGCGCGACCAAGAAACTCGACTGCGTACCGGGCGTGCAGATTCCCCCTGCCCTCATAACCTATACGTGGACGATCGTCCCGCCGCCGCAACTTACCCCAACTAGCGGCGCTGGCCCGGTTGCCACGATCGTCGCCTCCGTCCCGGGGAACTACGCCTGTACATTCGGAGCCAGTGCAATTCGCGAATGCGAACCGCCGTCGATCGACGTCGGACCGGTGACGGCATCAACTTCAGGAATCGCCATTTCGGCTCGTGTGATCGACCAAGATGACCCAACCAACTCCGCGTGGAAGTCGGTCGGGGCAGGTGATCCCGTATACGGCGGGTCGGAGAATTCGACGGCGGATAATCTCACGCTTTCGGTTGCACCTGAACTTGGTGCGGCTAATAACATAGCCTGGTCAGTTACCGGATCGGGATCAGCGGGATGGGCTTTGCCTCCGTCCGGTCCGTCCGCTACCATATGGGATTTGGGCGATCTCTTGGCGCCCCAGCCGGGCCCCGTGGAGTTCGACGTGGTCATCACGTATACGGATGGTGGTAAGCAGTGCGGAAAGTTCGCCAGCGAAATCGGCGTTCGTACGGATGACGTGATCCTCGTGGGCTGGATTGATCCAAACAACGTTCCGCTCAATGCTACCGGAGTCAGTTCTGGACTGCTTACGCTGCTTCCTCTCGGTGGACCGCCCGTCGTGATCACACCGCCGTGCAGTGCGTGCGAGGTCGTGTTGGCGCTAGCCAGCGGAGACACGAATCCGTGCAACTTTCCCGTCACGTCACCGCTCAACGACCGGAATCGCGAGTATTTCTTGCATTGGATGTTCAAGTACGGTGGTAACATTGATCCGGCTCTCCTTATTCCCGGCGGCGACTTCCGAAACGCGGCGGATACGCACATCGACGAGACCGAGGTACAGAACTTCGTCCTACAAGGAACTACACTAAAACTGTACAATCGGCTTCAAGTAAAATACTTGGCAGACGCAGTTGGATTTCAGAGCAACCCGGTGCTCGTTCAATCTCAATTCGCGGTTGGAGGCACGGTCAACCCGTTTGCAGCATGCCCCTTAACACTGAATCCTGATCCTGGACAGATTGGGCCCAACAACGGAAAGCTGATGCAGACGGCCAAGTCGATCTGGCAAGTAAACGAAGGGAGTCCGGATAGCTCTGCAGTGCTCACTTTCAACACGTTAATGGGTAATGCCGTACCATCGGCTCCGCTGTTTTGGGAAAGCATCGGTTCACGAATCCGGTTTCGCTACGACGACCGTACAGAGCCATCAATCAGTGTGCAGGTCTATCCAACGTATGAAGAATATCACAATGGGAAGAAAGTCGCTCGGCATCCTCAGCAACTCGACCCGCAGAACAACTTCTTCCAGTTCCCGTATCCATTCGGGCTGGTCCCATGCACAGGGATTCCGTTTCCTCATCAACAGGGACGTTGTGGCGACGCAGTTTCACCGGAAGATGTTACGGCGAGAGTTCCCACGTTTCTTCCATAGGATACTTGAAGAGGTGCTCATGATGATCTCATCACAGTACACACGCCGCGTGGGTCTTGCAGTGGCGGGGGGGCTCTGCGTGAGCGCCTTTACTTTCCTTCCATCGGTCGCTGAAGAGAAGGCCCCTACGGGAACTAGCGTAGATTGGGCGATCTATGTTTTGGACCACGACCGATGGTATCAAAGCGCAGATTATTGGTCAGCGAAAGGTTGGCAGCAAGCGGGTTTGCCGGAGTTCGGTCCCCGCGCGATTGCAGGCCGAGAGTTGAGTGCATTGTTGACGTTGCTGGCGACCGATCTCCAGGACAGCGAGAGAAACGAATATCTCGAAAAATACGTTACCCATCACAATGCAATGGTCGGCAGGGCTGCGCTATCCAAATTACGCAGTGTTGGAGCTTGGACAACGGCGGAGGCAGCGGATTATGCAAGACGGCAGGGATGGGACGTAGCGGAGTACCAAGGCCGCGCGTCACAAGTCGTGTCGAAAAAAGCGGTGGTGCCTCCTTATGGGGTACGCCCCATCGCACTCACGCAGATGCCCGATCGGCAGTCCCGCGACAGACTTGCAGAAGCGATTCGCATTCTCGATCACCGCAATTGGTACGAGTCCGATTCCGGGATTGCGAGAGTGCGGGTCGCCATCGAAGGTGATCCAGCGAACACGCGGGCAACCTTGGATCGAAGTATTCGACATCGTGAGGCCGTTGCGATAGGGACCATTATCGATTCGGATATGCCCGTGGACAAAATGAGGGAACTCCTTACCAAGTATTTGGAGCACTACAACGACGGAGTCGCGTTGCAGTCCCTTGTTGCATTGGTGAGTTCGGGGATGTTGGCCCCGAAACTTGCCGTAGTATATGTGGATGAGCACGACCGTAGTGTAGGCGCATGGCATAGATTGCTGGCGAGCTTACCGAATGCTACTCCGTTATCCGTAAGGAATGATGTTGCACGCCGCTTGCTAGGTGCGGCTCGCGACAGCGCGTCGGTCGATCCGCCGGGATCCCGGCCGGTCGCTGAGATCGACGCCGTTCGAGTCTTGTTGGCTTCGGACGACGAGCGAGACCGCACGCTGATTCGCTGGGCAGCGCAGCAATACCGAGATTGCCCGATGCTATGGGCGGCCGTAAGTCGTCTTCCGGGAGACGAACGGACGAGTCGTCTGGCACGAAAAATCTATGGAGATACGGCCCGCCCGCTCGCGGTACGCTGTGCCGCAGCGCTTGTGTTCGGGAAGAGTGACGCCCAAATCATGGGCGACGTGGTCGACCACATTCTCAGCGGTGTCCGACAGTTCGGATGCAAAGAACATGTGGATTGGACCTATCAGGCGTGGTCACGCCCGGCGGATCCGACTCGGAAGAATCGACTTCTGCGCGCTAAGGCTATGGAGGGTCTACTTTCGGTTGTTTACGAGATACCCGACAGATTCCTCGCGCCCCACATGGCTGTATTCGTGGAGTACCCATACATGACCCTGGGCGCGGGAGTATGCACAATCCTCGCTCGGCGACTCCCGCACGAATTCGTCCAGTCGGTATCGAAACTACACTCGGTTCCGCGCGAACTTTACGGACCGCTGGTGATCGCCAGTCACTATCAGCCGGACGTAGCGAATCGAGTGAAGCGCATCCTCCCCGCCGCCGAGCAGCCGCGTGTTGACCAACCCATTGCTGAGCAGGGCCCGGAAGTTGTTGGGATGCGCGCGCTTACGCTGTGGGATTAGCATGCTGCGGAGACGCGGAATCTGCGGCCGGAGGAGAAAAGGTGTCAGGAAGAGTTTCTTGACACGTCGACGCGCGACATGGGCTGGTGCTGACCCTCCGGCCCCGCGGACGGCCTCGCAAGGAGCCACAGAATTCTTCCTGACACCTTTTTTCCTAGGCGGTAGGAGAAGACAGCGATGCGTACAATCAATCATCGAATAGCGTGCTCTTGTATGTTTGTCTGGCTGACGTCCATCAGCCATGCGCCAACCGTTGCGGCGCCACAGATACGGATACAGGTGGGTGACGCGAAAGCGCCGGTAGTCGATGTCGCCGAACCAGTCGACAATGTGACCGAGATCGTCGCAGCGATACTTGGCTCGTCGGCGTCGCCGTTGCGCCGCTATGAGGCACTTGAGACGTTGCTGCGTCGTCTTGAATCAACGAAACGCGTTGGAGTGTTCTATCAGGTGCTGGAACAGCCTGACCGCGACTTCGCCGTCTTTGGCGCCAGGATGCTCTTGCGGGAATCGACACTCACTCCCGAGTTGGTTTCTCGCATCAGCGAAGCGGCGCGCACATGGACCGGAACGGAGTGGCGGAGTTTGATAGAGGTTCTTTTTGAGGTCGAGGATTCGTCCAAGGTTCGCTTGATAGCCAACACCGTTCTGCTGAACGCGCTGAACCGCATCGATCGTGGAACAGCGCGAACCGATACCGAACTCCATGCCGCCGCCGGCGAGGCCTTTCAATTTGTATGTATGGACGCCACATCCTGTCCGCGACATCTTGTGGAGCGGATGCTTCGTACGCTCCCTGAGTCACATCGCGTATGGCTTGCCCTTGCGTGTCGCGGTGGCGTTCAAAAGAAAGATATCCCATTGGCCGCGTCTATCTATCAAGACGAAGACCTTCCGCTTCGAACCCGCCACGCTGCCGCCGCGGCGGTTGCGTCTTGGGATCCAGCAGCAAAACAATACCTCAGTCATTCGCTGGATATCTATTTTCAAGAGATGGGTTCGTATCCTTTACTAGAAGACACACGACGCATGTATGAGTCGGATGATGCGGCGAGGCGTTTCAAGGTATTCCGGGAGCGCATCCCCGTCATCGACGTGTTGCTTTGCCTCAATGAACCAATGGCACGCGAGATTGTCTTCTCACAGATCGGCGAGCAAAACGAAGCGGTACACGAGAAGCTGGTCAACGTTGCCGCGCGGCGATGGCCAGTGAAGACTCTGGAATTGGCTGAGTCCGGCGACGTCCCAGGCGTGGGCGATGCGGTGCTCGCGATGATTGCGGAAAACCGGCCTGAACTCGAAGCTCGGTGTAGGTCAGCTGGCGACGCGCAACGCGTAGAGGACTTTCAGGCGAAATTGGGGAAGAATGGCTTGATCGTTATCTTCGGCAGCACTGGGTACATTGTTCCGGAGCCGTAGAATTCCGGTGCGGGTGCCCCGTCCTTTTCCTACTGGAGAAGGGTGGGGGACGGAGGCGGAGTGTGCGGTATCACGCGCCGGTAGACGACGTGGTCGTTTCGATGCGTGCATCCCCCACCCTTCGGGAGTACCCGAAGAATGGGGCACCCTCCGCAAGTGTCTTGCACCCCTGATTACGTGACGCGGACCGCGCATCTTGCTGCTGAGCAGGCCGTCGTCTACTATTGTGTTGATCATGCATCCACGACGCAAAACGCGGAAGGTCTTCGTCGGCAGTGTGCCCATCGGCGGCGATGCGCCGATTTCGATTCAGTCGATGACCAGCACGTACACGCGCGATGTCGACGATACCGTTCGGCAGATTCGCGAACTCGCCACCGCCGGGTGCGACATTGTCCGCGTGGCTGTTCCCGATCAGCGCGATACGAAAGCCCTTCCGGCGATCATCGAACAATCCCCCGTGCCCATCGTGGCTGACGTACACTTCCATTTCGAGCGGGCACTCGAAGCCATCGAAGCCGGCGTCCACAAAATTCGTCTCAACCCCGGCAATATCGCCGACCGCAAGTCCGTCGACAGGGTCATCGCCGCCTGTCGCGATCGCGGCGTCCCCATTCGCGTCGGCGTGAACGAAGGCAGCGTCGTCGAGCGGGGCGATAAAGACGTACGTGCGGCTCAGCAACAGGCCATGGGCGGCGAAGCCGACGGGCTCATTCAACTCATGGTCGACGTGCTCGAACAATACCTGCGCATTTTCGACGAAAACAATTTCCACGATGTCGTACTCAGCGCCAAGAGCATCGACGCCACCTTGGTTATCGATGCGTACCGGGCTGTGGCTGATCGCTTCGATTTTCCACTACACCTCGGCGTCACGCACGCCGGTCCGCCGGAGACGGGGCGTATCCGTTCGATCGCCGCACTCGGTTCGCTCATGGCTATGGGAATCGGAGATACGATTCGTATTTCCTACGCCGCAGACCCGGTGGTCGAAGTCGAAGACGCCAAGGAGTTGTTGTGCTCACTCGGTTTGCGAAATCGTACCGAGCCCGAACTGATCGCCTGCCCGACCTGTGGCCGCATAGAGATCGATCTGATTCGGCTCGTCGCCGACGTGCGTCGAAAGCTGGAAGGAATCAAAACCCCGGTCAAGGTGGCGGTGATGGGGTGCGTCGTGAACGGTCCCGGTGAGGCCGAGGGTGCGGACGTGGCCGTGTTTGCGGGCAAGGGTCGCGGCGTGATCTACGTGCAAGGCGAGCAGCAGCGATCGGTGTCCGAAGACGACATGCTCGACGCACTCTACGAAGAAACCGTGGCCTTCGCCGCACGCGTCGAACGGGGTGAAGTTTCTTTGAGCAATCGCACGGTAACGATTGCACCGCCTGATCCGCTACCCCGATCGGATGGCTCGATCCCGCTCACGGTGTACAAGACGTAACACACAGCACCGTCGCGATGGCAATCGATGAGCATGCCTGCGTGTTCTTCCAGTTGTTGATTTCCCAACACTGCGTCAAGTCGTGTCCGCGTCAGCCATGAGACAGGCGTCGGCGGGTTACGACTGTGGCGGCGATGACAATCAGAAGTGCCAGAATGATAAGCCCCCATTGCGAAACAGCCGGGACTGGAAGCAGTTGGATGGCGTCACCGCAGCCGATTCGTTGCGCCACGTTCAGGCGTTGATTCGGATCGTCCAGCGTTATGTAGTAGACCCGGCAGTTGTCGAATGCAAGATTGGCGGTCGGGTCGATCCTCAGCGTTTCCACGTACACAGCCTCTGAGCAACTGTTGGCAGCCCAAGTGCCATCATTCGGAGTGGCGTTACGGACTCTGTCCGTGAACGTCACCGTCGCAGCGGGGCCGATGTTCAAGTCGCCGAAGGAGAAGTTTCGATTGAGTTCGCGTGAACGGCGTACCTGAAACCCCTCCAACGCCGCGCCGACATCAAGGCCACCGACTTCGAAGTTACCGTTGCCAGCCATGGTCAGTTGTCCGGAATTCCAATCGAACGGAACCGGGTCCAGATTTCTGTTGTCAAAATCTCCACTGACCACAATGTTCGGGCGTTTGCTCTGCCCGGGCGTATCGCAACCCACGCAGACCGTGGCCCGATCGATCATGGTGAAACTGCCGCCGACGTCCAAGTCGTTCAAGACCGGTACAACCGGGCCACCCGCAGTCACAGCACCGACGAAGGACAAGGGCTCCGCGCTGACTTTGAAAATCGGCGGCGTCTTGCCGCCCCGAGCCAAGCTTGACTGCGGATCCGCCGCCGGGCAAGCAGTTGTGCCCGTACCGTCGAGCACCACTTTTTCAAACACGCTGGCGCTCATATTGCCGCTCAGATTCATCTGCGACGTGGCGCCACACCGGATGCCCGTCAATACGATAGACGCCGCCGACAGCGACGTGGCTTCCGTTACATCGGTCGGATTCGCCGATCGGTACGCGCTGCCCTCGGCCATCAGTATGACGCCGCACGATCTAATCCTTCGGCTCTGTGTCGTTAAGATGGCACTTTCGTTGGCCGGATCGAAGCTTTGGAGAAAAATCCCGCCTGCTGTCACGGCAAGGTCAAATCCTACGCCGGCCGGATCGTTCGCAGATACCGTTAAGGTGGCGCCGTTGATTAGGCGCAACGCCCGAACTTGGACGTTCACGTCGAGGATGACATCGACCGCATCCAATGTTACGGCCAAGCTATCCGCGTTGCCCACAACCGCCGACCACGGACCGCCGCCCCCCACATTGCCAAATGTTTGGCACTCCGGCGCAGCACCACCTTCGCATATGTCAAGAATCAAGTTCGCGTCGCAGTCGGTGCACGTGAGGTCACCCGGTGTACACTCTGCGATTTGTCGATAATCCGGAACGCTGTTGTTGTCGCAATCACCGCACCCGGCTTTGTCCGGGATTTGGGCGAATACGCACGTTCCCGTGGTGGGGCAGCAGATGTTCGTCGTGCAAACGTCAAGGTCGTCGCATTGCGCGTCTGCGGTGCAGGGTATCTGGGCGTGCCCCGGCTGCGCCGCTATGAGAACGAAACCCGCGACGACGAGAACGAACGCGTTGATTTGCTTATGAGGCATGTATTTTCCTTTCCCTGGATATCCCCCAAACCCGCTGCCACCCGGTTATCGGAGTAACTTCGTTGCACGCCAGTATACCAAATTGACCAGGGTCGATTCAATCGTTTTTCCCGAATCCTTCAGTGTGGAGCGGACGCGCCGCGCAAAATTCGTCAGTCGCTCCGTCGCTCGCTCGGAACGTCCCGACCGCAGCAGCAAGGGACCGGATTATCGCTCGTTGCAAGACAGCCGTAGGACCATCAAACTGGACCGACACCTGATTTTCGCCATAATTCACGCGGTGGATATGCGGTGATCCGATTCAGGTAACGCCCTTATTGGCTTGGTACTGCAATGATTAGCGTGGCAACGGAAAAAATGCAGGGGTCGCTCTCTAACCGCAAGGCTCGGCGGAGCGCGTTTTCCCTGACGGAGTTGGTGGTCTCGATCGGGATCCTGGTTCTGACCTTTTCGATGGTCGGGCAAGTGTTCAACCTGACGATCCAATCGACGGGTCAGGCGACGGCGCTGACCGAGGTGAACCAGTTGCTCCGCGCGTTCGAAAAGACCCTGCGTGACGACCTCGCGCACGTCCGCCCCGAGCGGTCCTTTTTGATTATCCAAGGCAACCCCGTCAATACGCATTGGACCAAGGAGCAGCGCGAGTCCGATAGCGACGCTGACGCCTCGAACGGATATCCCCACACGGCCGATCCCAAACGCGAGCTGAGCAATGGCGACATGATCGCGCCGCGCGCCGATGTGTTGATGTTTCTGACGGCGCGCAAGGGCACGAGCTTCGTCGATCCGCGAATCAGTTCCAATCTGCAAGAGGTCGTGTATGGGCACGCGGAACTGGGCGAGTTCAAATACAAGAAGGCCATAAGCGATTACGAATTTGAAACCAATCGTCCCATCGACGATCCGACGTTCCCGATCGACGATGGGCTCAAATACGCATCACCGACAATCGCCGGGCCGGTTCCCGCCGAGCAGTGGCACTTGGCCCGACGCAGCGTGTTGCTCGTCCCGACTCTTACGCCTTCGGGTAAGACGCTCGTTTCGAGTATCGCAAGTGGAATGGGTGATGTGCGTTTCCTCAGGGGTGAGTTCGACGTTCTGGGCGACGTACGCATTGAGCGTGATTTCCTGCAACCGTCGGATGCAGGTCCGTGGTTCTTGCCGGCCGGTCTCAACTTTACGAGCGCGCTGGCCCGTAGTCAGCTAGACCCAACACCTCCGCCGGCCAGAGCGCGACAACTCGGCCACTACATGCTGCCCGGTTGTGCGTCGTTCAAGGTCGAGTGGGCGTTGAACCCACGGAGCGAATTTGTCGCCGGGCGGCTTGAAGGAACACGCGAGATGTTCTGGTTCGACCCGGGCGATCCGATCGATCCGTTGGCGTCGATCAAGCGCGCCGAGGATGCGCTAAGTCGCTCCAAGAAGCCCGCGGAACGAATTATGAGGGAACAACTTCGCAGTCTGTGGCAAGATGATGCCCTTCATCCCGACGGACTAGAATATTCGCTGGACGTTCGGTTTGGCACGAGGCGAGATATGAACATCGATTTCAGGGCTCCCGGCGGTCGTGCGAACATTGCCAGTTTCGGTGCGGGTCGTCGCGGACAGGCAGACCTCAACGGCGATGGCAGGCTCGACATGGTGGCGGAGGATATTTTTCCGATCGCGCTAAGGGTTACTGTTGACCTGTACGACAGCCGGCGAAATTTGGACCGTCCGAAGCGACATGTCATGGTCATACCGGTGGGGAGCTAGAAACGTTGCGGATGGAACCACAACCAATGCCAATCAAACATCGCAGCGCACCGGCGCTGTTCCACCACCGCCGTCGCGGCTCCGTGCTCGTGCTGGTGATGACGGTGTTGGGGATTCTCTTTGTCCTCGGCGTCGCCTTCATGGCCACCACCAACTTCGAATCGGAGTTGGTCAGCATCGAGAGGCAACGCACCCGTCGTGCTGTAGGGTTGGAATCCGTTGTGGATCAGGTCAACGCGGTGATGAGGAACGGTGTTTTCTCCACGTCACAGTCACCGTTCGGTGGCGCGTTGGGTGCCCCGTTCGTAACGGAGCCCGCCAAACGCGTGTTGGGGGCCTCTCCGATTGCGATCGGCGAATTGTCGGGCGTACACAATTTCTTCGCTCCCGTGGAACCGCGCCGTGTCGTTAATCCGGCGGATCCGTCGGACGTCCGCTTCGTGTTCGATTCGAGCACCGACCTCCTGTCGCTGACCGAATCTCCGGAGACCGGCTCGCAGTTTCGATCACTTCCCATCGACGGGCTCGATGCGTCCTGGATTAGCGGTGTCGAGCTTGTTCTCGATCCCGACACCACGCCACCCATCTTGATTACCCCCGTAGATTCCGACGGCGACGGCGTTACGGATACTCTTCAGTTTCCTGTCGATCGGCTGGGCATCTCGGCCAGTCAGATCGATGCCATGGCTCCACTGCTCAATTCGGAATCCAATCCGAACGGCCGCGTGTATCTGGGCATGCGCGTGATGCCTCACGGCGGACTCGTCAACCTGAACGAGTCGCACCAGAACATGATCGCGTGGGTCATGGGTTTGCAAAACAGGGACGGAGTCTTCGACCCGAAGACCCTTCTGAGTTTTGATTCCGCTACGCCGAACCGGCAACCTGGACTCTTCGAACACGGTCCGCTTGCTGAGCGGCGTTTCTATTCGCCGGCCATGGAAGAGTCGCTCCTTAGGCGGCGCGTCCTTCTTCCGCCTCGTGACATTCCACCGTCACTGCTGCATGGAAACCTGTTGGCGGCGAGGAACAGTCGCTTTCCGGCGGGCGCGGCGCATCTTCCGGCGATATTGTTTCCTCCCGACAGCAACGGATCATTCAATTTCAAGTTTCAGACGGTGTTCGACGGCAGACATCGTTACGCGCCATTTTCGCTCGATCGGACTAGCTCAAGATATCAATTCGTACAGCCATCCGCCGACGTCAAAATCCCTCTGTGGGCCGTGCGCATGGAGCCGCTTAGCGCACGTGCGTTTGTGTCGACCCGGCGCGACCCGTGGATGCTCGAATACGACCGTCGACACCTGCTCACCACGATCAGCTATAGCGACAACCTCGCCCGTGGCGGACGCGCGGTGGACAAGATGCAGTTCAATGGGTCGCTTGGTAAGCAGGAACCTGCGTCCGACGCGGATTTGCGCTCGCTGATGATCGCCGCCAACAAGGCCGAGCGCAAAGTGTTCGGCGCCGATCGTTGTCCGAAGGTGCTTCCGTTCGAGTATGCGAACTATCCGCACACGATCGACAACGACTGCCCGCTCGACTGCCCGGGCGACGAGGGGTGTGTGTTTGACGTACGAAAAGGGCGATTGAAGCTGAGCCTCGCGTGGTTGGATGAAGCGTTTGACTGCAAGACTGTGAACAATCTTGTCGAACGTGATCTGTGCGAACGCAAGCGCATGCGCCTGATCCACGATGTGTTCATCATGCTCGTGCGCAACGCCCACGGCGCCTATTGGGATATCGATGTGGCGTGCGACACGCAAGCGTGTAGCGATCCGAACGTGGGCTGCCCCCTCTGCCCGGAGTTTGGAACTTGTGGCGAAGACGGGCTGTGTCACGATCCCGTCACCGATCAGCGACGTCGAGACGCTTTGATCTCACGCACCGCGGCGTCGCTTACTGCGAACATGATCGACTTCATGGACTCCGACGACAAGCCGACGCGCGTCGCCATTCGATCGTTGGATTTCTTAACGAAAAATCGCGACGGCGATCCGACCAAGGCCGGTCGGCCGCTTGTCTTGGATCAAGCACCAAACGACATCCAATACGTCTACGGTCTCGAGCGCCAGCCGTTCATTACCGAAGTGGCCACCTCTGCGACTACTACCGCTCAGACCGGTGGCGTCGAGGGGTTCGCGGTCGAGTTGTTCAATCCATACGGTGATGATCTTGGTGGCGCGGGTGGCGACGGTGATGGCGACGGCCTCATAGACTATTGGTTGGTCCCAGTGGCTGACGGCAAGGCGCTACCGGTGAACGCGCAGAACCCGGCGCTGATCGACACGGCTAAGGCCATTCCCATAACCGACGTGCTTCGTCGAGGCGATTTTTCGGTGTTCGTCCGTGGGGTGGAGTTCTTTCCAAGGCTCGTGGACAAGCCGAATGACTTGGTGTTCCCCGTAACAGACACGGTGTTCGAGTTTCTTGAGGGCGCGACGGTCTATCTGATTCGCCGGGTCAACTACGACGGCGAGCGGACAGACATCGTCGTGGACCAGTTCAACGTCAACGGTCCCAACATCGGCCGGTCCGGTGGCAGGATCGTCGACCTCCCGCAGTCCACTCCTCCGCCCATGCCGCCCTTCGTTGTGTCCATGCACCGATCGGCCGATGCCGATACAGCTCCGTGGGACGCGCCGGTCCCGGTGCTCGTACCCAGCGATCAGGAGTTGGTGCTCGATCACTCACTCGGGCAATCAAACCCGGATCTTGTTTCTATCCTCCCCGTCGAGGTGAACTTCGCCAACACGGGCAGCTTTACTCAGAAGGATCCTCGTGATCAGCGTGCGCTGACTCCGCAGTTCGGTCGCGCGTTCCCTACGACCGGGTCCATGCTCCTGCTGATGCGTGTCGGCAATCGATCGGTCGACGATTTT
Source organism: Phycisphaerae bacterium (assembly GCA_029260075.1). GTDB lineage: Bacteria > Planctomycetota > Phycisphaerae > UBA1845 > UBA1845 > OFTM250. The sequence continues at coordinate 12,427 of JAJDDY010000023.1, forward strand.
GAGCAGGTGCGGGCGGATGGTTCGCCATGGCGAACGGAAGACCTTGCGTTTACCACTTGGCTTGACGATGCAACCAGCGTCACGGTAGACGTCGAGTCGTCACCGCCTCAAGACCCACCCCTGTGCCGTGCGGCCATTCGATCCGTCGACGAAGCCTCGTTGATCGGCAACGGTCGAATGCCCGTGTTCGACGACGGCGTTGAGGTTCCGGTCGGAGCGGACAAGGTGCGGTTTTATGCCCACCACGTTCATACCACTACAGACCCGACCATGCCCAAGGTGCCCGATGCGTCGGATCGCACCCTCAGCACCTGTCAGCTTACTGAGAACCGTCCGGGGCGACTCATGCACCTGCCGTGGGGGCAGCTTGTGTTCGATTACTTCACCGCGTTGCCGCTGAGCAGCTTAGGGCCGTACGGCGATACGAGTCCCGACGCGGTGGGGCGGCTCAAACAAGACGCCCAACCCCGTGTCGATCAAGACGGGCTTCGCGTGCATGGCCGAATCAACATCAACGCCGCGCCGTGGTTCTCGATGGCCGGGCTGCCGATGATGACGATGGAAAACATGCCGCTCCGGTTCCGTGACAAGATCAGGCAGGGTGCCGGATTGCGGGTTGTTAATGACGACGAGTCGGCCATGCTCGGTGAAGGCATGGCGCAGGCGATCGTTGCGTACCGAGACCTGCGCGAAATCAGCGGTACGAACGCGAGTGGGATTCCGTTTAGCACTGGTGACTTCGGAAAGAACGGCACGGGGCGAGGTTGGAATGTGAAGTCACCGGCGATGCGTCGCGGAACGGGGTTCCTAAGCGTGGGTGAATTGGCCAACGTCCGTCACGCCGAAGCTACGAGCGGAACCTTCCGCATCGATGGCGGCGAGACCGCAGACTATGTTCTGGCCGTCGCGAAGCTCGTGGCCCTGGGGGATTGGGTCACGCCTCGCTCTCACGTCTTCACGCTCTATGGCACGCTGCGCGGCGAAGGGGATGAAGAGATTACCGACCTCCGGTTGCGTGCGTCCGACGTGGACGATCGCGCGATCCGTTTTCAGGAGACGGTGGATCGTCTGCCGATGTTCCTTGGCGAACCTTCGCCACAGCGCATCGGCGAGCGCACCGTGGCCCGGTATGCCGACGTGATCAACGACTAGCGCTTGGTCACAGCTCAAGTGACGGGTTGGTCAGAACCGAACCGAACCGAACCGAACCGAGCCGCGACCGTAAGGGAGCGTTGCCAGGCAGTCACAACCGGATTTGAGGCGTCCGCTTCCTTACGGACGCGGCTCGCCTGGGTGAGGAAGTCGAATCCGGCGTCGATTCGACTCCCCCACGGCTAAAGCCGTGGGCCACCCAACCGCTGCGGTCCGAGAACCTTCCGCATCGTTCCATCCTACCGGCACGCAGACGCCTTGGTCGCAATGGCGAGGGCGCTGTCGTCGTCCGGTAATTCCGGTCAGGGGAATCGGCACCGTCCTGATAACCCTGGGGGTAGGTAACTGGTATACTGGGTTGCAGCGGTGTATAATGGCTATAAGTTTGCGTACGGGGGGCGGGTCATTGCCGCACACAAGCACCACCACCGCGTAGTCGCCTGAACAGGCAAATGGACCGGCCGGGTCGGTTGTGACCTTACCGGGTATGGTGCGTTGTAAGTGGGTACGGCCTGCTTTTCGCCGCCCTGCGGTCGCCCTTGCACGAGTGGTCCGAAATGAGGACGTCGGTACCACGTCGCGAAGTTCTTGAAGCGTCGCACAGACCCGCGTAATGCGGAATGGAGTCGAAAGAAGATGCGTTTACCTTTTCTCCGCGTCAGTATTCTTGCACTTGGCATGATCGTCGCATTGCCGCAGGCCAAGCTCTGGTCACAACAGAAGACGACGCATAATTTGCGGTCCATTGCGGATCATCCTGACGGCTTGCCCATTCGGCAGTTCGAACCTACCGGGAACGTGGCGCAGCAGGGCGTCGGTTCGGGTTGCGACAAGCTCGGTGACTTCGTCCGCGTGTTTGAAGAGACGAATCTCTTTCGTGGCGACATGATTCGCGTCGAGAAGTCGGCAAGGCTGCTCGAAATCCAGATGGAGCTTGCGTTTACCGGCGTCGAGACGTTGTACTTTTCCATCCACAGCGCACCAACATCCGTTGACGCTCAACCGTTCGTTCGAGTGACCGACGATGTCACTGTGGTCGCGACCGGCGCGGGTGCCCAAACACCAACGTTCTACTCGAGTGGTTTGCTTGTGGACCCGATCAGCGGACTGGACGGCATTTTGCTGGAGGCTGGGATGGACTACGCCATCGGCGCGAGCTGGGGCGCAACGTCGATCGCCTATGGCCGTAACCAGCTGGTTCACCCCGTACCGTTTTCGCAGGGTCAGGTGCTCGGACAGGTGGCGGTCAACTTTGTGACGCCCCCGGTCGACGATACGATCCCCTTGCTTCAAGTGTTTGACAACGGTGCGTACTCGATGCAACTATGTTTTTCCGGAGCGTGCTGTTTGGGTGTCGATTTGTGTGCCGACGTCGGCGAGCGCGCGTGCTTGGACGCCGGTGGTTCGTTTACAGCGCCTGGTGTTACCTGTGCCGATATTGCAGCCGACCCGACCTTGGGCGGCTGCCCGATACCTGCATACGCATGTTGCGTACCGGGTACACCCTGTCTCGATCTGAACCAATTCATCTGCACCGCGGGCGGCGGTACTTCGCTCGACGGTATCCTTTGTGACGATCCCTTTGCCGAAGCATGTGAGCCGCGGGGTGGATGTTGCCTGGGTAGCGCCTCCTGTGCGGACGACAAGACGGTCAACCAGTGCAACCTACTTGGCGGTACGTATCGTGGTGACAACGTGGCGTGCAGTGCGTTCCCGCCGTGTGGTGCGGGTGCATGTTGTAACGGAATCGCGTGCTCGTTCGTATTGACCGAAACTGATTGCGTCGACGTCGCCGGTGGTGTGTTCGCCGGGCCCGGAATATCCTGCCAACCTAACCCGTGCGCGCCAACCGGCGCTTGTTGCCGAGGTGACACGTGTGGTGACGGCGAAGTGGAAGTGGACTGCGTCGCATCCGGCGGTGCGTATCGCGGTGATGATACTACATGCGCCACACTCGACGTGGGTTGCGATCTTGGGGCGTGCTGTCACACCAACGGATGCATCGACAGCGTCTCATTGCTCACGTGCGATGCGATCGGTGGCACCTTCAATGGCGACGGATCGAGCTGCGCGACGCTCGCTACCCGATGTCCGGGCGTGTGCTGCTGGGGCGCTAACTTCTGCACGCTGGACATTACGCCCGACGTGTGTACGGACCAACTTACCGGCGTGTTCGCCGGCCACGGTATTACGTGTCCCGTAGACGCCGGCGATGTCGATCCCTGTGCTGGGCTGACAAGCGTGGCTTGTTGTTTGTCCGACGAAACGTGCGTCGACACAACGGCGGCCGTTTGCACCGACACGCTTCAGGGTATTATCAATTCCGGCGTCGCCTGTAGCGACAACGCTGCATTGTGCGTGATCCCGCCAGCCACCGGAGCGTGCTGCGAATCAACGGGGTGTACCAACAACCAAACGCAAGCAGCTTGTACTTCCGCGAGCGGGCAGTGGTTCGAGGGCGTTGGTTGTAGCGTCGGATTGTGCGACCCGCGTGGGGCTTGCTGCATTCGAGGAACGAACCAGTGCATCGACAATGCGACGGAGGCTCTTTGTCTCGCGCAACCCGACCAACCCGAATGGACGGGCGGCACGACGTGCGATCAGTTGAGCCCGCCGTGTGCTCCGCTCGGTGCCTGCTGCAATTCGAGCACGTTTGTGTGTTTCGACAATGTCGTTGAGGCCGGCTGCATGGGGCTTAACGAAACATGGACGCTGGGCACTTGCGCCTCGCTCAACCCGCCGTGCGCCGAGCCGACCGGGGCGTGCTGTCGAAGTGGCGATCAGGTGGTCGACTGTGCTCAGGAAACAATAGCCGCCTGTGAGGGAACCGGCGGAACGTATCACGGTGACGGTGTCACCTGTGCGGCTGCGGCGTGCGGGGCGTGCTGCGATCTTGACGGCACTTGCGTAGACAACGGCGTGATCGCCGATTGCTTGACCGGTACTGCGGACTTCCATCCCGGTCTGCTCTGTAGCAACGTGTGTGTACCGCGTGGTGCCTGCTGCGTGGGCTCGACCTGTACGGATGGGCTTGCCTTGGGCGAATGTGAAGCCGCGTTCGGAACCTACGACGGAGACGACACTGCATGTACGCCCGGCCTGTGCGAAATCGGCGCGTGCTGCTCGACATCGGGTGGCGGCGTTTGCGTCGAAGGTTCCACGCGTCAGCAATGTGCGCTTGATGGTGGCACGGCGCTCGCGGACGTCAACTGCGATACCGCCCAGTGTGTTCGCGGGGCGTGTTGCCCGTCGGATGGACAGCTCTGCCGCGATGCGCAGGTCATCACGGACTGCAGTGTCCCCGAGGACTTCCTTGCAGGTGAGGCATGCACCGCGTGTGTACCGCGCGGCGCTTGTTGCCTTCCCGACGCATCGTGCAACGATCTGCTCAGTCGTGCGGAGTGTCTCAATCTTGGAGGCAACTACGTGGGTGATACGACGATGTGTACTCCGGCTGATCTTTGTTTGATCGGCGCATGTTGCGATGGTTCCGGAACTTGCGACGCTACTTTGAGCCGCCACGCGTGCGAGGCCGGTTCGGGAACATATGCGGGCGCCGGTGTATCTTGTGGCGACGGTTGTGGCGTCCGATCGCCGATTGACTCAGACCCGCCTAACTGTGCGATTGATGCACGACAGCCGACCAAGCCGGACGGATCGCGCGGTGGAACCGACACGCTCACCATGACGTTCGATCTCGACGCCGAAGGGTTGGCGTCGGCTGACTTCGCCGTATCGCTGGTTCCAAGCGGCAACATTTCGCCGTCGGTCTTCAGCGTAGTGCCGACCGCGGACCCCAAGACCGTGCTGTTGGTGTTCGACTTCCCGTTTCCGGAATTGTTCTGGACGTGCGTGAGGCACGTTCCGAGCGGCGTGTCGACTTGTATTGGTGCGTTGCCCGCCGACACTGGCGGTGACGGTTTGTCGGACGCGGCTGACGTCGTCGCTCTGCTGGACTGCGTAAGCGGTACGTCCACCTGCCAACTTTGGCAATGCGACCTGAACCGGAGCGGAATGTGTACGCCGGCGGACATGCTCCGGCTGATCGATTTGCTCAACGGCGCTGGGGCGTTCACCGCGTCGGATGGAGCGACGCTGCCGGTATGCCCGAGCGCGCGATAGAGATATGCTGTTGTGCCGAGAAAGGATTCACGGCACAGCGGAAATGTGTTGTGCCGAGAAGGGATTCACGGCACAGCCACGTAAGTACCGGCACAGCCACATAAGTAGCTGGAGCGTGAATCCTTTCTCGCTCCATTCTCCGGGCTACCGGCGATCGCGGCATGATCGCTCCCTCTTTTCGTCGAGACGGATCACGGCGTGCCAGCGCGCGGCACTGCACGTTCTAAGTCGATCCGCCAAGCCGCTCAAGCGTCTTGACCATCGCTTGCGTACCCTCTCGTCCCTCACCGTGTGCTTGATTGGCGGCTAGTAGCTGGTTGACCAGCGCCGTTCCGGGCACCGGTACACCGCCGTCGCGCGCCGCAGCCAGCGCGATACGCAGGTCTTTTTGCTGAAGATCGATCATGAACATGGGCTCGAAGTCGCGGGCGATCATCCGTGACCCGAGATGATCCATCGCCCACGAACCAGCCGCCCCGGTCGAGACCGCACGCTGCATGACCGACTGATCGAGACCCACGCCGCGTGCAAAAACCATAGCCTCAGAAACAGCGAGCAGGTTCAATCCGCATAGGATTTGATTGCACAGCTTGGCCAACTGTCCGTGACCGATCGGCCCGCAATGTACGGTTGATTTACCAAGCACGTCGAATATCGGTTCCGCTCGTAGAACGTCGATTTCGTCGCCCCCGACCATAATGGAAAGCTCCCCGGCCACCGCCCCATTCTTGCCGCCCGAAACCGGTGCATCAAGGAACGCACACCCTCGTTCGCGCAAACGCTCAGCCACCGCTCGCGATACGTCGGGGGCGATGGTCGACATGTCGATGCACAACCCTTTGGGTTGGACACCCATGCAAACACCTTGGGAACCGCCATACACCTCCTCAACGTCCGGCGAATCACTCACGATCGTAATGACGACGTCAGTTGATTCCGCCACCGCCTTCGGCGATGCGCACAACGTCGCACCCTCCCGAATCAGCGGTTCGGCCCGCTCGCGCGTGCGATTGAACACGGACACGGCGTAGCCCGCGCGAATAAGGTTGGACGCCATGGGCATACCCATGATGCCCGTTCCGATGAGACCTATGCGTTTGTCTTTCATCAATACCCTTGCCATGAAATCGTGCTACCGTTCTCGCTGAGAGCATGCATAAGAAAGACGTTGCGTACCGAGCCGAGATCGTAAGGAAGCGATCCGGGCTCGTGGGTGAAAACCGCTTCCTCACGGGCGCGGCTCGGTTCATCGTAAACCGTCTAGTACATCTTCTCGCACACGTTCTTAGAAACGCGTCGGGAATGTGTGGCACCGGCTTCCAGCCGGTGATCCTATTGCGACTTTCCGTCTTGCGGGGACGCAGCCGGTTGTCACAGGCGAGTTCACGGCGTCGCGTTTGAACGCCAACTTTGTTCAACAGACTTCTTGTGCATCGTCCCACGAGCGCCCCAGGGCGCAACGTCGTGCGGGATGATAACTTCTTGGGCTGTACAGAGAAAGGAGTCCCGACGCAGCGCACCGGGCACGGACCGCAGAGGCGTTAACGACACAAGTGCTTCACGTCGTCAACTCTTGAGCGGGCGGCGTCAGCGCTTGTCAATCGGCGTGTAGGGTCGATCGTGCTTCCCGACGTACACCTGCGTCGGTCGAAAAATTCTGTTGTTGGCGATTTGCTCCAGCCAATGGGCGAGCCAACCTGAGACGCGGGCCATGGCGAAGATGGGCGTGAAGCAGTCGCGAGGTATGCCGAGCTCGCTGTACACAATACCCGAGAAGAAATCCACGTTGGGCCAAATGCCTTTTTCGGCGTAGTGCTCCTGAACGACTTTCTCCACTTCAACGGCGATCGCGAAATGAGGCTTGTTCGTGCTGGCGGAGAGGTTTTCGGCGTACTTCTTGAGGATACGGGCACGCGGGTCCAACGCTTTATAGACGCGATGGCCGAAACCTGGGATTTTTTCCTTGCGGGCGATCATCTCCTCGATGAACCCACGGGCGCGCTCGGGGGAACCGATGCGGTCGAGCAACGCCATGACGTCTTCGTTGGCGCCACCGTGCAGTGGTCCTGATAGGGCGCCAAGTGCCGAGCTTGTGACACTGAACGGGTCGGCCATCGTCGAACCCACCACGCGACCGGAAAACGTCGACGCGTTCATTGTGTGGTCGGCGTGTAGGATCAGCGATACGTCGAGGATTTTCACCTGCTGCGGGTCGGGATCCTTACCCGTCATCATCTGAAGGAAGTTGCCAGCCAGCGACAAATCGTCGCGCGGTGCGATGTGTTCGTCGCCTTTGCGCAGGCGCTCGAACGCAGCCACCAAACTCGGCGTCTTGGAAATCAAGCGGACGCACGCCAGACGACTCGCGGCGGCGTCCATGTTGTGTCGCTCCGGATAGAACATGCCCACCGCGGCCAAACCGGCTTGCAGGGCGTCCATCGGGTGACCGTTCTCTGGAAGACATTTGATCAGATCGACGATGCGGTATTTCAACCGACGGTGCGTCGACAGGGATTTGGAGAAACACTGGAACTCGCTGGCGGTCGGAAGATCGCCGAACAGGAGGAGGTACGAGGTTTCTTCGAACGTGCTGTGTTCCGCGAGGTGCTCGACGTCAATGCCGCGGTACTCCAATCGACCGGCCTGTCCGTCCACGAAGCTGATGGCGGACTCGGCGATTGGTACGCCTTCCAATCCGTGAATAAGTTCCATTGCCATGGCTGTTCGTCCTAATTGTCAGAAACTCGACCGGTTGATTCGACGGACCCTCGTTCTCCGTCGTCGATGCCTGCGCGGGGAAGGGCTCCACAGCGCCACCATACTCGAGGATACTTGCATATTCGATGCCAGTCCAGTCGCGTCATTCGTCTGGACGTGTCGAGAGAGGATTCGAGAAAACCATGCCTGCGGCGCCGGCGTCACACCGACGGGATTCTGAGGTGATCGTCTGATGCAACACAACCAGACTACGTCTTGTTACGACTCAGTGCCGGGTTCGTGCGATCCGAGCCACGACCGTAAGGGAGTGTTTTCAAGCTATCGCCACCGGTTTTCGAAGGTCCGCTTCCTCACAGATGCGGCTCGGTAAGCCCGTCATTGTAGCTGTGACAAAGCACTAGACCCAGCAGGGTGTTGAACAATGCAGGCATTCAAGCGCGTCACCGCAAACCCGCAGGTGAAGACGGGACTTGCCCCTGTCAAAAGGCGAAAATCGCTAATGGATCACCAGCTGGAAGCCGGTGCCACACTTTTTCAACAAGCCTCTAGCGCCATGTCCCTAGCTGGACGTGGATCTACGGACGGCTTGAGCTACCACGACGGTCGAATCCGGCGCGTCCGCCGGCGCCGGTGAGAGGCCAGCCAGCCACTGTTTCACGTCCAGAAGCAGCGTGAACATGGCCGGAACCACAACCAGTGTAAACACGGTAGACACCAGCAGGCCGCCAAGGACCACGCTTCCGAGACCGCGATAGAGTTCGCTACCGGCGCCGGGCATGACGACCAGCGGAAACATACCGAAGATGGAAGTCATGGCGCTCATGAAGATGGGCCGCGTTCGGGTTTCTACTGATCGTCGGACGGCCTCTTTCGGTTCTAGACCGTCGACCCGCATGAAGTTGAGTGCTTGGTGAACGATCAAGATGGCGTTGTTGACCACGATGCCGATCAGAATCACGAACCCGAGCATGGTCAGCACATCGAGTTGTTGGATGGGCGACGTGATGTCGTAGAGGCTCACTTGGTGGACGATAGCGAGCGCTACGAAACCACCCACGGCCGCAAGCGGGACGGAAAGCATGATGACGAACGGGTAGGTGAATGACTCGAACAGCGCAGCCATCAACAGATACGTGATGAGCAGGGCGAGCGCCGCCCGCGATTGGGCCATCATCAGCGTGAATTCCGGGTTGCCCGCCAATAAACCGACCACGCACACGACCACCGCCGCCACGGCTGTCGACCACGCCGCACGAGCACCGACCGTCATCCGAACTCCGACAACGAGTGACGACCCGACGAGTGCGATTAGCACGAAGGACAAGGTTAGCGACAGTCCGAACAGGCGCGGGTGGTTGACCGTGTCGCGAAAATCACCGAGCAGCGCGCGCTGCGTTTGCGTAAGTTTGTCCGCTGTACCGGCCAAACCGGTAATGACTTTTTCATCAATGGCGTCGCTTGCACGAAGCGGGGCGATCACTTCGTCTTGAAGCTGGCGCATCGTCTCTTGCAGCGGTACGCCGGTCTTGGGTGTAACCGACAGAGTGACGGACGTCATTTCTTCGATGTGCGTAATCTGCTGCGCGGCGGTTGTTCTGCGGAAGTCCATGGCCGAAGCGATGGGGACCGTCTTTTTCGACGGCGTGTAGATCGGTATCTGTCCGATCTCTTTCATGTTCGCGTCGCCCGTTCCGGCGATCGTCAGCACGAGGTCGACCTTATCGCCGCTATCGTTGTACTCGCCGACGAACGCGCCATCGATGCACGCGTTGACGATGAAGCCGAGGTCGCGAACGTCCAATCCCAGGTCGGCTGCTTTGGCGCGATCGGGAACGAGCTGGACCTCGGGGCGACCGAGGCTGAAATTGGCTGGCGTGGCCGAAGGGTATCGATATCCCAACTCTTGAATCTTACGCCGAATCAACTTCGTAGCGTCGACGACTCGGCTGAGATCTTCTCCTCGAATCTCCACGTCGATCGTGTTGCCGCCGCGCAATCCGCCGGTGTCGAACAGCGACGACTGATTGAACATGGCGAACACGCCGGGGATGCGACTCACCGCACGCGTCATGACCTCCGCGAGCGGGCGCACGTTGGTCGCGATTTTCGAGGTACACCCCATGAACGCGCCACCATCGAACGAAACGTAAAAGAAATTTTCGATGGGCGCCGGCGTGACCGTTCGGGTGATCGATCCGTCCTTGCCGAGCTTGACATCGATGGGGGGGAGGTTGGCAGCTTCAACAGAGCCCGTCTCCGCAAGCCACATCGGTCTGACGCCGTCGGTCGGATCGTCGGGATCGCCGTCCTCGACGATGTGGGCCATACGCTCAAATTCATCGATCGAATACCCCGGCGGTGAGGCCAAGAACCCGAAGATCAGATTCTTGTTGCCCGTAGGCAGGTACTCCGTCGCGGGCATGAGCGCCGCACTGCCAAGGATCGCGACGAGAGAGACGCCGACCACAACGACCACCCGTCGACCGACGCTCTGATTGATTCTCGCGACGATTGACGCGACCCACGTCGCGAAAGCCCACGGTTTGTCGCCGGTGACGCGCGCCCTGGACGCGCCAAAGTATCGAGCCGCTAGCGGCGGAATCACAAGAACCGAAACGAGAAGTGACAGTCCCACAGCGGCGGTAATGGCGATAGCGATGTCTTTGAACAGTTGCCCCGCCTCTTGCTGAATGGTGATCACCGGAATAAAAACGGCCATGGTCGTAAGCGTGCTCGCCAAAATCGCGCCCCACACCTCGCGGGTACCATCTAGCGCCGCAGCGCCCTTGCTCTTGCCCATGGCGCGATGGCGGTAGATGTTTTCGAGAACGACGATGGCGTTGTCGACCACCATTCCCACGGCGAACGCCATGCCCGCGAGGAGCACCACGTTCAGGCTTCGATCGAGCAGGTTGATCACAAAGAGCGTACCGATCGCGGAGATGGGGATGGCGGCGGCGATGATCGCGACGGCGCTGCCACTACGTAGGAAGATCGCAAGCGCGATCACGGCCAACAGTCCGCCGATGAATAGATTCTTCACGACAAGAATGATGGCGCTCCAGATGTACGTAGTCTCGTCGTAGACCTGTGTGAGTTCCAATCCGAGTCCGCGCGGTTCGAGTATCTCCCGGTTGACCATTTCCAGTTGCGTCTTGAGGTTGGCCATGGCCGTGATGACGTTGGCGCCGGTCGCTCTTCGAGCGGGAAGCGCCAGAACTTTGCGCCCCTTGCTACGCACCATGCTGACGCGTTTCTTGTAACCGTCCATAACCGTCGCGATATCGCTCACATGCACCGGTCCACCAGGCTGGTAGGCGATGACCGTCTCCTCGACTTGCTCGTGCGTTCGGAACTCGCCTATCGTTCGATAGCCGGTATCGTGTTTGCCACTGGCGATTGTTCCGGCGGAAATGTTGATGTTCTGCTGACGCAGGGCGCGTTCCACATCGCGCAGGGTGAGTCCTCGTGCGGCCAAGCGGTACGGGTCGATTTCAACTTCAACCTCGCGCTCACGTCCGCCATAGACGGATATCTCGCTGATGCCCTCAGCACGTTCGAGAATGGGTTTGACTTTCTCCTCGACAAACGTCTTGAGGTGAGCGACGTCAGACCCGTCCTTCGAGAAGAACATCATCCATGCGACGGTCTTGGCCATCGTGGCATCCGTCGCGCTCATGACCGGTTGGTCCACTTCGTCGGGGTATCCGGTCACTTGGCGAAGCTTGTCCGATACGTCGCGGAACGCGGTGTCCTTATCGATACTCACCGGGAATTCGAGCTTGATTTCAGCAGAATTCCAATTGCTGGTCGACGTCATCTTCTTGAGACCGTCGACGTTCTTAAGCTTATCCTCCTGCCGATCGACGATTTCGCTTTCGATTTCCTGCGGGCTGGCCCCGGACCAATTCGTCTTCACGACAATGACGGGACGGTCGACATCCGGAGTTAGTTGGACGCGCAGCTCCAAGATGCTCAGCGCGCCGAACAGCAAGAGCAGAATGACACCGACCGCCACTTTGACGGGGTGGTTGATGGCTGCGCCGATGATGCCCATTACGCGCCTTCCTCACCGTGCGGGCGCTCGGCGGGTGTGGGCATGGCTACGGGCGTGCCGTGTTCGTTGACGATGTTGACCGGGCTGGGGAAGGGCATGATTCGTTCGGTGCCACGCGTGACCACGTGGGAACCCTCGCGTACGTTGCCTGAGGTGATGGCGATGAGATCGCCAACATCGGCGCCCAATGTAACCGGTGTGAGCATGGCCATAGGCTTGCCGTCGTGACCGGGCATGATAGTGCCCACGTAACTGATTCCGTCGCGCTCGACGATGGCGTCGTGGGGAACGGCGAGGGTAGACGTAGCTGGTCCCGCGGGTACCGTAGCTCGGGCAAACATGCCGCCTGCGAGAACGCCGCCCTCGTTGTCGACCTCGATTTGCACAGGAAACGTTCGGGCTGTGGCGTCGGCCTGTTTCATGGCGTGCTTGATTCGTCCTTCGAACGATCGCTTCAGCGCGTCGACAAGAACGTGAACCGTGTCACCGACGGCCAAGTAAGCGAACGCCGACTCAGGTACGTCAACACGGACGAGCACGGAATCAAGATTCACGATTTCGACAATCGGCTGACCGAGCGGAACCCACTCTCCGACTTCCACCATGCGTTCGACCACCCAGCCGGAAAACGGGGCGCGGATTACCATCTTGGCCAACTCGGCGGCGGTGCGGTTTACAATTGCTTGTTGTTCGGCCACACGATGCAGGGCGCGGTCGACCGCTTCGGCGCGCGGCCCCTCCACACCCAGGTTGTGCGCCGCATCTGCTGCGGTATGTAGTCGCTGGGCGGCGACGTAGGCGGCTCGGGTGTCGGTATATTCCTTGGCGCTGGAATCGCCGCGACCGCGAAGCTGTTCAATCCGCTGCATCTCAAACGCCCAGCGATCGACGTCGGCCTTTGCGGCGTCGAGCAGAGCCTTCAGGCGACGCAGCTCCTCCGCACGCGTGCCCGCCACGAGTTCAGCATGTTGGGCCTTGAGGGCGTTGAGCTTGGCTTTGTCCGACGCCAAACTGAGCGATCGCGTATCGTCGTCGAGCCGCGCGATGACGCCGCCTTTTTCAACAAGGTCGCCCTCGCGGACGGGTAGCACGCGAACAAGTCCGGCAATTTCCGTGCTGACGCGACTACGCAAATAGGGCGTGACGGTGGCCACGAGCGTAATGGTGGACCGAGCTTGGACGACCTGAGCTTCCACGACGACGACGCTCGGTACGGGCATTTGCGCCAGCGCGGCGGTCGCGAGCAGCAGCGGCGCGATAAGGGACAAGGTACGTATTCTTGGTTTGGGGAGCATATTTTGTGTCGCCGTGGGGATTCTCCCCTTCCGATCTGGCGACGAACGGCCTGCCAGGGCGGAACCATTTCGAATTATGCATTATAATCATTGTTGAACTATTGTGAAATCGGAGGCATTGTTCGCGTGGCGGAATTTTTGTCGAAAATCCTGTATTCGCTCAAAAGGGCTGGGTTGCCGTTGGCCGGGGTGGTGTTTCCGCCGAGATGCAGGCGATGCGGCGAGTCGATCGAGCGCTACGCCGACGCGCTTTGCGGGTCGTGTTGTGCGGCCGTGGAAGTCATACGGCAACGGCCTTCCTGTCCGACATGTGCCCGAACGGTGGCCCCTTTCGAGGTTCGTGACGGTCGGTGTCGACATTGCCGTCGTCGTAGGCTTCAGGTTTTGGCGGCTGTGCGTGTCGGGGAGTACACCGGCGAACTAGCGGAACTCATCGGATCGTACAAGTACCACGGTGACGTGAGCTTGGAGCCGCTGCTGAGTTCGTGGCTCGTTGAGGCGATTCTCGCTGCGCCATGGCATGATCGGATCGAAGCCGTCGTATCCGTGCCGACTTGTCGTCGACATCGTATGGATCGCCCGTTCCACGCAGCCGAGGCGATCGCATCGGCCGCCGCCAATGCTACTCGACTTCCGCATGCGCGAATTCTTCGAAGGGTTGGGACCGGGCCGCATCAGGTCGGGTTGGACGCTGAGGCTCGGGCGGAGAACGTCAAAGGTGCGTTTTCGCTCCGGCGCGATGTGACGCTACGAGGGCCGCGCCTACTACTAATCGACGACGTCAAGACGACCGGAGCCACGGTACGCGAATGCGCCAAAGTCCTACACCGCGCCGGCGCGGCTGAAGTCTACGTGGCGGTTCTTGTCACGGTTCGCTTCAATCCGGAAAAGGGAACCCGTCTCCGGTCAATCTGAGTTCAAGGACGTGGCCGGGTCGGGCCGGCGCGGGCGTTGTACACACCGGCCCATGGCGTCGCCGACAATGTCGGATTGCGTTCGTGAGTGCGGCCATCGCCAATCGGCGGCGGGGCCGGTAGCATCCCGAATGGCGAGGCACGGCCTCCTTAGTGAATCCCTTTCGAGATCGGACGACCATTGTATAACGGCGAAATATCACGTGCCCTGGCCCGAATCGCGGACCTCCTCGAAATCGACGGCGACACCGCCAGCGGCTCTAGGGTGGCCTTTCGTGTCAACTCCTATCGCCGAGCGGCTCGAACAATTAAAGACCATGCACAAGATGTCGCCGCCCTAGCAGCCACCGGAAAGTTAATGACGATTCCGGGTATCGGTAAGGGGACCGCCGAGCGTATTCAACAGTTTCTCGAAACGGGGCACATTGACGAACTCGACGCGCTGCAGGCGAAGCTCCCCGAGGAACTGCCGGCGCTTCTTGGAATATCCGGCATGGGACCGAAGAAGGTCGCGCTGGTCTATAGGGAGCTGTCGGTCGAAGGATTCGATGACCTGAAGCGCGTCATCGCGTCGGGCGAACTTGCGAAGCTCCCCGGCCTCGGCGTCGCAAGTGTCAAGAGGATTTCCGAGGGAATTGCGTTTCTCGAAAGCAGTGGCGGTCGCACACCGCTCGGCGTTGCGCTACCCATCGCCGAAGCGTTGGCCGAACAGGTATGCAAACTGCCTGGCGTTCACCGCGTCGAGATCGCCGGCTCGTTGCGTCGCGGACAGGAGACCATCGGCGACATCGATCTGCTGTGCGAAGCCGACGACGGTGAGCAAGTCGTCAAATCCTTCGTTGAACTCGGCGACGATAACTGGCCATCCATTAAGCGTGTACTGGCGGCCGGCAAGACGAAGGCGTCGGTCACGATCGAGCGTGGGGCCGCCGCCGGTGGCAAGGCGGGCCGCGAGGTTCAGGTCGACCTGCGCGTCGTACCGGCCGAGTCGTTCGGCGCGGCGTGGCAGTACTTTACCGGATCGAAGGAACACAACGTCCGTCTTCGCGAACGAGCTGTGCGGTCGAATTTGCGACTCAACGAGTACGGACTCTTCAGCGCCGACGGCGAGCCGTCGATCGCCGGCCGCGACGAAGAGGGGATTTACAAGAAGCTCGACTTGCCGTGGATTCCCCCGGAACTACGCGAAGATTCCGGCGAGTTCGAACAAAGTCCCTCAGTTTCTCAGTCCCTCCGTCCGTCCGTCCCTTCCCTCCTAGTCACAGTCGATGACATCCGCGGCGACCTGCACATGCACACCACCGCAAGCGACGGGAAGAACAGCATTGAGGAAATGGCCTCGGTCGCGAAGGTCATGGGCTATCGCTTTATCGCAATCTGCGATCATTCACAGAGTTCGACAATCGCCAACGGTCTGAGTATCAAACGTATGGAGGCGCAGATCGTTGCCGTTCGTGAAGCCAACGAGCGTGTTGCGGGCATCGAAATTCTCGTCGGGACGGAGTGCGACATTCTACCGAACGGAAGTCTTGACTATCCCGACGATCTGCTCGCCCAAACCGACTGGGTCGTAGCCAGCGTTCACTCTGCCATGGGTTCCGGCGGACGTGCGAAGCTCGACCCGACGGAGAGAACACTCGCAGCCATCGAGAACCGCTGGGTGTCAGTGATCGGCCACCCCACCGGTCGATTGATCAATCGACGTGCGGCTATGGAGATCGACATGGCGGCTGTCGTCAAGGCGGCGTCGGCGTCAAAGACCATGCTCGAGATCAACGCAAGCTGGCGGCGTCTCGATTTGAAAGACATGCACGCCCGTCAAGCGATCGAAGCCGGCGTAACCCTCTCGATCAATACTGACGCCCACCACGTCGAACAACTAAGTCAAATGCGCTACGGCGTGATGACCGCAAGAAGGGCGCGGGCGCGACCGCAAGATGTGGTTAATACAATGACAGTTGCCGCATTGAAGAAGCGAATTGCAGCGAAGCGAGGATGAGTTTCGGGCTTCCAATGGTTGAGCGGCGCCAGTATCGTAAGAACGCGAACAAGGCACGGCCGTTGCGGACCGAGCCGCGACCGCGAGGCGTGCGTTTTCAATCTGTCACACTCGAATCCTGAGCGTCCGCTTCCTCACGGGCGCGGATCGGAAAGAGACTTCTCGCACGCGATCTAAGAAAATCCTTCTGGAAGCGGCGGCAGGTGTGCGTGGCTGCGGGACGTGGGTGCGAGGTGGTAAAACCGAAGCGGCGGACCGAGGAGTTGATCCTCGACCCGCCGCTGGCCCCCCAACAAGAGCGACTCCCCCCCGAGTCGCCCCCGTAGTACTTCCGTCTCCGACCGGAACTGTTCGCAACGCGAAGGCTAGGCCTTCCGTTCCTGAGTGAGTGAGTCGGTCAGCCTGCGAAAGGCCGGCGGACCGCGTCACTCGTTCAACTCGCCTAGAGCAGTTGCAGAATCTGACCGGCTTGTTGATTCGCGATGCCGAGAAGATTGATGGAAGACTGGATCAGCACTTGTTCTCGGTTGAGTTTGGACGTCGTACTAGCGAAGTCGGTGTCGCCGATTACGCTGGCCGCTTCCGTAAGACCGATTTGTGCAGATTGCAGTGAGCGGATGGCACTACCGACCTGGAACTTCTGGAACCCACCGATACGTCCACGGGTCGACGCCACCTCGCTGATCGCTTCACGCACGGCGGATAGCGCCTTACCGGGATCGGTCTTAAGCGCACCTGCCGCTCCTGATTTCAACTCTGATAGTTGGAGGGTCCCGTTACCGCCGCCAAGTGAGTACGTCGCCAGAGTATCCAAGCCGATCGTTTGTCGTGTTGAGGTTGTGGTACCCAATTGGAATGTTGCCCCGCCGGATGCCTTAACCGTGAATGATGTGGACGTGGATGCGGTATTCCCGCTTCCATAGTTGCTGTCGAGCGTAAAGCCAAGGCTGAGGCCGTTGGCGCTGTAGACAACGTCCAGCCCATCTGCACCAGCCGCCTGGCCGTTGATGGTAATCACCGCGTCAGTACCGGCTGTCTTGCTTGTGTTCGCTACGTCGTTTGCCGTACTGGCGTCGGTGGTGGCGGTGCCGTAGCTCGAGTTGACGATCCCTCCGGAAAGCACGTTGACGCTCACGAACGCATCCGTACCGTAGCCCGTCGAATTGAGCGAAACACTTCCCGAGTTTTGAATGGCCGAGACGCCCGTCTGAGCTTTGGCGTTGTTGATTGCGGTCACGACCTGCGCCTGCGTTTGTGCGCTCTGAATGGTCAAGACGGCGGTACCCAACTCACCTTGGATCACGACTTGCGTGGCTCCGGATGTTCTGACGGTAGACGCGCCCCCCATCGTGGAGAAGGTGGCGGTCGCCAGCTGCGCGGACGTCGTACGCTCTACCGACAACGAGAGGTCGGTCGTACCCTGACCACGCGAGAACACACGCAGGTTGTCAATTCTGTTGTTGGCCACACCAGAAGTTTCAATCGCAAAGGCACCGTCCAACAGCTTCTTACCGTTGAAGTTCGTCGTGTCGACGATTCGGTCGATCGCGGCCAAAGCATCGTCAACCTGCGACTGATTCGCGGCAATTTCACTGGCGGTAAGGCCGGCGCTGCTTGTGGAACCGACAACAAGCGTTTCGATTTCGCCAAGGAGCGAACTGATTTCGCTGATCGCAGAGTCCGCTACCGTCAGCATGGAGTCCGTTCGTTGGTTGTTGTTCAGTGAAGACGTCACGGCCGTCAACTCGGCGTTGAGCGACGACAACGCGATCAGCCCGGCCGGATCATCCTTGCCCGTGTTGATCCTTCGTCCCGTCGTCAGTTGACGCAGCGAGTTGGCTTGGTTGGCCTGATTCTGATTGAGAATGTTCAGCAGCGTTATCGTGCTCGTATTGGTGATCGTAAGTGCCATAGCTGTTACCCCGAGTTTTAGACGTTTCGGATCGCCACTGAACCGAATCTTGACTCGACTCAAACGTAAAATATAAACATTGCGAATGCGAACGTCGGAAGAACTTTTGGCGACGAGCGGCGGTGGGGGGGTGTAGACGTCGGTATCTAGTCAACTTATTTTTGCTGACGCGGACGTCCGTTTTCCATGACGAGGTCCGTATTGGTTGCTAGCGAAGATCGTTGTGCGACGTTTGAGAGGCTACGGGTTTTCTCTGATGGCCTCCAAGGTATGGGAGGGCGATCGCCGGATAGGCGTTTCGTCGAAGTGGTGCGAGCGGTGATCAACAGCATGTCGCCATGCACGCTTGAGGTGGTCAGTCCGCGGCAGAACGTGCTTAAGAAGTCCCTTTCAGAGCCGCGCCTGTGAGGAAGCGGTCGGGTTCCGAGTGCGAAAACCGCTTCCTGACGGTCGCGGCTCGGTTCGATGCATCCCTTCCTAGACACCCTCTCAGAAGGATGGAGGTCCGATCACTACGCGATGACCCCGTTCAGCGCATCGACAAGATCGCGGCAACCTTGCTGAACGCAGCGGCGCCAGTCGTCGCCGAACGTGGTGCGATAATCCGGGTTGTTGAAGGCATAGATCACGCCGCGTGACGATGTGACGATGGCGCCGCTACCGTCCGACTTGAAACACCGCGCCACCTCATCTGTCGTTCGTCCCTGAGCGCCGAATCCGGGGACTAGGAAAATGCACTTCGGCATAAGCGTCCGAATAAGCTCGGTCGAGGGAAGATCTCGCGGTGACACAACGGCACCGACGCAGCTATAACCACCGTCGCCGATCAGTCCATCTGCGGTTGACCATTCGTCGACAAGTTGAGCAACTTTTTGGCAGAGGGTTAGGTTGTCCGAGACGTTGAGGCCCTGTACCTGCTCAGCCGACGCGTTACTGGTCTGCACCAATATGAACACTCCGCGACCCTGTTCGCGGGCGACGTCGAGGAACGGCTTTACGCCGTCGAGCCCGAAGTAGGGATTGATCGTGACGGCGTCCGGTGCTGCGAAATTGCCCTCGTGACCACCGCCGAGCTGAGCCACTGCGTATTGCGTCGAAGAATGACCGATGTCGGCGCGTTTGATGTCGCCGATGGTGATCAAGCCTGCGTTCGACGCCGCTCGGATCAGTTCGTCGTACACACGAATGCCGTGCTCGTGATACGCCTCGAAAAACGCGATATTGATCTTGATGATCGCAACGTGCGGCGCGATGAGGTTGATGATCTCTCGTCCGAACAGGCCTAGGGCGTTGGCGATCGCCGCCGGATCGGTATTCGGACTGACGGTCCCGTTATTGGTGAGGGAAACGCCGGCCTTGCGCAACATCTCCTGAGGAAGTCGCTCAACGAGCGGGTCCAAGCCAACGCAGGCGGGCGTTCCTTTGTCTGCGATGGCGGCGCGCACGCGGTCCGAAAAGTTTCGCATCGTCTTCATCCTGGTATTCCAGTCTTCCTTGCCCAGTGGCGTTGATTTTGGCCTTCGATAGTCCGGGGTTTCAGCATGTCCGAGGTGCGAGAAAGGATTCACGCACCAGCCTTTTCTTCACTATTGCGAGAAGGGATTCACGCACCAGCCTTTTCTTCACTATTGCGAGAAGGGATTCACGCACCAGTCTTCCCGCACGCGCCAGCACAGGTGCATGCCTCATGCTCCGAACGCGCATGGGGCTTCGCAAACGCGTCCGAGCGAGCAAACACCGGCGTCAGTATAGGATCGTACACATTGAAATCAACGTCGCCTGCACGATAGCCGTCGATCGGTCGGAGTTTTGCTTGACATACCCCGTGGCTGGTTCCGACAATGATTAGCGATGGCCAAAGCTCCCAAACCGGATGGCAACAAAGGGAACAAGAAGAAAGTGCGCGTGCAGTTTCGGCGCAATCGATCGACGCGGGCGCGCTCGACCGATTGGACGCGCCGGGCATTGGAAGCGGAAGGGAACGAAGTCGACGCCGACAGTTCCGAAGCCGTTTCCGGCAAGGGTAGGCTTTCGCGTCGTCGAACGGTTACCGTGTCAGACGGCACATCCGACGGGCGTTCGTTGACCGCTGGCATCGTGGTGGCCATGCGTGGCCTGTTCGCCGACGTCGATGACGGTAAGTGCGTTCGGCCATGCACCGTTCGGCGCGTGCTTCGAAGTCGATTGATTTCTGAACGACATCCGGTAACCGTCGGTGATCGAGTCCAATTCGCCGTCGGCGCCGATAGGGTGGGTGTCGTCGATGAAGGCGTCATCGAATCGGTCGAGCCGCGCACCGGAACGCTTCGGCGTCGCGCGGGTCGCAGGATTCAAACGATCGTCGCCAACGTCGACCAAGCCATCATCGTAAGTTCCGCTGATTCGCCACCGCCGAAACCACACCTGATCGATCGGTACATTGTGGCTGCACACGCTGGGGGCATCACTCCAGTGGTCTGCGTGAACAAGATTGACTTGGATCAGAATGGCGTAGGTAGGGATCTCGTACTTCGATATGAAGCGTTGGGGTACGAGGCGTTCACGACGAGTGCCCTTGATTGTGAGGGGATCGACCATTTCCGCAAGTTGCTTTGCGACCGGGCGACAGTGATCGCCGGTCAGAGCGGCGTCGGCAAGAGTTCCATGATCAACAGGATCGACCCTGCGCTCCGCCTCGCGGTCGGCGATGTGGTCTCGCATACGAACAAGGGTCGACACACCACGACCACCGCCCGGTTGATTCGTCTCGACGGTGGTGGCTACGTCGTGGATACGCCGGGCGTCAAGTCGTTCGATCAAACCATGGTCGATCGAGAAGACTTGGAAGCCTACTTCGTCGAGTTCATCGACCGCGTGCCGCACTGCAAGTTCGCCGACTGCACCCACATCCACGAATCGAACTGCGCCGTGAAGAAGGCCGTCGAGCAGGGCGGTATTCATTTGGAACGGTACGAGAGCTACGTCCGCCTACTTGAAGAACCAACCGACCCCGCATGGCAACAGCGGAACGTCGACTAACGACCAGTCTCAATCCCCGTTCCTCCGGATTGGAACCGGCGACCGTCTGGTGACCAAAATGCGGCACCGGTTTCCGAGCGATTATCCAATGTGTGGCACTGGCTTCTAGCTGGTGATCCGTCGGCTCGTTGGTTGGGTGGGCCATCTCTGAAGAGATGGCCCACCCGGCGAGTGAACTGCATACCGAGCCGCGCGTGAGGAACCGGACGTTTGAGAACCGGTCGTGACCGCTTGAAAACGCTCCCTCGCGGTCGCGCTCAGTTCAGGTCGGCTGGGATCGGACGAACCCGTCACTTGAGTCATGACAAAGCATCAGTCGAGAATTCGCTGCGGCGATTCCGGCACTCCGGTGCGCGCCGACAGGTATGCTGCCTCAATAACGGCCAACGTCGGGATGTGTTCGGCGAGCACGGAGCGGGGTCGGCGTCGACCGGCACGAATCGCGGCGCCGAATGCGCTGATCGCCGGACCTGATCCGGTCGGCGACCGGACGGGAATACTTTGCGTCGACTGGCCGTCGCCCGCTACAATCTTCAGCCGATCGGGCGTCAGAGTTAACGAAGCCTCGGGTCCGCTGAAGGATATCTCGGACACATGCGCAGGCTCGGCGCGTAGCGCGGATAGCGTTGCGATCGCCGTGCCCTCGAAGATCAGCGTCACGACGGCCACATCTTCCGTGTCATATTTCAGTGTCGCGCCGCCGGCCGATCGGGCTGCGCATCTCGCGAAGACCTCGTCGGGAAGGCCAAGCGTTTGGACGAGAATGTCGACGGCGTCGTAGGCGTCGTTGAGCAGGACGCCACCACCGGAACGGACCGCGTCTCCGCGCCAACCGTCCGCGTTCCACGTGGATCGAACATCCGCAACGGCCAGATGGACCCCGCCTACACGCTCACCCACCCGGCGGAGGTGTGTGAACGCGGGCTCGAAGCGCCACGGTCTCGAAACCACAATCGGGATATCGTTCGCATCAAACAGCGCACTCAGCCGGCGAGCGCCGTCCACGGTACGGACGCAGGGTGCACGATGGAAGACGGGTTGACGACGTTCCGCAGCGAGTGGTAGAAACTCTTGCGATTGGAACGCCGGTGTTGCAACGAACAGCACGTCGAACGGACAACCGCCGCCGGCGACGACCAGCGAGCGGTAGTCGGCAAACGTCTGCACTTCCTTCCGCAGTGGCGTGTCGCGGAGCAGTCGCCCGTCGGTGTCGGCCACCGCCACTAGGTTAAACTGTTCGTCGGCTTCGATCGCACTGAGGAATTCTCTACCGACGTTGTTCAGGCCGATGAGCGCCGCGTTCAGTTGCTTCATCACCGACTCACCGCGTCGGTGTCGCCACCCACTTGTGCTCGCCAAATGTCCAGCACAGGTCTAAGCTGGCGCGCCAGTTCTTTTTCAGGCCGACTCGCGAAGCGGAGGAGCGTTCGGTTGATCGCCTCGGACGCCCCGTGGTTGGTGATGAGTGGTAGCAACGTGTCACGCTGCTCCTCTTCCGGCAGGAAGGATTCGAATCCGCCTTCCGCGCCGTCGTCGGCCAGTTCAAAGGGATAGTGCATCGCCAATCGGCGAGCCGCGTATCGCCGCGTGCCAAACGGTCCAAGTCGCATGACAAGCGAATCCTCGTCCGCAGTGATGGACGTTTCCCCTGGCCACGCAACCAGTAGCGTCCACTGGATACACTTCCACAGACAGACCAGGCCGATGATTCCTATGGGTAGCGCCGCGACGAGCAAACCATAGTCCACGATCCGATTCGATAGGGCATTGGGACGCAAATTGACGCTGTTATGAATGGGCGTGAGCACGCCAGCCGCCATGACCGCCGCAACGGCCCAGAGAATCGAGCGCGTAAGTGCGGCCCACCGGTTGACCGGGATCATCGCGGCGGGGGGCGTCGAACGATTCGCGGTGGATAGTTGCTGCTTCTCTGCCATGAGCTGATGCGTTCGGTCGGGTCGTGTGTACCGTCGCCGCGCGTCACGCGCCGTACCTGTACGGTCAGACGAACACCCGCCTATTGTACACGACCCATTCCAAGAGCATCAAGGCGAGCGTGGCCAGCAGAAAGTATGGCCAGGCTGGTTGATTGGCTTCGACGCTTCCCGCGTTGGCGTTCACGGTTTCTGCGCCGAGTGTCAGCGTGTCCGCCGGCGCGACGTTGCTCTCGGTCGCGTTGAAAAGGTTGACCGTGAAGACATCTCGACCGGGCACGCCCGGTTCCAGACGATAAGGGCCGACGAATCGTGTTCGCGGATAGTGAATCGACTGTCCGCCCACGGGGTGGACCGGGTCCGATTCGCCGTTCGGTCGATGGATACGCATCGCGCCGTGTTTTTTCGGCACGGGCAATGTGACCGGTTGCCCAGGACGTACGCTCTTGGTGCCCGTGGTTGTCACGTTGCTCGAAAGATACTGGACCATGTTCTGAATGAACACGACGAAGTCGACGGATGTGACCCAGTAGGAATTCATCATGGATTCGCCGGATGCGTTTTGGATAATCAACGGGAACGCACAGATGAGAAACTGACTGGCGTCGCGGGTTAGGTAGGCAAGCACCGCCGAGCTTTCGCCGTCGATCAAACGCTTGGCTTCGGGTGGTACCGTCAACCGTAGCCACTCATACACATAGAGCGTTTCGATGCCCACGTGACGAAGGACGGGATGCGTTTCGTCCCAATTGAAGATTATCTCATTGTCGATGGTTCGACCTGACGAGACGCCATCGATGTTCGGGACCGACCCCCAGAACATATAATTGCCCTGCGGAAGCCGGTCGGTATCGTGACGGTCGAAGATCACAACGTCGAATATGCTTCGCGCGCCGTCGGTAAGTTCGTCGTCCTCCGCGTTTTCATACTCCTCGCCGGACATCGTGACGACGTCCAGATCCAAAGTAGCGATCGCGGATTCGAGAAACAGGTTGCCCTCGCCCACCAGGAGGATGCGCACGTGACGGGGTGCTGCGATCACCGTCCAGGCGCGGTCGTCGACGTTCAGCGCGTCATCCACGCGAAGCGAGACCTCAACCACGCCGGAGCCTGCGAATTCGATTTCGTCGAAGGCGATCACCCGCGTGCTGCCCTCCGGCGCCAAGGCGGAAGCCGACCCGGCGACGTTCGCATCGCGAACACCGGACGCCAGCTCGATCGATTGCACGTCGACGTTTTGACCGTCGATGTAAAGCGTCGCGTCGAAGGTGAGGGGCTGAGTGCCGAAGTTGCGCACCGTGGCAGCCACTTCAAGCATCTCTGGTCGCTCATAGCTTCGTCGTGCGTCCATCGCGATGATCCCGACGTTGTCGCCGCGCTCACCGATCAGGGTCATGCGAATGCGCTCCGTCTCGAATTTCTGCAGCGCGACCGTATCCGCACGCTCGATGCGTCCGTCGGTGAACAGGAAGACGGTCGCTTTGGGGGCGGTGGATTCCGGCGCGTTGTCCGAGCCGGCTTCTGCCGAACCGATGATAATGTTCTGCGTATACGCTTCGGCCAGGCTCATCGCCTCTTCGAGTGACGACGCGCTCTGCGTTCGCTTGATCGTATCGATCTTGCGTTTGAGGGCATGTTTGTCCGTGTCGAAAGAGGATACTACGGAGGCGCGATCGCTGAACTCGATGACCATGGCCCGGGCGTCGTCGTCGAGATTGTCGACGCAGAGTTTGGCTTGCTCCAGGGCGATCGACAGACGTGTTCGACCGTCCGCCTCGACGACGTTCATCGACGCCGAGTTGTCGATCAAGAGAATGACGGTGCCCGAATGTTTCGTCACGGCTTTGATCATCGGTTTGCCCAGGGCGACAGCCGCCGCGAGCAGGATCAACAACTGAAGCAAGAGCAGCAAGCTACTGCGCAGACGCTGAAAAGGCGAGTTGACCTGAAGATCTTCCACCGAACGTTTCCATAGAAACGTCGACGGAACGACCCGGACCGAACGCTTGAGCTTGAGAAAGTACATCGCGATCAGCGGCGGTATCGTAAGTCCGGCTGCAATGGCGATGGAACCGGCGCTTAGAAACGACATGTGAACGCTCCTTCCTTAGCAGCCAGTTGAACAAGTGTGGCACCGGCTTCCAGCCGGTGATCCATTAGCGATTTCCGCCTCTTGACGGGGACAAGTCCCGTCGTCCCGGGCGGGTTCGCAGCGACGTGATTGAATACCAGCATGTTCAACAGACTGCTAGACCCTGCCCGACCAATCGCGTGACGAGTAGAACGCCCATCGTTGATCATCGGATGAGCCCCCGCTGTCGAAAATAGTTGAGCACAATCTGGTCGAATGGAACTTCCGTGTTCGTGAACAAGTAACTGATTCCGCGTCGCGTACAATACGCTTTAAGCTCCTGACCATACGCCTGCAAGTTCTTCTTGTACCGGTTGATGAGCGCCCGGCCCACGGTAATTTCCGCCACGTCGTCGTCTTCCACGTCGGTCAATCGAAGGTCGCCCATCAGCGTCGGTTCGATCTCCTCCGGGCTGAGTACGTGCAGCGCGTGGATGTCGTAGTTGCGCCCGAGCAAGAAATGGAGCCCGTCCTCGTATCCGCCTTTTTCAAAGAAATCGCTCAGGACCAGCACGATGCCCGGCTGCGGGTGACGCATGGCGAACTGCTTACCAGCCAGTGCGAAGTTGCTGACACCGTTGCTGGGCATGGCGCCGAGCGCATCCATCACTTTGGCGGTCCATCGCCGTCCGCGAACGCCGGTAAGCTCGCTCTGAATGCCGTCGGCATAGCTGTAGATGCTGACTCGATCAAAGTTGATGATGCCGATGTACGCGATGGCGGCGGCGATGCGCCGCGAGTAAAGCCACTTGTTCGGCTCACCCCAGTTCATGCTCTTGGAGCAATCGAGCAAAATGCTGACGTGCAGGTCTTCTTCTTGAAGGAAGAGCTTGAGGAACAGTTGGTCGAGCCGAGCGTAGATGTTCCAATCGAGGAAACGAAGATCGTCGCCGACGACGTAGGACCGATAGTCGGCGAACTCAGCCGACTCGCCCCGGCGCTTGGTCAGCCGCTCGCCGCGCATTTTTCCCGCAAATATTTTTCGGCTGACGACCGCGAGCTGATCCAGCTTGCGCATGAACGCAGGCGTAATCAACTCGTTGGTCTTGGTTTGCGGTTGCGTA
Source organism: Phycisphaerae bacterium (assembly GCA_029260075.1). Lineage (GTDB taxonomy): Bacteria > Planctomycetota > Phycisphaerae > UBA1845 > UBA1845 > OFTM250. The sequence continues at coordinate 38,743 of JAJDDY010000023.1, forward strand.
GCCATTGCGACCTAGTCAAGTAAGTGCGACATCGAAACGTGTGCGACGAACCAAGTGTGGCACCGGCTTCCAGCCGGTGATCCATTACGATTTCTTCCTTATCCCCGCGACGTTGCCCGTTGGTTGTGGTTGGCAATCGGCGATATACGACAACGCCAGCCTTGCCCAACAGGCGGATCGCGCTCAGATCCGGTCAATGATCTTATACCACGACGTTCGCCGATCTCAACAAAAGTTTCAGAACGTGTTCAGGAAGTCTCGCTCAGAGCCGCGGCCGTAAGGAAGTGGTCCGCTTTCGCAAGCGATAACCGTTCCCTTACGGTCGCGGCTCGGTTGGACGCAACCCTTCCCAAACACGCCCCAAGAAGCTCTGTCTCTGCACACTGAAGACGGTTGGCATACCATTGTGTTAACAAGACCTCGCTTGCGAACGAACAAGCTGGGCATTGCCTTGCAACAGCTGGTCCCTTGTTCGCCTCTACGGTTTCTTGCGGACGAAGTCGACTGCGGCGCGCAAAGGGCAGCGGATTCGCGTGCGACATGCCAACAATCGCCGACGTTTCCACGTCATGGGTCTTGCGAGCAAGCCGTTCAGTCACAATGATATGAACCGGGACAAACGAACGGCCTTCGATCGGTTCAAGTCAGCGGCCTGTGTACCGTTTGCGCCGCTCGGACCTTGTTCTCAACAAGAATACACGGTTTGAAGGGAGACCAACCAATGGATACGACGCGGCGCGAGTGGCTAACCGGCGGAAGCATGGCCCTACTGGGCGGGGGATTTCTTTCACGAGTGGACCGGGTGGCGGGAATGCAGCCCGCGACTTCGGGGTCGATGATCGGATCGATGAAGGGTCAAGCCGGTGGCGCCAGTGCATCGCTCATGCTCACGCCCGACGCAAGAGCAGAGGGGCCACCCGCGCCAGCGGACTTCGATCGCCTACCGCTTGAGTGGAACAAGCGGACCGTCAAGGAATTCAAGAAGCGATTGGCCGATCGCGGCATCAAGGCGTTTCTCATGCGCGAGCCGCTCAACATCATTTACCTGACAGGCTATTGGCACACCACGACCGAGCGACCGCAGGCCGTCTTCATGAACGCCGACGACGTCGATCCGTGGTTTCTCTACCCCGCCCTCGATCGCGACATCGTACGCACGTGGTGGTTCGGCGGTGGGCGTATGTACTTCGACTTCCATCATGCTGAGGGGGCGTTTCCGCATGAGGGTAAGGTGCAGCAGGGCAAGAAGGTCGATCTGTTCAAGTTCCTCCTCGAAGGCATCAAGGAGCACGGGATCGACGGGACGAAGATCGGTCTGGACGGTGAACTCTATCCGTCGCAGTTGGCTACCGCTAAGAAAATCTTGCCCGGTGTCGAGTTCGTCGACGTCTCCGAAGTCGTGATGGAGATGCGCATGGTCAAGACGCCGCAGGAACTCGCCCTGTGGCGGCGGGCTTACGTCTACTTCGATCGCGCCCACGCCTTCGCCCGAGACTACATCCTCACCCACGGCACGGACGTCACCGACTATGAAGTGAAGATGGCCACCGAGCTATGGATCAACGATCAACTCTATTCCGACCTCGATCTAGCGAACGGAGCAGCGCACCACGGCGTGCGTAGTCATGTCGGCGTTTGGGTGCGTGTCGGACCGGTGACCGCCTATCCCCATCCCAATCAACCGTACTACAACAAGATCGGCAAGAACATGCCGCTTCAGATTTCGGGAATCGCCAGGATAGGGGGGTATGGCCACGAGAACTACCGCGCGTTCATCATCGCCGACGGCGCGGGCAAGTTCGACACGCACATGCAAAAACTATGGCAGGTGAGTCGTGACTGTTGCGACATGCAACTGGAAGGATCGATGGAAGGTGTGACCTGCTCGTCACTGGCGTACCGCATTCATAAATACCAAGTCAAGAACGATGTCCACAAATACGTATACCACCGCCCGGCCCACGGCGCCGGCGTCGAAGGTCACCAACCGCCATACATCGCCCTGGGCGACTACACCATGCTACGAAAGAACATGTGCTTCTCCGAAGAACCCGGCCTATACGACCCGGAATACCGCTGCGGTTTCAACTGGAGCAACACGATCGTCGTCGGAGAAAAATCAGGCTACCGAATGAGCTTCGTGCCGTATTCCAAGGAATGGTGTTGGTTGAAGCTGTAGGGCCGTTGTACCGAAACATCGCCTAAGCGGTGCGCACGATTGCCCCCGTTGGAAGTCGGAATCACGCGATGGCGTCCGGTTCTTTCGGGCGTCCGATCGCGTCGACACGGTCTTGCTCGTGCGCCTTAGGCCTTGTTGAGTTCATCCACCAGAGCGACGGCGCGGCGTAGGTGGGGGATGACGATCGATCCGCCGACGACGAGGCCTACGTTGAACAGCTCGAAGAGTTGGGCGTCGGTCGCGCCGAGTTCCTTGCAGCGAATCACGTGGTAGGCGATGCAATCGTCGCAGCGCAGCACGAGTGAGGCTGCAAGCCCTGCGAATTCTTTGGTCGATGCGTTGAGGGCGCCGGTCTCATAGGCCTTCGTGTCGAGCGTGAAGAACCGGTTGATGCCGGTGTTCTTCGCGTCGAGAATACGCTGGTTCATCCGCTCACGAAATTCGCGAAACTCAGTTAGCCGTTCACTCATGGTTAGTGCTCTCTTATTCAACCGGCGCTGCGACTACATTCTCCTTCAGCGCGACGTCGTGCCTCATGGCTTGGCGCCGACCAAAGGCAATCACTTCGTTCATGCTGCCGCTGCGGAATCCGCGAAGGTCTAGCGAGACATACTGAAAACCCAGCGTGCGAAAGTGCTCGTCCAAGAGGGCGGCGTTCTTGGATTCCGCGAGCGTCGCAATGAACTCCGGCGAGACTTCGATTCGGGCGAGGACGTTGTGGTGTCGAACGCGACACTGGCGGATGCCGAATTCGTCGCGGACAAACGCTTCGCCGGCTTCGATCATTTGAAGTTTTTCCGGAGTCACAGCCTCTCCGTACGGAACCCGACTCGACAGGCAAGGGCTGGCTGGCTTGTCGGAATTGGGAAGGCCGAATCGTTCGGATAGGAGTCGGACTTCCGCCTTGGTAAGACCAGCCTCCGCCGCCGGCGATCGGACCTTGAATTCCTCAGCGGCTTTAAGACCGGGGCGATAATCGCCGAGGTCGTCGGCGTTCGTGCCATTGACGATCGCCTTGATATTTCGATCGGCGATGAACCGGGCGACATGCTCATAGAGCGTGGTCTTGCAAAAGTAGCAGCGGTTCTCTGGGTTAGTGGTGTAGTTGGCGTTGTCGAATTCGTTGGTGTCGAGAATCACGTGCTCGGCGCCGAGTGCATCGGCGAGCTTGCAGGCGAGCTCGAATTCGGCGCGGGCCAGGCTGTCACTGCGACCCGTGACAGCCAGTACGTTTTCGGCGCCAAGCGTATCGATGGCAACCTTCAGTACCAACGTCGAGTCGACCCCGGCGCTGAATGCAACAGCTACGCTCTTAAGACCTCGCAGGAAGTCGCGCATGTGCTGGAGTTTGTCGTCGAGGATTCCGTCCGTCATGGAGTTGCACCTGCGTCCGTGGGAATGCAAGCGGGCTGCCACGATCGCGTGCACCAAGCCCTTTGCCCGAAACCCGTCCCGATGACCCTCGTCGCGTTACGCATTGATCCGCAAATCGATGTCCGCCGAACGCTCCGGAAGACTTTGCACGTCGCAGCAATCCTAACACGGAATCGTCAAGCTGAGAATCCCCATGTCGACGTGGCGCATTGCCGTCCGCGCATACGACAGGGGTGAGCCCGGATAGGTAACTGCGAAGGGCAGCTGCGCACGGCGGGTTGGGCGTCCGATGCCATGGCGGCATCGGATAGCCCCTGTACCCCCGTGGCATAGCGCGGCGGCGCTGGTCGGCTCTTACGCCGGGCGCCGCCGGCTATGCCATGGGTACATGGCTTGTTCAACCTACGGACATTGGTTCACGCAGGCTGTGGAAACGTCGAAAGCGATCCCTGTGAATGCATCGAGCACGGTCAGGGCGTCGGAAACGAGTCCGATGTCTTGATCCGGAACGCAAGTGAATCCTTGAGCACCGACGCCGATCAAGTCGGTTTGGTACACCGGTGCCGAGGGCAGCCCCCGGAAGTCGTCCACGATTGGAATGAGGTCACTGATCGTGACGGTCCCTTCACATATCGTCCATGCCCCGGCTACGAATGCTCCGACTGTATCGCCAAAAATGCACGTTGTGGCTGACGTTATGTCGGAAAATCCGGGGTTGCCTGGGGAACCGCAGTCGCCCTTAATGGTGTATGCCTGAGCGGGGATAATCTCGTCACCGTAGGCATAGAGCTCGCCCCATTGCTCCGGGGTTTGGAACGCACAATTCCCAATCGACGTGGTTACGGCAATGTTTTCATCCGCCACGCCGTCTTTGTCGACGTCGAACGGGGTGGGTGCCTTGAGGCAGACCGACGTGGGCGTGCCATTGGCGCAGGTAGCTGTGATGACGACCGCCTGCGGGCCAGATCCGGGCGGTTGCATAGTGACTTGGATGTATCGACTACCGACGCCGTTCGCAATGGGGGCGTCGCACAGGCAAATGTCGAGGATTTCGTCACAAGGTCCGCCGCACGGCGATCCAGCGCTCACGCAGATGCCCGTGTTGCACGCATCGTCGCCGTTACAGAACAACGTGTCGTCGCAGGACGTGCCATTCGCCTCGTGGCGGTCGAGACAGTTGCCGCTTCCGTCGCACGAATCCGGGTTCGTACAGATCGTATCGGCGGGATCGCCGCACGACGTCGCAGCCGGCTCGTGATTGTTCAGGCACACGCCCAGACCATCGCACGTGTCCGGGTTGGTACATTGCGTGTCGCTCATGTCACCACAGGCAGTGCCCGTGGCTTCGAACGGGTGACTGCACGACGCCGCTTGGCATACGTCCCTTGTGCAATCGTTTCCGTCGTCGATACAAACGGTGCCATCCAATTCATCGTTGTCCAAGCAGACGCCCGCTCCGTCGCAACTATCGGGATTCGTGCAGTCGGTATCACCTATTGATCCGCACGCGGTTCCGACCACACTGTTGTCGTGCGTACAGAAACCGCCTTGACATACGTCGTCCGTGCAATCGTTGGCGTCGGGAATGCAGCCCGTGCCGTTCGATTCGTTGTTGGACTGACAAACGCCGCCTGCATTGCACGTATCCGGATTGTCGCAATCCGTATTGCCCGTGCTGCCGCACGCCGTTCCCTGTGTCTTGTTGGGATGTGTGCAATTCCCACTGTTGCATCGGTCATTCGTGCAGTCATTGCCGTCGTCGGTACACACGAGTCCTGTGGCCTCGTTGTTGATGTCGCACGTACCGTTTCCGTCGCATGTGTCGGGATTGTCGCACTCGGTATCGCCGGCGCTCCCGCAACTCGTCGCGGCGGCCGCGTGGTTGGCGTTGCACACGCTCGCCCCATCACACGTGTCGGGATTCGTGCATTCCGTATTGCTCGAATCGCCGCACGATGTGCCCGCTGACTTAGGCGACCAGTTGACGGTCGAGATGGCCGTGTTGCATTCTTCACACTCAATCGCGGGATTTGTCGTGCCTTCGGATCGACAAGTGTTGCTGATCAGACAAGACCCGGCGTCAAGAGTATTCTCGCATTGGAGTAACGCTTCGTTGCACGTATCCGTCGTGCAGGGGAAGGCGTCGGCGCAGTTCCGCGCTTGTCCGCCTCCGCAAACTCCGGCGGTACAGAATTCTGCAACGTTGCAAAACAGCCCGTCGTCGCAAGCGGAATTGTCGGCCACCAGATTGGCTCGACAAACGCCGGTGCTGTTACACGTATCGGGGTTGTTGCAGTCGGTGTTGGTCGGGTCGCCGCATGGCGAGTTCGGGAGCTCGTGATTCGGTTGGCACGCGCCGGCCCCGTCGCACGTATCCGGATTCGTACAATCGGTATTGAGCGGATCGCCGCAGGGGAAGCCGAATGCTTCGAGATTGCTCTGGCAGGAACCGGCGCCGTCGCACGTATCCGGGTTATCGCAGCCGGTGTCGTTCGAGCTTCCACACGTCGTGCCCGTCGGAAACGGGTCGTGCGAAACGGTACCGTCGGCCGGGTTGCACACGTCGTCGGTACACTGGTTGTTGTCATTGATCGTGGTCAGCGCGGCCGTGGTGGGGTCACAACAGGAAATCGCTGAATTGAAGTTGTCAGTGTTCGTGCAGGAACCGGCAGTGCACGCGTCGGTAGTACACAGGTCGTTGTCATCACAGTCCGCCGCTGTCTGGCAGGTGATCGTGATCAGTGCGGGGCTCAGATTCAGCGGCGTGATCAACTGATTGTTGGCATCCTGGAGGAGGCTCGCCGGCAACGCCTTGAATCCGACGGTGAATGTTCCGCTTGAACCAGCGGGTACATCAAGGACCAGTGTGCCCGCATATTTCACCGAGCCGTCATCGACCAAGGTTCCGCCCTGTGTCGCGCTCGCATACCGGAACGCATCTGTGGACAGGTCGACCGCCGGGAGATCGGGTATGGTTTGAAACACATAGTCAGACCGGCCGGTGAAGATGAAACCAGGATTGCAGAAACCGCCGATCCCAATCGGGAACGCGCACTTCGACCCTCCGCATGTTTCAATACCCGGGAAATCGCAGTCGGCCGACGTAATACACGCTTTCCCCAAAATCGAACAGAAGCCGCCGTATGCCGTGATGCAATCAACGTCCGTGGTACATGCGAGCCGGGCGGGTGCCAATTGCCCTGAAGCGCCGCTAGAAAAACCGGTGTCGTCGATGCCGGCTTCGTATGAGCGAAGCTGCGGCGCGCCGCTCAAAGTCGGATCCCAGTTGGAGATAAAAATCTCCAGGAAGACCGTCTGTCCCCCGCCCGTAAGCGTGATTTCGTTCCCAGCGACCACGTGCGCTCCGCTGGCGCTGATCGGGAGTAGAACAATGTCTGCGCCGCGGGCAGCAGACATCCAAGACGCCGAAGCGCCGATTCCGATAGCAACTATCTTCCATCCCTTCATTAGCTCATCCTTCCAAGAACGGGGACCATGGACGCCTCACATGGCGTAACTCGATACTGCGGACCGCCCGTCAACGACGTTCCGCATGGAAATGCTGACTTTCGCTACTAGATGGTGACGTTTCCGACAGGGAACGCCGTGGCACGAACGGAGATCAAACGGCTTAGACGTTTCGCAGGATGACCTGTTGTGTCGAGTCGGTGAACAGAAGCGCACCGTGTCGGAGGATCTCTTCGTAATGGGTTGAGGCGTTGTAATGCTGCATCTGTCGCGAATCGCGGTTCGGTTCCGACTGTGCCGGCGTCGCATGCGTTGGCCCAAAGGCGTCGCCGCAGACGTGGAATGCGTATGCACCATGTTGTGTCGCCCGACCTCGTGTCCGCGTCCGCGGATATGACGAATTCGTCCGAACGTCTGCGCACGAGATACAGTTCTTGGGGGGGTACGCCAGCCTCCGGAGCCGTCGAACGGCTTGCCGCCGCACAAAGAAAGGCTGACTAGTCACGTCCTACCAAACTGCGGAGTCGCAAGCGATAGGAGTAGGGACGCACAAGACCCAGCTATACCACCACCCAGCCCCCAATATACCGAATCGGCGGCGCGATGTCTACGACAATCTTCGCCGCGCCGGCTGATCCGCAAAGTTGCTGCCGAGGATGAGTATTTCGGCATCCAGTTCGAGAGTTTTGTCACTGTAAAATATCTCCGGTAACTTATTCTTGCCGAGAGTGATTGGTTGCGGGCGATGCCCGTAGAATGGGGGCGACTTGATTGATCGTCTTGCCGTGAAGGCCAACCAGCAGAATTGCTGGAGTAGCGTACGTGGCTATTCATACAGCACGTCCGTGCGCCGCGGACGCTCGGAAAACGGTCGGGACGCTCACCGGTTAGCAGATTGGTGCGGGAAGACGTCCACGCCGCCCGTTCGAATCTCCGAGATCGTTTGGGGGCTAGGGTTGGATTGGGCAAGTAGTGGTTGACATGCTGGGTGCTTGCCGCGTACCATCCGTGCGACCATTCGGGTACTGTGCTTTGCATAAGCGCGTGCTAATCCAGATCCAGGCGTCGGGTTTGTCGGGTGTGCTAGGTTTCGATTTGCGCTAGTTCATTGTTTTGTCCACATCTCCTCGGATGTGGTGGGGCGCGGTGACTCGCGCTATCTCCTGGCTTGAACCCAGCTAGGTCAAGTAAGGAGGGGGAGAGACAACCGGCGACGTGGCCCGGAAACGGGATTGCGGCGCCGGTTGTTTATTGGTACCGACGCGATTTGCATGTGTCCGTTCGCGACCACTTCCTTAAGCCCTGTGATATGTCTCGCGCTAGGATTCGTTGGGAGATTGGGTAAGCGCGTGGATTCGCTGGATCGTGGCGTCTTGCGGTCGACCGGTTAGCCGCCGAGCGTGGCTTCTGCGTCCGCGAGTTGTTCGGGGAGCCCTTCGCGGACTTCGTCGCACTGCTCTTGCGTGATGGCCAGTGACTCCAGCATCGCCGGCGTAATTTCGCCGCCCTGCGCGGAGAGGTAGAACCCGACCTTCTCCTGGCAGCTCATGATGTCCGCCACCTGAATCAACGTGGCCATGTTGCGAAGCTCCACGCTTAATGATTCGGGGTTGTGGTGAAAACCGACTGCGGCCCGCAGGTGTCGCGGGAACTTCCACTTGGTCGTCAGCCCCACTCCGAATGCCTGGTGGTCGGCCCCGATCAATTCCCGTTCGCACTCCAGGAAGTTGATGTCAGACCCGTGACACTTGTTGATCACGTCCGCGAACTCGTCGGGATAGGTCTGCCGTTCGACCAGCGTTCCGATATCGTGGATCAGTCCGGCGACGAAGATTTCGTCAGTCATTCCCGGATGCGGTGAACACTTGGCCAGTGAACGTGCAGCCACAGCCACAGCGACACTATGTCGCCAAAGGTCGGACGCGCTAAACTCTTCGGAGATGCGCTTGCCCTTGAACAACCGAGCGATCGATGCGGCGATGGCAATGTTCTTGATGGCGGACAGGCCGAGAAGAATAATGGCGCGATCGACGCTGGCTACCTGACCGGGTAGTCCGTAGAACGCCGAGTTGACGACCTTGAGAACTTTGACGGATAGAGCGGGATCGTTCTTGATCACATCGTGCAAGTCGCGTGCGGTGCTCTTGGCGTCCTCAACGATCTCGATGATCTTGATCGTCACTTCCGGCAGCGTCGCGAGATCGCCGATCTTGGCAAGAGCGGTGTCGACAACTTGTTTGGCGTTATTGGCTGTATCTACAGTCATCGTCTACCTCACTCCAAGACCACCGGTTTGATCACCCATCGACAGACCAATATCGATATAGCAAACCGCACGCGCAACTCTGCATCGTTGGAGGTTTATCGTCAGGAAGCTGGTGTTGATTGAGTCCTCGGCTGGTGGAGATCAAGATCAATACCGGTTCAGTTTGTGCAGGTTGGCGTCTGTCAGAGGCATTACGGCTATGTGTTCGGCGATTCTGCGTCCGGCTCGTCCGTCACCGTATTCACCGTTGCAGCCGATTATCGGTCGCTTCTTGAGCGCCGTGCGCAGTCCCTCTCGTATGCCATCGGCCGTCTCGTTGGTGTCCACTACGGACCGGCCGTTTCGCTGACGCCCGGCCTGTCGCGAGCCAACGTTCACTACGGGAGTCCCGGCGGCTGCGGCTTCGATCACACCGCATGACGAGTTGCCCAACAGCACACGCGAGTTGATCAGCAGCTTCAAGAAGCTTGTACGGTCGAGCGATCGGACCACGGTGGCTGAACCGTTACTCCGGTCGCGGTGGGCCTCGATGGCTTCGACGATTCCGAGATGACCTCGATCGCTGTTCGGGTAGACGATGGTCGTGGCCAATCCCGTCGCATGCACCGAGTCGAGAATCGCCCGCATCACTCGACGTTCGCGACTTGCAGGCCGCCCGCACGGATGCTGCACGATGAGGGCGTGGTTATCTTTCTTGGCTAGACCGTGCGCTTGGCGGAGTTGTATGAGCTGGTCGAGCCCGGGCGCCCCAACGCATTGGACTCGCTCCGGGTCTTCGCCCATTCGAATAATGCGCTTGGCCGCGCTTTGAGTGGCCGGTAGATGTAGATGGGCAAGCTTGGTGATGGCGTGGCGTAGGCTGTCGTCCGCGTCGCCGGGCGCGAGGTCGCCGCCGTGAATGTGCGCTAGAAACCGACCGGTCGTGATGGCCGCGAGTGCACCAGCCATCGCCTCAATTCGATCGCCCAACACGAGGACGATATCCGTATCGGCGCGGTCGAGATACTTGGCGATACCCGCAACGCCGCGCGCCAGCCCGTCAGCTTGGTCCGTCGGTCCGTCGCTACCGGTTTGCATACGCACGCGCGCGTCAATGCGCCAACCGTCGCTCGTCACATCCTCTACTGTGCGCCCGAACTTGGGCAGTAGATGCATGCCTGTCACGACGAGTTGAAGGTGCAGCTTGCGATGTTTTCGGATCGCCTGCATGGGCGAACACAGCAACCCATAATCCGCCCGCGTGCCTGTGATCACGGCCACACGACGACGTTGACGTGTGCTCATGTCAACATATCCCACGTCAGCATGGTGTTGGCGTTGATCTCAACCGAGGTCTTCCGCCGTACGATGTCCTGCAAGCTGTCCGGCGCCAGGCCGACACCGGGCCGCTTGAGGGTCAACATCTCCGACGTCAAACTTGTACCGCTTGGAATGTCTACGGTGGTGAATACGCTCTTACTCGCCACCTGGCGCACTTCCTTGGCGCATTCGGCAAGTCCGATCGTACCGTCGCCAAGAGCTCGCTCCACCGCACGCACACCAGTGACGTACGCGCTCAACTCGTCGGGCGCAAGGGACATCGCATGGTCCGGACCGGTCGCCTCACGATCGAACGTGAAATGTTTTTCCAGGAGGCACGCCCCGGCTGCGACGGCCCACGCACCGGTGTCGGTTGACGTCGTGTGGTCACTCAGTCCGCACAGCAAACCCGTGTCGCGCGTTAGTGACGCGATCGCCCGAAGGTTGATCGAATCCAACGGCGTCGGATAACAGCTCACGCAGTGCATCAAAATCAGCCGCCCGCCAGCACCTACACGTTCCAGGCTGCTGACGGTTGTGCCAATTTCCGTGGCTGTTGACGCCCCGGTCGACAGGATGAGAGGCAAACCCGTTGCTATCGCTCGATCGAGCAGCAGCGTATCGGTCAGGTCGGTCGACGCGATCTTGATCGCTTCCACGCCCAAGTTCACCAAGTCGTCAACCTGCTTCGGACCGAATGGTGTCGCCAGAAACATGATGCCGCGTCGATCGCAATGCTCGCGGATTCGACCCATCGCATCGGCACCGAGTTCGAGCGAGGCCAGCATGGCCAGTTGCGATGTGTGGCGGCACGACTTTCGCTGGTAGTCGGCGAGCGGCGCAGATGACTCGACAAGATCCGCGGCGTTGAACAGTTGGAACTTGACGGCGTCGGCGCCCGCGTCGGCTGCGATGTCGACCAAGCGAAATGCCCGTTCGACTTGCCCGTCATGATTGACGCCGGCTTCGGCGATGACGAACACGCGCTCGCCCGTTCCGACTTGGTGCGTGCCGATCGATACGGTCGAGTCGGCGGATCGAGTTCGTTCAGGCGTTGACATGGTTCGGACACTTCTCCCGAAAGCGCAGTATGGCTTCAGCCATCAGCAGGTCGATCGGCTCGTCGACATCAACAGCCTCGTCAGCCCCCTGCACTAAGGCACGTCGATCGCGACCGAGAAACGCCTGATGATCGTCGGGCGTGAGTAGGGCGTCGAACAGCGCGTTGCGGGTCACGGCCACCACCGCACCGTCGTGGTAATACAACGGCGAAAGGTCTTGCCGTCGGTAGATGTTGTTGGATCGAAACGACGCCATGCGATCGCCGTCGAGTCGGTGAATCCAATCGGGGTGCTGCTTCGTCACACGGGCCACGCTGCGTACGGAGTCTGCACCCGTTGCAGCAAGCTGGGCAATGGCCCGGTTGATCAGCCCATCAGCCCGAACCGGGATGTTGCCGTATAGCAGCACTACGACGTCCACGCGATGGCCGCTCGATTGCTCAAAGTGCTCGACAGCGTGGCGAGCGGCTGCATCAACCGTGGCCGCGTCCGTGGCCAGTTCCTGCGGTCGATCGACGACCGTGACGCCGGCTTTTCTTGCGACGATCTTGGCCGGCTCTGAATCGGTGGTCAACACGACGGCTGAGAGCGACTTGCTGCTCGCGGCGTGGTCGATTGTGTATGCGATGAGGGGGCGGCCGAGCAGATCGTGGACGCACTTGTTGCGTAGTCCTTTGCTACCGGCACGGGCAAGAATCACACCGAGGTGGCAAGTCATCAATGGAAGTATCGGACGATCTGCGGCATGGGCTTGACGCCGGCGACGTCAAGCCTCCGCCAAGTCTCGCTACTGCGCGAATTCCTTCTCGCACCTGTCCCGTCCGCCCGCTGGTGCGTGTATACTTCTGCTGGTGCGTGAATCCCTTCTCGCACCGAATTCGATGGAAACCCCTCCCACCGATTCCCCGGCGTCATGGAATGCACAACATAGAGGTCGTTATCCCATGAACAGCTGTCTCCCACCGGAGCGCATGCGGCCCGACGCACGGACCCGAACGTTGGAAATCTCGCCTATGAAGGAACTGCAAATGTGGAACTAGCTGGCGAAGGCGTCGCCGAGTGATGGGGGAAGCAACTCGCGAAGGCGCAATAGGGCACGGCGTTCGATCTGACGGATGCGCTCTTTGGTGACGCCGAACCGCCGACCGAGCTGTTCGAGAGTTACGGAACAGTGCGAACTGCCTAGACCGAAGTGGTGGCTGACGATTTCTCGCTCGCGTTCGGATAGCTCACGCAGCCCGTCGGAGATAAGCTCGCGAATCTTTCGGCGATCGCTGCCCAAAGATGGTGCCTCGCGATAGTCGGCTGCACTGCCGAGCAATTCGTCTTGACCAGTGACGTAGCGGGATCCGTGATACAGTGATTCGGGAATTGACCGGGCGTAGTTTTTCATCACCGCCCACGTCGCGTACGTGCTGAACTTAATACCGCGTGTATAGTCAAATCGCTCGACGGCACGCATCAGCGAAACGTTGCCGTCGCTGATGGTCTCGAAGAAGCTCGGCGCCCGGCCTACGTGTTTCTTGGCGATGCTGACGACGAGTCGCAGGTTGGCGGCAACGATCCGTTGACGGAAGGTCTCAGCCTGCTCCACAAGCACACCGATCGCGGCGTGCTGATCGCAAGTCAAATCGTCGAGCTCGACCGCAGCCAGCGCTTTGCAGAGTTTGAACTTGACGTAGTTGTACCGGCGGAACAAGTCCTGCTCTTGCTCGCGGTTGAGCAGTGGCGTGTGGTACAACGAACGCAAGTAGGGCGGTAGATCGCGCGGAACCTTTGGCACGGGCACCTCGGGAACCGGTGGTTCGTCCGCCTCAAGGATGATGGCGTCGGCGCCCGGTGCGTCGAACAGTTCGGCGTGAACGCAGTCCCACTTGGCTTGTCGCCATTCGTGGACTTCGACGAAACGCAGCGCATGCTCGACATCTTCAACCGCACAGTCGAAGGCCGAAGCGATTGACGACACGACCTCGCCGGCCTTGTGGCAACGCCACATCGCCCGGAAACGCTCGCCACATGCGTCGAGCGCAGCGTCGGTGAACAACCCGCCGGATGGGTCGGATTGATCGAAACGGCGAAGCGTGTATCGAACGGTTTCTACGGCGCGGCCGGTCTCTTCGGCGATCAGGCGAGCTGCAGCGTGCAGTTTCAACGGCCGATTGGCTATGAGCTCGCGTGCGCGGCCGACAATGTGGGCACGCTCGTCATCGGAGAGTTGGCGAAACGACGCCCCACGGGCCACAAGGTCTCCGTGTTGGCGCATGAAGCGGTCGACGGTTCGCGAGAGGAACGCAAGGCGATTGACGCCGTCTTCGTATACGACGCGGATGCCCATCAGACCACGATCACGCCAGCGACGGATGGTCTTCGTGCTGACGCCGAGCACCTCAGCCACTTGCGCATGTGTCTTAAAGGGTTCGCCCAAGTCGGCTGCGGCGATGTTGCCGCGGCGACTGACGAACTCAGCAAGCGTCACAAGGTCGCGAACCAGTGCGGCTCCGGGAATGGAGGCACCGGGCTCGGCGTTGCGCTTGCGGTATTCCGTGATGTGGTAACACACGAAATCGAACGGATAACTCTGGTTTGGATCAACGAGATCAAGAAGGTTCTCGACGCCGCGGATTTGCTTGACGCGAAGTCGGCGCGGGGAGTGCGTCAGTTGGTTGGCCAGATCCTCCATATCGCTGTTGAAAAACTTCGGCATCGATCGCCCCATTGCGGGTTGTGCATGATCACCCCATTGGTTGGCGGGGTTGTCTCGTGTGGCCAGCGGTCGGCACCGGCCCGTGGATGCTTGCGCCTTGATCTTGGCTGGGGTTGTCCCTGTTCACCAAACTCACGGGCCGGAGGTCTGGCTCAGATAGCTTCTCCGGGGCCAGCCAACCGCATACATATTATCGCCCTGACATAGCCAAAGGTCAACTCAGCGTCCCTGAAATCCCCAAATTGGATCGGGTCAAACGGAACCTATCGACGCCATTTCGCAATTGTGCCCCGCTGCGGCAGGTGAGGCGTAGCAAGACTTATCGGTCCTCAAGTTGGGCCAGCCGTTTCGAGAAAACCTTGGCGTACGGCTCGGTCTCGCGACCTTGCAGCGCCTTCCGGTAGCCCTCGATGGTTTCGGAGAGATAGCCGTCGTATCCAAGGAGCGACATCAGGTATGTAGCGCCGGCGGCCTGTGCGGTGATCGTCCAATTACCCTCGGACGCTTTGCCGTGGGCGCGCTTTAGGGTGGACATGGCTGTCTCAATTTCTTCGGCCGCGGCGTCGCGCGAATCTTGGGATTTCGCATGCTCAGCTTCGACATCGGCTTCGGTAAGACGGAGGCGATCGGTCACTGTACCCAGCGTCGTGGCGAGATCTTCGTAGGCACGGTGGCGGTCGGCGTATATCCAGGCGCGGGCCAACCGGGCGTCGGCCTCTTGTGCGGCAATTTGCCCGCTCATCCAGCCGTCGCCGGTTCGGGCGGCGAACGCTGATTGATCACGAGCTTCTTGTGATAGGCCTTGGATTGCTTGTTGCGCTTCGCTGATCCAGGCGTCGGTGTTGCGCGCGGCTTGTGAGAAGTTCTTCGCGGCTTGGTCGAACAGGAGCAGGGCGTCATCTTCTGCTGCGAAGGCCTCGGAATCGAGCTTCCGTAGTTGATCGTAGGTTTCACCTCCCACGGTGATCGCGTGGCGCATTTGCTTGTCGGTCGCCCGACGTGTCGCTTGCTGTGATGACCGGACCCCTGCGATCTGCTCGATCGCCGTCTTAAGACTGTCGTGCCTACTCTGGTGGGCTTTCATCGTTGCGGCAAGCACAGATTGGTATTGGCGAAAGTGAACCAGTCCGAATTCGCGACTCAGCTCCGCGTTCGCGCCGTCCTCTACGAACCGCGCGGTGAGGTACTCGCCTGGGAAGTCCAATGTTGCGGACGAATACGCGCCGAACTCCAACTTATGCGCCTCTCGCGTGGCTTCTCGGTATATCTGATCTTGTCCGGCCATGTCCCTTTGGAACCGTTCGACCCCGTCGGATTCACTGAGATCGGCTCCATCAAGGCGAAGCGCTTCCATCGTCTGTCGGGCTTCGTCGCGGCGCTTTCGCGTGCTGGCAAGGCGTGTTGACAAATCGGCGACACGTCCGTCCGCCTCGCTGAGATGCGTTTGATCGTCGGCGAGGAGCCGATCGACCTCGGTCAGGCTGGCGGAGAGCGCGGACTCCGTTTCGTCCAAAGCTTCGTTTTGGGCCGGTGATTTACCTGCTTCGAGCTGCGCAACGGTGCGTGCGAAACCGACCAGCTTGGCCCGTAGGCGATCGGCTTCGACCCGCAGAAGCTGAGCCGCGGAGCGGTCCTGCTGACCCTGATGGTATTGAATCACGCCTTTGAGGCGTCCCGCCTCGGCGTAGGATCGTGATGTTTCGGAACCCACAGAAAACGCCAGAGCCTGCTGCACCGCGGCCATCGCATCATCCAATAGGCGGTCGTTGTCTTCGATGAATCGGTCCTGCGCACGCACGCCTCGGTCGATGTCGCCGGCGATGTTGCCATACGTGGCGGTGGCTTGTCGCACCGAGTCTCCGCGAAAATCGTTGGGGCGATACGCCTCCCAAATCGACTCATGGATCTGTTGGTAGGCGTCGGCTAGGTCGTCGGAGATATCGCTGGTGTCGACGACGATTCCCTCGTCATCGAGGGCGTTCAGTATCATCACGTTGAAGGGTAGATCGGCGGCGTATTCGTGAAGCAAGCGGCGGGCACGTTCGACTTCACGAGCCGCATCACTTCGAACGGCGGACTTGGCGTCTTGCAAGGCCGATGGCGCCAACCATACCGACGCACCGACAATCAATCCGCCGGCGGTTACCGCTGCCGTCAGGGTACTTTGATTCACCGTTAGCTCCTGTGGCCACGCACGAAAAACAAGGCGGGTCGGCCGATCGCAGGCGACCGATGCCTGTGAGCAGGTAATCTCGGTCGACCGCCCAACGCACCGAGCGACCAACTTCAATTCGCGCAGCCCCACTACAGCATAAAGCCGCACGCACGATAGAACCGGGGATTCTACACGGCGAAGCACGTCGAGGGAAGGGGGAGATGCCCACGATCGCCGGCTTGGAAGCCTGTTCAACCCCTTTTCCGCATTCCGCTAGTCTTTCGGATGAACGATTTCCTCGACGCGTACGATGTCGATATCGATCGCGCCGATTTTGTCCAGCAGGGGCAAACTCAGGTCGGCGAGTCCGGTGCTCTTGAGCGAAGAGGTTGCGAAGATGATTCTCGTCGGGCTGCAGTCCGACTCGCGAAGGGCGGAATCGAAATCGACCCAGCGACCGTCGATGTGAAACTGCGTCCAGAGGTGGTAGCCGAAAATGTCCGATCGGCCGCCGAACGAGGGCACGTAGGCGAGCCCCGCCGCGACCCGCGACGGCAGGCCGTTGATCCGCCCGAGGGCGGCGAGCAGGACGCCGAACTCCGAGCAGTCGCCTTTTCGTGTGCGACAGACCTCGCTTGCGGTGGCGAAGCCGACGTCGAGGCTAGCGTTGGATACGTGTTGGGTGACGAAGCGACGGAGCCGATCGCCGAGGCGGTAGGGATCGGTTTCGCCGCGGGCGGCCTTCTTCGCCAGCTTGACCAGTTCCGGATCGTTCGTGTTCATCATCAGGTTGGCCCCGAGAAACTCAGCCATGGGTCCGTCAGCCGATTCCGTGCAGCGGTGTGTGCCACCCGGGCCCGAGTGAATGCCGCAGCGGTGTACCTGTCGGGCGACCGAAAGAGTTACGGTGCCGTCGGGCTCGACGGTGGTTCTTTGAGCGCCTGTTGTCGGGAACGATCCAAGGTCGGCCGATGCGTCCTTCGGGCGAATGTGGTAGGTGATGCTCTTGGTGGCGCTGCGATCAATGTGTCGACCGGCTGCGATCGTCGTCGTCATGAACATTTCGGGCGAAACGAAGTCGGCGAGCGCGTCACGCTGGCTCGTTGCAAGCAGCACCATATCGCCCAAGCCGGGGGCGGGCATGGTTGACTTGATCGCAAACCAGTTATCATCGACCCACGAGACTGATTCGATCGAGCCAGCCGGTGTATCCATGACGGCGGTGATCTTCCATCCCTCGCGTTTCGTATCGCCGGCTTGGACCATCTCGCGCTCACCGATGGTGGTCGTGCTGACCACCGCGTCGTCGAGTCGCATGTCCGGGGTGTAAATCTTGCTCTTGTACGTGAGGCCCGGTTTCAGACCGCGCAACATCCCATCGCGAAAAATGCCCCAGGTCATGATCGCGCCCGTCGGGAAGTCAAACTGCTGCTCTTGCTTCATGCCGAACTGTGACGTGACGATCGTGACCTTCCCGTCGGTGATCGTCCCCTCCATGTTCGTCTTGAACTGCGACGCGTCCATGCTGGAAGAGAATGCCAGCGGTTTGCCGGAGAGGGTTTCGGTTGTTGTTTGAACCACGGCGATTTCGACAGTTTGGTCTGCCCGGCCGATCCGCATTCGAAAGGTCGTACCCGTGCGGATTTTGTTCCCTTCACGAGTCATCGTGCTGTGGGCATAGCCCACCTTGCCGCCAGCGAGGTAGACGTTGAGCCACTCGTCGGCGAACAAGCCTTGGGCTGGGCTGTTCGGGTCGATGCGATTGCCAGCCAACCCAACGCACGGGGTCAATAGCAGAAGACTCATTGAGATTCTGAGATCGCGTCGTGTCATACGGTTTGTCTCCGGTTCAGTAGGCAGCGCAGTCACCGCGTTGCGCACGGCGCGCCTTCCGTGTGCTTCGTCACTCCTTGAGCGACGGGTTCATTCGATCCGATCCGCGACCGCAAGGGAACGCTTTCAAGCTGACGCGAGTGGCGCTCAAACGTCCGCTTCCTTACCGGCGCGGCCCGGTAATCCCGTCATTCGAGGCGTGACACAACACAAGTGTTCGTCACGATCAGATTGACCGAGCGCGCAGAAGCCGAATGCAGACGACTGCGCTCGGTTAGCGCGGAAACGATGGCTCAGCGGGCGTCGCTCAAGAGTAGTGGAAGACGGACACGCGAGCTGGCTCGATGCGGTAATCCTATGGTGGTTATCGCCCGAACCATTGTCGCAATTTGTAGAAAGTCGTGTCTCGCCCGGCTTGAGCGATCGAATCGGTCAGGGGGATTTCCTTCGGGCATACTTTGACGCAGTTCTGGCTGTTGCCGCAGTCGGCGATTCCTCCCACGCTGGTGAGCACAGCCAATCGATCGTCGCGATCGTTGCTTCCGGTGGGGTGGGCGTTGAACAGCATAGCCTGTGAAATGGCGGCAGGACCGATAAAGGATGTCTTGTCGCTGAACTGCGGGCAGGCTTCGACGCAACAGCCGCACGTCATGCATCGCGAAAGAGGATAGGCGGTGTCTTGCTGCTTGGGCGAGACGCGCGGGCCTGGTCCGACGTCGTGGTAGCCGTCGACATGTACCCACGCCTTGACCTTCTTGAGCGTGTCGAACATCGCGCGACGGTTGACTGTCAGGTCACGCACGACGGGAAACTTCGTCATGGGGCGAAGCTCTATGACGCCCGCGGATTCGTCGAGTAGTTTGTCGACCAGCGCAGAGCAAGCCTGTCGCACGCGGCCGTTGATGACCATGGTACACGCACCGCAGACCTCTTCGAGGCAGCAAGCGTCGAACGCGACGGGCGTCGTAGTTTGGTGGTCGGTTGTGACGGGCGCGGCGGCGATGCGCTGCAGCACCGTCGTCATGTTCATGCCGTTTTCATAGGTGATGTCAAAGGTTTCCCAGTGCTTGTTGCTGCTGGGTTTTTCCTGCCGCATGACTTTGACTTGAAACGATTTCGACATCGACGGTCCTCGTATGTTGAACGGCTGCCGACAATCGCCCGCGTTGTTTCAAGCGGACGTCGGCGATGATGTTGGCCAACCCTACGTCTTGCTCTCACTCTCGGCGACCGCTGCGCCGGCTGCATTACCTTTGTCCATCTCCCGCCAGACTTCGTCGATCATCTCCGCACCCTTTAGACCATAGGTTCTGGGTCTGGGGTTGATCAATCCGGTGTCCACCGGTTCATAGCTGATGTCCGGTCCGTCGGCGGTATGGCGTGAGATCGTGCTCTTGAGCCACTCTTCGTTCTTCTCTCTGAACGCCTCGCACCAACGCCGCGCCTCGGCCCGAAGCGTTTCCGGGTCGTCCGCCTGCGGGGCGGGGATGGCGAACTCTGGCTTGAAGTGCACGCCTCGACACTCGTCGCGAAGCAACGCTCCCTTGGCGATCACCCGGGCGAGTACAATCATATCGCCAAGGGCGCGGGTGAAGCTGAAGTTCTGGTTGGTCCAATTGGAACGGTCGGACAAGTGTACGTGTTGGTAGCGCTGCTCGATTTTTTCGATTGTTTCCACCGCGAGGCGCAGGTCTTTGTTGTTGCGTACGACGGTCACCTGGCGGGTCATGCAGTCGCCAAGCTCGGTGTGAAGCTTGTAGGGGTTCTCATCACCCTGGTTGTTGATGAGTTGGTCCATGCGCTGCTTGTGCGAATCGATGGCCCCGTCGAACAGCGTGGCGGATTGATCCTCGGCGCTGCCGCGTGGTAGCGACTTGAGCCAGTTTTCAAGAGTCGGCGCGACGATCAAACCGGAGAACACGCAAGACAGAAGCGAGTTGGCGCCCAAGCGATTGCCGCCGTGGTATTGGTAGTCCGCTTCGCCGATGACGAACAGACCTGGAACATTGCTGTGTTGATTACGCGGTGAACCCAAATTGAGACCGCCCGAGTTACCGTCGCGCTCATAGTCGACCCACAGCCCGCCCATCGAATAATGGACGGCAGGGAAGATTTTCATGGGCGTATGACGCGGGTCGACCCCCTGGAACTTTTCGTAGATTTCGAGAATGCCGTCGAGCTTCTTTTGCGTGGCGCCGGGCAGCTCGGTCACGTCGAGGTAGACACACATTCGGCCGGGCTCGACGCTGAGGTCTTGCGTGACGCAGACGTCGAAGATTTCTCGCGTGGCGATATCGCGCGGTACCAGGTTGCCGTACGCGGGATAACGCTCTTCTAAGAAGTAGTATCGCTCAGCTGCCGGGATGGACATTGGGTCGCGGTTGTCTTGCGGTTTGCGCGGTACCCACACGCGCCCGCCTTCGCCGCGAGCGCTTTCGCTCATCAACCTCAGCTTGTCCGTACCGGGTATGGCCGTCGGATGGACCTGAATGAATTCGCCGTTGGCATACTTGGCGCCCGCTCTGTACACACGACCAGCCGCACCGCCGGTGCATATGAGCGAATTCGTGCTACGCCCGAAGACGAGCCCGCACCCGCCAGTGGCGAGCACCACGGCGTCAGCGCGAAGGGCACGCATCTCCATACTGAACATGTCTTGAGCGACCACGCCGCGACAATGGCCGTTGCCGTCGAGCACCGGACCGAGGAATTCCCAGTATTCCAACTTCTCGACCATGCCCTCCGCTTCCCAACGGCGGACCTGCTCGTCCAGGGCATAAAGCATTTGCTGACCCGTGGTGGCGCCGGCGAAGGCTGTGCGTTTGTAGAGCGTTCCTCCGAATCGCCGCTGGTCGCGAAGCCCCTCGGGCGTTCGGTTGAACGGTACGCCTATACGGTCGAGCAAATTGATGATGCGGGGGGCCCACTCGCACATTTCCTTCACGGGGGGCTGGTGTTGGAGGAAGTCGCCGCCGTACACCGTGTCGTCGAGGTGTTTCCACTCCGTGTCGCCTTGCTGTCGCGTCAACGTGTTGACGCTGTTGATTCCGCCCTGAGCGCACACGCTGTGTGATCGCTTGACCGGGACCATGCTGATCAACGTGACGTGTACGCCGGACTCGGCGAGCTGCATGGTCGCTGCCAGACCCGCCAATCCGCCACCGATTACAACTACCTGCTGTTTGGCCATTGCTGATTCCGGTTCATCTTTGTTCAGCCACGCCGCGCGATGTCCTTCGGCGGCGATCGGTCTATCGTCTGATGTTCCCTTACGGTGCGTGCACCGCCGTGACTTCGCCCGCCTGTCTTGCATCGTGCGCGGCGGGCGCCTCGGCGTCGAATGTCTTGAACCCGCGCAGGGCACCGAGACCTACGAGGGCGAGCAGGACACCGAAGACGGCACATGCATATCCCGACGCACGCTGCGTTTTTGGTCGGATCGTAACGCCCCAAGTGATCAGCGAGGTCCAAATGCCGTTGGCCAGATGAAACACGGTGGCGATGACGCCAACAGCGTAGATCGGAGCGACCCATACGGCGCTGTTGATCGCAGCCGCCGTGGATTGGGCACCCATCGGTGCGCCGGTAACTTCGTCGTGGAGTTTGAACGCTCCGCCGCCTAGATTCTCGCCGAACCAGTGCATCTGCCACACGTGGTACAGGATGAACACCATGGCCATCATGCCCGTGATGCGTTGCAGGGTGTACCTGACGTTGCCGCCGTGTCGGTAGTGCTGAACATTTGGGCTGCTGCTCAGCCAGATTTTCACGCCGAGCAGGACGTGGAAGAGCAAGGGGAGGAAGATGCCGATGATTTCGACCGGAACGAGTAGTGGTCCCAGCGCGTGAATGCGTTCGACGGCTTTCTGGAATTCGGCGCCATCTGGGCTGGCGAGTATTGATGCATTGGTGAGCAAGTGAACGCACAAGAAGACGCCGACCGGGACGAGTCCGAGGAGCGAGTGGATTCTACGTACGAGGAAATAAGTTTGATCGTTGGTGTCGGGCGATTCGGTTTGCGTACCCACCTGTTGATGCTCCCATTCGCGCTGCACGGTCCGTCGTACTGAGTGCGTTGGACGCCGACCCTTGTCACGAGGTCGATCGCCAACGCGCGTCGGTCTGGCGCGACGTGGCGGATTATAGTGATCACGACGCGTATGGCAATGCGCGTGCCGCACCGCGATGGCGTTTGTCTTACGTTCGGCTCGGAGGGGTCATTCGCTTGACGCCGAATGATCGCGTATTTATCGTGGGCAATCCTTAAGGCCTGCGGGCTGGCGTGCTACCGTTGTTGAGCGGAGCGTGTCCTGGTCGAAACCCGCACTGGTCAAGAACAGTGGCCCGCATTCAGGTTGCTCCGTGCGAACGGCGGCCCTGGTTTTACCAACATGCCCGTAGATCCCAAACCCGGCGCCACGCTCCATCCACTCGGACCGATCGTCTATCGTGTTGCGGCCAGTCGCGTCGGCCGTGCCCGGTTGATCGCCGGCGGCGTATTCGTCGCCTGCGTGGCGCTGCTTGCTGTTGCTGGGTTTGTCACGCCCGATCGCGCAGGGATGGGGACACATCGGCAACTCGGTCTTCCACCCTGTGCATTGTTGATGGTTACCGGGTATCCCTGCCCGACGTGCGGGATGACGACGGCGTTCTCGAACACGGTGCGCGGTCGGCTGGGTGCGGCGTTTCGCGCGAGTCCATCCGGCTTGCTGATCGCGCTGTCGACCGTCGTGTGTGCGGGGGTATCGTTGGGTGTGGTTTTGACCGGGCGGGTGTGGGTGATCAACTGGTACCGTCTGCCTCCGACGTGGCTAATCATCGGCGTCGTGGTTCTCATTCTTGCCGGATGGGCGTATAAGCTGGTGACGGGTGTGCTTTCCGGCGCGTTGCCACTGCGATAGTTGCTAGCGCCCGTGTCGCCCGACCGGCCTAGAATTGCCGGATCTTGGCGTGGACGCGGTAGAACCGGATGATCCGTTTGGGCTGGCGGCGTATCGCCCCGGCTGACAGCGTAATAGTGTAGAGGATGACATGATGCGGTTGCGCTTAGTCGCGTGTTTATTTATGGCCACGGTGACACTGGTGTCGGCGTGTAACTTGATGACGCCGTTGGTGTTTGTCGGTCAACACAACCGTACTATCTCGGCGGAGTTCGACAAACTCGCCAACCGGCGTGTGGCCGTGCTTGTCTGGACCGATCGATCGACGCTCTTCGATTATCCCCACGCTCGTTTCGAGCTGGCGGCGTACATCGGCGACAAGCTCTATACGGAGATGTCGCAGCGGAACCTGGGTACGGATGTGGTCGACCCCCGGGACGTGGAGACCTACCTGCAGCGGAATCTTGACGCCCAGATCGACCCGCGTGCGGTTGGACGGGAGTTCAAAGCCGATTACGTGATCTTCGTGGAGATCGTGCATTTTCAAATTCGCGACCCACGCAGCCCGCAGATGTTGCTGGGACGAATCGATGCCTCGGTGTCGACGCACGATATGGCGGGGGAGGATGATCAGCTACGTCGATTCGAGTTGACGCAGGTCAAGTGTACCTACCCCGACGGTGGTCCGGTGCCGCTCCGCGCGACGAATTCGCGTACCCTTCGCGAAGGCACGTACGTGAGATTCGCCGAGATGGTGGCCCGAAAGTTCTATGAATACACGATCGAAATGTGAGGTGCCCATCTTGTCCGACAGCGCCCGGCGCCCCGTACATTTCCAAGCGTTGCCCATTGCCCGCGTATTGCCGGTAGTTTTTTGGCGTGGTTGGCGCGTGATGCTTCTCTTTATGCCTGTGCTGGTTTCTGCCACTTTGCTCACGGGGTGCGGTCAATCGCAGGGCGAATTGTTGTTTATGATGGGCCTGGGGCGTGGCCCCAAGGTTGAGGCCAAGGTTCGTCTCACGGATGGCCCGCTGCTGATTCTTGTGGATGACCCGAACGAGCGCGTCCGATCGCCCAAGACGATGAGGGGTTTCTTCGACGATCTTGCCCAAGCTCTGCTGAAGAACAAAGCCGCCAAAAAGATTATCCCACGCGAGACCCTGGACCACTTGCGTCAGTCGACGCCGGGGTTCGAGCGGCGCGGGTGTGATGCCGTGGGTAGATTGGCGGGCGCCGAGCAGGTACTTTGGATCGAGGTGGAGGATTTTGTTGCCCGTGAACAGGTCGAAGATGCGACGCAGGCCGCCTACTTGTCCGTCACTGTCAAGCTGATCAACCCGAACGAGAAGGAACGGCGTTCGCGGGTTCGACTCTGGCCTGTAAGCCCGAACGGTCACCCGGTGACGGTTAGCCTCACTGCCTCTGAGGCACAGATGGAGAAGACCGCCGAAGGGATTGCCAAGAAACTCGTGAGCGATATGGCTGAGGCTGTGGCGAGATTGTTCTACGATCATCGTCTTAATGAGTTTGGGCGGTAGGACCGTGTCGGATCGGTTCTACAAGATTGTTCCGTTCGTCAGTTGGTAGCCCGGGTCAAACGATGCAACGAGCGGGAGTCATGTCCACCATCGGCCACCTGCTTGATGCGTCTTGCTCGTGGGAACAGCGACTCGGTGTCAGCCAATTGCTCGACCGGTTGCCCCGCGATCGATTCCGAAACCACGTCGCCTCCGTCCAACGCAGTGAGCCGACCATGCGTCGCGCGTTTTCCCGTGTAGATTCACTTCCACATTTCGGACCGCTGGGGGTCTTGGCCAGCCCTGGCGTTGGTCGCTTTGTCAGCCGCCGGGGTATCGACGTGTTGCATGCCTGGGGTGTTGCGGCTGCCCAGACGGCGCGGGCGACCTCCAGCGTGCCGCTGGTGGTTCATCTGTTCGATCCCTGTGTTGCGTCGCAGCATGTGAAACTGTTGCGTACGCTGTGGACCGCCGGACCGATGGCGGTCGTTTGCTCGTGCGAGATCGTCCGTCGCCGGTTGATCGAGGGTGGATTTCCGGTCGAGGCGTGCGTGGTCATTCGCCCTGGCGTTGATTTCGCGGCCATTAGCCGCTGGCGGCGTCGGGGATTGCGATCGCGTCTTGGTCTTTTGAAGGAGCATTTCGTCGTCACAGTGCCGCACCCCATGGCAAGATCAGCCGGTCAGTTCGATGCTTGTTGGGCGGTCCTACTCGATCGGCTCTTGGGCTCGAATGTTCGCCTGTTGCTGTCCGGCGCCGGACGCGAACAGCGGCGAATCGTACGCTTCGTCGACGCGCACGAGGGCGAGTCGCCGATTATTCAGCTTGGCGACGACGAACCGTTCGAGCAGATTGTGGCCACGTGTGACGCCATATTGGTCACCCCGCCGGGCGACATTTCGACGACGTCGATCGCGTGGGCAATGGCGTCCGAGACTGTCGTTATCGGGTCCGCAGTACACGCCGTGGCTGAACTGATCGCCAACAAGGTCAACGGGCTGCTCTACAAACCTCCGGCGCGTGGCACGTCGGCCGGAGCCATCCGTCGCCTGCTGCGTGATCGGGCATCGGACGCCAAGATCAAAGAGGTCGCCCGAGGTCATGCATACGAGGCGTTTGGCCTTCGCCGATACGTAGAGCAAGTGATGCAGCTCTATGACAACATGCTGACCGGTCAGCCCGCCGGGGATGGGATCCACGACGCCGCGGTTGCGTCGTAGAAACGAAGTCGGCGTCATGACGGGCCCCGTGGGCCTATTGATGCCCTGATCTCCGATAAGCGGGCAAGAGACAAGGGTTTTCGGCCGCTCGTTCCCGGCCGACCACGTAGGGCGTTCTTGGCAAGGCGGATGTTGACTTGACGTCCGGTTTAGTTATAAGTAAACTATAGTGTCAAAGGACGCCGGCAATCCTATCGTCGTCAGCGGAAGCTTTCGGACGATCGAGTATGCGATAGCCGCGAATGGATCGATGCCCGCCAAAGAGTTCGTCGAGGGCTTGACTGTCGCTGATCAAGCGAAGATCGTTCAGTTGTTTCGTAGGATGGCGGAGTCGGGCAAACTGCCGAACCGCGAGCAATTCAAGTTGGTGCGGGGTAACATTTTCGAATTCAAGAAATATCAGATCCGCGTGTTTTGTTTTCGCAAGGATCATCGCTGGATACTGACCAACGGATACACTAAGAAGAGGAACAAGCTGGCTCGCGCGGAAATAGATCGAGCTTAGCGTATTATGGGTGAGCATCTTGGGCGTGAGGAACCGCAACACAAGGGGCGCAGGACATGAGCGAGACTTTGATCGAAGGATTGACCAAGACCAAGGAAGGGATGCGTCTTTATCAGCAGGAACGGGCGATTCAAGACTTGACGGACTTGGTTTGCGAAGTGATGGAGGAAGAAAATGTTAGCCGAGCGGAACTCGCTCGGCGTATCGGCAAGACGAAGGGCTACATTACACAACTGCTCGATGGTCGTACCAATATGACGGTACGGACGATTTCGGATGTTTTCACTGTCTTGAATCGGGCGGTTCATTTCCAAGATGGACCGTTGGACGCAACGGTCCGCGCTGCGCCTTTGCTATCGTATGACCGGAAATCGGAGTGGGTCGGGAACGGGGATACATGGTCCGAGAGCAACGTCGTTCCTCTGCTTTCGGGACCGGTCCCTGAGAAACTGGCGGTCTAGTGATGAAGACGAGCACACGTACCCCGAAGCGAAAGGCTACCTCGAAAATCGACCTGGCCTCGCCGGTTTCCATGCGCGTTGAATTGGAAAACATTCTTCTTGAGGAAACCGTCGCCAGAAGAAAGCCGCATCAGGGCGAACTTCGTGCACGAATCCTGACCACTGTCCAGGTTGTTACCGAATGGGACAGGACGCAGTGTGTCATACGCGTACGCCCTCATTTCGCACTCGTTGCTTGCCTCGATGACGTGGCCGACGACGAATTGTTGCGCATCGAGGCGACGTTCTTGCTCCAGTATCGGGTATCGTCAATGGAAGGACTTAGGAAGCCAAATATCACTGCGTTCGGTGAAACGAACGGCTTGTACAATGCGTGGCCTTATTGGCGCGAGTTCGTGCATGCGATGACGGTGCGTATGGGGTTCCCGGCACTGACGATTGCAGTTTTTCGGCCCGCCTCAGCAGGGACACCGAACAAGGGGGTTGCGCCCCGCGCTAAACGTACTCCGAAGAAGCGAGTCTCTGCGCGTGCGAAATGAACGTATCCGGCTACGCCCAATTTATCGATTGATTTCGTTGGATTTTTCCGAACGATAACGGCGTGCACCGGCGTGCGTTTGTTTCCTTTTCAGGATCCACACGCGGCGCGCGACCGGTAGCATGTTCGTTCTCGAATGCGAAGAGGACGGATACGCATACATTCAGACGATCGGCTCGCTTCGCCGGGATTCGGATCGAAACAAGGTGGGAACGCGGAAGAAAAACAAGGTGGCTAAGAAACCTCCGGCGAAAGCCGCCGCGCGCGCGCCCAGCGTCGTGAAATGGGCGTTGGCGTTGGCTGTCACCGTCGGCGCTGTGTTCCTATTGACCAACGCGCTGCGACGGTCAGATGCGATCGCTGGTTTCTCGTCCGGATCGATGGCCGGTCTCAACGTGCTTGTCATCACGCTTGATACGGTTCGCGCGGACCGTTTGGGTTGTTACGGATACGCCGATGCCGAGACGCCGGTGCTTGATGCACTGGCTGCTGAGGGCATTCGATTTGCAGACGCCGTCGCTCCGGCGTCCATGACCCGCCCGTCGCACTCGTCCATGTTCACCGGTCTTGATCCGCCGCGCCACGGCGTACGCGACAACGTGCAAGAGCGACTTAGACCGGATCAAGTCACGTTGGCGGAGACGCTCAAACAGGAAGGCTACGAGACTGCTGCGTTCATTTCCGCGTTTGTTCTTGACGCTCGGTTCGGGCTTGATCAGGGGTTTGACCACTACGACGCCACGGTCGCCGCTTCGACCGGCCCTACGACCACCAAGAACGAGCGACCGGCTGGCGACGTGACGGACGACGCTATCAACTGGCTCACCAAGCGTTCGAAGGACAAGCCGTTTCTTGCATGGGTTCATTACTTCGACGCGCACGAGCCCTATCGGCCTCCGCCGCCATTCGCATCGAAGTTTTCCGATCGTCCCTACGACGGTGAGATCGCCTATGTCGACTCACAGGTCGGTCGACTGTTGACTTCGCTAGAGCGTCTAGACCAGCGCGATCGCACGCTTATCGTCGTCGTCGGTGACCACGGCGAGAGTCTTGGTGAGCACGGCGAAGACACGCACGGTATGATGATTTACGAGTCGACGCAGCATGTACCGCTGATCGTGGCGTGTCGTGGGCAAATCGCTGGCGGTCACGTCGTTGAGGACGTGGTTGTCGGCGTGGTCGATACCTTCCCCACCATTCTGGATTTGCTCGGCGTGGGGTACGACGACGGCTTGGATGGTGTGAGTTTGACCAAGGCCATCGGTGACACTGACCGTATCGTGTACATCGAATCGATTCATCCGTTCATGGCCCATGGTTGGGCACCGACGTATGCACTCCGCCGCCACACTTCGAAATATACGCAGGCGCCGATTCCTGAGTATTACGACCTCGTCGCCGATCCGAACGAGCTTTACAACTTACTGCTTAGGAATCCCGCCGGGGCGCGCAGTGCATCGGCTGTTCTTGCTGCTGATCTGGCCAAGCGCGTGAACTCACAATCCTCGCCTATGATCGCCGCGGGCACGGCCGCCCAACTTGATCCCGCTACGATTGCGCGGCTCGGACAGTTGGGGTATGTGTCCGGGGGAGACGTCGACTCGATCGGGCAGCCCGACCCGAAGACGATGATGCCGACGTGGTTGAAGATTCGCAAGGCGTTGAAGTTCGTGTCGCTGCGTCAGGATGCACAGGCGGAGCAAATCGCGAAAGAGGCATTGTTGGAATCACCAAACGACCCGTCGCTGTTTCAGTTGCTCGGCGATTTGTACTTGCGGGCCAACAGAGTCCCGGAAGCGGAGCAGGCCTATCGGCGGTTCGTTGAGCTTCATGCGACTTCCACCGCCTGTGTCACGTTGGCTCAGATAATCATGCCACCACCGAGCAGCCGCTACGATGAGGCGGAGCGATTGCTCGAACAGGCTGTCCAACTGAACCCCAACGATGGTGCGATCTATATCGGTCGTGGCGATCTCCTGGCCTATCAGCATCGTTTTGAAGAAGCACTGCTGCTCTATCAAGAGGCGAAACGCGTCGATCCCTTCCGGTTTGCGGCTATGTCTGACCAGCGCGTCGGGCGGATGCGTCAGATTATATCTGAACAATAAGCGCCACGCCGTCTCACCGGCGGCGCCGACAGATCGACCGTTTGCCGATATAACTAGCAGAAACCGACCGGCGATCGCCAGGTTAATTTGCCGCGGACCAGAGTCGGTCCGGCGCGCCGTTCGGGCCCCATAGACATCGTAGTTGAGACGAACGCCATGACCACCACGACAACTGAAACCAATGCTTTTGGATCGCGTACCACTCTGTCCACCCGGCGGGGAGATGTGCAGATTTGCAAACTTTCCGCCATCACCGACGCCGGCGTGGCTGACGTTCAGCGCTTACCGTTTTCGATACGCGTCTTGCTCGAAAGCGTGCTGCGCAATGTTGACGGGTTCACTGTGACGGAGGACGACGTCAAGACGTTGGCCTGTTGGAACGCCAAGAGCGTCGCCAAGCGGGAGATTCCGTTTATTCCCGCCCGCGTGCTCTTGCAGGATTTCACCGGTGTTCCCGCAGTGGTGGACCTTGCGGCCATGCGCGATGCAATGGCCAGCCTCGGCGGCGACCCTAAGAAAATCAATCCGCAGGTGCCTGTCGATCTGGTGATTGACCATTCGGTGCAGGTCGACGCATTCGGTTCGGCGGAAGCGCTGGGCATCAACGCCGAGCGTGAGTTCGTGCGCAACCGCGAGCGATACGAGTTCCTCCGCTGGGGGCAGCAGGCGATGACCGGATTCCGCGTCGTTCCGCCCGCCACGGGGATTGTGCATCAGGTCAACCTTGAGTATCTGGCGTCGGTCGTGGCGACGCGCGACATGGGCGGTGTGACGGTGGCGATGCCGGATACCTTGGTCGGAACGGACAGCCACACGACGATGATCAACGGTCTTGGCGTTGTCGGTTGGGGCGTCGGCGGGATCGAAGCCGAAGCGGTGATGCTCGGCCAACCGGTCTACATGCTCATGCCGGAAGTGATCGGCTTTGAGCTTACCGGCCGTCTGCCAGAGGGCGCGACCGCGACCGATCTTGTGCTGGTGGTGGTGGAGATGCTTCGTGCGAAGGGCGTCGTGGGTAAGTTCGTCGAGTTTTTCGGGTCGGGTCTTGACGGTATGAGCCTGGCCGACCGTGCGACGGTCGCGAACATGGCTCCCGAATACGGTGCGACGATGGGTTTCTTTCCTGTTGACGATCAGACGTTGAAGTATCTACGACTGACGGCACGCTCGGACGAGCAGGTCGATCTGGTCGAGCGATACACGAAGGAGCAGGGGCTGTTCCGGACGAACGAGTCGCCGACGGCGGAATACACCGACACGCTTTCGCTCGATCTGTCCGCAGTCGAACCGAGTCTTGCCGGTCCGAAACGACCGCAGGATCGCATCGCGCTTGGCAAGATGAAATCGGCATTCGCCGCGGCGCTGCGGGCACCGGTCAGCGAACGAGGTTTCGCGCTGGACGAGTCGGCGCTGGGTCGGTCGGCGGAAATCACGGGCGGTCGGACGGGCGAACAGATTACACACGGGTCGGTCGTGATCGCCGCGATCACGAGCTGCACCAACACGTCGAACCCCTCGGTGATGGTGGCCGCTGGTCTGGTCGCGAAGAAGGCCTGCGAGCGTGGCCTGACGGTCAATCCCAATATCAAGACGAGTCTCGCACCGGGATCGCGCGTGGTGACGGAATACCTCAATGACGCGGGCTTGGCACCCTATCTCGAAAAGCTCGGCTTCCACACGGTGGGCTATGGATGCACGACGTGCATCGGCAACAGTGGCCCACTGCCGGAACCGGTCGCCCACGCCGTGCAGGAGGGTCAACTTGTGGTGGCGTCGGTGCTCAGCGGCAATCGGAACTTCGAAGGCCGCGTGCATGCCTTGGTCAAAGCCAACTACCTCGCGTCGCCGCCGCTGGTCGTGGCGTTCGCGCTTGCTGGTCGTGTCGACATCGACCTGACGACGACGCCGCTGGGGACGGGTAGCGATGGGGCGGACGTGTTTCTCAAAGACATCTGGCCGACGCAAGCGGAAGTGGCCGACGCCGTGGCCCAATCGGTCGGGTCCGAGCAGTTTTCCAAGCAATACGCCAACGTGTTCGACGGCAACGAACAGTGGAATCGAATCGACGGATCGACGGGGGATACGTATGGCTGGGACGACGCGAGCACCTACGTGCAGAACCCGCCGTTCTTCGACGGTCTGACGAAAGAGATTTCGCCGATTTCGCGGATCAGCGGCGCTCGCGTGTTGGTCATGGTGGGTGATTCCGTCACGACGGACCACATCTCCCCAGCCGGTGCGATCAAGCCGGATTCGCCGGCTGGTGCCTACTTGCAAGAGCACGGCGTGGCGACGACCGATTTCAACAGCTTTGGCTCGCGGCGCGGCAACGATCGGGTCATGACGCGGGGAACGTTCGGCAACATTCGCCTGCGCAACCTGCTCGCACCGGGCACGGAGGGCGGCGAGACCGTCCACCTTCCCGATGGCGTCCCCATGTCCATCTACGACGCCGCACAACAATACAAGAGCGAAGGCACGCCGCTTGTAGTGCTTGCGGGCAAGGAGTACGGCACTGGTTCATCGCGCGATTGGGCCGCCAAGGGCACGTTGCTGTTGGGCGTGCGCGCGGTGATCGTGGAAAGCTACGAGCGCATCCACCGCAGCAACCTGGTCGGAATGGGCGTGCTGCCGCTGCAGTTCAAAGAAGGTGAAACCCGCGAGTCACTCGGCCTGACCGGTAGCGAGGTGTTCGACATTTACGTGGACGATACCCTAACTCCACGATGCGATCTTGAAGTGCGCGTGACGGATCCGAAGACGAACACGTCGCGCACCATCACCGTCACTTGTCGGATCGATACTGATGTTGAGGTCGACTATTACCGCAACGGCGGTATTCTGCAGGCGGTATTGCGGAAGTTGGCTTCGACGTAAGAACGTGTGCGAGAAGCCTCTTTCCGAGCCGCGCCCGTAAGGAAGCGGTCCGGGTTCGTGGGCTGACAACCGCTTCCTCACGGGCGCGGCTCCGTTTGTCGCAAACCCTCTGGTACATCTTCTCGCACACGTTCTGAAGCTTGGGACGGGGGTGTGCCACTGCCATTGAGCAGTGTCTGAGCGGCACCCCAAGCGCCGCGCACACTTCCTGAAAGCAGGTTCATCGACAGGCAGAGCCTACACTACGTCCTGGGTGCCCCGGTCTTCTACAAACAGAGCCAATCTCCGCGCACGAAGATCGAAGCCGCGCTTGACGGTAAGGCGGGCAAACAGGGATAGGCCAATCCGGTACGCGCAATGCAATTTGACCACGGAGCTGCTGCGCTCTAGGTTGCCATCATGGGAGCGCCTAGCAAGACGCGGCTGCGAATTCTAGAGGCTTGGTGGCCGCTCCGGTATAGACTCAAGCGCCACAGTTGGGGATCGGTACGCGGAATTGGCAACAGCAGAATGGTCAAAACGTCGTATGTTTGGTTGTTTGTTGTACCAACTGCGGCGACGCTTCTGTTGCCTTTCGCACGCGACTACATCGTACAGCTACCGTGGCTGAACGATGGCGTCGAGTTTCATTTTTCGATTTCGCTTCCGTTTAGCTGGGTTAGGTTTCTAATGATGGCCGTGGCATTCACTGTTGGGCAAGGCCTCTATCGGATCTTTTGTCCAGAATTGGTTCGAAAGTATGGCTCCTTCGGCGATTTTCGAAGCGAGCACTCCGGACGGACCAAACTTGTTACGTTTGTGTCGGAAGCACTCATTCGGCTTGTCCGGCGACCCGAGTCGCTCGAAACGGCATATCGCACCCTTGGCGTACCGGCGCAAGTAGTGGACAAGTTCGTACTACCTGATCAGAATCAAGAGCCTCCGATTCAACGCGTGAAGAATATTGCCGAACTGTGTGATAATGACCTAGACAAAACACTCCGCGATCTTCCTGTCATGTGTATACTCAGACGGGTCATGGGTAGTGGACCAAAACGCAACGACATGCTCGAACCCGACATGTCGGAGCTATTCGACAAGATCCTACTTATAGAGCGGAACGCCAATCGAGCCATGTACCGCGCGAGCGCAGCGTGCTTCGTGATCGGGTCGGGACTTCTTGTATGGGTTGTTCTGGAGGGACTTGTAAACGTCGCCAGACTGATCATCGCAGTTCCGGCAGCCCCCGCGATACATTTGTGATGGGCGGGCAATAGCCCGCGCTACGCCTCGACCTCCACATCTTTGTCCGCAATCACGAAGCTCAAATGATGCGCGCAGTGGAAGCATTGCAGGCGGTCCCATTGTTCGCGGTCGAGGCGACCGAATAGGGGGTGGGCCTGCAAAAGCCCCGTGTGGTGAGCGTAGCGCTCGATAGCGTCGGCAAGCTCGCCGATTGCGGTGGATAGGTCGACGTGGTTGGGTGGGGTGATGTTTGCGTCGACGGTGTATCCGGCGGGGATGCCGTAGCGGTAGGTGACGAAGAGCATCAGCCGGGGTATCAGCCAGCGTTTGAGTCGGTGGTGCGTCAGGTCGAATCCGTCGATCGATCCGTTGACGCTTGCGGCCAAGTGGGTGCATATCTGCCCCAGATTCCAGTTGCCGACGGTTCGGTGGGCGGGCTGGAGTCGGCGCACCTCGGGCATGATTTCCGACAGGGTGACGAAGGCTAGCGGGCGGCGCTTGCGGTGGTTGGTTGAGTTGACGTCTTCGATCTTTACCTCGATTGATTCTTGTGCGCTCACTATACTTCGGTGCCACACTTTTCTGGTCGGCTGGTAGCCGGAGCTACTCGTCACGCCTGCTGGAAGCCGGTGCCACACTTGTTCAACAGAATGCTACACGATCAACGCACCGATTCACCTTGGGCAGGCAGCTACGCAATCGCGGCGCATCACGTCAGCATTTTCTCGATTCTACTAAGTCCCTCGTCGATCTGTTCCATGTTCGTGGCGAACGAGAGACGCACGTGTTCGTCCATGCCGAATGCCACACCGGGTACGACGGCAACTCGGGCCTTGTCCAGAAGAAGCTTGGCGAACGCGACCGATCCATCAACGCCAAGACGCTCGTACGTTCCCGACACGTTCGGGAAGCAGTAGAACGCCCCGGTCGGTTTTGGGCAGCGGACGCCGGAAAAACCGATCAGCCGTTCGTACATGCGATGTCCGCGATCTTCAAACGCGACCCGCATCGATTCGACGGCCGATTGATCGCCGGTCAGCGCCTCGGTTAGGGCTACTTGATTGAACGTGGCGGCGCCGCTGGTCATTTGTGATTGCAGCTTGGCCATGGCTTTTATGATGTCGATGGGACCGCCCGCGTACCCCAAGCGCCACCCCGTCATGGCGTGCGTCTTGGATGCGCTGTTGAGCGTGAGCGTTTGGCGAAATGCGTGATCGCTTGCGGCGGCGAAGCTGAGTGTCTCTTGGCCGTCGTAGAGCAGGCGGTCGTAAATCTCGTCGGAGATGACCACCAAGTCGCGACCGGCCAATACCTCAGCCAACCCGCGCACCTCGTTGGGCGCATACGTCACGCCACTGGGGTTGGAGGGCGAGGTGTGCATGAAGATGCGGGTTCGATCCGTGAGCACGGACGAAAGCAGGTCGGGCGTTAACTTGTACCCTTCCTGTTCCGGTCCGGCGATGAACACGGGTGCGCCGCCCGCGAGCTTGACCATTTCGGGATAGCTGACCCAGTATGGCTTGGGAATGACGACCTCGTCACCGGGGTCGATGAGCGCTTGGATGGCTAAGTAGACGGCCATTTTCCCGCCACTAGTGATGAGCACTTGGTTCGGCTCGTATTTGAGGTCGTTCTCTCGTGCGAACTTTTCGCAGACGGCTTGTCTTGCAGGTGGTATGCCCGAGGCCGGTTTGGGGTATCGGGTCTGTCCGGCGTCGAGGGCTGCGGCGCAGGTTCGGCGTATGTGCGCGGGTGTGTCGAAGTCCGGCTCGCCTGCGGCGAAGCTGATGATGTCGATACCCTCCGCCTTCAGCGCGGTGGCTTTGGCTGTGACCGCCAACGTCGCGGATTCAGCCAGTTCGGTGACGCGTTGCGCAAGCTTCATCGCAGTGTTCCTCCGTGATTATGTCGAACCGTATGCGGCAACGGCGACCAATGTACCTTGCCGGTGGGTGGCCGTGCAAGGGTGTGGGGGCGGATGATCATCGATAGACGGGTCAACGCGGTGTTCGGACACAGGGTTCCTCTGTGGGGCGTACGGAGTCCGGTGATGGAGGGTGCGAGAAAGGATTCACGCACCAGCGGGAAAAAGAAGGTAGGCTGTGTCGTGAATCCTTTCTCGACACACGAACAGAGGTGCGAGAAGGGATTCGCGCACCTGCGATGATGGAAGGTGCGAGAAAGGATTCACGCACCAGCGATGATGGAAGGTGCGAGAAAGGATTCACGCACCAGCGATGATGGAGGGTGCGAGAAGGGATTCACGCACCAGCGATCTTGATGTCCATCAGAACTGGTAGTTCAGGCTAAACCCATAGACGACTCGGTCGTAGGAGAAGAATTCCTGTCCACCCAAGTCCCGGACGTTCGAGTCGTCTTTCGTGACGACCATTTGCAGGCGCGCCGACAACTGCTCGGTGAAGCGCTTATTGAGCGAGAAGACCATCGTGTGAATCAGGTCGCGGCGTTTGGAGGCGTCAAGGTCGAACAGACTTGGGTTGCGGTACTTTTGAAGTTCCCAATCGCTGCTGAAGCCGAATGTCATGTCGCTGGGCAGTGGAACGGATACGCCCAATCGGAAGACGTGGTTTTGCGCATCGAATTCGGTGCCGTCGGAACCGACACTTTCGAACCGATATGAAAAATCCATGGTGACCGGCCGGTCGTACAGATCGACGATATCCACGCGTTGCACGACCCCGACGGCGTTGGTAATGCCGTCCCGATCAAGCCGAGCGTCGACGACAGCCGTTCGGTAGTCACGAAACTCGAATTGGTAGAACACGGTAGTGCGGGCCTTTTCACCCTCTTGAATATCAGCTTGCGCGGTCGCGCGGTGTCGCACCAAGAAGCTGTCGTTGCCCAACAAGGCGTTGTCCACGTCGTATCGCAGCCCGAGTGCGAGCCATGGCAAACTATCCGGGGCGTAGCTGGCGTAGATGTTGGCGCCGTAGTCCTGAACGTTGAACTCATCGATATCGGTGTGCCAACTGTTGAAGGTCGTCACGCCGGCGCCGACCAGCCACTTTTGGTCCTGCACCAGGCGGTAGGTGAAATCGCTCGCCGTGCCGAATCGCCAGTCTTCGTCGTCCTTTCCGGTGGACAGTGTGGTTCTGCGCCCGCGCAGGACCACGTTCGAGTCCCAGTCGACGCCGAACCGCAAGCTCAGATCCCAACGGCGCCGCCCCTCGCTGCCGACCTCCTCGTCGAGGCGCCGTCGCTCGACACGTGCCCGCCTCGCCAGCGCCGTACCGGGGTTACCCTCCTCGATCTCCTGCAACCTCAGTTTTTTTTGGGCGGCATCGAGGTCGTTGGATAATAGGGTTTGGTACAACTTGATGAATGCGTGCATCGTCCGGTCCTGTTCGCCGGATCGCGCCAGGGCTGCCCTGGCGTTCTCGAAGTGTGCGATCGCCATCGGTTTTTTTGAAGCATCGTCCCTGGCCTGTCGGTAGTAGGCGAGGCCGAGCATTAGGTGTGGAATCGGATCATCCGGTCTGCTCTCGATGTACGAGTTGAGCTCCGCCTCCGCCGTTTCGTGCAGCTCAAGGATTTCATTGGCCCGACCCAGTTCGAGTTGCGCGATGATCAAGTTGGGATCGACCTCGATGCACCGGCGCAGGGATTCCTTGGCTCGCTGGGCATACATTTCCCGTTGTTTGGCCTTGCTCGTCTTCATGGCAAGCTGAATATTTGTGAGGCCTAGGTAGTAGTGCGCGGAAGCGAGTTCGGTGTCTGCCCTGATCGCGTCGTTGAACAGGCGAATGGCGTCCGGGTAGCGTTCTTCCGCGAAGGCTTCGATACCCTGGTTTAAGCGGGAATCCGCTGTGGCCGGATTCTGGGCATAGGATGTTGATCCCGTAGACACGACGACACATAGTGTGGTCACGGTCAGCATGAAGTGGTGGTAAATCATGTAGGCGTTCCCGAATCCCAACAAGCAGATAGTGTGAGCCCGCACGGCGCCGATCGCTGCCAACCCGCCCGGTCGCCGGTGTGGCGTATTCTGGCCATTCTGACGCCGGTTGACAAGAGACGTCGCATGTAGCACTTTTCGTATCGTCGAGTCGCCTGTCGGGATACGGTGCGGCGCTCATTAGTTAGGAATGCGGGTCAGGTTGGAGTTGTACCATGACGAAGAAAAGGCGAACTGCGCACTTTGGGCTGACCTTCATCGTGACAGCGGCCAGCGGCGTCGGCACAATTGGTTGCAATCAGCCTACCCGTCCGGACGTCGCGGCTCCGGTGGCAGACGTACCTCCACCGGTCCAATCCTGCACCGTGCCTTCTACGACGACTTGTAACGAAGTGCCCGATCTCATTACCGCAGCCGAAGCGGAAGTGCGGTCACAGCCGGAGGGGCACGCGGGGCGTGCGTGCGTGCTTCGACGACTGGCTGCCTTATGGGCCAAGCGTAACACGTGCGGTGACCCCGGCGCCGCGGAACGCCACGCAAGTTTTCAGGCTCAAAGGGATGCGCTGGTCGAAGCCAAGAGCGTTACGGATGAATCCGCCGATGACGGGGCTTCGACGCTGTTGGAAATCAACAGGCGGTTGACCACCGTCCTTTGGGATCTGGGGGAATTTGGCCCGGCGATTGTTTGCGATACGGCGTACGTTGATGCGTTGGCCGCCCGACGCGGCGGTGGCGTGGCCAACGCGCTGCGCGGTCTGATGTTCCGTCTCCGTGAGACCCACAGGCATGAAGAACTGGCCATCCGGGTTAAACAGCTTGAGGGTATTCCCGGCAGCGGCATGGACGTGCCTTCGCTGGTCGCGTTGGGGTATGCGTATCTCGAACTTCAGGACGCCGACGCAGCGGAGGCTGACTTCAATACCGCACGGGCGATCATGGTCAGCGGTGGGAACGCGAGTCTTCGGCTGTACGTTCGGGCGACCAGCGGTATCGGCATGGTGAAGCACGGTCGCACCGAATTCGGGTTGGCCATCAGGTATTTCCGCGAGGCGTTGAAGCGGATCGAACAGGCCGAAGACGACGGGGTTCATGTGCCCGTGCTCAGCGCTTATGTTCGCGCGAACTTGGGCGAATCGTGCATCGAAATTCCGGATTTCGATTGCGCGGATCGGCAATTGAAGATGGCGTACGATATCCGGGTCAAATCGCTCGGCGCGCAGGCGGCGAAC
Source organism: Phycisphaerae bacterium (assembly GCA_029260075.1). Lineage (GTDB taxonomy): Bacteria > Planctomycetota > Phycisphaerae > UBA1845 > UBA1845 > OFTM250. The sequence goes on from JAJDDY010000023.1 coordinate 77,557, forward strand.
ACGCTGAAAGTCCTCATCATGCGGTCCAAGGTTCGGCGCATGCAGGGGCGATATGAGGAGGCTAAGGACTTCGCCGCCCGCGCCCGCGAGGGGCTTGAAGCCAGTCTGGGTATGTCGCATCGATTGACGGCGCTGGCGTTGATGGAAGAATCCAACGTAGCGTGCAGCATGAGCGATTGCGAAACCTGTATGCGTCTTGTTCGCCGCTCGCTCAAAATAGCTTTCGAAACGTATGGGCGAACAAGTATTGAGTATGTCAAAGCCTGCGGGGATGCCTTGCATCTTGCACTCGCATGTCGACACGTCGACCCGAGCATGTTCCGCGATCGACTAAGGGATGCCAAGGAGGCCATCAAGTTTCTACAGGGCACGACGTCGGAATCCGATGTGCGTCTTCTCGTGGCGCGTTTGAATCTCATCGAAGCCGGACGCGACGCCGCGGCGAGGGCTAGAGAGTTTGAGGCGATCGAACCGGAGTTTGTTGAGCGGTTCGGTGAAGATAGCGTCCGCGTCGCCGACATACGCAGCCGGAGGGTGGCGCTCATGGTCGCTAGTGAGAAGGGGGACGAAGCCGGTCGTCTTTGTCGACAAGCGATCCGTGATTTGAGTAGGGTGTACGATCGTCACCCCATCATGGCGGAACTTCTGTTGTTGCGACAAAGACTGCGCGCGGCTAGCGGTGATGTTCAAGGCGGTCAGAAAGACGCCGAGGCGGCCTATTGCATTTGCGCACAGCGGTACGGCCTGCAGTCCAAAAAAACGCAGGAGCTGGCCGAGCGTTTCGGGTTGGATGCTAGCGTTTGCGGGCCATGAGGCGAATGCTGTATTCGGGACGTGCATCAGTAGGGCTGACCGGTTGCGATTTAAGCGTTATGGCCTCCGCAATGTCTTGATTGGTTCGGGCTCGCAAATCGTCTTGGAAATCCTCCACGCTGTATGAATAGCTGCCGCCGACGGTTTGCTTGGGGTCTCGTTTCCGTACGTGTGTATTGTGGACCCATTCGGAAGCGTTGCCGATCATATCGAACAGTAGCCAGTTGTTGGGCGCAAAACTGCGCACCGGGACGAAGCCCTCTCGGTCGATTCCAGCTGCGCTCAGGTTCACGTCGATTGCATTCACCTGCGGCGATCCCGTCATGTCATACGTTCGTAGTCCAACGTGAGCACTCAGTTCGTCATCTTGTCCCGCCAGGACGGCGCGCATCCATTGGTCGGTCGTGGGTAGTGCGAACTCGACCCCGGGAATCGGACTGTCCGCTGCGTTCAAAGCCGTCTTGATTTTTTCCCAGGTAGGTATGTTGACGCCGCCAACCGGCAGGTCACCACCGGATTCCGGCTCCTTCGCGTTCATGGCGGCTTGGAATTGGGCGACGGTGAGTTCGGTCTGCCCCATCCAGAATGGCTGCGTGGCGGCGTCGTCCGGAACGCCTGGAATGACCACGAAATCCATCCGGACGTCGGAGTCTCCGATGGGTAGAGATCGAATTGTCCATGACTTCAGCCGATTGATGATCTCACGGTCGTCGTCGGTGAAGACGTTGAGGTCGTCAATTACGTCTAAGTTATTGTCGAACGCTACGCCCACGCGGTCCAACAATTCGCGCGCCGCACTGGCCAGGTCGATGCCCCCCAAATTGTCTTCTGGTGGATCGCCGCGACCCTTCTCACCTAGCCATGTTTCTGCGTCGGCGAGGTCGTTGGCCAGTCGGTTGCGTTCACTGTTCGCCCACGCTGCACGCACGTTTTCCAGGGCGGTCCTAGCGTGCTTTGCGAACGTATCGTCGGTTGATTTGTCTTGGATCGCAGCCCGAGCGTTCTCCAAGAAGTAGGCTGCACCGTGCAGGTCGTGATCATCGAACTTGGCCTTGGCGAGCGTCTCGGCGTCCTGCGCTGGTTTCATGGCATCGAGCAGCCCATTGACGTAGTCGGTAGGCCACTTCTGCTTCGCAGCGAAGAGCCCGGACGCGAGGCTATTCAGCGAGTCCGTGGGCGGCTGACTAAGGGCCGTCTTGTACGCGACCAGAATGTCACGTTGCGTCGCGGCGTGCGCAATGATCGGGCTAAGCTTATCCCTGGTCTCGGTGGGTACGCGCGTCGCGACCCACTCGGCATCGGCTTGAACTCGGCTTGCATCTTCGAGCAGGTTGCCGAGGTTGGCGTGGTGGTTCAACGAGAGCGTCTGTTGTGTTGACTGGTATCGCTCGCGAATTTTGGCTACGAATGCGTCGACCTCGTGATCCAAAGTTTGCCGGACGAGGGGGGACGGGTCGATTACAGCAGCGGCCTGTTGCTTGAGCGCTCCGGTCGCGTTTTCAAGATTCAGGATCGTGTCGCGCCCGCTGATCGGCGCGTCAGACTTGGGCGTTAGGTGGTCTTGAATTTTAGTCAACGCATCGACCAACACCTGCGTTTTTTCAGCGTGCCAAGCGGCAACCGCAGCCTCGGCGGCGGATCCGGCGTTTCTCACATGCGCTAAGAGGCCTTGAGTGGAATACGGCTCGGCGGGAGGCGTAAGCGAAGCCTCCGCCGTCGCAAGCGATTCTTGGTATTGCTTGAGAGCGCCCTTCATGTCATCGAGGGTTTTCACGCTTTCGGATGCACTCCCCATCAGGTCGAACCGCTCGGCATCGCCGACTAGCCGTTCGATGGTTCCGCGCAGTGTCTCCAGATCGTCGTTGTTCTTTTCGTCGAACATCGTCATGCACCGCGCCACGCTCGAATTGAATTGGGCCAGCGTGTCGTCGTGTTCCGCTCGCTTGGCGGCGCTGATCAGCGTGCGTAACGAATCCCACGATTCGTCTAACTCGTTGTTCGCGATATCAAGCGCTTCCTTCAACCGTTCCTGCCGCGCGTCGGATTCCGTCTCGAGCTGCGCCAGCGTCGTTCGTTCTTGGATTTTTTCAATCGTCTTCGCCACGAGCATGCTCGTCTGAGTCTGCCATGCCACGTTGGCGATCATCTGCAAAGCCCGGTCGATCGCAGCATTGGCGGTCGGAAGCGCGACGGCATCGCCGTCGTTGCCCACCGAATCCGCTAATGCCGTCCTGGCCTGATCGAATGCATCTCGGTAGTTGGTGAGTTGAGTCTTGTAGCCTTGGATCACCTCTTCGGGCGGTAACTCGCAACTGGCTGCCGGATCCTTATGGAATTCCGTGCGTTGCAAAAGAAACTCGTCGATGTCTGTCTCGATTTCGCCGAGCTTTGAGTCGATCTCGCTTTCGAAATTGATCTTGATCTTGCTCGCCAGAATTTTCAACTGGGCACATTCCTCACTTGGCCACGCCAGCTTGACCACGATCGCTACCGTAACCAGCAAACCGACACCGCCTACGATGGCTTGTCGCCATGTGATTGCGCCGACTTCGCGTGGAATCCAATGCGTCTTGAGGACTTTGTCGACTTGAGCCTTGGTGTCCGTCGGAAGGTCGAAGTCGAACGTGTCCATGTTCCACACGCCCGCCAGCGTCAGCTTGCCAGGTTTCTTAGTGAGCGAAAACTGAACGCGGTCGATCGGGGCGGTGATCTTCTTCGGTTCGACGACGATGGATGTCTTCGGCGGTGAAATGCTCCGCAGGTGCTGCTCTATTGTCGTTCGGGCGGCGTTTTGCCTGGCCGTGACGATCTGTTCGAGTGCTTGCTCCGTCGACGCGAGGTCGACATCGATAGCGATGGCGCCGTAGCGGCGAGAATTGACCGGGAGCGTACTGACCGGAATTGTATCGTCGCTGCCCGAGAGCTGGAGCGAAACTTGGCAGGCGAAACGAAGCAATGTGGGAATGGCGTCGGCAGCCGTTCGCCCGGATGGGTCGATGGTTAGCTTGAGCACCGACCGATACTTTTGCATCGTTGGTGATAGTTCCAAAATGACTGGTTTGAGTTGTTCGCGGGCGCTGTCCGTGGCCAGCCCGATGGCCTCGGTCGCAATGGATGCCGCGTCGACAAGTTCCCATCGAAGGGCTACCGGATCCCACTCGATGTCAGCTTGGAGCGTGCCGATGGCCGTGTCCGACCCGAGTAGGTGGATCGTCGCGGCCGCACGCTCGCTGGGTTCCGGCAACCTGAGCGTTAAGTCGGCGTCCGGGAACAGGCCGGTTTGGAAAAACGTTTCCAGCTCGCCAATCCGATTCTTCTGCGTTTGCTTGATCACCCCGCGCAACGTCTCGACCAATCGTTTGCGCAGGCTGCGGTCGGCGTCAAGGATTTGCGGTGGTTTGGCGTCGAGCGAGAACTCGAACTCGACGGCTATGTCTTCGTCGCCGCCCTGCGTCACGGCGCCGCGCACGGCCACCTTGAGTTGCGCTTTGCCCGCGGCGGGCCGGTCCGACGTCGTCCATTTTGTCGAAGTGATGTTCGTGACGATGTTAGCGGGGTCAAGCAGGCCGGGCAATTCCTGCCGAACGATGTCTCGGGCGAACCGCTCAGCCAACGCCGCGACTTCCTGCTCGGCTGATCGAAACGCAGCCTGACGTGCGTCCTCTTCTTGCTGATTATGCTTGCGACGCTCTTGGTCAGCAAGCCGCTCGCGCAACGATTCGACTCGGGATGAGTAGGCATCTATGAGTTGCTGCCGTTCCGATGAACAGTCATCGATCGACTTCAAGTCGCCCACGATGCGCTCGCAGCCGTCAAGATCGCTGCCGTCAATCGATCGATCACCACGGCGAACGGTTTCGTCGACGAATCGTTGCAGCGTTGCGCGTTCGGCTTTCGATACGTCCTCGCGCAGCGCCTCGTCGGCATCTGCGTCGTCCGCGATCGCGCGGATTTGTTGCCGGACCCTGGCCAACTCATCCCGTGATGGCAGTGGCGATTGGGCAGTAGTCGTCATTTTCTTCCGAAGTCGATCGCGGCGCGTTGTTACAAACAGGTCTTCCGCTTCGGCGGCCAATGTGGCGTCAATCTCGCGCAGCTCGGCGATTCGTGCCGCGACGTGCTCATTGTCTCCGGAGCCGAGCCCCTGACTTATGGCCTGATGCAATTCGTCGATGCGGTGTTGCCGAAGAAGCGGAGCGATCAGGTCGCGGGCGACCTGTTGCGCGCGGGCGAGTCGTTGGGCTTGGTCCGAGCCTTGTGCCCCTCGATCTACCTGGTCAAGTCGAGCCAGGGTCGCCTGTAGCAGTTCGAGGTTATCGGACGGAGTCTGGGCGGCGTGGGCGATGGCTTCCTCAACCGGGTCGGTTCCGACGAACGCCGAGAGGGCTTCGCGAAGTTCGCGAATCGACGGGTAGCGCGACTCCTCTTGCTTGGCGACCGCACGATCGAGCACGGCTATTAGGGCTTCGTTCAGATCGGGATTGATTTTGCGCGCCGACTGGGTTTGGCCGGTGAGCATCCGAAACTTGCACAGGAGCGCGTCGGTGCGATCGACGCCGAATGGATGGCCGCCGGTCGCAAGTTCGAAGAGGATGACGCCGACGGCGAATTCGTCGCGCAGTTCGCCGTACGCTCCGGGGGTCTTCCAGATCTCACGCGAGGTATACGGCGCGAGAAGATTCATCTCGTCGTGGGCTGCGCCGGGATACATTGCGTCTGAAAAAGCCTGGGCGACGCCGAATTCAGACACGCGGACGTTGCCGTTGACCAGGAACACGCAGGCCGGTCGAAGGACGCCATGGGGTTGTGTGTTTCCGCCATCCGGGTAGCACGCGGCGAGCAGGGCGTCGCAAAGCTGAACGCCGTACCGGGCGACCAATCGGGCGTCGATGGGTGCTTGCGCGACCAACGATTCGAGTGAGCTCGCGTCGCCAATCGATTCCGTGAGCCAGAATCCTTCGTCGTCGACGGTTAGGTCCGTCACATCGCAGATCAGGTCGCATCGCTGGGCCAGCGATCGTTGGTGTGCGACGATTTCGCGAAGGTTTTTGGTCAGCGCGTCGAGCGTGTCGACATCAACCTCCGGTACCTGCACCAATAGACGCTTGGTCCCTTGGTTGCTGGTATCGTCGTGTTGCGTCATTTCTACATCCCAATGTGGCTGGCGCCAGTCCTAACCCTCGAGCGTTCTGTTCGATTGAGACGCTCCAGGGAGCGGCAGTATACAGACGGTCGGCGACTCGTGCGCCACCGCGCCTATTCTCTGAAACCCATGGTGGTGTCCGGTTGGTTTTGTTAACCGAGGTATTCGGTCTACCCAGACCGCCAGCCGGTTCAGCTGCAAAGTGACGCGAACCGTGCACCGACCGCACGGTGCTGCGGGGTGCGTGACAGATTAGGCGGGTCGTTCAACAACCACGTCGAAGGCGGCACGTCCTGTCAGAGCTGTGGGCGCAAGCCCACAGACATGATACGAACGAGCACAGCGCTCCTTCGATACCAGACCGGTCACAGGGCTTGCGCCCTATGCTCTGATAAATGACCGCCGATTCTGTCATGCACCCGGTGCTGCTTGGCGAGGCGGACCTTCTTGATAAAGAGTGCATGGCAGCTAGGATGCGGGCAGGGCGTGGGGCGTGTGCGCCAGTCGTGACCCCGTGCCGGTGGTCGCAGGCAATCGATCGGGCCAAAGACACGATCACTGGCGGCGTGCCGAAAGAGGCTGGCGGTCTCGATGTGGATGGGGTTTCGGCCTTGCAGAATGAGTGAGGGTCGCGGAGGCCGCACTTTGTCCAGCCGGCCTTTGATTGCCGGCGGTCGACTCCGGCCGCCATCTTAGTGAAATCGCGAACGCTCGGTCGTTGATCGACCGAGATGGAGCATCCTCTGTGGCATCGAAGTTGGCTGATCAAGACACGGCTCGGCTGGTGGGCGCCGCCGATGGTCTAGCCTCGTTGCACGTCTTCTTGCAGCCGGCGTCGGATGGTGACGACGTTGACCCGACCGCGAATCCTTTTGTTGTTGTCGACGCGGGCGGACCGCGGTCTCGCGTGTACAAGGCAGGCCTGTTCGATCGCAGCGGGTCAATGATCGGCCTCTACGCGCTCAAGGTGCAGCGGTTCTCCGGAGCAGATTCCGAGTGTGCTGCGGGTGACGCAGTGCTGTCCAACGTCGACGCCGATGCGGCGTGGGCGCGTCGCGTCGAAATGGCCGAGGCGTGTTCACAGACAGCCGATGTCGGTCCGTGTACCTTGGCGGTGAACGACATTGGCGACGAGACCGGACGGATGCGACTTGGTGCCCGATTCTACTGCCGGTTGCGCCGGTTGTTCTTTCGTCCCCGCTCGCCCGAGAGTTGCGAACCGCTTCAGGACTGTCGGGACGACGCCCTGTTGTCCAAGCACGGTCTCGCGACGTACACGCAAAGCGGCGCGAGGTTCCTCTACGCGCCCGCCGACGCAGAGCGGGACCGGATTCGTTTCTACACCGACGCGGGGCAGGTTCCGGAAAGTGATACGGCTACCGTCGGGGGAGAAGAGCATTGTTTTCGCGATCAAGGCGTGCTTGTGCGCGAGAAGGAGCGGATCAAGGAGACTGATCCCCGGCTTCACGAGGAGCTGACACGAGATTTCCCGTGCTACGATTGTGCCGAATCGGGACGATGCTTCCCCGAGGGGCGCGGCTATGCCAGCGTCGTAGATCGGATGGTCGCGTTTTCCTTCAACGATTGCCAGACCGAGTGCTCCGAGTTGCATGACTTGCCGGTCGACGTTTTTGCGGACTGTCTCGGCGGACGACCGCTCGAACCCTGGACGGCATCACTACGCGCCGGCTCGTCAGGTACCGCGGATCACTATCGTGCCGGCGTACTGACTACACTATCGCATCGACCGCGTGCCCTGTTGTCTCCGAGTAGTTCATCGCCGGTCGGTGCGTTGGAGGTTCTGCTATTGAAGTGGAATCTCTTGACTCAGACGGTGCATCACTTGCGATCGCTGTACGCGCGGTGCGAGCGCCCCCATCTTGCCCTGTCAGCCAAGCACGTAATCGTTCGTCTCGCTGACAGCGCTCAACATGCCCCGGCGTTTTGGCAAGCGCGGGTTGCGCTACTCGGTTTGGGCGATGCCAGTGAGGTGTCGATTGGTGGCGACTCAGGTGCAGCGTTGTTCCGTCCGTCGGAACAACTCGAGCCCTGGTATGCATCCGGTCGAATGCAGCGGAACGCGGCGGCGTTCGGTAAGCCGCGTGTTGGCGGCGTGACACTTTCGGTGGAGAAGGTGGGCTCGCCGGACGGACGCGAGTTGGTCATCGAAGGTCGACTGGAAGACCCCGATCTTGCGTCGCTGGATCCTGCCTGCGGCGATGTCGTGTCCATCTCTCTTCCGGGCGTGGATGGCGCGGAGGCGGTCTGCTTCTGGGCGACCCTTTCCGGAGGTTCTTCCGACGGCGGGGTCTGTTTCGACGGCGCCGCCACGAAGGGCGATAGCGGCTTCGACGTCGATTTCCACGTGGGTACAAAGTTCGACAAGATCAACTATCAATTCTATCCACGGTATGGTCTGGCGGATGATTTGTATGCCCTTGGAGTGCTCTGGCTTCGTGTGCTGTTGGTCAACGAGAAGCAGGATTTTCAAGGCGCGTGCGGTGAAGCAAGGCAATTGGTGGAGCGACTTGTGTCGAAGTCCGGCGAGTCGCCCACGGGCGAGTGGGTTGAGGGTCGAATGGAGGGGCTGGTGGCTTCGCCGGCCTGGCATTGCGGAAATCTCTTCTACGCTCGACCCGCGCATGATGATGCTGCCTCGACGATTCCCTCCGATTTGTGGGGGCGGGTGCTAGCGATTGGTGTTCGTCTGCTTTCTCCCGGATTGCCGTTCGGTTTCGCCCGTATGGACGGGGAGTCCGAAGGCGCAGCCGATGCGCTCGATCGTGTTTGTAATGAGTTTCTGCGTATTGAGCGTGATATCGAGCGACGATTGTTTTCGTTCGGCGGCGTGAACGCTTGGGTAGGGGGGGCGTTGGAGTCGGCGCTGCGCGACGCCCAAGACTCAGAAATGGACTCAAGCCATGCATGATTCCCATTCGACGTACGACGCGGTCGATCGCATAGAGGGAGCGGTCCGTCGGGTGATGCACGAGTCTCGCGGTCGCGCCGATGCGAATCAATCGACAGTCGTGAGCGGGTTGGTTGCGGAATTGGTGCAAGACGTATCTGAGTCGCAACGTCGAAGCGTGTTGGATCAGCTTGGTCGGCGCAACCCGGATTGGTTTGGTCAGGTTGTGGAGAAGGGCGGTAACGCTCCCGGATCCAAGTCGTCGTCGTCCTCAATTGACGACCGCGCGCGTCTGGCTACGGTCAACCGTGAAAAACGTGATCTTCTTGCCGAAAAAAAGGAGCTTCGCAATCTCTTGGAAGCCGCCAAGAGCGAGGCCGACCGATTGTCTGCTGACCTGACCAAGCGATCGAGCGTCCATCGCGCGTTGAGCAAGGAGCATCAGGATCTTGAACTGAAGTTGCGCACGCGCACGAAAGAGCTTCAGCGGGCGCGCGGCGAGGTCGAAACGCTCGAGCGGCAACTGCACGAAGCCGTTCGCGACAAGGAGCGTCACGGCGAGAAGATTATTCAACAAGATACAAGACTCCGCGCAGCCGAGGCCGTCGACAAACAGGCAGCGGCGGAGTCGGTTGCGGCAGCGGACAGCGCCCAACTTCCTCGTCCGGCGCCCGAACCGATGGACGCTCCAGCGTCGACCACGTATGATGAGTTCATCAAGCACTTGCTCGAGGTCGGTAAGGTTCAATCGGACGAATTGACGCCGATCACCACGGATCGCGAGCGCCGGCTTGGTCAGATAGCGGGTCGATTGGTTACGTTTCAAAGTGACGTGGAGAAGGCGACGCTTGCCCAGATGGACGAAATCAGTCGGCGACAGCCATCCCTCCGTGAGTATGCGGACGACCTGCGACACTTCCAACGTACCGAGCGGACGTGGTGGTGGAGCTTGACGCATCGCGCCGGTCGGCAGGTCGACCCGGTTCGCCATTTTGCGTTGTATATGTCGGAGATCGGTCGCCTGAACTATGTGCTTTTGACGGCGTACTTCGCGCTCGTCTCGAGCAAGATGGAAGATTTGGCGCGCGGGCTGACCGATCCGGTCGAAATAAGAAAACGAGCCGAAACGCGCCGTCCGGACGAGCTTTGGAAATATTACGAGACGGAAGCTTGCAATCGTATCCCCAACGAGCTGGCGGATGCCTGTCAGGCCGAGGTGGCGAAAGTCGTCGCTGAAATGTATGGTTCGCGATCTGATTGATTTCAATGTAGGAGTGCTAGTGATGCGTCACGTGCGGTCTATGATGGGTTGCGTCGTCGCCTTGGCGGCGTTGTCGGTGGCAAGCGGCTGTAGTCAGGCAGAGATCAAGATCAACTGCGCCCCGAGCATTAACAACTTCGGTATGCCCGCCGATTCACCGGGAAGTGCGCTGAAGATTGTCCTCTTGACCCTCAACGAGGATGATTTTCGCAAGCTGAATCAATCCGAGAGCTTGTTCGGCAAGCTTGAAAAGAAGAAGGTCGACAATCCGAGCGGTTCCATCACGGCGAAGAAGTGGTTCTACGACGGGCTTAACGTCGAAGTGAAGGCCATAGTCCCAGAGGACGCCATCGTGGAAGTCACCGTGGGTCCGGGGACGCAGGTGGCCGTACCGCTTAACTCGCCGGGGGGGATGTTCGGTCGCGGTGGTATTCTTGCGCTGGCAAGATTCAGCGGCATGGACGCGGACAACAAAGCGAAGAGATTTCAGTCGCAGGCGTGGCTTCCTCGGGGCCGTCAGGGGAACGCCGTGCTGAAGGTCGAAGAGACGAGCATTCGTTGGAATAAGTAGATCGGGAGGCCGCGCCGTGCCGAATTGGCGAGAACCACACTGGACTGAGGGGATGCTGCTGCTGCCGCATCACCTTCAGTCTTCCCAGCGATATTGGGATACGATGTTGGGCGTCGTTTGGCAGACGAGCGCACCGTTTTCCTGGGGTTTCGACGAGCTCGTTCTGTCTGACGCACAGATTCGTGAAGGTGTTGTCGGAATCGAACGTTGTCGGCTACGCACGCCCGAGGGCACGTGGGTTGTCGTCCCGGACAATACCGAAGTAGCCGCCCGCCCGCTCGACGACGCGCTCACCGAGTCTCCGGATGGACTGATGGTCTATCTGGCGGTCCCCAAGCTCCACGAAATCCACGCCAACGCCAGGTACGAAATCGCTTCCGGTGGACAGCCTACGCGATATTTGGTCGAACCCACGGAGCGGCGTGATGAGAACAGTGGCGACAACGTGCAGCGCGTCGATACGCATTCGATGCAGGGTCGGCTGTTGTTCGGCGACGAGGTAAACAGGCCGGGGTTCGAGTCAATTCCGCTCGTCCGCCTGTACCTGTCGGGTGAGGAGGGCGGCGTGACGCGGCGCGATGTCGCGCACGTGCCGCCGTTGATGCAAGTCGGCGCTTCTTCAGAGCTCCACCGTATGATCAAGGATGTCGTCCACGAAGCCGGAGCGCGGAATCGCGAGCTCGCTGCCGAGGCGAAGAAGGGCGAGATGAGCTTTGGGTCCGGCGTGGACGGACACACGGAACGTCTCATGATGTTGCACGTATTGAACCAGGCGTTGGCTTGGCTGCGACAGATGGTGGCCGTTCCCGAGGTCCGACCGTTCGTCGCGTATGCCGAGCTGTGCCGTTTTGCGGGGCAACTCTCCGTCTTTTCCGGCGACCGATCGGTGATGGAGTATCCGCTCTACGACCACTTCAACATCGGCAAGAACTTCGCGACGGTATGCGATCACCTTGGCGTGCTGTTCAAATCCATGAGTCGCGAGGTCGTCAAGTGGCGCGATTTCGAAGCCCGCGAAGAGGGCGAAGGTCTCCAGGTTACGCTTGAAGAAGATTGGTTGTCGCGCCGCCGCGAACTCTACGTCGGCGTACATTGTGGCACCATGGACGACTCAGAGTTGGACGCCTTGTTGCAGCGGATGCGGTGGAAAATCGGTGCGCTCGAAGATGTGGATACGCTCTTCCGCGCCGGTCTTCCCGGATTGAACCTGCGACGTGTACGGGCCGCGACAGGGCTTCTGCCCTCCAACCCAGAGATCAAGTACTACCAGATCATGCATGACGACGAGCAGTGGCCTAAGGTCGAAGCCGGTCGGGTCTTAGCCATCCGCTATAGCCCGGACGCACAGGAAAAGCTTGAGGGTATTCGGTTTAAGATTTACGTGGTCTTAAGTAAGCAGGCGGATGCATGAAAATACCGGAACTAGCGCGCCCCATATTCCTATTCGTCGCGACGTTTCGGCGCAAAATCCGTCACGACGTGCCGTTGGATTATAGTGAGGTCAAACGCGAGATTTTGTCGCTGTTCGCCAGGTTGGAAGCCCAGGCGTCGAGCAAGGCGCTGACGGACCGATGGAACCGAGCGAAGATTGCGTTGGCGTATCTTGTGGACGAAGTGGCTACGATGGAAACGTGGTCGGGTCAGGACAACTGGACGAACCACTCTCTTGAGGTCGAGCTGCTGGGGCATGACGTTCAGATGCGCGGCGTGTGGTTTTTCGACCGGGAACTCCAGCACGCCATGGATACGTCCGACCTGGAGCTGACGGAAGTTCTCTATACGTGTCTATGTTTGGGGTTTGAAGGACGTTTTCGTGACCAAACCGCGCAGTTGAAGAACCACATGGACAACCTCTTCGCACGCTTGCCCATCCCCTATGAGGAGGACGGTCCCGAGGCGAAGTTGTTTGCCGACTGTTATCACGTCGACAAGACGCGCAACGATCCGAAAATGCCTATGCGCGTCGCCACGGTGGTCGCGGTGTTCCTAGGCATCATCGCCACATACTTCGTCGCGAGCTACGCGGCCAACCAGAATTTCGTTAACCGGCTGGCGGAAATACAACAGACGGTTACCGACCATCCGTTCGATTCCCCGCAACCATAAAGAGGGCCAACGGCCATGAGATGGGTCAGCAGTTTCATCAGCCTGCCGCGTTTCTATCCGGTGACTACCGTGTTCAGCGTGGGCGCCGTGATCGGCATCGGCGTATTGGCCATGCAGTATGGCATGAAGACGGCGCTCATGGCGCTGGCTTGTGTTGTGGTCATCGTGCTGCTTGTCTTGGCGATACGGTTTCTGTTTCGCTGGCGCGAGCGCCGCCGGGCTCGATCATTGTACGACACGCTCGATGCAGAGCAGCAGGCGGGTTCTTCAGCTGAGGACGATCGTGCGTTGCACGCCGACATGCGCGGACGCTTCGCCGACGCCTTCAACGAACTACGTCAAGCCGGTAAGGGAGACTACGACCTACCTTGGCTTCTGCTCATCGGTGAGCCGCAGAGCGGTAAGTCGACAACGCTTCGCGGCTCCCAACTCCACTTTCCCGTAGGCACGGATCGACTCTCCGGATCAGGCGGTACGCGCAACTGCGACTGGTGGTTCACGAATGAAGCCGTCATATTGGATACGGCCGGTCGTTTCACTTTTCAAGACCAAGGCACGGCGGACAAGGGAGAGTGGAAGGGGTTCCTCGAACTACTTCACAAGAAACGCCCGCACTGCCCGATCAATGGCGTGCTCGTGGTCGTGCCTGTGGACGCGTTGCTCAACGACGACGATGAGGCGCAGCAAGCCAAGGCGACCAATATTCACGACAAGCTTGCGGAAATACAACGCACACTCGGCGTGCAATATCCCGTGTTCGTTATCCTCACCAAGTGCGATCTCGTTCTCGGCTTTAGCGAGATGTTCCGCGAGTTCGGGAACGTTCAGGCGGCGCAGATGGTGGGGTGGTCGAACCAGTCACCGTTCGATCAGGTCTTCGACCATGAACGTTTCACTGAAGAATTCGACGTTATCTATCGACGGCTTTGCGATCGGCGTTTGAAGGTCATGCGCAACGTGAACTCGCTCGAAGAGCGCGGGTTGGTCTATGCATTTCCCGAGGAGTTCCGGTCTCTTTGCGCTCCACTCCATCGATACCTTAAAGTGATGTTCGCGGCGGACATCTATCACGACCCGTTGTTCTTTAGGGGGTACTACTTCACGAGCGGTATGCAGGAAGGCATGCCCATCGTCAAAGCCGGTGAGGACTTGCTGTCCGGCGGACTCGGCGGGCGGGATATCGAGCGCGAGTTGGATGTCCTGGGCAAGCTGTTCCCGTCACGGCCCTTCTTCTGCGCCGATGCGTATAAGGCCAAAGCGCTCCGTGAGACCGGTCTGGTGTTTCGGTCGCCGAGCGAAATCAAACGCGGACGCCGTCGCAAGGTCGTCTCCGGAATCGGGCTGGGCGTCATGCTGATTGGGATGATCGCGCTGGCCACTTGGGGCATCACCGACATTACCGCCGCCGTGGTGGCGCCAACCGATCACGCCGAGCGGGCGTCGGAAATGTTGCTCAGCGGACCACCATCGTCGCCGGCGGACGTAGCCCAACGCGACGAGGACGTACTCGCACACGTGGCGACGCTTGACACAGATATTCAGAAGCTACGCACCAGCCACAATTGGTTCCGCAATCTATTCATTCCTGCGGGAAATATGAATCGCGCGGCTGACCTTCTTCAGGGAATCCGTGATCAGGTGATTGTGAAGGGGGCAATGACCGGGCGCGTTCGCGAATTGGAAGCGTCGCTAACCACGCCCGAACTGTGGACGGAAGAAGAATTCGAAAATCGCGAAAATAGCATGCAGGAGTATCTTCGATGGCAGGCTGGGGCCGAAGATGAAGATGGGAACGCCGCCGAGTCGTTCAATCGCTTCTTCGCCGCGCTGCCGAACGCCGGTTGGAAGGAACAACTTCGGGAACCGTTCGAACAACTTGGCGATCAGGTCGCGCTACGCGGCTCGGCGTTGACGCCGGGCATGGAATGGGAAAGCAGCCTTAGCCGTAAGATGCTCGAATCTGTCAAGGACGGATTCCAAAACGTCTTTGCGACCAAGGAGAGTGAGCAGCTTGCTCATTGGTTTGAAGCGTTTCGGAACTGTAGTTATATGGATGAGCGACTGAACGGATTGCTCACGCTTGCCCAAGAATTCGACAATGCGGCCAGCGTCAGTGACTTCGACACGGCGCTTGCAGCATGGACCGAGGCGTACGCCGACTCCGGCGATCCTGCGCACCCGGCGTTCCGGGCGGCCAAGGAAGCCATCGATGCAGACAAGTCGTACCTGGACGGTCTAATCGGCGGGCGAGAGGCCACGGCGGAGACTCATCCGTGGCCAATGTTCGAGACCGTCCAGAGTCATTGGGACGCGGCGCTCGCTCCGGATGGTGCGATGCGCAAGTCGTTTGAGAAGTCCCCGTATGAAGAAGAGCACGGTCTGGATATCGACAAGTGGTTTGATACCGCGCGAAGCGATTTGAACGAGATGGCCACGACTTCGATCGCCGCGATCGATGCGGACTATGGTAAGTCGTGCATGCAGTGGACGTCGCTTGATAGCGACTACCAGCGTTTGGCTGAAGTCTTGGCCATGCTGGATGCGGCGCTCACCGGCGGCGGCGACAAGTCCCTCGATAGCGCGAACCTTCGTCAGTCGTTTGCCGCTTTGACTGCGGAACCCGAGGGATCATTGAAAAGCGCACGCGACAAGCTACAGGCTCCCTTCCAGCGGCCTGAGTTGCTGGCGATTACGGCGGGTCTCGGCATTCTCATCGACAAAGTCGATGCTGCTGCACAGCGAAATCGTCGCTACCTGACGATTCGACGTATCGAGCAGCGATTCAGCGATGCGGAGATCAGCTTGGAGGTGCTCCGCGACGGTTATGATGGTGAGGTCGGCGTCGATTCCGTCGGGTTCTCCGACGTCACCGAAGCCTATACAAGCGTCTTCATGCTCGACACGATGGATCTCGTCGAGGAAGCGCAGGAACAGCTTGCAGGCTGGGCGGGTTCACGAACCGTCGCACCCCTGACTGATGCCGAGGGCGAGCCGTGGCAGCGTCTCAGTTCGCGACTCGATGAGCTGTTGAAAGCCTACATGGGCCTGTACTTCGACCGTTGGGCGGGCTACTACACAAGGGATACGTTGCCGGGCTTCTTGGAACTGAGGAAGGCTCCGAACTGGGGTGATTACCACGACGTATTGAAGCGCGATCATCGCGACTTTCAGGCTGTTGCCGAACGCCGACTTGCGTCATTTGTCGAGTGCGTGCTGCAAATCGACCGCCACGACGCGGAGCAAGACGCCACCCCCGTGCGCAAGCGGCTGCGACGCGATCACAACGCCATGCTGTCCGCTGCCCGCGCTGATCAATCGTCTATCGGCGACCGGTTCGACGTGTTGCAGGATGCTCTTTCGGCGTGGTTTGACTTGCCGCAGAACAAAGTCGCCGTCGATATGCGTGCCGGAATGGTGGTGTCGAAAGTCAGCAGTGCCTTCGAGGTCTACTGGCGATCTGTATTGGGGATCGGTAAGAACGGCCCAGAGACATACGGCGCCGAACGTCTCGCTACGCTCGACATGAGTGCGCTGCAGAAACTTCGGGACACACTGAACAATGAGCGTATCGTCAACCAATTGTTCGATGTCGCCCAAGCGGGGCGGTATCGCTTGGATGTCGAGTTGGACAACCAACTCACGAAGATTACGGGGTCGTTGGGTGGAATGACGGGGGCTTTCCCGTTTACGCTTCACGGTGGTTCGGCCGACCCGCGCGTGGTGGGCAAGAGCGACTTCCAAGATTTCTTGCAAAAAATGCTGGCGTACGAAAAGCGATTTTCGCAGAAGGTCGCAGCCAGCGATGGGGCGGAGTCAGGCCCGAGGAATTACCGGCAGCAGTACATGGACCGATGTGCTTCGTGGCGCAATTTTCTCTATGGCGGCGCAGCGGATAGTGCAACGCTTCTCGGTCAAGGAGAGCCTGGTCTTGTGTTCTTCCAAGTCCAACACGAGCGCGACGATGGCGATTTGAATCGTATCGGGATCAGGCATTATACCGACGGTTCCCTCTCGATCGGGCGGGAAAAGAACGCGCAGCGGCGCGCCGGCGCTGTCAGACCGGTGAACGTGGTCTTCGGGGAAAGAGTCTCTCCCTCGGCCCCAGTTCCGCTCTTGTGGAAATTCGGGGACACGGACTTGGATATCCAGCTCAACGTGTCCGGTGCCGTGGCCCAGGAAGACCTACCGCAGCAACAGTCCGTCGACGATGTGGCGCTCGATCACAAGGGCTGGGCGTTGCCCCTGTTCATCTATCGATACCTGGGCAGTGACGACTTCGCCAGAATCGACGAGGGCACGGGTGGCAAGCTGTCGGAGAGAACGCTGTGGCCTGTCGTTATGACCTTCCCGCTGAAGAAGCTCGATAAGACGAGCACCAAGAAGGTTTCGGCGCTGTTTCATATCAAGATCACGGGTTGCGGAAGCGGTGCGTGCGTTCTTCCTCCACCTATTGGGGGCTTCGACAAGACGACACAGGAGCCGGATTATCTCGTCAGTCTGGATTGACCCATGTCGTTGTTCGGTCGCCTGAGTTCCTTACGCCGCGCGTTGTTACCGCGCATCGGCCCCGGCGGTCGGGAGGCTGCGCCCCTTCGCGCGTACGGCAAACTCGAATTCGACAAGGAGTTCTTGACCGTCCGGTGCGACGATCTCCCCCTGGCACGTAGCTTCACGAGTTGGGTTCACGACGGTTTCAACTACTCGGTAAGTTTGTGCGGCGACAGCGGCGTGATGCTCAATCGACACCGGTTGATGTTCAGCGTCGATCGCGGTCGGGTTTGGATCGTCGCATGTATTTGGGACAGTCACGACCAACGTAGCGATCAGGGTCATCAGCGTTCTTATCCCTTCACGTTGTTCATCGTCGTTCCGGCGATCGAGGGTCCGAAAGGGGAACGCTCGCACATCGGTGCCGCTTGCGGTCCGCTTTGGTTGGCGATGGAGCGCGCGTATGATCGTCTTGTGACGATGGATAGTCGAGGCGAGTTCCTCCTTCGGGCGCGCGGCGAGTCAATCGAAGTCAACGTCGACGAGTGGGATTCGACCGCCAACTGGGAGGTGGTCGGACAAGGGGTTCAGCTGTCCGACTGGTTGGCGGGTTTCGGTGGTTCATTGAACTCGCCCGACGCCGTTCTTGGTGCCTTGCAACAAGCCCTGCTCCGAAACCACCGGACCGCTGGTCGCGATCCGGATGTGTGGCGACTACCGCTCGCCGACAAGCTGGGTGTGCCTTTGCAGCTTGATTGCTGGTTGTCTTGGCTTGGCCATAACCTAGGCGACATGCCGCCTGAATTCGCCGCCCTGGTTCCTGTCGAGCGTTCGGCGGGTCGCCTTGATCTTTCCGTGGCGCGGCGTTCGATGCACACGCAGGATTTCATCGGTCTCTGCGACAATCCGAACCGGGTCGACGCCGCTCTTGGCAAGCGCATCATCGACGAGGCTCCGCCATCTGGCGTCGACGGCTTCCTCGCCCGATTGCGCGACAATCTTCCCGCGCACTCAGCCACGCTAGCAGACTTTGCAAGCACGACTTTCCCCATGCCACAAGAATGATTCGCGAATGTGGGCTGCGGGTTTGGATGGTCCTTTGTCGCGCCCACGATGGATTGCAGTTACGAGTCCGGGGTGAAGGCGTAGGGGATTGGTCTTAGTGCAGGGTCACACGTCCTCTTGTGGGTTTCGGGATTGGCTCGTCGGTTCGTGCGGCATCAGAGCCGAGGGCGCCAGCCCGCGGACTGGTCCCACCGCTAGCGCGGTGGGCTCTGACCCGCGCGCCTGGCTCCGGTCGTGCGTACTGCAACAGCCCGAATATTAAGGTGTGACGCTGCACTAGGCGCCAAGTTTCGACCCCTATGCTGCCTAATTTGTCGGGCGTTTGGAGTTGGCGTAAAATGGGGCATTTTGGTGCGTCGTGGCGTACGGTTTCCTCGCACGGTGCTTCCAGCGCTCAGTCAAACCGTGTATCCTTTCGTATACGTTTGAGGGCATGTGTTTCGAAATCGCGGGGCGGCGATCGGGGCAGGTGCAATTGGCAGTCTGTGATCTGTCGTGGCCGGCAGGATTCCGCTCCCGCGAACATCCGTTCACGCGCCCGAGCTATGGGCGATCAGTCCAACTCTCTGACCATGTGTCAGCCTGTGAAATTGTTGGGAAGCTATGCCGGGTACGAACCCATCTCAAGATCACAACGCGGAGCGCCCTGAGTCGCGTCCCCCGGAAGCATCGGGCGGTGCGACCGGTTCAGGCGGCGGGGATAACGTCGATGCGCTGCATCGAGTGATCGCCGAATCGCTGAGCGACGCTTGTAACAGGCCCGTGTTGGAGTCTGCCGAGATGAAGCCCCTTCTTGACGTCGCCCGGCGCCACAACGGATGCTCATTTGCGTTCGACCCTGTCGTCGCAGACTTGGTCGAAGCTGCAGTAGTAGGTTTCTTTGCGCCGAGCGGGGGAGATGCCGCCGCTCCTTGGCGTGCCGTATCGAGGCGTGTGGCTAAGTCGTTGTTCGCAGACGCGTACGCCAACAAACGGCTTGAGCGCCTGTGGAAGCGCTTGAGCGAGGCGGTTTCATCATGAGTCCATTGCCCATATAGGGCCGAGCGAAGTGTTCTATGACCGCTCCGGCAGGAACGAATTTGGTAGCCAGCCAGCTTATCGAAAGCTGCCAGGGTCTTGTCCGCAACATGGCGTGGCGGATTCATCAGCGGCTACCGTCGAGTGTCGAGCTCGACGATTTGATCGGGTACGGTCAGTTGGGATTGGCTCAGGCGGCTGCGTCGTTCGACCCAACCAAGGGGAATCGCTTCACGACCTTCGCATACTTCCGAATTCGCGGTTCCATTCTCGACGGCCTGTCCGAAATGAGTTGGTTCAAGCGTGCGGACTTCTACGCGGCCCGATACGAACGAATGGCCGAGGAATTCCTTGACGGAGCCGACGGTCGGGTGGAGACCGGCTCCGACGGCGGGCTTCGCGATGACGCCCGCTGGTTGACGGATGTCGGGTCGAGGATGACAATGGTTTACTTGGCGAGCGGGTTCGCGTCAGACGAGGACGAGGGGCGATCGTTCGCCACGGAAGATGCGGCGGCGGTGTCACCGCAGGCCGCGTTAATGCTCAGCGAAGCCGGTACGGTGTTGCGCGAACTGATCCAAGACCTGCCCGACCAGGCTAGGGAATTGATCAACTTGACGTATGTCAAGGGATTGACGCTCAAGGACGCGGGCGAGCGCGTGGGCATTAGCAAATCGTGGGCTAGCCGATTGCACGACAGGACGCTTCGTCAGCTTGCGTTTGGCATGCGGAATCGTGGCGCTGGGTTGCCGGCGTAGTGGCCATGGGAATGAACCGCCATCGGTGGCGAGGGTTTGGTCGGTGCGGCGTATGGCGCTCTCTGTTAGACGATCAGATATCAATACGAGGCTGAGACGACGATGCCGTCCCCAGACACGCTCGATTTTGAATCCCTGTTGTCGCCCATCGAGGGGGATACCGCAACCGGTCCGGACCTGCGCAAAGATTTTTCACCCGACGCGATCTACCGATCGATCAAGGCCGCACGGTACGCTGCGAGGCGCGTCGAAACGCGTGCCGTTTGGGACGACGATGATGCTGGCGAAAAGCCCGATTGGCGCCCGGTGCTGGATGAGTCGCCCCGCGTCCTAGCGACGACGTCCAAGGATCTTGAAATCGCAGCGTGGCTTACCGAAGCGCTCGTTCGGCAGCACGGATTCGCCGGTTTGCGTGACGGTTTTCGCCTGTGCTACGAACTTGTCGACCGGTATTGGGATCAACTCCATCCGATTCCCGACGCCGACGATGCGGTCGATGAAGACGAGCCGCCGTTCCGCGTGTCTGCTCTCGTGGGCCTCAATGGGTCAGACGCCGACGGCACGCTCATCGCGCCGATCTTGTCGGTGAGCATAGTCGAGGGTGGCGAGTTCGGTCCGCTTGGCGTTTCAGTCTACGACCAAGCCACCAACATTGAGCAGATAGGCGACGCGGCGGAACAGGCCAAGCGGCTTGAGCATGGTGCCGTATCGATCGTCGATTTTAAGAAGGCGATTTCCGATTCGTCTGCAACGTTCTACCAGACAATGCTCGAAGACTTAACTAGCGCACAGACCTACTTCGATCAGTTGTGTACGGTCTTGGACTCGCGATGCGGTGATCGTCTTGCGCCGCCGAGTTCGAACATTCGTGACGCGCTCGATCAGTGCAAGCGGGTCATCACCTCGGTTTCGGCGGATATTCTCGCTGCGGCTGGTATAGGTGTTACTGTCGAAGAAGGTGACGGCGATACTGGAGACGAAGGCGACTCCGGAGGTCGTCCGGGGCGTTCCGGTCCCATACGCACCCGTGAGGAGGCGTTCGCGACGCTCCATACGATCGCCCAATTCTTTCGTGAAACCGAGCCCCACAGTGTGCTGCCTTTTCAGCTCGAAGAATGCGTCAAGTGGGGTCGGATGGATCTTCCGCAACTATTGAAGGAGCTGATTTCCGACTCGTCGACGCGTGACGATTTTTTCAGACGTGTCGGCATCGTGCCGCCAGATGACGGCGACAGCTAACGCGGCGCAGGTATGGTGAAGTCCTCGGTGCAGGCTGGGTGGCCGGCGCACTGTTCGGATTCGCAACCCGCCGAAATCTATCGTATAGGAAGGAGTATGTAATGGCCGAGTCAACACAGAAAAAGCTGGATCGTGTCCGCAAGCCACGTGTGCAGATTACCTACGACGTTGAGACGGAGGGGGCGGTTCAGAAGAAAGAGCTACCTTTTGTCGTCGGCGTGTTGGCCGATCTGTCGGGCAATCCGACGGAGAAGTTGAAATCGCTCAAGGACCGGAAGTTCGTGTCCATCGACCGGGACAACTTCGATGACGTATTGTCCAGCATGAAGCCCGGCGTCAAGTACCGCGTAGAGAACACATTGAAGGGTGATGGCAGTGAGATGGCTGTCGACCTCAAGTTCAACTCAATGGAAGACTTTGAGCCGGGCGCCGTGGTCGAACAGGTCGAACCGCTTCGCAAGATGCTTGAGGCGCGCAACAAACTTCGTGATCTGTTGGCCAAGGCTGATACGTCCGAAGACCTCGAAGACAAGCTCGAGGAGATTCTGCAGAATACAGGAAAGCTCGACGAAATCGCCAATGAGCTGGGCATTGATAAGGGAGATAGCTAATGGCTGAGCCAGGCGCCGAGAGTCAACCCCAGGAAGCCGCCGCGGCTGCAGCCCCGAGCGAGGGCGGGTTGCTCGATACCGTAGTGGGAATGACTCCACAAACTGAACCGGATCGCGCCAAAGACTTGGTGTCGAATCTGGTCGACGAGGTGATGAAGGGCACGGTCGCATGGGACAAGAACCTCATGCGCACGATCAACAACGCGATCGATGCGATGGACACGCGTATGTCCAAGCAGCTTGCCGCCATCATGCACCACGACGATTTTCAGAAACTTGAGGGCACGTGGCGAGGGTTCAAGTACCTCGTGTACGGATCCGAAACAGGCGACCAACTGAAGATTCGCGTGCTCAACGTATCCAAGCGCGATCTGCTCAAGGATTTGGAAAAGGCTGCCGAGTTCGACCAGAGTCTTCTGTTCAAGAAACTCTATGAGAATGAATTCGGTTCGCCCGGCGGAGAGCCATACGGCGCTTTGATCGGCGACTACGAGTTCTCCAACCATCCTGAAGATATCGACATGCTCAGAATGATCTCGGGCGTGTCTGCGGCTGCGTTTTGCCCATTCGTTTCAGCCGCAGCGCCGGAGATGTTCGGGTTCTCGAGTTTTACCGAGCTATCGAAGCCGCGCGATCTGTCGCGAATCTTCCAAGGTCCGGAGCACACGGCGTGGAAATCATTCCGTGAGTCGGAAGACTCACGCTTTGTGACGCTGGCGATGCCACGCGTGCTCTCTCGCCTGCCGTATGGGTCGAACACCAAGAACATCGACGAGTTCAATTATGAAGAGGTTGAACTTGACTCGAAGGGCAAGGCCCGTGCCGTCGACCATGGCAACTACACGTGGATGAATGCAGCGTTCGTCTTGGGTACCAAGCTCACGGATTCATTTTCCAAGTACGGATGGTGTACGACGATTCGAGGCGCGGAGGGCGGCGGCAAGGTCGACGATCTGCCGACGCACGTGTTCACCAGTGACGACGGCGACGTGGACGCTAAGTGTCCGAGCGAAGTCGGCATCACCGACCGCCGGGAAGCCGAACTGGGCAAGCTCGGGTTTCTGCCGCTTTCTCATTACAAGAACACAGACTATGCCGTGTTCTTTGGCGGTCAGACGGCGCAGCAGCCCAAGAAGTACGACACGGCTGCCGCCACGGAAAACGCCGCGCTATCCGCTGGGCTGCCATACATCATGGCCAGCTCGCGTATCGCCCACTATCTAAAGGTCATTGGTCGCGACAAGATCGGTTCCAAGATGGAACGATCGGACGTCGAAGACTTCATGAAGCGTTGGCTTTCGGAGTACGTCTGCGCCGACGCCAAGCCTTCACAAGAAATGAAGGCCAAGTATCCACTGGCTGAAGCAAAGGTTGAAGTTCGCGAAATACCGGGTAAGCCGGGATGCTACGACGCGGTTGCATGGCTGCGCCCGTGGCTATTCTTCGAAGAACTCAACGCGTCTCTACGATTGGTGGCGAATCTCCCAAAAATAGGATGATGGACTTCATATCGGCCATGGCGCCACGGAGTGCAATGCGTCCGACCTTTTGTATGTCGCGACGCGGCGCTCCCGGCGTAGGTGCCGGCTGTGAGGAGTATGGGAATGGCTGCCAGCGATGGCCCCTCGCCGCAACCTGTTCCGCCCTCGCCGGCCCACGGGACCGGTTCGGGCTCTGTCGATTCGGGAAGCGCCGGGTCGGCGTTGCGGCTCGACGACGATGCCCTTCAGTCCATGCTCGACCGCGACCCTGTCGCGTGGACCCAGCGGTCGGGGTTTGTCGAGCGGTTTCTCGCTGAGTCGAATTGGCTCAGCGCGCTGATGATTTGGGTGGGCGATCGGCTTCGTCTCGACGCCCACGCGACGATCGATCGCCTTGTGCAACTGGTCGATCGCGATATCGCGCTCATCGATGACGCCATCAGCGAGCAGGTCAATGCGATCATCCACCATACGCAGTTTCAGCGGCTGGAGAGTTCATGGCGCGGCGTTCTTGGTCTCGTCGAAAGAGCGAGCGAAGACAGCGATGAGCGTGTGGTCGTGCGCGTGCTCGACGTCCGGTGGAAGGAGCTAGCGCGCGACGCGGAGCGTGCCGTCGAGTTCGACCAAAGCGCCCTGTTCGACAAGGTCTATAACGAAGAATATGGCCGGCCCGGTGGCGAGCCGTTCGGTGTGCTCATCGGCGACTATCAGATTCGCCACAAGCCAAGCGCCGAGCATCCGACAGATGATCTTGAAGTGCTAGCCGCGATCAGCGGCGTAGCGGCTGCGGCGTTCGCCCCGTTTATCTGCGGAGCGCACCCAGGGCTCCTGGGGTTGGATCACTTTGTTCAACTAGAGCGCCACGGCGACCTCGGGCGGCGGTTCGCCAGCACCGAGTACATCAAGTGGCGTTCGTTGCGTGATCAGGAAGATTCGAGATATGTCGGACTTACGCTACCCAACACCCTAATGCGTTTGCCGTATACGGCGACACATGCGACCGTGGTGCGTCGGCAGTGTCGAACCTGTCGGCAGGACTTGCGCGGCGTTCGCGACGGCCTGTGTCCGAAGTGTCAGCGGCCGTTCGACGCGGAAATCCGCGACACGCAGCGGACTGAATCGCTCGGGTTTCGCTTTACTGAGGACGTCGAGGGTCCGGACCGGTCGAAGTATCTTTGGGGCAACGCCGCGTTCGCATTCGGCGGCGTGCTGATCCGCGCGTTTGTCGACTGCGGCTGGCTTGCGGACATTCGCGGCTTCGACCGAAACGAAGATCGTGGCGGCGTGGTCACCGGGTTGCCCGTCCATTCGTTCGGTCTGGATGCTCCGGATGTCGCCCCGAAGATGAGCACTGATGTGGTGGTTAGTGATGCGCAGGAAAACGAAATCGCCAATCTTGGTTTCGTTCCGCTCTGCCGCTGCCACGACACGGAATTCAGTGTTTTCTACAGCAATGCTTCGCTGCAAAAACCGAAATCCTATGCGGAAGATGACACGACACGAAACGCTCGAATGTCGGCCATGCTCCAATATACGCTTTGTGTCTCGCGTTTCGCTCACTTTCTGAAGGTTCAGGTGCGCGATCGCATCGGCGCCGGTACAACGGCGCAGGAGTTGGGCAATCGCTTGCGTGACTGGATCAACGAATACGTCACGCCGGACAGTTTGGCGGCGGCGGATGTGAAGGCTCGTTATCCGTTACGAAAGGCGAGCGTCGACGTTCGCGACACGCCCGGAAGACCGGGGACGTATCAATGTCTGATGAAATTGTGTCCGCACTACCAACTGGACGACGTTCAGGTTACCGTTCGCATGGCCACACAACTTTCGGGTGCGAGCCCGAGGTGATTATTGCGGCGGCGTGGTGCGCGGGGTCGCGTGAATCGGTTACGGGTTGGCCGACTTTGGGGCAAGGGTCGCGTCTCGTCAGGTTTCGAAAGGCGTCAATGGATCACCGATTGGAAGCCGGTGCCACACTTTTCTTGGCGTACGGATGAGCGTTATGAGTCGCCGGTGCGAAATCGGTGTCACAGTTTCTTGGCTTCATGTTGAGGCGATGCGATAATGACAACGGGAGGAAACATGAACCCGCTGGTGCTGTTCAACGAGGGTAAACTGGACGAGGCGCTTAAGGCGGCAGCCGATTCCGTCCGGTCGGATCCGAGCAATTCGGGCGTTCGGGCTATGTTCGCCGAACTACTTTGTTTCGCGGGCGACCTTGAGCGCGCCGACAAACAGATCGAAGCGGCGGAGCGGATCGATGCCGGCGCGGCGCTTCCCCTGGTTCAGTTTCGCCAGATCATCCACGCGGAGGCGGCTCGTCTTGACTTCCACGAATCGGGCCGGATGCCGTGCTTTCTGACTGAAGCGTCGCCCGAGATGAAGATTCGTCTGGAAGCCAGTTTGTTCTTGCGTGAAGGCAAGACCGCAGAAGCGCAATCGAAGCTTGTAGAGGCTGAGGAACTTCGCTCCGCCGTCGGTGGTGACCTCAATGGCCAGCACTTCGACGACCTGTGCGACGGCGATGACCTGATCGCCTCGGTACTCGAAGTGTTGACCACTGACGGGCGGTATTTTTGGATACCGCTTACTACGATTGATTCGATTGCGTTTGAACCGCCGAAACGCCCGCGAGACCTGCTCTTTCGTCAGGCGCTGTTGAGCGTGCGCAGCGGTCCGGAGGGTGTGGTCTTTGTGCCGACGCTCTACGCCGGATCATCGGCGTCAGAACGATTGGATATCCGGCTTGCCCGTGCGACGGACTGGATTGGTAAAGAAGGTCAGCCGGTGCGTGGCCTCGGTCAGCGTGTGCTCTTCGCCGGTAGCAAGGAGAAGGCCATCCTCGACATCGAGTCGATCGAAGTGGATTCGGCAAGCGATGATGAGGCGGCGCCGCAGGATGGCGATTCGTGAGCGACGTCCGTGGCGATCGCAAGTTTCCCACGTCGATTCTCGACCGCCTGGTTGGCGACAGCGAGGTACGGTCAACAGGCGGGCGCTCTGCGCAAATCCAAACCCTTCGCCAACTGCGCAATTCGGTGCGCCGCGATCTTCAAGACCTTTTGAATACGCGATGGCGTTGTACCTCTTGGCCGCCGAACTTAGAGGAGCTCGAAAACTCGCTCGTGAATTATGGTATCCCGGATTTCACCGGCGCGTCGTTCGACAACCGGTCCAGCCAGAGAGACTTCCGAAAAATCGTCGAGCACGCGATCCGGCGATTCGAACCACGCCTCGGAAAGGTCAGCGTGACGTTCCATCGCGGCGATGATCCTAATGACCGGACCTTGCGTTTTCGCATCGACGCGACGTTGCAAGTCGAGGACTCTACGGAAACAGTGATCTACGAAACGTTGCTTGACCCGACAACATCAGCGTTCAAGGTGGGATGATCGGATAGATGACCGAAGACCTACTTTCGTATTACAATCGAGAATTGCGATATTTCCGCAAGCTCAGCCAAGAATTCTCGCAGGCCAACCCGACCGAAGCTGCCTACTTGAAGTTGGACGCGCAGACCGGGCAGGACCCCTACGTCGAGCGAATGATCGAGGCGTTCGCCTATATCAACGCTCGAACACGCAAGAAGCTCGAAGACGACTTCCCGGAAATAACCGAAGCGATGTTGGGCGCGTTGTACCCGCACTACCTCGCGCCCATACCGTCAATGGCCATCGCGCAGTTTGAGCTCGACCCGGGTCAAGCGGGGATGGTGGCGGGCTATCCGATTCCGCGCGGCGCGGGTTTGGAGTCGGACGTTGACGGCGAAGTATGCAAGTTTCGCACATGCTACCCGCTGCATCTGTTTCCAGTTAGCGTGAGCAACGCCAGCCTCGGTTCGCTCAAGAACGCCCCAGCAATCGTTCGGTATGACCAACCGGTGGCGCCGCTCCGTATCAAGCTGACTACGTTTGGTGAGGAAGCGCCGCTGTCGAAGATGTCGATGACCAGCCTTCAGTTTTTTCTTGCGGGTGATCCGGGGCACGTCAACGCCCTGTTCGAACTGATTTGTAGCCACGTTGTTGCGGCTACGCTTGAATCGGGGCCGGACGATAAACATCCAGTCTTGTTAGACAAGAGAAGTCTTCAGCCGATGGGCTATGACGCGGAGCAAGGGTTGTTGCCGTACGATGCGCGTGCCTTCCGTGGATACCGTCTGTTGACCGACTACTTCACGCTTCCGCAAAAATTTCAGTTCTTTGAAGTGGCGAACTTGAACGAGCAGATCCTTTCGAAACTGGGCACGTCGGTCGATCTTGTACTTTATGTGAAGCAAGTAACCGATGAGCTTCAGCGGAACACGGAGGCGGACAACTTTCGAATGGGCTGTACGCCGATCGTGAACCTGTTCGAGCAGCGGGCCGATCCGTTTTCACTCAGTTCGTTTCAGTCGCAGTATCATCTTGTGCCCGACGTTCGACGTACGGAGACCATGGAGGTCTATTCGATCGACCGCGTGACAGCCACGGGTCGTGACGGACAAGCGGTCACCGTACATCCGTTCTATTCGGTAAGCCATAACGTGAATCGCGACCAACAGACGGCCTATTGGTATGCCTCGCGGCGCGAAGCCGAGTCCGTCGGCAATCGTCGCGATAGCGGTACGGAAATGGATATCACGTTCGTAGACCTCGATTTCTCACCGGCCGCCTTGCCGAAAGATTGGACCATCGAGGTGACGACAACGTGTTTGAATCGTGACCTCCCCGCGCAGCTTGTGTTTGGTCGGGACCAACCGCGATTGACCATGCTCAAGGGTGGTCCGCTCGCACCGGTCGGTTGCTTGACGCCGCCTACACCGACGCGCCGTCCGGCGTTGAAGCACGGTGCGTTGTGGCGTCTCGTTTCTCATCTTTCGCTGAACCATCTTTCGCTTGTTGAGGGCGCGGACGGCGCAGCGGCGCTACGCGAAATCCTCTCGCTCTACGACTTCGTCGGAACACCCGACTTGACCGGCAAGGTCGATGGCATCCTTGACGTCACGAGCAGTCGGCAGACGGCGCGCGTGGTGTCCGGCGACATCTGTGGTTTTTGCCGAGGCGTCGAAGTCGCTATCGAGTTCGACGAGGACCGCTTCGCCGACAACGGACTGTTCCTGTTTGCTTCAGTGCTTGAGCGGTTTCTTGGTCTCTACTGTTCGATTAACTCATTCTCGCGCCTGGTGGCGAAATCCAAACAACGGGAAGGCGTGGTGTATCGATGGCCGCCAAGGGCCGCAGACAAGCAACTTCTGTAATCGACCAACTGCGCGATGCGCCGTACCGCTTCGAGTTCTTCCAAGCGGTCCGTCTTCTTCAGCAGTTGTTTGAGGAGCCGGCGGGTTCTGAACAACGAGATGAGCGGCCCCTCGTTGGCCACGACACGCCGCCGATGCGCGAAGCCGTGCATTTTCGCGCTAACGCTTCGTTTGGTTTTTCGGCCGGCGGTGTGCAGTCGGTGGCGGACCGCAAGAAAAGGCGCGCACGTCGTGGGGACGAATCATCCCCGGAGCGACCGGTGGATATGCTGGTCAACTTCATGGGTTTGACCGGACCGAGTGGCGTGCTCCCGCAGCATTTCACGTCACTCTTGATTGAACGCCACCGCGCCAACGACCCATGTTTGGCGGCGTTTCAAGACCTGTTCAACCACCGCATGATTTCGCTATTCTATAGGGCGTGGGAGAAGTACCGTTTTCCCATGACCTACGAGCGGTTGCGGCGGCAGGGCAAGCCGACATCAGACGACCCCTTCGTCATCTGCATGCTCAGTCTGTCTGGGTACGGCATGCCCAACCTGCCGAGTCGCCTCGCGTTTGACTCCGAAGCGCTTGTCTACTACAGCGGGCATTTCGCGCGGCGCGCGAGAAACGCCGATGCCCTTCAGCATCTCCTAGCCGATCACTTTGGCGTTCGCGTACGTATCGATCAGCTAACCGGCGGTTGGTTCGAGCTGTCCGAAGGCGACCGGTCGTACTTGCCGTCGCGACGCAACCCGTTGGGTCAAAGCGCGAAGCTCGGCGTCAACCTTACCGTCGGATCGCGGGTGGGGCAGGTCGAAAGTGGGTTTCGCGTGACGCTGGGGGCGATGACTTTTGCTCAGTACATCCGGTTCCTACCCAACGGCGATGGCTTCCTCGCGTTGTCGCACTTGGTGCGTGGCTATGTCGGTGCAGAGTTTGAGTTCGATGGGCTGTTGAGGCTACAGAGAGCGGAAGTTCCCAAGTGTCGGCTGGGCGCCTCGGTGCATGGGCCTCGACTTGGCTGGACAACGTTTCTGCGCTCGGTTGAGGCACCGAGTGACGTCGACGGGGCTGTGCTTCAGCTAGGTCGATGTTATGATGAGCCCCGCTCGGTGTGGGCGCGCACCTAGTGTTGCGCGCGCGGCGCGGCGTTACACTGTCGATATTGATCAACGAACAACACCATGAAGAGGGCGTATTATGATTTCGGTTAACCTCAAGGCGCTGGTCGGTCGCTTGAATGACACGTGCCATCGCTCGCTCGAGTCCGCCGCCGGGCTTTGCCTTTCGCACACGAACTACAACCTGGAGATCGAGCACTGGCTTTTCAAGTTGGTTGAATCCAACGGCACGGATATCGCCGCCATTCTCCGACACTACGAAGTCGACTCAGCCCGTCTTCTTCGCGACCTGACCGCTGCGATCGATAAATTCAAAACCGGTAATTCACGACCGCCGGTGTTGAGTCCCGAAACGGTGGACCTGGCGCGCGATGCGTGGGTCATCGGGTCGGTTGAATTCGGCGCCCAGCGTACGCGCTCCGGCCACGTGTTGTGTGGTCTGCTCGCCGATGCATCGCGGGCGCGGTTAGCACGCGAGACGTCCGCCGAGTTTTCGAAAATGTCGGTGGAGTCGCTGCTTAAGGATCTGCCGTCGATCACGGCCGAATCGTCGGAGGCCGAGGCGGATATTGGCATCGCAGCCGCCGGTGGTCCTGGGGCGCAGGTGGGTCCGGCGGTCAAGCCGGGCGCTGCGTCCAAGCATCCCGCGTTGGACCAGTTCACAATCGACATGACGGCGCAGGCGAAGGCGGGCAAGATGGACCCGGTGCTTGGCCGAGACGGTGAGGTTCGCCAGATCGTAGACATTCTCATGCGCCGTCGCCAGAACAACCCCATTCTTACGGGCGAGGCGGGCGTGGGAAAGACAGCCGTGGTGGAGGGGTTCGCCCAGCGCATCGCCAGCGGCGACGTGCCGCCGCCACTTCGCAACGTGGCCTTGCGGTCGCTCGATTTGGGATTGCTGCAGGCCGGGGCTTCGATCAAAGGTGAATTCGAAGACCGGTTGCATCGCGTGATTGATGAGGTCAAGGCGTCGCCGCAGCCGATCATTCTGTTCATCGACGAAGCGCACATGATGATCGGCGCCGGCGGTCAAGCCGGCCAGGGTGACGCCGCCAACCTGCTCAAGCCCGCACTCGCACGCGGGGAACTTCGAACGATCGCCGCGACCACGTGGGCTGAGTACAAGAAATACTTTGAGAAAGACGCTGCCCTGACCCGGCGATTCCAGGTCGTTAAGGTTGAAGAGCCGACCGAGGATGTGGCCATTCAGATGATGCGCGGGCTTGTGAAGATGCTCGAGTCACATCATGGCGTGCGGGTTCTGGAAGAGGCCGTGGTCGATTCTGTGCGACTCAGCAGTCGGTACATCACCGGTCGACAGTTGCCCGACAAGTCCGTCAGTTTGTTGGACACGGCCTGCGCTCGCGTGGCGATCGCCCGTCAAGACGTGCCGCCAGCGGTTGAAGACTTGCGACGGCAGATCGATCAGTTCGGCGTCAAGATCGGCATTGTCGATCGGGAGCACGCGGCAAGTGGGGATCAGGCCGCAAGCACGGAATCATTGGTACAGCAGCGCGACGAAGTAGCTAAGGAACTTGAGATATTGGAAACACGTTGGAAGGCCGAGGCGGAGTTGGTCGACCGAATCATCGACATCCGTACACAGCTTGAAACCGGTAAGACGCTCCCTGAGGTCGCAGACGGTGACGCCGAACCCGCTAAGAAGTCCGCGTCCAAGGAATCTTCAGCGAAGAAGAAGTCTGATGACGCGCCCGCGAAGGAAGGCAAACCACTAACGGACGAACAGATGGCGGAGTTACGCACCGACTTCGGCGAGCTCAACGAGGAACTTGCGGCGATGCAGGGCGAAACGCCGTTGATGTCGTCGTGCGTCGACAAGCAGATGATCGGCGAAGTCGTTTCAGGTTGGACGGGTATTCCGGTCGGTCGCATGGTCGCCGACGAAATCAAAACGGTGCTCCAACTCAAAGAGTTGATGGAATCGCGAATCATCGGGCAGTCGCACGCGCTGCACGCGATCACGCAGAGCATACAAAGCTCGCGCGCCGACCTCACGGACCCGCAGAAACCGATCGGCGTATTTCTCCTCGTCGGTCCCTCTGGCGTGGGGAAAACGGAAACGGCCATCACACTTGCCGAGTTGCTCTACGGTGGCGAGCAGAATCTGAACGTCATCAACATGTCGGAGTTCAAGGAGGAGCATAAGGTTTCGCTACTGATGGGTTCCCCCCCTGGGTACGTTGGTTACGGAGAGGGCGGCGTGTTGACCGAAGCCGTCCGGCGGAAACCGTATAGCGTCGTCTTGCTCGACGAGATGGAGAAAGCGCATCCCGGCGTTCAAGACGTCTTCTATCAGGTCTTCGACAAGGGCTCGCTCCGCGACGGCGAAGGCCGCGATATCGATTTCAAGAACACGGTCGTCATTATGACGTCGAACGCCGGCACGGACTTGATCGCCAACCTTTGCGGCGACGAAGAGACTTGCCCCGATGCGGTCGGTTTGGCCAAGGCCATCCACCCCGAATTGCTCAAGACGTTCAAGCCGGCGTTCCTCGGTCGATGTACGATCGTGCCGTTCTTCCCACTCGAAGACGGAGTGATGCGCCAGATCATCGGGCTGAAGCTAGCGAAGATCGTGCGTCGGGTCCACGACAACTACGGCGCGGAGTTGACGTACACGCCGGGATTGGTCGATGCGATCGCTTCGCGATGTACTGAGGTCGAGTCCGGCGCACGCAACATCGACAACATCATCTCTCGAACCCTGTTGCCGGAACTCAGCGCCGAATTCCTGGCAGCCATGGCTGAGGCGCGGGAGATTCGATCGGCCGGAATTTCGGTCAGCGAAGACGGGAATTTTGCCTACGAAGTGTTGTAGGCGGATCGACGGGCATTCTTGTCGTGAGTCGAGGCGTAAGAGACCGAGCCGCGACCGTAAGGAAGCGGTCTTCGCACGTGAAACCGGACCGGTTTCTCACGGTTGCGGCTCGGAAAGAGGCTTCGCACGCACGCTCTTCGCGAAAACGCCTCGCGACGTATCACAACCCCCAACGCATTCGTCGGATTCTCCCGGTTCCAAAATAAAAGTTCCCAATCGAGCAACCATCGGCCGGAATCATCGAGAATGGTGTGTCAAGACGGTCGAGTGACGAGCTCGACGTTGCGACTGAGGCAACAACGAAGTCCGTCGGACACGGATCGACAACCTAAACCCATTTGGAAGGAGTTAGTATCATGCCAGCGTACATCAAGATTGGCGACATCGAGGGCGAAGCGACAGACACAGATCATAGCAAGTGGATCATAATCGAATCGATGGCCTCACCGATCTTCAGGTCAGTTGCGGAAGGTGCAAAGGACCAGCAGCGTGCGAGGGGCGAGACCACCCTCGGCGACATCGCCTTGGTTCGCCAGCTCGACAAGTCGTCGACCAAGCTGCAGGAAGCCTGCGCCAACGGCACGTTCTTCAAGGAGGCGGAAGTCCACTTTTGCACGACGGTGAAGAACAAGCAGGAACCGTACCTCAAGTACAAGCTGAAGGACGTGATCGTCACCAGTTACAGCTTCCACGGTACGGCCTCCGGTGATCCACTTCCTACTGAAGAGGTCACGCTCGGCTACACGGAAATCGAGTGGACGTACGTCGTCGTCGATCCGAAGACCGGCGACAAGCAAGGCCAAGTGGCAACGAAGTACAATCCGTCGACCGGCCGAAGCTAGAGCGATCGCAACGTCGCGGTAGCGTCCGACCAGCCGTTGCATTCGGGGGGAAGTCACGCCGGTTCGCCAATAAAGAACTGGTTGTGCAACGGTGTGATCGGGCGTGCGTCTACGAGTTTATCCGGCAGCGCCAAATCGGGGCGGGGGCAAGGGGGAAGCCTCCGCCCCAGGGACTGGACGGTGCTGTCTGTCTCGCGGACAATCCGCGCGGCGGTCGTGACGTTGAGTGATTTCCGTCACTGATGTTTGCGGAATCGAGCTGGCGGAGGGGCCGCTCGGTTCCGCACGCGGCGGGACGTCGGCTGGTGCAGGAATTCTTTGGACGAGATCGGGTCTGACTCGATCGAAGTGGGCGGAGCGTACTTAACTAGTTTCTACCTGGTCGCACGGTCGGGTCTGTATGCAGCGAGTGAGGTGAGTAGTGGGATTCACGCAAGACGAACGTCGAATAAGCATCGATACGCCGCTAGGCGTGGACGTCTTGCTCCTTGCTTCGGTCGAAGGCACGGAGACCATGTCCAGCCTATTCGGTTACCGGGTCAGAATGATTTCCGAAGGCCCATCCGTTAGTGCCAACGATATTGTGGGCGAAAATGTCACGATCTCGCTCCTAGACACGGACGACAAGCCGCGCTATCTGAATGGATACATTCGCTCCTTCAGCAATCAGGGCACCGGTGATCGGGCTACGGTGTATTCCGCTGAAGTTGTGCCGTGGTTGTGGTTCCTGAAGCGGAGGTCGAACTGCCGCATTTTCCAGGACAAGACGGTCCCGCAGATCGTAGAGGAAGTTTTTCGGTCGCTGGGTTTCAACGACTACGACTTGTCAGGTCTCCAATCCACTTACCCGAAATTGGATTATTGTGCGCAGTACTCGGAGAGTGACTTCGATTTTGTGTCTCGCCTCATGGAACTTGAGGGTATTTTCTACTACTTTCGCCACGACAAGAGCAAACACACCATGATGCTTGCGGACCACGCCGGGGCGTACTCGGAATGCAAGGATTCGGAAATCCGCTTCGCTGGGCCGACGAGTTTCGAAGATATCGACGACGACCTCACGGCGTGGGAGCACAAGTACGAGTTCCGTAGCGGCAAGGTCGCGTGCGCCGATTTCAACTTCAAGACACCCGGATCACCTGTACAGTCGTCTCAAAGAACCCTGATGCGCATTCCCAGGAGTAGCGATTTTGAACTGTTTGAGCACCCCGGAATCTGCGAAAATCGCGGCATGGCGGACGACCGCGTTCTTGTGCGCATGGGGGAAGAAGAGGTTACGCACGATGTGGTCGTGGGTTCGAGCACGTGCCGGAGCTTCAACCCGGGGTACACGTTCACGATCGTGGATCATTGCCAGGACGGGGAACAGGGGAAATCCTATGTCATAACCTCGGTTTGTCACCGCGTGGCAGCCGGAGATTACGTGACCGGTGGTTCCGAACCTGAGGGCTATAGCAACGACTTCGAATGCATACCTGCGAATGTGGTATTTCGACCGGCAAGGGTCACTCCCAAGAGTATCGTAAGCGGACCGCAGACCGCCATCGTCGTCGGTCCCGGAGGGGACGAAATCTATACCGACGAGTACGGACGTGTGAAGGTGCAGTTCCACTGGGATCGGTACGGCAAGTCGGACGAGCGCAGTTCTTGTTGGATCCGTGTATCGCAGGCTTGGGCTGGTAAGGGTTGGGGTGGTATGTCCATTCCGCGCATCGGGCAGGAGGTCATTGTCGACTTTCTCGAAGGCGATCCCGATCGGCCGATCATCACCGGCCGCGTCTACAATGCCGATCAAACCGTGCCCTATGCGCTCCCGGCCGAAAAAACAAAAACCACAATGAAGACCCGGAGCTCGACCGGCGGTGGTGGCGCCAACTTCAACGAGGTTCGTTTCGAAGACAAGAAAGACAAAGAGGAGTTGTACTTTCACGCGGAGAAGGATCAGACGATCGTCGTTGAGAACGACCGGGACGAAGGCGTGGGGCGAGATCGAAGCCTTAATGTCGGGCGCGACAAATCGGAGGACGTGGCCAAGAACAAGTTGATCAAGGTAGGAGCCAATCACACCGAGACCGTCGCTGCTGATATGTCTGTGGTTGTGGGTGGCAGCTTGGTTGAAAACGTGTCCGTCAATTATGCTGAGACCGTTGGCGCTGCGATGCAGCTCACCGTTGGTGGCGCGCTTACGACGAGCGTGGGGCTGGCGATGGCAGAAACTGTCGGCGGCGTCAAATCGGAGACGGTTGGCGCATCAAAAAGTGAGGCGATTGGTGCCAACAAGAGCCTTACGACGGGCGGCAACCTCAGTGAGACCATCGGCGGCAAGAAGAACGTGACCGTCGCCAAGGACTACGAGGCGAAGGTTCAAGGCAAACACCGAGAATCTGTAACCAAGGAATACTTGCTCGAAGCTAAGAAGATCCAGCTTACCGCAACAGATCAGATAACGTTGAAGACGGGAAAGGCTGAGATCATCATGAAAAAGAACGGTGACATCACGATCAAAGGAAAGAAGATAAGCATCAAGGGCAGCGGTGACGTCGTCATCAAGGGCAGCAAGATCAAGGAGAACTGACATGGCTTCGCAAGGCGCGATTGTCGAGCGACTTATGTCTTCCGTCGACACTCAATACGGACAGATTGCAGTGGGGCGCGTCGTCGACGTGGACGCGGACGGTCAACCATTTGTAGCGTTTGCGGGATGCGCAAACGGTCCAGTTCTCGCCAAGAGTCTAATCGTGGTGCCGCGGGATTCGCTTATCGAAGCCATGTCCGTCCTTCTCGCGTTCGAGGCTGGCGATATGTCCAGGCCTGTAATCCTGGGTGTGCTACATGACCGTATCCATCCGCCGACTTGCGACGACGGTCGAGCCGTCAAGCCGCGACCCAGGAGCGTGACGATTGATGGCGAAAGCCTGACACTAGAAGGGAAGCGCGAAGTTGTACTGAGATGCGGCAAGAGTTCGATCACGCTTAAGAAAGATGGGAGCATCTACATGAGAGGCACGCGATTGCTCAGTCGTGCTAGCGAGACGAATAAGATCAAGGGCGCATCGGTAGGTATCAACTAGACGGACAAGGGAAGCGAAACCATGGGTGTTACCGTCGGTGTCAATAATCTTTCAGTAGTGCATAAGGGCAGCGGCGGTGTGACCATAGCGTTTCCGGATGTCTGCAAGACGCCGACGCCCGGCGGTCCGGTTCCCATTCCTTACCCGAACATCGCCCAATCCTCAGATACGGCCAAGGGAACCAAGAAAGTCAAGTGCGATGGCAATCCGACCTGCGTGAAGGATTCCAACTTCAGGATGAGTACTGGTGATGAGGCTGGAAGCGCGGGCGGAGGTGTAGTGTCCAGCAAGATCAAGGGTAAAGCGGAGTTCGTAAATGTTTCTTTCGATGTGACGTTTGAAGGAAAGGGAGTGGCAAGGGCGTTTGATCTAATGCTCCATAACCAGAAAAACACGCCTCCCTTTCCGTTGCTGCAGGGGCCGGTCATTGCCATACCATCGAACGACAAGCCGACCTGCGACGAATGTGACAAAGAACTCTAGGTTGAATGGGTAATGTTTCGATGGCACCACCTCCTCGGCAATTTCACCCTATCGTCATTCGAGCTACCGGAATGGTAACTTCTTTGGGGTATTCCGTTGAACAGGCATGCGCCGCTGCGCGTGCGGGATTGACGCGACCGCAGGAGCTCGACAACTTTCGGTACAAGCGCGAAGACGACGGCGAGGTTGAAGGGTTGTCGGCGTACCCCGCAATGAGTATCGCGATGGGGTTTGAAGGAAACGCCAGGTTGAACGCGTTGGTACGACCCACTGTTCGAGATTTCCTGAGAACTGCTCCCCTGCGCGATCGCGAGGCAGGGCGCACTGGGTTGTTTCTAGCCTTGCCTGACCCCAGGAAGATGATCCGCTCACTCGAACTTGTTTCCGATCCCGACCTACAGAGCGAGATAGCCGGTAGATGCGAATCGCTTGAGGACGAATCGGAACTGGCGAGACAGCGGAAGCTGCAGCAGTGTGAGATCGAGACTGCGTTGCTCCAATCGCTTGGAATTGCCGATGGCGTCGGTCGCGCAGAACGTTTCGACAGCGGTTCCTGCACGTTTGGCCTTGCGGTAGCCGCTGCAGTCGAATCGCTAGGGGACGGGGAACTGGATCACGCGATTGTTGCGTCGTTCGATTCGCTCATCTCTGAATCCGACTTGTCGTGGCTTGAAGCATGCGGACGCTTAAAGACGGCAAACAATCCTCTTGGTGTTTGCCCGGGCGAAGCAGGCGTTGTTGTGCTCTTAGAGCGGTATGATTCGGTCGCCCAAGCGGAAAATATCGTGCTGGCCACTGTCAACGCGGTGATTACCGGCGATGATTCGACCCGCCAGTTCAGTGGAGATCAGCCTACAGGGTTGCGTCTGGTTGAAATGCTATCCGACCTCGACAAGAAAGCAGCGGCAATGGATGGCGATCAATGTCCCTGGATAATCAGCGACCTGAACGGCGAGGTCTTCAAGGCGATGGAATGGGGTAGGGTGCTGGTCCAGTTGTTCGATAGAAACGAAGATTGGTCCGAACGGATCGTCTGGACTCCTATTGCCTCTTTCGGGGACACTGGCGTTTCCGCAACAGGCGTGGCGCTCTGCTGCTCAGTCGAGGCTTTCAGACGCGGCTATGCACCGGGAAACTTGGCGTTCGTTGTTACTTCGGGTGAGGACGGAAGCAGGTCGGTTTTGTCGATTGGTGCTCCCGAGACTGAGCACTTCGCGGAGGGCCGTAGAAATGTCTAGAGAATTAGCTCACATTGTCAAAGGGCAATATGGTGAATTTTGCATGGTCCGCGGCGGCCCGAAGTGTAGCTGTCCAGACAAGAGCAACTACCGGAAGTGTGATCCAAAATGTATTTGGGATGGTGTGAGTTTGTCCTTCCTTCAAGGTACGAAGAGGATTGCGCCGGCGGGATATCAAGCGCACCACGCCGTGTGTGTGTCCAGTGTTAACACGTTGCCCGACGCGGAGGTGGCTGCTGAGCGTGTCGCGAAGGCGCTGTATGTGACTCGGTGGTGTATCAATCGAAAGCGGAACATGATTGCGCTTCCGATGTGGGGGCAAACGGTCAAATGGTACTCGAACATTGGGAGCGCAGTGCAAACGCTTATCAAGAAAGGAGCGCAACCTCCCTTCAAGGATCTGCCGCAGCATGATATTCATCACAATGATGCCGATGGGTATACGAGTGAAGTTACAAGTGATATACAGACAGTCTGGAAAACCGTAAATAAGAAGACCAAGGCCTGCGAATTCAACGCTGAAGACCTATGCACGGATCTTGATGGCCTCTCCGACAAGTGGAAAGAAGAGCTTGGCGTTCGAGGCATTCGACAGGGTGGGACTCACGCGGCGTGGACGAAGGCGATGGGAGACGATAACTTCCAGTGTTGGGTTGAACCGTTTTCTATGGCCGCAACTGCTTCATGCGGAAGAAAATCTTTTCCATTTCGCGGAAAGGCGGAGGGTAAATTGGCTAGTATTGTTAAGGCTATGAAGGGCATGGGAGTCATATAGTGGGTGTTGATTATGCAATCTGGAAGTGTGTCCTAGAGGAGAACGCTTGTTCGCTGGTCGGAATCGCAGGTGTCGAGGACAGCTACGAGCTCAATGAGGGTGTTCCGCGTGCAAAAGATTTTGGTGATGATGCTCTATTCAAGATGAACCCTGAGTTTCCAGATGATATGTGCTTACTCGACAACGTCATGAACGTTGACGGGTTCATCGTTGCGTCGTTTGAGTTGCGGACGTTTCTCGAGCGTCGGCGAATAAGGAACGTGGAGTATCTCCCAGTTCGGATTCTTGACCACAAAGGGCGTGTTGCATCGTCGGATTACTGCATCGTTCATCCAATCAAACCCCAGGCTATTCTCGATGAGAAGAAAAGCGTCGCGCGTCGCTCGGCGGTCGATCCCGAGACGATCGTGGAGATGGATAAGCTCGTGGTCGATGCGACCCGTATCGACGCGGGTACCGAATTGTTTCGCATCGCGGGATGCTATGATATCATTCTGGTCGCTTCGGAGCTCGTAGTGGCACTCGACGAGGCGAAGTTTAGCGGTTTGCGATGGGTTGCACTAGATGATTATCCGGAGCACTAGTTGCGAGCATCAACTGCAAGACTAACCGAAAACGTGTAATTGGGTGGCAGTGTTGATTGTATTTCGATCGGCGCGTTGTTGTTCGTTGCGAGGGGTTTGGCAGGGCGTTTGCAATGCTCAGAATCATCCGGCGCGCGCGTGTTTGCCTCGCGTCGGTCAGAGATTTGGTATCGAGCCAACGAATCACCCTGGAGCGACCCCCCTTCGTCGGGATTTCCAGACAAGCTGGGGCGCGTTAATATCCTGTTTGGACTTGTCTGGCTGAGCCTAGTATCGCCGGGTTGAGAGCATTCAATGCGATTTGGGGAAGCGATTTCGGATTTGCTGTATGATGTCGCGGGATGGATGCTCGCGCTGGACGGGACGGACTATCCGCTCGATCAGCTGGGCGACGTCAGCGATGATGTATCATTCAAGCTACGGACGCTTGCGATTGCGATGTTGCTTGCCAACGCGGATACGGATGGGTTTTGCCACAACTTGATGCGCAGCGGCCGCGCGCGTGTGACGTTTCTCTCGCGATGCGCGACGGAAGACCGACAGGGCGATTATCATCTCGCGAGTGGTCGTTTCGGTCCCCTGCTGGACACTCTGGCTGCACACGATTTCAACACCGCACGAATGATCGCTGAGTTCTCGTCGAGTGAGTGTTGGCCGAGGAACGAATACGAGGACGACTATTGTTACGCGCAGATCCTGCATCGCCTCGTACAGTCACCGGGCGATCGTGACGGCGCCGGCGAGCTGCTTGAGAAATTCGAGAACGCTCTGGGTGGAGCGGGTAGGGCACGCTTTGAACTCTGTGTCGCCTTGGTGGCGTGTGACCAGAGGCAATTTGACGATGCGTTTGCCGGGTTTCTTTCGGGCAACGAAGCCGCAATTGGGATGGAGCAGGATCGCGGTGGGATCGAAAACGTACACGCGATGGCGCGTCGCGCTGTCTTCGTCGAGGGTTTGGCCATCCTGAATGTTGCGCGGCACTTGGGAATCTCAACCGTAGGCGAATACGCTTACTGTCCGGAGCTTGCTAGGCTTCCTGCGAGCAGACCGTTTCCGGTCGACGACCCTGTGTGGCCGGCCCGCCATACTTAGCGATTGTTTGGCTTATGTCTCATCCCAAGACAGACAACCAATCCCCCTTTGCCTTCGAACCCCTCGTCCTCGCGGACGAGGAGATGAGGCCGTTGTTTGTGCCTCTGGTCAAGGCTACGTTCAACATCGTGCCCGACCAAGCAGTGCTTGCTCTTGCGGAGGAGCAACTTGCGGTTGAATTGGCCGGCGAGTTTTGGGGTGATGCGGAAACTACGAGCTATAAGTATGAGCCCGAGGTTGCCATTGAGAAACTGGGTACAGACGTCGTGTTGATCGGCAGCGCGCACGCGGCGGAGGCGGGCGCTACGCAGGTGGACGTTGGTTTTTCGGTCGGTGCGCTCAAGAAGGCCGCTCGCGTCTTCGGCGATCGCGTCTGGATCAAGAAGCTAGGTGGGGTACGAATGAGTAAACCCGCGCCGATTGTCGAGCCGATTCCGCTCATCGCTGAAAGGGCGTTTGGCGGTTGGGACCGCAGTCACGAAAACAAGACTCGCTTCGAGGCCCGCGATCCGGTGGGCGTGGGCTATCGAGCGGAGTGGGCGACGTTTGAGGAGGGTATTGGCGTACCGAACATCGAGGATCCGGGCCAGCTCATCCGCCGCTTCGGAGAAGTGGTCCCGCCGGTTCTTTTCGGATTCACGTCGCCGCATTGGACGCCGCGCTGCAAGCTCGCCGGCACATACGACAAAACGTGGGAGGAGGGTCGCAAGCCGTTGCTTCCCAAAGACTTCGACCGGCGCTTCTTCAACGCCGCGCCGCCCGGCATGGTCGCCGACGGCTACCTCAAGGGTGATGAAGAAGTCGTAGTTATTAATTCGTCGCCACGACCGCGGGTCGCATTTCGTTTGCCCGGGCTTCCGGCGCCAGTGGTTCGAGTGAAGCTTGCTTGGGATGAGATACATCAACTTGAAACCAAACTCGACACCGTGATTGTCAATACGGACGAAGACATCGTCATTCTACTTTGGCGTGCGAATCTCAAGCTCCGTCGCGGTCCGCTCGATGTGCGGGAGATCGACGTGCTCCCCGTGGCCAATCCGTGTCAACAGTTGACACCCGCCGCGCAATCCGGCTAGCCGTCTGAACATTCAGGTGATTTACTAGACATGACGACCAGTATCCGCGATTTCAACATAGGCCTGTATGCCGAGTATTTGGAGGAGGCGTCGTTCTTGTACGAGCAACGTCTCGCTTTGTTGCACGATCCGGAGATTACGTGGCGCGACATAGGTGATTTTGAAGAGCGTTTTGAGGCTCATATCGACGGCTTGGTGGTCGGCGGAGACTTGGCGCTTGAGGTCTGCAAGCAGCAGGCGGTCGAGGGCGACTTCGGAGAACTCCACGCTGCAGTACGCGTCTTCTGTCGTCAGGATCGGCGTGACCTTCTTGACGAAGTGCTTCAATCGCTCGATCCGGAAGACCCGGAGAAGATACGGGCGGCGCGCGACGCGCTGGGGCAGGAGTTGCCTACCGCATGGAATGACGCGCTCGCGAAGTTCCTCACCGCTGAGAACGACGTCCTGACTCCGCTGGCCGCCCGAGTTCTCGCGTATCGGCGTATTCCGATCGGTGGGCCTCTGATCGATCTGCTCTATCAGGGCAAGGGCGATTGGCTCCCCGATGTGGCTTGGTCACTCGGTCGCATCCGGGATGGTAAGGCTCGCGACCTGCTCTTGCAGCAATTCTCGCGGCAAACCGACGAGACGTTCCTGGCGGAAGCATCGATCGCGTTGCTGCGCATCCATGAACCGCACGCGAGATCAACCTGTCTCGAGCGAGCGAGTGATACCGACTGGGCACTTCGCGCGGTCGGATTGAGCGGCGATCGCACCGCCGTCCCCGTACTTCTTCGTCGCGCCTCAAGCGATCAACCGCCTTGCGACGCGCTGATCGCCTTGGGATCGCTCGGCCACATTAGCGCCGTCGACACGCTGCTGACCCACCTGTCGAGCGAAGACACCGCCGAAGCCGCAGCCGTCGGCCTCGAACTCATCTGCGGTGCGGGCGTTTTCGAGGACGTGTTTGTGCCGGAAGAGGTCGACGAAGATGCCCTGTTTGATGATGAAAAGGAGCAGCTGGCACGCGGAGAGTCCATCACACCGCCGGGTCAGGAGCCGCCGGGCGAAACGATCCACCGCCTGTGTCAAGATCCAGCGGTCTGGCGCGCATGGTGGGAGAAGAACGCGAGCCGATTTGAGGCCAAGTTTCGCTATCGATCAGGCTGGCCCGTCGCCCCGGTCGTCTTGCTTGACGACCTGGAACGAGAGTCAACGCCGCACCCGATTCGCCGCATCGCCTGCGAGGAACTCGTCATCCGCTACGGAGCTGCGCTGGAGATTGAAACCGACTTCGCCATGCGCGATCAGGTCAGGTCGATCGCTCGCTGTCGTTCTTGGCTCGAAGCCGAAGATCGAGCGTTCAAGCCCGGCGCGTGGTATTTC
The DNA here is from genome assembly GCA_029260075.1 of Phycisphaerae bacterium. Lineage (GTDB taxonomy): Bacteria > Planctomycetota > Phycisphaerae > UBA1845 > UBA1845 > OFTM250. The sequence continues at coordinate 120,728 of JAJDDY010000023.1, forward strand.
GCCGGCAAGGTGTGCATCGACGGCGATAGGTAGCACGCGAATTCCCTCACACACCACCTCTCTCGGTTCTACGTCATCAAGAGTCCGCTACGCTGTCCCCCCAGCTTATCCCGTTTGACCATTTGCACCCTCACGCGATGTCCGGCAGGCGAACGGCGCTGGTGTGGCTCAACCCGATAATACGTCCGCTCGCGAATCTACGACCGTACCTCTGGGCCGCAACCGTAGTCGGCTTGGTGCGGCGTGCCAATCGGGTATAATGATCATTCACTTGGGTACTCTTGTAAATGTAATCACCGGTTCAAATAGGCGGACGACGGTATGCGATTAGCAACTCTTCAGGCGATCTTTGTTCTTGGTTTGGCGTCGTTCAGCACGTTGCTTGTCGGGTGTCCCGGGGCGCAGGATGTTCTTGACGACATCTGCTCGCAGGACGACCTCTCGGCGCTTCCGGACGGTGATGGCGACGGGGTGGTCGACGTCTGTGACAACTGTCCGAACGTAGCCAACAGCGATCAGGCTGACGCCGACGATGACGGCGTGGGTGATGTGTGTGTGGTCGACGATAACCCGCCCGACAATCCGAATTCGCTGGACGACGATGGGGACGGTGTCGACGATCTTGTAGACAATTGCCCGAATCAATCGAACGCCTTTCAGGGCGATGGCGACGACGACGGCGTCGGTAATGCGTGCGACAATTGTCCGGCGACGTTTAACCCCGATCAAGCGAATAGCGACGGCGGTCGTCGAGGCGATGCATGCACCGCTGGTTTGCCAATCGCGATTCAACTCTTCCCGCAAGAGAATCGAACCATACCCGATGGATCGGTAGAGTTTGTCTGGTTGACCAGCGACGAAAACCTGACCCATCGCGTGGTGGTGAGCAGCAACGAAGACGTCTTCGCCGACCAGAACCCCGTCGCGGTAGCTACGCTTACCTCTTCGACCGGGGACGATCCCGAGCATCGCCTTGCAATCGATCTGACGGTACCCGACGACCAAATCAGTTTGACATATTACTGGGGCGTGGAAGTGACCAAGGGTAGCACGTTCATTCGTGTTCCCGGAACGAACTCAGGTATTCGATTTACGCTTGTCAAGGCGAACGCGGGTGTCGGTCAAACGCTTGGTACGGTATGCCCAACTCAAACCACGCAGCCGTCGCGCCTGCCGTCAACCGTCTTTCGTTGGGCGGAGCTTGGCCCGAATAGCGTCCCTGTTCGAACGCAGCTGTGGATCAGTCGGGCGGGCACCATCGATGCCGATCTCTTCAATCTGCCACCGCGACTCGTTGTAGATGTCGTTCCGCCGACGGCTACAGTTTGGCAACTGGAAGCTGACGAGACGGTTCCCGCGATAGGAAACTTCGCGTGGGGTTTGCAAATCGAAACCGCTGACGGAAGATTGCTATCGTTGATCGGAACGACGTCATTCGTAGCCGGCGATCTTGCTCCGACCGGCTCGCTACTTGGCCCGGTCGGTGGCGGATCGCCGACGGGAGACGCGATCTGGCAGGCTGATGACGCCTCGTTCGTGCTCCAATGGGCTGCACTCGCCGGTAACTGCGAAGATCGCCTCAACCTGTCGAGCACCGTGTACTTGGAATTTCTTGGGGATGCGGTGACACCGACGAACCTTTTTGCCTCGCCCATTCAGGTAGAAATCCCCGCGCCGAACCTTGCGGCTACGCTGACGCTCGATCTCGTGCCACGAATGGCCGAGCTAGGCATTACGCCCGGTCGCTGGGCTTGGGGTGTTGTGGCCGACGACGGCACGGGCGATGCGGTCCAACTCGTTATTCCGAGCGACGATGACGGTGGCCGAGACCACCTGGCCTTCATTCTGCAAGAATGTGCGACGGACGCCGACTGCGCCGATGGTGACGCCTGCAACGGATCGGAGACGTGTGTCGCGAACGAGTGTCAAGCCGGCACCCCGTTGGTTTGTGACGACGGTGATCTTTGCAACGGTGCCGAGGTCTGCGTGCCTGCGACGGGGTGTGTGGCCGGTGCCGCACTCGTCTGCGACGACGGCAACGTTTGCAACGGTATTGAGACGTGCGACTCGACCACAGGTTGTGTTCCCGGTGTGTCGCTTGCGTGCGGCGATAACAATGCGTGCAACGGCAGCGAATTCTGCGACCCGGTCGGAGGTTGCCAGTCGGGAGGCCCGCTCGTGTGCAGTGACGGCAAGTTCTGCAACGGGTTCGAAGTTTGCCTTCCCGCGACGGGCTGTCAGCCGGGCACACCGCCCATTTGCGTTGACGAACTCGCATGCACGGTCGATTCATGTAGCGAAGAAGTGGGCGCTTGCGTCTTTGCTCCCGACAACACGGTCTGCGAAAACACGGAATTCCCACCGTGTTACAGTGCTCCGATCTGCGACCCTGTTCTTGGTTGCCACGCCGTTCCCCTATGCGACGCGGAGTTTTGCCTCAACGGTCAATGTGCGACCACGCTGTTTGTGGCCGAGGGTCGCTGCGTCGGCAAGTGCGTGCCGGACGGCCTGACTTGGGACACGGCGTTCCCCGAGTTGCAAACCGCATTGGATCTTGTTGGCGGTAGCCCGCAGTTGGCCTCCGGTTCTGCCGCCGCTGCGATCGGTGGTGCCCAGTTTGGTGACTTCAATTCGAGCGGTAGGGTCGACTTGATCGACTACGCTGAGGTGCCGAATTGCATGAACGGTCCAGCCGCAGCCGCTCCGGCTGGGTGTGGCGTGTTCGATGACAATTTGGATGCGAATGTCGACATGGTGGACATGGCCAGGTTTGTGCGTGATTTCGACGGACAGCCCGGTCAGTCGAGCATCACAGAGATTTGGGTTGCACAGGGCACCTACAGACCCTCCGAAATGAGCGATGTCAGCGACCCGCGAAGCGTCACCTTTTCCTTAATCAATGGTATCACGCTATTCGGCGGATTTTGCGGCAGTGAAACCAGCGTGAACGAACGCTTGTTGGGCGCGAATCCCGAGTGTTCGTCGGTGCTCACCGGCGCTCCTGCGCTGAGGAACGCGGTCGCCGGAACGAGCGATTGCTGTTTCGCAGGCTTCAAGGGGCGACAGTCGTGTGGCGATACTGCTTGCGCCAATCTCATTTGCAATGACTTAGGTTTCGGGTCGTGTTGTACTTCGGACTGGGATGAAGACTGTGCGCGTCGTGCCAACGTCTATTGTGCACAATCCTGCAGTGGAAGCGGAGACAACGCGTACCACGTCGTCACGGGTAGCGGAAACGATGCAACAGCCATCATCGACGGCTTTGTCATTTCCGATGGTGTGGCCAACGGTGATCGACCGTGCGTTACCTCGGTATCGAACCCAACCTGCGTTGGCGCTGGGATTCTTAGTGAACGTGGTAGTCCCACGATTCGGAACTGCATCCTTCGAAACAACAAAGCCGGTCGAGGTGGGGCGATGTATAGCGAGGGCAATGCTCCCGTCATTGTTGACACGATTTTCAGCGGAAACATTGCGGCTGAGGACGGCGGGGCGATGTTCAATATGGAAACAGCCGCTGGTTTGAATCGTTGCGATTTCTCGGGTAACAGCGCCGCAGCCGGCGGCGGCGTTGCCGAGACGGGCACAGCGTCGCGCGGAACGTACACGGGTTGTCGCTTTACGAGTAATCGTGCTGGGAGTGACGGTGGTGGGTTCCACGGCGCGGCTGCAGACTCTTCATTTACGAACTGCTTGTTCCAGGGCAATACAGCCCAGGGCGACGGTGGTGGCGTGTGGCTTGGCGGAGCCTCGACCAGCCCGGTGAAGGTAACGAACTGCACGTTTTCCCTGAACGTCGCCGGGCTCCGGCAGAATTTCGGACTCGGCGGTGGAATCCTCGTTGGCGAGGTGGCCAGCCTAACGCTCATCAACTCCATCGTGTGGGGCAACTCGGCTCCGCTCGGCACCGTGCTGGATCAACAAGTCTCTGCGGACGGCATCGCGACGGTGACATTCAGTTGCGTTCAGGATGACGTTCCCGGCGACGGCACGATTCCGTTCGACGGCGCGGTCAACGGCAACATCGACCTCGACCCCGTGTTTGCCGACGTCGATCTGCGTTTGTGCGCGGGGTCACCGTGCGTGGATGCGGGTGATGATAGCGCGGTGTCGCCCGGAGTCACGACCGATCTCGATCGCAGGCCTCGTGTCGTGGACGACGTTGCGCAGGGCCCGCGCAACGTCGATATGGGAGCGTACGAGAGCCCGAGTCCAGACGGGTGCCAATGATCTGGCGTCGTCGGTAATGGACGCTACTGGATCTCCGACTGGAAGCCGGTGCCACTCCAGAGCATCGGGTTCCATACCGGCAGGCTGGGCCGCGTTGTTCCATATCATCCTCGATCATCCTGCTTCGCGTGCAAACGCGACCGTTTCTTGCTAGGTTACCGGGCTCGACGCCACACTGGCTGACAATCTAGGACGAAAGGGACAGCAGAGCACGATGACGATCGCACGACAGATGGCCCAATGGGTCACGAAGATGAAGTACGAAGAACTACCGGAGAAAACGATTCACGAGGTCAAGCGGCGGGTGATCGACTCGCTTGCCACGTGCCTCGGTGCTTACGGCGCCCGCCCAAGCAAAATCGCACGGGCGAAGGCGCGGGCCGTTAGTGACCCACCCCCGTCGGCTAGCGTGTGGGGCACGGACCACCACACCTCGCCCGATCTCGCCGCCTTCGCCAACGGTGCGATGGTGCGTTATCTGGATTACAACGATACGTATCTGAGCCTTGAGCCGGCCCATCCGTCGGACAACATCCCCGCAGCGGTCGCCGTAGCGCAGGGCGCCGGCAAGCCCGGTCGCGATGTGATCTTGGCTACGGTGATCGCCTACGAGATTCAATGTCGACTTTGTGACGCCGCGAGCTTGCGCGCCGGCGGTTGGGATCACGTCACCTACGGTGCTCTTTCGACAACCCTTGCGGCGGGCAAAATTTGGGGGCTGACTGAAGATGAACTCGAGCATGCGCTGGGAATCGCCGGCGTGTGCAACATCACAACGCGTCAAACGCGCACCGGCCAGATCTCAGATTGGAAGGCCTGCGCCTTCGCCAACGCCGCCCGCAATGGCGTGTTCGCAGCCGACCTTGCGCGGCGCGGTATGACCGGTCCGTTCGAGATTTTCGAAGGGCCTAAGGGCTTAATGAACCAACTCGACATCGGTGGGGCGTCCGGCGTTGTCTTGGGCAGCGACGGCGACTTCATGATCGACAAGACGTACATCAAGTTCTGGCCGGCCGAGTACCACTCGCAGTCCGCTATCGATGCGTGCTTACAACTACGCCCAAGAATCGAGGGCAAAGACATTGCTGACATTCTGATCAAGAGCTTTGAGGCCGCCGTAAGCATCATCGGATCGGAGCCGGAAAAGCTGCGTCCCACGTCGCGCGAGACGGCTGACCACTCCATGTTCTATTGTTGTGCAGCCGCCCTCGTCGACGGCGACGTCACGCTCGCGACGTTCGACGCCGACCGTCTGACCGATCCGAAACTGCTCGACTTGATCGACAAAACCAAGATCGTCGAAGACGGCGAGCTCAACAAGGGATACCCCAAAGGCATCCCCAACGACGTGATCATCACCTGCACAGACGGCACGAAGGTCAACCAACGCGTCGATTTCCCGCGTGGCCACGCGGAGAACCCCATGACCGACGACGAGGTTGTCGCCAAGTTCAGACGAATGGCCGACGGTGTCATCACGGACGAAACCGCCGATGCGATTCTCGACAAGGCGTGGTCGCTGGACACTATGGAGGATGTGACGCCGCTGTTCGCGTTCAAGGTGATCGGATAGGTTTCCATCTGGTCGACGTGTGCTGATTAACCTCACGCGATTCGGTCGGCGGCGCTCGCGCGCACGTTGACATGGCGCGACGGCTGTGCTACCAGCGTGGTATGGCTGTTCGTTTTATCATCGGGCGGGCGGGTAGCGGAAAGACCCACCACTGTTTGGAGGCGATCCGCGACCGCTTGCGACATGACCCCGTCGATGGGTATCGCTTAGTTCTGCTTGTTCCCGAGCAGGCGAGCTTGCAGATGGAGCGCGCGATTCTCGAGCCGGGCGCGAACGCCGGCGAGGCGATGCGGGCCACGCACCGTGGTGAGGTGTTGTCGTTTCAACGGCTGGCGTTTCGCGTGCTCGATGCCGCCGGTCAGCTGGGCGGTGATGGTGCGGTGTTGTCGGAGACGGCGCGGGCGATGGTGCTGCGCCACCTCGTGTCTGAGCACGCCGATCAACTTCAATACTATCGTCGAGCGGCGAGGGCTTCGGTAGCGGGGGGGCTCATCACGCGGCTTGCCTCGACGCTGACGGAACTCATGCAAGAGGCTGTCGATCCGTCGGCGCTCCTCGAGTTGGCTGACGACGACGGTGGTCGTGCGGGCGCCGATCCGGCGCAGCGTGCCAAGCTCCACGACATCCACCTGATCTACGAAGCCTACCTTGCATATCTCGCCACGGGCAAGCTGGACACCACGCAATATCTGGAACTCGCGCGCGAGCAATTACCGCACTGCTCTTGGTTGGCTGGGATGGAACTGTGGGTTGACGGGTTCGCGTCGTATAGCGTGCAAGAGTCGCAGATGTTGGTCGCTCTGGCGAAGCTTGCCAAGCACGTAGACATCACGGTCATGGCCGATCCGTCGGTTTGCGTGGCGAGCGGTCGCGATGCGTCCGATCCCCGGACGCAGCTTTTCGCCCGACCGGTGGCTACGTATCGCGACTTGCGCCGCCGTTTCGAGAATGCCGGCGTCGCGGTCGATGAAGACCTCTCGCTGGAAGCGTCCGGTACGCCGCGCTTTCTCGATGGTGGGGCAATCGCAACGGTCGAGCGGTGCATATTCCAATCACCACCTGCAGACGAGGGCATCGCCGGCAGTCCACAGGACGAAGTCGAAATCGTTTCGCTTCCCACGCGCCGACTGGAGGCGGAGTACGCCGTGTCGCGCATTCACCGGTTTGTTCAGGATCATGGCGGTCGATATCGGTATCGCGATATCGCCATCATCTGTCGCGATCTGGGACCGTACCACGACCTGCTTAGTGCTGCGCTGACCGGTGCGCACATTCCGTTCTTCATCGATCGACGTCGACCGGTCGTACATCACCCGTTGGTCGAACTACTTCGCGGTGGTGTTCAACTCGCAGCGCAGCCCATGGCGATCGAACCGGTGCGTCTGTTGCTCAAGACCGGCTTGCTCCCGGTTTCAATAGAGGACGGCGACGAGTTGGAGAACTACCTGATCGCCCACGGTGTTTCAGGAGAAACGGCGTGGTCCGGACCCGACTGGACGAACGAATCCCGATTCGGCAGTCGACGCGGCGGTTCGACTCCGTATGAGACGGCGTCGCTTTCGCGGATCAACGCCGCGCGGCGGGTCGTGTCGGATCACGTTTCGGAATGGCTTGCCCTTACTACCGGCAACGATCGACCGACGGGCGAAGCGTGGTCGTCGGCGATTGTGTCGTGGTGGCAACGCCTTGGGGTTGGCGAGCAATTGGCTTCGTGGGCGGGCGACGCTGAGGACGACGGGGACCTTGATCAAGCGGAGGAGCACCGACAAGTCGAGCGCGACATTGCGGCGTTTTTGGATGACTTGGTCTTGGCACTTGGCGACGTCCGGCTTGACCCGGTCGAGTTGGCTGACGTCGTGGAAGCAGGTCTGGCTGGGCTCACGCTCGGACTGGTACCGCCCATGGTGGATCAAGTATTGGTCGGTTCCATCGAGCGCAGTCGACACCCGGATATCAAGGTGGCGTTGATCGTCGGTTTTAACGACGGCGTGTTCCCTATGCAGCTTTCGGAAGATCCGATTCTCAACGACGACGATCGCGGACTGCTCATCGAGCACGGTCTTGCGGTCCGACCGCCGTTGCGTCGGCGAATTGTGGACGAGCGAACGCTAGCGTATGTGGCATTGACCCGGGCGAGCGAGCACGTTGTGGTCAGCTACGCCCTCTCGGATGATGACGGTCGATCCGCCCGCCCATCGCCATACTTGGGTGCTTTGAAGTCGGCGGGTCCGGGGATCGAGGTCAAGTGCTTGGCCGACCCGGTGCGATCGCGCCAGCCGTGGGATGTTAGAACGCTGGGTGACTTGACACGCCGATTCGCGTTGGAATTCAGGTCTCGGCTTCCTCGTACACAGGATGATCCGATCCTGCGCGGCAGATGGAACGAACTCTATGCGACGTCGCAGGTCGACCTCTCGACGGATTCGGTAACCGTTCGGGCGTTGCGATCGCTGGACGAGCCGGAAGATACTCAGCTCTCGCCCAACGTACTCGAACGCCTGCACGCCGGACCACTGCGCACCAGCGTGTCGCAACTGGAGAGTTTCGCCGCCTGCCCCTTCCAACACTTCGCAAGGCATACGCTTCGTCTTCGTGAGCGTTCTGTCGCCCAACTCGCAGCCGTCGACATGGGATTAGTTCATCACGCGATTCTTGAAGATTTTATTGCGACACTGGCTAAGGGTGAAGGGGGAATCGGTCAGCTCTCGGAGTCGCAGCTCACATCGGGGCTGGAAGAAAGCTGTTCGCGCGTGGCGGCTACGCTCCCGGAAGATGGCACGGTCAGCGACGCGCGCAATGCGTATCTGCTTCGACGATCGGCGTCGGACTTGGCTCGTGTGGTACACGCCCAGCGAAGCCGATCGCAGGCGGGTGGGTTGCGCGAGCGCAAGGTCGAGTTGCCTTTTGGCATGGCAGATGAGGGCAGTCTTCCGGCGCTGGTGTTGTCTACACCGAACGGTCGGCGTGTCATGCTACGCGGTTACATCGACCGCGTGGACCTCGCGGAGCTTGGGGACGAACTGCTCGGCGTGGTCGTCGACTACAAACGCACGCGCGACAAACGTTTGGACATGAGTCGTGTGTTCCACGGGCTATCACTGCAACTGCTCGCCTATCTGTTGGTTCTCGCGGAACAGGGGACGTCGATCGCCGGTCGACCCATTCGACCGATCGGGGCTCTGTTCGTCAGCCTGACGGCGCACTACAACCTTGTGGATCACCCGACGGACGTCAACGATCGAAGCGTATCATTGAAGGGCACCGATCGCCCGCGTGGGTTGATCGACGCCGATCGATTTGGCGTGCTCGATTCGTCGGATGACAAGGGTTGGTCGCAGCACTACAGCCTGTACCGCAAGAAAGACGGCCAACTCGGGAACATCGATCGTGGCGACGGCGTAGAGCGGTCGACGTTTGAGGCGATGCTGGAACACACGCGAACGCGGCTGGGCGGGTTGGCCGACAGTGTGCTCGATGGAATCGTCGCGGTGCGCCCCGTGCGACTCGGGTCGTTCTCTCCCTGTGCGTGGTGTACGATGCGCAGCGCTTGTCGATTCGAGCAGGGTATCAGCCCGATCGTCTATCTGGAATCGTTCAAACGATCGAGCGTGTTCGAGCGGTTGCAACAGTCACCAACGCCGCCGATTGGCCCTGATGCGTGATCCGAGCCGCGACCGTCAGGGAGCGTTCTTCAAACGTGCAACCGGACCGCTTCAAACGGAGCCGCGACTGTCAGGGAGCGGTTTTCGCGCTTGAGACCGGACCGCTTCCTTACGGGCGCCGCTCTACAAGAGACTTGCTAGACACGTTCTCATGGCAACACACCGAGGTATGAGTTTTCAGCGCAACCGTCACTGAGGCTAGACTATGGGTATGCTGACTCATCGCGCGGCGTTCATCGCCGCGTACTTCGCCGAGCGATCTCGGCAAGGTCTACCCGAAGTGGTCGGACCGACCGATCGCGAGGTTGTGTTCATCGTGGACGGCGTCGGTGGATTTCAGGCTGCCCCGCTCATGGTGCGGCGTGCCCTGATTGATGGTGGGCATAATCTTGGCACGATGTGCTTCGACTGGCAGTTCGGTCTGTGGGGAGAAATCTGGACGGACCTGATGTGGTATCGGCGCAACCGCGTGATGGGTGCGAGGCTCGCGAGAAAGATCGCATCGTTCTGCCGAGACAACCCCAAGACGCGCGTTCACCTGTTTGCCGTTAGTGCGGGAACCGGGGTTGCGGTCTTCGCGCTGGAATCACTTCGGCGCCGTCGGCTAATCGACACGTTGGTCCTTGCGTGTCCCGCGCTCTCGCCGACGTACAACCTGTCTGCCGCACTGCAGTGTGTGCGGCGATGCTATGCGCTGATCAGCACCGGCGACCGGGTCGTGCTCGGATTGGGCACGCGTCTGTTCGGAACCGTGGATCGACGGTTCGGGCGCGCAGCCGGTCTGGTTGGATTTCATCGCCCCGAAGGATTGAGTGCGGCCGATGCTGCGGTCTACGAGAAACTCCGTTCAATTCATTGGTCGCCGGAATTGCGGGGGGAGGGCCATTACGGTGGTCACGCCGGCTGGGTGAGCGCCCGCTTGCTACGCCGCCATTTGGTGCCGATGTTACGCGGCGAACCGTTGCTCCCGGTGCGACCGGGAATGGTCGATTGAGTTGAAGCGGCGGCGTTTGTCGATGGACAGTTACGTGCCTATGATCGGACGTTGGTTGCGCAGGTACATAGTGGACGCCGCCGAACGACACAGTCCGACTGGGATGAGTCCGGTAATGCCGCCGCTGCAGTTGTTTCCGTGTGTTGTTCTCGCTAGTGCGTGAATCGCTAGTGCGTGAATCCTTTCTCGCACTGTGTTTCGACAGCGCTCGGCCGATAGATAGGAAACCGTCCGTAATCGCGGCGGTATTGGGAGTATCAGCGTATGAACACTACAGATAGCAATATGATTCGCCCGGCGAGCGAGCGATGGCCCTTCGTTGGGCGCCGCGTCGCGCCAGTGTTCGTCGCGCTGGCGATGGGCCTACTCTTGGCTCCGGTCGCGCTCGCGCAAGAAGCCAAGACGTCACCCGTTGAGAAGCAGGCGCAGACCGCTTCGCCGAAAGTTTCCAGCTCGATGAAACGGGTTATGCGTCCGGCAGATCGACCGGCGCTCGAAGGCTATTGTCCGGTGGCGTACTTCACCAAGGGCAAGGCCGTTCGTGGCGACGCCAAGTTTCGAACGCGCCATCAGGGGCAGGTGTATTACCTATCCAGCGCCGAAGCTAAGAAGAGTTTCGAGGCGGATCCCGCAAAATATCTTCCGCAGTTTGGTGGACTTTGTGCGACGGCGCTCGGGGGAAGTTATGGAAATCGACGTCGCTCCGACCCCACCGTGTTCGACGTGTTCGACGGCGAGCTCTTCCTGTTCTCGTCCGAGCGGGCGAAGCGGGCCTACGAGAAGGAACCCAAATTCTTCATCTATCGCGGGCGCAACGTCTTTTCCGAGCCAGCGATAGACGGTTACTGTCCGGTAGCGTACCAACTGCGTGGTAAAGCTTTGAAGGGAAACGCGACGATCAAGCTTGTCTACGGCACAAGAGTCTACCAGTTTGTGACGGAGGCGGATCGAGACACGTTCGTCGCCGATCCCGTCAAGTATCTACCCGCATACGGCGGATACTGTGCCGAAGGCGTTTCGAAAGGTCGGCGCTACCCAGCTGATGCACGCCAATACGTGGTTCGTAACGGGCGAACGTATCTCTTCTTCGACGCCAAAGCCCAGTTGACGTTCCTTATGAACCCCGAGGAATACATCAGAATCGCAGACAAGAAATGGGCCAGTTTCGACGTGGAGGTCGAACCGTAGCAGCCTGTCAAACATCGATCGTGCAGAAGACGGTCGATGACTCTTCGTGATTCCGGATCGACACGGTCGGCGATTGTGTACGCAACGGTTCGTGGGCGAAGCCGTTCTCGAAGCCCTGACGCTCATACGCTCAACGATGGGCGGTCAACCGGGCCATAAACTGCTGCTGTTGCATGCGTGATAGTCCGTTTGGTGTGACACTTTCCCTCCAGCGTCTCCGCACACCCCGCCGATAAGGCCGAAAAGTGGTGGTTCATCCCTCTCCTAGTCGGAGCGCGGTTGGTTTGTGCGCCAACCAGTAAGGATGCACTGCATGATCCGTCGGCTCCAGTTCGGCCGGCCTTGGGCGATTGTTCGGTGTTGGCATGGTGAATGAGTCGCGTGAGTTCTCGTCGCGGTCGCTGTTGCTGTCGATCGGTGCGCTGACTGCGTGCGCGTTTCTCTGGCCGGCGATCTTCTCGTTCGATTGGGGTGACTGGCCTAGCCCGAACCGTTTTCCCAACAACGTGCCAACGGCCAATGCATGCGGCGTTGTCGGCGCGTGGATTGCATATCACCTGCTCTACTGGCTCGGCGACGGCATCTTCCCGCTCATGCTCTTTCTGACGTTTGTTTCGATCGCCCGGCTCGCGCGCGGCCGGGTGAACGGGCTCATCGGGAAAGGCTTCGGGCTGGTTCTGTTGATCGCCTGCACAGCCGCTACGGCGCACCTGATTTCCGACCCGTTTACGGCGCCCTTACCGATTGGGCACGGGGGCGTTCTCGGGCGGTCGGTGGGCATGGCATTGCGTGGCCATCTTGATCGCCTCGGCACGATGATCGTGCTTACGTCGTCGATGATCGTAGGGTTGATTTTCGCCACCGAGGGTTGGGTGCTCAAGCTTCCAGTCTTCGTACGCGGCGTGGGTCGTGTGTCCGGTCGGGCTGTGGTCTCCGCGCGGCAGTTGGCCGGTCAGGCCGCCGGTCGGCTTCGAGATGAGTCGGGCGTAACGACGGAAGAGTCTGACCTGCTTCTCGACGAGGAAGACGCGGAGGAGGAATCGGACGACGCCACGCTCTATGATGAGGCGGAACAAGAGCAAGAAGAGGAAACCGAGGAAGTTGACGAAGCCGAGGGCGAAGACGAGTCGGTCGAGGAGGAATCGACGCGATCTGCGAAGGATACTGCCCGCGCCCCGAAACGCCGGCGATCCAAGAAGCAAGCCAAAAGGCCGGTGGTCAATTATCCCAAACCGGAAACTTCAAGGGAAACCTACCCCAAACAGATCGAAAACTGGCGATTGCCCTCGATCGACCTTCTTGCGGAACCGGAGTATGGATTCAGCGAGCAACAAGAAGACTACGTTCGCAAGCAAGCCCAGGTGCTTGAACGCACCCTGGAGGAGTTTCGACTTGACGCCAGGGTGGTGGAGATTGACACCGGACCTGTCATTACGATGTTCGAGCTTAGGCTTGGCGCGGGTATCAAAGTCTCTCAGATCGGAAGTCTTTCGAACGACATCGCTCGGGCGCTAAAGGCCCATGCGGTCCGCGTTGTGGCGCCCATCTCGGGAAAGAACACCGTGGGCATCGAAGTACCCAACATTACCAAGGAGAAGGTCCGCATTCGCGAGCTGATGACGCTCGCGGGCGGTAAGGCCAGTGGAATGGCGCTGCCGCTCTTCCTGGGGAAGGACGCGGGCGGCGCCGCGTTGGTGGTTGATCTGTCAGCCATGCCGCACGCGCTGGTCGCCGGTACGACCGGATCGGGTAAGAGTGTTTGCCTCAGTGCGATCATCTTGAGCTTGCTCATGACCAAGCGTCCGGACCACGTCAAAATGATCCTGATCGACCCGAAGATGGTGGAGCTCAACCAGTTCAGGGTGGTTCCGCATTTGATGTGCCCGATCGTGACGGACATGGCCAAGGCCGAGAAGATTTTGGAGTGGGCTGTTACCAAAATGGATGAGCGGTACGAACTGCTCGCCGAAGCCCGCGTCAAGAACATCGCCGAGTACAACAAGCTAGGCCCGAAAGCCCTGTATGAGCGACTCGGAGCGACCACAGAGGGCGAGCAGTCGCGTGTCTTGACGTTCATGCCGTACATTGTGATCGTGATCGACGAACTCGCAGACCTCATGATGACGGCGGCGCGCGAGGTCGAACATCACCTGGCGCGATTGGCGCAAAAATCCCGCGCCGTAGGTGTTCACATTATCGTAGCTACGCAGCGTCCGGAGGCGAAGGTTGTGACGGGGCTGATCAAGTCCAACTTGCCCACGCGAGTTTGTTTTCGCGTTGCCTCACGTATGGACTCCCGTATCGTTCTGGATCAAAACGGTGGCGAGGTGTTGCTCGGCCAGGGTGATATGCTTTTCCTCCCGCCCGGATCGCACAAGCTGGTTCGTGCGCAGGGTACGTTCCTTGAGGAAACGGAGATTCTGAGCGTATTGTCGGACTTGGAATCTCGTGCCCAGCCCGAGTTCCACCCGCAACTTATGCGCATCAAGTCGCCAAATGCTAGCGTGCCGGGTGAACTTCGCGACGCTTTGTTCGATGAGGCTGTCCCACTGATCATCCGGTCCGGTCGCGGCAGTGTAAGTCTACTGCAACGCCGACTGACCATCGGCTATTCCCGAGCATCGCGGCTCGTCGAACAGATGGCTGACGCCGGGATCGTTGGCGACCACAAGGGTTCGCAGGCGCGCGAAGTGCTCATGACCATGGACGAATGGGGGGCTCTTCAGGAACAACTCGACGCCGACCTTGCCGCCGGATACGAGGCGGACGAAGAGTGCGAGCCTGAAGAAGCGGAGGCGGACGAGTGGGAGGACGAAGGCGAACGTGATGACGATCCCTTGGCGTACGAGGAATCCGACGACGAATCAGGTCGCGCTGTCGAAGGTGCCGGAATATCGGACTAGTCACCAGGTCGCCGCGATTAAGTGCTGCGGTTTTCTCCACCCTTCCGTCCCAATCTCGCGCGGTTGAACAAGCCCGTGTCCCGTTTGCGGTCCGTGTTTGCTGGATCGAACACGTCGTCGCCACCGTTCATGCAGTCAAGCAAACCTCTGGACAACGACCGTGGATTTGCCTATAATGCGCACAAGTTGGTTGGGCGAGTTGGAGCCTAGATTGGCTCCGGTTGGCTTCCACACCCGCAGGGGGGTTGCCTGCGTGGACGTTGTTCTCGGTTGCATCAGGTGCGAATTTGCGCTCCGCATGTTGCTTTGACGTGTGTCGTGGCGCAGGGGGTTCGCTGGGCCGGGGGCGTGCGCAATCGAGCCGCCTTTGGCGGTAAGTGTAGCGTTTTCTACGATGAAGTTTCCCATGGTGTACTCGGTGTCGTCGCTCGATGCCTAGGCTCGCTGTGGGTTGGTGTGTGTTGGAATTTCAATCTGAGTTGGGGCGGCAAGGTGGGGCATAACGTCAGCCGTCGCGACCACCATGATCCAGTATTAGGGGATAAGCAATGAGTAGCGTAGTGGGTCGCCCGTTGAAAGTAGCCTTAGCCGTAACGCTCTTTACCTCGGTGGGTTGGGCCGCGGTTGGTGTGCAGAATCCGACGATTTCGCTTCAGGCCGTTAAGCTGAATCCGGTGTGTATCGGTGGCAACGACGCCGGGTTTAGCTGCATGCAGGATTGCGACTGCACGGGCGTCGGTGCGCGGTGTGGCGGTGAAATTACGCCGACGAACAATATTACGGCGAACCCCGGAGACATCATCGTGGCTGAAGTCTTTGCCCGTGAGTGGTCGCCGGTGGGTGAAAAGCTTCGCTCTTTCCAAGTAGAGATTCCGAACGAGACGACTGATGAGCGTGGATCGGTTCGCATTGCGGAGGCTCTTCATTGTTGTTCGGCCTCCACAGACTGCGCCATCTACTCGGCGTTTGCGACATGCTCGTCCGGTATTTGCGTGAATACGCCTCTACTCGACGCACGGGCCGGCGCCGTGTTTAGCGACGATACCCGCGCAGACTACGTGTTCCCATTCGTCAACCAGATTCGGGCCTTGGACCTTGCTCCGGACGCCGTGCGCTTTGCGAGTGTGGTCTTCAACCCCGCCCAAGCAGGGGTCTTCACCGCACCACCGAAGTACATTATGACGGTTGCATTCGTCGTTTCCGACGATGCTTGCGGCACGTTCGCCGTGGATATGGTAGACCAGAACTTCGCGACGGGCTTGTTTGATGATGGTGCCGTTTCCACTCCCATCACGCCACTTACGCTTGAAAACCTTACCATCACCATGCAAAACCAGACGTGCAATTGCCGTCAAATCCTCGCGGCTGATCCTCCGAACTGTTCGATTGACGCCCGTCGCCCCGCGCCGTCCGGAGAAGCGTGGAAGACCTTCCGCCTGACCATGGACTGTGGCGATACGGCCGATGCGGCGAGCGTGGGCCTATGGGATGTTACCCAAACGGGCGGGTTCCCTCCCTCCGTAAGTAGCGTCGTGGCGGACGGCGCAGACGTCATTGTCACGCTCACCCGGCCGATCTCTTCCCAAAGATGGACATGCCTTATCTTTAACCCGGCGCCCTTCGGGACGAGGAATAGGGCTTGCTTTGGCATCCTTCCTGCGGACGTTGACGCGAGCCTCACGAGCGACATGGACGATGTCGGAAACGTGCTGGATTGCGTTCGGGGAGACGTTGTCGGCGGCTGTGGCGATTGGCAGTGTGATGCGAATCGAAGTGGTTTGTGTACGCCGTCCGACATGCTTACGGCTATTGACCTGCTCAACGGCGGCTCGCCGTTCGCTCCCTGGGATGGCGAATCTATCGGGAACAACACGCAGACATTGATTTGCCCTGCGGACGGTCTGTAGCGTTTGAGTATTCCGTCGTGGCCGCCGTCCGTGCGGCTTGCGAATCGGTGGTATTCCTGCGATTCGTCGCTTGGGCGAATCGCTGATCGAGTATTCAGATGGGTGGCGCGGTCCGGTGGGCTGTGCCACCCGTTTTCTATTACGTCGCCCTTCGGAGCCTACTCCGGTGATGTCCCTCCTGCATGCCCGCGTCTCGTATTCTGTGGAAACCGCGTACGCTTCAGTCGCGCCATTGTCAGGGACCGGGCCTCCGGATGTGGTGATCGCAGCGACTCGCAGTTCCACGTCCGCCCGCAAGTCAGTCTCCTTCCGGCCGATAAGCACCTGTGGACTACGCTAGCGGGCCGTTCGACTGATGCCGATGATATCAGATTGGTGTGCGGTTGCGGGTGTTTGGCGCGTGCTCTATGATACAAGCGACCGGGGACGAGGGCGTGCTCGGGCCGTTCGAGGCTTCCAGGAGACCTGTTGTGCCTAATTCAGTAGGGGCTGTGGCCCATCTATTTACCTCGGAATCCGTGTCCATGGGGCACCCCGACAAGCTGGCGGATCAGGTTTCCGACGCCCTTCTGGACAGTCTCCTGGAACACGACCCGCAAGTTCGCGCCGCGATTGAGACGCTGGTGACTACCGGTCTGGTTGTCGTGGCCGGTGAAGTCACGGTCCACAACGCCGAAGCCAACGAAGCCCTGGGGCGTGCTGAGGAGACCATCCGCGACACGATCCGGCGCATCGGATACACCGACGCCGCAGCGGGATTTGACTACCGAAGTTGTGGTGTGCTACGTACGCTTCACTCGCAATCTCCGGATATCAGCCAGGGCGTCACGGCTGGCGAAGGCCTGCACACCGAACAGGGTGCGGGCGATCAGGGTCTGATGTTCGGTTTCGCCTGCAACGAAACCAGGTCGCTCATGCCGTTGCCGATTCACCTCGCCCATCGTCTTGTCGAGCGTATGGCGGAAGTTCGCGAGAGTGGCGAGTTGGACTGGCTGCGCCCGGACTCCAAGTCGCAAGTCACCGCTAGCTACGCCGACCGTGTTCCGGTCGGTTTGAACACCATCGTAATCTCCACGCAACATACCGAAGACGTTGTGGACTCCACCTCGGGGCGGATGACGAAAGAGGCCACTCAGCAGATTCGCGACGCGATCATTCAGCCGGTTCTTGCGAGCGAATGTCCGCAGTTCGCGGGCAACGATCTGATCATGCATATCAATCCCACCGGTCGATTTGTTATTGGTGGTCCGCACGGAGACAGCGGCCTCACCGGTCGCAAGATCATCGTCGATACATACGGCGGCCGTGGTCGCCATGGCGGCGGCGCTTTTTCAGGAAAAGATCCATCGAAGGTCGACCGTTCGGCTGCGTACATGGCGCGCCATGTGGCCAAGAACATTGTCGCGGCGGAACTGGCCACCGAGTGCGAAGTTCAGCTTGCCTACGCGATCGGCGTGGCCGATCCGGTGAGTGTGGCGGTCGACACATTCGGTAGTGGAACGGTTTCGCCGGAGCGATTGGAACTCATCGTTCGCGACGTGTTCCCCCTGCAGCCCGCCGCCATTATCGATTACCTCGATCTACGTCGACCGATCTACTTCGAGACGGCGCGTCATGGTCACTTCGGGCGTGAGGGCGACGGGTTTACCTGGGAGCGTACACACCGCGTGGCTGATCTTCGCTCAGCGGCCAAGGTGCTTCAAACCGCATAGCCGTATGCAACATCGAAATCTCAAAGCGTCGTGACGTCGAAACGCGCAAGATCTGACGGGTCACCTGTTCGTCGCGACTCTTCGGGGTGATTCTCGCGACGCGGTCGGGGCCTACAACGAAGTATCCATGATGACCGTGAGCGCCGGCATCGTTACGCACACGGTCGGCTCTCTCGGTATTGGTCTCGACTAACCGTCAACTATGTTTGGCGCGTTGCCGTCGCCCCACCTTGGCAAATTCCATACCCAGTCAACGATCTTCCGGATGGCTCAAGTGACCGGTTTTGACCCACCCACCTGCCGGACTAAACAATCAAAACTTAGGTACCACGAAGTTTGAAGTTGCATGGAACTAGTAAATGTTGTATCGTTCGCTCAGGTTTGTGGTGCGGGTCTCTGGGAATTCGTTTGGGTACTTGCGGCGTCGTTGTACGGTCGTCGCGTCAGAGCAGCGGATGCTCTTGCGCAGTCTCGGGCGTCGTTTGACTAGAGGCCTGGTTCACTCGAGACGTAAGGAAGGACATGAGGCGATGAAGTCACTCCCTGGACATGGCGTAGGTCGTAGTATGGTGGGCTTGGTTCTAGGTGCGAATGTTTGGTCGACCTGTGCGACCGTAGCGTTCGCTTATGCGGATGGCCCGCGGCAGGACGCGCCGGGAAATCAACACGGCGGTTTCATGTCAGACGCTGCGCCGCTGATTGGACCGTTGGTCACTGATCGACCAGATTTCACCGAGAGCACTGAAGCGGTTGCACGTGGTCACGTGCAGCTCGAGCTTGGCTACACGTTCACCTACGACCGAGAGAGTGACCGCAGGGTTCGCGAGGACACTGCGCCGGAGTTATTGATTCGCGCCGGTGTGGCGGACGACCTCGAGCTTCGCATCGGCTGGGATGGTTTTACGTCGTCCGATGAGCTCCTGGTCTCTCGGGCCGGTCTGAGATCAATCGAGGACACAACGGAAGGGGCTAGCGACCTTGCTCTGGGGCTCAAATTGAAACTCGTCGACCAGGAGGGCTGGCGTCCGCACTTCGGCGTTATCGCCGAACTGTCCTTGCCGGTTGGCGGTGCGCCGACCACTTCAGACGATGTCGATCCCGCGGTCAGTTTGCTTTGGGCTTACGATGTGAGCGATTCGTTTTCGGTGGCTGGCAATATCAACTTGACACTGCCCACGCAGGAGGGAGACCGTTTTGTTCAGGCCGGCGCGTCGTTGTCAGTGGCTGCGACACTGTCGGAATCGCTCGGGAGCTACATCGAGTATTTTGGCGCCTACCCGGCGAGCGACGGGGCGGACGCGGCGCACGTGCTCAACGGCGGATTCACGTTTTTGATCAGCGACAACCTCCAATTCGATATCCGCGTCGGGTTCGGTTTGACTGAAGAAGCGCCGGACTTGATAGCGGGCGCGGGATTTGCCGTTCGATTCTGATGACGCACGTCAGATCGGACGGTACCATGTCGCATCATGGCGTGTGCAGATTTGCTATCCAAGGAGGGGTGCATCGCGCGCGAGTTGCCGGGTTACGAGCCGCGCCCTCAGCAAATCGAGATGGCCGGTGCGGTGGCTGACGCGTTTGAGGCGGGTGAACATCTTCTGGTTGAGGCTGGCACCGGCGTCGGCAAGAGTTTCGCCTATCTGATTCCTGCTATCGATCGCGTCATGAACAACGGTGGCCGCGTCGTCATCAGCACCCACACGATCGCCCTTCAAGAGCAACTGTTCAATAAAGATATACCCTTCCTCCGGTCGGCACTCGGTAAAGACTTCTCGGCTGTCTTGGTGAAGGGGCGTTCGAATTACGTCGGGCTTCGCCGCCTGACGCGATCGAGCGCGAAGCAGGATAAACTGTTCGACACAAAGGGGCAGCGTTCGGAGCTCTGGGCGTTGGAGGATTGGGCCTACAAGACGGCGGACGGTTCGCTCGCAGACCTGTCTCGTCAACCCGATCCCTCTGTGTGGGAGCGAGTGAGAAGCGACGGCGACGACTGCTTCGGTCGAAAGTGTGCACATTATGCCAAGTGCTTCTACCAACGAGCCCGCAAGGAGGCCGCCGCCGCCCAATTGCTCATTGTCAATCACGCTTTGCTTTTTTCCGATCTCGCGGTACGGCAACAGGCGGCCGGCGAAACGCTTCCCGCAGAAAAAGAATCCGTCGATCAGCGTGATGACAAGCGGGCCAACGGCGCCTCACCCGGTTCGGGACCTGCTGCGCAAGGTGACGCCGCGCCGCGCGGTGTACACGCCTCGATTCTTCCGGATTACGACTATCTGATACTTGACGAGGCCCACACGGTTGAACGTGTCGCCGGCGAGCACATGGGTTTTGGCACGTCGAGCACGCAGGTACACCACTTGTTGAACATGCTGTTCAACGAGAAAACGCAGCGCGGGGCTGTAGCGACCAAACCGGGCAAGCCGGTCATACGCCTGGTTGCTCAGGTTCGCGGTGTGGCGGCGGTATACTTCGCGAACCTCATGGCATGGTTTGTATCGCAGGGGAATTTCAACGGTCGCCTGCGCGAGCCGCCGCCGGTTGATCAGGGGTTATCGCATGGACTGATCGACCTTCGTGACGGTATTCGCGAGCTACGCGAGGGGATGGTCGACGAGGAGGATCGTTCGGAACTGTCGTCGTTGATGGAACGGTGCAAGGCGATTTCGATCGCGGTTGAGAATTGGCACGAGCAGCGAGGGGTCGATTGGGTGTATTGGATGAGCCCGCAGAACCCGCGAGCGAGGGGCGATGCACGTCCGAGCTCCGGGCTGCCTGGCCGTGTGACGCTCAGTGCCCGTCCGATTGACATCGGCCCGCAGCTAAGGGCGCAGTTGTTCGACCGACTTCGAAGCGTGGTGTTGACGTCAGCCACGTTGACGTCGGGAACGGACGATCCGTTCGCGTATATGTCCAGTCGACTTTGCCTCGACGATGCCACGAAGTTGATACTCGGTTCGCCGTTCAATTTTCGCGAGCAGCTTACGACGTATGTGGAGCGATCGATGCCGAACCCTAGTAACGGCGCGGTGTTCACCGAAGCGGCGTGTACGGCGATTTCCAAATACGTTCGCAAGACCGACGGTGGGGCGTTCGTGTTGTTTACGAGCTATAGCATGTTGCGGGACTGTGCCGAGCGTTTGGCATCGTTTTTCGAAGACCAACAGATGCCGTTCTTCGTTCATGGTGCGGGCGTGCCGCGTACGCTTATGCTCGATCAATTCCGCGCGACGCAGCGAGGCGTATTGTTCGGTACCGACACGTTTTGGACTGGCGTGGATGTACCCGGTCCGGCGCTGCGGAACGTGATCATCGTGAAGCTGCCGTTCGCCGTGCCCAACGAACCCATGACTGAAGCCCGGATCGAGCGAATCCGCGAAACCGGGGGCAATCCGTTCATGGATTTTCAAGTGCCGGAAGCTGTGCTCAAATTCCGGCAGGGGGTCGGTCGACTCATCCGAACACAGAACGATACCGGCATCGTAGCGATTCTCGATCCGCGCGTACGCACGAAGCCGTATGGGCGGCGGTTTCTCGGCGCACTTCCCGATTGTGAGGTCGTCGTGGAGTGATGTGCGAAAATGGTCGCGTGCTACGGTCGTCGCGATTGTGGACCTGCACAGTTGTAGTGAAACGTCGTAGCTCGAAAATCGGACGGTGACGATTTCGATCGCGATAATGATGGCTCCCGCATCGGTATTTGAATCGGGTCGAGCCATCGGGTATCATGCAGGTCGCTGTCGCACGTCCGGAACGTGCGATATCGTTTGATACCAAGGCGTCAAGAACAAGGCATCGTGCCGTAACGAGGAAGAAGACCAAATATGACACGAGAATTGTGCGACCACGATTCACCAACGTCTGTTACTAACACTACCATCGAGCACCCACGTCGTTCTCGTCGGGTGAGCATTTCGATCATCGGCCGAAGTATGGTAGTGCGAATGTCTGTCTTGACACTGGCACTGACCGCTGTGTCGGTCGGTCAGTCGACTGCGGCGGCGCAGGGGCGACAGGTCGTTTCTGATCGCGGCGAGCGATTGGATCGCCTGGCTGCAGCAATGGATCTTAAGGATGGTCGCTTGGTGCGACTTTCGATCGACGGCACGGTTGGGGCCCGCGTTCGGACTACGGTCGCGATCGATGGCGTGGACCGCACGTTGGAACTCCTGCCGCATTCGGTTCGGTCTGACGGCTTCGAATTGAAGGCTCAAGTCGAAGGCGGATCTTACGTGACGCTGGAGCCGCCGCCCGTTCGCACACTTCGCGGTACGGTCGTTGGGATTGAGGGCAGTGTCGTGGCGGCGTCGTTGTTGGAGGAGGGTCTGTATGCACGGATCATGATGCCAAACGATACGCAGTATTGGATCGAACCCGTGCAGGCACGCCTGGCTGATGCGGCTGTGGATGAATACGTGATCTATCGCGGCGTCGATGTGATTCCAAGCAACGGGCAATGCTTGGCGATCGAACACAACGAACAACAGGCGAAGGGATCGGCGTCCGGTGTCGTGCTCAGTGGTGGTCAGTCGTTCATTGCCGAAGTGGCCGTAGATGCCGACTTCGAGTTTTTTCAGCGCTGGGGTTCGGGGACCACGGCGCGAATGGAAAGCGTCATCAACTCGATGAACATCCAGTACATCCGGGATGTGGGCATCGAGCACCAGATTGTGACAACCATCATCCGCACAGTCTCCGGTGCGCCATACGATAGTACGAACCCCAACACGCTGCTCAATCAGGTCCGGACGCAGTGGCGCAACAATCACACGACCATCGCACGTGATACGGTGGAGATGTTCACGGGTAAGAACATTGACGGAAGCGTGATCGGTATCGCATGGGTCGGCGTCGTTTGCTCCACGAATTTTGGATACAGCGTGGTACAGTCTGATTGCTGCGGAAGCTTCGGATGCGCGACTGATTTGTCCGCCCACGAAATCGGGCACAACTGGAACGCCTCGCACTGTTCGTGCAGTGGGTTTACGATGAACTCGGGACTTCAGTGCGCGAATCGATTTCAGCCGTCCGCGACCATTCCGAGCATTTTGAACCACCGCAACACGCGAACGTGCCTGGACGTCGGTCCCGGATTCACGTGCCCGACCAGTAATCCCATATTGAGCGAGGCTGTCGTTGTTTCGAAGAACCGTTACCTTTCGATTCGCCCCAACAACCCGGGTGAGCTGACGGCGATTCGGGTTGTCGCTGTTGACCTGCCCGTTCCGTTCGATGTGCTTAACGGTCAGTCCATGTGGCTTGCCGAATCGGCGCTGATCAGTGAGAACCCCGGAACGATCGACCCCGCGGGGGCGCCGGGTTTCCCCACGCTTCGGTCGGCGGGGCTAGCGTGCGAACCGTTTTTTGCCGATTGGGGCGCTCTTGGCACCATCAACGTAGCGAGTAGTTGGATCGTTCCGGGCGCGACTTATCAAGTCGACGAGGTCAACGCGGTCTGTTCCGTTAGCGATCCGACGTCGTTTTCCATTCCGCTGGGCGTGGGCACGAGTGTCTTTGGTGATGTCGTGGAGAACTGTGCTACTTCGCCGTGCCCACCACCTGACGGCATCGTGGGTTTTGCTACGGACGTTGTAGCCATTTTGACGAAGTTTGTCAGCGATCCGGGTGCCCCGAGCAAGGCGCGGGTCGATCTCGTACCGGCCATCCCCGATGGGCTAGTCGGCATCACCGATGTCCTGTTCGCACAGGATGCGTTCCTGGGATTCGGCTACCCGTTCGCACCGGTCTCGTCCACACTCTGTCCGTAGTGCTCCGTCAGACATCGAATGACGAGTTTACTTAGCCGCGCCCGTAACGGTGCGGACGTTTGAAATCAGCCCGTGCCGGCTTGAAAACGCTCCCGCACGGTCGCGGGCCGGATCGGACGAACCCGTCACTTGAGTCGTGACAAAGCCGTAGTTTCGCGTGATGCGTTAGTCCGGTGTCAGCGTGACTGACTTGACGAGTGTCGTGGCGGTTGCGGGTCCGGTCATTCCGCCAACGGTAACCCATACACCGTCGAACCACACCAAACCGCGATGGTCCATGGTCGGCGGTGGTATGCCCTTGCGTTTCGTGGTTGAGTTTGTAGGAGCGTCGATCTTCCGCGTATTCGTTGAGTTGACACGGGCGGCGTCTAACTTGCTCCGGCCACCCAATTTCGTCCACCGCGAATGAAGTGGATCGAACGTGACTATCTGGTCGAGCGGTCGGGATGCGTGTCCATCGTATCCTGTTCCGTTGTAGTTGTACGGTCGGTCCGTTCCTCCGACGAATATGATGCCGCCTTGAAATGGCGAGCGTGGCGGCGTTCGCAACGATAGTTCCATGGTCTTCTGCGTCGAAGTTATGTTCGCATCGCGGTTTTCTTCGGCTTGAGCATTTCGACTGGCCATCGAGTTGGCCGCACGATACGTGGGGCGAAACGGACTCGGGGGCGCGGATTTCCAAGCGATGCTCGTAGGATCATCGCGCGAAATGCGACCGACCCAGGTATCATGCTGAATAGGATAGCCCGGCGTCGAGGCGCATCCGTCAATCATGACGAGCATATTGTCGACCGCTCCCCCGGCGTGGCCGAACCTTCCGGCGGCGGGGACGGCTGTCGCTTGTTGCCATCTACCCGTTTTCGTGTCGTAAACCTGAACCGCATTCGTGTTGGCGTTCGCAGGGCCATGCCACCCGCTGATCAAGTAGATATATCGATCTTGGTAGACGCCCACGACCGTGTCATCGACCGGTATGGGTACGTCGGTCAGACACACAAACCGATCACGCTTTGGATCATATCGAAAGAACCGGTGTTCCGAAGTTTCCTTGTTGCCTTCAACCGTATACCCGCCGATCAAATACACGTGGCCGTTACATGTCGCAGCCGAGGCAGCAATCTTCGCCAGACCGTTCAGGCGAGGTGCGTCGGCGCTACGAATCCACGGACCGGTTCCGGGAGACGACAGTTTGTACGACGCGGGGGTGATGGACTTGGGGTCGGTGGGGCGAGTCATTCCCATGAAGCTGTAGATCGTGCATGCTCCATTCGTGCAGACGCTTGTGACGGCGTTGTTGGTGATGGGTGTGGGGTAAGGCGCCAGCTTGCCGATAGTGACTTCGCCGTGCGTCTGTAGAGCGAATGGCGTGGATGACAGCACCGCGAACACGCCCAACACTGTATGAATTCGTAATCGCATGACGACGAATATGGTAGCGGCGGGGATGGCCATTGGGCAACAGTTCTTGTGGAAGCGTACGTGTAGACGATCTGCGCGCGTCCGTGTACGTTGGCCGTGACGATCGTTTGCGACTATGTGGGTTGGCTCGCATGGTCGTAGGCGTGTGACGTGTTGGTGGTCCCATGAGGTCGGACAAAGCGGCAACGAACGGAACCGAAGTTGATCGAGCGGTTGACGTGGGGAACTCTCGTTCGCGAGGTCGCAAGAAGCTTCTGATGCGCCAGCGCCGTTTGCCGGTCGCACTCGCGGGACTCATCACGCTTCTCTTGCTCCCGGTGCTCATCTTTCTGTTCATTCTTGCGGGCAACTACGTCATCGGTTTTGCCATGAATTCAATGCGCATGGACGCTCTGTTCAAGCATCCGAGCGCGGTCATCGACGGTGGCTTACTTCTGTCGATCATGGTCGCAGTTCTCGTTTCGGGATCGGTGTTCCGTCGACTTCGCTGGCGAGTCTTTCCGTATGACGGGTCGATTTGCGGCGGGTGCGGATACGACCTGCGCGGTAGCGTAACCGGTCTGTGCCCGGAATGTGGCAGGAAGCCGCAACCGGATATTGAGCCATCCGTCGAACGCGAACCCGACGTTCACGCGTGAGTCACTTGTCGCACGCGCCCTTCTTGTCCTCACGCCTTGCATTGGGCTGATAACCTTTCGGCCATTTGGGCGGTACGGACGTGTTCGACACCGCCAAGCCCTCTTGTGGATCGGGTGCATCGCCCGCGCGAAAAACTCTGGAGAAGTGTTGAACCCGCCGGCGAGCTGTGCGACTGTAGTTGTGATGCCCATGGGAAGAACACATGAGGACATTCAGGATGAGTTGCTGGTGTTGCAGTGTCAGGACGGCGACGACGCGGCGCTGAAGACGCTGGTTAGTCGGTGGCAGCCTCGATTGGCACGTTTCGCATGGCGACTGACGTCGGAGCGCGACGCTGCGCGCGACATAGTGCAAGATTCCTGGCTGGCCATTGTACGCGGAATAAGGCGACTCGACGATCCCGCTCGTTTTCGATCGTGGGCCTATCGAATCGTCAGCAACAAATGTGCCGACTGGATCCGCCGTCGAAGCGCGCAGCGAAAGGCTGCGAAAGAGTTGCAGGGCGATACCGTTACGGACTACGAGCCTCGCACCGTCGATGGAGACTCGGCGGACGACGTGGACCGACTGAGGGTCGCGCTCAGGCAGCTACCTAGCCAGCAAAGAGCCATCCTGTCGCTTCATTACCTTGACGGGATCGGCGTGGCGGAAATCGCCCGCGTACTCGACGTGGCCGTGGGCACGGTGAAGTCCCGACTTCATCACGCAAGAAATGGTCTTAGGAAGTCATTAGAAAGGAAGAGATCATGAATGAACTAGACAAGAAAATTCGTGCGGCGCTCAGCAAGGAAGACGCCGATGCTCTCGACGACCTCGGGGGTGAGCCGTCCATGTTTGCGATGGTCGTGGAAGCCTTTCGCGGTCGACACCGGTGGCTTATGTGGTTAACGATGTTCTGGTCGCTCGTGTTTTTCGCGCTGAGCGTCGTGTCAGCCATCCAGTTCTTCAAGACTGAGGATCCGCGCGACATGCAGCTTTGGGGGCTTGGCTTCTTCCTTTGCATCGCGGCTGTTTCGATGTTCAAGATCTGGTTTTGGATGGAGTTGGTCAAGAACGCGATCATGCGCGAGATCAAACGCCTCGAACTGCAGGTCGCGCGACTCAGCGGTCGCATCAAGGACTGAGTCTTGGGGGTCCGCGAGACGATACGCATCGCGCCGAAGCGCGGCGGGTATGAACGTGGTTGCGCGTCGGCCGTCCGAGTTTTTGACGGCCCGCGCGCTATGGTAGTCGCCATCGAATCGTGGCGGCGACGCCGAGATGGTCGGATATTTTTTCGGGCCATACGGCGTAGTCGACGAATTCAAGCGCGTGTGAGATGAGAATCCAATCGATACGCCGGACCGGGGCGTTCGACGGAAACGTTAGCAGTGTTGGCCGGTCAACGGACTCGGCTAACTGTGAATGTGTGCCGTTGTTGGAGTCGGGTTGGAACGCCTGGAGTTTGAGTCGCGTTGCGATCATTCGGACGGCGTCGGTTTCCGACGTCCAGCGGCTGTTGAAGTCGCCCATGACGATTAGCGGTTGCTTCAGTGCGGACAAGATGTCGATTATATTCCTTGCCTCTTGGCGCCGTGCATCCGCTGACGAAGAGTCGAGGTGAAGCGAGACGACGACGACTAGGTGACCACTGAAGTCCAATTCGGCCGTGACGAACCCCTTGGTGTGGAACTGATGCACGATGGAGCGGTGCGACGCTTTCGATCGCAATGGGCGATTTGACAGTAGCGCCGTGCCGTACCGGACCGAAAAATCTCCGATTCCGGTTTCAAAGTGTATTCCGTGGTGGACGAACTCATAGCCGGCGCGGTCGGCGATGTAGTCCACATGATGAAACAGTCCACTCCATGCCGATCGTCCGTCCGCCTCCTGCAAAGCGATTACGTCCGGATTCTTGGTTCGGATTGCTACGGCTATCGCTTCGATGTTCGTTCGGAATTCCTCGACTGTGGGCGTGAATTGACTGACCGATAGGCCGCGACCGTGCGCCAAATTGAGCGTGGCTACACGAAGCACCGTCGAGGCACTCGCCGGTTGATCTTCGCGTGCGTCTGCTCCGCTCGTCGTTTGCATCCCGGTCATGCTGAGAAGGACTACTACGAAGATGAATCGTTCGATGTGCATAGGGCGTTTGGTGACCTCGGCTGGCACGCGGGTCTCTCCGTACTCGGTCGATCGGAGCGGTTCAATGCTTCGCTTGGCGTTCGCGACGATCGCTCGTTTTTCGCATGGTACAGCGCACGATCTCAAATGCGAGACTGACAGCCTGTTGATTAAGGCTGGTATTCAATCACGTCGCCGCGAACACACCCGTGACAACGGGACTTGTCCCCGTCAAGAGGCGGAAATCGCTAATGGATCACCGGCTGGAAGCCGGTGCCACACTTGTTCAACAGCCTGCTAAGCCGAAGGGGTAAGGCGACGTGCGGGTCGTGGAGCGCGGGATTGGCCGGATCTCGACGGTTCGCGTATGATGCGCTTTCGGAGACGTTGTTACGATCAAACCGCGCATGAATACACGCAGGATCGGAGGATTCAAGCCAATGCCCAGATACGCAGCCGGTCTGCAGGACGTACGCGACGCCCAGGAACGGATCGCGCCCCACGCCCATGTCACACCCGTGATGACTTCCAGTACGCTCGATTCGCTTGCGGGTCGAAGCTTGAGCTTCAAGTGCGAGAATTTCCAAAAAGTCGGTGCCTTCAAGACGCGCGGTGCATGCAACGCCATTCTCAATCTCTCACCCGAGGATGCGGCACGCGGTGTCGTAACGCACAGCTCGGGAAACCATGCTCAAGCCGTTGCGCGTGCGGCCGCCATTCGAGGGATCGATGCACACATCGTAATGCCCCGCACCGCGCCGTCTGTGAAGCGTGCGGCGGTTGAGGGGTACGGCGCCAAGGTCTACCCGTGCGAGCCGAATCTTACGGCTCGGCAAGCGCTTGCCGACGAGGCTGTTCAGGAAACCGGCGCCACACTCATCTCACCGTTCGACGATCCGTTTATTATCGCCGGTCAGGGGACGGTTGCGCTCGAACTCATCGAGCAGGTCGATCATCGGTTGGATGCGATCATCGCGCCGATTGGCGGCGGGGGGCTTATGTCCGGGCTGTGCATCGCAGCTAAAGGCGTCGACGCAAACATGCGCCTGTTTGCGGCGGAACCCGCCGGAGCGGATGACGCCGCCCGGTCGATGGCGGCGGGGCGGATGATCCCCCAGACGAGCCCGGACACCATAGCAGATGGTTTGTTGACCAGCATGGGCGAAAACACTTGGCCGATCGTGCGCGATCATGTCGAGCAAGTGATTACGGTTACCGAAGTCCAGATCGTCAGCGCCATGCGGCTCGTTTGGGAACGAATGAAGATCATTATCGAGCCCAGCTCCGCCGTCGCGGTGGCCGCTGTGCTTTGCGATCAGTTCCGAGCCGTGAGCGGCCTCAACCATGTAGGCGTAGTGCTGACCGGCGGCAACGTCGATCTCAACAAACTGCCGTGGTAACGGTCGAGTCTCTGCTTCATGTCGGTGTTCACGTCGGTGCGATTGACGCGCGGGCCGTCAGGGGCGACCCTACGGCATGATGACGCCGATTCAACTCACACGAAGCGTTCGTAGCCTCAATCGCTTGCGACTCATCGCTCAGGTGCTCACGCGCCACGGGTTCGGCTTCATCGTCGCGCAGATCAACCTGACTAGATTCGTGCCTGTCTGGATGCTTGGTCGAAAGGCCATGGCCGAGCCGCCGCAGCAGGGCGGGTCGGAAATGGGGCGAAGGCTTGCTCAGGTCTGCACTGAACTCGGGCCGACGTTCGTCAAGCTGGGTCAGATCATGAGCACGCGGCTGGACCTGGTGCCGCCCGAGGTCGCGATCGAGTTGCGATCGTTGCAAGATGAGGTGCCACCATTCGATTCGTCCGTGGCGATGGACATTATCGAGCGCGAGCTCTCACGCCCTGTTTCGGAATGTTTCAGCAGTATCGGCGACGAGCCCATCGCCAGCGCGTCGATTGGGCAGGTGTATCGGGCTAAGGGTTTGGATGGCGCCAACCTAATCGTCAAAGTGCAGCGCCCCGACGTCGCCGAGGTCATCCGACTGGATATGCACCTGCTTGCGTGGCTGGCTGAGTCGCTCGAAGGCGTAATGCCGGAACTGCGGATGTATCACCCAACGATGCTGGTTGACGAACTCGACCGCATGCTGACGCGGGAGCTCGACTACATCAACGAAGCCGCCACGACGCAACGAATCGGCCACGCCTTTCGCAATCGCCAGGGCGTTCGCGTTCCGGAAGTCGTGTGGTCGCTTTCCGGTCCGCGCGTGCTGACCATGCACGCGATCGCAGGCCGCAACCTCGACGTCGTGCTGGCCGAGGGCGACGACTCGCTCATCAACCGCCCGCTCATCGGGAAGCGACTCATCGACTGCTACTTGGAACAGATCTTCGAACTCGGCGTGTTTCATGCCGATCCACACCCCGGAAACATCTTGGTCGAGCCACCGGCCAGTGTCGCGCTGATCGACTTCGGTCAGGTCGGGACGATCACGCAATCGCTGATGGACGACTTGGTGGTGCTCATCTACGCCTGCGCGAACAACGAGTTCGATGCGGCTGTGGACACGCTGGCGGACATGGGCGCGCTGGGTGAACACACGGATCGCCGCAACCTTTGCCGTTCGCTACAAGAGATGGCCCACAAGTACGCCGGTCTTCCCGTCAAGCGACTGGACTTCTCCACGCTCTTCGCGGAGTTTTCTGATGTCATGCGCCGCCACGATGTCGTCGTGCCGCGCGATCTCGCCGGGCTCATCAAGGCCCTCAGTACACTCGGTGTCGTAGCGACGAAGCTTAGCCCCGACCTCAATTTGCTTGAGCATATGACGCCGAGAATCAAACGTCTGCTCACCGAGCGCATCTCGCCCGCACAGATCGCACGAAGCTCGGTGCGATTGGGTTGGGACGTGCTCAGCATTCTACGGCGGGCTCCCGGTCAAATTCGCGAGACCCTGCGCCGCATGTCCACCGGTCGGATCGAAATCAATGTACGGCATGAGAACATCGAGCGTCTGATTCGCGAGATCGATCGGTCCGGAAATCGTTTGGCGTTCGCTGTTGTGATTGCTGCCATCATCATCGGTAGTTCCGTTGTCCTCGGTGTGGGTAGTGACACCACCGTGTTGGGCATCGAAGTGCGGTACATCGGCGTGGCCGGCTTCTTGATGGCCGGCGTGCTTGGCTTGGGGCTCGGATGGGCGATCTTCAGAAGCGGCAGACTGCACTGAGGCCGTCAATCCGCATCCGCCGAAGTCCTACTCGACTAATCCGGGTTTTCCCGTGCCGCGTTCGCAGGCGTAGCGGCTGACTTTGTCGTACGTTGTGGCAAGGAAACCGATCAGCGGAAACTCGCCGCGTTCGAAGGGTGATGGGCCCAGGTTTTCCAGGATGGCTAGCGGTCGCTCGGGCATTCGGACCTGAATCGACAAGTCCTGGAATGCTTCGCCCAGTCGCCAGAATTGTTCGAGGGATTCTTCGGGCGGCGGCGAGGTCGGATATATCGTTGGTACGATCTTTAGCGTTGGTGGCAAGTCGCCGCCGGAATCCGTCCGATCAGCAACGGGTTGTTTCGGCGCGAATTCCTTGTCGTTCCGTCCGTCGTCGTTATTGGATTTCGCCGGGTTCATGTTCATGTGTGTTCTCTCGTTCCAGCGTGCGGTCTGTCCGTGTGGCGCTTGGCCATGGCACCCGATGACGCCGGCGGTGTGTTGCACGTCGAATGACGGGCGTACTGAGCCGCGCCCGTAAGGAAGCGGACGATTGAAAGCCTGTGGTGACCGGACGGAAACGCTCCCTCACGGTCGCGGCTCGGCCGAACCCGTCAACGGATCGATGACAAATCGCTAGCGCTCTGCGACGGCTTCACGCGATAGTTCAAACACTTCACGTAGCTTATCGGTGGAGAGTTCCGTAAGCCATTCCTCCCCGCCGCCGACCACATGGTCCGCCAATGATCGTTTTGTCTCCAACAGGGCGTCAATGCGCTCTTCGAGCGTTCCGATGCTCACGAATTTATGGACCTGCACGCGCTTCGTCTGACCGATTCGGTGGGCGCGGTCCGTAGCTTGGTCCTCGACGGCGGGGTTCCACCAGCGGTCGAAGTGGAACACGTGGCTCGCTGCCGTCAGGTTCAAACCGTATCCGCCGGCTTTGAGGGATAGGATGAACAGCGGCATTGCGTCGCCTTCGGTCTGGAATCGCTCGACCATGGCGTCTCGCGCCTTTCGGTTCGTACCACCGTGAAGGAACTGCACGCCGCATCCTAGCGTGTCTTGCAAGAGTGGCTGAAGCAGGGCACCCATTTGCCGAAACTGCGTGAAGATGATGGCTTGGTCGCCTTCGGCGATGACCTCCTCGAGCATCTCCGTTAGCCGGTCGCACTTGCCGCTACGGTGGGGTAGGCTGGACCCGTCGGCGAGGTACTGCGCCGGGTGGTTGCAGATTTGCTTGAGACGCACAAGCGCCGCCAAGATCAGTCCACGGCGTTGGATGCCGCCGGCCTCATCAATGGCGCCTAGCATGCCGTCGACCACGGTCTTGTATAGGGCGGCTTGCTCTTCGGTAAGATTGCAAAACACCTTCATTTCCATCTTCGCCGGCAGGTCGACTTCGATCGTTGGATCGGACTTGAGCCGCCGGAGGATGAATGGTCGGATGAGCTGCCGCAGGCGCGTCGCCCGATCGGCGTCGTGGTGACGCTCGATGGGGACGGCGAATCTGCGGCGGAAATCTGCGGCCGTACCGATATAGCCCGTGTTCAGAAATTCCATGATCGACCATAGTTCGCTCAGGCGATTTTCGACCGGCGTACCGGTGAGCGCCAGTTTGTGTACCGCCCGAAGCGATCGAACGGCGATGGACTGTTTGGCGGCCGGGTTCTTAATGTTCTGGGCTTCGTCCAAAGCGATGCGGAACCACGAGACCTCGTCAAGGTGTTTCCAATCGCGGTGAATCAGCCCGTAGGTACTGATGACCACGTCGTGGCGGGACACCTCGCGGACGAATTCATCGCCGGACAGACGTTCTGCGCCGTGATGGATCATCGTGCGCAGCGACGGCCCGAACCGCTCGATTTCCCGATTCCAGTTACCCACTAGGGACATCGGCACGACCAGAAGGGTCGGACCGACCGGTTGATCAGATTCGCGTTCATAAAGCCACAACGCGATCAGTTGGATCGTCTTACCCAGACCCATGTCGTCAGCCAGACACCCGCCGATGCCCACGTGTTTCAGAAAACCAAGCCACTCCAATCCGCGAAGCTGATACGGACGAAGCTCGCCGACGAAGTGCTTCGGCGGCACGAGATGTTCTATTGATTCGCAGGCGTTCGTGGCGTCAAGTAATTTGCTGACCCATCCGTGCGTCCGCAGTCCCCCGACTGCGATTCCGGTGTTGAGATCGTCCGCGACGTAGCTTTGACGCAGTGCTTCAAACACCGTCATCGTGCCGGAACGCTGACGTTTCAAAAATGCCAGCGCTGCGGCCACGTCGGGCGCGTGTACCTCGGTCCAACGATTGCGGATTTTCACCAACGGGTCTTTCGCGGAGGAGAGTTCGAGGAGCTCCTCGGCGGTCATCTCATCGTTACCAACCGCTACCCGCCAGTCGTACTCGACAAGGGCGTCAAGCCCCATTCCGGACGTAGCTGTTGACGAAGAACCGGCGATCGGTCTGACGTCTAGCCAAAGGCGCAACTTGGGTTGATCGTTACGCCACCACCGTGGCACCCAAACGCCGAAACCTTCCATTTCCAAAATTGGCGTCACGTCGCGGAGAAAGGTGTACGCTTCTTCGAGCGATAGCGGTACGGACACCGGGCCGTCCGGTTCTGCGCACGGCGCTAACGGTGGAAAGCGACGCGCGGCGACGCCGACGGCCTGACGTAACTCGGCGGCGGCGTTGTCGAACGGTCGTTTGAGAATGCGCGGGTCATCGTCGGCGCCGGGATCAAATAGCTTTTCCGCGTCGATGATCAAGCTTTCGTCTTCGACGGCTTGAACGTGCAGGGTCAATCGCCACCCGCGCTGGCGACCGCGCCGGCTGTCCTCAGCATCGCCGTCCGGTGCGTGCAGTTGGACGCACGTCCGGCTCGTTCGGTCTTTGATCGAGGGTTCCAACTTGGTGAGCCAACCGCGTACGGTTTCGAGCGTGCGTTGCTGTTCATCCGGCTCGCCGCTTAGTGTCGGATGCGGACCGACCAGCGATCGAAGCCAGAGCATTTGGGGTGAGCAGTGCTCATCGTTCCGATCGTGGATGGCGTGGGTCAGCTCGTCGCCGTCCATGCATCGTCGCACCAGCGCGTCGACGGAAGTCCAAAGAAAGTTTTCCGTCAACGTAGACGCTTGGATTGGCGTGTCGGAGGTCGGAAGAGCGCGACAGATTGGTGGCATGGAGGCGATCAGTTTGCCGAGACGCACTGATGTTTCCTTGTCGTCAACGACGACACGCCAATAGGCAAGGAAGCGTTCGCCGGCGCCGTGGTGGATCGAGGGTACGAATCGCTGATTGGCCAATAGTTCGAGCACAAGGTCCGCCGCACGCGACCAGAAACGAATGGAGTCGCCGAAAGCGATGTCGGCTCCGCCCGCCGCTGAGTCGCTGGTCAACAGATCGATGGCGTCGGCGGCTCCGAACGCCAACGCCGGTACCGTTGTCGTGCGTAGCGGCGAGGCGTCGTCCGATGGTTCCGGCCGCTGTTCGTCACTCGTTTCGTCGATTGATTCCGATGGGCCACGACTCGGAAGTCGCAACGTAAGCTCAGCATCAGTCGAACCGGAAACGAGCAGGCCGTCGTACACGTCCCCCGCAATGCGCCGGAGGGTGGAGGCCGAAATAGCGCGAGCAGGATGCCAGTTGTCGAAATGGTCACGACCGGCGGCGTCAGAGGCGGTGGCGGGGTTCGATATCATGAAGCGGGAAGGTGCGTCGACATCATCCTCAGCCCTGCGGCTGCCCCATAGGTATAGCATTCCCTCGGTGAAGATTGAGTGCAGCGTGATCGCGTATGCCGTATCTTCGTTCATGCTTCCGCGCCACCGGTCCATAAGCCCATGATCGAGCGTGACTGGCCTAACAATACTCAACACCTCGTCGGTTGTAGGAAGACGGCGCGGACTGGGAAGACCCCGTCGCCGTTCGCTCGGTACCCGATTGTTTGATCCGGCTCCGTTCCATTGAGCGAAATCGAGCCCCGTAGGATAGCAGACGCTCGGACGGTGTCCACCGAACGGCGACCGATCTTCGAGCGTAGTTGGCGGCGAAACGGTTTCGAGGCGTGTTCCGGCATGTTCGTGCAACGATTCGCTGCCCCAGGGCACGAACGTCTTCTCGCAATTCCGGCGACTCCGCGTCCTGAAATCCACGCACCGTTGACCCGCCATGGCTCCGCCGCCATGATCTTCCGCATCGTGATTAGTTGACGCATCGGTCTTGCCCACGCACGGAGGCCATATTCATGTATTACATAGACCCGCATATTCACATGGTCTCGCGAACGACGGATGACTACGTCCGCATGGCCCGGGCCGGTTGCGTCGCGGTTTCTGAGCCGGCATTCTGGGCCGGGTTCGATCGCGGGTCGTCCCAAGCCTTTGCTGATTACTTCCGCCAGCTTACCGAGTATGAGCCAGCTCGCGCCGCTCAGTTCGACGTCCATCACATGTGCTGGCTGTGCATCAACGCCAAGGAAGCCGAAAACGTCTCACTCTCGCGCGAAGTGATTGCGATGATCCCCGAATTTCTCGATCGACCCGGCGTGCTCGGCGTCGGCGAGATTGGACTCAACAAGAACACGAAGAACGAAGTGACCATCTTCGAGGAGCAGGTTGACCTGGCCATGAAGACCAATGAACTCATCCTGGTCCACACGCCGCATCTTCAAGACAAGCTGCGCGGCACGCGAATGATCGTGGACATCCTTACAAGCGACGCCCGCATTCAACCCGAGCGGGTCTTGATCGACCACGTTGAGGAACACACGATCCAATACGCGCGTGAGGCCGGGTTTTGGGTCGGCATGACCCTGTACCCCACGACCAAGTGTACTCCCGACCGGGCTGTGGACATGATCGAGCGACACGGAACCGACCGAATCATGGCCAACAGCGCCGGCGACTGGGGCCCGAGCAATCCGATGAACATGCCCGAGTTGATCCGCACCCTGCGTGCCCGCGGACACGACGCCATGACCATTCACAAGCTTGTGTACGAGAACCCGCTACGATTCATGATGCAGGCCCGGCGGTTCAACTTTTCGCCGCCGCTTCCGGTTCGCCCCGAGGGTCAGTAGTACTCTGTCACGGTTGGAATGACGTGTTTACCGAGCCGCGACCGTAAGGAAGCGGACGCCGTAAATCCTATCGGGACAGCTTGAAATCGCTCCCTAACGGTCGCGGTTCGGATCGGACGAACCCGTTAGTTAAGTCGTGACAGAGCACTGGCGGGCGGCGACTGCGGGTCGCTGATGGCTCACACGTCAACAGCCGATACTCTCGTACATGAGCATATCGACGACAACTTCGATCGAACAGGAAGTCCGAGCCCGACGCTTGTGGTACAACGATATCCAAATCACGCCGAGTGTTCGCACGCGATTTCCCGAAGACTACGATGCCAACCCCGTCTTGCGCGCCGTCGATGACAACAATCGGGCGATGATCGATTGGCTTTCCTCGCGATTGCCGGATTCGCTTGAGGGATCGAGCGTGCTTGATGTCGGCTGTGCGGACGGGTTGTATTCGTTCTGGGCCGCACGGCGAGGCGCTGCCCGTATCGTGGGCGTCGAGCGGAACCGGTACAATTGGCAGCGCGCCGATTGGTTGCGAGGTGTGATCGGCGCGGATCGGGTCGAGTTTGTTCACGGAAGCCTCGAGCGTCACGTGCCGTCCGAACAATTTGACTACGTCTTCTGTCTGAGCTTGCTCTACCACTTGGTTGATCCCCTCGGCGCACTTCATCAAATCCGGCAGCGGTGTCGACGTTCGATGGTCCTCGTGACCGCGATCGACTTGCCCGAGGGCGATGGGTCACCGATGTCACGCTTGGATCGATACGCCACGGGGGCGCACGGTGTATGGTCGTTCAATACCGCCATGGTGCAGCAACTCTTATCCACCGCCGGGTTCGAAACGAAAGAGGAAGGGTTCGAGCGGCTCGGTGAGATCGGGGGGCGATACACCGCCCTTTGCATTCCCGGCGACGTTGGACAGCACCACATTTTCGAAGACCGAATCGATCAGGAGTTTCCGATCAGCATAGACAAGCGGCGCGATCAGGTTCGGGCTGCTTGGATGCGATTGGGTCGACGTGCCAAGAAACCAATCGCTATCTTCGGAGCGGGTACGCACACGCCGTGGCTGCTGAGGCAAGTCGAAGACATAGTCGGCGTTCGTGTCTCCTGCATCATGGACGACCGAATCCCGCTCAATCCCGTGGTCACCGGTCTTCCCGTGCGTCGTCCTTCGGAAGTTGACATGGCAGACCTCGATGCGGTCGTGATATCTTCGTGGCATCAACAGGACGTCTTAATCCGCCGGGCGAAGGAGCTGTACGGTGATCGCGTGCCGATCATGACGTTGACGGGCTCACGTGAAGAGCACTAACAGCCTGTTGAAAAAGTGTGGCACCGGCTTCCAGCCGGTGATCCAATAGCGATTTCCGCCTCCTAATCGGGACGCGGCCCTTCGTCACGGACGGGTTCGAGGCGACGTGCTTGAATACAAGCACTATTCAAGAAGCTGCTCACACTCGGTCATAAAGTTGTCGACTTGCTATGAACGTGTTCAAGAAGTCCCCTTCAGAGCCGCGCCCGCAAGGAAGCGGTCCGGTGTCAGGTGCAAAAACCGCTCCCTGACAGTCGCGGCTCGGTTTGAGGCAACCCATCTTAAACACGCTCAAAGAATACGCGGTACTGGATTCCGTTCGGTGATGCCGTTTGCCGATGATGGAAACAAGTGAAACGAAGGCGACTCCACTTCATGTTGGCTATGGCGGCGTTTCCGCTGGGCTTGATCGGTGCATTTTTTGTATTGCGCGAGCCGATGGAGCCGCTCACGCACGAAGTCCTAGCGAACGCCAAGCAGCTTTGGGATTCCTCCGGCGTACGCAGCTATGATCTCAGCTATCAGATGCACGGAAGCTATTACGAAGTTGTCGTGCGCGATGGAATCGTGACCAGCGCGACGGTCAACGGGCAACCCGTGCGTACCGCCGAGATTCGTGCGTATGCGATTGACGGACTGTTCGACATGCTGGCCTTGGAGCTCGACAACCTCGACAATCCCGCTGGGCCATTTGCAGGGTCGTCCGGATCTGTTCTGATGCGCGTTCGTTTCCATGATCAGCTCGGATATGTCGAGCGATATCTACGCGGCTCCGGTGGCGTGGGTCGGAGCGTGAGTCTGGAGCAGTTGGTGTTCACCAAAGTTCCCTAGAGGCCGGTCTATCAGGGCGGACAGGTCGTTGCAGGACCATGTTACAGCAGGTTGGGCGTCTCTTGCGACCCGTAAGACCGACTGGAAAATCGGTCCCACATCAGACTCGGGGGACGCCGTGGTACGCGGGCGAATACCGTGCGGCCTGATTCGCGAAACAGCCGATATACCTGCTATTGATCGTTGTGCGCGGGTTGTGCCGTCAAACGGCAGCTAGAAGCCGACCGCACAGCCCGGCTTGGCCGTAACAATCTGTGGCAACAACCCGCATCGGCATGGAGGCATTGGGGTTTGGTGCATCGTTTCCAGCAACATCACGGTCCAACTTGTGGTAACGCACGCTGGCGGCTTGCTGCGGTCGTCGCCATTGCGAGCGTGTGGCCATCGCTCTCCTTCGCGGGCGAGCCTTCCTTTGTGTTCATCCCCGCCGCCGATCAGCAGCCCACCGGACCGGCGCACGACTACCGCATCACCCGCTACGAGATTCGTAACGACGAGTTCGTAGCGTTTCTCAACGACGCCCTGACCAACCCGGGTAACGAACGCGGCGAGCACCTCTACTTCGACACCGCTAGCGGCGACGTCTATCTCAACACGAGCACGACCGGCGGGAGCGGTGTCGGTTCCAGCGAGCGGTCGGTGCGAATGTTCACGCCGAGTATCGCCGGTCAAATCGAATTCGTCGGCGGCGCGTACGCCGTTGCACTAGCTCCCGTCGATTTCACGGAACACCCCGTTGTCGGCGTAACGTGGTTCGGTGCGGTCAAGTATTGCAACTGGTTGACCGTTTCGTCCGGATTATCACCAGGCGATCGTGCCTATTCCGAAACGCCGGCACCGGACTTGGACGGGTGGCATCCTGTAACCACGACGTCGGAGGACTGGGCGGTCGGTGATCTTAACGCCGTGGATCGGGCGGCGCTGATCAAGAGAGTTGGGTTTCGTTTGCCAATGGACGACGGCGTCCCCGGCGCGAGTTCGTACAGTGAGTGGTACAAAGCGGCCGCGTGGGACGAAGCAGGGCAGGTCAATCATACATTCGGCTTTGGTCGCGATTCGCTGGGTGGGTCCGACGCGAACTATCGTAGTAGTGGCGACCCGTTCGATCCCGGTTCGACGCCGGTTGGTTACTACGATGGGTCGGACCACGGCGGTGCGTTCGCCACGACCGCTAACGACAACGGCTATCAAGCGTTTGATTTTTCCGGCAACGTCTGGGAATGGGTGCAGGACCAATCGCCGACGGACGTCGGTCGCAGACGAACGCGCGGTGGGTCGTGGCGAAGCTTTACGTCTTCGCTCGAACTCACCTTCGAGGGTGACGCGAGCGTGTCATTCGCAGACGTAGCCATCGGGTTTCGTGTCGTCCAATCGGTGATCGACCCGCTGCTCATTACGCCATTCGCTGAGCTGTCTGTCACCGGACCTTGGGGTGGCACGTACGATCCGCCGGGTGACAGCACGATCACGTATTCGCTGCGCAACGTGGTTGATGTGCCGGTTGTGTTTACCGCAACAACGAGCGCAGCATGGATTGCCGTCGAGCCAGGTTTTGGTGTTGTCCAACGTGGGGCTGTCGTCGACGTGGTGGTTACGATCGAACCGGGTTGCGCGGATGGGCTTACGGTCGGAAGCAACGCTGACACCGTTGTCTTTGCGCTGGATAACGGGACGACTGTGGCTGAGCGGTCGGTGACGTTACAGGTGCGCGAGCCGCTTTCGCTTGCCCCTGTTGCGGACTTCGTTTCGACGCTCGAGTTTTCCTCTGGATCGCCAAGTCCGTCCAACACGTTCTACAGTTTCACGAACGCTTCGATCGTGAGTGTCAACTGGTCGGCACGATGGGTGGACACGAGCGATGTGCCGGCGGGGCGGTCATGGTTGTTGTTGGGT
The DNA here is from genome assembly GCA_029260075.1 of Phycisphaerae bacterium. Lineage (GTDB taxonomy): Bacteria > Planctomycetota > Phycisphaerae > UBA1845 > UBA1845 > OFTM250. Next base: position 161,102 of record JAJDDY010000023.1, read on the forward strand.
GGTGCAGCTACTTCTACAGGCAGTGTTCCACCCCGGGGCGTCTGGCCGATCGTGGTAGGCATTGATGGCTCCGAGGCGAGTCAACTCTCGCCTGGCCTGTACACCGCTGACGTTACGCTGACTGACGACTGTACCGGTAGGACGTTCGTTCGGGCGGTACGCCTCGACGTCACCGCGCCGCTGATCGTGACGCCTGAAGTGCCTACAGTGTTGACCGGCGTCTCCGGTGGGCCGTTCGACCCGACCGGCGTCGCGTTCGATCTTCAAAACGGTTTCTTGAGATCGATCACGTGGACGGCTGAACTCTGTGTGGAGTCGCCGGGGGCAGCGACGTGCACGCCGCCGGTGTCGCCGACTTGGCTGACGCTCGACCGCACCGGCAATACGCTCGTAGCCGAGGCGGTAGATCGCGTCCTGGTGGATCTTACGCCCGGCGCGGCCAACCTCGAAGCCGGCATCCATGTGCTCACGGTGCGATTTACGGACGTCGGCACGGGTCTCGTTGTCGATCGACAAGTGATACTCGACGTCACGGGCATTGCGGTCGAACCAAGTTCGGACGTGACGTTTCGTGGCCCGCTCGGCGGACCGTTCCAACCTTCGTCGCTTATCTACACTGTTCGCAACGCCGGTCGACCTGAGATGAACTGGGCGGCGCAGGTGGTCTTTGATCCGCCACTGATTGATCTTGGAAATCTGAATTGGTTGACCGTAGCTCCGTCGTCCGGCGTCATATTCGACAAGGGCGATGTCGACGAGGTCACGATCAGTCTATCCTCCGACGCTGTTCAGCTTGATCCCGATCAAAGCTATTCAGCCACCATCACCTTCACCGCCGACAACAACGCCGCTACGAGTGCGACACGCCGGGTGACGCTCATTGTCGGGAGCGAGTCGTTTTCCGTCTCGATGATGACCGTTCCCGGCGCTGACGCTCAACCGCTCGGTCCTGACTACACATTTCGCCTTGGCGAATTTGAAGTGAGGAACAGCGAATTCGCTCGCTTTCTCAACAACGCACGGCGCAACGCGATCGACCCTACACCCGGCATCGCCGACGCGAGAAGCGCCTTTATGTATTTCGATCGCGATAGCGGCGATGTCTACATCAACGATCAAGCCGCAGGCGAAGAGGGCGGCGACCCCGCCGGCGTGCTGACCACTCGGCTGTTTCGAGCGGCGGTCAGCGGCGAGGTTTCTTTCGTCAACAATGAATTCGTCGTTTCGACTGGCAAGGAGAACTTCCCCGTTGTCGGCGTAAGTTGGTACGGAGCGGTCAAGTTCTGCAATTGGCTTACACTGCTCTCGGGAATGGATCCGGGGCAGCGGGCGTATGTCGAGGGAACATCGCCGGCGGCTTGGATTGCCGTGGCGCCGGCGGCGACGCTGACTGAACGTCGCGGCTTTCGCCTTCCCATGGACGATGGAGCCGCCGCGGCGTCAGCGTTCAACGAATGGTACAAGGGGGCTGCATGGCGTGCGGACCTTTCGTCGGATACGGTCTATGGTTTCGGGCGCGATACGCTCACGTCGACCGATGCCAACTATCGCGAAAGCGGTGATGCACACGAGCCGGGTTCGTCGCCGGTAGGTTTCTTCACCACCGAGAACGGCTATCGTCTCTTCGACATGACCGGCAATGTGGCTGAGTGGATGCACGACGCCGGCGTGACGTCGGCTGATCGCGCCACGCGCGGCGGTCACTACAACAACGTCGTCGACTCGCCGTTTCTCAAGAATGACGGTCGAAGTTCCGTTCCTGCGGATCAAGCGTTCAACTTCGTCGGGTTTCGCGTGGCGCAGGTGGTCGCCCCGGTTGAACTTGACGTCGTAATCGATCCGGTTTCGGCGCGAGGGTTCGTGGGCGAGCCGTTGCTTTCGAGCGGAACGCAAACGATCAACGTTACGATTACGAATCCGAGCGAGCAGACCATTGATCAGGTCGTGGTAAGCGTGAGTCCCGATTGGTTTGAAGTGGACGGAATCGCGCCCACGCAAATCCCAGCCGGCGCGTCTGTCGTTGTGCCGTTCCGAGTGTCGCCGTCGGGGTTGAACGCCGGTGTGTCGCCGGCGCCGCCCGGTGATTTTACGTTGGTGTTGGGGAGCGAGCAGCAGAGCGAGGGACTCCCGGGCGCTGAAGTCCTAGGCCCGACTCACGATTTTTGGATCAGTGAGATCGAAGTGACGAACTCTTCGTTCGTATCCTTCCTCAATGGCGCAACGGTGGATGCCCAGCGCGACGCACCGTCGATTCGAAGTGAGTACATGTATTTCGACACGGGCTCGGGGAGTGTGTACGTCAACGACGCCCGCACGCCCGCGATCGGCACGACAGTGCCAATTCCTGGCACGATGATGTACGACGGTGGTGTTGGGCGAATCCAGCTTGTTGGCGGAACGTACGTCGTCGACGCAGGATTCGCAGCGCACCCGGTCGTTGGCGTTACGTGGTATGGCGCGATCAAATATTGCAATTGGCTTACGATAGAAACCGGTCTACCCCCATCGCTCCGGGCGTACGAAGAGGCGCCGAGCCATCGGTTGGACGGGTGGCATCCGGTCGTGATTACCGACAGCGTTTGGACGACCACGGGGCTACCGGACGCAGCTCGTCGCTTTCTCGTCGAAGACACGCTCGGATACCGCCTACCCATGGACGACGGGGCGACAACCGCGTCACCGCATAACGAGTGGTACAAAGCCGCATCGCGAACGGACGGAACGACCAACACCGCACCGATATTTGGGTCAGTCTACGGTTTCGGACGTGACGTGCTCACTTCAGCAGATGCCAATTTCTTCAAGAGCGGCGATACGGCTACGGACGGTACGACCTCGGTTCGATTCTTCGATGGCACGAACAATCTCTTTCAAGAACCGTCTACCGGTTGCTTTGGCGACACGACGGAAGCGACACCGACCGCAGACACGGCCAACGGATACCATCTGTTTGACTTGACGGGCAACGTGGCGGAGTGGATGCAGGACCTCGGTACGGACATTGCGGACCGAGCCACACGCGGCGGCGGATGGCGCGATGCGAGCACGCAGTCGACGTTGCGAACGGACACGCGTATTGCGATAGCCCCGGATGTAGCCAGTGACGATGTTGGTTTTCGGGTCGTGCGCGGCACCGGGCACGTGGTCACGTTTACGGTGACGGATACGCTCGCCGACAGCCGCCACGATCGCCAGTTCATTCTTGACCTGCGCGAGCCGCTCCAACTGACACCGCTCACGGACGAGTCGGTGTCTGGGGGTTATGGCGACCTCGATGTGTTTTCGACCATCACACGCATCTACACGTTGACCAATAAGTCGTCGGGCGAGATGAATTGGTCGATCGCTAGCGATGCGCCTTGGCTTGACGTACGCGGCCCGGTCGTGGGCGAATTGTCCGGCACGATCGCTGGCGACGGAGTGGTCGAGCTCGACTTGGCCACCAATGCGCTGGCTGATGATCTAGGACCGGGCAATCACAGCGGCACGCTTGAAGTGACGAACGTGGTTACAGGAGGCGTCCATCGTCGAATGGTCGAACTTTCTATTGATGAGCCGATCAGTTCGACGACGCTCGATGTCGATCCTCAACCGTTTTCCGGACCATTGGGTGGTCCGTTCGATGCGCCGGTCTTGGATCGATCCTTTCGATTTGTCAATGATGCTGCGTTCGACCTGTCCTACGAAATCACGTCCGACCGGACTTGGTTAACGCTGACGTCGGCGCTCACGGGTACGCTCGCCGGTGGCGGCGACGTCACCGTGACCGCTACAGTGGGCGCGGACGCCGACGTGTTGGCCGTCGGCAAGTACGATGCGAACGTGAATCTTCTGTGGACCGATCTCGCAGCGAGCAATCTCAGTAGCGCCGTGTCACAGTTGGTTCGCCTCATCGTCGAAGATCCCGTGGCGATCACACAGTCGGTCGACCCCTGGCCCACACAAATCAATCCCGACCCGAGCGAACACGTTGAGCAAGTGTTCACGTTGACCAATCGAACGACTACTCCGGTCGAGTTGATGATTGACGTGGACGTCACTTGGATCGATGTGGATCAAACGGTTGTGGAAGTCTTGCCCGGGTTACCGGTTGGCGCCACCGTTCGCGCGGTGCTCAACGACAATGCGTCTGCCCTCGTGGACGGTGTGTATGTCGGCACGATATCCTGGACCGATACGATCACCAACATCAAGCAGTGCAGCGTGTTCGAGCTTACGATCAACGAGGGATTGTCCGTCACACCGTTCGCCGACTTCCTCGCGTTCGGCGCCACCGGTCGCGCGGCGGTGCCGTCCATATCGACATATCAGGTTACGAATGTTCCACGTGTTGTCGATGGTGGGATTGACTGGACCGTCTCGACATCGGCCAACTGGTTGACGGTCATTCGCACGACCGATCCCGGTGTGTTGTTGGACGACGGATCGAGTGCCGGCGCCGTCGTCCTGCTCAACCCTGATGCGGTCGCGTTGCTTCCTGCGGGCGTCCATCGCGCCGACGTGGAAATCTCGGATTTGACGGGGGGGACGTCGCAACTCGCCGCAGTTCGGACGGTCGTGCTTACGCTAACCGACGCGATCCTTACGCCCAATGAGTCAACCGTTTCGGCAGCGATAACGCAACCCGGCGGCCCAGGGTACGGCTACGTGATGGGCACGTTCCACACCACCAACGCCGAGTTCGTCAGCTTCCTCAACGATGCTAGGGCCAATTTTGCCGGCGAGCGTGGGCAGTACATGTTCTTCGACTCGACAGCCGGTGACGTCTACGTCAACACGATGATGAACGGATCGATCGGCGCCGATCCCGGTGGACGAACGACGAAAATGTTCGCACCGGCGGCGGCCAATCAGATCGCTTACGTTGGTGGCGTCTACGAAGTGATCACGACGCCGACCGACTTCTCGCGTCACCCGGTGGCTGGCGTGAGTTGGTACGGCGCCGTGAAGTATTGCAACTGGTTGACGTTGGATCAGGGCATGCCGTCGGATCAACGATGCTACACCGAGTCAACCGATGCGTCGTTGGCGGGTTGGCGTCCGGTCGTAGTGACCAAGACCAACTGGATCGCGCGCGATCTTACGGACAGCGAGCGGCAATCATTGGTTACGAAGTACCGTGGCTATCGTTTGCCCATGGACGACGGCGCCGCCAACTTCGATCCATCGACCGACGGCGTGGATGGGTACAACGAGTGGTACAAGGTCGCGGCGTGGGACGCGGTGCTCAGGAACAACCGCTACGGGTTTGGGCCGGATCCGGATCCGCTCACCGGCGCGTTCGCGAATTACCGATGCAGTGAAGACCCATTTGAATCGTCGCTCGACTGCCTCGCCGGAGGTACAACGCCCGTCGGGTTCTTTGACGGCGTCAACATGTTGGCGGACGGCGTGACGGTGACGGTCGATACCGCCAACGCCTTCGGCTTGTACGACCTGTCCGGCAACCTTTACCAATGGGTGCAGGGGCGGTTCACGACAAGCGCCGACGTCTTGCGCCGGGGGACGATACGCGGTGGCAGCTTCAACAGCGTTCCGATCCACATCGAAGCCGGCTTTCGCCAAATGACGCCGCCTGATACGACTGATGTGCAGGTCGGTTACCGAGTGGTACGCGCTGTCCCCACGGCCAGTGGAGATATTAATTACGACGGCGTCGTGGACGTTCGCGATTACGCGGGTGCGGCCGTTTGTTTGAGCGGTCCGGCTAATGCACAAATTCCCGGATGTGAGCAATTGGACGTCAACGGTGACGGGCGATTCGACTTGCTCGACATCGCGACGATGTTCCGAGACTTCACCGGCAATCCCTGAAACGTCCGGCGCATCCAAGTATGGCAGCGATCGACCCAGTTGATCCAAGTGTAGCACCAGCCAACCCGCCTGATCCAAGTGTGCCGCCAGCCAACCGGGCTGATCCATGTGTGGCACCGGCTTCCAGCCGGTGATCAAAAATACTGACCGCAAGACCGATCCCACATTGCAACGTTAGAAGAGTGCAACGAGTAGCAAGCCGTTGACAGAGAACCGCAACTCACACACACTACGCCGATGAATATATGCATCGCGCAAACACACATGACAACGGATTTGGACGCCAACCACCAGGCGGTTAGCAGCTTGATTCGACAAGCCGCCGAGGCCGGCGCAGATGTCGTTCTGTTTCCGGAAATGTCGGTGACCGAGTTTTTCCCGCGACACCCGCACCGATACGAATTCTTTGACCTAGCTGAACCGATGCCCGGTCCGACCACGGATCGGTTCGCTGCCCTCGCCAAGAAACACCACATCGCCGTCGTCTACAACCACTACGAGCGATCCGACGAGCATTTGTTTTTCGACGCCTGCGCAGTGATCGACGCCGACGGACGCTTCGTTGGCCGACAGCGAATGATGCACATCGCAGAAGAGCCGGGGTACAACGAGAAGTTTTACTACACGCCCGGCTGGGATCGGTATCACGTTTTCGAGCTGGGCGGCTGGAAGTTCGGAATCGCGATCTGCTACGACCGGCATTTCCCCGAGGTGTTTCGCAGCTTCGTTCTACAGGGCGCCGAGTTCGTGCTGATCCCGACAGCCGTCGCGGGCAGCGATATTTACGCGGGCACGTACGAACTTGAAATGCGAGCGGCGGCGGTGACGCATGGCGTGTACATCGCGATGGCCAATCGCGCGGGTCGCGAAGACCCCATGACGTTCATGGGGCAATCCATGATCATCAACCCGCAAGGCGAGGTCGTAGCCGCGCTCGACGAAAAACCCGATCAGATCCTCACCCACGAACTTTCCAAGACCGTCGTTACCAAGACACGAACGCTCTTCCCATTCCTTAGGGACCGTCGACCGGAAACGTACGAACTCTTGACGGAACATCGCCGCGCGGATGGCTAACAGCCTGTTGGAAAAGTGTGGCACCGGCTTCCAGCCGGTGATCCATTTGCGATTTCGTCCTCTTGATGAGAACGCAGGACGTCATCGCGTGCGAGTTCTCGGTGACGGGTTTGAATACCTGGATTGTTCAACACCCTGCTAAGTAAGGAACGAGCGCAGAACCACTTACCGCGCCCTCTTGCCGCCCTTGTTCTTCCCCTTTCGCGGCGCCACCGACGCCATTCCCTTATCCGTCGCGGGGACGATGTGTAGTTCCGGCGTGTCCTTCAGTTCGATGATTCGGTCGCGGAGGCGTGCGGCTTTTTCGAATTCGAGGGCCTCGGCCGCTTCGAGCATTTCCTTCTCCAATAGATTGATCAGTTCACTCTTTTCGAGCTGGGCTTCTGATGCGTGGATGGCCTCGGCGGCGACTTTGTGGGCCTTAACCGTTTTCTCCAAGCTCGATCGAATTTCCTTCTTGATCGTCTCCGGCGTAATGTTGTGCTCCTCGTTGTATTCCTCTTGAATCTTTCGACGTCGGTCGGTTTCGTCCATGGCCCGTCGCATGCTCGGTGTGATCTTGTCCGCGTAGAGTTTGACTTCGGCGTCGATGTGTCGCGCGGTGCGCCCGATCATCTGAATCAACGACGTTTCGCTTCGCAGAAATCCTTCCTTGTCCGCGTCTAGGATACAAACCAGCGACACTTCCGGCAGGTCCAGCCCTTCGCGCAGTAGATTCACGCCCACCAACACATCGAACTTCCCCTCGCGCAGCTCGCGTAAGATGCTTACCCGTTCGAGCGTATCAATGTCCGCGTGCATGTATCGCCCACGAAGACCTTCCTGCTCGATATACTGAGCAAGGTCCTCAGCCAATCGTTTGGTGAGCGTCGACACCAACACACGCTGGCCCGCAGCCGCCCGCTGAGCGATGCGTTCCAATAAGTCCGGCACTTGGCCGCGAGCGGGAAGCACTTCGATCGGCGGATCGACCAATCCCGTCGGGCGGATGATCTGTTCGACCACTTCGCCGCCGCATCGCTCAAGTTCGTATGGACCGGGCGTCGCCGAGACGAACAACACCTGGTCCCACATTTGCTCAAATTCTTCGAAACGCATCGGTCGGTTGTCCAAGCAGCTTGGCAGACGAAATCCGTGCTCGACCAGCGTTTCCTTTCTCGCCCGGTCGCCGTTGTACATGGCTCGAATCTGCGGGATGCTTGCGTGCGATTCATCAATGAACAGCAGCAAGTCCTTTGGGAAATAGTCCACAAGCGTATAGGGTTTGGCCCCCGGCTCGGTGCCGTTGAGGTGACGCGAGTAGTTTTCGATACCAGAGCAATAGCCCACCTCGCGCAACATTTCGACGTCGTACTTGGTCCGCGCCAAAATCCGCTGAGCTTCCAGCAGTTTGCCGAGACGGCGGAACTGTTTCACGCGTAAGTCCAACTCGTCGAGAATGCTCTTGGCCGCATCTTCCACCCGGTCTTCGGGAATGACATAGTGGACCGCCGGGTAGACGAACAGGCGCTCGAGCTTGCCAAGCGAAGCCCCGGTGATGGGGCTGATGGCTTCGAGGTTGTCGATCTCGTCGCCGAACAATTCGATTCGATAGCCCGTCTCCTCGTACGCAGGGTAGAGCTCGACAATGTCGCCGCGAACGCGAAACGTGCCGCGCTTGAAGTCCATGTCGTTCCGCGAATACTGCAAGTCGACGAAGCGGCGGAGCAGTACGTCACGCTCGATCGTCTCGCCGAGGCTGAGCACGATCACACTGGCCTTGTAATCGTCGGGACTACCGAGACCGAAAATGCACGAGACGCTGGCAACGATCAAGGCATCACGCCGGGCGACAAGCGTGCTTGTCGTGCTAAGTCGTAGGCGGTCGAGGTCGTCATTGCGCGAGGCGTCTTTTTCGATATAGATGTCGCGTTGCGGGATGTAGGCTTCCGGCTGGTAGTAGTCGTAGTAGCTGACGAAAAACTCGACGGCGTTTTCGGGGAAAAGGCCTCTGAACTCTTCGTAAAGCTGGGCGGCAAGCGTTTTGTTGTGTGAAATCACTAGCGTGGGGCGATTGAGCTGCTCGACCACGTTGGCCATCGTAAACGTCTTGCCCGATCCCGTGACCCCGAGCAAGCACTGCGATTGCTGGCTATCGCGGAATCGTGACGTGATCCGTTTGATCGCCGCCGGCTGATCACCGGTCGGTTGGAACGGGCTAACAAGTTTGAATTGATCCATCCAGCCTAACTCCGCAATGGGTTTCTCAGGCCGCCGCGTACGAACCTCCCGCCCATGGTACCCGAAGGCTTGACGATCGGCAGCCCGCGCGACACAATCCGCCCAACTTAGCGCCCCCATCGTCTAGTGGCCTAGGATATCAGGTTCTCATCCTGGAGACAGGGGTTCGACTCCCCTTGGGGGTAGTTCGATTGAACCCGTCGTGGCGATGTCGTCGCGGCGGTTTCTGCGTAGCTTCGACGTTGCAGTGCTCACTGGTCATGGCCGGGTCAAGGGGATTCTGGCGGTCTTGCGCACGTGGACAATGAGCCCGAGCCCGACTAGAGTATGGGGCCGTTGGGGCCGAAGGATTTCCCTAAGTATGGAGCATTATGAGGCGTAGCATCCACAAAACCTACGGTGGTCCTGTTGCGACAGCGTTGGTCGTGGCTCTGCTGGCCCGGGTGACGTCCGCCGACGTCGTGCTTCTGCATGACCACGGTGAAGAGGGATTCCACTCGCACGCCGTTACGCTTGATGATCTTCACGGTAGTGATCTCTCGGTAGACTGGCACAGTCACCACGACGACATACCGGATGATCAGCACGACAACAGTGAAGATGGTTCGCGCCGCAGTGAGCACGCTGAACCGTTGGTCATTTTTGTAAATGCTCCTGCTGTGGCGACCGGAGTCTTTGGATCATTCGGTTCGTCGCTCGCCTCGATGTGTCATGCTTCCTTTCGGGCGATGCCCCGGTCGACGCGCCAGAGCGATCGGCCAAGTCCGTCCCGTTTCTTACCTGCTCCATTTCATACGGCGCCACCCTTGCGCGCCGCGTTTGCCCTCGACGCCCTTTTGCAAAGCAGCGGCGCACTTCTGCTCTGATTCCTTCGCGTAGTTGAACTTGTCTCGTTCTCTGCCGGCGCTGAGCGCGGTGGACGTTGTTCCCGCGTGTTGTGCGCGGAATTGGCACGCGAATCATAAGAGTATACTCATGCAAGACTGCTTACGAATGCTGGCGCTCGTGGCCACACTGACGTTGGTCATGGCCGCAGGGTGCGATCGCCAAACTCAAGGCCAATCGGAACTACACGGGCACGACCATCACGGCGGAGGACGGGGCCATGGCGGCGGCGGGCATGAACAGGATGGCGGTGGCGACGAAGGCCTAGAGCCGATCAGCGTCACCATGTTCACGCCAGAATTGCTCCTATTCATGGAATATCCGCACCTTGTGGTGGGGGAACCGGCGGACTTCCTCGCTCATTTTTCCGTGCTATCCACGGGTGAACCTGTTCGCTCCGGATCACTCACGTTTGAGGTGACACCGCCGAACGGACCGCGCGTGAAGTCTACGCTGGATGGACCGCGGCGCGATGGTCTCTTCGTGCCGAGTTGGGTTTTCAAAACCTCCGGCGAGCACAAAATTCGGTTGATCATCAGCGGCCCCCAGGCGCAGGACGTCGTGCACGTCGACAACGTCATCGTCCACGCCAACGTACACGACGCCGAGCATCTTGCTGAATCTATGGCCGCGAAGGAGCCGGGCTATGTCGTGCCGTTCCTGCTGGAACAACAGTGGAAGGTCCAGTTGCTTCTCGCGACGGCTACTCGCCGAACGATGACCCATCGAATTACAGCTCCGGCGCGGATTGTGCCAAAGCATGGCACGTCGGCGGTGGTCAGTCCACCGGTCGCCGGACGATTTTCACCCCCAAGAGACGAACATTTCCCGCGTGTGGGGCAGCGCGTAGAAGCTGGCGAGGTCTTGGCCTATGTCGAACCGCCCCTGCCTGCCACCGACGCCGTCCAACTCATGGCGAACCAAACTTGGATGCAATCGCTAGTGCTTGAAATTGCATTCCGCAAGCTTGCTCTCGACACGAAAGCTGCGGAAATCGAAAATGAAGTCCGGGCGGCCACGGCTAAGTTGGTTTTCGCAAAGAAAGCTAAGGACCGCGAGCATGAGCTACTTAACAAGGGCATTGGCACAGATCAAAGACACGATAAGGCGGAGCAGGACCTGAAGCTCGCGCAGGCTGGGTACGATGCGGCAATGGCTTCGAAGCGCGCCAACGACGAAGTGCGAAAGCAACTGGGCGATCTGCACGCCAAAGCGGATATCGGTTTCGACATAAGTGCCGGCCGAGCGGCGCGCCAACACCTACCGATCAAGGCACCGATTTCCGGCGTGGTCGTTATGTCAGCCAGCGTCGAAGGTGAGCAAGTCGAAGAACACACTCCGGTGTTTAGAATCGTCAACGCCGATCGCGTCTGGGTCAGAGCGAATGTATCGGAGTTCGACCTCGGCTTGCTGAGTGCCAGTCCCGACGCGACGTTGAGCCTTCCTGCCTTTCCCGGGTGGCAGACTGAAATTCTCGGAGAGGCTGACGGTCGATTCGTACACCTCGGAACCGTCGTAGATGAAGTGTCGCGCGTCGTCCCCATCACTTACGAACTGCCCAACCCGGATGGCCGCCTCCGCGTCGGCATGCTGGCCGAGGTTCAGGTGGCCACCAAGAGGGCGGAGGATGTTGTGGCGATTCCGCAAGAAGCAGTCGTAATGGACAACGGAAGACCTATCGCGTTCGTCATGCTGGAGGGAGAGACCTTCCAACGACGGGAGCTCGAACTCGGCATACGCGACAGCGGTTTCGTGGAGATTGTGAGTGGCGTTGAGGCTGGGGAACGCGTGGCCACAAGGGGTTCCTACGCACTCAAGCTCGCGTCGCAGTCACCATCATCATTCGGCGCGGGGCATGTTCACTAGTACCGCGTTTCACAAGTAGTACGACTCTTGCTGTGCCGTGAATCCCTTCTCGGCACGTGCCAAGGAGCGAGAAAGGATTCACGCTCCAGCGATGATAGTTGCGTTTCTTATGAAACGCGGTACTAGGCGGAACCACTACAATGATTAACGCACTGATTCGCTGGTCACTGGCCAACCGCCTCGCCGTCATTATTCTGTCGGCGATGCTCCTGGTCGTTGGCGCTTTCGTGACCACCACAGTCCCCGTGGATGTATTTCCCGACCTAACCGCGCCCACCGTGTCCATACTCGTCGAGGGCCACGGAATGGCACCGGAAGAGATGGAGATGCTCGTCACCTTCCCAATCGAAACCGCCGTCAACGGCGCTGCCAATGTCCGGCGCGTTCGATCCGCCACGGCGGTGGGGATCGCCGTCGTATGGGTGGAGTTCGAGTGGGGAACGGACATCTACCGCGCACGGCAGACCGTCACGGAACGATTGGCCACGGTCTCCGGCAGGCTGCCGTCGCAGGTCGAGCCGCCCATGCTCGCGCCGATGTCGTCGATCATGGGCGAGATACTGTTCATTTCGCTCACCTCGGACAGGCACAGCCCGCTGGAGCTTCGGACGATTGCGACGACCGATCTTCTCAGGCGACTACAGTCAGTCCCCGGCGTCTCAAAGGTCACACCCATCGGCGGGGACGAGAAACAGTATCAGGTTGTCCTGTCTCCAGCACGACTTCGAGCGTACGACCTCAACGTGCTGCAAGTGATCGAGGCGCTGCGTGAGGCCAACGAGAATGTGTCAGCGGGATTTATTGTCCAAGGCGGCCAAGAGTCGATTCTGCAAGGAATCGGACGCATTCAGACGGTGCGCGATATCGCGGATACGGTCGTCGCGATGCGCGGGGACCGCCCAGGCGGCTTGCCGTCGCCCGTCACCGTGTCCGACCTCGGCATCGTCAGAATTGGAGCGGCCATCAAACGCGGTACGGCTGCGGCGTCGTGGCGTGGGCCGAAATGGGAGCCGATCACCGAACCCGCCGTCATTTTGGCGATCCAGAAGCAGCCCGGCACCAATACGCTGACGCTCACGGAGCAGCTCGACGCGGCGCTGGACGAGATGCAGGCTTCGCTGCCGAACGGAATGCTCATCAATAAGAGTCTTTTTCGTCAAGCGGACTTCATATTCGTTTCGATTCACAACACCATCGAAGCGCTCCGCGACGGTGGCGTCATGGTCGTCTTGGTCGTGATCGCGTTTCTGGCGAGCATGAGGTCGAGCATCATCACGCTTCTGGCCATCCCCATCTCGCTCATCGTCACCGTGCTGGCGCTGAAGATGTTTGGGGCGAGCATCAATACCATGACACTTGGCGGTATGGCGATTGCCATCGGAGCGCTCGTCGATGACGCCATCATCGATGTGGAAAACATTGTGCGCCGACTGCGCGAGAACGCCGCGCTGCCGAGCGAGAAGAAACGCTCCCCCGTCGAGATCGTCTTTAAGGCAAGTGTGGAAGTGAGGGCGTCTATCGTCTTCGCTACGCTCATCATCCTCCTGGTTTTCCTACCGTTGTTCTTCCTCTCCGGTGTCGAAGGTCGCCTGCTGCAACCGCTCGGCGTTGCGTTTATGGTCTCTCTGGCGGCGTCGCTCCTTGTCGCCCTGACAGTGACCCCCGCCCTGAGTTACTACCTGCTGCCGACAAGCAAAGCGGTCACACGGCCTACCGAGCCGTGGGTCGTGCGGCTGTTCAAGCGAATCTATGACAAACCGCTTCGGTGGGCGATGAGGCATCCGTGGCTGGTGGCGTTGCCCACCGCGCTGCTGCTCGGCTTGGCCGTCGTCGGCGGCGCTTCTCTGGGCCGGAGCTTTCTGCCGGAGTTCAACGAGGGAGCGCTCGTGGTTGGTGTCGTGACGCTGCCCGGCACTTCGCTCGTGGAAAGTGACCGCTTGACCAACATTATCCAGACGACGCTCATGCAACACCCGGAGATTGCCTCCATCGGTCGGCGTACCGGGCGCGCGCAAGAGGACGAGCATGTTCAGGGCGTCGAGGCCAGCGAGATCGATCTCACCCTCGATATGGATGCGCCTGCGCGGCTGGGCCTTGAGCGACGAAGCAAGGCGGAGCTACTGGAATCGCTGAGAAATAGTCTGGCTGCGATCCCCGGCGTACAGACAACCTTTGGACAACCCATCGGGCATCGCGTTGACCACATGCTGTCCGGCACACGCGCCAACATCGCCGTTAAGATTTTCGGGAGCAATCTCAAGAAGCTGCGGTCGGTGGCCACGCAGATCGAAAACACGATTCGCCCGATCCCCGGCGTCGTTGATCTATCCACGGAGCAGCAGACGGATATTTCCATGTTGCGCGTCGAGTTTGATCGCCTCGCAATGGCCCGTTTCGGGTTGACGAGTGGTGACGCGTCAACCGCCCTCGAAGCAGCCTTCCAAGGCGTGGAGGCCACACAGATTCTTGAAAGGCGGAGAGCGTATGACCTTGTCGTACGCGTCGGCGAGACGACGGCAGCGGACTCGTGGATGAAGGCGTCATCACGGGAAGTCCGCGAAGTGTTGGTCGATGTGCCAGCGGACGCCGGGACAAAGATACCGCTCAAGGCGCTGGCTCGTATCAGCGAGGAACGAAGCCCAAACCTCATCATGAGGGAGAACGCCCAGCGTCGTATCATCGTCCAGTGCAATGTGGCAGGGCGCGATCTGGGGGGCGTCGTTGATGATATTCGCATTGCCGTCGCGGATCAGGTTGAACTCCCGCAGGGATACTATGTGGAATACGGGGGCCAGTTCGAAAGCGCGGAACAGACCAGACGCCGACTTGCGATTCTGGGAATTGCGGTCATTCTTGGAATAGGATTCTTGCTCCATATCGTGTTCCGAAGCGCACGCGATGCCGCGCTCATCATGTTGAACCTTCCGCTTGCGCTGATTGGCGGCGTTGTCGGAGTATTTCTATCCGGCGGGGTTCTGTCTGTGGCGTCGTTGATCGGGTTCATTGGCGTGTTCGGCATCGCAGCCCGAAACGGGATCATGATGGTCTCACACATCCGCCACCTTCAGCGTTTCGAAGGCGTAACCAACTTCACCGAAGCCGTGAGGCAAGGTGCCATGGAGCGTCTCGCGCCCATTCTGATGACAGCCATGGGATCGGGCTTGGCACTCATTCCGCTTGTGGTCGGCGGTGACGAACCCGGCAAGGAAATCCTCAGTCCGATGGCGATGGTGATTCTATTCGGCTTGCTCTCTTCCACCTTCCTGAACATGATCGTCGTTCCAGCGTTGTTCGTACGCTTAGCCCGCCCGGTCGAAGCTGAGTCGCCCGTCGGGATTGAAAACGACGTCAAACGAATCGCGCACGCGCTGCCGGCCGCGCCGATCTGAGAACGTGTTGAAGGAGTCTCATGCAGAGCCGCGCCCGTAAGGAAGCGGTCCGGTGTCAAGTGTGCATACTGCCCACTGACGGGTGGCCAACCTCTTCAGAGGTGGAGGAGTCGAATCGGGCGCCGATTCATCCCCCTCCCCATGGCCCAAGCCATCAGCACAACAACCGAATCGACGTCGAGCGGACCAACCGGTAACATGTCGCGATCAATAGGCGTCTTCGCATGCATGTTGGGCGTAGCCAACCTAGCAATCATTCTCATCGCGAAAGGAAAGTTGCCCGTGCCAACTCGACAGTTGTTCTTGCGAATCATGCTTTGGTCGCTGCCATTGGCGGCTGTGGGTGGGGTGTTGGCGGTGTTTACGCAAAGCCGAAGCCTCGCCGAAAGGGTCGTCTGGACAGGAATCACTACGGCCATTGCGTGTGCGCTCTTGATGCCGGTTGGCACCCTCGTGGATCGCAGGGAGACTCGGTCGACCGGCCTGTTCGGAATGAGTGCGGTGCTCACTGAATTCTTCTTGGCAATTCTGCTCCTTTGGGATGTACCGCAGTTGTTGGTTTGGGCTCGACTGGAAGAAGAAATTGCGCTCACGATGATTCTGGTTTTCGTGGTATTCGTTTTCGGGTTTTGCTCGTTGCTTCTTTCCGGTCGATCGTATGGCCTGTGGGCGGGTCGTATAGGTGTGGTTTTCTCCCTCGCTTCGTTTGTTGCCTGGATGATTTCCGTATGGATACCGAGCAATAGCTCCTACGGGCCTGTTCGCGACGAATGGATGGAGACCGGTTTCGCACTACTGGTCTGGGGCGTTTTGGCTGGTTTGTGTCTCATTGGGACCCGGTCGGAACGGCCCCGACGGTGGCGATACGTCGGCATTGCGGCGGGCACCGTGTCCTGCTGTATGTGGTTGATTGATATCTGGGTTGGTGCGGGAAGCGAGCTTGGATACATAGTCTTCTATGGTCTGTTGAGCCTAGCCACGATCTTGGCGCACGCCAACATCTGCGTTCGCGCGGCGATGGCGCCCGACCACGTATGGGTGCGCACTTGTACGCTTGTCGCCGCAGCGTTCACGGCAATTATGATTGAACTGTCTGTCATTTTCGAAGGACGAGCGGCAATGGTGGGCTACATCGGCATGATAGAGCGCTGCGCAGCAGCCGGAGGCATCGTGGCGGGATGCGGAACATTGGCTATTGTCGTGTTTGCACGGTTCGATCGCCGCGTCGACTATCAGCCTGCGACGACAGATCTATCGTGCATCTCAATCGTCTGTCCACGATGTAACAAGAAGCAACAGATCGGTGTGGGTAAATCCGTCTGCGTGAGTTGTCAATTGCGCATCTCCATTCGCCTCGAAGAGCCACGATGCCCGACGTGCGAGTATCTACTCTTCGGTCTCACGTCCGACCGCTGCCCGGAGTGCGGCACACCAATCGCCCAGGACAGCTCGCCGTCGACGGCTTCCTGATTTCGAAACGACGCGCGCGGTCGACACTTCTGAAGTGTGTTTAGGGAGACTCTTTCGTAGTCGCGCCCGTAAGGAAGCGGTCCGGTGTCAAGTGCGAAGACCGCTCCCTGACAGTCGCGGCTCGGTTCGAAGCACGTCTTTCTTGGGTACCCTCTATGCAGAGAGAGGACCGACTTCGTCCGGCACATCGCCGAAGATCGTGTTATGGGAAACGGCCACGGAAATCACTCGCTTGATAGACCGACCATACGCGGCCATCAAGGACCAATACAGAAACACGATCGCGATAAACAGAATAGAAGGAATGCCGATGCTTGCCGTGCGGAGCCAGAACATTAGTCCCTCGTTCGCCACGGAGTCGGCGGATATGAACGTGGCATTGAGGGTTCGACACAGAAGCGTCACGGGGACCAATGCATACAGTAGCCAGGTCAATTGCCGAGTTGTACGGAGTAGTTTCTCATTCGGAATTCGCTCGGCCAGTTTCCGGAGATACAGCAGAAGAACCGTACATCCGATCAGGCAAGCGGCGAGGGTTATCGGTTTTAGCCATCCGGCATTGGCGACGAGCCCCGAGCGCGGAGGCCCGTCCCCCGTCAGTGATACGGATACGTTGGCGCTTGCGATCACTCCGAACACGCCCACCGCGGCGCACACCCGAGCGATCCAACGGATTACGGATAGAGATTGTGGCGGTTCGAACGCCGGTTCTCGCCGTGTCGACAGGAACACCCCGATCGCGATTCCACCGGTGACGACGGCGCCCGACACGAACATGAGCAGGACCATTGTGAACTGAAAGCCGTCAGTGTTACCCTGCGGCGCCAAAGCGCCCGCGACCATTGCGATCACCACGGGGGCAATCGGTATTGCGGTTATGGCGGCGAAGATGATTGCTTGTCCGCGCGCGATCGTCGCAAGCCACTTCGGATTCGCAAACAACAACCGGTTCCTCCGGATACTTGAGTCGATCGGTTCACCGCACTCGGGGCATCGCCCAACCGCTGTAAGACCGCGGAGGTTGTAATCGCATTTCGCGCAAGGGACGTCGTCGATCAGAGTAGCCGCCACCGACGGATCCGTTTTCGATTCAGCTTCTACGGGGTGATCACCACGCGAGACGGGCAACACTTCCGCGCAATGCTCCGTCTGCGGTCGCTCTTGCGGCACCTCATCCGTGGACCCTCGCGAAGAACGCTTCTCGCCCGCGATCTCAGCCAAGCGGTCGAAGTACACCGTAGTCGGCGTGCCCGGGTTGGTACCTTCGGTCGTCGCGTTCGGTTCCGTAGTCGGTGAACGACGCACGAGTTGCTGTAGCTCGACCGCCCCCGTTCGCAGCAGCTCATCGGTAATGATGGCCGGCTTCAACGCGCTCAAGAAATGTCGAGCCGTCTTGTAGCGAAACATCGCTTGCTTGTGCGTGGCGCGTTCGAGCATCTCAATCATCGTGCCGTCGAGACCGAGCCGCCGAAGCGGATCAACCGGGAGCGGTTCACGCTGGTGTTGCTCACGAACTTCGTCGAGCGTTCCTGTGTATGCCAACTCGCCGGTCACCATTGCGTAAACCATCATGCCCAGAGCGTACACGTCGCTTTGAAGCGAAACCTCGCCTGTGAACATTTCCGGGGCCATGTAGGCGGGTGTGCCACCCAAGCGTGTGTTCGATGGGCCTCGACGTCCCAGCGGTCGCGCGAGCGCCAATCCAAAGTCGGTGACCACAACCCGACCATCAAGACCTAGAATGACGTTACCAGGCTTGATGTCGCGATGGATAATCCCGCGATCGTGCAACTCGCCGATCGCCTCCGAAACGGATTCGAGAATGGCGAGCGTAACGGGCAGGCTTAGCGGTCCCGACAGTTTCAATACGTCGCTTAGCGCGGGACCATCGACATACTGCATCACGAGGTAGGGAATATCATCGACCACGTCGGCGTGGTGGATCGTAGTAAGCCCCGGATGTTCCAGTCTCGCCGCAGCGCGAGCACCTTCAACGAAACCGGCGAAACCGGGATCATCAGGACCGGCTACCGCATTAAGTAGGAACTTCACCGCGACGTCTCGATCGAGCATTTGATGCCGCCCGAGATACACGACACCCATTCCGCCGCGTCCGATTTCACGTACGAGGCGAACCGGTCCCAGTTCGCGCGGAATCGTCACGTCACCCGGTCGAATGTTCCCGGTGGTCGATCCCGTAAGTGTGATCGTGTTTTGTGAACCCATACGACTTCGCCGTCCGATATTTTCACGTACCTGCTATTCCACCCAAACCGACGACGATGCATCCCCATCAGGCGCTTCCGGTTCGTGCCTCGCATGCAGTCCGAGCACAGTTCGGTGAATGCTACGCCAGATCGATCGAATGTTCGAGTGACGGCGTGAACCAGAGGCGGAGCCCTCGCGACAAGTGAACATTGGCTCGCGTCAACCGCACACACCGCGGTGTGCTCCGAATCACTACGGGAATACCCGTCGCCCCGGAATCCGGTGGCGTCCCTGAGCGCGGCGAGCTGTTCGTTCACTCCTGCTGAACTTCGATCACCAGCCTGCCGATATGCCAATCGTTCGGCGGAAAATATTCTCAATTCCGAAGTTATCGGGCGACGCGTCAGGACGCAGTGGGCCACGTCGCCGACATCGAGGTACCTGTAACAGGAGCACATTTCATGGCAGCTTGGATAGGGCACAAACAGAAATTCACGGCCGCGCTCATGGCCGCATTTGGGGTTGCGATCTCAGGATGCGGTATGGACGTCACCGATGGCGCCGGAGGCGACACGACCGCCGCCGCGTCGGCCAAACGAGACTACAAGAGCCCCGGTGGCTCGTCAGGCTTGAAGCTGGCGTCGGCAGACTCGGGCGCAGCCACGATCACATCCTTCGACCCCGGAGCCTTCGCTCAGGTGGCAAGCGTGGGCACTGAAGAGCTGCTAGACCCGGCACAGTTTGACGGCGGGGCACCTCCTCCTCCGCCACCACCGCCACCACCTCCTCCTCCACCGCCGCCGCCGGCTGACGGAGGAGGAGCTCCGCCGCCGCCGCCTCCTCCACCGGATGACGGTGGGGCCGCGCCGCCTCCACCACCCCCGCCTGCTGACGGCGGTGCGCCACCACCCCCGGGTGATGGAACTGCGCCGCCTCCGCCCGACGGCGGAAGTGTTCCGCCACCGGATGGCAGCGCTCCGCCACCGCCGGATGGCGACGTTCCTCCTCCGGACGGTGGGTTCCCCCCTCCGCCCGATGGAAGTGCTCCACCACCGCCTGACGGCGACTTCCCGCCGCCCCCCGAAGGTGACTTCCCGCCGCCCGCAGATGGCGGTTTTCCGCCACCTCCCGACGGCGGTTTTCCGCCACCGGACGGAGGTTTCCCACCGCCGCCCGATGGTGGTTTCCCGCCGCCGGACGGAGACTTCCCGCCGCCGCCACCAGACGGGGCGTTCCCACCACCACTGGATGGTGACTTTCTACCGCCGCCCCCGGACGGCGACTTCTTTCCACCTCCAGACTTCGCCGCTGACGGCGGTCTCTTCACGATCGAAGCGCCGACAGATGGATTCGTAGGCGATGGCGGATTCTTCGCGCCGCCGGAAGGTTTCGATCCCGACGGTGTGCTGTTCGTTCCGCCGGACGGATTCGTAGGCGATGCGATCTTCCTCCCGCCGCCACCTGAAGGTTTTGACGGTGATGGGTTCTTCTTCCCGCCACCTGACGGGAACGTGAATGGTCCCGGATTCGACGCGCCTCCGGACTTCTTTGATGTCTACGACGGCTTCCCGCCGCCGCCTCCGGAATTCGAAGGTAACTGGCAGCCGCCGCCCCCCAACGAGTGGGATGGTGGAAGCGACTGGGCGCCGCCGCCGCCCGACTTGTTGTACTCTGATGGCGAATGGTATCCTCCGCCGCCGCCTCCGGGTTGGGATGGTGAGTGGTTCCCGCCGCCGCCGCCGCCCGAGGGTCTTGAGGAATTCCCCGGTGATATGTTCTTCTCGAACAAGTTCGATGAGTTCTTCACGCCCGATCTCTTCGTAGAGCAGGGGTTCGAGGATGGTCCGCCTCCGTTCGCGGAATTCCCGTTCGAGGCGTTCCTGGAAGATCATCCGCTACAAGACATCTTCCCCGACGCGCCGCCGGAGTTTGTACGGGGCTTCTTTGGTGAGTTTGCGTTCGGTGAACTTCCGCCGCCGCCGGAAGGGTTTCTGGATTTCCCTCCGCCCCCGGAATCTTTCGAGGGACTTAACGGTATTGACTTCCAGTTCGACGAAGCCCTGAATGATTTCAACGGATTCCTCGAGGGTCTCGACGTGCCACTACCGCCGGGTCGCGACGAGAACGGTCTTCCAAACGGTCCGGATGAACTTGGATTCATTCCGTTCGAGGACGTGGTGGACCAATTGCCACAGGACTTCCTGTTTCCTGACGAAGCGGTAGCGCTTTTCGATGACTTCGGCGGGACCAATCCGCTCATCAGCGAAGATGGTGAGGTCAACCCGGACTTGGAGCAGGCGTTCGCAGATCGGCCGCCATTGCCCGAGGGTTTCGATGGATTCGATTTCGAAGGCGACAGTCCGCAGTTCGACGACATGTTCACGAAGTATGACGCCGAGATGGCTGGCGAAACCAACCGCGGTCAAGTGATGACCACGTTTGGGGAAACCGCTGCGGACGGATCGAGCGTCAAGTGCAGCGAGACTACGCTGCTCGAAGTTGTTCAGGGTAAGGCTACGCCGCTTGTTGAGATGGCGCCAGGCGTCTTCCAAACACAGTGGACAGTTGACATCCGTCAGCAGACTAGTGCCAGTTTCTTGTTCGAGGATCCGAATGATCCGAACGCAGAAGTGCAATTCGACCAAACCAGAGAAGTCGTCAGTCAGATGGTTTGGACGATGGTGATGCAGGATGTCGATACGGACGGCGATGGTATTCCCGACGAAGTCAGGGTTACCGGATCCAATGCCGTCGAAATCCTGGACGAAACGGTCGACGGCGAAGCCCCTGACGGCTTCCCGGAACTGCGACCTCCGCCGGAGCTTCTGCTCGACCTTGGTTTCGAGGGTGTGCTCGGCGTTCAAGAGCCCGAGCCGAACCCGACGCAGTAGCAAAGCGTAAGGTCACATAGTTTCAGGGGCGGTTGCGGGTCCCACCGCAGCCGCCCCTTTTTTGTTCGATGCTCATCATAGCATGTCGCGCACACTGTAGGGATATGGATACACCATTGGCGGACTGTCGGTCGCGTGGCCCATCTCTTTAGAGGTGGGGAAATCGAATCGGCGCCGGATGCGACTCCCCCACGGCTGAAGCCATGGGCCACTCGACCATGGTTAGAGGGTGTTTGAGAAGTTTCTTTCAGAGCCGCGCCCGTAAGGAAGCGGTCCGATTGTAAGCGCCAAGACCGCTCCCTCACGGTCGCGGCTCGGTTTGAAACAACCCCGTCAAGAACCCTGTAGGAAGCGGTCCGACGATATCGCCACGCGGTCGCGACGAACCGCGTGGGAAGGTACACTGCGGCCGTGACCATCGAACATGCAAACGACTCTTCCCAAGTGACACGCAACGACGGCGACGCGTGCGCGGTTCACATCGACCCAGTCCCCATACGTTTCTGGTGGCTGAAACGTCTGTCGGTGCTTTCGTGTCTGCTGCTCGTCGGCCTGGTCGTTCTGCGTCTCTGGTGGGGATATGTCGCAGACGCACGGCTTCAAGCCCAACTCGACCACTATCGCTCACTCGGTCAACCCGTCACTGTGGAAGACTTCAACGCAGAACTGGACGCCGTCGATCCGGATCAGAATGCGGCCTTGCTCTACGAGAAGGCGATGGACGCGTATGTGGGGACGACGCCATCGGGGGCGCTTCTGAGCGATTACGGTTATTTCGATCCGGCCGCCATAGATCGTGACATGGACACAGTGGCCGAGCTCATGGCGTTGAATGAGGACGCCTTGGCCCTCATGCACGAGGCACGCGAGCGCCCGGACGTGGCCTGGAGCTGTTGGACGAATTCTCCTGAATGTGGTGGAAGTCTCACTTCTCGTCGTGTGATCGCCGAATTACTGTGGGTGTCGGCGTACCATCACCATCGCGCGGGTGACAGTGTTCAAACGGTGGTATCGCTGCTCGACTACTTTCGTTTTGCCGAAGCTGTCGCCGACAATCCGACGTTCATTTCAAGCTTGGTGGGTTGGTCGATTGAAGCCCGCGGTGGACGGCTCATTGAGGAAATGAGTGTCGCAGTCCCGACTGCTGATGTGACGTCGAGTAGCCAAGACATTGCTCGTGTACGCGCAGGCATTGTGCGACTCATCATCGAATTGTCTGACGAAAAATCGTACCGCCGCATGGCGGTCCGCGCCTACCTCGGTGACAGAGCATACAGCCTGCACGTACTCGATGAGATCGGCGCTGTCTCGATAGCGATGCTAGGATCCGGATCCAGACCCGGTAACTGGGGCTTCGCTTATCTTCTCGATGCCACCGTCCGCCCCTCGCTAATACTGGACATGAGGCGTCATTCGCAAAATGCTACACTCTTGTCCGACACATTTCTGTTACCGAATTGGGCGTGGGCGGAACGAGAGCTGTCTGATCGAAATCTGTATTCGTCGTTGGTGGACATAGGCGCAAGACCTCTCACGGCATCGTCCGCTGGAATGTTCTCCCGATCTCCCAATCGCGGTCTATTCTGGTTCTTCCAGCATCTGGCCAATCGGCGCATGGCGGTGGTTGCACTGGCCATTCGCCTATTCGTGATCGATCATGGTAAGCGACCGGAGACGCTTGGTGAACTCGTTCCAGAATACTTGTCCGTCGTGCCGCTCGATCCGCTGGGCGAAGACGGCGTTGAGATTCGCTACACACCGCACGGCGAACACGCGCTGCTCTACAGTGTCGGCGAGAATGGCGTTGATGATGGTGGTGTCGACAGAGATATCACAGTGGTGTCCGATCTTCCGAAGCTCGACGACGTCCTCTTCTACCTCGACGGCCGCCCACGAACGGATGAACCGGTCGTGCAGAAGCAGCCGCCCCCGACCACTACCCCAAGCTCGCCATCACAATGAGCACGTAGTACACAGCAGATGGCAGCACGACCAGAATCAAACCGGCCAGCACAACCCACGCGCCCGGCGCCAATACCGCCAGGCCGATCCGCCGACCCCTTGCCCGTGGCATGACACAACCGGCCACGCGGAGCAGATTGACCCACCAAACTACTACCGCGAGCAGCGCAGCACCGCCCATCGCTATCAGCAGGATCGTCCACTGTTCGCTTGTCACCGATTGCCTACCCGTGCCGAGGAAGTGCAAGTGGCCGAACCCCAAGGTGTCCAGCGCAGCCACGATCGGAACGCCCGCTATCGCCATCGGTGCGCAAAGATAATAGCTCATCGCGATACCGGTGTTCTGCATTCTCGTGGACAGGCCCTTCGGATGAAACCAATAGCTTGGCACACCGGTCGCGGCAATGAGGTACAGCAAGAAGCAGACATGCAGCAGCGCGACCGGCCACACTTCCTCGAAGGCGAGTTCCATCTGCGTCGGGCCGGTTGGCATGAAGAACTGCATCGTTCCTGGCATCGGCTTGGGTGCGAACTGCGGCGGTCCCCACAGATATATGGCCAGCGTGTACACCAGAAACGGAAGGTACAAATGCAGCACGGTGACCAACTGAAACAGGCGGGCGTCGCGATACGCCACACGTCGGGCGGATTCCTCGCGGAATCTCCGGGGCTGCTTGATGACCATCCACATCGTTCGCCAGTACGCACGGAATCGGCCTAGTTCTTTCCTGTGGACCCACGGTATCCGGCTGACTGGCGACCCCATGTCCACAAGCGAGTAGCCACACTCGGAGCATCGATCGCTGACCGATCCGCTCAGGTTGTATCCGCACACCGGACAGTTGACGTCCGCGTCGAAGGATGTCGCGCTCGGCGGGGAGGGAAGGCCGTTGGTTGTTGTAATCAAGAACCTCCTGTTCGCATGAACAGCGTATCAACATCACCGTCGCAGCCGGTGTATCATAACGGCCGTGGGTGGCCAACGCGACACGTATGTGTGTGAGTTGCCTCTTACAGAGCCGCGCCCGTGAGGAAGCGGTCCGGTTTCAAGTGCAAGAAAACCGCTTCCTTACGGTCGCGGCTCGGTTCATCGCAAACCCTCTAATGCATATGCTGGGACGTGATTCCCATCTCGTCCCTCCGCCCGAGCAGCCACTGGATCACCGGACGGAAGCCGGTGCCACACCTTGGCAGCGTGCCAAATGGGACTGGGGCACGAGCGTCGATTCCACACATTGCCCCGGGTGGCCCATCTCTTTAGAGGTGGGGGAGCCGAATCCGGCGCCGATTCCACTCCTCCACGGCTGAAGCCATGGGCCACCCGGCACGTATGTGTGGGAGCAGCCTCTTTCAGAGCCGCGCCCGTGAGGAAGCGGTCCGTTTTCATTTGCGAAAACCGCTTCCTCACGGTCGCGGCTCGGTTCTTCGCAATCAGTCTTACGGTCGCGGCTCGGCTCTTCGCTAACCGTCTACTTCATCTTCTCGCACACGGACTAAGCGACGATATCACTTACCGCGAACGTTGCCGTATAACGCGATGTGCAGACGAGGGCTGTATCGAAAACCACGATTCTTGCAGATGTCCGCGACCATCGGAGCACGCGAATCCAGTTCTTCAGCGGTGACACCTTGTGGCATCAGCATGACGTTACCCGGTTCACAGTCGCCGACCTGTTCGAGCAGGGCGTCAATTTCAACAAGATCGCTCGGCGAGTCGACAACGAACTTGAGTTGATGGTCGGGGAATTCCATGAACCGGCGAATTGTGGTGACATTGATGCGCGCCTTCTCATGGGCTGCGGACCAGCGGCCGCCGTCGCGCGTATGTGGCGTGGAATGGGAGAGTTTGGGACTGATACTCGCGAGATCACATACGACGTCCTTCCATACCGTGGCTGCGGTTTCGATAGTAATGTGATGGTCGGCGTCGCGGAGCCGATGCGTCAGTTCGGTGATGTCCGAATCAATCATCGGCTCGCCGCCGGTGACGACAACGTGACGCGCGCCGAACGATCGCGCTTGTTGAACTATATCGCCGACCGTCATAGTCTCACCTTCCGGCGTCCACGACGTGTATGGTGTGTCGCACCATACGCACCGAAGGTTACACCCCGACGTGCGCACAAAAACGCTCGGCACGCCGATGAGCTTGCCCTCGCCCTGAATGCTGTAGAATATCTCGCTGATTTTCATGGCGTGCGCGGCGCCACTGATCGAGGCCAGCGCACTAGTAATTCCGGCGACGTAGAGAATTGGATTCCGCACAGCGTGCCATCATCGGATGATCGACCAATCGAAGCCAACACCTCCATCACTTGCACCAACGACTGCAGCGAATACGTTGCGGTCGTGACGATCGCGTCCATTTGCGAAGGGCTGCACCGGCAGAGCAGTGTGGTGATGTGGCGTGCTGTGCGATCGATGTAGACGTAGGGGCCCATGGGAATGGGTCCGTCTTCGATGATTCGCGGCACGACGGACTCAGCCGTATCGCTTTCGATGGCGTGCCGTCGTCCTGTCAGCGGCGGACCGTAGCGATCTTCAGCTTCGAGTTCGAGCGACGAGCTGACGTACAGCATGCGCGGATTGGCGCGCGACGTCGGTTCACCCGTGCATCGACCGATTTCCCACAACAACGGAAATCCGTCGTCGCCCACCACGGCACGGATCGCGCCGGCGGCCATGCACGCTTTCAAGTTGGTCCGGTCTTCATGGAACCACACGAACGTCACCGTCTGGAACTTGACGCCACGCAACTCGATTTGACCGGTGCCCGCGTAGATCGTCGGGCGTGTCGTATCTATTGTGAGTTGTCCGTTGTCCGAAGGTTCGATTGCGCCGAACTGTGGAAAAGTGGCGTAACCGAGACCGTCGACGGTGGCTTCGATAACGATCAACGGTGCCAACTCACCCGCCCCGTCTGCTATCGATGTGGCACTCGGTTTGAAGAACGCGGCGTTGGCGAAGTTGCGCTCTGTTCGCTGATAGATCGTGGCGAATACATCGCCCGATGGATTCTCGGTCGCACGCTTGGTAGACGCACGTGCTTCATGTCTTGGTGCGAAGTTCAGGTGGTGGTGGCATGCGGACATCGTCACCGGAACCAGCGACATTAGAATCAGCAGCGCAGGGCGAGTGACTCGGCAGTGTAGCGTGCCGGTGGATGGTCTTGGCTCACAGGTGTTCAGCATAGGCGTCTTCATTGAAACCGACAAGAAGCGTGTCGCCCGTGCGAATCGTCGGCGCACGAAGATTGCCCGTAGGTCCGAGCATGTGCGCCGCCAGGGTGTCGTCGTCCGGCTGATCGCTCGCCATGGAGAAGACGGTGAGTTTGCTTCCCTTGGCTACGATAAGCGTGGTGGCGTTCGCCGCCATTTCAAGGGCCTCAGCCCGGCCAAGCTTCGCCGATGCATCAACGGTCTGTCGAACCTCGATTTCGTGTTCCGCAAGGTACCCCTGCGCTTTGGTACACGAATTTCACCCGCCCCGGCGATAGTACCAGTCGACTCGCTTACCCATCTATTCCCATCCTCCAGGCCGTACACCCGCTCAGCTCGACTGGTCGCGCGTCCAATAATGGCGTTTGCCGTAGCCGCACGCAGCGCCTCGACGGTCATAGTAGTATGCGTCGACTGCGACGCAACCGGACAGCATCCCGGCCACGCCGGACCCTTTGCACTCGAAGCGCGCGTTTGCGATACACTCTGACCGTTTCGGATCTGGTTTTGCTTTGCCTAATCGGAACAATGTGGTACAATCCGGCTGCCATGGATGGTCAACTCGGTGCTCGCTCCATGAGGCAATTCAGCGCCCGGCAGAGATTAGGAGTACAGTAACGATGTCAATCGCCCCAAACCCCAGTAACGTTCCGGAACAGGCTGACGATTCGATTCACGCGTCTCTCGACTTGCTTGAGGGTCAGTTTGAGCACGCAGCCCAAACAGCGTTCGAGGATCCAATTTCTGAACAGCTCGGAGTGGAGCTGCGCCGTTTGCACGCACGTATGCGCATCCACCATGCGGCCGGCGAATTGAGCCCGGAGTTGCAAGCCGCTCAGGTCGCTCCCGAGCTGTCGGGTGATTTGGATCGTCTGCGCAACGAACACGCGGTGATCTTCGGTTTGCTCGATCGGTTGATTCAGGACGTCGACAGCATTGCACAACTGACGCTGGAAGACAAAGAAGTGTTTCTCCTGCGCGGCCGCGAGTTAATCGCGTTTACGCGCCGTCACACAGCGGAAGAGGATCGGTTGTTTTACCTGTCCGTCTGGCGCGATACCGGTGGCGAGTGCTAGAGTACGGCTGTACGACTGCGTCATTTGTCTCTTGGTCATCGTGTGCCGCGTATGTGTCAGTCGCGCGGTGCGAATCTTCGACCCATCTCTACGTCAAGCTCAATCTCTTTTCGTTCGCGCCAGATTCGTAGCTTGACGGACGTCCCCGGCTCGGTCGATGCGGTCAGTTGTGCGAGTCGATCGTGCGTGTCGATTCGCGTGTCATTGAGGTGGAGGATGATGTCGTTCACCTTGATGCCCGCGCGGTGCGCGGCCCGTCCCGGTTCCACTTCGCCGACCAGCACGCCATACGGCGCGGTCCAATCAAGCGACTTCGCTTCTTCCTGCCAATAGCTTAGCGTGACCGTGCCCACCATGACGCCGAGTTCTCCCGGTCCGCCGGATATCAGCTCGGGGATTAACTTACTCCCCAGCGCCGAGGGAATGGCGAACCCGACGCCGTCGTACTCACCCGTGTCGGTGGCCATGGCCGTGTTGATGCCGATGACACGGCCGCGCATGTTTACCAGCGGTCCGCCGCTGCTTCCCGGTGTGATCACCGCGTCCGTTTGTAGTAACGATGCATACACGTTGCCACCGATGTGTACGTTGCGTCGATTGGCAGAACTGATGATGCCTTTCGTAAACGTACCCTGAAGGCCGAAGGGCGATCCTGCGGCGTAGACTTCGTCCCCAACCTGTGTCAATAGGCTGTCGCCCATTGGGATTTGGTGAAGTCGATCGAGCGCGATATGTACGACGGCCAGGTCGTGTTCGACATCAACCCCCAAGACATCCGCTTCAGTCCGACGATCGTCGGCAAGATAAACGCGCACGTGTCGGGCATGCTCCACGACATGCGCGTTAGTGAGGATGTATCCCTGATCGGCGTCGAAGATGAATCCGCTGCCGACACTTTGCGAAACGATCGGAGGGTGACGTCTGCGGCGGTAGTTGTCTTGGTTGGAAGGATCCGGCGGCAGGTCGGTGGACGGTTCGAACGGCGAAGGGACCGTGTCTCTGGGCGCGATCGTGTCGTGGCCTGCAAACGGATCGCGAAGCGCGATGTGGGCCACGCGGTCGGTTTCAATGCTCACCACGGCGGGTGTGACGAGTGCAGCCACGGTCCGCCCGGCGCGCGACAGATCGGAAAGTTTGTCCGGCGTCGGAAGCGATTCGCGCTGAGCGCGCATTCGGCCTTTCTCGAACGCATAGGAAAGGTGCTCGATCACGCCAAAGCGAATCAGGCCCAGCAGTGCCACGGTGGTGACAACCAGTACGACGAGGAATGCCTTGACGTCAGAACGAAGCTGCATGGATTATCTCGGAACACTTGAATCGTCCGGGCATCAAGCAATGGCGTTCTGCAAAGACGAAACGGAAACCCGTAAGACTATAGACTATCATATCGACAGGACAGGGCGCGATCCACAGCACGCGGATTCTTGTCATTGATTGCCGTATCGCGCGGTCATCCTATTCAAGACAAGTGTGGCACCGGCTTCCAGCCGGTGATCCATGGATGTTTCCCCGTGCTTCGACGCACAGCCCGTCGGTACCTGAACGTGGCTAGCGAAATATCTGAGTAACAGAGCTGTTCAGTCGGCGAGCGCGCGCAAACCGCATCAGCCGGCCGCTAGCGCAATCAGCGCCGCCGTCGTCACATCGCCGAGTCTCGCAATCGACAAGTCCGTCGGCGGAAACGCATCGCGTGGATGATGTATCAGCACGGCCACGGTCTTGGTTCCGGCCGCAACGGCAGCCGCAATGCCTGCGGGTGCATCTTCAATCACGACGCATCGAGATGGCGATAGCTCTAGTGCGTCGCAGGCAAGAGTGAACACCTGTGGGTCAGGTTTACCGCGTGTCACATCGCCGCCGCTTACTATGGTTGAAAAGCAATCAGTCACCTCCATTGCGGCAAGGATGAGGTCGATGTTTTCGCGCGGGGCTGACGATCCTATGGCCAGCCGCGCTCCGGCGTCCGATAGTTCGCGTACGAGTCGAACAGCTCCGTCGACGATGGGCGGATCATCTCGTACGAGGTCGCGATAGATTTCTTCCTTGCGATCAGCCAGCGCGAGGAGTCGCTCGTTGTCTACCTCGCCGAAGAGCAGTGGGATGATGTCGCGGTTCTGACGCCCGAACGTGGCGGCGCACTGCCGCTCTGAGACTCGGTAGTCGCACTCCTCGCCCAATCGACGCCAGCTTGCGAAGTGGGCGTCGGCGGAGTCGACCAGGACGCCGTCCATATCGAAGATAATGCCCACATCGGTTCGTTCGTGCATGAGTTCCTCGTTCTTCTTAACGGTCCGAGTTCCGAACGACAAGTGCCCGTCGACGCTTCCTAGAACGTGCGCGAGAGGCCTTCTGTCGAGCCGCGCCTGTCAGAAGGCGATCCGGGCTCGCGGATGACGACCGCTTCCTCACGGGCACGGCTCGGGTCGTCGCAATCCGCTTAATGCGTCTTCTCACGCACGTTCTTAGTCGAGCGATCGGATCGCGATCCTACGCATCGTCGATTGTATCCGTTTTTCGCAGAGTTGTAGTCCGGTATTCGACGTCCCATGGCGCCTATGCATTGACGAGTTGGCCGGAGCGTTTGGCAACCGATATACTTCTCGTGGGCAAGAATACCTTCATGGACGCGTTGTGTGAAACGCGAGAGACTGCGGTCGTTGGAGCAGCAATTGACAGTTCCGGGCCAAGACAACACGCCTTCTGCTGACGCGCAGCCCGTCAGTGAGCCTACCGGCAATTGGCTATGCTGGGCGGCGATGCTCATCGTGCTATGGGCTGTCGTTCTGTTCGCCGTGCAGGAATACACCACGGGATCGAACTATCCGCTGCCGTTGTTCAAGGCAGTCAGTTCCCGACTCGTTCGGTTTCTGCTCGATCTTCTGGCGTGTGGAGCGGCCGTTTTTCTACTCGGACGCTGGGCACGCTACATAGCCGTGATGGTCTGCGCCATCGGGCTTTCGGTGCTCGTGATCTACCACGACTACTTCCATCACGCGCTCACTTGGACCACGATCACCGGCCATTTTGATGAGGCGTTGGCAGTTACCGATTACGCCGTGGACCTCATTCGCTTGCAGTCGCTCGCCCCGATCTTCGTGGCCACAGCGATGCTCATCGTCTTGTCGCGGGTCGTGGCCGGGCGTCCGATCCCGCGCCGCCGACGCGTCGGCATCGGCGCTGGATTTGCCGTGGCCTATTTGCTCACGGCGTTGATTTCCACCGGATACGTTGACGCGATTTCGAAGTTGCGGACGTTCGGTACGGTCGATCGCATCGCCATGACCAATGGGTACTTGCTCACGTGGTACGGCGAATGGCGGTACTTAAACGCTGATGCGTTGCTCGCACGCGCCATGGCCGCCGCCGAGCTTCGACAGGACAGGCTCACCCCGATCGAGGTTGCGCTCGTGCCCCCCGATAGAGTTGTCGTCGTGCAGGTGGAGAGCCTGGACTACGACGTCTTGGGCGTCGACGTCGACGGCCAGCCCGTCATGCCCTTTCTTTGTGACATATCCGATCGATCGATGTTCTACCGCATCTCAGCCATTCACGAGTCCGGGTCTTGCGATGCGGATTTCGTCATGTTGATGAACCTGTTTCCCTCCGGCGAGGTCAACCCGTACGGCGTGGAGCGATTCGATTTTAGCGCCTCGCTTCCGGCGCGTGTGGCCGCTGCAGGATATAGATCGATATTCCTCCACGGGAACGACGGAAGTTTCTTCAGGCGTGCGGCGGCACTCGGCGGAATGGGGTTCGATCGGGTGCTGTTTCGTGAAGACTTCGAGTCCGACCATGGCTTACCATCGAAGCACTGGGGCATATCTGACCAAGACGTCTTAGAGTTCTCGGCGCGGATGTTGCGCGAAGACGACGGGCGCGTGCTGCACTTTGTCATCACCTTGACAAGCCACGGTCCGTTCAATTTCCTGGAACCGGCCGAGCGCGAATTGTTTGCCGAGCCGTCCAGTGTTCGGGAGCGATATTTGAATTCGATGCGCTATGTGGACACGCAACTTCGAGCGTACATCAGTTCGCTACCAGCGGATACGCTTGTCGTGCTCTACGGTGACCACGCCTCTCATGTAGATTTCGGGCAGGAATCGGTGGCCCACGGATCGGAATTCGTACCGCTGTTGGTGCATCGTGTCGGCGTTGACCTGGCACGGTCACAATTGACACGCGGGCAAGATGTGGCCATGAGCGGTGAACTGACAATGCTCGATGCAGCGGGATACTTCTGGTCGCTGTTCAAGGCACGCGGAGAGTGACGAATATCAGACACCCCCGCCTAGTGCTCTGTCATCGCTCCATTGACGGGTTGGGTGGCCCATCTCTTTAGAGGTGGGGGAGTCGAATCCGGTGTCGAGTCGACTCCCCCGAGGCTAAAGCCATGGGCCACCCAGACGCTTCCTTACAGGCGCGGCTCAGTAAACCCATCATTCGATGTGTGATAGCGCGCTAGTCTTCGAAGCCGAGCACGCTCGCCATGGTGGAGAACCGGAACGAGTCGAGCAGGGCGGTTAACCGGCCTTGGACGCGCCCGCGAAACATCGATTGTTGAACGCACTTTCGCCAAGTGATCGGCCAACCCTGACGTCGCAGCTCCGACGGTTCGTTCACGTCCATTTCGTAGGGATGGATATACACTACAGCCGGGTGCCCCCCGCGGTTCACTTCGCGGATGGCTCCGGAAACGATGCGTCCTGGAAGCAGCCGGAGGTATCCGCCGCCTGCAACGGGAAAGTTTCGGCCGAGTCGCCGGATGGTTGTCAGCGGAAACTCCACAAGGTCGCACGTGGGCCAACGGTGGGGGAAGCGCGGGGCGCCGGCGATGCCGTAGCGGCGACCGGCGATGGGAAAAATGCTGGAGCTGTAGCGGATACCGTGTTCCGTCAGGATTGGCCCCACCCATGGCGTGGAACGCGTGACGGAAAACGCCGGGGCCCGATAACCAACTGGGCGGCGACCGGTCTGCTGTTCGATGAGTTCGATGCTGCGTTTCAAGTCGGCGACGAAGGATTCGGGTGTCATGCGGTGGACGAGCTCGTGCCCGAATCCGTGCGTCGCAATCTCGTGCCCGGCTGAGGCGATCGCCGGAAGAAGATCGGGATGTTCCCGGCATGCCTTGCCCAAGGCAAAGAACGTGGCCCGTACGCCTTTGCGGTCCAGCAGGTCCAACAGTCGAGCGAGGTTCTTGACCACACGCGAGGTGATGGGTAGATCGTCGCGCACCGCCGCCTGCGCCCAATCCTCCAAGTCGATCGTGAGGGCGTTGGTGAGCGTTTGTGTTGAGCGTGCCGACGTCATGGTCACGTCAAATCAATCCAGTCGCCATCTGCGCCTCAAGGTATCTGAGTACGTGTCTTAGAAGCCTCTTTCAGAGCCGCGCCCGTAAGGAAGCGGTCCGCTTTCCTGGGCGAAAACCGCTCCCTCACGGTCGCGGCTCGGTTTGACGCAACCCTTCCCAAACACGCTCTGAGGACAATCTTTGCTTATCGATACTATCGGACTGCAAAGGGCTGGACTTATGAGCGAACGGGGCGCGAACAGTAACCACGTCCGGCGATCGCAACCGGTTTGGTCCTTTCTCACCCTACAAATGGCGGGTTCGTCCGATCCGAGCCGCGACCGTGAGGAAGCGTTTTCGTGCTGTTGTGACGAGCTCTCAAGCTCTGCCTCCTTACCTGCGCAGGTCCGTAATCGCGTCCTTCGAGGCGCAGCAGCGCACTACAGTTGCGCGGCGATCAGGAATAAATCGGCGTGAATGTGACGAATACGGGAAACGCGCGCGCTGGTGCTGTCCGGGCAGGTCGCGGTCGGAGTCGAGTTGGCAACGTGGATCTTGGCACCCTCTTCGACGGTGATTTCCCCACGGGTGAGCAGTGCGATTGCGTCCTCCGTGCGCTCGATGAGCCAGCCTAGCTGGAAGTCTGCGCCGTCGTCACCGCGCCACGAAAGCGGAGCAATGCATAAGTCCTGTGTCGATTCGACACCCGTCGCTTCGACCGAATAGCCGATCGTCTTGCTCATCGAGATGGGCATTGTTCACTCCTCGTCGTCGCTACCGGCCCTACGGTGGTACCCGAGTGGACCGCTGTTTGAATACGTGGCTAGAACATGAACAGTCCGCCGGATCTCGCGAACCGCAATCCGCCCGCGTGCCGTGATTTGCCGCCCCAAAGTCGTACTTGATCTTGTCTGTTTTCGGCGACGTTCTATCGACATACACTACCGGTTCCATGAGCCATGGGTAGGGCCATCGGGTTTTCGGACTGACATGCTTTATCTTATTCGCGGGAAATTGGTCTCGGAGACGCTGGGGACATCGAGAAAGCGGAATTGCGTTCCGACGGAGTGCTGTGGTGGGCGTAGAGGTCCGCTCCCGAAATGTGCGTATAATGGAATACCGGGGCACCTAGCGCCGAATTGTTCTGGCGACGGCCTATGACCGACAACCGTGAAGACCTGTCAACCTGTACCGAATGCGGTCGGAAGTTCCGCGCTGAAGCGTCCGGTGGATGTCCGGCGTGCGGAGACGTGGTGGATGGCGTCAGCACCGAGCCGGAATTCCTCAGCCTGCCTCAGATGCGCTACCCCAACGCGTACACCTGGCTGGTGCTGGTGTCGTCGCTGGACCTCATTTTGACAAGCCTGGTCCTGTATCTTTGGAACGGTTACGAGGTAAACCCCGTGGCTGCGGCTGTGATGAATGCCATGGGATACGCTTGGGCGGTGGTCTTTAAGTTCGCGATCGTCGTGTTCGTCATCCTCGTCTGCGAAGGCGTTGGCCGTAGAAGCGATCGCGACGGACGTGCCCTGGCCGGCGGCGCCGTGGTGATCAGTGGGATTCCCGTGGCCTACACGCTCGGGCTGCTTCTTCTGGAAGGGCCGATGCCGCTCGGATGAGCTTGCCACGCGGGCCATCCTTCCGGTATCTGATTCCGGGAGCGGGGTAGCGGCGAAATCGGGTAGGCCCACCTACGTCAACCTCCGATCGGCCGACGGCGTCACGTCCGCTGCGGTGTTGCGAACCCGTAGCGTGCGGGGGTGAGTTTTGCTAGGATGCCCGAGACCGAATTTGTGATGAGCGATTCGCGGCCAACCCCGCCGGCGGTTTTCCGCTGCTATTGGTAACGAGCTACCCATGGACCCTGTTGATAACGCGCAGCCTGCTACACGACGCCCGCCGCCGCATCCTGTGTTTTGGGTGATCGCGGGCGCACTGATCGTCATCGCCGTGCTCATGGTTTCCAAGCCCACAACCGGTCCGGCTTCCGGCGTCGCGTTCGGGCAACCCGTGCTGAGCGGCGGCGCCCGAGGCGTCTTCGCATTCACCGGTCAGCTGGGCAAGGGAACGCATGGCATCTTCATGGTCGACGTGGACGCCATGACAATTTGGGCGTACGAATACGTGTCGCAAAAGGGATGCCTGCGTCTAGCGGCGGGGCGGTCGTGGCGGTATGATCGGTATCTGGAGAAGTACAACGATTGTGGGCTCCCGCCTGAGGCTATCGAGCAGATGGTGGAGGAACAGCGTAAGTATAGACTTCAGTCGAATGAAAGCAGCATGCCCTGACGTTCGGCATCGGCTTCGTATGGCAAATTGAGTTTGATCGATATGGCGAAACTGTTCTATACATCGGAGGAAGCGGCCAAGCTTCTTGGCGTCGACGAGATTGGTTTGACCGCACTCGTACGCGAGGGAAAGCTGCGTGAGTTTCGCGACGCTGGATCTGTCAACTACAAAGTCGGCGACGTCGACAAGCTAGCCCCGGCTGACGCGGTGCTTGACGAGGCGAGTGCATCGGCAAGCGGTGAGATCTTGCTCGAGCCGGCGGACGAATCGGGCTTGGATCTTTCCGGGTCGTTGGGCGATGTGATCAGTCTCGAGGAAAGCGATGCGGCGGCCACGGCGCTCGGTGGAAGCATGTCGCTCAGCGGTAGTACCGCCGAGCAGAAGGCCAAAGAAGATACGGTGGTGCCCTCGGTCGGTGTCAATGTCTTCGACGATGACGAGTTGGATGAGCACGTCGACCCCTTGGCGCAAACGGCCATCACCGATCTTGCCGGGCTTGGTCTCGACAGCGCCGACGCCGGTTCCGGTATTCTCGACTTGACGCGCGAGCCGGACGACACGTCGCTAGGCCGTGAGCTACTCGACGAGATTTACACCGATGGCGAGGACAGCGCGGCGAGTTCCGTGATGGCTGTTGGCGAGGGCACGCGGACCGCGATGGAATCATCTGACAGTGGTGACGACGTTGCGGCGGCTTCCGGCGGCGACTTGGGCACTGAGATTGCGGTGCCCGTACCGGAACGCGGGGCGACTGCTGAGGTCGCGCAAGTCGCGGCGTACGGTTCCGATCCCGTATCGTCAAGCCTTACGGCCATGATGTTCGTTGCGGTGATTGTTATGTGGTTTGCCGGCTTGGCGGCGGCGTCGCTTGTGCGCGGTGTTTATCCCGGCGTGTTACGGCCGGTGTACACTAATCTTTGGATGTTCGCCGGTGGCGCGGTGGTGTTGGCCGGCGTTGTTGGTGCTGCGGCGTTCTTCGTTGCACGAAAGCGCGGTTGATTCGCTGGCGGGTGTGGTTGCAATTCGCGGCTGGTTATTGTCGTGTAGTAGCCCGGACGCCTCGCTCGGGGATATTCGGCCGGATGTAGTGAGCGTTTCGTGAAGTCCGCCGGTCGGTCGGCTGTGGCCTGAATGATTTGGTCCGGAACGGTGGGCCTTTCTATGTATATGGTTTCTGCTCAGGAATGGGTTTCGACTTTCGGCAAAGGAGGCAGGCGATGCACTGTCGTGGATGGACGGTAGGAAGTTTGGCAGGATGCTTGTTGTTTTCGGGGATCGGTGGTTGCGCTTCGTTGGATGACTATCGCCGGGTCGAGGCCCAAAACAGATCACTTGCAGCGCGGCGCGAGGCGCTCGGTCAGCAGTTGTTCGACGCTCGCTCCGCCAACGAAGGATTGCGCACGCAGGTGGGTTCGCTTGAGCGCGAACTGAACGTGAGCAAGCAATACATTGATAGTATGCGCAGCGAAAATCTCTTACTCGCCGACCTGCGCGACACCGCTCAGGCTGAGCTTGAAGACATCGCCAACAGGCAGGTCTTTGGCGATATCTCAATTTCCGGGCCGAAGCTTCCTGAGCCGCTTCATGCGGCGCTCAAGCGTTTCTCCGATCAACACCCGTCGGCTGTGGTTTACGACGCGCCTCGCGGCACGGTCAAGTGGAAGTCTGACTTGCTCTTCCCGATCGGTAGTGACGTGGTCAAGCAAGCTTCGGTCGAGGCCATTCGCGCCTTCGCTGATATTATGAAGTCGCCAGAGGCCGCGAACTTCGAAGTCATTGTCGTAGGGCACACCGACAATCGTCCGATCGTCCGGGTAGCGACCAAGGCCAAGCATCCCACGAACTGGCATCTTTCCGCCCACCGCGCGATCAGCGTTTCGTCGCTTCTCCAGAAGAACGGCGTCGCGCCCGAACGAATCGGCGTGATGGGGTTTGGTGAGTTTCGGCCGATCGCCGACAACGCTACACCGGCCGGCAGCGTTCAAAATCGCCGCGTGGAGACGTACATCGTCCCTATTGGTTCGCTGGTCCAGTCGACGCGCCCGATGACCACCAATGGAAAGGGCTAGTCGCCAACCGGCTATGCTGCTCGCGCTACGATGCCGCAAGGCGGCCGATTGGAAGAATATGCAACTATTGCCGCGTCCGTGTCGCGGCAAGACAGTTTGCGAGCCGACGCCCTAGCAAGACGTAGGCGTCAGATGTACCTCGTGAGGATTCTGACTATGGACGCCGCGTTCGCGAACGTCTAGTAGCCTATTGAGCGAGGCTGGTATTCAAACACGTCGCCGCGAACCCGCGCGTGACAACGGAATTTGTCGCCGTCAGGCGGCGAAAATCGCTAATGCGTAACCGGTCGGAAGCCGGTGCTACACTTTTTCAACAGCCAGCTAACGCGACGGATTATCTATGATCACCTCTTGTTCTTTGTTGATGCGCCCTCTTGCTACCCGCCTATGCGTTTTGCCCGTCTCGCATTATGGGCCACCTTGGCGCCGTCGCCCGCAAGCCACTGGGTTGACCCGATGACCAAATCTGCCAGCACGCACTCAGCGCCGCGACGACGCGGTTTTCTCGCATGGCTGTTGTCGCCATTCAGCAGCGTATGGTTCGGCATCGCGCTTGCGGTGGTGATGTTCGTCTATTGCTCAGTCGGCAGCGCCATGCCGCACGTGCGACAGCTTCCCTATCTTGAGATGACGGAGTTCGAGTGGTTCCACTGGTGGCCGTTCAACGTCTTGATGGCCCTGTTTTGTACGACGCTCGTCGTCGTGACCATTCGAAGAATTCCGCTGCGCACGGTGAACCTCGGCGTATGGATGATTCATACGGGCATCCTCACGTTGTGCGCGGGCAGTTACTACTATTTCGGAACGAAGGTGGAGGGTGATACCCCGGTGTTCCGCCGGCGGTTGCTCATCAATCTACCAGGGGCGAATGAGGTCGCGTCTCTCGCGGCGCTACCGGGGAACCACACTTCGGTCAAGGTTGGCGCCGCAGCTTGGCACTTCACGGTTCAGAGTACGAACCAGGCGTGGCCGATTCTTTCAGATGAGCACAAGGGCGAAATGGCGTACGCCGTCAACGTGCAGGTCACGCCGCCCACGGGACCGCGATTCATCCGACAACTGTTGGCCGGATATCCGCAGTACACAGAGGATATCATTCCGGGGAAAGGCCGAGCGATCAAGTCGATCGGTCGCAAGCTCGTCGAGGAGCAGTTGGACATTTCCCTCGACTTGCAGCCACAGGAATATTTTCACGTGATGAAGTCGTGGGGACTCTTCGTTCGCCGCGTCGGCGACACGGAATGGCAACAGCGTCCGATTCATGGCCTTCCACGATACAACGATCGCGTCGGTTCGCGCGAACTGGTGTTCACCGATACCGATGGTCCATTGCCCATACGCCCGATTGATCTACCGGTGCCTCAGGGTGAGGAGGGCGACGCCTTGGGGTCGCGATCGGTGCGGGTTGTAGGGTTTCTTCGGTATGCACAAATGGGACGCCGCTGGCACGACGGCGATGGGCCGATCAATCCGGTCGCGGACGTGAACATTTTTTCAGACCACGGCGGCAGTCAGCACGAGGAGTTGTTCGCGCTGGATCGAAGTCGGCGGCGGTCGACCGACGGGATTATTTCGTTTCGATGGTTGAATGATTTCGCAGCCACAGCCGCGCTGCCGCGCAGCGCCGTGTCTACATTGCACATCGAGGTGCCTGCGTCGAAGATCGCGTTGGATGTGCCCCTGACCCCGGAGTCGGTGGTCGACGACAACGGCCCGTTCACGCCGATCAAGGGAACGGAATTCTCCTACCGCGTCGCCACCGTCGCCAACGACCTATCGATGGGCGACGGCCGATTCGTATCCGTCGCCATGGTCGACGTCAAAACCGCAGAGGGACAGTTCAGGCGGATGGTGGCGGACACCGCCGAGCGGACGAAGGACATGCACGGTGACGACCCCAATCCGCACGCCGAGCCAAAGCGAACGGCCGTTCCGCCCGACCCGCGCATCGTCATGACCTATCAGCCGGAGTCGTCGCCGATCATCTTGGCTGCGTATCCCGGCGGTTTGTTCCTGGTTGTGAACGGTGCGGCCGGGCGCACTCTTGGGCGTGATATTGAGGTGGGCGAATCGGTGTCGCTCGCCACTGGCCTGAATTTGCGCGTCGAATCTTATTGGCCTCGCGCTGTGGGGGACGTCAAGCCGACGATAGTCGCGGAGCACCGCCGTCAGCGCAAGGTGGGCGAGATGTTTTCCATGATTCGGCTGGAAGTCGATACCGGCCGCCGGGTAGAATATAGGTGGCTTCGGTTCAATCAGTATGCGTTGCCCGATGACACCTTCGTCTACGGTGGACGATTCGCGTACACGCCCGAACATATGCGTTTGGACGACGGGACTGAAGTTGAGGTGCTGTTCTCTCGAGAGCGGCGTAAGCTTCCCGCGCCCGTTGCGCTTGAGTCGTTCGAGTTGGACACACATATTGGCGGATACTCGGGCGCCGCGTCAACGATTCGTAACTATGTGAGCCGTTTGCGTTTCCGGGACGGGGGCGGTTGGACGGAACCGGTGGCGATCGAAGTCAACGCCCCGACGGAATTCGACGGCTACTGGTTTTTTCAGTCGATGTGGGACAAGCCTCCACGCGGCAACGCGGGTGGCGGCATGAACTATACGGGTCTGGGCGTGGGCAATCGCAACGGTGTGTACATCCAACTTGCGGGTTGTTGTATCGCGGTCGCCGGAATGCTCTTCGCGTTTTATGTAAAGCCGACGATCAAGCGCCGCCGGCACGACGCCGCCCGGCGAAGAATCAGCCCCGGCGCCGGGCAGGCTGTCCCCGAGCAAACGAATGCGACCGCCTCCGAAACGGTGCAGGTTTAGTGAGCGACACTCATGAAATGGTATAAGCAGGTCCGACCGATCGACATCATGGTGCTCGTCGCCATCGCCGGGTACGTGGGGTACAAGGGGGCATCTCGCCCGCAACGCATGGAGCAGCAGCAGCAGGATGTGTTCGCTGTTGCGGTTGATCTGGAACCGCTTGGGCAGATTGCCGTGCAGGCGGACGGGCGACTGCGATCGTTCGAGTCGCACGCGAGAACGTTCATGAGTTTGGTCAGCGGTCCTCGCTCGATCGACGGGCAGTCCGATGGCTTCACGTACTTGGACCTGATGTTTCGTCCCGAGCGATACGTCGATCGCGAGATCGTCTATATCAAGAATAAGCAGGTTCGCGAGGATGTATTAAAGGCCGCGACGAACAGTGGCGTCATTTCTGACGACGACGTGGCCCGCATCACCAAACGCGGGCTCGTGTCGAAGATGCTTCTCAACCAACCCGCCGTCGGCGCTTTGATTCAGAAACTCGGCGAAGACCTGATACGCTCGGCGAAACAGGTAGACGCCATACGTTCGGCCATGCACGTTTCCGATCCTCGTTTCCTCAGCGAAGAACTGCGTTTGATGGCCCCGCCCGATGGCGCTACCGATAAGCCGTGGTACACGATGGGCCGCTTGGTTCAGTCCTCGGGCGCGCCGAAGGACAACATCCATTCCGGGCTCGGCAAACCGGCGCCGATCGATGGTCTCGACGCAGCAGCACAGCAAGAGCTCGTGAGCGAATGGTCCGCGCTGCGCCGCGCTTGGCGCGACGAGCGTGCGGACGACGTGAACACGCAGATCGCCGGCCTAGCCTCATCAATCATCAAGATCGCCGGGGACGACTACCCGTCGGTCGATCGCCTATCGCTGGAAAGCTGGTACTTTCGCAACCACAGCATGACGTGGGTTTGGCTGATCTACCTCGCCGCTGTGGTTCCGCTCTTGATGTCCGTGATCTACAAGTGGGACGGGGCACGAAAGGTAGGCCTGGTACTGTTCATTGTCGCGTTCGGTTTCCATACGTCGACGCTGATCATCCGTTGGTATATCTCGGGGCGATGGCCGAACTCAAACATGTTTGAAGCCGTCACTACGTCCGCTTGGTTCGGCGGCGTCGGAGCGCTCATATTGGAGTGGGTGACCCGACGGACTCCACTGCGCAACGTATTCGCGCTAGGCTCTGCGGTGATGTCCATGGCCGCACTGATGGCTGCTTACTTCCTGCCCACCGAGCTTAGCTCCGGAATCGGGAATAAGATGGCGGCGCTCAACGATGTTTGGCTGTACATTCATACGAACATGATCATATGGAGCTACGGGATCATTGGTCTCGCGTGCATCCCAGCATTGTTGCAACTGCGACATCGCTGGTGTCTCGCGTGGGATGAGCGGTCGATCCCGAAGTTGCGACTCTTCATCCTGCCGATCGCCATGGTCGTGGCGAACTACACGGGCTACCGTCTTTTGATGCACGCATTGGACGACCCGGCGCGGGCGCTTACGGGTAACACCCTCTTAGG
The DNA here is from genome assembly GCA_029260075.1 of Phycisphaerae bacterium. GTDB lineage: Bacteria > Planctomycetota > Phycisphaerae > UBA1845 > UBA1845 > OFTM250. The sequence continues at coordinate 203,166 of JAJDDY010000023.1, forward strand.
CATGGCCGGCGCGTTTTGGGGATCGCTCATGGTGTTGATTTTGGAATGGGTATCCGCGAGCGAGCGGGGTGCTTCCGGGTCGCGGTCGGAGCGAGGATCGTCAGGCGGTGCATCGTCGTTGATTTTGGGTCGCGGCGGGGGGGCGTCGTTTCTCACAGCCGAGCGGCCGACAGTCAGCCAAGTGTACGACGGCGCCACTATGGTCCTGGTCGAATTGTCGTTCATCATGCTTTGGACGGGCATCATCATGGGTGCGATTTGGGCGGATCATTCCTGGGGTCGACCTTGGGGTTGGGATCCGAAAGAAGTTTTTGCGCTCAATACGTTTCTGATCTTCCTCGTGTTGATTCACGTGCGGTTGAAAGTCAAAGACCGGGCGCTGTGGACCTCGATCATCGCAGTGCTAGGGTTTGAAGTAATGATGTTCAACTGGATCGTCGTCAACTTCGTCATCACCGGACTGCACAGTTACGCCTAGCCATGACGACAGCCGCTACAGTAGACTTGTTCGCCCGGGTGCGCGCCAAGCTCGACGCTGGTGAGTCGCTTTCGTTGGAGGACGGCGTCGGGCTCTACGACTCGAGCGACATCCACACGCTGGGCGAGTTGGCCAACTCCGTGCGCGAGCGACGGCACGGGCGCCGCACTTACTACAACATCAACCGCCATATCAACTACACCAACTATTGCGTGCTTCGATGCAAGTTCTGCTCGTTCTACCTGCCCTATCCTCGAAAGAAATCTGAGCCGCTGACCTCGACGCGTGAATCGGCGCTCGCAGTGAGCGATCCGTCGAGTGTTGCGAACGGCGCGGGGTACGAGCTACCCGTGGATACGATTGCACGCCAAGCTGCACATGCTTACGCGCGCGGTGCGACTGAAGTTCACATCGTCGGCGGCTTGCACCCCAAGCTGCCGTTTTCGTATTACACTGACATGTGCAGCGCCATTCGCGACGCGTGCCCACACATGCACATTAAGGCCTTCACCGCGATCGAAATCATTCACTTCACGCGTATCGCCAAGCCCCGCCGTTCCATCGCCGACGTCTTGACGGCGCTGCGCGACGCGGGGCTGGGTAGCATGCCCGGCGGCGGCGCGGAAATCTTCGACGATCGCGTACACGACGAAACATTCAAGAACAAGGTCGGCGAAGTGGAGTGGTTCGAAGTTCATCGAACAGCCCACGAATTGGGCATCTTCACGAACGCCACCATGCTCTATGGGCACGTGGAAACGCGCGCGGAGCGCGTCGGCCATCTGATCAAACTGCGCGAACATCAGTCAGACAGCTTGAGCACGCGCGAGGCGCACTTCAACTGTGTCATTCCACTGTCATTCATTCCCGACGACAGCGACCTTTCTCATCTTCCCGGACCCGGTGGCTTGGAGGACTTGAAGACGCTCGCCTTGGCACGCTTGATGTGTACGAACATCCCGCACATTAAGGCGTTTTGGATCATGCAGACACCCAAGCTGGCGCAAGTGTCGCTGAACTGGGGCGTGGACGACTTCGACGGTACGGTGGTCTACTACGACATTACGAAGCGAGAAGGAGGCGGTTCGACTCATCAGGAACTCACCGTCGACAAGCTCAAACGGCTCATCGTGGAGGCGGGGTGCGAGCCGGTCGAACGAGATACGCTCTATCGGACTGTCGATCGCACGGCGTCATCTTGGCGAGTCGAGGGCGAGCCGTGGTCGGTAACGTATTCGCCAAACGAGGCGTCCTGCAGCGTCCCGCCGGGTTAGGAGATCGCCACGTGACGAAAACGTCGAAGCGGACGCCCGATCGCGCGCTCGTCTTGCGTTTGATCGAGCAAGGGTACGACAAGAGTGCGTGGCATGGTCCCAACCTGAAGAGTGCGATTCGCCGCGTATCGGCGAAGCAGGCGAGCTGGCGAATCAAGTCCGATAGACATTCCATCGCTGAGATCGTCGTCCACTGTGCCTATTGGAAGTACGCCGTTCGGCGGAGAATCCGTGGCGATAAGCGGGGTTCGTTTCCGTTGAAGGGGAGCAATTGGTTCGCGCTTCCGGCAAGGCTGACGGACCGTCAGTGGCGCGACCACGTAGTGCTACTGGATAGCGAGCACCGCATTCTTCTTGACGCCGTAGCTACTGTCCCGTGGTCACGGCTCACTGTCGGACCCGGCGGAGGAGGACAGCGCCCTGCCGACCACGTGTTCGGCGTCGCCGCGCACGACGTGTACCACGCAGGTCAGATACAGACCCTCAAGAAGTCCTCCAGGCGGGCCGGACTCGCGTAGCCCAAACGGATGGGCGTGCGAATGCACGCTGGACGAAGTGGCTTCGTGCGTCGCTTCGACGCATGGGGCGTTCGGTGCGGTACATGCGCAAGAAATCAGCCGCACCGATCGTTGGTCGACCTGTGCGGCTGAGCGTGTGTTCGTAGATGTAAATGCCGATGCCAGTCAGCGACGTAGCCCCGGACCGATGGCATCGACTGGACGCCTAGTACGTATTGTAGTCGACGGTCTTCTCGTCAGCTTCGCCGACGTTGCAGTTTCCGATGACGACACCGGTGTCCGTACTATAGACCCAGCCTTCGCCTGTGGCTTGATAGGCGGGCGCGCCGGTCACAAGTTTGATCGTGGTCTTGCCCTTGTTGGCGCACACCGACAGCGGAGGGAACCCACCACGTAGGTACGGTCCAAAAATGTGCGTTCCCGCGACCGTTCCAACAGCGCCGCCGACGTCGGTCTTCTTGGTCAACTGATCAACGAGGGTGACCGCGGTGTCGCCGACCTGATCGGCTGGGAAGCTTCCGCCATGCTCCGCAGCGTACATGTCGATCGCGTTCCGAAGGCCGGCCAGTGAGCCGCGGAGTGCGGAATCACCTGCACCCTTGGCGCCGCGGCTGATACGGGGCACGGCGATGGCGGCGATGACGCCGATAATCACGACGACGATCACCAACTCTACGAGACTGAAGGCACGCATTTTCGATTTCTTGATGAACATCATGTACTCACAGTTTGGTTAAGCTCTTGGACGGACGCGCGCGCGTCATACAACAAACACACTACGATACCTAACATATCGTGGGCGCATACCCGCAACTTGAGAAACCATTCTGATCGGGTGAAGAAAGACGAGTCTAGCGTTGCGGCGCGCAGAACTGCGCAGCACGCGCCGCACGTTTCCCATGCTGTGGGACGCCTACGTACGGCTTATCCGACGCAACTCACGGTTCCGGCGACACGATTGTAAGCTCGGCTTGACCGTCTCGACACTCGAAGATTACGCTATCCTGAAAGATTGAGACAGTCTTGCACCCGTCGAGTTCGTCGTTGACGTGAATCCACCGCCCGTTGACGACGGCAACTCTCAGCCCTTGCTGTACCATAAGCCCGTCGAGCCGGTGTTGCGTCTGAAACGTATCCACGTCGTCCGGCTGAATACGGGAAAGATCCCCGGCACCTTGGTTATCTCGCCGCGCGGATTGCGTCGCGTCGCGCGGTGGCTCGAAAAGATCGCGTGTGGGCGTGTTCTGGGCGGATGGCTCTTGGAGTTTTGGGAACGGGATGTCGGGAATCAACGCACCCGACGAGGTGTCGTCTGCAACCGATGGGCTCAGCGGACCATCGGGACTCACCGTATATGCGACGGCGGATTCTGGTCCGCCGCCACCGTCTTGGAGCAAGACGCGGTCCACGATGAGCACGACTCCGCCCACCGCCATGATGATCAAATAGGAATTGCGTTTCTTTGCGGACATCAGACGCCGTGCCCCGTCCCAGTCGAACCCACCGGGTTCGAGTACATGCTGATCGTCAAGCTGGCGACTCGATCGCTACCGGCGACACTTTGGTCGATGTTGCGGTAGATTTTCAGATAGCTGACGTCGGCCCAATACTTCGACTCCTCGATGTCGGCTAGGAACGCGAGGATGTTCGGCGTCGGACCGGAAACGTCAAAGGTATACCGTTGTTCCAAGAGTCCCGCGTAGTCTCTGGAACTGAGCGGAAGGTGTCGTAGCACACGCAGGTTTCTGTTCCGCGCGGTCGTCGACAGAAACTGAAAATAGTCTTCAACGCGCGCCACGGCGGGGAGCGAACCGGATTCCGCCAGTTCGTCGCGGGTTGCACCTATCGCCTTCGTTTGGGCAGTAATGCTGTTGTGGACGGCGATCTTTTGACGCTGCAACGTTTGCATTTTACGCCGAGACGTATTGAGTTCCTGGCTCGCCACATTGGTGCGGATCATCGTCAGCCAAACGAAGCCGCCAAGGCAGCACAGGACGGCGCACGCGCCGACCACGTCGACAATCATCGTTGATGAGTCGCTCTTCGTACGCATGATTACCATTCACACAATAGTTCAAAGTTGAAATACATGCCGTCCAGGACCGGCTCACGACGTGAGTGCGTGAGTTTGACACTAGTGAATGCATTCGATTGTTTGACGGCGGTCACGAATTGATACGGTTCGGACGGGTCCTTTGCGAACCCCACGATCTTCAAGCGCCGCGGCGCCTCAAGTGCGACGGCGGTTATTGGGGCGGTCTTGTCGTGCTTCGCCTTCGGCGCGACGGACCCGGTCGGAGCTACGGGATCAGTAGAGACGGACGTGAGCCACGAGCCCTCGGGAAGGCAGCGTCCGATGAGGGCGAAAACATCTGACCAAGCCCGTTTGGACCGTAGCGCGTTGGCCCGCTCTACGCGGCCTTGTACAACGCCCAGCTCAGCGGTCAACGCGCCGAGTTTGGTTTGATCCAACGCCAAGCTCGTTCGAAGGTGATCCACATGCGTCTGTAGTTTCTCAGTCTCGCCGCGACGGTACGTTTCGAGAACGATCGGCGTGGTGACCATTCCGGCGGAAACGGCCACGGGAATGATCCACGCCTTCAGGCGGCGTCGCATCGCGCGCTTCGACTGGATCCGAAATGGGATGAGATTAATGCCGATGGTCATAAGCTTCTTGGTTCCATAGAGAGTCCGGTTGCTGTGGCCAGCACCTCGATGGCCTGTCGCTGGGTAGCGCTGTAGCGCAGGCGGCAGGTCTCGGACTCCAAGTAGTCAGACGCACGACGCACGGTGATACCGAGTTGGTCACTGAACAATTCGGGGAGGTTTAGCATGAGCGCGCCGCCCCCGGTCAGGACCAAGTCGCCGGCCTTATGATCGCGGTAGCAACTGAGTACATACTCATAAGACCGCTTGATCTCGGCGGCGACTTCTCGAAGTTCCGGCCGAAGCGATCCGAGGATGATCGCTGCGACTTCTCGATTGGTGCGCGACGCCGAAGTCGATCGATCGTCGGTGTTCACTGCTGCGATACCGTGTTCGCGTTTGTGAAGCTCGGCGGCTTTTTGACTCAGTTGCAGCGACTCAGCCACACGCCTCGTCCATTCTGCACCTCCGTGTCCAACGCGACGAATGAGCACCGGCGTGTCGTCGATACATAGAATGAGCCGTGCCTCGGCATGACCTATGTCCAGAACACCCACGACCGCATCGGTAGGCCAATGACATAGCAACCCGACGAACCGCGTGAGCGCCGTGGCGCCTGCGTCAATGCGTCGGCAGGAGACTCCTGTGGCGTCGCACAGGGCGAGCGATTGCAACACCGACTCACGTTTGGCGTTGGCGGCCATTACGCTGGGTCCGGGGCCACCGGTCGGAGGCAGCCTCCAGTGCCTACACTCCCAGTCCGCGATCGACGTGTCGACAAGACGTTGCAATTCCGCGCGCAACACTTGCTGCACTTCCTCACGCGGGGCGTCCAAAACCGCGCTGGGGAGCTCAAGCGTGTGGAATTCGACGTCGGGTGAGTTGATCGCTACAGGTAAGTTCCGCCGACCGAACTCGCCGTCACGCACGCAGGTTCGCACGATTTCCGCCATTGGGCGTTCTGATTCCCTGTCGCCGTCGGTCTCTAGGCGCAGCGAACGTACGGAGACAGCCCGTAGCGAGAATCGATCGTGCTCGCGTCGCCATTGAACGGCGCGCACCGCCGTTTTGCCGATGTCAAGACCGACGCACGTGGACGCGGGTTGTCGAAAAGTCAGTGGCATGGCGTTGGCGTCCTGGAACTATTGCAAGGCGGCAGTGAGATCGAATAGGGGTAGGAACAGCGAAATGGCAACGCCACCCACCATAAACCCGAGCCCAATGAGTATGATCGGCTCAACGAGCTTCATCGTTGTGTCAATCAGCTCCCCGTTTGTTTCGTCCAATAAATCCGCTGAATACGTCAAAGCGCCGCCCATACTGCCGCTTTGCTCGCCGGTCTGTATGGCCTGGCAGATGTACGGTTGAATGAGTCCCGACTGTTCAAACGTCGGCGCGAGGTCGCCGCCTCCGGTCACGGCGTCCTCCACATCAATGAATAGACGTTGAAATCGGCGGTTTTTTGTCGAGCTTCGAACCAAGTCTATGCTTTCGAGAATGCTTACGCCGCTCTCCAACAACATGCCGACCGTGCGAAATATTTGGGCCTGAATGAGGGCGCCCCGAAGGCGCCCAAGACCTGGGACCACGAGTTGCATGTCTGACAACCATTGGCGACCGCGACGGCTCGCCAACAACCAAGCGATACTCAAGACGACCGCGACGGCGGAAACGCTCAGGAGCGGCCAGTGCTGGAGGAAAGTTTCGGATGTGGCCAGGAGCATTTTTGTGCTGGCCGGTGGGTCGACGCCAAGCTGGTCGAACATGCCCGCAAACCTGGGAATCACAAAGAAGAGCATCGTCGCCAAGATGTTGACGGACATGCAAGTCAAAAGCGACGGGTAGGCCAACGCTCCGATCACTTTGTTACGTAGCGCTCGCCGCTTTCCGACCATGACGGCGAGGCGCTCGAACATTTCGGTGAGCGCTCCACTTGCCTCGCCCGCGGCGATTACCGCGCAGTACACAGGATCGAACGTGCGCGGATGTTTCTGGAGCGCCTCGGTTAGACTCGATCCCTCTTCGAGATCGTCGACGAGCTCTTGAAGCAAGGTCGCCTGCGCAGGCTTCTTCATTTGCTTCTTGAGGCCGATCAGTGCCGGCACCAATCCGCTTCCAGCGCGAAGCAACATTGCCACTTGGCGCGTGAAGACCGCCAATGCTTTGAGCGACAGCCCAGCGCCTCGCCGTGACGCGGTCTGACTATGGCCTACGGACTTCCCTTCGGCTTGCTCCTCGATCTTGGTGATGTAAAGTCCCTGGCGCCGAAGCTGCTCGATCGCCTGTCCGGCGTTCGGTGCTTCCACCGAATCCTTCGAGCGTATGCCGTCGTCGCTAATGGCTTCGTAGGTCAGAATCATCGCTAGAGTCCATCAATCGTGTCTTCGCTCAGCCCGACACCGCACGGATTGCCGGTGCTGATTGCTTCGGATCGCGTCACGCGAAGCACTTCTTCCAACGTCGAGTCGCCGCGCTCGACCACATCGAGCGCCTTGTGTCTTAGTGATCGCCATCCGGTTTCCGCCAGATAGATGCGTATGTCTGTTTCCGATTTTCGCTGTTGCGTAGCCTGCTTCAGTTCGGCGTCCATGAGCATGACCTCATAGATGCCTACGCGTCCGCGATACCCGGTATGATTGCACTCGCGACAGCCCTCTCCCTTTTGAAAGAGCTCGTTGGCCCGATGCCCCCATCCCACGTCCTCAAGGAGCGTCGCTTCGGGGTAATAGGAAGTTCGGCACGACGCGCAAATGCTGCGGGCGAGACGCTGAGCGACGACGCCAAGAAGCGACGACGCGATCAGGTACGGTTCGATGCCCATGTCCAGCAGACGCATGACGCTACCCGGACAGTCGTTCGTGTGAAGCGTGGAGAGCACAAGGTGACCCGTAAGTGCGGCTTGCACCGCGACGCGCGCCGTGTCCTCGTCACGAATTTCGCCGACCATGACGACATCCGGATCCTGCCGCAGGATCGACCGAAGGGCCCGTGGAAAGGTGAGACCGACGCGCTCATTGACTTGAATCTGGTTGACGAGCGGAAGCTGGTATTCGACCGGATCCTCAATTGTTACGATGTTTCTCGTCTCGTCACGCAACAAGTCCATGGCTGAATAGAGCGTGGTCGTCTTGCCGCTACCGGTCGGGCCGGTGACCAGTAGCAATCCATACGGGCTGCGAATCATAGATTCGATCGCGTCTCTGTCCTGAGACTGCACGCCAAGTTTGTTCAGTTCGAAGCTGATGTTGGACTTGTCCAGAATTCGAATTACGACTTTCTCGCCCAGCACGGTGGGCATTGTCGACACGCGAAGATCGATCTCGCGTCCCTCCGCTACGATGTGGACGCGCCCTTCCTGGGGCAGCCGTTTTTCCGAGATGTCCATACGCCCGATGACTTTGATCCTCGACACAATCGCACCGTGGACCCCCTTGGAGGGCTTGAACATTTCGCGGAGCTGCCCGTCGACCCGATAGCGAATGTGTGTTCCGTCACGATCGGGTTCGATGTGTACGTCGCTGGCCCCGGCGCGCAGTGAGGTCAAGATCGCGAGGTTCACGAGGTTGATGATGGGGCTTCCCTCAACCATTTGGTCAAGGTCATTAACCGGCCCCTCGTCAATGGCCTCGCTTTCCGTGATCTTGACGTCGCTATCCTCGATTGAAGCGAGGAACGAGTCGACGGTGACTTCGTCTGCGAGGTACTTGCGCTGGTACTCTCGGAGATTGTCTTCCACAACGAGCACCGGACGAATCGAACAACCCGTTAGGTTACGAAGTCGATCCAGTACAGGAAGGGATTGCGGCTCCACCATCGCGACCGTCAGCTCGTCGCGGACGCGAAACAGCGGTAGGACGCGGTGTCGCTCAGCCTCTTCCTTAGGAACGCACTTTGCGATCTTCGGGTCGATCAAACCGTGGCGCAGCACACACCCCTTAACGCCGAGGCGCGTGGATAGTGCGTTGACGAGCATGGAGGTGGTGAGGGCGCCGGTGTCGACGAGCGCCATGCCGATGCGCCCGCCCGATTCCTGCTGTCGCGCCAGCGCAGCGACGAGCTGCTCTTCGGTGATGAGCTCATCCCGAATGAGTTGATCGCCTAGGCGAAGTGCACTTTCGATGGTCAGGTGGGCCATGAGTATCTGCTTACGTCACTAGCGCAATCCGCCAGTTCATTTACGACTGAGGCCGATATTTCCGTGGAAGCGTCCGCTGTGTGTTCAGTCAGCACGCCGTACCGTGTGTCTACAGAAAACTCCGGACCGCGTCCTGAATGTCTTCAAACAATCCAAACCGGCTGGATACGCCGGTCATCTCAAGTACTTCCCTACACGTCACGGGGACCTGAACGAGCTTCAAGTGTGTCGCGCGACCGGCCAGTTCATCCGTCGCGTCGAGAAATCCCTCGACGGCCACGCTGTCCAGGTAGGGGACTTCCTTGAGCGATACGACGAGTCGGGTGTTGGGCGACTTGACGCGATCGTTGAGCATGTTCGCGAACTCTGTCGCGTCTTGATCGACGAGCGGTCCGATCGGGGTCAAGACATCCACAGTGCCCATTTGATGTTGTTCGATTTTCACGAGCAGGCCACTCCCACGGATTCAGGGGTGTTCCAATCGCTGGCCAACACAACGTCATCGCGTCTGGCGCGACGACACTGATGCACGGCACGCGTGATCAGTGCTCTCAGTTCAGGCATATCCGAGCCGCTTCCCGCCAACCCGCAACGCACGCGGACCGTTCCGCGCTCTCGATCAACTGAACACTGTGCGCGAATTCGGACGGCGAGCTGGTTGATGATCAATGTCGCAAGTTCTGGGTCGACACGCCGCAGCATCAGCAGCAGTCGCGACCCGTCGAAACGGCCAACAACGTCATCAGCGCGAAGCTTAGCCAGTACCGCGTCACCTACCGATCGCATTAACTCATCTGCCGATTCCCATCGTCCGCTGTCGTTGATGGCCCGGAGACCTTCGAGATCCAAGACAGCCACCGCGACCGGTTCGCCGTCCTTGTATGACTGACGGAGCGCGCGTTCGCTCGCGGTCAAGAATGCCGATCGCGTGCGTAGCCCAGTCACCGCATCGATTTCCGTCGCAGTCTTCGAATGCACGCCGTAATGAAGTGTGCGCCAAAACAAATTGACAAGTTGCTCCGCACCACTCAGTCGCGAGCGGGTATTATGCATTGACATGTCAACATGACCGGCGGAGACGATTCCGCACCGCTTCTCCCCGATGCGAATCGGAAAACTCCAGGCGATCGGCTCGCGACCATTGGCCGCGAACTCGGACACCGTCGGATCATCATACGGTACGCCGCAAAAAAGATATGGGCGGCCGCTTGTGAGCACGTGCCCTTTGATTCCAAGCCGCGCCGGAATGCACTCCTTGCCGGCGAGCGAGTCGCCGGTGTGCAGGGGCTCCAACTGTTGTCCGTCGCCGAGAAGACGAAAGGACTTAACGTGCGTGGCGCCGCAGCTCTTGAACAGCACGCTCCGGATAAACCCGTCGAACGCGGGCCAGGGATCAACATCGTCGACATGTTCGGCTAACCAGTCATCAAACCGGTCAATCGTGGCGCCCAATAGGGTCGAAACGTCGTGATCCTTTGCCCCGATTTCAGTAGCGTCCCGCGGCGATTGCGCTGGGGGGGCTGTTTTCTTACTGTCGTCTGGCGACGCGGTGCAACTCGTCCAAAGACCCATCGTAGCGATCGCTACGCTGCCTGCGACCATCGTCGCGACGGTCCAACCACTATCCCATAGTTCGGTGCCCATAGACGCTTGAACCAAGACGGTCCAGAACAGTGCGCAGAGTATGCCTAGGCCCAAGCCTCGCGGGTGGCCGACCAGCCGGCCGCCAACGGCGGTCGCAAGGATGATCGGGAACCATGGAAGTAGTAGCGTCAATGTCACCGTAGAGCTCCAAACGTTTCATCGTCGCCGTTCGGTGGTTTCGGAGAAGGCGTTGGCTTCGATTTGCATCTTCGCCCATCCGTCCGAGTGGTTTTCGAGTCTCGGGCGCATGAGCCGGTCGAACGCTTGCTGCAAGCGTGCGTCGACGGCTGAGTCGGCATCGATCTCGAGAATCTTCAGCGCCTTTGGCCAATCGAAGGCGCTACGGTATGAACGGCTGGACGTCAGCGCATCGAACACGTCCGCAATCTGAATGATTCTCGCTTGAAGAGGAATGTCTTCGCCAGCCAAGCCGTGCGGATACCCCGTGCCGTCGTACCGCTCGTGATGATGGAGCACACCGTCTAGTGCGCCGGCCAATTGCGGAATCGCCTTGACCACTTCGTAGCTTCGCTCCGGGTGCTCGTTGATGTGTGCACGTTCTTCGTCCGTCAGCTTGCCGGGCTTGTTCAAAACGTTGTCTCTGATGCCGATCTTGCCAACGTCGTGCAGCAGGGCGCTCCATTGGAGCTGCTGTAAACTCGACCCTTCGACTCCAATATCGCGGGCCAACAGGGTTGAGTAGTAAGCCACGCGAAGGGAGTGACCGGACGTGTACTCATCCTTCTGGTCGATGGCGCTGACCAGTGATCGCACCATTGAGAAAGACATGTCGCGGAGCTCGCCGACCAAGTGGTGGTTGCGGATCAAGTCGCCACAGAAGGTCAAAAGCGATTCGAGCAGGTTCATGTCACTGGCACGAAAAGCGTTGACGTCGGGCGTTCGCGTGACCACGATGGCGCAAACGAGCGAGTCGCCGGCGAAGATCGGCCCGATCATCACCTCCGACACGGAGGCTGGCATCGCGCCTCTCGGGACGGGTTCAACGAGCACGGTCTTGCGATCGCAGGACCGCTTCACCTGTTGCTGAAGCCACGACATTTGATTGGAAGATGTGTTGTCGTTGAGGTAGACGCTCGCCACTTCGTAGTGTCCGAAACTGCGGTAGAAGCTCTCGACAAGAAGGTCGACGACGTCGGATTCTGACTCCACGCCAGCAAGCTTGTGTGTTACTTCGAACACGATCCCGAGTTGTTCGTACACGTTGACGAGCTCGTTAGCCATACCCTCGTTCTCAGATTCGAGGCGGGCGAGCGTTTCAGTAATCTGATTAAGGGGTTGTTCCCACGACGCCCGACCGCCGGACTGTTCCAGCGCACCGCGCACCATCGCAAGGGCCTCATGTACGGACCCGACCGAGTCGCTCTTGGTTCTGGAGAATGCCTGAACCGTTGATTCGATCAATGGGCTACCTCCTCGGACTTGTGTGCACCGATTAATCGTTCGATGTTTGCCACCAAACGTGAGGGTACGAACGGTTTCGCGTAAAGCTGCACACCGAACGGTTCCATCTTGTTGCGCAAATCTTCCTGGTCGCACCGGGCGGTCATGAGCATGAACGGCGTGTTGAGGCTGCGCTCAGTGCGCACCGCCCGTAGCAGCGCCAGGCCGTCCATCTTGGGCATGTTCATGTCGGAGATGATCAAGTCCACCGCGTGATCCTTCAAAATCTCGAGCGCGACGGCACCGTTGTTGGCCTCCAACACTTCGTGACCGTGACGCCCGATCCAAAGCGTCATGACGCGCATGATATGTACCTCGTCTTCGACGATCAGAATCTTAGCCATCGGTCGACGCCTCCTCGTTTGTAGTCAGTGACGCGGCGCGGGTTTGATGTCTCGGTAGTCGAACTAGGAACGTGGAGCCTTGCCCGAGATCGCTTAGCAATTCGATGTCGCCACGATGGCGCTGTACGATTTCGCGGGCGGTGTACAGACCGATCCCAGTACCGGACTCGTGCTTGACGGCCTCGCTGTTGGCTCGTTGGAACTTGTCGAAGATGCGCGAATGGTCGTCCGCGGCGATGCCGATCCCATCGTCCTTGAAGGATAGAACGACGGCGTCCGGTTCGAACTTGCATCCACAAACGACGTGGCCCGACTCCGCCGTGTACTTCACCGCGTTGCCGAGTAGGTTGTTGATCACGATCGCCAGCTTGTCACGATCGCCTCGAATGGGTTCCATCTTCGACGGTATCTCAAGTTGAAGGTCGATGTTCTTCTCGTCCGCGAGACCCTGTAGGTCGCGAACGCCCTCCGAGAGCAACGTCTTGAGGTCCACGTCTTCGATGCGTAGTTCGATCGAACCGACTTCGATCTGCGATACGCTCAGAATGTCCTCCACGAGACGCGACAGGCGGCGCGTTTCCTTCGTGATGACGTTGTAGCATTCGCTGATGATCTTGGGATCGTCGAACATCCCGCTGGAAAGCGTTTCCGTGTAGGCGCGAATGTTTGTGAGCGGTGTGCGCAGCTCGTGCGTAACCTGCGTGATGAAGTCTTCGCGGGCTTTGTTGGCGCGAATTTGCTGACTAACGTCACGAACAACGACCAAGCATTCGCCGGACCGTTGCGGGCGGTGCAGCGGTACGATGCTTATGCGATGAGCATCCCCGTGCGTGCCCTTGCCGCTGTTTCGCTCAATTGTCTTGGTGATCGATTCGCACCGGCCGTCCGAATGAGCGGCCTCTCGGAGTAGGCTGAGTACCTCTCCACTGTACTTCGACCCTGCGTCGGGGATCGTCGTAAACTTCATATCTTCTTCGGTCCATCCGAAAAAGCGAATGGCGGCGGTGTTGGCATACTTCAGAGACGATCCGTCGCTGACATAAAGTATTCCGTCCGGCAGGGCGTTCAGTGCGTCGGCAAGCGCTCCTCCACCCGAGTGCTCTAGCGCCTTGGTGAGTTCTCGAGCAGCCTCAGATTGCTGAACCGTGGACGTAAGCTCTTGCGTAAGGTCGATCAATTCGTTCCATGCCGATGTGACGCGATCTTGCGTATCCGCAATCCGTAGCGATTCCAGCTCGTTGCCAAGGTGATCGCGATGAAGCGTCAGGCGATCCGCGATCTTGGATACACCGCGAAGTTGCTCACGCAGACATCGGTAGACGAGAAAGAACGCACCCAAGACAGCCAGAACAATCACGAGCCAACCGGCGTTGCTGGAGGGGTTTGACGATCCCGCGACGCGCAGAGGGAGATACACCTCCACGAACCACTGCGGCTCCGCCGCGTCGGTTGTGCTCGTTGTGGTTTGGTCATCCGAATCGCGTTCCACGAGCTCTGCAATCGGATCGATTCTCAGTGCCGCGCGGACCACCCCAGTGGACGGTGGGCCGGTAGCCGTGTCGGGATCGTCTGATTCTCCCGACCCTCGCGGTGCGGCGTCCGTAACCCACGGAAGGTTTGATGCAACGACGTGGCCGTTTGCGTCGACGACTTGGGATTTGGCAGCCGGCAGGCTGTTGGCGGCGTCAACCAGCACGCGCGTCATCGCATCGAGAACCGCCGATTCGGACGGTTCGGTTCTCCTCAGCGTGGACAAGTGGTCCGCCAACAGCTCGACCGCAACGCGTGTACGTTGCTGTAGAAACTCATCGCTTTGGTCGCGGGCCTGTCGAATTCCGTATTCTGCGACGGAGCCAAGGCCGACCAAATAGATCAGCACCATCGAGAGTCCGAACCAGCGCGGAACCTCTTCGCCTGTTAAGAATCGACGTACGGATTGTCCAATCAACGTTACAGCCTCACTGCCGGGGAGCCCGCGCCCTTGTTACCATACCGTTTACGTTATCGTGTACGCGTGGCGTATCCTTGACTTCGCCAACGTCGACAGCGTAGTCTCGGGTATCCGATTCGCCGGTCCGGCTCGCGCGTGCCACGTTACTGGACCGCCCCTGGCCGGTCCGCTTTCACGGCAGCGTGGCTTGACCGATGTGGCGTGTCGGATTATCAGTCACATGGGGACGGCGCGTAGATGACCTTCACGTCGACATTGGACGAACGGAAGATCGGACCATGCGTTTGGGCGCGGTCCGAAAAGGAAACTCGATATGGAGCGGTCTTACGCGAGCGCGAAATTACCTGATTGCACGTATCAACCAACGCCCTACGACGGACCGGGTCGCGACGAGGTGCTGGCCTTACGACGCGAATACATAGCGCCGTCGGTCTTCACGTACTACAAGGAACCGATCCTGATCGTCGACGGTCACATGCAATATCTATGGGACGATCGCGGCCGACGGTACCTCGACGGGCTCGCCGGAATCGTGACGGTTTCCGTTGGTCATTGCCACCCGCGCATCGTCGAAGCCGTACGGGCGCAGGTCGGTCGACTAATGCATACGACGACTATTTATCTCAACCCGATCATTGCGAAGTTCGCCGAGAAGCTCGCGGACCACTTCCCGGACGACAGCGGCCTTCGCGTTACGTACTTCACGAACTCTGGTAGTGAATCCAACGACTTGGCCACGCTCATGGCGCGACTGTCCACCGGTCATAACGACATCATCTCGTTGCGTAACGGCTACCATGGCGGTTCGCAGACCACAATGGGCATGACGGCGATGGGTAATTGGAAATATCCACAGCCAGTGTCCGTCGGCGTTAAACATGCGCTGCCAGGATACTGCTACCGGTGTCCGCTTGGCTTGACCTACCCCTCGTGCAATGTGAAGTGCGCCCGCGACGTGGAGCAGCTCATCGAATATGAAACATCGGGTAAGATCGCGGCGTTCATCGCCGAGCCCATCCAAGGCGCGGGCGGTGTAGTGGATCCGCCGCTGGAGTATTTCAAAATCGTCTACGACATCGTTCGGGCACACGGGGGGTTGTGTATCGCGGACGAAGTTCAAACCGGATTTGGCCGCCTTGGCTCGCACTTTTGGGGCTTCGAACGATACGGCGTAACACCGGACATCGTCGTCATGGCCAAAGGAATCGGCAACGGCGCACCGCTCGGCGCCGTGACCACGCGCCGAGAGATCGCCGAATCGATGACGCAGAAGCTGCATTTCAACACCTTCGGCGGCAACCCCGTCTCGATGATTCAAGGGCTCACCACGCTCGAAATTCTGGACAGCGATAACGTAGCGGCGCATGCGCTCGACGTGGGCGGGTACTTGAAGGAGCATCTGCAAGACTTAATGAAGCGGCACGACCTTATCGGCGACGTGCGCGGAACGGGTCTCCTGCTCGGCGTAGAGCTCGTCAAGACGCGAGAGGGCAAGGAGCCGGCCACCGATGAAGCCGTGATGATTCTTGAGGGTGCGAAGGATCGAGGCCTGTTGATCGGTCGCGGCGGCGTCTACGGCAACACGCTACGCATCAAACCACCGATGTGCATTACGCGGGCGGATGTGGATTTTCTTGCCGACTGCCTCGATAAAGTGATCGGGGCGATTCGCTAAGAACGTGTGTGAGAAGATGTATTAGACGGTTTGCGATGAACCGAGCCGCGACCGTGAGGGAGTGTTTTCCAGCCGTCACGACCGGAATTCAAGCGTCAGCTTCCTCGTGGGCGCGGCTCAGTGAGAGGTTACTCGCGTACGTTCCAAAATGAATTCCCTGCTGTAGCGGGCATCTATTTTCGCCTCTTCGAGGATCGTAACCGTCGACACATCCAAACCCATCGCGAACATTAGATTCAGCCGGGGCGAATTCGCCGGAGCGCTCGGTGATCTTGGCACGTTCATCCCGTTGCTTGTGGGTATGGTGCATGTCTGCGGCTTACAACTCGCCCCGGCGCTTCTAGCCGCAGGTATGATGAATATCGTCACCGGCTTCGTGTTTCGAATTCCCATGCCGGTTCAACCAATGAAGGCCATTGCCGCCGTGGCCATAGCCGAAGGATTGACCGAAGCCCAAATCCTCACCGCCGGAATCGGTACCGGCGTTGTCGTGTTGACGCTGGGTGTGACCGGGCTGATCAACTGGTTGAACGCAGCCATTCCAAGAAGCGTTGTTCGGGGACTACAACTCGCACTGGGCTTGAAACTTCTATCCGGCGGATTCACAATGATCGCCGGCACCGAGACTTGGTTCGGATGGGACAGCGTCGCTATGGGCGTGTTCTGCGCCGCGCTCGTGCTGCTGTTGTACTTCTCCAAACGAATTCCCGGCGCGCTGGTCGTCTTTGGTATCGGTCTTGTGGCCGTGGTCGCTGCGGATTCGTCGATCGAGTCTCATTTGAGTTTTGGAATGGACTGGCATCTTCCCCATCTCGGCGTTGCAACCGACTGGAGCGTCGGTCTGCGACGCGGCGCATTACCGCAAATTCCACTCACGACGTTAAATTCAATAATCGCCGTCTGCGCGTTATCGATCGACCTCTGCCCGGATCGACCGATTGCTCCTCGCCGCGTGGCCATCTCTGTGGCGATGATGAACCTCGTCTGTTGTCCGCTCGGAGGGATGCCGATGTGTCACGGCGCCGGCGGTCTCGCGGCGCAACATCGCTTCGGCGCTCGAACGGGCGGAAGCGTGATCCTTCTTGGAATAGCCAAGGTCGTGCTCGCGTTGCTCTTTGGAAGTTCGCTGCTAGTCTGGTTGAAAGCCTATCCGCAATCAGTCCTCGGCGTGCTGCTTCTGTTCGGCGGGTTGGAGCTAGCCATCGTCTGTCGCGATCAACGCAAGCGTGTCGACTTCTTCGTCATGCTCATCACGACCGGTGCGTGTATGGCCATCAACACCGCCGCCGGCTTCGTCGTCGGCTGGTTGATGGCATCGTTGCTTGTCTGGGGTGTCTTCCGGATTGACCCACCATCAGACCGTAACGCCCTGTGAGTTGTCACGCCGACGCACTTCATGCACGTTGCGCGACGCGTCGTGTGGACAACCCATCGATTCAAACACTCAACACAAAGCGAATGCGCGGTGGAAATGGCGTCAAGCGATCGACGCGCTGATACCGATACTGCGAAAACCTGGTGCTCGGTCAGCATTGCTCTTAGGTCGTGCGACTCATCTGGGTGCCCCACCTCTAAAGCCATGGGCCACCCAACTTGTCAATCGACCATTGGCAGAGCACTAGTGTTTTGTCACGCCTTAGGTGACGGGTTCGTCCGATCCGAGCCGCGACCGTGAGGGAGCGTTTTCAAGCTGTCGTGAGCGTCTTTTTCACGTCCGCTTCCTTACGGGCGCGGCTCGGTAAACCCGTCATTTGAAGCGTGACAGAGCATCAGGGTCGCTTCCATCTGCGAAGCGAGCAGGTTGTGCTGAACTTGAGTCGGTCATATTACGGTGGCGCCTCGCGTCGCTAGAGAAACGCCATGAGGGTTCTTGTCACCGGACATCGCGGTTACATCGGATCGGTCCTAACGGCGGTATTGCGCCACGGCCGGCACGAAGTCTACGGACTAGACGCCGGCTTCTATAAAGGCTGTGAGTTTGGCCGCACGCGAGAAGAGGTTCCCAATTTCGACGTTGATGTGCGTGACGTCGAGTTTGCGGATTTGCTCCCGTTCGACGCCGTTGTTCACTTGGCTGATGTGCCCTCCGATTCCTCAATCGACGCGGACGGTGCGCTCGCGAAGGACGTCATCGAATGCGGTACGGTCCGTTTGGCTGAGTGTTGTCGACAGGCGGGCGTGTCGCGTCTTGTGTATGTGTCTACGTGTGATGTGTACGGTCGCCAGTATGGCACCATGGACGAGGCCGATCGCCCGGTGCCGCTGACGCCTCACGCATCCGCCAAGCTTGTGGCTGAGCGAGCGATTCAGCAGATGGCCACCGATTGGTTTGCGCCGGTGGTCTTGCGATGCCCAAGTGTATACGGTGTGTCTCCAGGCTTGCACCTCGATTCGCTAACCAACGATTTCGTAGCGTCTGCCTTGACCACGGGCGCCGTACGGTTGCCGGGCGACGGGCGTGAATGGTACGCCGCAGTCCACGTCGAAGACTTCGCCCGTGCGTGCGTCGCCGTCTTGGCGTCGTCGTCTGAACTGGTGTCAAGGAACATCTTCAATGTGGTCCCATCCGGACCAGAGACGCGCGTGATCGACATCGCCGATACCGTGGTCGAACTGGTTCCCGAAAGTCAGCGTGGACCGGGGCTGGTTAGATTTGACGGCCCGAACTGTCGGATCGATGGCCATCGATTCACGATCGCCTTTCCCGAATTCGAGTTCCGCTGGTCCCTCCGCGCCGGCATTCGTCAGCTTCGCGCCGCTATGATGGGTACCGGGATGACGCCAAGCGACTATCGTGGCGATCGGTTCCGTCGCGGTTCAATGTTGTGGACGTTGATGAATCGTGGCGACTTGGACCGATCACTCAGGATCGTTCGCCGAGGTTCTGGTGTGCGCGCGGTAGCGTCTAGCCGGTCGAAGAGGAGCGGTTTGCAGAGATTGCCTCACCGGCGATCTCCCGAAACGTGCGTGCAAACGCCATAACGTGTCGACCGTGACGGGCGCGGGCTTGGTCAGTAGCTGATCGCGCGTCGGGCTCGGAAGTCATTGACCACGCGGCTTCAATCACACCGGCCAACATTTCGGATGATTCGGGCTCGAAATAGGTCGCGCACGGCGGATCCTGTTCGCGATGGACGGGAATGTCCGAAAGGAAGATCGTCTTGCCCAAGGCACGCGCGTCCTCCACCGCGGTACTCCATCCCTCGAACAGCGACGGTTGCACGACAGCGGTCGCGGCGCGCAAGAGTTGCATTTGGTCGCTACGTGGGATCAAGCCAAGAAGTCGTATTGACTCGGATAGACCGGCCGATTCGATGAACCGCCGCAAGGATTTGATGTGGTCCGGATGTCTTGGGTCGTCGGTCGAACCGGTACACGCCAAGGTGATCTTGATACCGCGATCGGCAAGTTTGCCGATGGCTTCAAACGCGGTGAGATGATTCTTATGAATCCAGAACTGGTTCGGCAGCATCAGGAAGCGAGCGGGGAGATCGTATCGTCGGGCGACAGCTGCCGCGTCACCTTCAAACCACCGCTCGTCCGGCACACACGCGAATCGAAGTACGCGCAGCTTTCCTCGGCAGGCGGGATAAGCACGCTCGCAATCGACGCGAGCGCTGTGGCTGCTGACCACGATCCGCCGGGACTCTTCCGCGAGGCGCGTAAACACGCGATCACGCTGCCGGCGCTGCGCCTCATTGAAGAACTGCGGGTATGTGATGTGTTGCAAGTCCGGTATCCACGCCACCCAGGGGATGGGAAACCCTTCGCCCATGGAACGCATACATGGAAAAACAAGATCGATGTCGCGATCGGCGATGGCGGTCAGCAGCGCCGGGTTCATCGTGGCCGCCGAACCGTCGGTTCGGTGTTGCGGGACGACGCAAACATCGACCATGGACGCGACTTCCGCGAATGCGTCAGTGGAAATACCGTCGGGCACGAGCAGCGTCACATGAACCCGCTCCGAAGGGGGCAAGGCGTGCAGTGCACGAATCAGATGCGCGGTATAATGCTGCCCGCCAATCCAGGCTGCGTCCCCCTTGGCGAGTATGCCCAGGCGGAGCACGTCGCGTGCTGTGGGCGTCGGAGTTGCGTCGGGCGTGACGCCGGACGAGTGTTCGATCTCGGAAACTTGCTGTTCATTCGATGTTGCAACGGTCATATCCATTAGCTCACCACCACCGACTCGGTCACCCAGTCGGCATATTCCTTGATCCCCCGCTCGATCGAGACGTTGGGGACGAACCCGAGGTGTTCGGTTTTTCTCATATCGGCACGAAAGCGGTACGGATCGCCGGACCGCGCTGCACCGGTAAACATTATTTCGACGTTTTCGCCTATCGCCTCCACGAGCATGGTCGCCAACGCCCCGATGCTCGTCTCACGACCCGTGGCGACGTTGTAGACTTCGCCCTCGAACGCAGCGCGTTCGGCGACGATCCGCACCGCGACAGCCACATCACGGGCGTGAACGAAATCTCTCGTCTCTTCGCCGCTTCCAAAGAGTTCCACGTTGACGCCTTCACGTACACGACGGGCAATGTCCCACAAGACCTGCCGACGCAACCCGACACCGTATGCGGAGAAAATCCGCACGCTGCATGCGGTCAACTGGTAGCGATCGCGGAACGCTTCGATCAACTCCTCGCCGACCAGCTTGTGGAATCCGTACGGCGAAACGGGCACGACCGGAGCGGTCTCTGCTATGGGCAACTGCGTCGCGTTGCCATACACCGCAGCGCTGGACAGATTGATCAAGCGCGTGGTGATTCCCGTTCGTTGGATCGATTCCAATAGACTAAGTAGCACGCCGACTTGGCCATTGAAATCACCGTTCGGGTCTTCGATGGATTGCTGAACCGACGCCGGTCCGGCTGCGTGGACGATGACGTCCGGTCGATCGGCGCTAAGCACGTCGTCCAACTGCTTCGATGGAAGAGCGATCCGATGCACGGTGTCGCACGCTGCCTGAACGTCAGCGAGACCCGACGTGGCGGAGCGATCCACACCGGTAACGCGATATCCGCAGTCGGCCAGTTCGCGCGCGATGTATCGACCGAGGAATCCGCCGGCGCCGGTAACGAGCGAGCTGCTCATGTGTCCACGCTTTCCGCCACAAAGCTATACAAACGACCAGGGACGTTAGACTCGCTCGACAGATGTTCAGCAAGCCGTTGCAACGTCCAACGACCGAACACCCCTCGTTCATTCGTCAGCCAACTCGCGACCCGTCCGCCGACCAGCCGATTCAGCGGCTCGCGACATCGTGATCGCCACGCTTCCGGCGGCGTCGGGAAATAGTTAATGACGCTGTCCCACGGACCCAGCACCCGCGCGATGCGCAACCCGCCCGCTGCAATACATGCCACATACTCATCGAGTCGATAGGCGTGCTCGCCCTGATAGAATTTGTGCAGCGGGTGGTTCTTGAGAAACGTAGAGAGGTCTCTGTCTTCCGAGATCACATGGTCACGCGTGGCGATCAAACGCCCACCGGGCTTCAACACCCGACCGATCTCTCGACACAATTTGTTTAGATCGTCAGCGTGATGTAGCACCTGCCGCGCATAGACAAGGTCGAACGTGTTGTCCGCAAATGGTAGCGACTCAGCCGGCTCATTCACGACTTCGATGGGTAGTCCGGCGTCGTCGAATAGATCATGAATGGCTGCTGCACCGACGAGCGCGCTCGGGTCCGGTTCAATTGCGACCACGTCCCAACCACTTCGGGCCAAGGCGTAGCTGGCGATGCCCCGCCCGGCGCCAAGGTCGAGCGCACGTCCCGTTTTTGACGGCATGAACGCTTCAACAGCGTGCCATTCTTCGCTGTCGGCAAACCGCATCGCCGCTTCGAGAAGCGGGTCGTCGTAGTAGCAGGCGCGGACAAGCTCCATCTGACCCGGCTGATTTCGCAACCACTCGACGGACTGCTCCCAAGTATAGGTCGGTTTCGCAACGTCGGTCACCGGTCGTTCGACTGTGGAGGACATGCTCACCGTACAACCGCTTCCGACGCCGACGTTGCATGCGTCCGTGTCTTGTCGCGCCGCATGGATCGCAGAAAAGACGTCACTCGCTCCAACGCGGCCGAATCCGTCGTCGAGCGCTTCGGCCACGCAATGATATCCGGCATTCGATTTTGCAACGTGTCGGCTCGCGCGGATTCGTCGTGAAATCCACGACGACCACAATGCGTGCCGCTGTTGTCAAATCCGTCGTTCCATACGAGCGACTGCCTCGGGTGCAGCGCGAGACCGCCTGCACTAAACACGGACCACCACCAGAGAATACCCCACGAGTCGTTGCGACCGGCCAGGCGGTCTTCGAGCATTCGTGCGTAGGGGTAAGAGGCGTTCAGGTCGAACCGCCGGCGGACATCCGGATTGCGCAGGTCGGTGGCTGCATTGGCCGCGACGCCGTCAAAGCATCGCCAAGCGCGCGACCAAGTCGCCCAGCCCCACGTTGTGATATACGGCATGAAGAACGCGTCGACGGTGGGGGGATGATCGACGGGGAACATGTATCCCGCAATCTGGTAAACGCTTGGCGTATGCTCGTAGCGATCGAGACCCTGCAGCATGAAGTCGAGAAAATCTGGGACGAGCACAAGATCATCTTCGACCACAATCACGCGGCCTGACGAATCGCAAAGAGACGTGACCCCGTCGACGATCGATTGGGCGAGACCGGCGTGCATATCGCGCTCGACCACGGTGGCACCGAGCCTGTCGGTCCAGCGGCGCGCGCGGCGCCTGACCTCGATCACGCCCGGCTCATCGCTCGCAGCGCTTGGTCCGTCGCAAAAAATATGTACGTCGCATTCGTCGATACGGCGACAGCTGAACAGAGAGTCCAACGCCCGGTCCATGTGATCAGGCCTGTTGTAGGCGAACAGGGCGATTGGCGTTTTCGTAGTCATCAAGCCCTCACCTTACCTATCCTCATTCCTTCGCGTCACGTCGTTCTATGAACGTATTCGAGAAGTCCCGCTCAGAGCCGAGCCCGTAAGGAAGCGGTCCGGTTACAGGTGCCAAGACCGCTCCCTCACGGTCGCGGCTCGGTAAACCCCTCATTCGAGGCGTGACAAACAACTGGTGCAGCGCCACACCTTAATCTTCGGGTTGTCGCCGGCCACATCACCGGCCCCGGCCGCGCCGGTCAGAGCCTGTCGCGCTAGCGGCGGGACCAGCCCGCGGGCTGGCGCCCACGGCTCGGATGCCGCCGCAAACCCGTAGATGGGGCTGTGACAAAGAACTAGTGCTCCTATCGGCATGGCCGGAAGCAGGTCTTGAAGCACACTGTCCACTGGCGTCCGGTCGAGGCATCGTGCAAGATGGCTTCATGTCCATGGAATCGACATTGCTCGACACAACGCTTCGCGCCGCGCTTGATCGCTGGTCGTTGGATATCGACGGGCGGGCGCTCGCGCAAATGGGTCAACATTTCGATCTGTTGCTCACCGCGAACCAGGTCACAAACCTGACCCGGATCACCGATCCGGTCGAAGCTGCCGTCAAACACTACGCCGATTCGCTGGCCTTGGTGCGGTGGGCTCGTGACGAGCATGTGGCGGTGCGGACCGTGCTGGATATCGGTACCGGCGCGGGGTTCCCCGCCGTCCCGATTGCGCTCGCCCGCCCCGATTGGTCAGTCACCGCGATCGACGGAACGGCCAAGAAAATTCGCTTCGTGAAGAGCGCAGCCGAGCAGCTCAACATCGAAAACCTCACAGCCACCCACGCCCATTCGTCGCATTGGGAAGACGCGCCGCGCTTCGACCTGGTCACGTTTCGTGCGCTGGCCACACTCCCGAAGTCGCTGGCAACCGCGACCGAGTTAGTCACGCCCGGCGGATGGATCGTCGCCTATCGAACGATGGACGCCGCTACAGGCGACACCACGGATATGGAACAATCACTCACCGCGCTAGGCCTACGCCAAGTCGTGCCCTACCGCTACAACCTGGAGCACGAATCACAAACCCTGCGCCGAGTCCTAAGCGTTTTCCGCCGTGCGACGAAGTCGTAGTGCGTGGGTAGCACGTTGTTCCGGCAATCACCGGGCCGTGGGGTAACCCTGCACGAGTTGTACGTCTTCGTTCGAGGTGGGGGATTCCATACCTGTATACTTACGCACGTTGCGGATCAGCCAGAGGTTGTCGGTGCGAGCGCCGTTCTTAAATTGCGGCGTCGTCGTCCATTGCACCGTCCCATCAAGTGTGAGCAGGTTTTGGCCTTTGCCTCCGTGGGATCGCGAGTTGGCGCGGCTTGCGTCGACTGTGGGATCGAACTTGGCGTTCACAAAAAGCGGATTGGCATCGGCGATGTACGGAATGGCTCGGTTGGGTCGAAACGTCGGCGCAAGACCGGACAGGTTGAGCGACGCATATCCGCCCGAGCACGTACGGGTGAAGTCGTTGCAACCGCGAACTTCGGGTGCAGTCGGCGGCCGAGTCCCTTGATCGCACGGGCAGAAAAAGTCGTCAGCGGACGGACCGTAGTCCAATTTCACCAACAGGTACACGTGGCGACTGTTGGATGCGTAGGGCGTCCCCGGTAGTTGTGCGGGAAGCCACGACGCGCCGGGGACACGGCCGGCGAACGGCAGTGAACCGCCGAAAGATGTCTGGTACGTTGTCGTTCCGCGGAAGATCGAACCGAGATTGTCCATGCACAACGCACGTTGCGAACCAGTCCGCAGCGAAGAAATACCCGGAACGAACACGCCGACCAACAGCGCGATACATGCCGCCACCGCGACCAACTCACGCATGGGAACCAATCGCCTTGGAGACGAATTGTGCGAATCGAAAGGAGAAATCCTCGCGTCGGAACCGTTACCGCCAACGCCTCGTTCGACGGTGGCGGCTGGAAATGGGAGTGTGTCAACGCCGCGACCTTCGCGACGGATGTGCGCCATCACGTTGTCCGCAAGGTGCGTCGGAGCCGGGACACGCGAAAGGTGATCCAGCGGCTGCATGGCCCGCCGCAGACAATCGCTCGCCGCGCGTAGTTCAGGGTCTTGCTTCAACGCCAGTTGTAGGTTTTCCTTCGCGGTTTCGTCGAGACGATCTAGATGAAAGTCCAGGAGTCTGTCGAAATGCTGCTTGTTGTCGTTGTCCATCAACGTAGTGTATCCGTTTGCTGTCTCGTACGAACAAGCCCGACGCGCAGCCCCGCGCGGGTACAAACCGCATGTCTACCAGTACGTCTAACCGATTGCGCCCCGGGCTTCCAACCGCTGCAAGCAATCAGTTAACGCTGACGCCGCACGGGCTGCGTGATCGACAAGTGTCGCACCGGCTTGCAGCCGGTGATTCATTAGCGATTTCCGCCTCGCAACGGTGCGCGGCGATGCGCTTGAATACGAACCTTGTTCAACAGGCTGCCACGGCATTGACTTTGCTCTCAAAGGGTGCTCAAGAAGTCTTTTTCAGAGCCACGCCCGTCAGGAAGCGGGTCGGTTTCACGTGCGATAACCGCTCCCTGACGGGCGCGGCTCGGTTCGAAGCGCACATTCTTAAACACCCGCCTAGCAATCCTATGGCCGATCCTCACCGGCGGCGGCCACGGACTCTCGATACCGCTGGCCGAAATTCACGATGGCGGCGTGTAGGCGACTCTTTACCGTACCCAACGGAATCCCCACAATTTCTGCGATCTCGCGGTAGGGGAATCGGTGGTAATACGCCAGGATAAGCACCTCGGTCAGTTTGGAGGGCATGGAATCCATCACGCCGCGCACCAAACGTCGCCGCTCTTCGAGCAACATGTCTTCGTCAGGTACTACGTCGTCGCCAGTCAAAAGGTCTATGAATCGCTGCCCCGATTCTTCATTTTTCGTTATCGGGGCGTCGAACGCCACCTCACGGCGACGACTCTGGCGGCGAAGGTAGTCGCGAGCCTTGTTGGCCCCGATGGTGAACAGCCAGGGCTTCAAGCGCCGAGAGCGGTCGAAACTCGCTGCCGAGCGGTACACCTGAAGAAACGTCTCTTGGACCACGTCCTCCGCCGCCGCCGAGTTCGAAGTGAACTTGTAGACGAATTGATACAGTTCCGACGTATGCCGTCGGACGAGCAGTTCGAAGCTCGCCTCTTTGCCGTCCAGGTAGTCCTGAAGTAATTGTTCGTCCGTTGGCGCTGTCACTGTCTCATTGTATCCTCGCCCCCTGTGCTGCGTACACCCCGTCGGCGACGCATGTGCTCTGTCACGACCTAGGTTGCAGGTTCGTCTGATCCGTGAGCGAGCGTTTTCGTGCGTCTGCGAGCGGCTTCCAAGCGTCCGCGTCCTTACGGTCGCGGCTCGGAAAACCCGTCATTCGACGTGTGACAGAGCACCGGGAATTTCGTTCCGGCGTTGGTTGATCCCGAAATATCGTCAGTCTGAAGCCGCTAGCCGCTATTGTTGCGCCAGAAACAATGTTTTTCCCAATACGTTTTCACGGGGGCGAGCACACGACGCCCAAGCTGATTCGAATCGTCCCGGTGGCGGTTTGTTTCGGTCTTTTGCTCTTTGCGGCGTTCGGCGCCGTAATCGAGCAAAAGCCGGAAGGAAATACCGAGCTACTGGCCCTCGCTCAGCCCCGCGTCGTCATCCTGAAGGCTCGTCACGAGCTGCATCTGTTCGATGGCGACAGGTTGATTCGTACATATCCCATCGATCTGGGCGACAATCCTACTGGAACGAAGCTCCGCAAAGACGACCGACGAACACCGGAAGGGCGGTTCCGTGTCGTCACCAAGAACGCAGAGAGCCCGTACCATCGATTTATCGGCCTGAACTATCCGGGCGTCGCCGACGCAGATCGTGGCCTGGCGACCGGACTCATTTCGCCCGGCGAGGCCGCGAGCATTCGCCGCGCCGACGCGGCGGGTGCCTGCCCGAACTGGTCGACGGAGCTTGGAGGGGGTATTGGAATCCACGGACACAAACGCGGCAGCGATTGGACGGGTGGATGCGTTGCACTGTCCGACGCGCACGTCTCGGAATTGTTCTCCATCCTGCGCGTCGGCGATACCGTCGAAGTGTTGCCCTAATGCTCTCTCGCCCCACGAACGAGGGGGCCACCGAGCCGCGACCGTAAGGGAGCGGACGTTGGGGTACCGTCCCGGACAGCTTGAAACCACTCCCTTACGGTCGCGGCTCCGATCGGAAGAACCCGTCGCCTTAGGAGTGACAGACCGCTATCGCACCGTCGCACGTTACGCCGTGGCCGGCGACGCTTTTTCCGGGTCGATGTTCATGTCCTTCAAGACCTGATTCGCCATTGCTGCGGGCACGTCGCCGCAGCGCACCAATTCGTCGACAGCGGCGAGTACGATGAACGACGCGTCCACCTCGAAGTGATGGCGCAACGTAGGTCGGTCGTCGCTGCGTCCCAAGCCGTCTGTCCCGAGCGCACGCAAGCCTTTCGGCGTCCATCGCGCCACTTGGTCCGGTACCACCTTCATGTAGTCGGTCGCAGCCACAACCGGGAAGGGCTCGTCTTGAAGTTGGCTTGTAATGTAGGGCGTTCGAGGCTCGGCGTCGGGATGGAGCATGTTCCATCGCTCGCACTCCAGCGCCTCACGACGAAGCTGCGTGTAGCTTGGTACGCTCCACACGTCGGCACGAATCGAGTATCGGTCAGCCAAAATTTCTTGGGCTTTGAGCGTCTCGCGGATGATGGACCCGCTGCCGAACAGGTGTACACGGTGCCCTTCGGTCAAGGGCGACGCGCGGAACTTGTATAGTCCGCTGACAATCTGTTCAGGTTGTACGCCTTCGGGAATGGGCGGCATGGCGTACGGCTCGTTGGCCACCGTGATGTAGTAGATGACATCGGTGTTCTCGTGGATCATCTTGCGAATGCCGTCCTGCACAATCACCGCGAGTTCGTAGGCGTATGCCGGGTCGAAACTCACGACGTTGGGATAGGCGGCGGAGAAGACGTGACTGTGGCCATCCTGATGCTGCAGTCCTTCGCCCGCCAACGTAGTGCGTCCGCTGGTGGCACCGATCAAGAAACCGCGCGTTCGCGCGTCGCACGCCGCCCAGATGCTGTCGCCGATGCGCTGGAAGCCGAACATCGAGTAGAACACGAAGAACGGGATCATATTCACGCCGTACGTGCTGTAGGCGGTGCCGGCTGCGGTGAACGACGCCATCGAACCAGCCTCGGTGATACCCTCTTCGAGAATCTGCCCCTTTTTGTCTTCGTGATAGTTCAAGAGAAGATGGGAGTCGACCGGTTCGTACAATTGCCCTCCAGACGCATAGATACCGTATTTGCGGAACATCGCGTCCATACCAAACGTACGCGCTTCATCCGGGACGATCGGTACGACGTATTGACCGATGGTCGGATCGTCGAGAAGACGCGCCAACATACGCACGAAGACCATGGTGGTAGCCGCTTCTCGATCGCCGGTTCCGCTCATGAAGTCGTTGAAGAAATCCGTAGGTGGGGACTTGATCGGACGAGCGGGGGGCGAGCGGCGCGGCACCGAACCACCCAGCTCCGCTCGGCGTTCCAACAAGTATTGAACCTCTTTGCTCGACTTGTCGGGGCGATAGAAGGGCGTTTCATCTAATTGGTCGTCACGAATGGGTATGTCGAAACGGTCGCGGAACAATCGGAGCTCTTCGAGATTGAGCTTTTTCTGCTGGTGCGTGACGTTCCGCCCCTCACCCGCTTCGCCAAGCCCATACCCCTTGATGGTGTGCGCGAGAATGACCGACGGCGACCCGCGATGGTCTGATGCGGCACGGAAGGCTTGATAGACCTTATCGGGGTCGTGCCCACCTCGAGCCAGTTTTCGAATCTGCGGGTCGCTCAAGTGTTCAACAAGCTTCGCAAGTTCGGGATGAGCCCCGAAGAATTTCTCCCGCGCATAGCTGCCGGGCTCGACCGTGTACTTCTGCCATTCACCGTCGACAGTCTCCGCCATGCGCTGCGCCATTAACCCCTTGTCGTCGGCGGCGAACAGCGGATCCCAGTCCGATCCCCACAGCACCTTCAGCACGTGCCATCCAGCTCCTCGAAACGCCGCTTCGAGTTCCTGAATGATCTGACCGTTGCCGCGCACCGGGCCATCCAGACGCTGGAGGTTGCAGTTGATCACGAAGATGAGGTTGTCGAGCGATTCTCTCGATGCCAGCGTGATGGCACCGAGACTTTCGGGCTCGTCCGTTTCGCCGTCGCCCAGAAACGCCCACACGCGAGACTTGTCGGTGTCGTGCAGGCCGCGATTCTTCATGTATCGATTGAAACGGGCTTGGTAAATCGATGTGATCGACGCAAGGCCCATGGAGACGGTTGGGAACTGCCAGAAATCCGGCATGAGACGCGGGTGTGGGTACGAAGACAGCCCCTGCGCGTGCGACACTTCCCGGCGAAACCCGATGAGATGCTGCTCGCTTAGGCGGTATTCCAAGAACGCTCGGGCGTAGATACCCGGCGCCGCATGACCCTGGAAGAAAATCTGGTCACCTTCGCCCGGCTCGTCCAGCCCGCGGAAGAAATGGTTGAACCCGACCTCGTATAACGTCGCACTCGAAGCAAACGTCGAAATGTGGCCGCCAATACCGGCGCTGATTCGGTTGGCTCGCACCACCATAGCCATCGCGTTCCACCGCACCAGGCTCTTGATTCGTCGCTCGATGGCCCGGTCACCCGGATATGGTTTCTCTTTCGCAACGGGGATCGTGTTGACGTAGGGTGTATTGGCTGTGAACGGAAGAATGACGCCATTCTGCTTTCCCCAGTTAATCAGCCGACCAAGCAGGAATTGCGCGCGAGGGCTCCCCTCTCGCGAAAGAACCTCCTCCATCGAGGCAATCCAATCCCTCGTCTCGACAGGGTCGATGTCTTTGCCTGGCTTCTTCGCCATCGTAGGAGTTCCTTGCATGCGATACCGCTCCACCTTACGTTTTGTATTGTGCCCCGCCGATAGATATCGGTCTTATACCGCGCCGAATGTTCACTATCCATACGTCGGTCGAAAACGGCTTACACCTAAGAGGGTGCCTAAGAAGGGTTGCTTCGAACCGAGCCGCGACCGTAAGGGAGCGATCTTCGCACCAACAACCGGACCGCTTCCTTACGGTCGCGGCTATGAAGGAGACTTCTGATACACGTGCTAAGCCGTCACGATGATCCACTACATAGCCATCGGAGGAGAGCTTTGACCCACACACTGCGCCCCGCTTGCTAAACGCCGTCGGCATATACCTCAGCCCAGCCGTCACGCTGCGGGTGGCGGATGATGATGTGCGCCACTTGGCCGGGCGCTCCGGTTTCCTCGTTGTGGTACCGAACGAAGATTTCGGTACCGGCGTGTAACGCATCTTCAACACCGAGCGGATCGAGCAGGCAACGGACAATTCCACCGAACACATGGCCACCATATACGATCGTCAGCATCTCGTCGTTCGCGCCAACGTCTTCGATCACGAATCGCGTGTATTCGTCCGGTGGTTGCTCGTTCACGGTATCTTTCCTCGCCACGACGGGTTCCAAGTTGGTCTTGACCGGGTGCACCATTTCTGGGTGCCCCATGGCGTAAGCTGTGGACCGGGTGGCTCATGGCTTTACCCGTGGGGGAGTCGAATTGACGCCGGATTCGACTCCCCCGCGTTTGAAGAGATGCTCCACCCGGCCTAGGAACGGTTGCTTCAAACCGAGCCGCGACCGTTAGGGAGCGTTCTTTCGCGGTCACGGCCGGATTTCAAACGTCCGCTCCCTTGCGGGCGCGGCTATGCAGACCCATCAGTCGTCGTATGGCAGAGCATCAGTGACGTTGGCGACTGCCCAGCGTCACGCGTCGTGATTGGACCGCTACCGCTTGGTCCATCGATCGAGCCAATCGATAACCGTGTCGTGCCAGAGAATGCTGTTCGCCGGCTGGAGCACCCAGTGGTTTTCGTCGGGGAAGTAGAGGAGCTTGCTGGGTATTCCCCTACGTTGGAGGGCCGTGAAGGTGGACATGCCCTGCGTGTCGACAACCCTGTAATCGCGGCCGCCATGGACCACGAGCATGGGCGTACGCCAGTTCTTGACGAAGTCGATGGGATTGTGGTGGGCGTACCCGTCCGGATTGTCCCACGGCGTTCCGTGATGATCCCACTCGGGAAACCAAAGCTCCTCGGTGTCGTAGTAAGCCATTCGCTCGTCAAGATTGCCGTCATGATTGACCAAGCAGCGGAACCGGTCGGACCAGTTTCCCGAGATCCAGTTGATCATGAATCCGCCGAACGATGCGCCGAGTGCTGCGACGTTATCACCGTCCATCCAAGCATATTGTTTGAGCGCCGCCGCCAACCCCTTCTGTAGATCGACGAGCGGCTTACCACCCCAGTCGCCGCGGATTGAATCGCAGAACGCCTGCCCATATCCGGTCGAACCGTGAAAGTCGATCATGACGGCGGCGTATCCGGCGCCGGTGTACGCCTGCGGATTCCAACGGTAGTGAAAATGATTACCGAACGAGCCCTGCGGACCGCCGTGAATGAGAAACGCGACGGGATACTTCTTGATCGCGTCGAAGTCGACCGGCTTGACCACATAGCCGTGGACTTCCTCGTCGTTCCACCCGCGAAAAGTGAACTGCTCGTAATCGCCCATCCGTGCGGCCGCAACTTTGTCGGCGTTCAATCGCGTGATCGGCGTTCCTTCTCCTCCACGAATAGAGACAGAGAACAAGTCGACTGGTGTGCGGAGTGTATCCAACCCGTAGACAATTCGATCGCCCGCGACTTGCACGCTTCCGACCGAGCCGTCGCGCACCAGGGTGCGCACCGTACTTGACTTGGTA
Organism: Phycisphaerae bacterium; assembly: GCA_029260075.1. Lineage (GTDB taxonomy): Bacteria > Planctomycetota > Phycisphaerae > UBA1845 > UBA1845 > OFTM250. Next base: position 235,089 of record JAJDDY010000023.1, read on the forward strand.
TCGATGGCGAATAGTGACCGTTGACCGACGTTGGCGGCGGTCGTAAAGATCGTGCGGCCATCGTTCGACCACGTGATCGAGCCGGCGGAACGATCCCACGCGGAGGTCAGCGCTCGTGTGGCGGCTGCATTTCCCGCTCGCCCCCCGCTCGGCCAGGACATGAGCGTGATCACGAATCGATCGGACTCGTAACCTGGTCTTTCCATCGCAAGGTAGGCAAGCCACTTGCCGTCCGGTGAGAACACCGGGTTCGCATCCCACGCTTCGTTGGCGGACGTGATGCACGTCGGGGCTTGCGATCCGTCTATCGGTGCGACGTACAGGTCGAAGTCGGTAGACCAGGGTTCTTTGGAACCGGCGTCGCGTGCGGTGAACACAATGGATCGACCGTCGGGCGTGAAGGTGTAATCCTCAGCGCCGCCGAACGGTTTCACCGGACAGTCCGCGTCCATCGCCATCATGACGTCGACCGCCGTCCCCGATGCCGCTGCCGCTGCCGGTGCGTGAATCCCTTCTCGCACCCCGACGGGTACGACGAACACATGAGCTCGACGACCGTCCTTCCACGTATCCCAATGTCGAATAAACATTCGATCGTAAATCCGCCCGGTGGTCTTGGCTGCGGCGATTTCATCGAGTTTCTTCTTCGTCGCGGCTGGCGAAATGTCGGGGAACACCTCCATCGAAACGGCCAAGTGGTCGCCGGTCGGCGACACGGCCAGTGTTCCCACGTCGAGCGGCAAGTCCGTGACTTGCGTCGCTTCGCCGCCGTCCACAGCGATGCGCCAAACCTGCGACGACCCCGAACGTGTGGACAAGAACCAGATGCTCATGCCGTCTTTCGACCATCTCGGATTCCAATCGCCGCTCGGATGCGACGTGAGTTGGCGCAAGCCCTTGCCATCCACATTGACCAGCCAGAGGTCAGTACGACCGCGGTTGGCTTCGAGGTCAGTCGTGCGACGTACGAACGCGATGCGAGACGCGTCGGGCGAGACCTGCGCGTCGCTAATGCGGTCCATGGCCAGCATATCGTGAACGGAAAACGGGTGCGATTCGCCGGCGCTCGCCACGCCGCACAAGAGTAGGGCGGTCGTGGTGCGCAGTAAGATCATGTGACGATTCATCCAAAACGACTCCTGTCTAAAATGAGTTGGTTTTGCTTCGTAGCGTTGTCGGCGCTATGCTAATGGATAAGTGGCGTTCTTGAAACCCGAACTTCTAGCGGAGATCGTGCGTCCGGGACGCACGGTACACGTGTGCTACACCAAAGGACGTGGTCCATTCCTCGGTGGAGTTCAATTCCCGTGAGTAGCGATCGCCTTCGCCGGATTATCATTCTCATCCTGGCAGCAAGTTCTGCATGCGCCGTTGCCGCACAAGCTCAAACGGGCGACCTGTTCGTTGACCTCGACGACCTCAACCTTCGCAAGACGACGGCACACTATGCCCTCGCGGGCACCGTTTCCGATGCGAAGCTGGACGAATTCAGTCGTTGTCTCGAATACATCTACGCAGAGTACGCCAAGGGGTTTGCGGAGTTGATTCGCGGCGAAGACAAAGGCCGCCGACGCGCCAAGAGGAGTGACACGCCCGACCCGTTTCGCGTCGTCATCTTGGCTACACGCGATGAGTATCAGGCGTTCGTTCGACCATACTTCGGCGAGACGGCGGAGTTCTCAGCCGGCCTCTACGTCCACGTTGCCAAGCTGCTCGTGATCAGCGCCCACGGGTCCATGGACGACACGTACGACACACTCTTCCACGAATCGTTCCATCAGTTCCTGCACCGCTATGTGCCGTTCGCTCCGATTTGGATTCACGAAGGGCTTGCGACGCACTACGGCACAGCCCAAGCCACGCGCCGCGGCCTCGTGTTCAAACAGCCCGAGCGTCGCTTCTACAGGATTGTCACGATGGTCTCCGAGGCGAAGGACTTGATCCCGCTGAACGAGCTAATGACGCAATCGTCACAAGAATTTCAAAGCGGGAAGCTGCACGCGGGCGGCACGATCGATCACCGTACGCTTTCCTACGCGCAGTCGTACACGCTGTGCATGTACATGCTCAATGACGACGCCGGCCGAGAGCATCTGCAAAACTACCTACGTGCGCTGGCCTTGGCCAAATCGCCAGCGCAGGCAACTCGCGTGACGAACGAGCATTTCCCGAAACAGACCTTGAACGCCATGGTGCCCGGATGGCTTGCATTGGCGAAACGATGACGCCCAGCGGAAGCGGATTTGGAACGTGTGCGAGAGGCCTCTTGCCGAGTCGCGTCTGTGTGAGGAAGCGATCCGCGCTTGCGCGTCAAAACCACTTCCTTACGGGCGCGGCTCGGTGCAAAGCAAACCGTCCAATACATCTTTGCGCACACGGTTGGGTGGCCCATGGCTTTAGCCGTGGGGGAGTCGAATCCAGCATCGATTCGACTCCCCCACCTCTGAAGAGGTGGGCCACCCGGCGCTTCCTCACGGGCGCGGCTCGGTGCAATACAAATCGTCTAACATATCTTCCCATACACGTTCTTTGTGGCGAGATAGTGCGTAAGATCGACGCGGGGAATCCGGCGCGCTTGGAAAAAGAACGTAGGCGACAGTCCACTCCGGGACGGCCGCCTACGCTGTTTGTCCGTTGTACTGCGAGCGCCGGCTAGCGGCGTTTCTTCTTCTTGGCGTGCTTTTCCATGGGCTTCCAGTGACCACCGGTCAATTCGGATAGCCCGGGCATGCCCAGCTTTTTGCCGAGCGCTCCAACGAGCTGCAGATTGATTTTGCCAGCGATGTTGGCGAACACGAGTTTGTTCTCGTCAGACTCGGTCACGACGACGGTTAGTCCGCTGAGTGTGTCACCATCCTTAGCGAACAGGGCATAAACGACAACGTTCGTGCTCTCCTCGCGAACTCGGGCGAGCCGCTCCCATCCGTCGTCCTCCATCTCCGACACCATGGCTTTGATCATCTTCGCGACGCTCTTTTCGTTGGCGTCCACGTCAACCACAACGGCACTGATCGACGTGATATCGGCGATGAAGTCGCCGAGCTGCTCGTCCTCGCTTGCGATGGCGGTCGACACCATGCGCAGGAGCGGACCTCGAATCGAAACTTCGATAACCATTTCATCGTCGTCCGCCAGATCGGCGAACATGGAGCCATCCACGTATCCGCTTGATTGAGCACTCTGTTTTTGGGCACCGTATGCCGTCGCCGTGCCCGCGCCCGTCACGGCTGCGACCGAGGCGGCGAGCGTCAATCGGCCAATCCATCGCCGCCATGAAGTCGTGTCAATTCTCATAATCCTGGTTTCCTCACAAAGGGGTTAGTGAATTCGGTCCAAGTATCCACAACACGCGTCAGCGCTGACGATACGTGCGATTCCATGATTTCTTCCGTAGCTACGTCTTCCACCCGCTGCAGCGCACCGAACGTCAGTTGCATGACGTAGCGCACTTCCATTGACGCCCGCTCCACGTCCTCGACGGCAGCGCTGTCGTTAGATTGCCGCAACACCATCCATGGCCCGAGCACGGCCAAGGCCACTACGGCGGCGGTGGCGAGCCGACGCAAACCACGGGCCTGTGCGACGTGTGGTGCAACAGTTTGATCCACGGTGAGGGCCAATACCGTGTCGATGGCCTCTTGCGACATCGGGATCATTCGTGTCGCCTGTAGTTCGCGCCGGACCGTAACGAGATGCGCAGCGTAGTCGCTGCACTCGCTGCATGTGTGCAGGTGACGGTCGAGATCGTCGTCACCGAGTCGCGTAGCTTCGCCGTCGTACCGAGCATCGATCGCAGCAAGGGCGTCGTCACAGTCGATATTGATACTTCTATTCATCGAACCGATCGTTTCTCGCAAAGCGGTTCGAGGCGACACCGCAGGCGCTTTCGTGCGCGATGCAGTCGAACCTTTACCGTAGATACCGGCTGAGCCAACACCTCGCCCATATCACCGTAGCTCATGCCCATCACTTCTCGAAGCACAACGACAGCCCGATCCTCCGGCGACAGCGCCACAACGGCGCGAATGACGTCGCCTCGAAGATCGCCATCGGGCGACCAATCCGTAGTGGCATCAGCGTCGACGAAGGAATCAATCGGAAGCATTGACAACGATACTTCTTGCCTCCGCGTTCGCTGCCGTATTCGATCTACACACAAGCGGTGGACAGTACGCAGCAGCCACGCCCTAGCCGACTGAGTCGCGACGGTTTCGCAACGTTGCCAGAGTCGCAAGAAAGCCTCCTGAGCAATATCGCGTGCGTCCTCGCGGTTGCGGATCATCCACACGGCGTACGTGTGGACGCGATCGCTCGCATCGAAGAAGGCTTTTCGAAATTCGTCGCGTCTCATCTGTTCACCACTACAAACGATGGGGTTGGATGGAAGTTACACGGTGGCGACCCCGGACCGATGTCCTACTTGTGCGAACCTGTACGGTTCTGTCAGCCCTACGCAAAGGTGTGGCACCACGCGACAGTGTGGCCCCGGCTTCCATCCGGTGATGTCATTGCTGTGTTCGCTTTCTCACGAGGCATCGCGTCTTCAAACCGGCGCGCACCCGTAGCGTTTTCACGGTATTCGCATAGACGGTGCTTTCCCCGCGTAAGGACTTGTCAAACCGTAGCGCGGAAGCGCAATGATCGGGGCGTTGGCGGATGTCTGGGAGTCGTCTTGATCACCGGCTGGAAGCCGGTGCCACACAAGAAAGGGCTCGCGTGTCAAACACGAAGAGGGTTCGAAGACAATTTGAAGGTGTTCCAGGAGCGTCACGATTGTGACGGATGTCGTTCGGACGACGCGAACCGCCTGGCGAAGACGAGCGTATTACGCGGACGAACCATCGCCGGACGGTGTCTCAACGAATGCATTCCGGGGTTGGGTCTTGATGTACTTCTTTCGGTTTTCGGCGTATTCGTCGGGCGTCAATTCCTTAAGCTCGAAGCAGGCGGGGTCGGCGGCGATTCGAGTGAGGAACGGGATGCACCAACCGCATCCGGTGCCGGCGCCGAGGCACTCGGTCATCCGGCTGGGACGTTCGGGCTTCGTGCGCGCGGCGAAGTTAACGAGCTTGCGCAGCGACACATGGTAACAGTAACATATCTCGTCGTCGGGCTTCATAGACAAGGCAGTGTACACCTGCGCGCCGCTACCGGCCACTTAGCGGCAACATGCGGGCGTGGTCCGCGCGTGTCGAAGACAGCATCGCGGGGCAAGGGCGGAGGGCGATCGCTCGCACCGGCACGCTCAAGACTTGCCAACCGGCGTCGCGCACGCTAATTATGCCACCATGAAATGGACCCAATACTTCATCCCGACCCAAAAAGAGGCGCCCGCCGACGCCGTCGTCCCGTCCCACCAACTGATGATCCGCGCCGGGCTGATTCGCCAAGTCGTGGCTGGCGCCTACTCGTACTTGCCCCTCGGCTATCGCTCACTGCGCAAGATTGAAGCCATCGTGCGTGAGGAAATGGACGCCGCCGGCGCGCTCGAGCTGAACATGCCCGCGATGCACCCCATCGAATTGTGGGAGCAGACCGGGCGGGTCGAAGCCATGGGCGACGTGCTGGTCCGTCTCGGCGGCGGATCCGGCGACGACTGGCGGTCACGCGTCGTACTTGGCCCGACGCACGAAGAGGTCATCACTGAACACGCCCGCGCGTTCGTCAACAGCTACAAACAGCTTCCGCTCACGTTCTATCAAATACAAACGAAATTCCGCGGCGAGGCCCGGCCGAAGAGCGGCGTCCTGCGCACGCGCGAGTTCCTGATGAAAGATGCGTACTCGTTTCATCTGGCCAAGGAAGAAGCGGGCGGACTCGACGAAACATACGAACGGATGTACGGAGCTTACAGCACGATTTTCGGGCGGTGCGGATTGCCGTACGTACCCGTCGAAGCCGAGTCCGGACCCATCGGCGGTGACGCATCCCACGAGTTCATGGTGCCGACGGATGCTGGTGAGGATTACCTCGTACGGGCCGAAGACGGCGAATATCGCGCCAACCTTGAGCGCGCCGAGGTGGCTCCACTCGACGACAAGGGCGACGGTACGGATCAAGCGATGGCCGAAGTACATACGCCTGGGCTCGGCACGATCGACGAGGTCTCCAACTTTCTCAAGTGCGAACCCTGCCGGATGATCAAGACAATCATCTACGAATCGGAGGGTGAGCCGATTGTCGCATTGGTGCGCGGCGATCATGCAGTGAACGAATCGAAGTTTGCCCGAGCGGCCGGTGTGCCGTTCGTAGAACCGGCGAGCCCGGAACTTATCACAAAGCTGACGAAGGCTGACGTCGGATTTGCCGGACCGGTTGCGTTGGATGCGAGGGTCATTGCCGATCAGGCCGTTACCGTGATGCACGACGCGGTCACCGGCGCGAACAAGACCGATCATCATCTGACCGGCGTGAACCCCGGTCGGGATTTCGAGATCAAATCGTCGGCAGATATTCGCATGGCCGTCGAAGGCGATCGAGCCCCCAATGGATCACCCCTGGTCTTCGAAAAATGCATCGAGGTTGGTCACGTGTTCAAGCTCGGAACAAAGTATTCGTCAGCGATGGAAGCGACCTGTCTCGATCAGAATGGCCGGCCTCAACCCTTCATTATGGGTTGTTACGGAATTGGTTTGAACCGGATCATGGCTGCGGCGATCGAATCGTTTCACGATGACCGCGGTATCTGCTGGCCGATGGCGATCGCTCCGTTTCAGGCGGTCATTTGTGCGCTGGACATGCGCGAGGAGACGGTGGTCAAGGTGGCTGGCGAAGTTCACGATCAGCTCGTGGCCGCCGGCGTTGACGTTCTTCTGGACGACCGCGATGCACGCCCGGGTTTCAAGTTTAAGGATGCGGAGCTCGTTGGGTTCCCGATTCGCATCACCGTCGGCAAGCGCGGGTTGGCTGAAGGGATTGCCGAGATTCAGAACCGGCGCACCGGTGACGTGCAGAAGGTTGCACCTGACGCGGTGGCTGACATCGTCGCGAAAATGGTCGAAGATGCGATCCGCGAAGAGCGCACGTAACGAACTCTCAGCCCGTCATTGCGGGAATCTACGGCTCGCACCCAGGGAATCTGCCGCTGGTGCGTGAATCCCTTCTCGCACCCTTGCCATAGGAAGCCCTTCCTGCGAACTGTGCGAGGATTCTCGAAACCAGGACGGGCATTCCTTCAGCCTTAGAACGTGTGTGAGAAGACGTATAAGAGGGATTGCGATGAACCGAGCCGCGCCCGTGAGGAAGCGGTTTTCACCCGTGAGCCCGGACCGCTTCCTTACGGTCGCGGCTCTGAAAGAGCTGCTGGTGCATGAATCCTTTCTCGCACCCTTGTGCTTGGCAGGCGATTTCCGCGAATGTCACCAAGTCATGGCCAGCAGGATTGACATCCTGCACAGGCATCGGGGCGAGAAAGGAATCGTCCCAGCGAATCCCCGCGCCGAAGCAACCGCCCGCCCCTATTCCTCTTGAACCTCAATCTTGATCGGCTTGGGTCGATTCGACTCCGTCTTGGGAATCGTAATCTCCAATACGCCATCGGCATACTTCGCCGCCAACTTACTGGCGTTGACGTCGGGCGGCATGTCGACCGTTCGGCAAAACGATCCGAATCGCCGTTCGCTTCGAAGGCTGCGCTCGTCACCACCGGGTGCGACTTTCTCGCCGCGAACAGTGATCACCCTGCCGACGTGACTGACGTCGATGCCGCTCGCCTCCACACCGGGCAGTTCGGCGAACAGTTTGTAGTAGTCCGGGTACTCGTGGAGGTCGATGCGCGGCGCCCATTCTTGTCCGTCGAATGGACGCGTCGACAGCCCGGCGTGCCAGAAGCGTTCCATCACGTTGTTCATTTCGTCCTGCAGATTGCCGAGTGAAAGCTGCGTGTCGCGAAACGGTCGAAAGGCCATGATTCAAGACTCCTTATCTGCTAACCGAAGCGGGTGTCGCTCCACTGGTTCCAACGAATTCCACTGCCGCAAGTCGTCACAAGCATTCGCGGGGCTGATGGCGGGCCCGTCGACAGCGACCGAACCATTATAAGGTGGAGGTGGCGGGTCCGTCGACAGGTCGTGTACGTTTCGTTCTGATTGAGAGCGTGCTTGAGAAGGGTTGCCTCGAACCGAGCCACAACTGTAAGGGAGCGGTTGTCGCACTTGAATCCGGACCGCTTCCTCACGGGCGCGGCTCTGCATGAGACTCCTTAGGCACGTTCTAGGCGATCGTAGAATCGAGAGGCACTACGGTCTCTGCGCCGGCGCCGGCTTGAGCGTACGAAGATACGTCGCGAGGCTTCGTTCCAAGGCCTGCGTATCGGTGCCGAAGATGCGTTTGAACGCCGTGTCCCAGTCGAGGCCGTCATCGATGCGGTGGAGGAACTTGTCGAACATGTCTTGATACTTGCCCCCGTCACCGTGGATCAGGAAATGACACAACAGCCAGCTCTGGCTGTACTGGATGGGTCCACGATCGTCGGCCATGTTGTCCGACCACTCTCGATAGGTTAGACGCATCAGCTTGTCCAAGGGCAGCAAGGCACGCTGGCTACGGGCGTTGTTGAGCAATTCGATCCGCCATGCAGGCACCGCCCCAAGACCCAACCGTTGGCTCTTGCGGTCAAAGACCCCTTCCCCGAAGTACTCAGCTAATCCCTCGTTCAGCCAAGAGGGCAGCGGGTTGCTGATCACGCGGTGGACGAACTGATGAAAACACTCGTGCATCAAGAGTTGGGCAAGCCCGGCCTGCTGGAACGCATACACGACGCCGTCACGCCCGCAGTAGATGCCGGCGGAATGGATATTGGGCTCACCGCACGATCGTGCGAAGGCGTTGAGGAATTGATCTTTCGTGGCGAACACACGTACGAGCGGCTTGTCTCGTACGCTTCCGCGAAATCCCTTGAAGCGTCGGTCATACTCCTTCCCCGTCGCATCCATCACCGTCCCGATGAACTTCGCTTGCGCCGCGCGCAAGTCGGTCTCGACTCGGTAGTACTTGAACTCGTATCTTGTGAGGCGCACCGTGACCGAGGGCGCGGCGCGCGTCGTCGCCGCGCCCACGGGCATATTCAGTAGCGCGACCGCTGCGGCTATGCGGTGTCCTGGTACATTGGAAATCCTGCGCGCCGACGCATTGACGAACATGCTTATTCGGACTATCATTCTTGATGTACTTGGCGTCTGTCGCGGCGCCTGTCAAACAGTGCGTACGGAGAACATATCATGCTGCAAATCGTAGCCATTTTTTTTGGCCCAGACAAACCATACCTCTTGGAACTTCTTGCTGGTTTCATTCGGGCGCGCAGCGGCAATATCGAGGATGCCACGGCCAAGGTCTACGGTTCCTGGGCTAACTTATTCGTGATTTTTTCAGGCTCCGAGCTCGCTACTTTCACTGACCCCGACGACAAACGTGAACTCGAAGGTCTCCTGGGTGGTGAGATTCGTTTTGAAGTTGCAGGTGAACCGGCGAAAGCGGACGGTGTCGAGTACCGTGATCGCCTACATGGTTTCAAGATCATCACATTGGACAAACCCGGTCTGATCGCCCGGACTAGCGCTGTCATCAAGGCGCACAAAATTTCGGTTGTGCGATTCGACGGTCGTTGTGCTCGCCGTGACGAGGTCATTGCGGGTGTTCGGGAGAAATCTACCGTATTCCACCAGTCGTATGAAGTGCGGATACCTACGAGTGTGGATGATGCGACATTTCACGAAGCAATTGAAGCTGCACTAGGTGCTGACTATACGGGTTCCGTGGGTGCCGTAGCGATACCGTTGTTCGAGGTTCCTCGACTCTACTGAAACGTTGGGGCCGTTGCTCATTTGGGAGATCGCTGGCTGGGTGGCTAGGAGGTCGGGGGCAAGTGCCTCCGGTTCCATTTGGCCGGATGTCCGACGTTCTCACAATTCGCAGCATTGACGAACTGTATCGCTTGCACTACCTCTATCCTTTGTGGCTGATCACACACCGCACCAGCGGAAAATCATAGCACGCTATTACGACCACCGCGACGAGATCGTTCTGACCCGTCTGAGTGAGATCGTAACCGAGCTGAGCCTTGCCGACACCGATCGCAAACTCGATCAACTCTGGACCCGCGCCGCCAAGGCCATGAACACCCTACAGGTCCGCGAGCCCATAGCCGCCCATATCCTCAATGCGCGAGACGCCGAAGTGCTCGCCCGCCACGTCCGCGACTGGCTCAAACAGGCCCGTGGCTAGCCCTTGGGCGTTCGGGCTATGATCATGACCCCTCTCGCGATAATCCAAGGGCCGTACTTCAACCCACGCAACGCCACGTGTCTCGCCGTCGCACGCCAAGGCGGCAGTATGCCTCCTGGTGCGAATAATTGTGGCTGCCGCCCGAATGTATGGTTGACGTCTTGGATTCCGGCGGCAAGCGCCGTATCGGACGTCCGGGGGCCACTTGGGGCCTTTGTTGAATTTTCGTATGATCGCTCGATAGGGATGCAGTTCGAGGAGTTTTCCGATGCTCAGTCGGCTCTTGTTCGTCAGACTCAAATCTGCGGAAAACGCACTCCGCGACGGTAGGCTGGACGAAGCGTATCGCCTCGCCACCGCTCCGGACATCCGCGAGCATCGCCGCGGAGCCGCAGTCCTGGCTAAGTTGACGGATCTTTTCCTGGACCGTGCCCGGACGCACTTCCGTGCGGACCGCTTCACGGAAGCCATGATGGACCTCGATCGCGCCGAAACCGGCGGGGTGAGGAAAGAGGACATTGCCGAGCTTCGGGAGCACGTGAAGACCGTATCGGCTGAAGCCCAGCGCCGTGATGCCGCCCGTCGAAATCAGCTAGACGATGCCCGAAAGCACATCGAGGGCGGATCGCTCGTCGCCGGACGAAAGATCTTGGAACAAGCAAGCGAAGGCAACCATGCCGCCGAGTCGCTCCGCCGGCGCGCCGAGCAGCGGGGCGTCGAATCCGCCGAAATCGTTCAGCAAGTGGAACGCCTGATCGTGGCCGGTCAGACGGCCGCAGCGGTGAGCCGACTCCGTCGCGCCAAGCGAATCAATGCGCACGACGCTGGCATTGCCCGAGTCGAAACGCAACTATGCAACCACGCCCTCGAAAACGCCCGCGCCGCACTCACAGAGGGGCGAATGGGTCGTGCTTCCGACGAACTCGCCTGCCTCGGCGATCTGGGCGGCAAGCTTCCAGCCAAGAGAGAAATGGCTGACATGCTGGCGATCGCGAGGGAATGCATGGGCCACGTCCAGGCCAACCGATTCGCAGACGCCAAGCGTCAGGCGATGGCGCTCGCTCGATTGCTCCCCGACGCTCCGTGGGTTGCAGAAGTGGCCGATCAACTCCGACAGATGGATGAAATCCGCACGGCGGTGGTCGCAGGTCCGCTGGGTGATCGTATCGACGCGAACGCGGCACGTCCCGCGCCCGCCATTCCAGCGTCGCTCGATGACACAGTCGCGCTACCGGCCATAACAGGCGACAACGCGAACGGCTTGCCGCAGAGACTGCTGCTGCTCGTCGATGGCGGCGGAAGCTATCTCATTCTTCGCAACCCGCGCGTTTCCGTGGGGCGGGTGGCGTCGGACAATCCGGCGGACATAGCCATCGTCGGCGACGTGGCCGAACGGCACGCTAATCTACAGCGCGTCGACGACGACTTCTTCCTGTTCACGGACAAGCACGTCGAGGTCGGCGGGCGGCGCACGAAGCATCAGTTGCTCCGCGATGGTGATCGAATCGTCCTGGGGCGTAGGGCGAAGATGACGTTCCGCCTGCCCAGTCGAAAAAGCCCGTCGGCGATTCTCGACCTGAGCGATACGACCAAAATGCCCAACGACGTTCGGCGTGTCGTGCTTTTTCATCGACACGCTAGCGTCGGCTCCGGGGCGTCGGCTCATATTCGTTGTGCACACGCCGGACCCGCGCTCGTGTTGTTCGAGCGAGACGGTTCGTTGTGGTTAAGGCAGAAAAATGATGGGCATGTGGGCGGCGATGTCGTACAGTTGGTCCTCGGACAGCCTGTCGAAATCGCCGGCGCCAGCTTGGCGCTGCAGCCGTGGGAACCACGGGCGCCCGGCACCAGTGTAGTCTAGAGTAATCTATTCTCGATGCGTGTTTGTGTTGGAACACCGAAGACGATCGACAGAAGGCCCGGGAAATGACGGGCGTATCACAACTGACTGAAAAGTAACGAATCATGGCCTACACTTACAAACATGGCGACCGACCGATCGACGGGTATACGATCCAGCGTGCCGTCGGGAGGGGCGGATTCGGCGAAGTCTACTACGCCATCAGTGACGGCGGGCGCGAAGTGGCCCTCAAGTACTTGCGCGACAACCCGCAGGTCGAACTGCGCGGCGTGAGCAACTGCATCAACCTCAAGAGTCCGTACCTCGTGGCGATCTTCGATGTCCGCAAGACCGTCGAAGACGAGTACGGCATCATCATGGAGTACTGCTCCGGGCCGTCGCTTCGCGATCTGCTGATCGCCGAACCCAAGGGTTTCGAGCCACAAAAAGCAGTCTTCTTTCTACGCGAGATCGCCAAGGGATTGGCCTACTTGCACGATCGCGGAATCGTTCATCGCGATCTCAAGCCCGGCAACATCTTCTACGACGATGGCTACGTGAAAATCGGCGACTACGGGCTGAGCAAATTCATGTCCGTCTCGCGCCACAGCGGACAAACCGCCAGCGTGGGCACGGTTCACTACATGGCCCCCGAAATCGGTAGCGGCAACTATTCCAAGGGTGTCGACATCTACGCCATGGGCGTGATGCTCTACGAAATGCTGCTCGGCAAGGTGCCGTTTGAGGGATCGAGCTTGGCTGAGGTGTTGATGAAACATCTGACCACGCGGCCCGAACTCGACGAGCTCCCGCATCCCTTCGCTAACGTCATTCGCAAGGCACTCGAGAAGGATCCGAAAGACCGCTACCAGAACGTCGACGAAATGGTCGACGACTTGCTCGAAGTCGAAACGGTTAGAGAGAGCTTGGCCGGTTTCAGTGTCAAGAGTCTCGACGGTGCGGTGCGCAGAGGTACGCCTGAGCGGCTCGATTCGCCCATGCCTTCACCCAATCCGCCACCGATGAACTTCGGCACGCCGCCACCGCCCTACGCTCAACCCGTAGCGCCCGACGCCATCGACACCGATGCGGCCATGCCGCCGTTGTCCTCCAAGCGGTTGACCAAGCGGATGAATCAAGTTTCGAAACGGCTCGAGGCCAAGATGGCCAAGCTCGCCGGCGGGCGTGCGGGTCGTCAGGGAAAACGCGACCGAGCGGTGCGTGCACCGGCGCACGCCATGCCGCCTTTGGCAATGTCCGACGTGGCATCGCCGCCGACCGGCGCTAGGAAACGCGTCGTCTTTACGGTTATGCTCTCTGTCGGATTAGCTATAAGCCTTGGGATACTCGTGGGCAATACGTATGGCGGGCGCATTGCCGAACCGATGGGCGCCGCCGCAGGCATGTTGGTGGTGGCGATGTCCGGTGGGATCGCGCTGTCCCACAAAGCCCACCGATGGTTTGGGTTCACTGACGCGCCGCGCTGGACGCAGTGGATGGTCTCGGCGTTCTGTTGCGCACCACTCATGGCCATTGGTACGGCGCCGGCGTTCGAAGCTGGTACGGGCTTGCCGTTGTGGGCGGGGCTGTTGGCGCTGGCTATCTTCGCCAACTGGCGCGACGTTCGTGACGAATCAGTTGGCGGCGAGATTAGCTTCGGGGCGGCCGTTGGGCACGCCCTCTCCGGCCTGGTCCTCGTCGCAATCGCAGGCGGAATCACGGACCACGATCCGGAGGACTTCGTGTTCATCGGCGCGGGTGTCGCCGGAGCGGTTTCGCTAATCATGCAAGCTACCTCTTGGTGGATTCCGGGGCACGCCGAACGGGCGCAGGACATCGCGGCAGGCGGCGCCGAGAATAACGTGGACTATCAGAACACCCAGACAGTGCGACCGCCCGATGGTGACGCCCAAGAACCTTCCTTCCGTGGTTTCAGGTGGCCGGCCGCCGGGGCGGCGCAGCTGGCTTCGGACGCGGCGGTGGTTTCTGGTACTCAGACAGAAAGCGGATCGGCGTATCCACAGAGCAACGCACGTTGGGGCGTGACGCGGGCGTTCTGGGGGCTGTTGTCGTTCGTCATGATGGGCGGCATGATCGTTGCTTTTCTGACGGCCGTGATTTCAGACAATCTCGATTCGACAGAGCTCACCGGTGCGGTTTCCGTCTGTGTGGGCTTGGCTTCGTTCTTGCTTTTCACTCTACGCAAAACCACGCCGGTCAGGTGCGAGGGATTTTGGCGAGAGACGATGCGCCCGTTCTTCGTGTCTGCCTCGTTAACCGGTATCGGCGCCACGATCGCGGGCATCTCCATCAACTGGTCAAGCTATCTCGGCGATGATGAGCGCGTCGCGCTGGTCTCCGGTCTTGTATTCAGCTCGATTATTTTTCTCGTGCTGGTCGTGTTCGGATTCCGTAAGCAGCCACAGACAACGCAACCGTTCCTACAGGGTGACGTGGACGACAGCGTCGAACCAATACCGGTCGACACAGCGACAAGCACGCAGTCGCCGGATACGCTCGCATGATTTGCGTTAGGAGTAACCAGTGATGTTGGCCGCCGTGAGCATATCGATACGTAGCCTGGTCCTCCTCGGCGTCGGTGCGATTATCCTGTGGCGCCTCACGGTATCACCGGCGCCTCGGCGCGCACTTTCGACGTTGCTTTTGTTTGCCGTCATTTGCGCCGTGATGGGTGCGTTCCTGCTCGCCGGTGCACGTGGGCCGACGATCACGTCAAGCCAACAGCCTGTTGTAACGTCTCCGCGAGTGTCTGTAGCTGTCACCAGTGGTAAAGCAAACGCGAATGCCGACGCTGTTCGCGCGGAAGGCTGGAATGACGATCGTCGAGTTGATGATCACGGGTGGGATGAGCACGATAGCGACGTTCAAGCACTTGAGGACCGCGAACTCCGCTCGCTTGCGATCGCTCGCAACGGCTCGGACTCGACCGGCAACAGCGACTCGCTCGACGCAGAACTCGGCGGCCCAGCGAGCGGTAGTGTGGTTATCAATTCGACAAATAGCGGACTAACCATCGACACATCGCGTCTTGAGTCCAGGATCAACAGAATATCGAACCGTGCGGAGCGCAGACTGGACCGGGTTCGCACGCGTTTGGATCACCTGGGCCACAGTCGCGTGGGTGAAGTCGTGCTCTCCGCGATCGCGCTCGCCGCACTACTCTACCTCGGATACCTATTGCTCGACGCCAGCACACGCGGTCAGTTCTCCTGGACACTCAGAATCGTTTCGATCATTACCTTTGGCGTGATCATCGCAGCCGTTCACGCCCTACAGTGACCGCAAGCGAAGCTTCTGCCGAAGCTGATCGAACTCACCC
Source organism: Phycisphaerae bacterium (assembly GCA_029260075.1). Lineage (GTDB taxonomy): Bacteria > Planctomycetota > Phycisphaerae > UBA1845 > UBA1845 > OFTM250. The sequence continues at coordinate 250,490 of JAJDDY010000023.1, forward strand.
CGCTGCCGAACGCGTAGAAGGCCTCCAAACACGTTGACTCCCGCTCCCATCTTCGCGCCTAATGGCCCGTTGAAAAAGTGTGGCACCGGCTTCCAGCCGGTGATCCAATAGCGATTTCAGCCTCGTAGTTGGAACGCAGCCCATCGTCGCGGACGGGCTTGAGGCACCGTGCTTGAATACAAGCCCTTTTCAATAGTTTGCTAATTCCACACGATCGCACAAGGGTGTTCTCGCTGGTCGTATTTCTGAGCAAAGGTAACACCAACATACGGGGCGTCCCGGACGCACCAGGAGACGTCGATCGCGTCCAGATGGTCGACAATCGCAATCTGCAGTATGATACCGCCGGTAGAGCGATCGTCGGCTGGAGGGTGAACCGGCCGCAACGTGCGATCGTGTGGCGGAGGCAATGAATCACGACATGGAACAAGCATCGAGTGCGGACGATTTTCTGATCGAGCGGATCGTGTCGGGTGACCAGGATGCGTGGCGCCTGTTGATCGATCGCTACGCCGGTCGCCTTCTGGCGTTCGCCCGCGCGCGAACGTCAAGCCTGGCCGATGCGGAAGACCTCGTACAAGAAGCGCTCGTCGGTTTCTTGCAGTCCGTAGGGAACTTCGACACATCACGTTCTCTTGAAACATACCTGTTTACCATTCTTCGCTACAAGCTGTACGACCTGCTTAGGCAGAAAAAGGTAAAGGTCATTACCGAACCGCCGGATGCGGAAGGGTGGTGGGATCATATCAGCCCCGACACTTCCGAAACGCCCAGCGGGCTCGCCCTGCAGGCTGAAGCCAATCGACAGCAGGAGGGTGTGCTCGAAGACATTCTTCGCCAGCTCATTCGCGAACTGCGCGATCGCGACGCCTTCAACGACTTACAAGTTATCGAACTCACCTTTTTCGGCGGACGTCGCAACATCGACATTGCCGACCTCTTGGACATGGACCAAAAAGCCGTAGCCGGCATTAAGTATCGAGCCATTCAAAAACTGCAGAAGTTCCTGTCGCAGCACGACACCGACGATTTGAATTGCATGGACGAAGCCAACGCCGACGTCACCGTGTCACGCGTCTGGCGAGAGCAGCGTCTCACCTGTCTAAAACGCAGCACGCTCGGCTCCTACCTGCTCGGCGTGCTCGAAGAACCCTGGCGAAGCTATACCGAGTTTCATCTAGACGTGGTGGCCTGCCCCATGTGCGTCGCCAACCTCGCCGACCTGGAGTCAGAAGAAGACGACCGAACTCCGGTGGACACCGAACGAATGTTCGCCTCCAGCGCCGGCTTCCTCTCGAAACCGCACTGACATTCGTTGGGCCGTCTACGTAGGGTGCTGGTGCGTGAATCCCTTCTCGCACCAATGTCACCGGGAATCCGTTCCCGCGGACCGCGTCGGCCCGCTGGCGCGCCCTCGCACATATGTGGACATGCCGTTAGAGTACCACCTGGACTGATGTTGGCCAACGGTAAAGGCAGGTCATCGACCTGTCCTACTCATGGCGGTCGACGGCGCGTTCCGCTTGTGCCGACGCTGGATTCAACGCTTCATATCAAACGTTCCAATACAGCGTCAACACGCAATCCAACGATCGCTACTTCGTTCGCATTGACCGCAACGCCTAGTTGGGCTTCCAGCCCGGCGAGTAGCGTTTGCCGAAACCGGTCCGTGTCAGCAAGTGACTCGGCGATGACCTCAGGTTCTCGCCCGTTCACACGACACACCAACCACCGATTGATCACACCGTCATCCTGCTCGAACCCGGCCAGTTGAATCGCGTGGGCGGCTTGATCGAACGTCGGGGCGAACGACCGGCGAAGGTCGTCAAGATTCAGGTCGGCCACCGCGAAATTGACCGGCGTGACGCTAGAGAACACAGTGGTGCGGCTCGGCATACCAGAAGGATCTGGAGCGGAGTCGCGTCGAAAGCTAGGCGGTTCAGACTGCACCGGTTCAGACGAGTCTCCCGATTGATGACGACCGGTCCGCGGGCTCACGCCGCGCGGCTCTGTTTTCGACGTTTCGACATTTGTCAGCCGTTTTCCCCCGCTGCCTCGGGGAGCGGCAATTGGTAATCGCCAATCATCTCGCGTTCTTGGAAGTACGCGAACAACTCATCGAGCGATCGAAAGACGGCCGTGGCTGTTTCGGTGACGAAGGGTGACGGGCTGCTCTGCGGGCGCCAGACGACGAAGACTTCCTTGGTGCATTCGTAGGCATGCTGCAACTCGCGCTCGACGCCGGAGGACAGCCCCGGTCGACCGTCGGGCAGTTCGGGGATGTAGCTGACGATCATGTCGGATTGTTCAATCAGCTTGAAGTCGCGCGCATAAATCTGAGCGTCAATGTCCGGCGCTACGCGGGCAATTTCTCCCACGCTCAACACGACGGACCGATCGTCAAGGCTTATGCGAATTTCCTCGTCACCGCGTTTCGTGGCTTCGCCGGCTTCGAACAGTAAACGCTTTTCGTCAAGGTCCGCCGGGTCGAACGCGATAAAATGTTCGGCCAGCACATCACGAAAGCGTTCGATCTCCATGAGCGTGTCGGGTAGGTCGATGACGTGGGTCATGGGGAACGACGGATAGACGCGCTTGCGGTGCGGCTCGAACATGAGCCGGTAGAGCGACTTCGCGTTGATCCTCGGGTTGCTTCGCGAGAGGATGAGCGCCCGTCCATACCCCGCCACAGCCTCCGCCATGGCTTCGGTCACCACAATTTCTTCCTCGCGCCATACGAGAATATCCTTGAGCGTGTGACGCACATCATGGTCGCGGGCCAGGCGAGCGTGAACTGCGTCGACGTTGTCGACCAGCGTGATGTACAAGTCCGGATCAAGCTGCACGACCTGGTTGTGGTCGTACGCTTGGAACAAGCCATGCTTCCAACGAAACGTCGCGTGGCTGTTGACGATCAAATTCGCATTGGGCGAAGCGGCTTGGAGAATGTCTTTGAAGATGCTTCGTCGAAGGGCGGTGAGGCGCTGGCGGGGGAGGTCGAGAATCCGCCCAGCCACAATGTCGGGCGCCTCGGCGTACATGCGATCGCCGACGTTGAACAGTTGTACCTCGTGGCCGTTGTCGGCTGCGATCTTAACGACCTCGTCGAGAAACGGCTTCTTATCAAGACCGACCTGCCCATTGACCAGCACGCGCACGCCGCCGTGGCGATGCGAAGGTGTTGCGTGGAACAGGGACGGGGCTGGTGGTTGCGTGTCGTCGTTGGTGTCGCTGCGTGAATCGATCATGGCGAAGCGGTAGGGCGTTTAGAAATCCAGCGGATCGCCGAACTCAAGCACCCAGTAGATCGAATACTCGCCGCCGCCGCGCACGCCGATACCGACATCGCGCCACATCGGGTCGAGAATAATGTTGCGATGGGACGGGCTCTCCATCCAAACTTGCACGACCTCTTCCGGCGTTTGCTGACCGGCGGCAAGGTTTTCGCCGATCGCATAGCCGCGATACTTACCCTCGATCGCCCGATCACGCGGCTGAGCTCCGGTGGCGGGGTCACGATGATCGAAGAATTGCCCCTCGACCATCCGACAGGCGTAGCCTTCAGCGATTGATTTCAAGAAGCGGTTAGCCTTGACCGGCCTTAGCGAACGCTTGGAACGCTGCTGATTGATCAGAACGAGCACCGCGTCGCCAAGCTCCTTCTCTCCGTCGGGCGTAACGCACGGGGCGGGTGGCAACTCGACCAGACGTGCAGCCTCGGTTCCAGGGTCGTCCGACGGCGAGTAGCAGCCGGATCCGAGACCTAGCACCAGAATGGCGTACACGACTATGGTTGGCGAAATACGAAACAAATGTGCTTCCTCTTCCTTCAGGACGCGGACCGACACGACCACTGAGACAATTGTACGCTCCGTAAGCCGGGCAAACAAGGTCCAACATGACGGACTTGCCGGTTTCGACCTACCTGACGGCCCGGAATCCGTGATGTTATTGAACAAACCGCGCATACGCTCCGGCGTTACCCCGGATATCGTCATTTCACGCGAGCCGGTTGACGGAATCCTGTCCGTACCGGTCACGACGACGCACGACTCGCCGAGGAGTCGGTCCAAAAATCTTGGCACCGGTTCCAGCCGGTGATCCGTTGCTATGCTGTGCCGCTCGTGCTGCTGTGCCGTGAATCCTTTCTCGGCACCCGCTCGTGCGTGAATCCCTTCTCGCGCACACCGCTCGTGCGTGAATCCTTTCTCGCACGCACACCTGAGCGCTTGCCCAAGCGACCCTCTTACCATGTAATGTCGCGCGCCGTTGATGATATCCTGACACGTGGGCAGCGCCCACGCAGCCACGCATCCCAGGAGCCGTTGGAATGAGCCAACCGAGACAACTAACGCTGGGTCATAGCCCCGACCCCGATGACGCCTTCATGTTCTACGCCCTCGCCAAGAACAAGATCGACACGCGCGGGTGGGCGTTCGAACACGTGCTGCAAGATATTCAAACGCTCAACGACCGGGCGCTGCGTGGCGAGTTGGACATCACCGCCATCAGCATCCACGCCTATCCGTTCGTGGCCGAGCGGTATGCGTTGACCGCGTGCGGAAGCAGCATGGGCGACGGCTATGGTCCGCTCGTCGTGGCCCGCGAGGAGATGACCATCGACGACCTGCGCGGCAAAACCATCGCCGTGCCGGGAGAGATGACCACGGCATTCCTCGCACTGAATCTGATACTCGGGCGCCGAGCATTCGAGCACAAGGTCGTCATGTTCGACGAAATTCTTACCCACGTGGCCGAAAGTCGCGCCGACGCCGGACTGATCATCCACGAAGGACAACTGACCTATCGCGATCACGGCCTGTCGTCGATCATCGACCTCGGCGACTGGTGGAAGCAGACGACGGATCTACCGTTGCCCTTAGGCGGCAACTGCATCCGCCGCGACTTGGGCCCCGAAGCGATGGTCGAGGTGACGGCAATATTGAAAGAGAGCATCGAGTACAGCCTCGCCCACCGCAGCGACGCCGTCGAGTACGCACTTCAATACGCAAGAGACATGGGCCACGACCTGGCCGACCGGTTCGTGGGCATGTACGTCAACAAATGGACCGTCGACTACGGCGTCGTAGGACGCCGTGCGGTGCGAGAGCTACTCAAGCGCGGGCACGAAATCGGCATGATGCCGGAAGTCAAAGAGATCGACTTCATCGGATAGACGCCTGTTAACTTCGGCGGAAAGGCGCCTGTTGAACAAGTGTGGCACCGGCTTCCAGCCGGTGATCCGTTGCTGTGCTGTGTCGTGAATCCTTTCTCGACACATGGACGGAGGTAAGCTGTGCCGTGAATCCTTTCTCGGCACGTGGATGAAGGTGCGAGAAGGGATTCACGCACCAGCTGACGCACCAGCAGGGTCTAGGGATTCACGCACCAGCGAGGGTTGCATGCGACTTTCCGCTCGGGCATGGCACCCGCCTGTCTCACGTCAACAACGCCCGCAGTTGGCGTTCTTCGACGCGGTGGCGAAAAACCTCTCGACCGTTCAGATGTACGACCGGAATGTCATTCCGGTAGGCTTCCCACCACTCTTCGTTCCCCGACGCCGAAATATCCACCGTCTCGATTTCAAATGGGACCGTCGCCTGCACGCGCTTGATCACGAACAGCGCCGCGTTGCAAAGCGTACACTCCGGCTTGGTGAAGAAGGTGATTCGATTCATTCTTCGGGTACGACCAGTGCCTTGACGATGCGTCCCTCAGCCACAGCATCCAATGCGTCGTCGACGTCACCAAGTGCGAACCGTTCGAGCTTGACGTTCGACCAGAGTGGGGCGGCTGATGGTGAGCGCAACATCTCGAGCCCACGGTGGAAGTGCGAATAGTCCGACCCCCAGCATCCGCGAACGTCGAGGTGTTTCTTGTTGATGTCGAGGTGCGGGTTCAGTTCGATCTCGCCGTGGTCCGTGTATTGACCCACAATGACGACCCGCCCGGCGTCGCGCGTGAAGTGCATGGCTGAGCGAACCGCGATCGGTGCGCCGGTGCATTCGATGGTCACGTCTACCCCGCGCCCTTCGTTGTGTTCATGAACCCAGTCGACCTGCGCCGAGACGTCGGACGATGTGAAATTGAGCACGTCGCTCGCGCCCATCTGTCGCGCCACATCAAGCCGACCGTCAGGCGCACCAATGCACAGCACACGCGAAGCACCGCTCAGTTGCGCGAACGCGACGGCGGAAAGTCCAACCGGTCCGCAACCGAGCACCAAGACCGTATCGGCCAGTTTGATTTCGGCGCGATCCACGGCGTGGAGCGACGTGGGCAGCGAACAGCCGCCGGCCATGTATAACTCGTTTGATACGTCGCCCATGCGAATGCACTGCACACCCGGCTTGATGTAAATGTATTGCGACCAACCGCCGGTGAGGCCGTCGGCTACGCCATAGGTAATGCCGTAGACCTTGCGATGAGGGCATCGCGTCGAAGCCCTCGCCACCATGCAATACCAACAGGCGTTGCACGTGCGATGGACATCCAAGAACGTGACGCGGTCGCCCGGAGCGAACGGGCATCCGTACACGTCGTGAATCGTCCCACGTATTTCTTCGAGCACGCCGACCGATACGTGGCCGGGGATGATGGGGTAGGGGACTCCGGACAATAGTCCGGCGCGGAGGTGTACGTCCGTACCGCACACTTCGCTGAGTTCAACTTTCAAGAGCGCCGAGTCTGGTTCCAATTCCGGAATCGGCAGCTCGCGCAGCTCACACCGCACCGCACGACCTGGGGCCGGCGGTTGAGGGATGATTGCGGTGAGTGCGTGGCGTTTGGACATTGGCGTCAAGCTAAGCGGTTTCTTGAAAACTGTGGTACCGGCTTCGAGTCGCCGTCATACAAGTGTGGCACCGGCTTCCAGTCGCTGGTGCGTGAATCCTTTCTCGCACCTTTGTTCGCGAATACCCGTTCCCATGCATCGTCGTAGCCGCCGGACGCAGGATGGGAATCCTGCATGAGCGGAGTGACGAAATAGGAATCTCGTCACAGCGGTTTCTTCAACAGGTGTGGCACCGGCTTCCAGCCGGTGGTCCCATAACGATTTCTTCCCTATAACGTTGCGAATCCCATCAGCACCGACGTTTGCTGGTGCGTGAATCCTTTCTCGCACCTTCGTTCGCGAATACGCCTTCCCATGAATCGCCGAAGCCGCCGGATGCAGGATGGGAATCCTGCATGAGCGGAGTGACGAGATAGGAATCTCGTCACAGCGGCCCGTCAATGGATCACCGGCTGGAAGCCGGTGCCACAATTGTTCTATAGGCTGCCAGTTCTCAACTCTTCGGCGGCGCCTTCACCTTAAGGAACAACTCATCAAGCTGCTCATCCGCCACGTCCGACGGTGCCCCCGTCAGCGGACAGACAGCCCGCTGCGTTTTCGGGAAGGCGATAACCTCGCGCAGGCTTTGGGCGTCAGCCAGCAGCATGATCCACCGATCGAAACCGAACGCGATGCCACCATGAGGCGGAGCGCCGAAGCGAAGGGCGTCGAGCAGAAACTCGAATTTTTCCTTAGCCTCCTCTTCACCGATTCCTAATAGCGCGAAGACCTTCTTTTGCACCTCGGTGTTATGGATACGAATGCTACCGCCGGCCATCTCGATGCCGTTGAGGACAAGGTCGTACGCTTTGTCTCGCACCTTGCCCGGATCGGTTTCGAGCAGGTGCAGGTCGTCGTCGAGTGGGGCGGTGAAGGGGTGATGCGTGCTGAACCATCGCTGCTCTTCCTCGTCCCAAACGACGAGCGGGAAGTCCACAACCCACAGAAGATCCCATCGATCCTTCGGGATAAGGTCGAGCGTTTGAGCCAACTTCGTGCGAACGAAGTGTAGGTACTTGCACACATCAGCATAGTTGCCCGGCATGAAGACGATGAGGTCGCCCGCTTCGGCGCCGACGTGCTTGCACAGATCTGCACAGATGGGCTTGATGAATTTGGCGATCCCGGTCGAAAACTCCACCCCCGCATCGGACTTGATCACCTTGGTATACGGCATGCCCGAACCGCCGATACCCTTGATCTGTTCCGTGAGACCGTCGAGAACCTTGCGCGTTAGCGATTCGCCACCCTTAGCCACCAAACATTTGACCACACCGCCGGCTTCGATCGCGGAGTTGAACACGCGAAAGTCCGACGCCTTAACCTGCTCGGTGATCTCGCAGAGTTCCATGGCGTACCGCGTGTCGGGTCGGTCCACACCGAAGCGTTCCATGGCTTCGTGTTCGGAAATGCGCGGGAAGGGGACGGGAACTTCAATGCCCAAACCGTCGCGAAAGATGCGCTGCACGCATCCTTCCACCATGATCATGACGTCGTCGCGCTGCACAAACGCCATCTCCATATCAAGCTGAGTGAACTCCGGCTGACGATCGGCGCGAAGGTCTTCATCGCGGAAGCAGCGGACGAGTTGAGCGTATCGGTCGAACCCCGCGACCATGAGCAGTTGCTTGAAGATCTGCGGTGACTGAGGCAATGCGTAGAACGCTCCAGACCGAATTCGTGATGGCACCAGGTAGTCGCGTGCCCCTTCCGGCGTCGACTTGGTCAAGAACGGCGTCTCGATTTCCACAAAGCCTTCAGCGTGAAAATGCTCGCGGATCGCTCGACCGACGCGACTCCGCAGGCGGAAGATGTCCTGCATTTCCGGTCGGCGAAGGTGAAGGAAACGGTGGCGAAGGCACAGGTCTTCGTTGGCATCGAACTCATCGTTGACCTGAAACGGAAGGGCGTCGGATCGACTCAACACATCCATAGCGGTGACTTCGATCTCGATTTCTCCGGTGGCGAGTTTGGGATTGATCCGGTCGCCGCGACTGATCACCTTACCCTCGACCGCGATCACGTCTTCGTTGTGCAGCGACCGAGCCGTCTCGTGCGCCGCGACGCCATGCTCCGGATTGACCTGTAGCTGAATGATCCCGGTGTGATCACGCAGATCGACGAACGTCAATCCGCCGTGATCGCGCGTGCTGTTCACCCACCCGGTGAGCAGAATCGGCTTGTCAAGATCGGTCGAGCGCGGCTCGCCGCAACGGTGGGTTCTCTTGTTGTAGGCAATAGCCAAGACGTTTGCTCCCATGAATTCCTGGTACGGCGATCGAGCACCGGGAGACGTGCATAACGAGTTGCCATGCCGCCCCTCGATCCCGCGTTGTGCAGGTTGTAGACGTATGGCCTCCCAAAATCAATTCCGTCGTCCCGTCAGTCGATCGAAACAAGGCTGTCGAGCCGACGTTCTTGCATCGGATTCCACCCAGCGGTGCAAAATGCGGGGACGGGATATGCCTCCCGCCCCTCCGTACGAGCACGTGGTCGATCCCGCGATCCACGACGCCCGCGATGCTGGTGCCGCCGCACAACGACCCCTATAGTGCTCGCACTCGCGCGGAATGTGACGAATCGAATCGCAATTCGTCCGGTGTCCGTGACCGAACAACCAAAGCACGCGAGCTACATTCAGTGAGTCATAAGATCAAAGCCATCCTAATCGACTTCTACGGCACCATCTGCGGCGGCGATCGACAAGCCGTCGAGTCTACCTGCCGGCGGGTCGTCGAAAGCTGCCGACTGACCATGTCGCCACAGCACTTCGCCGTGCGGTGGGGCGAAAGTTTCTTCAAGACCATCGAATCGAGCAACTTCGAGTCGTTTCGAACGTTGCACGAGTGCGAGCTGATCAGCCTCGCGGAAACGCTGTCCGATCTTGGCGTGACCGCAGACCCCGCTCCGTTCGTGGCCGAGTTGGATGAATACTGGCGTAACCCCCCGGTCTACGCCGACGCCGTGGCGTTTCTCGCCGAATTGCCCGTCCCGGTCTGCTGCGTATCCAACGCCGACACAAAACCCATCCTCGCTGCGATCGAACGGCTCGGACTGAAGTTCGACCACGTCGTCACCTCCGAGCAGGCACGGTGTTACAAGCCGGAACCAGCCATTTTCCGGAGCGCCCTCGACCTCCTCCGGCTGCAAGCGCAAGACGTGGTCCACATCGGAGACTCGCTGCACAGCGATATCGCCGGTGCTGAATCGACCGGGATGCGGTCAGTCTGGCTCTGTCGCGAGGACCGCATCCACGATATCGGCGAGAACATTAAGCCTTTCTGGCAATGTGCGACCTTGACTGGATTATCAGCGGTCGTATCGCATTGACATCAAACGACAGGAGATTACTTGTAGAATGGTTATCTGTAGCGTATTATTTAACAGTACGATATAGTGTACAATCGATGGATGTCCGCGATATGCAACGAACATCGCGTTGGCCGTCAACCCGGAATGGAGGAGGACCATGAACGTTCAACGAAAAGCTGGCTATTGGCTCGCAGTGCTCATCTTCGGTGGTGCTTTTCTGGTCCCGAACGAGGTTCTGGCTCGTGCTCCGAAACAGCACCGCAGCAGCAGGAAGAGTTCCGCGTCACACAGGTCCGCCGGTCGCACGAAGTCGCATGCTTCGCGTTCGCGTTCGTCCTCTGCCCGTCGCAGTTCGCAGAGATTCGCCTCGAGCTCTCGCAGGCGCAGTGCTCAGCCTACGCCATCGCATCGCAGCAGCGGATCGCGACGCGCGACCCGATCCGCAGCCCCAAGGCAAAGCACGGGGCGATCGCACAATGCGCGCTCGCAATCCTCCCGTGGGAGTCGTCGAGCGACGCCGAAATCTAGCGCGGTTCGTCGACCACGCGGTTCCTCGCAACCGACGACAACAGGGCGAACTCCTCGTGCGCGAACAGGTTCATCGCGGTCACAGTCGGTGACACCGTTGGCCACGCGATCGCGAGTCTCCCCCTCGTCCTCGCCAACTGCACGTCCGCCACGATCCTCGCGCGCTCGATCTTCTTCGCGGACAGCGGCGGGTTCAAAATACCGAACACGCGAACCGAGCACATCGACGGCGAGAATCGACCGATCGCGTAGCAGTCGCGCGAGGCACGGATCAAAGGGGATCAGCGCGCGAAGCAGTTCTGGCCGGTCCACGTTGTCCCGCTCGGGCGGCGTGACTGCGGTCTATCGAGATGGTCGCTCAACCCACTCGGGACGCTCGCGGCGATCGAGCGGCGGTTTCACCGTCGGCGGGATAGGCGACGGATACGCCGGTTTCGTTAGTGTCGGCAACCGCGGGCAAGGTTGGAACGTCAGCGGCGCGCTGTTGGTCAATACCGATAGCGGTCACCACGGCGGACACTACGATGGATACTACGGCGGGCATTACGGTGGATACTATGGCGGCTACGGCTATGCATCCCCATACTATGCAACTGTGGGAATCGGTTTCGGTTATTACAGCGACTACGGCTATTACACACCGAGCTACTACACGCCGTACTACGGATCGCATGTGTCCTACTCGTACTATCCCTCTTCGTACTACGGTGCTTCATACGTGTACGATTCGTACGATCCGTTCTACTACGGATCGACCCATACCACGGTGTATGTGACTGAACCGGCGTACGAAGAGACGACCGTGTACGTTGACAAAACCCCCGAGCCACAGAGCGTGGCTCGTCCGGCGCCAAGCCTTCCCGAAATCGTCCGTGACGATCCTGTCCTAGCTGCCGGCCACCAAGCCTATATCGACCGTCGCTATGGCGATGCACGTCGCAACTATCTGACGGTCATGCTGGCTGACGACGACGATGGCGTGGCGAAGTTTCTCTACTCGCTGTCCAACTTCGCGTTGGGTGATTACGACGTCGCGACGCTCGCACTTCGGCGTGCCCTCGTGGCCGATCCAAGCTTGGCCGACCGTCCGCTACCGGTTCGCACGCTCTACAGTCAGGAGTTCGTTCTCGATACCCAATTGGAGGACCTTGCCGCTTACGTGTCACAAACCGCCAACGGTCAAGACGCCCGCCTGTTGCTCGCGTACCTGCACTTCGCTGCGGGTGATGTGGAGTTCGCGCACGACGTCCTGCTCGAAGTCATCAAAGCCGACCCCATCGACGAAGTCGCCCTGCGCCTCCGCGAGGCGGTGGCGCGGCAGCGTGGCAATGGGTAACAGTCTCTCGTGCTGTGTCAGGGCTAGAGCGAGAGGTTGACCGAGCCGCGACGGTGAGGGAGCGATTTCCCCACTTGAAACCGGACCGCTTCCTTACGGTCGCGGCTCTACAAGAGACTCCCTAGATACATCCCAAACCGCCAAACCCTGCAAAACAAGGGTTTACTGGCTCTCTCGTCAATAGCGGCGGGCGGACTCGAACCGCCGACCTCGGGATTATGAAGCCCACGCTCTAACCAGCTGAGCTACGCCGCCATGTATTCATCCGTACCACGCGATACTCGCCGACCGCCGGCGAGCAAATGAAACGATTCCTGTTCCGCTGTCATTCGCCCGCCGGAGATGCGACCGGACGAAGTGAGCGGCATGCGATGAGTGGTTTCTTGCTCCCCGCATTGTGGAGCATACCGAAGTGAGCGCGACGTGTGAAGCGCCCTCGCAGCTTCGTTCGCCGGAAGGCGACGCGGATGGTCGTGAATCCCACTTGTCGTTCAAGATCAGTGGCACATGCGTAAGATCACGAGCGAAGATGCAACCTCAGCCCGTGGAACAAGGGCGGCATTCACGCCCGCCGCCGCGAACCCGCCGACGATAACGGGTGGCGTCCGTCAAGCGGGGGAAACCGCAATTGGATCAAGGGTTGGAAGCCGGCGCCACATTCTGCTAATGGGCGGCTTCGACTCCTTCCCCGCTACTGCTCTGTCACCGCTAGAATGACGGGTTTACCGAGCCGCGACCGTGAGGGAGCGGACCCTTGTTAACCTTTAATCAAAGCGTCAAGACGCTCTCTAGCTGTCGGCGCCGCATCAAACGCACCCGTAACTTTAGGTGTAACAAAGCACCAGGTGCGAGAGCCGACGCGCGGTGCACGCACAAGGCACGTTGGCCGATTGCAGCGTACACCGCGTATCGACGCCGTCGCAATTATTTCGCGTCTTTGACCTCGAACTCTGCGTCGATCACGCTTTCGTCCGTGGCTCCGCTCGCGTCGCCATCGGCTGGCGGCGGCGGCGGTGCGCCCTGTTCGGAAGCGGCTTGCTGCTGCTTAGCCACCTCTTCGTAGACGATTTTGCCGATCGTCTGCGCCTCGGCCATCAGGGCTTCGTTGGCTTTCTTGATGGCCTCGATGTCGTCGCCCTTAAGCACTTCGCGAACGTTGTTGATGGCGGATTCGACCTTGCCGCGCTCGTCTGCGGGGATCTTCTCGCCGTGCTCGCTGAGCTGTTGCTCAATCTGGTAGGCGGAGTTCTCCGCTTGGTTGCGTAGCGTAACGAGTTCCGATTTCTTGAGATCCTCGGCCGAGTGCTCCTCAGCCTCCTTCTTCATCCGCTCGATCTCTTCCTTCGATATTCCGCCACCGCCTTCGATCCGGATGGACTGCTCTTTGTTGGTGGCTTTGTCCTTCGCGGAGACGCTAAGGATGCCGTTTCGATCCATGTCGAAGCTAACCTCCACCTGTGGCGTACCGCGCGGCGCCGGTGCGAGTCCGGTCAGGTTGAATTGGCCCAGCGATCGATTGTCCGACGCCATTGGCCGGTTGCCCTGGAGGACGTGAATCGTGACTTCAGTCTGTCCGTCAGCCGCCGTGGAAAACGTCTCGGTCTTGGACGTAGGAATCGTCGTGTTGGCTTCGATCAGCGGAGTCATTACGCCGCCGAGTGTTTCGAGGCCCAGCGTCAACGGCGTGACGTCGAGAAGAACAATGTCCTCCTTATCGCCGGCGAGCACGGCCCCTTGAATGGCCGCACCGAGCGCCACGACCTCGTCCGGGTTCATGCCCTTGTTCGGCTCCCTGCCGAAAATGTCCTTGCAAAGAGCTTGCACGGCTGGCATTCGTGACGAACCACCGACGATCACGACCTCGTCAATATCCGACGGGGTCATCTTCGCACTCTTCATGGCCTCAATCGCAGGCTTGCGACAGCGTTCTGTCAGCGACTTAGTGAGTTGCTCGAATTGGCTTCGCGTGATGGTCAGTTGCAGGTGCTTTGGGCCGGTCTCCGTCGCCGTGACGTATGGCAGATTGATGGTCGTTTCCATCATCGTGGAGAGTTCGCACTTGGCTTTCTCAGCCGCTTCCTTTAGCCGCTGCAGCGCCATGGGGTCGGTGCGAAGATCGATAGCCTCCTGCTTTCGGAAGGTTTCAGCCAAGTGGTCGATGAGTACCTGATCGTAGTCGTCACCACCAAGGTGCCCGTCACCGCTTGTGCTCTTGACTTCAAACGTACCGATTTCCGGGTCGATCTCGAGGATGGAGATGTCGAACGTGCCTCCGCCCAAGTCGAAAACGACAATAGTCTGTTCTTTCGTCTTGTCGAGTCCGTAGGCCAGTGCAGCGGCTGTGGGCTCGTTGATGATTCGCTCGACTTTGAGGCCGGCGATTTCTCCGGCGTCCTTGGTCGCTTTGCGTTGTGAGTCGTTGAAGTATGCGGGGACGGTGATGACGGCACGATCGACCTTCTCGCCGAGGTAGTCCTCCGCCGTTTTCTTAAGGTCTTGCAGGACCATGGCGCTGATCTCGGGGGGGGTATAGCTCTTGCCTCTCGCTTCCACCTTGACGAGTTCAGTCTTGCCACCGACGACTTTGTAGGGGACGATTTTTTCCTCGCTGCTTACTTCGTCGTGGCGGCGACCCATGAATCGCTTGATCGAGTGGATCGTATTCTCGGGGTTCGTGACCTGCTGATGGCGGGCTATCTGCCCGACCAGACGCTCTCCCTTATCTGTGATGGCCACGACGGACGGCGTGAGCCGCGCGCCTTGGGCGTTGGCGAGTACCTTGGCCTGATCGCCTTCCATGACCGCTACAACTGAATTTGTCGTGCCCAGGTCTATTCCGATGATCTTTGACATCCTGATCTCCTTATGTCGCTAAATGTCCGCAGAATGCCGTGCCGTGATGTTTTGCCCACGCGCACTTTTCTGCGTACCAGACCGTTGGACACGTTGCGTGCCGCGCCGCAGCCGAAGCGTGCGAACGTAAGGTGTTTCGTGCCAATGAGTTACGGGCGCGCTAGTTCGCGTCTCCCGTCGACTGCCAAGCTGACAGTAGTTCGGGATGCAGATATGGCACCTTGGCAGCTCAAGAACGTTTTGTGAAAAAACGCTTGGGAATCGGAAATCCGCCGATAAGGTGGGACATGATGGAAACAGAACCATTTGAAACAGCGGAGGCGCAGGGCATACCGACCGTGCGCCAGCAATCCGTATTTGTGGAAAACAGCGTGGGACAGCTTCTGCGTCTCACTCGCCTGTTCGACCAGACCGATGTCCGCATCCTCGCGCTGTCCATTGTCAATTCCGTCGACTGCGCCATCTGTCGGATGATTCTCGACGAACCCGATCGTGGCTACGACTTGCTTACCGGAGCCGGGTTCAAAGTGAGCGAGGCGGAGTTGTTGGTTGTGGCCTTGCCGCACGGCAAGCGGGCACTTTTGCATACGTGGACCGCGCTACTCAACGGTGAGGTCAACATTCACTACACATACCCGCTGCTGATCCGCCCGAACGAGTGCGCGGCTATTGCTGTCTTGCCCGATGCGATGGAGCAAGCCGTTGATGTACTTCGCTCGCGCCGGTTCCAGCTTCTCGACCAAGACGATCTTCGCAAGTTCGATTTCTAGACCAAGCTTTATCTGGAACCTGTGTGAGAAGACGTATCCGAGGGTTTGCGATGAACCGAGCCGCGCCCGTGAGGAAGCGGTTTTCGCCGGCGAGCCGGGATCGCTTTCTCATGGGCGCGGCTCGGTAAGAGGCTTCTTGCACACGTTCTAAGAGTGACGTCTGGGAGCCCGTTTTCTCCGGTGTGCCGTGCGTTTCCCCGCTACTCTTGCATTCAGAATGCGATCGTAAATTCTTGCAGCGTTGCGGGCTCGACGCCCGAGTTATTGGATCACCGGCTGGAAGCCGGTGCCACACGAAGATCGCCAGGCGGGAGCCCAACGGCACCAGAGAACTTGCCCCAACAGGCTGCCCGGACTGTGCCGGAGTTGCACACTCGCCGAAGACCGACGTACGCCCACGTGTCCGCATTTCGCAACAGATTCGTCAAGCAGGGCGATCGTGCTACCACTGCCCTTGTGGGCGCATCAACCGATCGGTATAAGAACGTCGCGCGGTGCATCGGTCCATGTTCGACCACGCGCGGGGCCTCAGTACTTGGATTCCGCTATGAATGATATTGATTTTGCCGTACTCGCATCTCGCTGGCTGCATATCGGAGCGGTGGTAGTGGCCATCGGTGGAACGTGTTTCGTCCGGTTCGTGATGATACCCAGCGCGAAAGCCGCCTTGGATGACGCGCAGCAGGAGCGTCTGCGGCAGGCTGTCCGAACGCGCTGGGCTCGACTGGTGATGATGTCGATCACGGTCTTGCTCGTCACGGGCGGATTTAACTTCGTGATGCTTGGGATGCGCTCCGGCGTTGAACCGATGCCGTATCACGCGTTCTTTGGTATCAAGGTCTTGGCGGCGTTTGTGATTTTCTTCGTTGCCAGCGCGCTGACAGGCAAGAGTGTGGCCTTCGACGCGATGCGTGCGCATCCCAAGAAATGGCTAAGCTTGATGCTGGTGCTTGCGGCGATGATCGTCCTCCTGTCCGGCGCGATGGCCCAATTGCGCGGCGCCGCGCCCGGACCAATACCTGCACTTAGCGAGTCGCCAGAAGGATGATCATCACGGGCGCGACGATCACCAACGCCGCGTCCAACATCCACCATTTCTGCAACAATCGAACTCGATGGACGCCGCATGCGCGAACGTGGGGTTGTCGGCTCCTCTTGGCCAAGACCGGTTGAAGGGCGACAAACCAACTCGTGGCTAGAGAGATGCAGAGCAGCGCCATCAACGCCAAGATCAGCGCGTAGTATTCACCCTGGTGAATCGCGAATAGCGAGACGGAACCCGCCACGACGCCGGTCGACTGAAGTACGGCGATCGACCACAGATCGATGATGCAACAGTCGAGCCAGCGCGAAGCTCGGGTCATTTCCTCCCCGACGTGAACCATGCGTCCGCATTCCGGGCAGCGCACCGATTCCGGATGCCCACGGAGGTCGTATCCGCAGAAGGGGCATGGCGCCGGCGACGACGGGACATAATTGGCGTCAACAGTGTCCGTTTCGATAGGCATCGGTAGGGGGTCTCACATCGCCCTTGGGTACAGCAAGCCCCCGCTGGCGCCGCCAAAGATCAGCCGTCCCCGCATCAGGGAGAGATTCTACGAGCGGATTGCCCGGCAATCAAAGACGATCGCGACGTTCGCTTGTTTGAGAAAGAGTCCGTGACGATCTAGGCGCGCCGATTCGATGTGTCGCCGTTTCCGCAACGCACACATCTTGCATCCCCAACGAGGCGCCCTATTCCGGCCTACGGCCCTGGGTCTTCGTGAATCCGGTAGCGCGTGCAGCCCTGAAAGGGCGGAATAACCCTTCATATGTCGCTCTTTCAGAGCTTGCGTTGCAGGGCGTTGCCCTGGGCTGATGTAGATTGCCCTTTCAGGGCACCGAGCCGGCGTTACGCGGAAGCCGACGGGAAATGTTAATGCTTAGCAACTGCTATCCCATTCCCGCCGATTCCGTCTTGCACCATGAGAAGACACCGAGCCGTTTTCTTGACAGGACAGCCAAGGAGTTCTACCCTGCCCGCTCGGGCGGCTGGAGCCGTTCGTACAGGTGAAGGGTGCGCCCGGCCCGAAATCGGTCCGGTCACGCACAAACAAGGGGCGGTTGCTCAATGATTCCAGTCAAGAAGACCTCCAAGTGCCGAACGCGGACGCGGCGAGCGCATCAGGCGTTGCCCCGTGTGACGCTCTGTCCGTGCCCGAAGTGCGGTAAGCCCAAGTTGCCCCATGCCGCATGCGGCGTCTGCGGACTCGTGAGCAGCAAGGTGATGCTTCCGACGTCCGAGTCCGAGGGCTAATGAGCTTTCGCGTTGCGGTCGACGCGATGGGTGGCGATCATGCGCCGGACGCCATCGTCGGCGGTGCGGTTCGCGCGCTTCGTGCGGATCGGGACGTGACCCTCGTCATCGTCGGCGACGAGCCGCGGGTGCGAAAGCAGTTGGCGTGTCACGATCTCGGAGAAGCAGCCTCTCGTCTGACCGTTCATCACGCCAGTCAAGTCGTGGAGATGGACGAGGCGCCGATCGAGGCGATCCGAACCAAGAAAGACTCGTCACTGGTTCGCATGGTAGCACTGGCTGCCGAAGGCAAGGTCGACGCGGTGCTGAGTTCCGGACACACCGGCGCACTCGTCGCCGCGTGCCAGCTTATGCTCAAACCCCTAACGTGCGTTTCCCGCCCGGGGATCGCGGTCACGATTCCATCATTGCACGGGCCGTGTATACTCTGTGACGTTGGCGCCAACATCAGCGCCCGCCCGCGACATCTTTACCAGTACGCGGTTATGGCGTCGCTGTATGCGGAGCGTGTTATTGGTGTTGCGAAACCTCGCGTCGCCTTGGTCTCAGTTGGCACTGAGCGCGGAAAGGGCACAAACTTGGTCAAGCAGGCCCGGGACTTGATGGAGCAGGATGACCAGATCAACTTCGTGGGCAACGCGGAGGGATCGGATCTGTTCGCCGGGCGTTGCGATGTGGCTATTTGCGATGGCTTCGTCGGCAACGTCATGCTCAAGTTCGGCGAGGCGTTGGCGGAAGGATTGGTCCGCACCATCACGAAGGAGTTTCACGAAGAGACGCCGGATTTCCAGAAGCGGCTTCGCGGCGGGTTGGGTCGTGTGTATCATCGACACGACTACAGCCGCTACGGAGGCACGCCATTGCTCGGAATCAACGGCGTGTGCATCGTCTGTCACGGTCGCAGCGATGAGTTGGCCGTGGAAAACGCAATCGGCGTCGCGGGGCAATGTGTCAGGGGTGGCTTCAACGACGCCGTTGCGAAGCGGTTTGAACATGATGGTCGGGCGTCCAAGCCCAACGGACACTACGCTCGCGACGCGACGCACTAGGACGTAGGGCGACCCTGTTGATGAAGTGTGCCACAAGGACTGTCTCGGAATGAAGAAACACTTGCCCATTCGTATCGTCGGGACCGGGGCGTACGTGCCCGACAAAATTATCACGAATCAACACTTCGTCGACTACCTCGACACGAGCGAAGAGTGGATACTTTCGCGCACGGGGATTCACGAGCGTCATCGAGCCGGTCCGGATGAATATACGTCCACGCTTGGGGCTCGGGCAGCGCAAATTGCGGTCGAGGACGCGGGTCTTACTTTCGCGGATATCGATTTGATCATCTGTGCGACCGCCACGCCGGATTGCCTTTTTCCATCGACCGCCGCGTTCATCCAAAAACATCTCGGCGTTACCGATATCCCCGCGTTCGACCTGGGCGCCGCCTGCGCCGGGTTCCTCTACGCCACGACGGTCGCTGCCGGATTGCTCGAATCGGGGATGCACGACAACATTCTTGTCATCGGCGCCGAAACGCTATCCCGTTTCGCGGACCCTGAGGATCGAACGACGGCAATCTTGTTCGGCGACGGCGCCGGTGCAGCGGTGCTGAGTCGCTCCGTCCGCCCTGAGCAGGGCGTTCTGTACTGGGAGTGGGGGACGGATGGTAGCCGTGCCGAGCATATCTGGTTTCCAGCCGGCGGCTCACGGTTGTACGCCTCGGAAACCACGGTGGCGGAGCGGTTGCACTACCTGACCATGCGCGGTCGCGAGGTCTTCAAGTTCGCCGTCTCCAAGATGCAGGTGCTGATCGACCGGGCACTGAGCGAGTGCGGCCTCGATGCCGACGACTTAAAGCTTATGATCCCGCACCAATCGAACCTTCGGATTATCGAATCCGCGCGTCGCCGACTCGAGCTACCGGCTGAAAAAGTAGCGATCAACATCGATCGATTCGGCAACACGTCGTCGGCGTCGATCATTATGAGTCTCGACGAAAACCTGCGAAGCGGTCGACTCCAAGAGGGCGACCACGTGTTGATGGTGGCGATCGGGGCGGGGCTGACGTGGAGCAGCATGGTCGTGCGTTTGTAGAAAACCGTCGAAACCGTGCGGCTTGGGTGTCTTGGCCTTGCCTACGGTGGTCGGCAACTTGTGTCACGCTGAAGTGCTGGTCTGATCTGCCGGGCGGCGGTTCACCGTAGCAACCTAAGAGAACGAACGGAGTAACGTTGGGCACTACAGCTTGCATATTTCCTGGCCAAGGGTCACAGGCCGTTGGCATGGCACACGACTTTGCCGAGGTGAGTTCGCGCGCTCGCAATGTGTTCGAATCTGCGAACGACGTGCTCGACTTCGACGTAGCGCGCGATTGTTTTGAAGGCCCGCCGGAGCGGCTTCAGCGAACCGATGTTCAGCAGCCGGCCATCTTCGTCGCTACTGTGGCCATGTGGGAGGCGCTGGCGGAAGCTGGCGTGCGATGCGACCATTTTTCGCATGCCGCCGGCCTGAGTCTCGGCGAGTACACCGCGCTGCACGTCGCAGGGACGGTGGGGTTTGAGGATGCGCTTCGACTCGTTGCCCGACGAGGGCGACTAATGCAGGATGCTGCCGAAGCAAGCGACAGCGGCATGGTCACGCTGATTGGAGGCGACGAGGCAGGTGCGCGAAAGCTCTGCGAAGCCGCTCGTGGTGACGCGGTCTTGACGCCCGCCAACTTCAACTGTTCCGGACAGATCGTCATTTCCGGCGATCAGTCTGCCTGTGATCGAGCGGTCGAACTTGCGAGCGAGTTCGGTTTTCGAGCGATCGCCCTCGCGGTGGCCGGCGCTTTTCATTCGAGTCTGATGCAGTCAGCCGCAGACGGTCTAGCGCCGGTGCTGGCGCAGACGCCCTTTACTCCAGGCGCGATAACGGTTATTGGAAACGTCGACGCGGCGGCGCACGGCGACGCGGACGCGATTCGCAAGTCGTTAACGCGACAAGTGTCAGAGCCGGTCCTGTGGCAGCGGTGCGTCGAAGGCATGATCGAGGCCGGTGTCGATCAGTTCATAGAAATAGGGCCGGGACGCGTGTTGACCGGCCTCATGCGCAAGATCAACCGCGACGTGGATACCGTAAACCTAAGCAAAGCCGAAGGACTCGACGACATTGCAGCGTCGATCACCAGCGGTTGAACAGCCCGTCGGGAGGCGGTCGGTATGAAGGACAAAGTGGCCATCGTCACGGGGGGAAGCCAAGGGATCGGGCACGCCATCTGTCTTACGTTGGCGGAGCGCGGCGCCACGGTTGTCGCCTGTGCGCGCAATGAGGCGGCGCTCAAGGAATTGGCTGCTGAAGGAGTCCGCCGGGAATTGGCGGGTACGATCGTACCCCGTTGCTTGGATGTGACGGATCGAGCGGCGATCGACGTGTTCGTCGACGAAGTCGCCGAGCGCTATGATCGCATCGACATCCTCGTGAACAACGCCGGCATCACGCGCGACGGCCTGTCGATGAGCATGGAAGACGAAGAATTCGAGATCGTCCTTACCACGAACCTGCGATCAGCGTTTTGGCTGTCGAGGGCGGTGAGTCGGCTCATGGTGCGTCGCCGATGCGGGCGCATCGTCAATATGGGAAGTATCGCAGGTGTTATGGGTAACGCCGGACAGGTCAACTACGCCGCGAGCAAGGCTGGGTTGATCGGCATGACCAAGTCGCTCGGCAAGGAGTTGGGTCGACGGAACATCACATGCAACGTTGTGGCTCCTGGGTTCATCTCCACGGACATGACAGCGGTGTTGCCGCAGGAACTCAGGGACAACGTCAAGAAAATAGTACCGCTTGCTCGGTTTGGCTTGGTCGACGAAGTGGCGTCGGTCGTTGCTTTTCTTGCCAGCGACGCCGCCAGCTACATTACCGGACAGGTGCTCGTGGTCGACGGCGGTCTGCACATGTAGCGACGATCGTCGCCCGACGAAACGTTCGGGCGGATGGTCGAAAGACAGAAGGTTTCGAGCCCCTTTGAGGGATTGGTCGAACGAGTTGCCATTTGGGTACGTCCCGGCTACGATCCCCGCGGAATTCCGGTTCCAGCGAATTGGATCAGTCTTGGGGACGTCAGGAGGATTGCGTAGTGTCCACAGCAGTAGAAATAGAAGAAAAGGTTGTCCAGATCGTCAGCGAGCAGATGAGCGTGGACAAGGGCGAAATCGCCCGAGGCACGTCATTCGTCAACGACTTGAATGCGGACTCCCTCGATACGGTCGAATTGGTGATGGAGCTGGAGGATGAGTTCGACCTGACCATTCCTGACGAGGAAGCCGAGAAGCTCAAGACCGTCGGCGAAGCCATCGAGTACATCCAGAAACATATGAACGGCAAGTGATCTTGCGTCGTGCTCGGCCCTATGTCTGATAAACGCGTTGTGATCACGGGTATGGGTGCGGTGACGCCGTTTGGTGTCTCCGTCGACTCACTCTGGAGCGGTCTGATCGAGGGGCGTTGCGGGCTATCGCCTGTTACCCTGTTCGATACGACCGACTTCAGTGTGCGCATCGGAGGGGAGATTCCCTCCTTCGATGCCACGAAGTACCTCGATCGAAAACTGGTGAAGCGTCTCGATCGCTACGCCCAGTTTGCCCTCGTTGCGTGCGATGAAGCCGTCCGTGCTTCCGGACTGGATCTCGACAAAGAAGATGCGACGCGTTTGTCGGTCATTTTTGGATCCGGTATCGGAGGGTTGAACGAGCTGGAGCAGCAGCTGGGCCGCCTCAACAGCAAGGGTCCGTCGAAGGTTTCGGCGTTCACCATTCCCAAGCTCATGGTCAACGCCGCCGCTGGCAACATGTCCATTCGCTACGGCGCTCAGGGGCATAGTCTCGCGGTGTCCAGCGCCTGTGCGTCGGCCACGCACGCCATGGGCGAAGCCGCCGCCCTCATTCGCAACGGTTTTGCAGACATCGTGTTCACCGGCGGTTCCGAGGCGGCGTTGACGCCGCTTGCGTTGTCCGCGTTCGCATCGATGAAAGCCCTCAGCACACGAAATGATGACCCAATACATGCAAGCCGACCGTTCGATCGCGACCGCGACGGGTTTGTGCTCTCCGAGGGATCAGGCGCGTTCACGTTTGAATCTTTGGAACACGCGGAGAAGCGCGGGGCTCCGATTGTCGCCGAGGTCATCGGATACGCCTCAACCTGCGATGCAGAGCACATCACGCAACCTCAGGACAGCGGCAACGGTGCGGCCAGAACCATGCGTCTGGCTATCGAGAGCGCCGGGTTGAACACCGCAGATATTGATTACATCAATGCCCACGGCACATCGACGCCGCTTGGTGACGCCGCGGAAACGCGGGCGCTTCATACCGTGTTCGGTTCGGCCGTTAAGAAGCTCGCCATCAGCAGCACCAAGGGCGGCACGGGCCATGCACTCGGCGCCAGCGGCGGTGTGGAACTGATCGCGACGCTCGAAGCCATGCGGTTCGGCGTCATCCCACCCACCATCAACTTGGACAACGCCGGCGACGGCTGCGACCTCGACTATTGCGCCAATACACCACGCGACCGAAAGATCGACGTCGCGATGAGCAACTCCTTCGGATTCGGCGGGCACAACGCTTGCATCGTGGTGCGCCGTTTCGCCTAATTTCCGGAACCGTTTTGAACCCTTCGCTAGTCCTCCCCCGTCGTAGCTAATCAGTGCTGGATCGCGGTTTTCTGGCCGCCACGTTCGCCGGCGGGGCTCCGCTTCAAGAACCTGCGCGAATTGCGTCGATAGGACTTGGTACGCTCATGGTGCGCGCGAATAGGGAACGTAAATGTCTCCAGCTTCACCCCACGCAGTTTGCGATCGCCCGTCGGTAATCCCCGCCGCTCAGTCTGCGGTGGACGCTCCGGCAGACGTTCGGCGCATCCTCAAGCTGAGTGTGCCGGTCACCGTCGTCGTGGCCGTCCGCGAGATGCCCATCGAGGCGCTGCTGGAATTGAACGTGGGCACCATTATTGAATTCGATGTGGCGTTCGATTCGGACCTGGAGCTTCATGTGGCTGATCGGCAGGTGGGCTCAGGGCAAGCGGTCAAGGTCGGTGAGAATTTCGGGTTGCGCATTACAGCCATCGAAAATGTTCGCGATCGCATCGACGGTCTTGGTGGACATTAGCTGCCTCCTACGCACCGCCGTAAGTGCCGTCCGGCCGACCGTTCCGACCGAACCTGTGACGGCGCACGCCCCTCTTGGTCGATGGCGCTCCGGATTTGTCAATCGTCTTGCAGTCGACGCATCATCTCGATAGCCCCGTCGCGCGTAGTAATCGCCTCATTGAGTTGCGCCGTATACAGCGTCCCCAGCATGCGACCCATCGCCGGGCCCGGCGCCATGCCCAGGTTGCACAGGTCGTCGCCGGTGAGCAGCGGCGGGGGGGTTATGGTATCGGGGGCGATGGCTGCCGCTCGATGCACGAGATCGTTGAGCAGATTGGCGTCGCCTTCATCGCTGTTCGCCCGAGCCCGAGCGAGGGCTAGTAGGTCCAACCAGCAGGGATGAGCCATTAACGTCTTGAGCCCGGCCAAGTCGAGGTCGCGATCCGTTTCGACTCGTCGCGAAGAACGTATCAGCCAAGCCGTGTGATCCGCGATGCGGTTGCTGGTACGCAAGTCTCGGCACACTTCGGTGGCTTGTTCGTCCCCGCCGTCGCAAAGCAGGGTGGCGAGTACGAGCGCCGGAGTGACGGCGTCTTCTTGCAACGAGCCCAACCGTGCACCGATCGAAGCCGCCTGTTCGTTTGTCGGCGACCAGCTTGGCGCAATGTGCGCGGTCAGCCCGACCTCAGCCAAAAGCGTCCACGCCTCGGACCGGTTTTGATCAAGCAGCATCCATTCCAATTCCTGCCAGATACGCTCGGGGCTGACACCAGCCAGGCGCGGGGCGAGCCGAACCATGGCTTCACGGGTGGTGGCTTCGACGGCAAAGCCCAATCGTGCCGCAAACCGAACCGCACGAAGTAAACGCAGGTGATCTTCCGCGAAGCGCTGGTCCGGGTTGCCGATCGTTCGAATGATCCCTGCTTCCAAATCCGCGAGACCGCCGACGTAATCCACTATGCGGTCGTCGATCGGGTCGTGAAATAGTCCGTTGATGGTGAAGTCTCGGCGACGGGCGTCCTGTTCGGCTGTGCCGTAGGTAATGTCGTCGGGGTGGCGACCGTCTGAGTAGACCCCGTCCATGCGAAACGTAGCCACCTCAATATCGACGCCGCGACGGTGGACAAGGATGACGCCGAACTTGGCGCCGACGCGCCTTGCGCGGCGGAACAGCTTGCACACGCGATCTGGCTTCGCGTCGGTGGCGATGTCGTAGTCCTTCGGCTCGCGATTGAGCAATCGGTCGCGAACGCACCCGCCGGCGAACAGCGCTACGTGACCGGCCTTGCGCAACTCCTCCAGGATAGCCATGGCTACGATGCGAGGATCTTGCTTCTTGGTTCTCATTTGACGAACACGCTGATTGCACCGGTTCCGTAGCGACGCCGATCGACAAGCCGATAAGTTTGACCTGTGTCGGGAGCATATTCCACCTTCTCTTGGTGATGAAGTACGACCACAGGGTCGCTCCCGTCTGCGGCGAAGAGCTTCTCGAGGTACTGGCGTACGGGCCCTTGCGCGGTCGTATCAACGGAATCGCGATAGGGCGGATCCAGAAGTACGAGGTCGAACGGCTGATGATCAGCGTCACATATTGCGGCTGACCAAGCGTCTCGTGAGATGACTGTGGCTGACTCGTACGCATCCAACGCTTCGATATTCCGGCGAAGCGCGGTGATCGCGACGGGTTCGCGCTCGAAGAACCGGCATGTCCCGGCGCCGCGAGACAACGCTTCCAATCCCATCGATCCGCTTCCGGCGAACACGTCCGCAACGCGCAAGGCAGGCAAGGTGCCCGCCGTGCCAAAGTACGTTCCCAGAAGACTGAACACGGACTCGCGGATGCGATCGGGCATAGGCCTTGTGCTGGACGTATCCGGTCGGACCAGTCGTCGCGATCGCCATTTTCCCGCGATAATTCTCATCGGTATCAAGCACCTATCCGTTCGATGGTCGGTTCTGCAATTTCGTTTGAGACGTTGACCCGGGCAAAACCGTAACGGTATAATCGGTGCGGATGGCGACGCTGGCAAGCGTGATCATGAAACCGTACGGCGGCGCTGCCGCTCACGGGGCGTCGCACTTGGGATTCGATCGAACATGGGCTCAATTCTGTGTGAACATTGTGCGGCGGCGTGCTGCCGATACTTGGCCTTGCCGATGGACAAGCCGTCCACGAAGCGGGACTACGATGATATTCGGTGGTACCTGATGCACGAAGGCGTCAGCGTGTTCGTCGAAGAGGGCGATTGGTTCGTCCAATACCAAACGAAGTGCAAGAACCTCGGCGCCGACAACCTATGTATGGTCTACGACACCCGGCCAGCGATATGCGAAGAATACAAGGCTGGTGATTGCGATTATAGCGGTGCCGCGTTTGGCTACGACTACCTATTCACCCATGCGAATCAGATCGAGGCGTTCTACCACAAGAAGAGCGGCCAGCACCTAGGCAAACCGTCTCCGCCGCAGCGCCGCAAACGCAATACCAAGAAGACCGCCTAGTGCTTTGTCATGACTCAGGTGACGGGTTCGTCCGATACAAGCCGCGACTGTAAGGGAGCGACTTCAAGCTGTTACGACCGGATTTCTGACGTCCGCTTCCTTACGGACGCGGCTTGGTAACCCCGTCCGTCGAACTTTGACAAAGCATGGGCAATCTGTCGAGGAAGGCTGGTTCTTGGACGGGGCGTCTGCTTCCTGGCTGTGTTGCATGTTTCGAAAGGCCGCGTTGTCTGCTTACTTGAACATATCCCGCCTGCAGACTTGCAGCCTCTTTGTGGCGTTCGGACTGGCTGGAACCAACGCGGGCTGCGTCGCTGGCTCGCTCGCGACCGACACCGGTTTCCGTCCACCAGGTTTCGAGTGGTCTGTTGATACCGAACAACAGGTACATGTTGGCGAGGAAGTTCGGTTCGATTTCGTACTGCACGACTGGTCCAAGAATCTGTTGAATCCGATCGGGATCGCCGACTATTGCGCCACGATCGTCCAGGGTGAGCGCATCGAGGTCGACGCGCAGCCGTCCGGTCATTTTCAATTTTCGCACAAATTCGATGGCCTTACCCCCGGCGAACGCATTAACATTCGTGTCGACGCCTATCGTCAGCGGGACGACCGCGACTTCATGTACATCCGCGATCGCTGGATACACACGCCCAATTCGCACAATCTGGATGACAAGAGGGTCGCGTCGGCTTCGATTCGATTGACCGTCTACGCAGCAGCCATCGAGCTATCCATCGTGCGTCCGCCGGACGATTTGGATCCTGAAACCGGTGTACTGAGGATTCGCAGGACGGACGGGTCCACGAAATCGTTCTTCATCGATCGGCCCGGACGCCGAGGGTTTACGGTGGACGGCCCCACAGTAGACGGGTACTATCGTTTTCGCTTCCGACCACGGGGCAACGAGTTGAACAGCTCGGGAACGACTGCGGTGGAGATTGAGGTGTACGACCTCTCGGGCAATCCGCACTACGCCGAGACGATTCTCGATACGCCGTAACTCCCCAGGTCTGTACGACGTTGACAGGATGCCGGACGACGGCAGCTACTCGCGACCTCGAAACGAGCTACGCTGCAAAGCGAGTCAAGCATGGCACGACGCAGCATTCACTACGAAGCCGCCTTTGAAGACTACGTGCGCTCGCGCGGTTGGCCATACGTGGCGGTGGATGAGAAGAAGCGGGCGATCTTCGCGGGCGCTCGCATCAAGTCGTTCGATTTCATAGTCTACCGCCCGGGACACCGCGGCGCGCTCGTCGACGTCAAAGGTAGAAAATTCCCCTACTGCCTGGCGAGCGGCTCCAAACGCTACTGGGAGAATTGGGTCACCAACGAAGATATCGAAGGTCTTCGACGGTGGGAGGGTGCGTTCGGAGACAATTTCGAGACCGGGTTCGTGTTCGCCTATTGGCTGCAGGGTACCGCAGATCGCGATCCCCCGGGGGACATCCACGCATTCCGCGATGAGTACTACTCGTTTCTTTGGGTAACCGCAGCAAACTACGCAGATCGGGCCCGGTGCAGGTCGCCGAAATGGGACACGATCTCAGTATCAGCTAAGGATTTTCGCGGAATGGCGCGTCCACTAAGCGAACGCGCTACAGCGTAGCACGCTTTGCGCGGTAGTAGTTGGTGTGCTTGGCCGCTACGGCCGGTCGTTACTTCGGAATATCATTCGCCAGTGATGCGTAGATGTTTGCCACGCCACCGCCGACGCTGGAAATCACCGTGACGGCGGCGAGAATGATCATGGCGAGCATGAAGGCGTACTCCGTGGATGAGGGGCCGTCTTCCGACTGCACGAATGTCAAAGCGCGATGCAGTAGCGAGGTCATGGTGCTTCACCCCTCTCCTTGCGGCGTATCCTCGAAACAGCGAGAACCCGGCTCGCGTCAGCCGATCGCGGCGAAATCCTCACCACTCGGCTAGCGTAGTCCCCTGGACCGATCTGTTTCGTTGTGCTACGAATCTACGTCCAATTCTCATGCACGGGACTGCTTGGCCCGTGAACCGTGGCGCGACGCGGTGCAAGAACCCCCCAGGTAGGGACTCGTGACCGTCGGGCGCAGTATCGACCATGGGAAACGTACGATTCGATCGCAGGCAGGCCAAATATATCTTCGATACCGACGCTGGGCTAGCGGAAATTGTGGTAATCTGGGACGTATGCACGGAATCGGACCTGGCGGAGACGCCCAGCGACCACGGATCGTCCCCGGAATCTGGACGCTTGACGCCGCTCGCGGATGCCCATACGTTGCGCGGCAGAGCAGTTGAGCAACAGGTCGGGACACCGGCGAAGAAGCGTTTCCTTCGAATCGGTCCCCTCCGTCTACTTCCATTTCGAGGTTTCCCATGGAAGGCACCGTAAAGTGGTTTGATCACACGAAGAGGTTTGGTTTCATCAAGCCCAACGACGACGGTCAAGATGTTTTTGTTCATCAGAGCGGCCTGTTAGAGGAAACAGCGTCCCGCATCAAAGACGGATGCCGCGTTGAATTCGACGTGACTGATGGGGAGAAGGGGCCTCAAGCAAGCAACGTTCGCGTGCTCGACGATTAACTTCGTTCACGACGTTTCAGTTTGACGAACCGCCGACGACCGGGACCACTTTCCGATCATGCTCGGGGTGCGTCTATCCCTTGACCGCGTGCGGCGGGGGTTGGGCGTCTGTGTGTACATCGGCGTTAGCGTCTTCCGCTTGGGATGCGTGCCCGGTATGCACAAGAAACTTGTCAAAGTCTGCGGGATTACCAGCGTCGACGACGCCTTAGTGACGGTAGATCTCGGCGCGGACTGGATTGGTGTCAACTTGGTGGCCGGTCCACGGCGCATCGACTGCGGCGTCGCAGAGGAAATCCTCCTCAACGTTCCCGACGCCCACCGCGTGGTCGCTCTCGTCCGGGTCACGGACCGCGGCGGCCGTAACGTGGTAATCGATACACTTCAGCGTTCCGGTCTGCACCGTGTTCAGCTCTATGGGGCGCCCATCACCCGGACTGTGGCAGACTTTCAATCGATGGGGCTTGAGTCCGTCATGGTCCAGCCGTTCGGCGACGCTTCGGCGGCAGTATCGATCGACGAGATCCTCGCGGGCTGCGCCGACGCCAAGCCCGAGTACCTCCTTCTCGATGCCCACGACGAACGCAAGCTGGGCGGAACGGGCCGTCGCGCCAACTGGGATGCCGTTGCGGGCTGTCGGCAGGATGGCTGTTTCGATCGCTGGCCGACGTTGCTTCTTGCCGGTGGGCTGACGCCGGACAACGTACGGACGGCCATCGATCAGGTGCAACCGTTCGGCGTGGACGTTTGCTCCGGTGTGGAGTCGGCGCCGGGGCGCAAAGATCCGTCGAAGCTGCGCGAATTCATCGCGGCCGTTCGTGGGTAGCAGTTTGTTGAACGAGGCTAGTATTCAAGCGAGTTGTCGTGAGGCCGCGCGTGACAACGGGCCGCATGTCCGTCAAGAGCCGGAAATTCCTAATGGATCACCGGCTGGAAGCCGGCGCCACACTTTTTAAGAGGCTGATCGTGCGGACGGTTGCGACCGACCGACGAGAAGGTCGGTCTTGCAATCACTCATCGAGCCTCGGCCTGCGACGATGTTCGAAAGGCCCGCCCCCATGCGGGCCCGACTACGGCTGTGGCTGCAGCGCCGAGCTACTGCGGTGCCGGCAGCGTGTTGCGGAACCAGGCCAAGGCGTCATTCGTCAACCCGCTCAGACCACTCCGGTCCAGCGTGGCGACGACGTCGTTGACGCCATCTCCGTCGATGTCCACGACGATGATCGAGTTGATTAACGTCCCGCCCCCAATCTCAACCGGCGCGACGTTCGGGTCTGTGGTCGCGGGTGTATTGCTGATCAATCCGCCGAGCTCGTCATCGATGATGAGGTTTTCGTTCCACTGATCAAACACGCTCGGCGCTGCGATCGGGTCCAGCCAAATCAATCCACCGCCGGCGGACGCCAACACCTCAACCTGCCCGTCGAAGTTCAGATCGCCCAAGGCGAACGCCGTGGGCGTGCGGTCCTTAAACTCCGCGAGCGTGAATACCTGCCAGGGGATGCTTCGTAGCGGTGCGGTCGTCGCCCCCTCCGGTCCTTTGAGCCACTGAATCAAACGCCCCGCACTCGAACGCACGAGTACGTCGACGATCCCGTCCTGATCGATGTCGGCCAGACGAACCACGTCTGCACCGGTAGCAATCTGTGCGACAAGACCGACCTGCCATCCGCCATCGGAGACGTGAAAATCGTCCGGCGTGTCCAGCGTGGGATTGCGATACCAACGAACGTTCATGGTCGCAGCCGTCGGATAGGTTGCGACGATGTCCAAGTCGCCATCGCGATCAACGTCGGCCAGCGCGACATCTTTGATCGCTCCGCCTTTGGGGAACGGGTCCGGAATGGTCGTACCGGTCCAAGCGCCGTCTCGAACGGCGCCCGATCCGCCATTGCTGAACACAACGACATCGCGCGTGTTTTGGTTACAACTTGAGTTCCAGGCCACAGTCAAGTCGGGCGTGCCGTTGTTGTCGACGTCGCCGACGACCATGCTGGTGAAGCCACCCTCTTCCGGCGCACCAGCCGAGCTACCCGTACCCTGAAGGAACGATGCTCCGACCTGAACCTCTTCCCACGACAACGCCTGGGTCGCGTCTGCCGAGTCGGACGGACCAAGATAGATTAGGATCAGTCCGCGTAGACCCGAGGCGGGCTGTTCGCTGTCGAGGCAAGCTGCACCTTCCAGTAGGCTTTCTTTGACCAGCACGGCGATGTCCTGCCGATTGTCGCCGTCGAAGTCTGCGATCGCCAAACCCGCAACCGCCACAGCCGGAACACTTCCGGCTAACGCGACGGTTTCGAACGTCACGGCACCAGTGGCTGATCGTCGCTGAAGGTGAATCTGCACCGGTTGCGATTGGTTCCATGCTGAAACCAAGTCCATCATGCCATCGCCGTCGAGATCTTCGGCTGCGACGAACTGCGGTCCAGCCGAGTCTTCGGCACGCGGGTCAACCTGAAAAGCTGTGAAGAAGCTCTGCGTGTTCCCGGTGACTAAGAAGTCGCCGTCGCTGCCACCGTCAAACGCGTCGAACAACGCCTGACAACCGATCACCGAGACAACAATGAGCGATAGGCCAAACGTGGTCTTCCGGCCTAATGAATGGAACCGTCGATTCATGGGATCATCCCTTGAAGCTTGTTGATAGATCAACACGTCGAAACACAAAAAAAGTCAAAACATCGAAACATTCGGACACTGATACTTCGAGACCCCACAAGTGCGAGGTAGAAACGCCGAGTCTTCAACGTCTCGACGGTTCGCCCATAGACGCAGCCGCCCCGTTCACATTCACAGTCGTCGCAATCGTTATCGGCACGTACCAGAGACGCCTTTGGCACGGCGTCCGGAGCGACTCGTAGGTAGGGCGTGTCCGATAAATGAAGCGACCAGTCGGCCCTTGTGAATGACGTGCGTCAGTAGGAATCGTTGCGACGGCCCTTCCGGGCCCGGTTCATCAAGTTCTGGAGGGATTCGTTGATGTCCGGAGCTTCACTATCCACTGGTACGATAAGATCGGTCGCTAGCTTTTCCAGAAGATCGAACATCCGGGCCACGAACGAGCTTGGTATTTGGACAAAGCATCCAACATGGCCTAACCGTTCGAGTTTGTCTCCTGGCGTCGAGCCGGGGAATTCGTCGATCTTCGGCAGGATTGTTCGCAGCCGACTCTTCAACTTGTCGGTTACGTCAAGACCACTGTGGACGAGATGGTTACGTAGTGTAACAAATGCCCTGATGCTGGGCTTACACGTTCGCCAAACTGGAGATTCCATGCCTCGTCGCTCGGCTTCATCGAGTATAGTCAAAACAAAGTTCCTTCGACCGGCACTTGCTCGCGTCCTTGCAGATTGAATGAGCGATTTGTCGATGCTACGCGATCCTTCCGTTGCGAGCGTGCTGTTGCAAAGAGAC
The DNA here is from genome assembly GCA_029260075.1 of Phycisphaerae bacterium. Taxonomy (GTDB): domain Bacteria; phylum Planctomycetota; class Phycisphaerae; order UBA1845; family UBA1845; genus OFTM250. Next base: position 283,028 of record JAJDDY010000023.1, read on the forward strand.
TCGAAGGTTGAGTAGAGTGGGATTATCTGGCACAGACGGTGCATACTCGTGATCATGTACGTGTCGATTTCATACTCGATGAGCGATTCAGGTTCGTCTTCACCAACCTCGCCTTTCGTGCTTCGAAGCCGCATCTCGATCTCCGCATCCTGAACCTCTCCGCGTCGGCGATCCTCAACTTGCTCGAAGGTTTCAAGTACCGATCGGAGCAGAGACATTCGCTCAAAGAACGGGTGGCGGCGTCTAATTTCGTCGCGATGGGTGGGCATTGCGGTATTGTGGGCGTGATCGGCGCACACGTAAACAGAGAACGATATGAAAAAGCTCAAAGCGTGCATATCGAGATTCTATCGCGGGGGCTCCGTCCGGAATCCGCGACGGCCACGCGACAAGACCGCTTCGGGTCGCTATGTTGCCGACCATGAATCGCGAGGCGTTATTGGATGATTTCCTCGGTCGGTTGGAGTTCGAGCTTTATCCGTTTCAGGAGGAGGCGCTCTTGGCGTGGTTCGAGTGCGCGGGCGGCGTGCTGGTTACGGCGCCGACGGGGATGGGCAAGACCCTTGTGGCGGAGGCGGCCATCTTCGAAGCACTGAGCACCGGCGAGCGGATGTTCTATACCACGCCGCTGATCGCCCTGACCGATCAGAAGTTCCAAGAGTTTCAGGACAAAGCCGAAGCCTGGGGCTTTCCGCGCGAGCAGGTCGGTCTCATCACCGGAAACCGAAAGATCAATCCCGGCGCCACGGTCCGCGTGGTGGTGGCGGAAATCCTTCTGAATCATCTATTGGCTGAGGATGTACAACTCGGCGAGACCCGCGCGGTGGTGATGGACGAGTTCCATTACTTCAACGATCGCGATCGGGGTGTGGTTTGGGAGCTGTCGCTCATGCTCCTTCCATCGCACATTCGGCTGATGCTGCTGTCGGCGACGGTGGGCAACCCGGTCGAGTTTGTGGGCTGGCTAAGCAAGGAGCACAACCGCACGCTCAAGCTCGTACAGACCGAACAACGGCGCGTGCCTCTCGCGTTCGACTGGGTGGGTGACAAGCTGTTGACAGAGCAGCTGCCCACCATGGTATCCGACGACGACGTGGAGAACCGTTCGCCCGCGCTCGTGTTTTGCTTCAATCGCGACCAGTGTTGGGCGGTGGCGGAGCGACTCAAGGGCCTCAAGCTGGTCGGCGAATCCGTGCGCAAGCAGATCGAGGAGCGTCTCGATTCGAGTTTGTTTCAGCAGGGGATCGGTCCCAAACTTCGGCAGATGTTGATTCGTGGCGTGGGTGTTCACCACGCCGGCGTGCTTCCGAAATACAAATCGTCCGTCGAATCGCTTTTTCTGGATAAGCTCATTCCGCTCGTCGTGTGTACGGAAACGCTGGCTGCGGGGGTCAATCTTCCCGCGCGGTCTGTGGTGGTCAGCACGCTGCTGAAGGGGAAGAAGGGCGACAAGAAGCTCATCGCGCCGTCGAGTGCTCATCAGATGTTCGGGCGGGCGGGTCGTCCACAGTTCGACACGAATGGCTATGTGTATGCGATGGCCCACGAGGACGACATTAAGATCACCAAGTGGCGTAAGCGATACGACCAGATCGACCCGAACTCCAAAGACCCGGGCATCATGCGGATGCGCAAGCAACTCGAGCGCAAGCGCCCGAGTCGGCGGAAGACGCAGCAGTATTGGGTCGAAGGGCAGTTTCGCAACCTGATCGAAGCCCGCCCGGCCAAGCTCGCCAGCCGGTCGATGATTCCCTATCAAGCGTTGATCTACCTGCTCACGACGACCGGTTCGCTTACCAAAGTGAAATCGTTCTTGTCGAAGCGCTTCAACACGGCCGAGCGACTTGCGAAGTTTCAGGATCAGCTTGACCACATGATCGGCAACCTCGCAGCGATGGGATACCTCGACAGACCCGAAGACAGCGACGACGTGACGCTGAAGGACCACATTAGCGACCTGCTTAACTTTCGCAGTATCGATCCGCTCTACGGCGTCTACGTTTGTCAGCAGTTATCGCGCGGAGATTTCGACGAGAAGCTTCAGACGCTGGAGTCCGTGCTGTCGATGCCGCCCGCCATCGAAAAAAAAACCAGTCCGCCCGAGTTCGAGCCCGGTCCGATGCAAACTCAAGTGCTGTTGCCGGCCATGATCAAAGCGGGTTTGGTGATTGCCGGTCCGGACGGCAGCATCAAACGCGTGGGCAACGACGACGACGAGGGTGCAGACTATATGGTCGACGACGATGTAAACGAACAACCGCTGCTCGTACCCGAAATGCTCGACATGCTCTTTCAAGACAGGCTCGCCACGCCGGACCCCGTCTTCGTTCAGCCCAAGTGGGTGCTTGGCGGCATCGTAGACCTCGAAAGCGATTTCTACAAATACGTCCGTAGTCGCGATCTGCAAAAGAACGAGGGGCTCGTGTTGCGCCATCTGCTGCGCCTAACGATTGTGGCTGGTGAGTTTCTCAATCAGAGCGCAGGCGACCCGGACTATCAACGCATGATCGACCAAGCCTCGCTGGTTTGCCGAAGCGTGGACGAGCGGTACACCGAACGATTCCTCGAAAGCGAACAAAAAGCCCGAGCACTCGGGCCGGTTTGACAGGCGGTGGACAAGGAATCTGCCTCGGTTCTCGCCGTGTTATCACTGCCGACCGGTGATCGAAATCGAAATCTTCTGTGGATCTCCAGGATCAACGTGGAGGGAAACCATGTCAAACCAATCTCTGGACTCGCCTTGTTGATGGTACCGCAAAGACTCGATGCGTAGATGTCCGGCTGACGTGGGACTTAGCGAGCACGTCACGACGAAATCGTCGACGCTTCGCCACGGAAACCGGAACACGGTCGTGAGAATCTCAAGCAGGCGGGTCCTGTCGATATCCTTGACGACTGTTCGATGCGGATATCGTTCTTCAAGCTCCCGAGAGGATGGGTACGTGAAATAGAGTCGGTCGTCGCCGGTCAGGCTGATCGTGACGCTTCCCCATCCAGACGTGTTCGGATGCCACGAACCTCCGACGATGAAAGGCAACCCGTCGATAGCCCATCTAGCAGTATATCCGTCCAGTGGTCCCGGTGGACTCGGATCTTTGTGTCGACCTTCCGGTACCTGCCAACGAACTAGGGACCACCGGATTTTGCGCCATTCGATACCTGCTTCTCCTTTGGGGCGGAAGTTCGGCGCGACAGTGCGCTCCCACATATTACGAAGCTTGGTACGCTCAGCCTTGTCCATGTCTGCGATGGGCACGACCCCGAGTACCATATCGCCCGCCGCCGTGTCGAACGGCGAGAACTCGCTGAGCGCTTTGCGCAGTGCCGGCGTAAGCTGCACAAGCGTCGCGGTTTCCGCAGCTATGTCCGAACTGGGGGCTTCGTTATCGCCGAGGTTGTGAATATACGTCGATATTGACAACGCGGCGATCACAGACGCGAAGCCGGCTGCGACAATTACGAGGATCCTTCGGCGATTGCGTGAGCCTTTGGTGGTCATCTCTACCATAATAGGCTCCATACACAGAAAAAGCGCCACGACTCAATAATTCTGAAGTCGCTACGGCCCTGCGGAAGGATGTTAGGAACGTATCGCACCAGTGCGTCACCCACTGGAAGCCGATACTACGCGCTCTCCGATGACGCCTATCGGTTCGCGCTACGAGGCGACCGCCTCAATGACTCGGCGATGGTTTCGCCGCGCAAGAGCACAGTAGCTGCCGTTAGGAGCAACAGCACCATCGCGACAACGCCCCACTGCGACACGGTGGGAATGGGCGCTACGAAGGGTGATTCATAGGCGCCCATGTCGACGGTATCGTTGTTGATCCGCACACCGCCGTCAAGGTCGAGTTGAGTGACGAGCACGGCATTAGTGCCGGTATTGATGCATGGAGAATTCGCCGCGAGGCGCAGGTTGTCATCTTCAGTCCCGATGACGCCATCGACTCCATCCGCGTTGGCGAAGCCCGGATCCACACCAATGTTGCCCTCGCCGGCAAAGATCGGTCCCAAGCCTTCAATGCAACTAAACGTTACGTCGACCGTGCCGTCATCCCGCTGAATCTGTGCGGATTCGTCTGTGGCGCCGGTGTCGAGGACCCGGTTGCCCCACAGAATCGAGTTGGTGACGGTCACATTGGCGGAGGATGCGATCCACAACGCACCGCCAGTACTCGATGCTTCGTTGTTGCTGAGAGAACAATTCGTCAATATGGCGTTCGTATTATGAATAGACATCGCTCCACCCAGAGGAGCCGAGTTTCCCGACAGCACACAGTTGTCCAACTGGAATACGCCGGTAATAGCGATGTGCATGGCCCCGCCCCGCCCTAGCGTACACACGTTGCCTATGAAGGTGCAATTGGTCATGAAGTACGGCGGTCCCGACCCCGGCGCGTACGTCGCCATCGCGCCACCGGCCACCGTTGATCGGTTGTCGATGAACCGGCAATCCTTAATGTCCGGCGCGGCGTTAACGCTGCTATAGATGGCGCCGCCTTCCCCAAACGGCGTGGTGGCCAAGTTGCCGACAAAGTTGCAACGCGTCATCTTCGGGCGGGTCAATCCTGGAGGATTGGTGCCTTGATTGTACATGGCTCCACCTCGCCCCGACGCCGAGTTGCCGTCGAACGTGCAGTCCGAAAGCGTCGGAGCGGTGCTGATGAAATTGTACATCCCCGCGCCCAAGGTGGCGGTGTTGCTTGTGAACGATGAATTGCTAAGCGTAGGGGCGGCGTTGTTGTCGTTGTACATGCCACCGCCCTTCGTGGCGGCGGAATTGCCGGAGAATGTGCAGCCGTCGAGCGTCGGACTGCTTCCGCCGTTGTTGTACATGCCGCCACCGCTAGACGTCGCATCACCAATCGCCGTGTTCGCTGTAAACGTGCAGTTCGTCAGCGTGGGGTTGCTGTCGTTGTCGCAATACATGCCGCCGCCGGACAGGGCTGTGTTGCCCTCGAACAGGCAGTTCAGGAATGTGGATGTTGTGTTGCCCTTATTGTACGCGCCGCCTCCTTTTCCCTCCGTAGTGTTGTCACGAAACGTGCAACCCACTACGGTGGTATCCATGTTGAAGTGCATGTACAGCCCGGCGGCGACGTTACCGGAGTAGTTGTCACTGATGGTGCAGTCGGTCAGCGTGGCGCCACCGTGATCGTTGAACGCACCATGGTTGAGGGAATAGCAATCCATAACGGTGCAGTTTTTCACATGTGGGGTCGAGTCATACACGTTGATTCCGCTGCCCTGGTCCTTGCTTTCTGGCGTAGCTCCGAAGTTGGGGCCGTCCGCTTGACCGCCACGGACCGTGAATCCGTCAAGCACGGCCGTATCATCCACGAGATAGGCCGTAACGACGTGGTAGCAGTTGTCGCCGCGATTGACGAACGCCGGATCGTCATTGCCGATGAGGTCGCCGCTCAGGATGCTCGCTGTGGCAACGAAGTCTCTGGCTGCCGAATCAGCTGCGCCGCATCCCGCGTAGCCACCTTGGAGCGTCACGCCTGAGGCGAGCGCGAACGTGGCCTCGCGCGGATCCGTCAATCCTCCTGTTTCCGGAAGATACGTGCCATTAGCTACGACGATCGTGGTGCCCGGCGTAGCCGCATCGAGCCCGGCTTGAAGGTTGCGGAACGCCGTGCACCAGGTCGAACCGTCTTGAGCGCCGGTGGCGCCGGGGTCGACGTGAATGACCTGGGCGAACGCACCGCCCCCCATGACGCCAAATACGAATACCGAACATACGAGTTGCTTAGTGACACGTTCCATCAGAATGACTCCCCGGACGCGCTCCAAGACACCTACAGAAAGGATTGGCTTGATCAGCCCCGGTGACCCAGTCCCCGTGCTGACTGCCGCCATTGTACACAAACATTAGTGCTCGTGTAAAGGCCGAAATGACATCGGAAGAGGTGTGCCCAGGGCGATTCCGAACCAACGCGACGGTTGGAAGGGCAGCATGGGCCGGAGAACCGAACGGGTGCTCAGTCGTCCTCGTCGCCCTCGCCGATGTAGCCGAGGCCACGAAGTCGCTCAAGGTACTCCGGGTCCGCAGCCGGTGGTTCAGCCACAACCAGTCGTAGCTTGCCGCTCTCGGCGATACGGTTCTTGAGCTTGGCGTAGAGAGACCGCAACACTTCGGCGTTTTCGGCGGCTATGTTATGGTGCTCGCCGGGGTCCGCTTTCAAATCGAACAGCCAAAGCTGCTTACCCTCCGGCTCATTCCTCAAGCACTTGGGGCAACGATCGTGGGGATATCCCGCGGGCATGTTGACAACCAGTTTCCATCGCTTGGTGCGGATGCTCGCGAGGTGTTTGGGGGCCTTACCCTTTCCGGTGAAGCTGTAGATCTCCGCGTCGTTTTCAACGTTGGCGTTGTGCAAGAGCTTCGTTCGATCCGTCCCTTGAAGCGTCGACAGGGCTTCAAAACCGAACAGCGAGCGTACCGTCGGAAACAGATCGATGGTGCCCACAAGATTGTCAACCCGACCTACCGGTACGCCCGGACCGAACATGATCCATGGAACTTGAACCAGCTCACTGTAGAGCGTACGAATGTGATCGCACCCGCCGTGCTCATAGAACTCGTCGCCATGGTCGGACGTGAGCACGATGAGCGTATCGTTAAGCAGGCCTCGCTCATTGAGCACTTCGAAGAAGTCACCCATCATGGCGTCGACGAATGCAATCTCACCGTCGTACTGTGAAATCACATAGTCGAGGTCGGCGCCCACGGGCGTTGGCTTGCCGGGTGCGAATTGGAGAATGTCGTATGACCCTTTGTACTCTCCCGAAAACTGACGCGCATACTTCGTCGGCGGCACATACGGGCGGTGGGCGTTGAATCCGTGGAGGAACATGAAAAAAGGTTGGTCACCAACGTCGTCAAGCCACGCCAGCGCCGGCTTCATGTTGTGTTCGAAGCGAGAACCGTTGGTCTCGAAGCGCTGAAACCCAATGTCCATTCCATGACGATCACCGGCATAGCCGCCGCCCGTAAACGCGGCGGTCTTAAACCCGTTGCGAGTGAACGTCTTGGCGATCGTTTCGTAGTTGTCGTTCAAACGAGCGGGTTTGCTATAGTACACGCACTGATGTGTGGCCGGTTCGAGGCTGGTGAACATGGTGAGATGAGCCGGCACCGTCCAGCTCGATGGGCTGGTGCAATCGGTAAAGACCGTGCCGGCGGCGGCATACTTGTCGATGTTCGGCGTGGTGTCGCGGTGGTATCCGTAGCACCCCAGGTGATCCGCACGAACCGTATCCATACTGATCAAGATGAAGTTTATCGGGCGCACGGTGCGCTCGACGGGTTCGCTCGGTTTGGAGCACGAACCAACGCACGTCGTCGCGATTGCCGTCAGCAGTGACCACAAGAAGGCACGCCGGCAGGTGGTGCAGCTCGATCGCATTCGGTTGATTACCAATCCCTCGCTTCGAGTTGAATACCGACCCGAACAAGCGGCCCATTTATAACCGTGGCACCGGATTGCTGCCGGTGATCCCATTGCCGTTCTTGTATCAGACCGCCAGCGCAGCGGCAAGACGACCTTACACGTAAGCGACGCGAAGTATGCTGCGTTCCGGACGCACCGCGTTTGTTTCCTTCCTTCATCGGCGGCTATCTGGCCGGACAGAAGGTGCGTCCGGGACGCACCCTACACGTTTGCGCAGAACAAACGAACAATTTCTAGGCCCGCGACTGTCGCGCGAAGGTGGCTGACTAATCCGGTCGTGTCGGGTATGTTGATGACATGAGCAGTCGCGAGAAGACCGACGCTGATACAAGCAAGCTAATGGACGGCGTGCGTCTCGCCCGGCGAATCCGCGGCGACGTTGGGCTGCGCGTTGGCAAAATCATAACCGAATCCGAAGTCGTCCCCGCGCTGGCCACTGTGCTCGTCGGTGATGACCCGGCTTCGTCGGCGTACGTCCGTATGAAACGCAAACGCTGCGAGGACGTAGGTATCGAATCGCTACGGCTGGATTTGCCGCCGACGGCGTCCACCGACGAGGTGGTTGCGGAAGTGGACGCGCTTGCACAAGACAAGGGTGTTCACGCCATCTTGGTGCAACACCCGATCCCCCAACCTATCGACCGGCGCCGCGTGTTCGAAGCCATTCCGCTCGCGAAGGACGTGGACGCCGTCAGCTCCGCCGCGTTGGGTCGATCGATTCTCGGCCTACCTGGTTTTGGTTCGTGTACACCGCTGGGTATTATGCGACTGCTCGCAGAGTATCAGGTCGACCTCGATGGCGTCCGTGCCGTGGTGATCGGGCGAAGTCCCATTCTCGGGCGACCGATGGCGTCCATGCTCATCAACGCCCACGCCACCGTGACGCTATGTCATTCACGCACCCGTAACCTGAGCGACATCATCGAAACCGCCGACCTGTTGATTGCAGCCGTCGGTCGCGCGCGATTCGTGAAAGGGGAGTGGATCAAACCCGGAGCCGTCGTGATCGACGCCGGTTACAACGAAGGTTACGTCGGCGACGTGGACTTCGACGCTGCACTAGAACGCGTTTCGCTGATCACACCCGTACCCGGCGGCGTCGGCCCAATGACCATCGCCACACTGTTGGACCAAACCGTAACTGCCGCCGCACAACAACTCGGTGTCGACGTCAAACCTGTTATGCCATAGTAGCCCGCAGTGCGGTCAATCGGGTGACCCATCGCTTCAGCGGTGGGGTAGTCGAATCGGGACCGCACGCTTCATGTCGCCCACGAGCGCAAGCATCCCGCGCCGCATGTTCCCGACCCCGGAAACGAAGTTCCAAAGGTCACCCTGCTTCGAACGAACCACGGAGGCAATCCACGCTGACGTTGACTTTTCCCCGCCATTGCCTACCTTCGCCGCTTTCGATTCCCTGGTCATAACGTGGACGCGGTGCAGCATGAGTGACAATTTGGTTCTGGAAAAGACGTACGATCCCAAGGGCGTCGAGCCAGAAATCTATGCGACTTGGGAACGGTCCGGCGCCTTCCGGTCGACGCCGGATGGCAGCCCGCACGAGAAGACGTTTACCGTGGTCATCCCGCCGCCCAACGTCACCGGTGCGCTGCATCTCGGTCACGCGCTCAACAACACGCTGCAAGACATTCTGGTCCGCTACCATCGAATGCGCGGATTCAACACCCTGTGGCAGCCGGGCACCGACCACGCGGGCATCGCCACGCAAGCGGTCGTCGAGCGGCGCATCCGCGAGCAAGAGGGCAAGAACCGGCACGAAATCGGTCGCGAACAGCTCGTCGCCCGAATCTGGAAATGGAAAGACGACTACGAGAAGCGCATCATCGGTCAGCTTAAGCTCATGGGCTGCTCGTGCGATTGGGACCGCATCCGCTTCACGCTCGACGAAGGTCTGGCCGGCGCCGTCCGCACGCAGTTCTTCAATCTGTTCAAGGATGGTCTCATTTTTCGCGGCAAGCGGTTGGTCAACTGGGACACGCAACTACAGACTGCCGTCGCCGACGACGAGGTCTATCACGAAACCGTCAAGGGGCACTTCTGGCACTTCAAGTATCCGGTGATCGATCCGAAACCGGGTGAGCCGGAACACGTGATCATCGCCACGACGAGGCCGGAGACGATGCTGGCTGACACAGCCGTGGCGGTGCATCCCGACCCCGAGGCGTTTTTCGACAAGCAGGAGCAGGAACTCAAGACTCAGCTAGGTCGACTTTCCGATCGGTCCGGCAGAGAAGCCGTCGAGCTTACCGCCAAGCTTGACGTGCTGGCCGCGCGCCGTGAGTCGACCTTGGGTGGATTGGTCAAACTACGCGACATGGCCAACGACGGCCGCATGGTGACGCTGCCGCTTATGAATCGCCCGATTCGATTGATCTGCGACGAGTGGGCCGATCCGACCAAGGGCAGCGGCTGCGTGAAGATCACTCCGGCGCATGATCCGAACGACTACGAAGTCGGCGTGCGTCACGGGCTGGCGATGATCAACGTGCTTACTGCGGCCGGCAAGATCGCCCCGGTCGTCGAACCCAACGGTGAAACAAATTCCCATAGCAAGGACTACGAGGGTCTGGCCTTTTCCACCGCCGGGCGTGACAAGGTCGTGGCCGACTTGGATGCGCTTGGGTTGCTCCACGAAGTCGAGGATCGTGATACCGAGATCGGGTTTAGCGATCGCAGCAAAGTGCGCATCGAGCCGTATCTTTCGGACCAATGGTTCGTGAGGACTGAGGACATAGGGACGGAGGGACAGAGGGACGGAGGGACGAAGGGGGTGACGCTCGGTGATGGTACGCGGGCGCCGGGTTTGGCTCAGGCGGCGATGGATGCCGTCGACGACGGACGAGTTAAGATTTTTCCACCGCGCTATGCGAAGTCGTATCTCGACTGGCTTGGCGAGAAACGTGACTGGTGCATTTCGCGGCAATTGTGGTGGGGGCATCGGATTCCGGTTTGGACTGACAGGTTTCTTTCGGGCCATGTGACGGCCGGGTACCCACTTAATGGAGAAGCGCTCCTTAAGGAATGGGGCGTCAAGTGTTACCCATCCGACACTATCTATGCACCAAATCTTGATGGAAGTTCGCCGAAGTCCGGTCCGGAAGAGATGCGACTACTTCACTATTGCGTCGCTGATAAACTCACCGTCGAACAGGTGTCGATCCTTACTGAGCAGGCGGGATGGCGGCGGGACGAAGACGTCCTCGACACCTGGTTCTCCTCCGCCTTGTGGCCGTTCAGCACGCTTGGTTGGCCGGAGAAAACTGAGCACTTGGACCAATACTATCCCGGTTCCGTGCTGTGTACATCGCGCGATATCATCACGAATTGGGTGGCTCGCATGGTGATGTTCGGGTTGTACGCGATGGGTCGCATCCCGTTCGACCATGTGTACATCCACCCGAAGATTCTCGATGGGCGCGGCGAGACCATGAGCAAGTCGAAGGGCAACGGCGTCGACCCGGTGGACATCATCCACTCGCACGGCACGGACGCCCTGCGCTATTCGATGGCCGACATGACCACCGAGACGCAGGATATTCGCATGCCGATCGAATACGTCTGCCCGCACTGCGGCAAGCTCACCGATCAGACGCTGGCCATCAAACAAGAAACGCAGGCCAGGAAATCGCGAGGCGAAAAGCTCGTCGGCAAACTGCAACCGATCGACTGCCACCGAATCAAGTGCGCGAACAAACAGTGCGGCAAAGAGTTCGCGTCACAGTGGGCCGACGATTCGCTCAAGAAGGAACTCGGTCTCGGTCGCGAAACGTCGGACAAGTTCGACATTGGCCGCAACTTCTGCAACAAGCTTTGGAACGCCTGCCGCTTCGCGTTCATGAACCTCGAAGGCGCGCCGTGCCACAAGCTCGACGTCGCGTCCCTGGCGCCGGAGGATCGATGGATTCTGTCGATGCTTTCGCAAACCGTTCGCCGCTACCATGCGTGCCTGAAAGAGTACCGATTCTCCGCATCGGTTCGTGAGTTACGCGAATTCTTCTGGGACAGTTTGTGCGATTGGTACATCGAGCTGACCAAGCCGCGTCTCACCGGTGAGTCGCAGCAGGGCGACGACGGGGTTACGGCGAACGCGAACACCTCCGGCGCGACGGCCCGGCAGGTACTTGCGTTTTGCATCGACCAAGTGCTACGCCTTTGGCACCCTACGATGCCGTTCATGACCGAGCGCTTGTGGCAACAGCTCAATCAGGTCGCCCCCGATCGAGGCCTGCCCGGCGTGGCTGACCTTGCGCCTGCGCCGCAGTTGGTCACCGCAGCCTTCCCGCCGGTCGAAGGATATTCCGAGTTTGAAGACGCGGCGATCGAGAAGGTGTTCAGTGGGCTGCAAAGTGTCGTGCGGGCTGTTCGCGAACTCCGATCGCAGTGCGACGTCTCGCCCAAGGATGCGGTCACAGCCACCGTCGTCCTGCCCGAGGACGAAGCGGACGCCTTCCGCGACCAAGCCCATATCGTCTCGCGTATGGCCAACGTGCAGACGCTGCATATCGATCCCAACGCCAAGCGTCCAGCCAACGCGGGAAGTGTCACCATGGGGGCACTACGTGTCTTCGTTCACGACATCAGCGACGACGCCGCCGAGCGCATCCGAGGGGCCAAGGAATTGCAGAACCTGGACAAACAGATCGCGGGCAAGGAGCGTCAACTCGGCAACGAACGTTTTGTGGCCAACGCCGCCCCGGCTGTCGTCGAAGATGAGCGACGCCGCCTAGGAGAACTAACCGCCCATCGCGAGACGCTGCGTGCGCACCTGCTCGAACTCGGTAGCTAATGCAACGCTCAAGTTGGAAGTGAGGGAGCCGAAACGGTCGTGCCAGCGATGACGTAGGTGCGAGAAGGGATTCACGCACCAGCGGCTTAGGGGGGAGGTAGCCCGTTGCAGGGGTGGCTATGTGCTGTGCCGTGAATCCTTTCTCGGCACTTCGGGTTGACGTGCAAGAAGGGATTCACGCACCAGCGGGAAGGGATTCGCGCACGATCAGCTTGTTGAACAGGTGTGGCACCGGCTTCCAGCCGGCGATCCATTAGCGATTTCCGCCTCTTGCGGGCCACTCAACCCTCTGGTTTCACGCACAGCCTCGCCCGTTCCACGGCGGATTCATTCACCCGCACGATGCAGGCTGGCCGATATCTCGGTACGGGTGTTCGCGCGCGGCGAGACGTCGCCGGACGTTCGCCGCGACCGGGCCGAGTTTGTTGGAACCGCCAATCGAGGTGACGCATCGATGATCTACGCAGCGCTGACGTTTTGGTTGCTGGTGGTTGTCCTGACCGCATGGGGCGTGCATCGTCTCTGGAGCGGGATGATCAAAGCCAAGATGCTCAACACGCTCCTGCTCCCCGGGACGCTCATCGCCCAAGTCGGTCACGTGCTCGGCCTGCTCGTTACCGGCGCCACGATTAGCAACACCACGCTGTACAAAGACGACGACTCCGGAGCACCGGAGACAACGCCGAATCCCGACCCGCGAATCCCCGTGGTCGGTCCGGTGATCATCGGCTTGCTGCCGTTGCTGGCGTGCGCAATGGGCATCTACCTGGTGGCCCGACAGATCGGCGGACCGATCGTTGTGAACATGAAAGCCAGCGCTGTGGGGCCGATGTTGCCCTATACACTGGGCGGCGTGTGGCAGATGCTGCGCGATCAGATCACGCTTGTGGAATCTCTCGTCTCCGCAATCATCTCCGCCAATTTCGGCCGTTGGCCCACGTGGGTGTTCCTCTATCTACTGGTCTGCTTGACCGTTCGCACGGCTCCGTTTCCAGGAAACCTTCGCGGTGCGCTCGGAGCGATTCTGGTACTCGGAGTCGGCGGGGCGCTCGTCGGCTCCTTGATGGATGTGGCCGACCCGCGCGTTGCGAACTGTTGGGCTGTGCTCAACCTGACGGTCGCCACACTGCTACTCTTGCTAATGATCAGCCTGCTCGTACGCGGTGGCGTGGGTTTGACCCGCGTACTGCGCGAAGGCGCGTGAGGGCTTCACCTGGTAGGCTTGTTGCAATTCCCAGAACGACCCATACATGTTTACCGATTAGAATTCCATACGCATTCACGTATTGCGGCTGAGAGGATTTGAACCTCCACGACCTTTCGGTCACTAGATCCTAAATCTAGCGCGTCTGCCAATTCCGCCACAGCCGCCGCGTTGCGTTCATCTGACTTGCGTTCATCCGAAATTGTGTTCATCCGCTATTGTGTGGCACCGGCTTCCAGCCGGTGATCCCATTGGCGACCTTCCCGCATGACGGCGTGCAACTCATTTCCACGAGACGGAAACAAACGCGATACGAGATACGCCGCCTTCTTCAACCACGCTCTCATGTCAACGGCTATTCGACATCGTCGGACGGCGCCGGTGCATCGCCATCGATCGTCATTTTGCCGAGCGTTCGCGCACGATTCAGGAACCAATCGTACGCCGCCCGCACCTCTTCAAGCGTATCACCGCCGAATTTTTCAAGAAGCGTCCGGGCGATCTCAAACGCCACGACGTTTTCCGCCACGACGCTTGCGGCTGGAACCGCGCAGACGTCGCTGCGTTCGTAGTCCGATCGTTCCGGTTCGCGCGTGATCAGGTTGACGCTATCCAGACCGCGGAGCAGCGTACTGATCGGCTTCATAGCCGCACGAACGACAATCGTCGCACCGTTGGTCATGCCGCCTTCAACCCCGCCGGCGTTGTTGGAGCGTCTGGTAAACCCGAGGTTGGGCTCGGTCCGAGCCGCACGATCGAAATCGATCTCGTCATGCACATCGCTGCCGAATCGCTCAGCCACGCCAAACCCAAGCCCGATCTCAACGCCCTTGAACGCCTGGATCGAACCGACGGCCTGCATAAGACGCCCGTCCAACTTGTCCTGCCAGCGCATGCAACTGCCCAAGCCCGGCGGGACGCCGCGTACTTGAACTTCGACGACACCGCCCAACGTATCCTTGTCTACCTTGGCCTGTCGAATCGCTTCGATCATTCGAGCGGCGGCATCTTGATCGATGCAGTAAGCTTCGTTCGCGTCACGCTGCTTCCGCAGCTCATCTACCGAGGCGTCTGTCGCTCCGGTCGCCACCACGTCATGAATCCGCAAGACGTATCCGATCACCTCGATGTCGAACACACGCAGCAAACTTCGCACCAACGCCCCAGCCGCTACACGCGCCGCCGTCTCTCGTGCGGAGGCCCGTTCAAGCGTCTCACGACAATCGACGGTGAGCCACTTGATGCTACCGGCCAGGTCAGCATGTCCCGGTCGAGGCCGGTGAACGGGCGGGGCGTCGTCGATGCGGTGATCTCGGTTTGCGAGTCGAATGGCAATGGGTGAGCCCATGGTCACGCCGCGGCGAAGACCGGAAAGAAACTCCGCCCGGTCGCGCTCGATCTTCATCCGCCCGCCGCGACCGTACCCGCCTTGTCGCCGTTTCAGCTCGGCGTCGACCAGTTCGGTATCGATCGTAACACCGGCTGGCATACCATCAATAAGCGCAACGAGGGCGGCTCCGTGCGACTCTCCTGCAGTTCGATAGTCCAATCGTGCCACCGGGCCATGATAATCTCGGTCACGACGAATGAACAGGGTCGCCCCGTGCCGATTCAATCACCCAACCCGGCCACAGAACCCGTGCGCGATCAATGGTCGGGGCCATTGAAGCGATCGAAGCCTGAGATAGACTGACCGCTATGGCTGTCGAATCGCATCAGTTCAACGTCGAGTCGCGCGGCGACAATCACGTGATCAATATCACGGATTCGGTGACTGCGGCTTTGGTCTCCGGGCGAATTGCCGATGGAACCGTCACGGTGTTCGTCGTCGGATCGACGGCTGGCATCACCACGACCGAGTTCGAGCCCGGGCTTGTTCAACGCGACTTGAAGGTTGCGTTCGAGGGCATCGCCCCGAAGGACGGCCGCTATCTACACGAAGAAACCTGGCACGACGACAACGGCCATTCCCACGTCCGCGCGTCATTGCTCGGGCCGACGCTTCAGGTTCCGATGATCGACGGCCGACTGCCGCTGGGGACATGGCAACAGATCGTGCTGATCGATTTCGATACCCGACCAAGAACACGAACGATCATCGTGCAGGTGGTGGGGGTGGAAGGGACGGAGTGAAGAAGGGATTTTGGGACGTAGGGAAGAAGAGAGAAGGTGACGCCGACCCGTTGCTCGAACGGTCGTTGGTTCAACCCGAATCGTCACGCGCCTCAGTAACAATGTCCCGTCAGCCCTTCGCCTGGGCGCGCAGTGCAAACCTCGCGTCCGCAAATCCATCTCCCCCTCCGTCCCTTCTTCTCTTCTTCCCTACGTCCCTTCCCTCTTACCCCATCGTAACCACCGGGCATTTCGTCGAGCATTCCCAACATAGTCCCGATAGTTGGAAGCGATGACTTGTCACGTGGAAGTGATGGCGTTGCCCGATCTTCGCCCGCAGTGCGACGACTTCGTCAGACGCGAACTCGACGATGCGTCCGCAGCGGCGACAGACCATGTGGTCGTGCGGCGCCTCCCCGAAGGCAAACTCGTAGTACGCCCGTTTTTCGTCGAAGCGCACCTCCTTTAAGATGCCACACTCGACCAGCAGCGGCAGGGTTCGGTAGATCGTAGCCTTGCTGACCTTGCGATCGCTTTCGCGTAGGAGGTGGATCACCTGTTCGGCTTCGAAGTGATCGCGAAACTCAAGCACCGAGTCGAGAATCACCGCGCGAGTACGCGTGTACTTGACGCCGTGGTTCCGCAGGTATCGGCGGAACGCTGCTTGAGCCTCATCGACCTTGGTTGGGTTGGTAGGTGACGTCATGGTTTCGAAAAACAGATCGTCTTGGAATAGCCTGCGGACAGCGTCGCTACGATTATCTCCAATCCCCTCAGCCGTACAACCTATTGACGTGGAAGCGTGTATTCATGGGCTAGTGCTTTGTCACAGCTAGAATGACGGGTTTACCGAGCCGCGACCGTGAGGGAGCGGACCCTAGTTAAGCTTCAATCACAGCGTCAAGACGCTCTCTAGTTGTCGGCGCCAGATCGAGCCACCCGTATCTCTACGTGTGACAGAGCACTAGTGTTCTGTCGCACTTCGAATGAAGGGCTTACCGAGCTGCGCCCGTGAGGAAGCGGACGTTCGCAAGCCATTCGCGACAGCTTCAAGACGCTCCCTCGCGGTCGCGGCTCGGTTCGGACGAACCCGTCACTTGAGTCGTGACAAAGGAGTAACGTCACGGCTCATTTCACGGGTCAAGATGTACACTGTATCGTGTGCCACTGCTCTCGAGCAGTGCTGATCGCGCCGGTCCACAAACCCCAGGGACGTGATCGAGAACAGTGGCACACCCGCAGCATCTCGTGTAAGAATGCACCAGCGTGCGGCGCGCGCGTGGGTGTGAATTTGAAGTCACTTGGCGGTGTCAGACTTAATAGGTGTACCGGATTGTTCAGGTGAGCAGAGTGATCCACCAGCCCGCGACACGCGACCGAGGCCCGATTGATGAGTAGTCCGAACCGGCCACGACGACGCGCGTTCTTCCGCGAAGCCCTTGCCCGAGCGATCGAACCGGTCGCCAACTTGCTTGACGGAGACGCGAAAAATCGACGCCCGCCCACCCGACTTCGTCCGCCCGGCGCGGTGGACGAAGAGGCGTTTCTTTCAGCATGCAAACGCTGCGGCGCGTGCGTGGAAATCTGCCCGGCCAACGCGATTTTTTCATTGGACACAGACGCAGGACGTGCAGCCGGTACGCCGGTCATCGATCCCGATCGCGCCGCGTGCGTCGTGTGCGACGGGCTCTTGTGTACCACCGTCTGCCCGAGCGGCGCACTGCAGCCGATAGCCGATGCGATGGCGATTCGCATGGGATTGGCTGAAGTCTATGCATCGGCGTGTGTTCGCACACAAGGAGAAATCTGCACGCGCTGCGTCGACTCTTGTCCGCTCGGTGCCAACGCCATCCTCTTCACCGGCGCCGGACCGCCGACCGTGTTTTCCGGTGGGTGCGTCGGGTGCGGTGTCTGTCAATACTATTGCCCCACGCAGCCCAAGGCGATCGTCGTCAAACCCACTTGACCGCGCGAAAATGCATAACTGCGTGGCACTTCAAATCGACCCGAATGCGGCGTACGATTGACAGCATGATTCTTCGACAAAAAATCTGGCTCGCCGTCGTCTTCACGACCAACGCCGTGTTGTGGCTTGTTCCAAGCGACGTGGTGGAGCAGATCGCACGCGATCGCCCAACCATGCTTGGCAGGTACTCGCGCACACATTTCGCATGGATCGTGGTGGCGGCTGTGTTGTCCGTGATTAGCGTCTATGTCGATCAAGCCACGGGCGCGCGGTACAAGCGTCGCTGTTTCATCGTATTGGCCATGACGCTCTTGTTGCTTCCGGCGCTGGGCCTGGCCGATCTTGCGCTACGTTTCTCACGTTCCGTTGTCTATGTTCGCGATGATGGCGTATACCGAAGACCGGGTGGTGCGCAGTATCGAACGGAGTTCACCGACAAGCCGCGAGCGAGTCGAAGTTATCCCGGCGCTCCGAGCGGTTTCGGCAGCGTGTCGTGCGCGATTCACGTTGATGATCGCGGCTATCGAAACACGAAGGCGGTCGACAAATGCGATGTGCTCGTGCTCGGCGACTCCTTCGCAGAAGGGTCGAAGGTTTCTGACGAACACGTATGGGTACGCAGGCTAGCTGATCGTACTGGCGCGTCGATCTACAACCTGGGCATGTCGGGTTACGCCCCGATGCACTACTACCAATCTCTGGAACGCTTCGGGCTTGCGTTGAAACCGAAAGTCGTACTGTGCTTATTGTACGAGGGGAACGACTTCCGTTCTCGGCAGCGTAAGTCTGGGTGGTGGTCGAAGATGAACGGGGGTATTAAGCGGTACATAAAAGAGTCGCCGGTCTTGGGCGCCTTCGGTACCCTCATGGTAACAACAGCCGGTCGGACAAACGTCCACGGTGAGGTCGCGGGCGTGGATGTTCTTGACTGGTTGCCAATGACCATTCCGGTCGGTTCGTCGGGGCATCACTACGCCTTCCCTCCGAAACAACTTCGTGACCTATACGAAACGGCGGACCACTTTGCCCAAGGTGAGCGGTGGGGCGTAGCGTCGGAGCATCTGGCTGCCATGCATCGCCTTTGTGACGGGATCGGTGCGCGCCTGGTCGTCGTTTATGCTCCGACCGCTGCACAAGTAACGCTACGCCTCGCGGGCGCCCGGCTCCCGGCGGACAAGGTGCGGGCCTTCACGAAAATCAGCTACAAGAAATCGCTGCCCGATCCACCGGAGTTCATGCGGTCTTTGCTGGATCGACTCGACGCCAGGGAGCGCGTCGTCGGAAGCTGGTGTCGGAAGACCGGGATAGAGTTTCTTAGCCTAACGCCCGCGATTGCGGACGCCACAGCCGGCGGCGTGCAGACGTACTACACCTATGATCAACACTGGACGCCCGATGGGCACGAAGTCGTCGCCGACCGACTTGCTACCTTTGTGCGCGAGAAACTGACTGATGCAGCAGCAAGCCCGGTCCTCGAGAACAATCGCGATTCGTCAGCGGCGGCGACGGATTCACTGACGAACTGATCGGTAGTCCACGCAACCCTTGCCCGGCGGCCGGTCTCGCCGCTTGCGACGTGAAGTCAACCCATTCCGGCCATTCCCATCAAAGAATTCGCCCACTACGCGAGACAGATTCCCGCGCCGGTGTCGTATTCACTTGTGAGTTCTTGCGGGGCGGCGGCCCACGAAGCACAAAATCCTTTATTGATCAAAAAAATTGTGAATAGTGCTCTGGGCCGCTTTCCCTTCAGGAATGATGCCGCGTCGGCGCGAGGCCGTCCGTCGTCAAAGACTCCTTCCGCGAGCCATGGGTTTCCCGATATCGGCCACTACGAAGAGACGTCCAGCTCACTCCGATTCCACACATGAGGTCGCGTACGATCCGCGCCCCGGTGCGTTCAGCCGTGGATTTCCTGTATCCGGACCCGGCCGGTCTGAGGTCGGAAGGCGGTCGACACGTCCGGGTTCCTCGACGAATCCTTCCGCTCCGAGCGATTGTGAAGCGCACCCGTGAACGATATAGTGTCGGGTGGCGTACAAACGTGTACGGAGATTTTGCCAATGCGACGACCGACTGACGCGACGGAGGAGCCCGACGGGGCGGTCGGCGGATATGCAGACGAAGAACCTGACGGGAGCAGACGACGGATGAATCCACGACTACTAATCCTGTGTGCATGTTTGGGCGGCATGGCCATTTGGGCTGCGATACCGCGGACGCCCCCCATGGACCAACTCGGCGTGATCGAGGCTCAGCCGCAGGATGTCATTGACGGCAAGAAGATGCTCTATCAGTGGGATTTGCCCGGCGAAGACCCTCCAGACGAGCTGGAATTCGATTTGAATGTTTGGGTGGATGACGCCGACGACAAAAACCGGTTGTACTTCTCCATCTCGGAGGTCCACGGCTACTACGTCGAGTCGCTCAATCTCGATTTCTACTATAAGTCGACAGCTGATACGACGTACGAGGATTCAAAGCTCAGACTCCCTGTGTACATCAACAACTACATCAAGGCCGGCGAAACGTTCACCGACTTCGTGGAAGTCGTTGACGCGGAAATCGATTCGGTCACGGACGACATCGGTTCGACGGAGAACTGGGGGGTGGAAGTTACCGGGTACGGCCGCGCCAGGGAGAAGAACCCCGAAATACTGCATGCGGTTGTTCGAGCGTCCACGGATGCCGATTGAACAGAGCGCGTCTTGGAAGCCTCTTTCGGAGCCGCGCCCGTGAGGAAGCGGTCCGGCTTCGAGTGCGAAGCCGCTCAGTTACGGCGGCGGCTCGGTTCGTTCCTTCGCTTTTTGTGCGCCCTCCAACCTACGGGGGTCCCTCAACAGGCTGCTAACCGCCGACGGCTTGAAGGATGTTAATCAGCATAGATAGCACAAGTAGCACGCCGATCCCGATCAACCATTGAACCGAAACCCGCGGCGAGTGCCCGGCCACAGCTTCAGCCTCTTCCGAGGTGCGCTTGGACCCCACAGCAAGGGTCTGCAACAGGTCGTGGTCGTATTTTTGCCGGGCAAGGAACGGCGCCTCGCCTTTGGCGACCGCTTCCAAATCGGCGATGCACTCGGTCAGAGTTGCGTACCGGTCGTCGGCGGACTTGGCCATCATCACTTCAATGATCTCGCCGGTGCCGGACGACAGTGAGCGGTTAAGATGGTCCGGTGGGACGAGTGGATCCTTGAGGTGTTTGTGCATAACCGCTGACGGGCTCGTGCCATCAAACGGTACTCGTCCCGTGACCATGTGGTAGAAAGTCGCCCCCAAGCCGTAGATGTCTGCCCTGGCGTCGATCGTCAGCTCACCGCGTATTTGCTCCGGACTGATGTAGTACGGCGTGCCATAGGCTCGACCTTCCTCCGCCTGTGCGGCCGCAAAATCGCCCATTTCTCGCGCCAACCCCATATCCGCCAGCTTGATGATGCCCTCGTTGCTCAACATGAGGTTCTTGGGCTTTACGTCGCGGTGAATCAATCCCTGACTGTGGGCGTGTTCGAGCGCTTTGGCTGATTGCAGAATCAGAGAAATCGCACGGGCTTCTTCGAGTGGGCGCCCATCTGTCAACAGTTCGTAGATCGTCTGGCCGTCGATGAACTCCATGACGAAGTAGTGGTAGCCGCCGGCTTCACCCACATCGTAAGCTTGGACGATATGCGGGTGGTTCAGTTTCGCCGCCGCCCGCCCCTCAAAGTAGAAACGTTCGACGAACTCCGGGTTGTCGCTGAGACGCTTGGGCAGAACCTTGATTGCGACCATGCGGTCGAGGCTGAGCTGCTTGGCCTTGAATACTACGGCCATCGCGCCCTGACCGAGTTTGCACAGAACCTGATAGCCCGGAATTTGCTGGGCAGGGCGGTACATCGAGTCTTCGTCGATGGTCTTGCCCAACCGGTTGAGTTGCGTATGGGTGATGTAGCCGCGTTCGAGCAGCAGCCCGGTCAGCGACTGATTGTTGCCCTCTTTCTGGTTGATGGCCTTGAGCTCAGAGCGCACTAACTCCACCTCGTTCGCAGAGCAGAGCTTGCGTTCGACCACCAGACGTGCGAGTTGAGACTCATCGGCTATGGACATGCAGCTATCCATGGCGTGCCACCTTGGTTTCGTATTCGAAGTGCTGAACGGCCAAGCCGTTATCGTGCAATTCTAACTCTACGCACGCCATACGCTGGTTTCCACCGAAAAATCTTTCGCAGTGTCGGAGACGGGGCGCCGCGTACGGTGTATCACCGCTCGGCCCCCTTGGCAATATTATATCGGACATTCCATTATAGGGCCGTACCTTCGTTTGTCGTCGCGGTTGTGGCTGTGCCGATCAACTTGCTCCGGATAGCCGAAGCGACACCGTCGTGCGCCACCGACGAGTCCAGGATCGACCGCACCAAGCACACCTGTCGCTCGGTGAACAAACTGGGCGCCTCGTCGATATCACCGCCGACACCCAAGCTGCGAGTGAGCGCTCCTCGGAGTCCTTCGATACCGTCGCCGGTCATCGCCGAGACACGAAGCTCCGGCCGCAATTCGCACGAATCTTCGACGGAAACGTCGTGACCCCGCCTACTCCGTCGCGGAAGATCGGCCTTGGTCGAGACGATGATGCATCGCCTCAAGCGCTCGACCTCGTCGACCAGGCGACGACCTTCGTTCGTCAAAATGCATGAACTGTCGATGGCAAAAAGAAAAAGATCGGCCGCCTGTACGGTCGTCCATCCAGAGTGGATCGCGCGGCGTTCCAAGTCGCCGGCTTGCTCGTGATGACCGGCCGTATCGACGAGCGTCACCGGGATTCCGCTCAAATCGATGGATTGGTCCACCCAATCTCGCGTCGTCCCGGCGCGGTCGGTGACGACGGCTGCCGTTCTCCCAACCAGCCGGTTGAAGAGCGTCGACTTGCCCGAATTCGGCAGCCCAACGATGGCCACGCGAGCGCCCTTGAGGAGAACGGTTGCTCTCGCTGCGCGATCCATCATGGCGTGCAATGCGTCGATGCCCGATTTGCTTCCTGTCTCGATCTCACCAGCCGTGCTCATCAAGGCGTTTGCAAGGTGCATCCGCTGCCAGGACAGGAACCGCACGGCCCGCGCCGTCGACGCCTGTACGAGCGCCGTAAGCGCTTCTTCTTCGATCAGATTGCTCGCGCGCCAGATATGACCGGTCTGCGCCCACGAATCAGCGAGAGGCGCCCCGCGATCGGCAAGCGACTGCAAGATGCGTTCGAGAACGCGCACGCCGCCGTGGGCACAGATTTCGACCTCCGGCGACGGCGCGTCAGCCAGGGGCGTAATCAGAACGTCGTCGATGGTCTCGTCGTTGTCGACGAGCGTTCCGTATCGAAGTCGACCCGGTTCGCGCGCGACGATCGCTTCCCCACGGGCGCGGCTCGGTTCATCGAGAACCTTCTTATGCGTATCCGCGCATCTGTTCTTGGATAACGCTGGATGAAACAGTTGTTCAACAATCCCGATGGCATCCGGACCACATACTCTGATCACCCCGACGGCGCCCGCTCCGGATGGTGTCAGTAGAACGGTCCGAGTGGTCGACATCTGCTTCAAAAGCCCGGATTGGCCATGTGTTTGCGGTAGGCGATGGCGATCCCACGCAAAGTGAGGTTGGGGACGAACGTGTCGACGAAATCGCAATGTGGCGCCAAGAGTTCTACGTCGCCTCCGGTGGCGACGACCTGAGGCCACGCGCCCAGTTCGCCCGCATAGGCTTCGACGAGCGCACGAACCGCACCAATCACCCCGCGACACACGCCGGTTTGCATGGCTTCAATCGTATTGCCACCGACCGGCGCGTCCGGGACGGTCGGTTCAACCTGTGGCAACTGTGCAGTGAATTCGTGCAAGGCACGTAGCTGCATACGCAAACCGGGCAAGATGGCGCCGCCGCGTAACGTGCCCGATTCATCAATCAGATCGACAGTAACGGCCGACCCCAAATCTATGACAATGCACGACGACTCAATCTGATCGTAGACCGCAACCGCTGCGCAGACGCGGTCTGTGCCCATGGCCGCGCTGTCCGCGACTGCCACGTCCATCGGCAGCGCGATATGGTCGCCGACGACGAGCGGTTCCAATCGGTGCAGGTTCATGAGGTATCTTCGCACTCGCGCGAGCGCCTCGGGAACAACGGACGCCAGAACACACGCCGCTGGCGCATCGGTTGCCATGGCCTCGACATGGGCCTCGTGGGCCTGAGTGAACGCCGCCTCGTCGTCGACCGAAACATGGACAGGAGGCCCGAGCGCGCCATCGGTGACCGTGGCTAGTGAAACGGTGGAGTTGCCGATATCGATCACGAGGATCGGCGCGGCCGCGTCATATTCGGGTACTTGATAAATCATGACGGATTCCGGTGGGGTGGGATCGGTTGAGGATCGTCGTCGGTAACCGCCTCCGGCTCGCTGTACGCTTGCACGGCGTTCCAAAGGAGTTCGGTGAGCGTGGCCAATCCTTTTCCACTGACCGCGCTGATGGGAACGACGGGTTTGCCGATGGCTTTAGAAAACTCCGCGACGACATCGTCGTCTCCGGTCACGTCGATCTTGCTGCCCGCGATGATTTCCGTCTTGGATTCCAATCCCTCGCCGAACTCATCAAGCTCGCGCCGAATGGTTTCGTAGGCGGCGACGGGCGCGTTGTCGGTGAGCCCCGGGCTTACATCCACGACGTGAAGAATGACCCGCGTGCGTTGAATATGTTTCAAGAATGCGTCACCGAGACCCGCCCCTGTGTGCGCGCCCTCAATCAACCCGGGCAGGTCGGCCATGATGATTCGCCGAAAGTCGGAAAGCTCAACGATGCCAAGCTGGGGCTCCAGCGTAGTGAACGGATAGTCGGCGATCTTTGGACGAGCCTTGGAGAGACGGGAAAGTAGGGTGCTCTTCCCTGCGTTGGGTAGTCCGACGATGCCCACGTGTGCGATCAACCGGAGTTCAAGTCGTAGCCAACGTTCTTCGCCGGGTACACCAGATTCAAATTCACGCGGCGTCTGATGGGTCGCTCTCGCGAACCGAGCGTTGCCGCGTCCACCCTTGCCGCCGCTGGCGATCGGCACTTGCTCCATCGGCGTCGAAAGGTCTTTGATCAGCACGCCGGTGTCGCGGTCGGTAATCATCGTGCCGGCGGGAAGCGGAAGTATGAGATCCTCACCGTTTCGACCGGCCATGTTCTTACCCATCCCTTGTCGCCCGTTCTCGGCTTTCCAGTGATGGCGACCGGAAAAATCGAGCAGCGTCTCAACGCCGGGCGTGGCGACGGCCAGCACGCTTCCGCCGTCACCACCGTCGCCGCCGTCAGGTCCGCCTTTGGGAATGTACTTCTCGCGGCGAAAACTCACGCACCCGTCACCGCCTTTACCGCCGCGAACGTATACTTCAGCTTGATCGATAAGCACGACGATTCAACCAATGACGTGTGGCCGACGAATAAAAAACGAGGATGGCACTATGCCACCCTCGCGATATGATGCCAAGTCTTGCGCGGGCGCCAGCGACGCGTGACCGCTATTGCCAGCCGGATGGCCACCTCTTCCGAGGTGGGGGAGTCGAAGCCGGGGTCCACTAGAGGTTCGCACCTATACCGAGCCTCGCCCGTAAAGTAGCGGGCGTTTGAAAACCGCTCGTGACAGCTCGAACACGCTCCCTTACGGTCGCGGATCGGATCGACAAGACCCGTCACTTGCGTCGTGACAAACCGTTAGTTGTCTTGCGGTACGACATCCACCTTACGGCCGCGAAACCGAACGACGCCGTCGGATAGGGCGAACAGTGTGTCGTCACGAGCCCGACCGACGTTGTGGCCCGGAAGATGCGGCGTACCGACCTGCCGAACGAGAATGGTCCCGGTTCGGACAACCTGCCCGGCGTAACGCTTGACGCCGCGGTATTGTGGGTTGCTATCGCGTCCGTTGCGGGACGACCCCTGTCCTTTTTTATGTGCCATGATCAACTACTCCATCAACAAAACTTCCCGACGGGTTTCCGCCGGTGACGACCCCAGGTTGCTTTCCCGCGTCGTGTATTTTGGGCAATCTACTAACGCATCACCCATGCTTTGGATCGGCGAAGCGGCGCACTTCGCGCTCGTGTTTCCGGATCGCCCGGGAGATCGTACCGAATCTCCAGGGTCTCACGCTTCATAAAGGCGCGTATGTTTTCCGGTGACTCCGGACGATCCGAACGAAAAATCGGGTTGGGCATACGCTCGACAAGTCCGGAGAACCCACTCGCGAAGATCGTGAACGAGTTCGCCTGAACATCAAAATCTCGAAACGCCACCATGGTCGTGCGGCTGTTCGCTTGTCCTTGCAACAACATGCCGAACGCTTTGTTCGGTTCGGTGAGGAACGGAATCTCTTTGCGATGACGGGCCATGATGGCGTCGTACACAGACGGGCTGATCGCATCACCACCACGAACGACGGCGAGCGTATCGGGCACGAGCCGAAACGACGAGAAGAAATGTCGGTCTCTACCCGTGTTGTTGATCACCTCGTAAATCACATACCAGTACGTGGTTTCTGACTTGTCGCCGGGAAGTCGCAACCTGATTCGCTCGGGGTCATGAATGCGCACGTCGAACCGCCAGTCGTTGCGTTGAGGTGCCCCCCAAACCGACAGCGCGCTCCCGCCCAAGAGTGCGGCCACAATGTACATTTTCCCGGTACGCATAGACCCCCATCGTACCGCACGCCGCACACGTGTCAAATTCTTCTGCGCAGCGTCGCGCCTCGCGCTTGAGTGTCCGAATTCTACCAAACCTCTTCACAGAGAAGGTACTCGGTCATCGTCATACCCAGCGTTTTGTACGCCTCGATCGCCCTCGTATTGGTGTTGTGTACATAGAGACGCAGCCCGCGGACGTCGGACCGTTCCTGCGCCAGGTCGCGGATATGGGCGTAGAGCGAGCGGAAGACGCCGCGTCGGCGGAAGTCGGGGTGAACGTAGACGCTTTGAATCCACCAGAAGTAGCCATTCCGCCAATCGCTCCATTCGGTGGTGATCATGGTTTGCCCGGCCACAGCGGCACCGATCATGCCCAAGAAATAAAGCGACCGTTCCGGATCCCGGAGTGCTCCAGCGACACCGGACGAAATGACGTCGTCAGAGAGCGTCTTGCCCTCCGTCTCCTCGGCCATAGCCTTGTTGAACGCTGCGACCGTGTCTGCGTCGGTGGCCGTAGCGAGGCGAATGATGATGTCTGATTGTTTTGGCATGGCAGTGGGTTTCCTTCAGCAATCGCCGGGCAACGCCAGCGGTTGAGACTCAATCGAATAACCGTACGGCGAACCGCGGGACGCCACAATGTCTTGGTGGTGCGAGCGCGTCCGCAGGGGCGTATGACAGAATCGGCGGTCATTTATCAGAGCATAGGGCGCAAGCCCTGTGACCGGTCTGGTATCGAAGCAGCGCTGTACTCGCTCGTATCATGTCTGTGGGCTTGCGCCCGCAGCTCTGACAGGGCGTGCCGCCTTCAAGCATTGTTGTACGACCCGCCCAATCTGTCACACACCCCGTCCGCAGTGGCTCCCGGCGCGGACGAATCGTTCGGGATCGCTGTCAATTTGGCACGCAGAGGAACCGCGCGGGCGGCCGCCTGCCAAGCTGGCAGCGCGAAGCGAGATGCCCGCCGTCTATGCTCTGGTCGTAAGTGTATTGTTCGCAGCACGTTAGCAATAGTCCAGGTATTAACCGATCATGGTCCAGCATGTGCATAGTGACCCACTGTCTACAGGTGCGCTGCGCCGATCGCGCAGGCCCCGTAGAACGAACTTGGAAAGAATAGACGCTTCCAACCCCAACGCGCAGAGGAGACTGATGATATGGCGGTGAAGCAATTGGCCTACGAGCAAGACGCCCGACAGGCCCTATGGAATGGTGTGGAGAAGCTGGCCAGGGCGGTCAAATCAACGCTTGGCCCTCGCGGACGCAACGCTGTGCTCGACAAGGGCTGGGGCGGACCGACCGTGACCAAGGACGGCGTTTCGGTCGCTGAGGAAATCGAACTCTCCGACAAGTACGAGAACATGGGCGCCCAGCTCGTCAAGGAAGCCGCCAGCAAGACCAGTGAGGTGGCTGGTGACGGCACGACTACGGCGACGGTGCTGGCTGAGGCCATGTTCAAGGGTGGCCTGAAGAACATCGCCGCCGGCGCTGACGCCTTCGCCCTGTGTCGCGGCATCGACAAGGCCGTCGCGAAAGTGGTCGAGGGTCTGGGTGGTTTGTCTCGGTCGGTCAAGAAGAACAAGTCTGACATCGTGAACGTCGCTCGGATTTCAGCCAACAACGACTCGGTCATCGGCAAGTTGCTGGCTGACTGCTTTGAGAAAGTCGGCAACGACGGCGTGATCACGGTCGAGGAAGGCAAGACCTCGGACACCACGATCGACGTGGTTGAGGGTATGCAGTTCGATCGCGGATTCCTCTCGCCTCATTTCGTGACCGACCAGGACGGAATGGAGTGCTCGTTCGATAAGGCGTTCGTCCTGATCTGCGAAGACAAGATCAGCAGCGTGCCCAAGCTCGTTCCGATCCTGGAAAAGGTTTCCAAAGCCAAGCGCAAGCTGCTCATTATCGCCGAAGACGTCGAAGGTGAAGCGCTGGCGACGCTCGTCGTCAACAAGATGCGGGGCATCGTCGACGTGTGTGCAGTCAAGGCGCCCGGCTATGGCGACCGTCGCAAGGCCATGCTTGGTGACATTGCGGTGTTGACCGGTGGTACGGCGGTGATGAAAGATCTCGGTCTCGACCTGGAGAAGCTGTCCATCAGCGATCTTGGTCAGGCGAAGAAAGTTCGAGTCGATGCGAACAACACCACGATCATCGAAGGGGCGGGCTCCACGGCGGAGCTGACCGCGCGAATCAAGCAGATCGCCGCCGAGATCGACGCGACGACGTCGGACTACGATCGCGAGAAGCTCGAGGAGCGTCGCGCCAAGTTGGTTGGTGGAGTCGCTCGAATCAATGTCGGCGCCGCCACTGAGACCGAATTGAAAGAAAAGAAGTCCCGCATCGAAGACGCCTTGCACGCCACGCGTGCCGCGATCGAAGAGGGTATCGTTCCTGGCGGCGGCGTAGCGCTTATTCGCTGTGCCAGCGCCATCGACGGTATGCAGTTGAGCGGCGACGAGAAGACCGGCGCGGAAATTGTTCGCGAGGCTCTTGCGGCTCCGATGAAGCAGATCGCAGCGAATGCCGGCGTCAACCCCGGCGTCGTCCTGCACAAGGTTGGTTCGAAGCCAGGTGCGTTCGGGTTCAACGCGGACACCGGTGAGTACACCGACCTGGTTGAGGATGGCGTGATCGATCCGACCAAAGTGGTTCGTTGTGCCCTCGAAAACGCCAGCAGTGTCGCACGTATCCTGCTCAGCACCGAGGTGTGCATCTCCGAAAAACCGGCCGATGACGGTGGCGACGATGGTGTGGGCATGGGCGAGGACATGGATTACTAGACCCTTTGGACGAACCGCCGCCGGACCACACTGTGCTGTGGTCGCAAGCGGGGCTCTCCGAGGTTTCTGATGAAAACGATGACCCGCTCCTTGATCGGGCGGCGTTCACAATTACGGAGCTAGAAGACAATGGCAACGGCTACAGCATCCAAGAAGAAGATTAAGTTTCGACCGACCGACGATCGCGTTCTTGTAGACCCGCTTGAGGGTGACGAGAAGACGGTCGGGGGCATTATCCTACCCGACTCAGCGAGGGAAAAACCCCAGCGTGGCGTGATTATTGCCGCCGGACCGGGCAAGCTGCTGGACAGCGGAAGTCGGGGTGAGATGGGCGTGTCCGTGGGCGATCACGTGTTTTACGGCAAGTACGCGGGTACGGAAGTGGAATTCGACACGGAGACGTACGTCGTTCTCCGAGAAACCGACATTTTGGCCGTTGTGGACAAGTAAGCCGAATTCAAGACGACAAGGAGTAGTTGGCCATGGCCAAGCAAATGATGTATTCGCAGGACGCACGGCAGGAGATCCTCGAGGGTCTCACCAAACTCGCCAAAGCGGTCAAGACCACGATGGGTCCGACGGGGCGTAACGTCCTCCTGCAGAAGTCGTTCGGCGCGCCACGCGTGACCAAGGACGGCGTCAGCGTCAGCAAGGAAGTTGAGCTGGCACAACCTTTTGAAAACATGGGCGCCAAGCTCATCAACCAAGTGGCTTCGAAAACCAGCGACGAAGTCGGCGACGGTACGACCGCCGCCACCGTCTTGGCTGAAGCGATCTTCCGCGAAGGGTTCAAGGCCGTGTCCGCCGGCGCCAATTCGATGGCCGTCAAGCGCGGAATCGATCTGGCTGTTGCGGCGGCGGTTGATGCCATCGAAAAACTTTCGACCAAGGTGCGATCGAACGACGATCTCGCCAGGGTGGCAACGATTTCCGCCAACGGCGACGAAGAAATCGGCAAGCTGCTCGCGGCGGCGCTGGACGATGTCGGTACCGAAGGCGTCGTCGAGGTCGAAGAGGGTCAGTCGCTGGAGACGGAGAAAGAAGTTGTCGACGGCATGCAGTTCGACAAGGGCTTCCTGTCGCCATACTTCATGACCGACCCGGGTTCGTTGGAGTGCGTCCTCAGCGACGCAGCCATCCTGGTCTACGAAAAGAAGATTTCGAATCTTCGCGAGTTTCTTCCGGTGCTCGAGAGCGTCTCCGCCAGCGGGCGGGCGTTGCTCGTTATCGCGGAGGATGTCGACGGCGAAGCCTTGGCGGGCCTGGTCGTCAACAAGATTCGCGGCACGCTCAAGATATGTGCCGTCAAGGCTCCTGGCTTCGGTGATCGACGCAAGGCCCTGCTTGGCGATATTGCCACGCTTACGGGCGCTACGCTCGTCAGCGAAGACCTTGGCATGAAGATCGAGAACATCACGCTCAAGGAAATGGGCACCGCAAAGAAGATTGTGGTGACGAAGGACGCGACGACGGTCATCGAAGGCGCCGGCAAGAAGTCGGCCATCAAGTCCCGCTGCGATCAGATTCGCAGTCAGATCGAGGCCACGACCAGCGACTACGACCGCGAGAAGCTTCAAGAGCGACTCGCGAAGTTGACCGGTGGTGTCGCGGTTATTCGCGTGGGTGGGGCCACGGAGATTGAGGTCAAAGAACGAAAAGATCTCGTCGACGATGCGTTCAACGCCACTAAGGCGGCTGCTGAAGAGGGTATCGTTCCCGGCGGCGGCGTAGCTTTCCTGCGATCCATTGAAGCCGCATCCGGCGCGCGAAGCAAGGCCCGTGGCGACGAGAAGCTAGGCGTCGACGTTGTGGTTGCTGCCCTTCGCGCCCCGACCCGCCAGATCGTCGCCAATGGCGGTCGTGAGGGTGAAGTTGTCGTGGAACAAATCCTCGAAAAGCGTGGAAACTATGGGTTCGACGCACGCAAGGGTGAGTTCTGCGACATGCTCAAGGCTGGGATCATCGATCCCGCGAAGGTCTCCCGCGTAGCGCTGCAAAGTGCGGCGAGTGTGTCTGGACTGATGCTAACGACGGAGTTGCTCGTGACAGACTTGAAGGATGAGTCGAAGATCATCCCGCACGCTGTCCGATAGACCACGTAGTTTTTGATAACTCTGGCGAAGGGCGGACTGCCAGGTCCGCCCTTTGTGTTTTGGGCCGTTTCGGTCTCCTCGTTGGCGTACCGCTGCGGTTGAGCAGTGTACGTCCGGCGGGACATCCGCACTGCTTGTAAGCGGTGGCACACATCGGGTGCCGCACGATTCGCGCGTTCCGAGAAACTCGCAGAATCCGGTCGCGCGGGACACCGGTTGAGGTGACGAACTTGTCGGCAGCCAAACGCGACTACTACGACGTTCTTGGGCTTGCTCGCGATGCCACCGCTGAGCAGATCAAGAAGGCCTATCGCAAGCTGGCGCACAAATTTCATCCGGACAGAAACGGCGACTCCGGGGCCGAGACGAAGTTCAAAGAGGCGGCGGAGGCCTATGAGGTGCTGTCCGACGTCGAGAAGAAGCAGCAGTTTGACCAGTTCGGCCACGCGGGACTTCGCGGGGCCGGCATCCATGACTATTCCAACATGGGTGCGTCCGACATTTTCTCGATGTTCAACGACATCTTCGGGTCCACCTTTGGCGGTGGTCGTCGGCGCAGCCAGCGCGGCGCCGACTTGCAAACCCAGATCGAAGTGACGCTCGCTGAAGTGCTCGAAGGCACTGAGCGGACGATCGATTATACGACGCAGGATCTTTGTGATCCGTGCGGGGGCACCGGCGCTGCGCCGGGCTCCAAGCGAAAAACGTGCGCCACGTGTGGCGGATACGGTCAAGTTGAGCAGACCGGTGGGCTCGGTGCGTTGCTCGGGCGCGTGATCACTACGTGTCCTGCCTGTCGAGGGCGAGGCTCGTCGATCAGTACGCCGTGTCGTCCGTGCCGTGGAACCGGTCGCGCGGCAAAGAATCGATCCGTGCTCGCGCGGATACCAGCAGGGATCCATGACGGGCAAGCTATCCGCCTGCGCGGCGAGGGTGAGCCCGGACCCGACGGAGCGGAACGCGGCGACTTACACTGCTACGTTCGTGTGGCTGCCCACCCGTTCTTGGAGCGTCAGGACAACGACCTCGTGTGTCGAATGCCCATCGGTTTCACGCAGGCGTCGCTCGGGGCGAATGTCGAGGTGCCCACGCTAACGGGCAAGGCGCAGTTGACGATTCCGCGCGGAACCCAGCACGGACAGGTGTTGCGTTTGGCCGGGCTGGGTGTGCCCGATCTGCGAACCGGACGGCGAGGCGACGAACTCGTTTTGGTACTCATCGAAATTCCACGCAAGATGAACAAGCATCAGGAATCCATACTCCGCCAGTTTGCAGAAACGGAGGACAAATCGGTGTTGCCGGAATCGAAGGGATTCTTCGACAAGGTGGTGGAGTACATCGCCGGCGGCGATCGGGATTGAGGGCGGTAGGGTCGCAATCATGAAGAGAACCAAGACCAACAAGAAGTCGCAAGCGGACACGCACGTCGATCCATTGGATGCGACCGCGTCTACAGGCAAGGCGGAGGATCAAGCCGTCGCTGAAGGCTGCGCAGCAGTCGCTTCGACCGACGTCGACACGGATTCCAAGACACCGGAGACCGTCGAAGAACTACGAGACCGGATCGCCAAGCTCGAGGACAACCTCCTTCGGGTTCGGGCCGACTACCAGAATGCACAACGCCGCGCCGCCGCTGAACGAACCGAATCGATCCGCTACGCCAACGCCGACTTGATGAAGTCGCTACTCGGTGTAATCGATGATTTCGATCGCACCCTTGTGGCTGCCGATTCGTCGGAACACTTGGAGGCCGTGGTGGACGGCGTTCGACTTGTTCATCAAAACCTTGTCACAGCGCTAACGTCGTTTGGCCTTAAACCCGTCGACGCTTTGGGTACGCCGTTCGACCCGACCGTTCATGAAGCGCTCATGCAGCGGCCATCGGCGGAGCACGAGTCCGGGCAGGTGATCGAAGAAGTGGCCCGAGGGTATCACCTGTGGGATCGCGTATTGCGACCCGCGAAGGTGATCGTCTCCAAGGCGTCTGATTCTGAAGATGATGCGTCAACGCCGCAGCAAGGTCAGCAAGCGGGACAGACGGCCGACGGTTCCCAAGGTTAATATCGGAGTACCACGCACGATGCCAACGTACGACTACGAATGTACCAAGTGCGGTATCGAGTTCGAAATGTTCCAGCCGATCACCGAGCCGGCGCGTAAGAAGCTCAAGAAGGACGATCCCAAACCCTGCGACTGCAACGCGCCCGTCACGCGGCGAATCGGAACCGGCGCCGGCATCATCTTCAAAGGCGCTGGGTTCTATCAAACCGACTACCGCAGCGAAAACTATAAGAAGGACGCCAAGGCCGACAAGGAATCCGGCGTCGACAAGACCAAGTCGGACACCAAGGGTGAGTCGAAAACCAAGACCGATTCCACTGCGTCGACCACGAAGAAAGAGTCCACGAAGAAGAAGGGCGATCAATCGTCGTGAGGGGGTAGGCCGTGCCACGTTTTGAATGCCCGCTCTGCCAGACGGTTCTTTCGGTGGAACGAAATGAAGATGCGCCGTTCCGTCCCTTTTGCAGCGAACGATGCAAGATGGTCGACCTCGGCCGATGGCTTGACGGTACATATACCATCAGCGAGTCCACCGCGCCGGACGGTATCGACCCGGACGGGAACGAACTAAACGACCACGCATTGTAATCGTCGATGTTTGACCCGATGGCCATGCGATCGTAGCTTGTCGCGAGCGTTCGACCCTCCACGGAAAGAACTGACTGACTGGATGTTTAATGCCAAAAATCTTGCAAGGACAACTGTTGGCTGAAGGGAAGAAGTTTGCGATCGTCGTAAGCCGATTCAACGACTTCATCACCTCCAAACTGCTCGGCGGCGCGGTGGACGCTCTAACGCGCCATGGCTGCGCTGACGACGACATCACCTGTGTGTACGTGCCCGGTGCCTTCGAGTTGCCGTTCATGGCGGAGAAGCTTGCAGACACCAGCGCGTTCGATGCGGTGATTTGCCTCGGCTGCGTCATTCGCGGAGAAACCCCGCACTTCGAGTACGTCGCCAGTGAAGCGGCTCGCGGGATCGGGCGCGTAGGCTGCGAGACAGGCGTGCCAACCACCTTCGGCGTCATCACTGCCGACACGTTGCAGCAAGCGGTCGAGCGTGCGGGCGCCAAAGCAGGCAACAAAGGCGCCGACGCCGCCCTCAGTGCGATCGAGTTGGCCAACCTCATAGATCAACTCCCCGAGTCTGACTGATCCACCATGCCGATTGACCGTCGCCAAGCTCGAATACTGGCCATGCAAGCCCTTTGTCAATGGGACGTGCAGAAGGACGATTCCATCGGGACGATGGACGATTTCTTCACGGCGTCGGAGGCGCGCGGTCCGATCGCGGAGTACGCCGCATCGTTGGTCCGGTCCTATTGGTTAGACAGTTCAGACATCGACGAGCGAATCGAGCGCACCGGTTCCGGCTGGAGCTTGACACGCATGGGACCGGTCGATCGAAACCTCATGCGTGTTGCGCTGGTTGAGATGCTCGGCGGAAGGATTCCACCAAAAGTCGCGCTGACGGAAGCTATTGAAATCGGCAAGGTCTATGGCGGTCCGGAAACGCCGGGTTTTGTCAACGGCATCTTGGACGAAGTCTACCGCAGCACGCTGCCCTCGTCGGAGTCTGCTAGCTAATGGGCTTGTTCGATCGAATCAAGAAGGGGCTGTCGCGGACGCGAGAGAAAGTCTCCGCCGGGTTTCGATCGGTCCTGCGGATCGGGCAACGAATCGATCAGGATACGCTCGTCCGATTGGAAGACGTCATGCTCGTGGCCGACTTTGGCCCGACGACAACGACGCGGCTGATGGACGTGGTCCGATCGGCGTGGAAGAAAGGGCAGATCACCCAAGAAGAAGAGATCGTCGATTACGTCAAGCAACACATCATCGACATGTGGCCTGAGTCCGACCGTGACGTGAATTGGGTCGACGAGGGGCCGACCGTCATCCTGGTCACGGGGATCAACGGATCGGGGAAAACGACGAGTATCGCGAAGCTCGCTCAGCACTTCACGCAGAGGGGTAAGCGGGTGATCTTAGGCGCCTGCGATACGTTTCGGGCTGCGGCTGTTGAGCAGCTTAGCATCTGGTCGGAGCGCACCGGCGTTCAGATCGTCAAGCACGGTCAAGGCGCCGACCCCGGCGCCGTGGCCTATGACGCGTGCGAAGCTGCTGTGGCGCGAAACGCGGATGTCCTACTTATCGACACGGCTGGTCGCCTGCACACGCAGGACCATCTCATGCGCGAGCTGGCCAAGATTCAAAAGGTTGTCCAGCGCAAGATTCCCGCTGCGCCGCACGAAGTCATACTCGTGCTCGATGCGACGATCGGTCAAAACGCCATCGAACAGGCAAGGCGATTCTCCGAGCACGTGTCGGTAAGCGGTATCTTCTTGGCCAAACTTGACGGCAGCGCAAAGGGGGGCATTATCGTGGGCATACGCGATCAACTCGACGTGCCCGTCAAGTTCGTCGGATTAGGAGAGACGCCGGACGATATTGAAGTGTTTTCTCCGGAGTCGTTCATCGAAGCGCTATTTGCTCGTTAGCAGTGTGTTGAGCAACGCCGGAATTCAATCGGTCGCCGAGGACCCGACCGTGACAGCGTACCGAGTCCCGGTGAGAAAGGCGAAATCGCCGATAGATCACCGGCTGGAAGCCGGTACCACGCTTTTTCAAAGGCCCGTTAGTGCTCTGGTGCGTCTCGAAGACGGGCTGGTCTGAGTCGCGAGCGCGTGGGAGTGTTTCGAGCTGCCGCGACCGGTTGTCACACGACCGCTTCCTTACGGGCGCGGCTCCGCATACCCGTCACTCGAAGTGTGACGATTCATTAGTGCCCCGTCGCACGTTAATCCTCGGGGTGTCGGCGCCCGCACCACCGGAGGCAGGCACGCCGGTCAGAGCCCGCCGCGCCAGCGGTGGGACCGGTCCGCGGGCTGACGCCCACGGCTCTGATACCGTTGCAAACCCGTAGATTTTGCGGTGACGGAGCACTAGTCCGTCCCGCGATCGAGGCCGTCATCATGCCACTCAGCAACAGAGATCTTGAGCGCGAAGCGGAGGACATCGATCGCGACCGGCGCATCATGACTTCTACATACTGTGGCGGGTGCGGTTACAATCTGCGTGCGCTACCCCGTGCCTACAACTGTCCGGAATGCGGTCAAGAATACAACACCCGCCCGCAGCTCATGAAGGGCATTTTCGCCCCACACAATATGGAATTCCCGTTTTTCGATATGCTCGCGACGTCGGTGTTCGTGGCTGTGGGTGCGTGGTTCGGTTATAGCGGTATCAAACCGACCGATCCGGCTCGCCTTTGGGTCGGTGGGACGATGTTGTTCTTGGGGGTGCTCATGGGAATACACACGTGGCGTCGTTTCCGGCGATACATCCACGCGTTCAGCATACTTCGCCGGATTGAAGCGCAGGAAGCCAGCGAGTAAGCGCGCGGGATCTATGGCGATCCGCGAGGTGACGATCCTGCGACCATAATGTCGTCGATCTTGAGTGCGAAGCCGTCCAAGCCCGACCTCAGTGATATGTCGGCGGAACCGCTGGCGAATTGTCCCGTATAGGTGATGAGATTGCCGGCCGTACTGACAGGAGGGGGCACGGGACCGTTAAGCTTTCCGTGTTTCGTTCCGACGGCTATGAGCCACGCCGTTAGCTGTTCGTCCGACACGGCGTCGTTGAAGTCTTTAGTCGCCACATCACGCAAAACCGCCATTGCATCTTCGACGTGTGCAGCGTCGGCGGAAAGAACCTCCGGCAAACGCACCTGGAAGATTGCCACCGAAGCAAATACCGCCATCCCAAGACCGAAGAACACGCCAGCCACGCCGCTCACCAGAGAGATTGGAATGGCCGCGATCGCCAGTCCGCGACCACGAAGACGATTGCCTCCCGTCTTGGTGATGCCGACAATACCGAAAATGAGCCCAAATGGTGCGGCGACAGCCGTGCAGCCGACAAGGGAGAGAACAAAACCGGTGATCGCAGCCTTACTATACGGCGGCAGGGGTGCAGGTGGTGGCGGCGTGAACGGATCACTCGGCGGACGCGATGGTTCGGGCGGCGGTGGAAACTGTGTCACAGTGTATCGACTCCTGTTGGTTTGACCGAGCCGCTTGGCCCGGCGCGACCGCGAATGCAACAATACGTAGCCTCAGCCTCGTTTGTCCAGCTTGTTGCTTAAGACGCCGCGATTTCCTTCACACAGGCCAGCACGGCGTCGTAGTCCGGGTGGTTCGTGACTTCCGCAACGTATTCGGCATAGCGAATCGTATTGGCGCTGTCGACAACAAAAACCGCGCGGGTTTCGATACGCAAGTCGGCCAGAAGCGTTCCGTAGGCCTTGCCGAAGCTGGTATCAAAGTGGTCGCTGAGCACTTGGAGTCGTTCCGGGTCGATACCCTCAGCGCCACAGAACCTTGCCATACCCGTCGGAAGATCGCAACTGATCGTAAAGAAGCTTGCGTTCGGAAGTGCGGCCGCCTCTTCATTGAACCGTTTCGTTTGTTCAGCGCATACCGGTGTATCGAGCGAAGGCACGACGCTGAAAATACGAACCTTGCCAGCCGTGTCGGCGATGCGTACGTTGTCGACCAGCGTCTTCTTCAACGTGGCATCCGGTGCCGTGTCGCCAGGTCTGAGCTCCGGACCGGTGAGCGTAAGCGGTTTTCCTTTGAGGGTGCAAGTTCGAGCCACAATACGTCTCCACGAAAACAAAGCACACGTAGCGAGATCGACCGATAGGGTGCGAACACCACATATCGTCGGGAAAGACAACACGCCCGGGATCGTACGATCCGAGCGCGTCGTCGTCAACGTGGACGAGGGCAGCGCGCACGCCTCCGGCATGTCGCCCATGCGGTGCCGCTACTGGAGTTGGACGGTCGCTCTGTGGGAGGAAGGGCACAGGGCGTGACGGCGGGTTCGCAACAGTACGGCTAAATGCGTCGTGGCTCCGGGGCTGGGTTACGGCGTCGCTTGACGAGACAGTTGGCCCGCGACTATGATTTGTGCCGGGGAGCCGGTGTGTTTCCCGCCCGTGGGACTGTTTGCGGATGAAACACCACTGGCGGTGCCTTGAGACCTCCCGAGTGTGTTGCGGCGAATTTGGGCAGGGATGCCGGATCGCTATTCCCGTACGATTCCCCTTGTTTGGCACGGTTAGGTGCGCAACCACCGGATAGACGGTGGTCCCCAGAATATGCAAAATGCTTTCCAAAGATCAACGCCAGCGATACACCGGTTGTTTCTGGTCGGGGTCGACAGCAAAGCGGCTTTACTGATGCCCTTAATTATCCTCGGAATCCGAAGCGTTTGCCAGGAGTCTAGCTGATGCGTCCAAGCGTTACTCATATGCGTGGTTGGGGATCGACGATGCGTTTTGCCCTCTCCGCTGCGGTCGTGATCGGTATCCTGTCGTGCGGCAGTGCACCGCAGCCGTTCATCATCAACGGTCCGGGCGGCGACCAGGGCAATGAGCAGCCGACGTTGCAGATTACGGCGCCAAGTGGCAACATCACCATCGGTCAGGGCGATCGGTTCCTGATCGAGTGGACCGACTCGGACCGCGATGACGACGCGCTCATTAGCTTCCTGCTCGTGAACACCGGAACCAACGCGCGGACACTTCTCGTATCTGGCATTTCCGAAAACGTCGAACCAGGTCTGTTTTCCGTGGCTACCTCATTGATCGCGCCGGGGCCATATAGCTTGTTGGGCATCATCGACGACGGCGTCAACGCCCCCGTAGAGTCTCTCGCGATTTTGGACGGCGCAACAGGGTCGCAGCCGCTTCAAATCATCATCGCTGAAGAGGGTACCGGTCCGCAGACCGTTCCGCCGACAGTGGCCGTTACTTCACCGGAAGTTAACCTGAGTGTGGCCCAGGATGATGAGCTGTCGATCACGCTGCAAGCCAATGATACGCTCGCCGGCGCAACGACACCGTTCGATGTGGATAGTGCCGTTCGTCTGTTCGTGGTTCTCGACGTCGATCGCGATCCGAACAACGATGACCCGGCCAATCCCGATCCGTCACGGATTATCGTCATCGACGATCGTACGATTCTCGACGGTACGGCTGCATCGCCTATCACCGTTCCCATTACGATCGATCTGACTCGTTTCCCACCGCTTCCCGGTGGCGCCCCGTACTTCATTCGGGCCACGATCGA
The DNA here is from genome assembly GCA_029260075.1 of Phycisphaerae bacterium. GTDB lineage: Bacteria > Planctomycetota > Phycisphaerae > UBA1845 > UBA1845 > OFTM250. Next base: position 322,336 of record JAJDDY010000023.1, read on the forward strand.
CGATGGCACAAACCCCCGCGTACATAGTTACGCGGTCGGAACGCTTAGCATCGTGCAGTTGGCTGCCGGCGTTGTAGACCTCAACGACGTTGGTCGAACGAAGTCCGGGGCCAAGCTCCAAGGGTTCAATCCCGGCGCCTCGCTGGGATCAAGCTTGACGACCGTGACGGATTTTGACTTCGACGGCGTCGACGATTTCGTCGTCGCGGCCCAGTTCGGCAACCCACAAAATGTCGGACCGGTCGGCGAAGCCTATCTGATTTATGGGAAACCAGGCGAGCGGTTTGGCGGAACGGTCTCAGTCAATGGCGTGTCGGGGGCGGTGCCCGGCGCCGTATTCCAGGCGCCTCCGTTGCGCAACGTTGATGATCTTCTTTTCGGGCGGACGCGTGACGAAACCGCCCGAACGAATGGAATTACCGACGTGAGCTTCATCCGAGACCTCACCGGCGACGGACGCCCTGAGTTAATGTTCGGCCTATCCCATGTACACGGCGCTTTCGATGGGACCGATTTCGACCCAGGCGACGACCAACCCGGTTTGCTAGGCTGCTATCCCGACCTCATCGTGAACAATCGCAACGATACGGATCCGGTACGCGACAGAGATGCGTTCTACGCTGGTGGTATGGCGATCATCGTCAATAGTGAGAATCGAGACAACGCTCCGCGCGTTACGCCCACACCGGGTCGGCTGGACACGACATCGATCTCGCTGGAATTGGTCGGACAACTACCCATCATATTGAACACCGCCGGGATTTTCGAACCTTCAGCCCCCTTGAATAATTCGTCTGGAGCGATTATCGCGCGCGCCGACAATTCTGCAGTAGATGGCGTGACAACCAGCGAGCCAGATCGTATCGCCGGTGCGCGATTCGTCGCGGGCGGGTTCGACATGATAGATGCGTTCTCCCTGGATCAGCCACCGCGCAACGGCCTATTCGGGCAGGCCGTCGCATCCATCGGCGATCTCAACAGCGACGGACTCGATGAAATCATCGTATCTGCGCCGACGAATCAGCGTTATCTTCAAGATCTGGCGGACGAAATCGGAGTCGCGACGTCCACGCAAATCCGGTCAACCATGTTCAAGGGCGACATCGTTATCTTTCCCGGTTTCGACTACAACGTGGTAACACAACGAGATAACAACGACGATGCCGGAACCTGTCGCCAACCACGCCTCGACAATTTCGAGTTTCCCCCGTTGGGCTCGTGCGGCGCCAATCTTACGGCGCGACACTACGTAATCCCTGCAGATACCGTGGAAATCTTTCCTGAAGACATCAACGACAGGCTTGGCGGAGCCAGTTCCGCCGGTGATTTTAACCGGGGAACGGATCGGCTCGATGATATTCTGTGCGGGGCGCCGCTGAACGACCGTAGCGCATCGCTTACGGATTCCGGCGCCGTTTACATCATCTATTCACGTACGCCGTTGGGCGTGGTGCGTCTTTCCAACGCTGATGATCGTGTGCTCCGGCCGCCCATGTTGAGGATTCGTGGCAACAGCACCAACGATCAAATCGGTTGGCGTCAAACCACGGGCCTCGATGTCAACGGGGACCGGGTCGACGACGTCTTCTTCGGTTCACCACGTGCCGACTTTGGCTCCATCTCGCGTACGTCGTGCGGTGGCGATTTCAACAACGACGGTTTCTTGGATCAGGGGGATTTCCGAGCTTCTTCCTTTGACGGCTGTGAACGTAGTGCTGACGAACTCTTCTCTGATGACCGGTGCAAAGAGTTTGACTACGACAACGACGGCGATGTCGACGCGGATGACCGCTGCGTGTTTTGTTGCCTCTCCGGCGAATGTTCTCCGGACAGCAGCTGCATCTTGGGGAAGAACGGGGGCGACTGCTGCGCCAACGTAGTCGACAACGGCTTTGTGGGCATCGTATTCGGCGGCGTCTCTATCGACGGTGACCGTGACCTTAATCAACTGGGTACGAGCGAACTTCCGGGTGTTAAGTTCTTCGGATCAGCAGCGGGACATCGCGCAGGTATGGACGTCGCCACGGCGGGCGATTTCAATCAAGACGGTTTCGGTGACATCCTTATCGCGGTACCGGGCGAGGTTCGGCGCGATGCGGCGGGCCGCGAGCGGCTCGGCGTTGTCTACCTGATTTTTGGGGGAACCCACCTCACCAATACCACGTGGAACCTATCCAGTGTCGGAACACGCGATCTCCCCGGCATCGTGTTCATCAGCCCCTACGTGAAGGGGCGACCGAACGAGGCTGCACCCACGACGGTTGGGTTCATCGGCGACATCAATAGCGACGGGTTCGGGGACATTGCGATTGGCAACCCGCGTGCCGATTTTATCGACCCCAGTTTTCCACAAGGACCAGACGCACCGGGCAGCGACGCCGCCACAGGGCGACGATCCAACGTGGGCGACGCCTATATCATCTACGGGAACAACTTCGGCTCGAATCGCGACGTGCCGTAGTCGTAGCCAATCGCTCTGCGAACGGTCCGGTAGGTATTGTGCGACCGGTCTTGGCGACTGTCCGGGGTCGGACTCAGCTGCGTTCCATGTCGAACAAGGGCTACAAGTCTACATCCCAGGCGGCGCCATTGACCCTACGTCGAACCAATCCCTGGCTTGCAACGTAGTATCGCCCACACACGGCGGGTTCGCGCGCGGTTGACGGAAGCGGCGTTCCGATGGTATGACCCGTCTTCTGTGGATTCGGTCTTGGGCGGCGAGTCGTCGCTTCAGGGCGTTCCTCCGGCGGTATTTGGGATCGGCTTACATGGCACACGCACACCTGCACGAAGTACAGGCGGAAACGGTCAAGTCAAGCGGCATGCTCATCGGTACGCTGATGGGCGGGATGCTCGTGCTCAGTGCGTTTATCGTGAACGTTCCCGTCGTGGCGCGAACACTGTTCCAGTTTGAGATGGTCGCTGGTCCAGATGGCCGAATCAGCAATCCCTATTCCGATCTGATTGCCCTGTTGGGTGCGGTCATGCTCGGAGCACCGTTGGTGTGGCATGCCCTGAAATGCCTCGCCAGTGGGCAAAACCACATGGACGAGTTGGTGGCGCTCGCGATCGTCGCCGCCATCACGCTTGGTGACTACAAAGAAGCCGGAATCATTGCGTTCTTTATGGTGCTGTCGAACCTGATCGAAACGCGAACGGCGCTCGGCGCCCGGGCGTCGATCGAGTCACTCCTTCGCCTAACTCCGGAAAAGGCCCATCGATTGCTTCCCGACGGATCGGAAGAGCGGGTAGACGCCTCGCAATTGACACCCACCGACGTCATTCGCGTCCGGCCGGGTGACAACATCGCGGCGGACGGAGATGTGGTTTCCGGTGAGTCGACGGTCAACCAAGCCAACATCACCGGCGAGTCACTGCCGGCGGACAAAGCCGTGGGCGACGAAGTATTCAGCGGGACGACCAACCTTACCGGGCAACTTGATGTTCGGGTCACCAAGGCCGGTCGCGATACGACGCTTGGGCGTGTCCAGGAACTCATCCTAGGTGCAGAGAAAACGCGGACGCCGCTCATGCGTTTGATCGACCACTACGCCAGTTGGTACACGCCGACCGTGTGCATGCTTGCGGGAATGGTTTGGTTTTTCAGCGAAGACAAAGAGCTCGGCGTCCACAAAGCGATCACCATGCTCATCATCGCCTGCCCATGCGCCCTCGTGCTCGCAACGCCGACGGCCATGGTCGCGGCGCTCAGTTGCGCCGCGCGATTCGGAATCTTGATCAAGAACGTCGTGCAGCTCGAGTATGCCCGGAAGTTGACGGCGGTAATCTTCGACAAAACCGGTACGCTCACGACCGGCCAACTCTCCGTCACGCAGATGAAACCGGCGCCGGGCGTGGAGGGTGCAGAGCTACTTTTCGCGGCCGCCTCCGCCGAGCAAATGAGTAAACACCCCGCAGCCCTGGCTGTGGTCGCGGTGGCTAAGCGTGCCAAAATCGAATTGGTTGATCCGACAGCGTTCGAGGAAGTGGCTGGTCGGGGCGTTTCGGCCAACATCAACGCTGACAAGGTTCGTGTTGGTCGAAGCAACTGGCTTGGCGAGACCGGCGCGGAAATGAGTCTGACGGACAATCCAGACTACGCTGAACCGGAAGGCGTGAGCATGCTCTACGTCGCGAAGAACGACCGCTGCATCGGATGGATCGGTCTTGAAGATCGAACGCGTACTGAGGCCCGCGTCGCCCTCGACGAACTACGAACGCTCAACATTCGCCACCTGTCGATGGTGACCGGTGACAAGTTGTCGGTGGCCCGGCGGGTGGGTGCGGAGATGGGCTGTACCGAGGTGCACGCCGAGGTTCTTCCGGAGGATAAATTGCGGCTTGTCGACGCGCTCAAGGCCCGCGGACACCGGGTGGCCGTGGTTGGTGACGGCGTGAACGATGCCCCCATGCTTGCAGCAAGCGACCTCGGTATCGCGATGGGGGCGGCGGGAAGCGATGTGGCCATCAATTCGGCGTCCGTCGCGCTGATGAACAACGACCTCAAGCACCTGCCCTTCATGATTCGCCTGTCCAAGGGCACGATGAGCGTCGTCTGGCAGAACATCATTTTCGGCGTCGTGTTCATCGTTGGTATGATGACCCTTGCGGTTTGGGGCCCGTTGACGCCGATTATGGCGGCGCTGGCCCACACGGTCGCCACAGCCGTCGTGATTTTCAACAGTGCGAGGCTGTTCCGGTTCGGGGAAGAGCGCGTGTCTGAGACCGCGGCGTATATTGGCCCCGTCGTTCCTGCGGCAGCGAGCCCGGCGTAGTTGCGCCAGGGTGCATGAGAGCATCGGCGGTCATTTATCAGAGCATAGGGCGCGAGCCCTGTGACCGGTCTGGTATCGAAGAAGCGCTGTGCTCGTTCGTATCATGTCTGTGGGCTTGCGCCCACAGCTCTGACAGGGCGTGCCGCCTTCGAACATTGTTGCACGACAGGCCTAATCTGTCACACATCCTTCGCGCCAGACCGTACCGCAACCCCCTGTTCATTTGCTCGGTTTCCGCTCACAATGCGACCATGCAGATGGAGCGCAGGCAGCCACGTACCGATGGATCGGTCGACGTAGCCCAACCGCGGGGTGCGGTATTCGTCATGACCGGTTGTATGTTCAGCGGGAAGACGACGCGCCTATTGGACCGCTTGGCCGAGTTGCCTCCTCACGTCGTACAAGTATTCAAACATGCGATCGACCGGCGCTGTGGGGGCGCGACGATCGCGACGCACTCCGGACGAACACACCAAGCCACAGCGATTCGATCATCAGCAGATTTGGCGCCGCTGTTACACTCAGGCACGATGGCCGTGGCCATTGATGAAGCGCACTTCTTCGATGACGGATTGCCGGAAATGATTGACCTCGTCGCGTGGCGCGGCGTGGACGTTCTGGTTACCGCACTCGATCGGGATAGCTGGGGTCGTCCGTTTCCGTTGATGCAGCGAATCATGGCCGGTGCGGATTCGGCGGTTGTGTTGAAGGCGGTATGTTCGACGTGTACGAACGAGGCCGTGCGCACGCAGCGAGTGACGCCGATCGTAGATGGCCAAATGATCGGCGGTGCGGATCATTATGAACCGCGCTGCGTCGCGTGCTGGACAGCCCCGCCCGAAGACCCGCCGGCGTAGTTCGTTGCGACATGCACTGAGGGCCATTGTGATCGCCGGTGTCGAACGTGCGATGGGTTGGCAAGTGCTCTTCCACACGTCGAAAGACGAGCTTACCGAGCCGCGACCGTAACGGAGCGGAGGATTGAAATCCGCTCGTGACAGCTTAAGAACACTCCCTCACGGTCGCGGCTCGGATCGGACGAGCCCGTAATTTGAGTCGTGACGAAGCACTAGGTCAGCTCGGCGCGTTGGCGTTCCAAACAATCGTGGATGCGTCGAACACCGGGCCATCGGCGCAACACAGTCGATATCGCCAACCCTGCGAATCGGTCTCGTCGCGTACTGCAACGACACACGATTGGCACAGTCCGGTGCCGCACGCCATGGATCGCTCCATGCACACATGGCAGACGAACCCTTGCTCAGCGCAGAACTCCGCGACGAATTCTATCATTCGTTCTGGACCACACGTATACACGGTCGGCTTGGGCGAAGCGGACGGATGGGCCTCGTGGTACGCCTGCACGGCAGCGCCGACATGTCCGTGGAATCCCACCGAGCCGTCATCAGTGGCTATGACCACGCCAGAGCTTCCGAATTCTTGACTGGACGGCGTCGCGCGAGTCGCGTCGATCGCTGGCGGGTTGTTCGCGTCGAGCGTCAGGGCTAAAAGGTCGCGTGAACGCGCACCGCAGAATGCTACGGCGTCGTGCCCCGAAGCGCCAAGCGACTCCGCCAGCCAGAGCATTGGCGGTAGCCCAACGCCGCCGGCTACCAGCCAAGCCGTTGAGCCACTTGCGGGCTTCGGAAAACTGTTCCCCATCGGTCCCAGAACGCTTAGCGATCCGCCCACTTCAAGCGACGCCAGCCATTGCGTCCCCGTTCCGACGACGCGATAGAGCACGTCGACCGATACGCCTTCAGGAGTGCGCTCAAGCCGGGCGATGCTGAAGGCGCGACGCAACAACGGTAGGGCAAGCGACGCGTGTGACTGCTGAGTGTGTTGTCGGCCTGTGGAGATCGCGGAATCATCCGCGAGACCGGTGGTTGGTCCCAAGTGGACGAACTGTCCCGGAGACGCGAGCGGAAACGACGGGAGGCGGAAGGTCAGACGAAAATGCTCGGTGCAGACCCCGCGGTTGGCCACGACCGTGGCGATCTGGATCGTGTGGCGTTGCGATTGGGTGGTCAGGCGACATCTCCAGCAAGGCGCTACCGATGGTGAGGCGCAAAAAAACTTCCGAGACCGGAGCATAGCTTCGATCCCGGAAGTCCGCCACGGCTAGAAAGCCGTATTCGCGAATAATGCACCGACGAAAGCAGGGCGATCGGTGCGGTTTCTCTTGTGCGATGTGTGGCAACTCTACGGCCCCTTTGTAGCCCCGAATCGCATGAGTGTCAACGCAGACTTCGCACAAAACACATTATTTGAATATCTCGTAATGTGCTGCCGTGCAAAGAGTTATGCTCTTTCAAGTGGCAGTGGTTTTTGCGTAACCCAGGTAGGCGGCGACCGAGCGCAGCTCGGCCCGTTCCGAGTGGATCGGACGCCTGGATCCGCCAGAAGCCCCATCGCCGCGCGGCGGGATTGGTCCTAGAATCGGTCAATCATGGCTCAGGAGAATCGCAATCGTTTGGTGGAGTGGTTCGAGGCGCTGCGCGTCCAGATACCGACGTGGCGCGATCAGGCAGCATTGTGGCTCGACGCCGTTCGCGAACAGCCCGCGTTAATCTGGCAGACGCCTGTTGTTCGATATATTGCTTATACGGCTGGCGTCGTCTTCATGTTTTGGGCGGTGTCGGGCGTTGGTGAAATGATTGCTCCGACGCCGGCGGGTGGTGCGACCCAAGCCACCACCGCCGACTTCCACGTGATGTGTGAAAACCCGACCTGTGGGAAGCACTTTGTCATCCACCGCGACCTGGGGTTCAACGATTATCCCGTCGCGTGCCCGACGTGTGGCCAAGAGACGGGAACGCAGGCCCGCCAGTGCCACTCTGCCAAGTGTACCGGGCGATGGGTCGCACCGAGACGAAATGGCGTGGATACGGTTTGTCCTCATTGCGGCGGGCGGTTCGAATAGATGATTAGCGGAACCGAGAGTATCACACTTCTATGCGGTACCGCGGCCGGGCTCGGGCTTGTACACACCCTGCTCGGACCCGACCACTACCTTCCCTTCGTCGCGATGGCACGGGCCGGTCGGTGGTCTTTGAAGAAGACCGTGTTGGTTACCGTACTCTGCGGCATCGGTCACGTGCTTGGCTCGGTGGTTCTCGGGCTGGCGGGTGTGGCGCTCGGGTTGACATTGTTTCAACTTGAAACCATCGAGTCATATCGCGGGTCGTTTGCGGGCTGGATGCTCATCATGTTCGGCTTGGTTTACTTCACCTGGGGTGTGTGGTTCGGACTGCGCCGTCGACCGCATACGCACGTCCATTCCCACGGCGACGGCACACAGCACAGTCACGAGCATGGGCATACCGGTGGTCACATGCACGCGCATGTGTCGTCGACCGGCGGACGTGACGATGGTGACGCCGATCGATCGACGACGTCAAACGCGATGACCCCGTGGGTGCTCTTTACGATCTTCGTGTTCGGACCGTGTGAAGTGTTGATCCCCCTGTTGATGTACCCGGCTGCCACCGGTCATCCATGGGGTTTGGTCGCGGTCACGTTATCGTTCGGCGTGACCACGGTGTCGACTATGACCGCCACCGTCCTTGTGCTGTATCGCGCCGGGGCATCGGTCGCAACGGGATCGCTCCTGCAACGCTATGGCCACGCCTTGGCGGGATTCGTGGTACTCGGCTGCGGGGTGACGATCAAGCTCGGGCTTTGATGTCTGGTCAAATAGATCTTGTGCGTTGCGAAGATCCTCTACGTGTGCGAAAGCCTCTTACCGAGCCGCGACCGTAAGGAAGCGATTGTTCACGTCGCGCATGGACCGCTTCCTCACAGGCGCGGCACGGTTCATCGTAAACCCTTTGACGCGCCTTCTCACGCACGTTCGTAGTTCGATCGAATATCTGATCGCGTTTCGAGCCACCTTACGAGCATGGTGAAGGGACGTGTATCGCCGACCAACTTCACCCTACCGTCGCGAATGACGTCGAGCGCCTCTGGCTGTGCGTTGACGATGGTCAACCACGCCTCGGTGTCAGATTCGATGGTCAGGTGCGGGCGTTCGTCTCTGCCTTGATCAATCGATACGCCGCCGGGCGCCATGACCAGGGTGCAAGAATTCTCGGTGTCATTCGACTCATTCTGCGTGCAGTTGATCTGCACCACCCAAGTCGTCCGCGGCGCGCCCGGAAGTTTGGCGCCGGTGATTGCTTCGCAGAACGCTTCGGCAGATTCGAATCGAACCGGCGTTGCGCCGGCTGCGACCGATGCGATGCACCGTTGCAATGAAGCCATCGCCGAGCTGACCGCGATGCGATGTGTCTCCTGCGACGACTTTGGCCTGGCCAGTCGAACCACGCGATCCGCGAGCGATTTCCTTTCCGTGCGCGTGTAGCGCTCACTGCAGTAGGCACGCAGGAAGCGGATGAAATCCGTGCCCCACTCCACAGCCATCCCGGACGCGGCGAAGTCGGACAGGTCGGACACGACCGCGCGCCGTGGCGCGTGGCCACGATAGCATCGACAATGTCGCCCCGGATCGAGAAAGGTAAACGTCCAGTCGCCCTCGCACTCGTTGACGAGAATGTTTCGCCAGACCAGTCGCCCGTGTAATACGCCGACCGCGTGCATGTTCGCAATACTCAATCCCATCGCGCGGACGAAACGGCGGCGCTTCAATCGATCCCACTGCGATCGGTGGTCCACATAGTAGGCGTCGAGCGGTCCGGCGCTCGCTTTGCCCTCGGTGATCAGGGCACTGGAATGGACGAAGCGCCATCGTCGGTTTTCGATGCAGGTGATCGGGCGTACGACGGGCACACCGCGACGACGCATGTTGTTCAGGTGCTCAAGTTCGAGGCGTACACGACTCTTGCCGAAGAACGTCCCGCGAAAGATTCCGCGAAGTCGCGTCTTGCGGTGATTGACATAGCGCTTGACGTAGATGTGATCGACGACGCCGTGTTCGGGGGCGAGATCGCTGTCGACTCGAAACGTTTCCGACGTGCGCGTGACCGCAGCCACCGACGCCGGGCGAAGAATGAGTAGTTGCTCTACGGACGGAAACCCCATGGCTTTGAGCCAATCCGCCGGGTCGGCATTCGTGCTCTCGTTGGCGAACATATTCTTGGGTGTCCAGTTATCCGCCTCGGCCCAGATTCGATTTCCACATTCCGGGCAGTTACTGCCGGGAAGGTTATCAATGCGGTATCCACACTTGTCGCAAAGCAAGTACACGTTTCCCGCAGTCTTGCCGAACGGATCACATATCGCGTACAGAATTCCGCAGGCAATACTGATTGGCAACGCCCAAATACCACTCAGGATCGCACCGACGAAGGCAATTGGACTTGAAGAACCGGCTACTGCGAGAAGAGTAAGTTCGGTAGCCGCAATCGTAAGAGATGCGCCAAGCGGGGCGAGTGCGAGCACGGCGTAGTAGTAAGAAAGACGCCCTTGGCTTCGGATAGCTCGATTGGAAACAAGAAGCAAAGTTGCGCAAGTCGCAACCACTGTCGACAAGAACCCAGCCCTTCCGAATTCGCCAAGGAATACGTGCGACGTCGACAACCCAATACCTGAAACTGCGGCGGCGGCGGCAAAGGCCTTAAGCCATCGTCTATCGTTGCGTTCAGAATAATTCAATAGAACGCTCCTGCGTGTCTATTGATCGAGCGTGCGTAGCTCAACCCGCGTCATCGTAGGCATGACGCAACCATACGACCAACTGTTTGTCTACGTCCTTCGCCGTTTCCACGCGTACGCGGTGTGTGACCATTGAGTTGAAGCTTCCGGACGATTCGAGGCGACCCTTGGGTGCTACACCCTTGAGCTTGATGCCCACGTCGAGGCGGGTGGCGGTCGATGGCTGAAGGATGGCGAACTGTTTGGCGTGCCGCAGGCTGACGTATGCTTTTTTCGGAGACACGTCGACGTCGCCGAACTTCTTCACCGTGGCGATGAGCTTGTCGTACACGGGGCGTAGGTCTGCCTTGGCGCCGGCGTATTGTTTGTCCACGAGTTCGCCTGCGGATGAAGCCGAACCGGCGTCGGTCTTGAGCGTTTTGAGTGCGATCAGGTTGGCGTAGCCGTGCGTCACGCCGTGTTCCGATTTGAGGAACTTGACGATCTCGCCATGCTTTACGAGCTTCGACTTTACGGCGATCTTCATCCATTGATCCAGCGTCTTGCCGGTCTTCTCCTTGAGATTGCGAATCATCGACTCTGCCATTTCTTCTGGCGACTTGGGCATTTGTTACGTCTCCTCTGTGGCCTGTTCGTGGCCCTGTTTTGATCGACGGCGCTGACAGGTTGCGTTCCCGTCAAGGATAAGGATAAGGATAAGAGCTATTGGATCACCGGCTGGGAGCCGGTGCCACACCTTGCCACGCTCCGAACCAATACTATCGCGCAAACTCGTGTCGAGCTCGTAGCACAGGCACCTTGCCTCTTGAACTCGTACCGCAGGAATCTTGCCTGCTTCATGGCCGCAGTACGTGCAGGCTGGAAGCCTGCGGTACGAGTGACTCTGCACTATGGGGCTATCGCCACGCTCCGATGATCAAACCCATCAGTGCGAACGTGACGACGTTGTACCCGCCGTTGATGCAAATATAGGTCCACGACTTGTTTTCGAACAGACCCACGACGCCGATAGCGGCGGCGACCCAACCGGCGCCCGCCAACACCCCGGCCATCATGCCCCAGACCCAATCGGTCTTGTCATCCGCAAGGAAGATGGCCAGGTTGGCGGCCATGATCAGCAGGAACACAAACGACCAGCCGAACATCCGGCCTTTGCTGAAACCGTTGACCTGCTCCTCCGTGAAGTTGTTCGCCCGCATCCACGCCGCACCGAACAGCAGCGGTGAGTACCACAATCCACCCACGACGAAGGCGGACGTCGCGGCTGCGACCACGGCGAGATAGTTGATTTGCTCCATGTCCATAACACGCTCTCCATTTCAAGACGTACCGGATTCCTCGAAACCACGAAGCCCAGGATAGCGACTGGGGATCGTGCGTATTGTAGAAAACTAACCTGGCGTTAACAGCGTGCAGAGTAGGTCTGATGACGTGGCGTGTCGAAGCCACCCGTGCTGCCGGCCTCGACCAGTCGAACCCGGACAAGCGCTTATGGATCACCTGCTGGAAGCCGGTGCCACACTTGTAAGGCTGCTAGCGAATGGGCACGTAGTTGGCGAATTCGGAGCGGTCGACGATGTAGCGCGAGGGGTTCATGCCGGAGAAGGCCTTGAACTCTTTGATGAAATGCGATTGGTCGTAGTAGCCGCAGGAGACGGCGAGGCTTGCCCAGTCGATGTGCTCGCGCTCTTCGATAGACTTGAGCACGCCTTGGAACTTGCCGATCCGCTCGCAGAGCTTGGGCTTGAGGCCGACGAACTTGTCGAATTGGGTGATCAAATGCTTCGGCGTGATGCCGATCGCGCTCGCGAAGTCGCGAATAGCCATTCCGTGCGGCGATTTCATCATGAGCTGTAGCGCGCGCTCGACGCTCCGGAACGTCCGGGGGTGGCCACGAAAACGCGATGCCAGAAACCGCTCAAGCACGCCGAACTTGGCGGCAACGTCCGGCGTGTCGAGAAGCTGTTCGCGAAGCGAGTTGACCCCGCCGCCGCGATCCCAAAGTAGGTCAAGCTCCACGACCTTGTCCGTCAATTCGCAAAGGTCGACCCCAAGGAATGGAAACGCGCCGCACGGCTTGAAGTGAACGCCCATCATCGACGATTCGCATGCGGCTTCGATGACGATGTATTGCGTTTGCTTGCCGGAGAGCCAACTCTTCGAGAACGTCTGCACGTCGTCGAAGTTGTCCCGATGGAAAAGTCGCTTGGGCTGCGGACGAAGGTTGATGACGATCTCCATCGTCGCATCCGGCAGAAGTCGCTCCATCGTGTGCTCGGCGTCGAAACCCTCGTAGAACCACATGTGGTTGATGAAGTGGTCGAGCGGGGGCGCGGGGTGGTGAAGCACGTAGATCATAGGTCTTAGTGTAGCAGCCGGGGAAAATGCAATCAACGATTCATTCTGGCTCGGATTAGAAGGAAGACGGCTATACCTTCGTCGCTTGCCACCTGCCGCCGACGTATCTGACGGTGGACGCCAGTGCGCGCCAGGTCATGTCGCCGAACATGCCGAACCAGGCGCCGGTTAGGCCGCCGCCTCGGACGATGCCGAAGTAGTACCCTGCGGAGACGCGGATGGTTACGCCCACTATGGTAATCATCATAGGATACCTCGTGTCGCCCGCGCCGCGCATTCCCCATATGAACACAATGGAGACGGCCATGAATGGTTGCAGGACTGCGAGTATTCGGAATGGGGAAGTTCCCATACTGCGCACGAGCGGGTCTGTGCTCATTTGCTCGTATATGAATCCGGCGCCAAAGTAGAAGAAGGCGGCCACTACGATCGCCAGCGCTCCGCATTGCAATGCGGCTGCATAGCCGGCGCGTTTCGCTCGATCGGGTACGCCGGCGCCCAATGATTGACCGATCATTGTCGCTGCGGCCGTGCCCCATGCTACGGCCGGCAAATAGGTGAGTGCTTCTACTCGAACGGCGATGATGTGCGCCGCGAGAGCCGCTTGACCGGCTGCCCCTTCGGCCACGCGCGTGACAATGGCCAATAGGGCGAAGTGTCCGGACCAGAGGATCGCACCATCCACGGCGGCCGGCGCGCCGATTTGTAGAATCCGTTTCACGCGCGACCAGACTACGCGTAGCTCGGCGCGGCGCAGGATCAATCCGGATCGGCCGCGTACGAGAATGAGGATCATCAACAATCCGCCCACCGTCCGTGCGGCCACAGTCCCGGTCACGATGCCCACGACACCCATGTCGAACACGAGTACGAGAAGGGTGGAAGAGATGATGTTGACGCTGTTGATGATCGCGAAGAGCACCATGGGGGTACGCATGTCGCCCACGCCGCGCAGGGCGGCGCATCCGACCAGTGTGATGCTCATGAAAATGTGCCCGTAGGCATCGATGCGAAGGTACCTTACGGTGATGTCGTAGGCTTCGCCGGTCATGCCCATCGCCCGGCCGATTTGAGGTGCGAGGTTGTAGAGCACCATCAGCAGAACGACGCCGAGGACAATCGACAGTACGAAGGATTGGTTGGCGTCTCGATTAGCTTCCTCGTGCTCGCCGCCTCCGGTGTGGCGCGAGACCAGCGCTGTCGTACCCGTACCGACCAGCATGACGATCATGGACGCGAGCCAGCCGACGTAGGCGCCCAAGCCCACCGCGGATGTTGACACCGCGCTGATGCGACCGGCTAACCACGTATCGAAAAGTCCGACCATCGTATTGAGGGCTTGCTCGCCGAGGACCGGAAGGGCGAGGATAAGCAGCGTTCGGCCGATTGGTCCGGATGTTACGGGAGAGGGTGAGGGCGTACCGGCGAGCGGCGGGTTCGTGTTGGAACCGGTCGGTGGCTTGGATGTCATCACGTTGCTCATTCGCGTATTGTTAGCAGGTAGCGGCGCGTACGGATACGGGTTTTGTGAGAACCCGGAGGAATCGAGTTTTGCACGCCGGCCACGTTGAAGCGACGACGGGTCGATTTGTAACCGCTGCGCGGCTGGATATACTGAGCGTCGCAAGCCGTGGAGAATGGCTTGGCAGGCTCCGTCGCGTCGGCGGGTCGGTTGAAGCCATCACAAGGGAGATCGAATGACGGTCGATGCAGCAAGCTCAGCCCAGCATCAGGTGGCGCCGAAGAATACCCTTAGTGCGGTGGCGCAAGCGGGCGGCGTGGTCGTTCTGGTGCTCCGCGTGCTGTTTGTCCTGGCGCTCGGCGCCGTAGGGTGGACCCTAGCGAACGCTCTCCGTGAGCAGGAACTTCAAGGCGCCGAGGGCATCGGTCAGTTCGGTGGCGAACTCATTGCAGGTTTCCTCGTGGCCGCGGTGACGGTCATCGCGCTCGACGTCTTCTTCATTCCCAGAAAATCGCTCGCGGCGATCTCGGGCGTGTTCTTCGGGCTGGTCGTGGGCATGGTCGTGGCCTACGGGATGTCTCTGGTCATCGATTTGATCGCGGGAACGCACTTGCAAGGGGATCTAACGCAGACGCAGATTGCGGTCGTTACGTCGATCAAAATCGGGATCGGCGTCATCTGTTGCTACCTCGCGGTCAGCTTCGTTCTTCAAACCAAAGACGATATTCGATTTGTCATTCCTTACGTCGAGTTCGCCAAAGATACGAAAGGTGGACGACCGCTCATTCTGGATACGTCGGTCATTGTCGACGGGCGCATCGCCGACGTGTCCGACACGCATGTGATCGAATCCGAACTGATCGTCCCGAGGTTTGTGCTACAAGAGTTGCAGACCATCGCGGACAGCTCGGACAAGCTCAAACGCATTCGCGGGCGGCGCGGGCTCGATATGCTGAACAAACTGCAGGGCAACCATAACATCGATATACAAATCATCGAGGTGGCGCCGGAGCGAAGTGCCCCGGATGCCGGCGTCGATGAGATGCTGGTGGACCTGGCGCTTCAGATGGGCGGCAAAGTCGCGACAACAGACTACAACCTGAACAAGATCGCCCAACTGCGTGGCGTCACGGTGATCAATATCAACGATCTGGCCAACGCGCTCAAGCCTGTCGTGCTGCCCGGTGAAGGGCTGTTGGTCAAGATCGTTAAGCCGGGCGAAGAAGCGGGGCAGGGCGTAGGATATTTGGATGATGGAACAATGGTCGTTGCGGAGGGCACGCGCGACCGAATCGGCGAAACGGTGGAGTTGGCTGTCACCAGTGTTCTGCAGACGTCGGCTGGGCGAATGATATTTGGTCGGCTGGAGGGTACGGCACCGACCGAGCGTCGAAGAGGGCACTAGTGCTTTGTCACAGCTAAGAATTAGGGTTATCGTATTCCTTGTTCTTGAGGTTTTGGGAAGACAAGGAGGTCGCCCGATGCAGAAGAAGTATATCGTTCGATTGAGTAAAGAGGAGCGTGGGATCCTAAGAGCGG
>JAJDDY010000024.1 GCA_029260075.1 Phycisphaerae bacterium
TGATACCCTCAGGTTTGAGGCGAGAGATGTAGTGGACACCGGCGCGACCAAGAAACTCGACTGCGTACCGGGCGTGCAGATTCCCCCTGCCCTCATAACCTATACGTGGACGATCGTCCCGCCGCCGCAACTTACCCCAACCAGCGGCGCTGGCCCGGTTGCCACGATCGTCGCCTCCGTCCCGGGGAACTACGCCTGTACATTCGGAGCCAGTGCAATTCGCGAATGCGAACCGCCGTCGATCAAGACTGACCGTGTGGTCGTGACGTGCTGATGACTGACACCAAACTGACACTTTTGGCACGAATCCGGTGGGATTTGCGGGTCAGGTTACTTCCGCATTGCCCCGTAACTCTTGACCACGCAAACACTTACCCGAATCGCGCCCGGCAGGATTCGAACCTGCGACCCCCGGTTTAGGAAACCGAATGTTCCACTGCAAACCGTTCCTTGACAACCACTTATGCGCGTTTTCTTCGGCGAAAACCGCGATACACAGTGGGTCGAGACTGACTGAAGAGTCAGGACCCGTTGCTGACGTGGTGAAGACTGACGCAGGAATGACGCTGGAAGGACCCGCGGCCGCATCGTTGGCCAAAATCCGACGTCAATCAGCTTCACCACGCGCTCCTGTGTCGAGCGAGCGCCAGCATGTAGCCTCCGAACCAAATTAATCGAAAGGCCGGACCGGTGGCGGATGGAGTTATTGACAGGAAAATACTAGCGCAACCAGAACGCCTGCGACGCTTTCGCGCGACTACAGAGATAGTTTGACCGGCTCCAGGCCTGACAGCGCAGTACGGTTCCCGCCCCTGTCCACGGCGCGACAGCGAAACAAGTAGGTTGCGCCTGCGGCTAGCGGCGATGAATCGACGAGTGAAACAGCGCAGGGCGTCCGCCATGCGCCAAGGATGAGATCCGGCTTCCTGGCGTTGCACGCGGATTCGCAGGTCGGGGTGTTCAGCGCGCGGTAACAGTCCACTGCCCACCTACCGTCTGCTGTACGACGAGTGGCGCGTGGTCCCAAGCGTCGGACTTCCGGGGACGGCGTTGGCCATCAAATCCTGCCGAACAATTACGGTACGGCTTGTTTCCCGTCAGCGGAATCCAACCGAACCCGGATCGGCATGCCTAGAATAATCAGGTCAAGAACTACTGGGCGAGATCTTCAGTCCTGGAGCTATCCATGAATTCGAACGACGACGGTGATATGCTAGCATCAATCCTTTCTCCAGAAATGGTCGGCAACATGCCAATCCCAGCTTCGTTTACGTTCGAAGACTCAATCGTGGCCGCAAGGACGGACACTCAGACGATCCTAGATGGTATTGGGCCAACTAATCTGGCCACTCTAGGAAAGCTCCACACACTTGCTGAACCGCTTGTGGTCCGATGTTGTCTATCCTTCCTCAAGCGGTATGTACGATTCTTGATCTCCGACGCGAAGCCGGATTTTCGTAGAGATGCCGTTACTATCGGAGATAACACCTACCGCTTGATGGCTGGTCGGCCGCCTGGCAAATGGCGAACGCTGATCATCATTCTTGGCGCAATTGGATTTCGACCTGAACGAACGTACATGGGCTGTGAACGGCAAATCGAAGCCGTTCCGCAGTTTGACAAAGCGATGATGGGTGTACCGGAAACCCTCAGAGCGTTTGACACGTCAGCTGCTCTGAGAATAGTTAAGAGTATACTCGAAACTAGCTACACCTGGATTAATGCTCGGTTGACGTCAGCTGTGTCTCGATCGACAGGGCGGGTGGCCACCAGACTCTATCGGCGGCTTGGCCAGTCTGCAACGCGCTTGCACCAGGATCCACAGATCATAGACGAATTTCTCTTCGGTGGGTCAAGCTTGGACAATCGCGTGTTTCATCTGCTTAGCAAGGAAAAAGTTCAGCAGTCGATCTCGCGTATCGCAACAAACGCGGGTACAGCACAGTACTCGCCGACAAGGCTTGCGACAGAATTTGCACAGTGCGCTGTGGATCTCAATGTTGCACACGCACGATTCATTCCAGGTGAGTTGCAGTCCGTTTCCCGCTCGTTCAGCCAAACGGATTATAGCGAATCGGCTCCTGGCTTGTTGGAAGCGGAACTCGCACTGCATAACTCCACTGATTTTTCCCTAATCGGTATCAACTGGAAAACGGGGCCACGCTTATGGCTTCTAAGTCCTCGGAGGACAGCTTCTTCCGCAACAAAGCTCCTGCAAGACTCCGCCTCCAGTCTCGTTCAAGATTTCTTGAACTGCTACGCTGATCTTCCCGTAGTCGTAACCGAGTCGACGTCAGGTTCTGCGGGAGATGACGTTTCCCAACCGACAAGTGAACCGAACCAAGAAAGCGCACAATCGGTAAGCCCCCCGCGTGAAGGATGGCGCACCGATTCTTGCGATATTTCTCCCGTACATCAGGAACTGGCCGAACCCGTAACAATCACATCCCTCGGACAACTCCCGTCGATCATCCTCGCGCCGACCGGAGAAGACGAGCGGAGAGACACTGATGGCGCGTCCAAAGAGGTTCAAGAATGTCGATCGGCGCACCAAGCGATCCTGAATAATGATGGACGAGAGTGGTTCACGTGCCGAAGACTATCTGCTGTGTCCGGCCGGTCTGTAGGTCAGATTCGATCAAAACTCGATCGAATGCGGAGGAAGCACTGGAAGATGTCGGGAGAGAATCCGCCTTGGAGACGCGAGATGGAATCCTCCTACGAGAGCCCATCAAAGCCAGCAGGGCGGCCGACGCTGGAGTACTTCATTCACTCGGTTTGGGATGGCATATGGACGCTCCCCGAGCGCTCGCAACCGAATCGCAGGTAAAACTCACTGGAAGACGCGCCAACCGCGGCGTTTTGAAGAACTTTCCCGTGCGCCTCCGAGCGCTCGGCGCCCCCTGACACTCAATCCGGACAGAATCCTTCGAAATGCCAACGCTATTCTTGTATCGCTGTGGTGCGATACGTGGCGGGTGCATTACATCGTGATCGAACGGAGGTCTCAATGTCTCTGAAAGCGATAGTGACGGGCGCGGTCGTGGCAACGGCGACGAGTGTTGTGGGCAGACTAGCGATAGGTGTGGACGCGACGCTGTTCATGACGTTTACGGCGGCGCTGGCGGCCGCAAATGTGGTTGAGGCGTGCGGGCTTCTGAAACTGTGGGGAGGACGTTGGCATGTCGTGGCATGGGAAACGTTGGCCGTGTTCGGTGGTCTGAATTGGGTTTCTGTTGATGTGCTCTTGTTTGTGCTCGTCATCTTGCTTACTGGCGTGCTGGCTTGGCTACGTCACGTGACAGAACGCTGATGGCTGTCCCTAGCAACCATTCCGTACTCCTAGTCGACAAAGGACTTGCGGATTGACGCCTTCGACGCCGCGAATATCGTCTACAGTTAGGTATCGGCGTTGCTTGAGGCCGCGAGATGGGTTCAACTCGCACGGTCATGTTCTTTGCCCGGGTGTTCTTCCTTTACTCAGGCGGACCTAGCCGCGGAAACGCCGAAACCGTCCCGGACGGAATTGTTGCTAGGGAAGACTTGACGAACAGGGTGACATTTCACCGGCCATCGCACTTACAAACTCATGTCGATTGGGTCTCGGTACGCCATCTATGTTCGCCTGGAAAGCCGTAAGTTCATGGCCCCGTTTGTAAGTATTTGAGTATTGAGTTACGTTGATCGGAAGGATAGTGCGCCATCAAAATCCCCACTGAGATTCTCAGATAGGTGCGAAGGGAGGGTTTCTTATTCTATCGAGATTCAGAATTCGCGTTGGTCGGCGCCTTTCGCGCCGAGAATGGCTAATGCCAATAATCGCGATCTTGGCTCTTAGCGTGCTTAGGATAAGCGTGTTCAAAAGAGAGCTTGGCTTACAGCATGGTCCAGCGCTGTTGTCGCAACCGAGACTTCCGCCGTTGCAAATCGGCGACGTTGGTAGCGTTCTAGTACAGACCTTTGCGCTTTCACGATCCATATTGCTGTCCGGTGCTCATTCCCTTTCCATCCTGGTTTTCACGGTCGCCGGTGTGCTGCTCATTGCGTGCGGGCGGTCGATCTTTGGGGATCTAGGACGGCATAGGTGGTTGGGGCTGGCGTGCGTTTGCCTTCTCGGGACACTGGCCGGTTCAGGCTCAATATCCCGTTCCGGACCCTTTATGCTATACGACCTTGGAATCGGTGATCAAGCCTACGCAGTTGTAGGATGCGTGATATCGAAAGCAGCGCTCGAAAGCCATCACATTTATGAAGGGCTGGGGTTCTTCGTGAACTGGCTAATCTTGGGCTTGGTTTGCGCTCTGCTGGTTGGGCACCGTTCTAGGACAACGACAGAAGAGCAGGTCTTGTTCTTGGTTCGGCGACTTCGAATACTCGAGTTGACCTTGTACAGCGCAGCAGCCATACATGTTGCGTATATCATGAGACTCGCGTTTTTTGTTCGCTGGTGTGGCGCGTTTCTGGACAAAGATTCGCGCGGTTACCTCGACAGGATCGCACACGCCAATTCAGTGATCGACGGGTTGTTTTACACCTGTCTCATCGCCGCGATGTATGCACCGGCGGCCATCGTTCTGTCGAGTCGAACAAATAAGTTGGCCCAGCGATCTACAGCATCGCTGAGAGAACGCCGCGAGTGGCTCGACGGCCACGGCTTCCCATTGTCACCGATGGAGTGGATTCCACGACTCACAGCACTGCTTGCTCCGGCGTTGGCAGGAAACCTCCCGGGCATGGTGGGCGGCTAAGCGTAGACCATACTGTAGGGTGTATTGGCCCATCGATTCTCGCGCCCGCCAGCTAGACCGCACCGCCTTATCGTGCCCGCAAGGTCTGGCCTGCTACCCAAAATTTGATCCAAGTGCGATGAAAGTCCCAGCGGCCCGGTAATCGGGCAGAACGACTTGATGATGAAGCGTAGGCGGCACACTCCGGAGCAGATTATTCGCAAGCATGGGAAGGCGGATCGAGTATTGTCAGAGGGCAATGCGACTGCGTTGGTGTGCCAGTCTCTGGAGGTGTCAGAGGTTACGTGCCACCATGGCAAAACCCTTATGCTGAACGCCTGGCCGAATCGATTTAACGGAAATTCTTGAAGCACGTGATTGTGCTGAATGAGCGACACCTCCGTCGGATTCATGGGGCATGCTTCGAGTGTTGTCATTCCTCGCGACCGCGTCTTTCACTCGATCGAGACTCGCCAATCAAGCTAGAGGTCGAACCGCCCGAGCGCGGACGCATGGTGTCGATACCCCAAGTCGGTGGTCCGCATCATCGGCAGCGCCGCGCAACCTGAGTAGATGCGGAGGTTAGTCGGTTGACACTCTTGACGGCCAAATTCTGCGCGCACGCCTCCCAACGCCCTGATTTGCCCTTGCACTTACCCAATGAGTTCACCCAACCGGTTCTTCCTTTGCATCATGCAACGAAATCAAGACCGCCGAGATCCCGAAACGGTCCTGGATGGAATAATTGCCATGCACAGGCGCTTCGGCGCCCTCGTTGGCCTCGCATCCCGGCATCGACCGCCGCCTGGCGCGAGAATCGAATGGACACTCAAGAGTCGTCGCCTTGAAAGATTTCTTCCTCCGGTATCGATAGCAAAACTATAAGCGTTGCCATGGATGGAACAGGAATATAGTGTTCATCGACATGCAGGTTATCAAGGTGATCACGGTCGTATGTTCTGAACCACTGCTTCGACAACGCCGACCCAGAAGCATCCACGACCAAGCCAGATTGGAAAGCCTTCCATCGCGCAAGCGCCGTGATGGATTGCGGCTGACGGTTTTCCGGTGGATAGAAACCTGCGTCCGCCAACGACTTCGACCGAAAACACCAAGCTACGCAGCCATCACGCAACCCTACCAACGCACAGGGAAAATCTGAAATCCGCACGGCACGTAAAGACGTAGCCACCAATGACAACCTGAAGGTGTCCGCCAATTCGCGGATCACGTCGAGAGTTAGTTCTCCTTGATTGACCAAACAGCGTGCCAGCCTACTCGGCATCAGCAAGGTTGACGCGAAAATGTCCGCTTCTCGCTCCACGATTGCATCGCTTGTGAAATCACTGCGCGACAGGTGCGCATGCCCGCCGCCCATAAGATAAGCGCGATGCTTGTCCAAGAAATAGTGCCCAAGCTCGTGTGCGATCGAAAATCTTGTACGCGGGTGATGACCGTTCTCAATTCCTTGGTCGTACTTCGTGTTGTAGAGCAGCACAAAACAACGACGTGAGGCGTGATACTTAAGCTGACCATCGAACGCGTCACCGAAGTCGTCGCCCTGGCATCGTAACAACCGCCGCCCCTCTTCACGTGCCACAGCCAGAGGATCGATTGGCGATGGCATCTGGGAAACAACATCGTCGGCGACCTGGCTGGCTCGCTCAAGAAGCGTCTCCCTGGCCATCCACTCCATCTTCGTCATCCGAATCTTCGTCATCACTCAGAGCCTTCTTTTCTGCCTCATCAATCTTCTTCTTGGTCTCGTCGTCAAGTTCACCGCGATTGCGGTTGAGGGCGAACTGCTCGCGCTCGACGTCAGATAGTTGGTTTTCCTCTGACCATGACTCCGGTGTATCGATAGGTAGCTTGGCCGGTTCGCCCCGGAATACCGCTTCAGCGATACGAAGAAGTCGGTCGTCGTCAAACGCAGCCTCTTCGCTGCCCGCCATCGCCGCATCTGCTTCTGCTGGCGTAGGCGGCAACAGGCCCGCACGCTTTTGAAGCTGTGCCAGAAGCTCCTTCAAGTTGGGGTTGCTGCTAGTCATAGTTTGGTCCGTAGTGTTTCGGCGGTATGGCCGCGTTTCGCCAATCGTTTCTTCAAGGCCGCATGGGCCTTGTTTCGATACGAGTAAATATGTTGTTTCGTCAGGCCAAACCGGTACGCCAAAAACTCGGTGTCCGCTTCGCCCCCCGCCTCTAAATCTGCCTTGATAATCCGTTTCTGTATTTCGCCCATAGTTTCGATTTCTTCCAACAACACCTTGACGATTTCCGGCGTCAAGTCGTCGGCATCGTCGAGGAAAGCCGGTGGCCTGGGCGTAAACGATGGATCGATCGATAGTTCCACCGGCCGATCCTCGCCAGGTGGCAGGCCCCGCAACGAGTCGATTGCCGATCGCCTGGCGATAGTATAAAACCACCCGCCAAGCGTCCCCTTCTTGTCATCGAAGGTCGAAACCTTGTCCCACCCCTTGAACGCCGCAGCTTGAACGACCTCTTCAGCATCCTGTTCGGTCAACAGACCGTCAAAACGGTCCAAGAGGAGCTTTTTAACGCTCGGAGCGTAGGCGCGCAGAAGCCGCACGATCCCTTCCTGCTCGCGGTCGAGCATAAGGCAAACGATTTCAACTTGTTCGTCGGCTGACAATCTGTCATCGGCCATCGGTAAATCCATCACCCTTCGATACGGTGATGCCTCACCCGGACCGAAGAAATTATCTACTGTGCCGCAGCAGGTGAGGTGCCTTCGTATCCAAAGACGTAGGGCACAGGGCCTTTCCACAATGACGCGGCGACGCCGCAGAGGAGTATCGATTATGAATGTAGAAACTGCAACACGTTACAAGACGGGCCAAAAGTGCGAGACGTCAGGCGTCTACCGCTTCGATGGCTACACGGATGGGACGAACACGCCGACACCCAGGTCCGAAGAGCAGGAGATACCGCTAAGTCTCGGGGAAACGTTTCCCCCCATACGGTCGACCAGTAAAGCATGCTGGTGGAAGCTCGCTCGCCGTACCTAGGGCGTCGCAATGTCCATCACTAGCGTCCTCCGGGTGAACAACCGGAGGACGCTTTGGACACCGCAATCGAAATCTTTAACACGGCAAAGCCGGATCAGGCTGAGCCAAATAGGAGCTAGAAACAATGGCAAGAAAGACCACAAAATATGACAAGGCCAGTATTCAGAAACTCCCCGACGACAAGCCCGCCGTATATCGGATTCAAACCGAAGGCGGCAAAGACAACTACGTCGGCATCGCAAAACGCGGTCGGGTTACTGAACGAATCGCGGAACACCTTGGCGACGTACCAGGTGCTACCGTGAAGATCGAGCAACATTCGAGCATTCAGGATGCTCAGGCGTCGGAGGCCCGAATCATCAAACAACAACAGCCCAAGTACAACAAGGATGGCAAATGAACCAAGCCGGGGAAATGCCTTCCACCACAGATGGTGTTCGATAACGACCGGCGCGCGCAAAGACGGATGCGCACTCAAATCTACTATGCAAGTCGTTTGATCGCCTTTGAGAGCGCAAGAAACAACGTATTCGGGGCGCTCGACAAACTCACGATCGAGGACACGACGCCACCGGTCGTTACGTGCGCGGCTGTGTCGTTTGAGGATCATGCCATGGGCATCGAGTACACCGTTGAGGATGAGTTCGGTGAGGTAACGGGATCGGCTGCGTTTGAAACTCGGTGCTGTCCGCTGCCGGTTGTTGCCGGCCAGATAGTAAAGGTCATTTGCAAGGATCATGAAGAATGCAGACCAGACGTCGGTTTTGATCGCGGCAGGTTCGGGGTCAGGACGGATGAGGCTGCCCTTGTTGTTACTGCAACAGACCAGTGTGGAAACGAAGCCACGTGTACGGTCGAACTTTGCGGTCCCGCCAAAGAAGCTGGAAACGGTGGTGGTGATTAGGATCGGAAAGCGGGGTCAGCGCTAGCGAAAACGCGTTGCCGATTCGAAGATCGGCTATGCACCCTTCTCGTTGAGACGTTGTTGTCTCCACACGCCCGACCAAATCGGTTGAACTCTTAATAACTCGACTGGCTTCAACTGTTCAATGGCGATCAAAATTAGACGCGGAGTATTCAGCGACGGGTGGCAAGAGCATGCATAGCCCGAGTGCCCGAGTAACGATCGTGGGCGGCAAGGCCACCGTTGAAGTGTATCTCAAGAACGTCGTCGTAGAGGTTCGCAATTACGATGTTCAGCAGAACAGTGGCAACGGCCGTGAACTATGGAGGGACCGGGACGGAAAGTACTGTGATCGGTACTTCGCTCCACTAGATGGCCGACGGACACTCGCGAGCGACTGTGCGACGACGCTCGAGGAATTCGCGGACGCCCTCGGAAGCCTGCCGAAGATGTCGGTTACGTTCGAGCGCGAAGAGTCGCCGGATGGTTTGCACGTCCTATCGATCAATGGCGTTGATTACTATTTCAACGCCGACGGTTCTGGCTACGACGGCTGGGGCAGAGCCATCCCGCAGGATCCCGATCGAGGTTCGCGATGAGCTTCGATTTGACGCTCGGTTTTCGCAAGAAGCCGACAGACTTGCGAAGCGTACTGGAGCGTAGGGGCTTCACGCTCGATCGCGTTCTGGGGCCGGACAACGAGTTTCCAGTGAAAATGGGCTACTACAAATTCTTCAATGAACGCCGCTCCAACCGAGGGGTCTGGTTGGTCTATCACGATGGAATCTACGCCGACCATGGGGAGGGTTGGAAGAGTATCGTTGACGATCCCGGCGCGATCGTGGCAACGGCAAGCCTGTCCATCAATATGGGTTGGAACACTTTTGACGAACAAACTCAGCAAGAAACCGCGAGGCTTGCAAGAGATCACTATCGAGCAATTCTGTACGACCCGCAATCGGGGAAACTGGTCACGGATTGACCCGGCGTGTGATGGCTGTACTACTGAACTACTTCGGGAATCTTCACCGTAGCACGCGGGAGCGGGTCGCACTGGTATTTTCTACCAGGGGCGCGGTCTCAAGACGTCGTAAAACGCTCCCCGACGAATCGCAGGTCTATTCGTGATTGCAGTCCAATTGGTACTCACGCCAAAGCGTACAGATCTACTCCGGCGGGCCACCGCCTCCACCGCTGCAAGACGGCGACTGCTGTTCGCAGAACACACCCGAAGTCCACGTCTTACCGAAGCCGGTACAATCTGCCTGCAGTGTGTTACTGCACGTACTAGTAATTGAGTTGCAGCACTTACCGTAGGCGCAGCCAGCGGTACACGCCGCCGGCTCAGAATAAGGATACGTCGCCGGCGGTGAGGCGCCGGCGTCCGCAACTTTCGTCTCGTCAGCAGAGTTCACGACGCAATTGGGTATCTCGGGATGGACATCACATCGAACAAGCGGCGGCGCGCCAGGTGTGCTACTGATCTTGTCGCTAACCGCGTCGGCGTCGTACGTTGTGGCCATACCGTCCGGCAGAGTCCAAGGATCATTCGGATCGATGCGAACCTGCGCCACATCGCCCCACACATCAGTAGTACGAACCCGCGACGGCGGCGAAAAATCTCCCCCCGAAGTACACAACGATGAGCCGAGCGTCACCGACTCCACTACGTAGGTTGCGCTCGGTACAATTTCACTATCGCCGATATGCAGCACGTCCACGCCTGTCAGATCAAGGAAAACGGGAAAACAGTCAAGGCGCGAAATTGACAGCGTTTCAGTCCCATCCACTTTGGCAAAAGGCGTCTGCACCCACCACGATCGACCCTCGGCCGCCGGAAACAGTTCGCTTCGCTCAAGTGTCACGCGTATGGCTGTAGTCGTACCGGGTGAATCAGGAATAATGGAGATGTAGCGATTCTTAGGTACTCGATCCGCGTAGAACGACCGGCCGTCGAATTCGTTGGCGCCCATATCGACGATCGGCGCCGTGCCGCTACCGGTGTCCGTAGTGGTCGTGTCGTCGAGCTTGCGCGTCACGCCCTTCAAATCAGTCGACGCCGTAGCAGCGGCGTTATCCGCAGCGTCGATACAGGGCGACCCCGAGAGCAACTGATAATTTCCACCGGCTGCATAGGCGAACTTTGGATCGACATCGATGTTCCCCGTACCCGTCCAACCGCCCTTGATGTTGCTGTAGGTGACGGTGGTCGTACCGCCCAATGCTGGATTGTTGTAGAGCTCGTCGGATCCAGGTTTGGCCGACGAATTGTTCCACAGTATGCAGTTGCGCAGCACAACCTGACCGGCACTGTCAAAGATGGCGCCACCCTGGCCCTTCGTGGCCGTATTGTTTGCCAACGTGCAGTTGACAAGAGTAGGCGCGCCCGAGGTACTCACGATGGCACCCCCCTCCCATGATGTGTTCCCGTAAAAAAGGCAGTTGGTAAAGGTTGGCGTGGCGTTCCCACGGTTGAACACCGCACCAGCACCCCACCCACCATCGTTGCGGTGAAAGATGCAATTGTCAAACGTGGGGGAACCGCCCCAGACGCACGCCACGCCACCGAGCGCCTCGGCTCGATTCTGTGTGAACACGCAGTCGGTTATCTTGGCATTGCTGTTGGAGAGCTCAATCGCCGCACCGTACTCGGGACACGCGACAAACCCGCGGATGATATAGAACCCGTTCAAAATGGCCGTGGCATCGTTGCCGACACTGCGTACCGGCCGACCTCCGCCGTCGATGAACGTCTTGTTGGCGAGCCGGTCAGCCTGCGTCACTACCGTCTCGTTCCCACGAAACCCACCGTAAATGGCAACGCCGTCCTTTAGTTCCACCGTTCCGGGGTAGTGGCCTTCAGCGACCCAAACATCATCGCCGGATTGGGCACCGGCAACGGCGGTCGCTAGGTCGGTCTTTGCATTCGCCCAACTCGACCCATCGCCGGTTCCTGTGGCGTCCGTATCAACGTAGATCGTTCCCCCGTGGACAACAGCTACTGACCAAACGCAGAAGACCAAACCAGTTAGACGTGTCATCAGTGTTTTCATGGCAACCACCCTCCAGCATGCGTGCGATCCACGATCTCGTTGACGTTCCAACGATCGATGAACCAGTGTATCTGCTACCTTCTTCACAGCTCTGCTCTCTCCCACGGCTATGGACATGATGCAGGCTCCGAGAACGGATAGTCAACACCCTTAAAGCCATCAAGAACAAAGCTCACGTCCAGGATACTGATGATTCGATCCGGCACGGCCGGCTGAAGGTCTGCACGCGCCTTACTTACAGAGTTCGCGCGATTCGCGAAGGCATCGATAATCGCCGTCATGTCGCCGACGTCGACCGTCGAGTCCGGTGGTAGGTGTTCACCAGTACCGCCAATTACAACGATATCACCCCAGATACTTGTTCTGAGCGCTAGTGGAGCACTAAAGTTGTTGGGGGCTGCGCTGGCCGTATCGCAGGGGGTGGCGATAGCCTGGACAGAATAAGTACTGTCCGGGGCAATAGCCTCTCCGTAGAGGAACACCGTCCCCAATGCTGTCCAGTCGGTGAAGACCGGGGTACAACTCAGTCTCGCGGCTTTGAATGTCGGGCCACCGATGCAATCCGCCGGGTCTGTCTTGCCGGCTATCTCGCACACATCTTGGGGTGTCCCGACCCACCAGGATAAACCTTCACTCCCAGGGATCGTATTACTCGTCACCACCGTGACGCGCACGGCAACCGTTGATCCGTCCAGGGCGTTCGTCTGCTGGATGGCAAGGTATCGGACGGCGCCTCCGTTTCCAGGATCCCCAAGTTCTGGAAGTTCCGGGCCCGCCGTCGGCCGCTGGACTACCATGCATGGACTCTCGTAGGCTCCGAGGTCAACGTCCGCAGTACCACTTCCGTCGGCGTCAAAGAATCGCGTGCCTCCGTCGAAGTCAGTTGTGATAGCAACTGGAACCGTGTCATTGAAGCCAACGTCTATGCAAGAGGAATCGGCATACAACGCAAGGTCGTCATCGACCGTACCCACGATCCCATCGGATCCGACGCTATCGACGAAGTTCGGATTGACATCAATGTTACCCGTTCCGATCCACCCATCCTGAACATCGCTGTGGGAAACCGACACGCCTCCGATACCACTCGCGTCGTGTAGTTGGGCGAACGCATTTGCGACATTACCCCAAAAAATGCAGTTGGAGACCGTAAGGCTGCCACCAACCGTAACGGCTTCGACTCCACCGCCCTCTCCATTGAGCGCGGCATTACCTGCAAACGTGCAGTTTGATATGTACAAATTCCCGCCGGAAATCGACAAGGCGCCGCCGTCACCTGTAGTTGCCGCGTTGCCACTGAACACATTGTTCGCAAGCAGCGCATCAGCGTTCGTGCCCAGAATCCCGCCACCAGTGAACGCCAGGTTTCCGACAAAATAGTTGCCGACAAAATCCTGTGATCCTGACGAAACAGCCACGCCGCCTCCGGAAGGACTCTGATTGCCGTCGAACGTTGTGCCAACAACCGTCGAAGAGCCGCCCGTAGACAGGCCGCCGCCAGTGGCCGACGAAACATTGTTCCGGAACGTACTGCGAATTATTGACGGTGCTCCTGAATCGTCATGCATTCCGCCACCACTCGCGTCAGCGTTGTTATCTTCAATGACGCAATCCTGGACTACGAGCTGGCTTGAATTCAACGCTCGGATTCCGCCGCCGTCATCGTTGCCCGAGGCAGCGTCGTTCGCGTTGCCTCCCTTGATCGTGAATCCATCCAACAATGTGCTCGCCCCAACGGCGTTCGCGACGACGACGTGATAACTGTTGTCGGTAATTCCGATGGTCGCGTCGTCACCAAGAAGATCGCCGCTCAGAACAGTCGGATGCAATACGGGATCTCGTGTTCCAAAGCTACCGTTCGGAGCGAATCCGCCGAACACCTGAACACCGTCCACCAACTGAAAGCTCTTCGTTCGATCACAACTTGGCGAGCAGGCCTCGTGCGGCGTGTACGTCCCTTCAGCGACCCAGATCTGGCCACCAGGATTCACACTTGCCAACGCGGCCTGGATGTCCGAGTACGCAGTCCCCCAAGCCAATCCGTCACCTCCGCTGATATTCGCATCAACGTACAATACTGTCCCATCGGCCTCGTAGGCACCCATATCCACGGTCAGGTTGCGAATGCGAGGACCGCCATCCAGGTCAAACGGTACGTCCTCCGACGTGACGCCATCATCGTCCAAATCTGCGAGATCCGGACCAATCAGCGTGTTGTCGCCGGTATCCACGCTTGGCGAGCCAGGTAGCAAGCGCAAATTACTCGGAGAGGCATCCCTTGCTGCGAACATGGGATCGTCGTCGATGTTACCAGTGCCCGAAAAAACGGTTCCGTCATCCGGATCTTCATCCTGGATGCAGCTATTCGTCACGGTCGGCGTGCCACCGAATATTTGAGCAGGCGCGCTGCTCGTGCCACTGTTGTCGGAATTGCCCCAAAGTATGGAATTCGTTACCGTCGGACTCGTGGTACCTGCGTTTATGCCACCACCTTCCTTCTCGGCATGGTTTCCAAAGAATGTGCAGTTGGTGTACGTCGCATCCCCGGAATCGGGAAAGCTAAAAACAGCGCCACCTTCAGCACCACCCGGCCCGGTTGGAACGAGGGACCAATCGGTCGCGATGTTGCCGGAAAACACTGAGTTTACTATGACTGGAGTCCCGCCTTCTGCCAAGCACATCGCGCCTCCAGCAGACGACCGATTGTCATAGAATACACAGTTTGCAAAGTAGGGCGATCCGCCCTCGATCAAGACCGCGCCGCCATCGATGACCGCTTCGTTACCTCCAAATGTACATCCACTAACGATGGGACTACTCATGAAGGAGCGGATGGCGCCACCTGCTTGCCGCGCCACATTCTCACTGAAGTCCGTGTTGCTTATGACTGGATTGCCAGTCTCGATGTGCAAGCCCGCACCTGTAGTGGAAACATTGTCAGCAATTACGCAATTTCTGATCGCTGGGCTGGCACTACCTCCGAGGAAAACACCCCCACCTTTGGAATCCGCACCGGTGCCGGATGCAACACCTCCTGTAATGGTGAACCCATCCAGGACTGTTCCCGGACCCACGTTGGATGCCGAGACAACGTGCATGCTGTTGTCGCAGCGCTTGCAAGTATCGCAACAATTCTCAACTGCAGCCACAGCGCACATAGGATCCCAGGAACGGGTCCCGCAGCACTGTTGCAGGATACCGTTGCAAATAGCGTCATTACACACGGTCACGTTACACCCAGGACTCGGATTGGGCCCACAGCAATCGTTCCCCGCAGCCGCCATGCCGTCATCACCCAATAAGTCGCCGCTAAGGATGGTCACATTGGTCTCAGGGTTTCGATCGCAGGTAGTTCGTTCGTTGCCCACGAAACCGCCATACACTTGAACGCCATCCACGAGCAGAAAACTGGCTGAGCGGTCACCTGGAACTACGGCAATTCCTTGATCGGCTCTATAGATACCCTGAGCGACCCAAATCTCCTTCACGCCGTTACGTCGGACGGAAGCAGTCAACATGGCATCTTGCAAACTATCGAATGCCGTTTCCCAATTTCGACCGTCGCCGCCTGGTAGTGCGGCCACGTCAACAAGAAGAATGGTCCTAACATCTTCCAATAGGCTCGTTTCCAAACCCGTATTCGCGATCAAATCGAGACAGAACGCCCGGTCGTCGAAGACGACATCGCCGATTCCATACGTAGCCGTACTCTTGGCCACGCCGTAATCATTGCCCGCGCCTGCAGCCGAATCCCAATACCACTTGCACGTCGAAGTTGTTGCCGTGGCATCGTTGACGACTTCAAGCCAGTATTTCTTTCCCGGCACAAGGGAGACAGGAGTGGAAAATATGAGCTGATACTCAGCGAAACTGTCTGTTCCGTCTACGAAAACCTTGGTCATCGTGATTTCGCTTCCGCTTCTCTCACCGATCACCGCACCCGGAAGGCCGTTCGCGTCATCGTAGATCCGCACCTCAAACCTATCTAAGTCGATGGTGGATCCGCAGGGAGACAAAGTAGGAACGGTGTCAAAGTAGCTCCCGCTAAGACAGATCTGTCCGAGGGATGTGCCCAACGCGACGAAGTCATCCGCGACAGAAGCGCCGGATCTAGTACTACTTTCGCGCGTCCTGCCTCTGGTCTGGTCCTGGCAAAATCCCAGTTCGTCGGGGTCGCACAACGGACACGGGTTCACCGGGAAATCGCATCGCGTGCCACCGACAAATGTTGCCCCCGGATTAAGGAGGCACTGGGCCTCGTCGACCGGAATAAAGATCTCCTCGCTGGTTGTGTCCAAGTCATCAATGCAGTCATTGGGGCCAAGGCAGCAAGAGCCAAACTCACACAACGGAACCGTTGACCCGTCTGGCTGGGCGGTGACACACGCAACGACGGGAAGCTTTTGTGTACATATACCTGGGAGCGTGCAATCGAAGTCGGTTTCACAAAACTCGCCTGCATCGACGCCACCATCACAGGTCTTGATTCCCGCGATGTTATCGCCAGCTAACCAAAAACCTCCCCGATTGACGCACTCTGCCTCAATCGCACCGACACACGCGTCACAGGTGCTATCGGGCGGGCCGCCAGTACAATCGCTATCCGTCTGGCAATCAGTACTCTCGCCGTTGTCATCGATATTCACGATGAAGTTGGAGGTGCACAGTGATCCGCCGGTCGGAAGACAGCATGCAGCGAGCCTGCATCGTGAGACGGTCAGATGCAGTTGATACCGACCGCGCATGCTGCCTGGCTTCGAGTAGATCGGGTACGTGTACGTTCCAGCGGGAAGCGGCCCAAACTGCGCCCAGCCATTCAAATCGTCGCAAAACGGTGCTCCAAACCCCGAGGCGGCGCCTTGCGCCTCCATCGGAGCGAAAGCGTCGGCACGACTCGGAATGGGCGTACCGCACGGACATTGATCATAGAGAACATCATAAATAGGCGTTTTGATCGGATCCGAGCAGCAGAAATCGAATCGAACCATAGCGCACTCAGTGATCGTAAAACTTACGAACCAACCCGGGTCAGCTTCAGGACTCGCATCCGTGAAGCAGCTGTCCACGCTGATCGCCCCGGAGTTGTCGCCCGTCAAGGTTACCAAGACCGGGCAAGCGCCTGGCTCCGGAACTTCGATCTGAAGAGCGTTTTGAATCGCCGATTCACAGCTATCGCTTCCCGACGTGGCATCTATTGGTCGCGGGCAACAGTGTTGTTCGCAATCCGTATTGCCTCCCTGAAACATGCCACCGATGTTTGAGCAGTCGATAGGAGTCATGTCTTCCGTGCATGAACCATCGACAGATTCGCAGCAGGCACCAGTCGCGCATGGGTCAACAGGAGGAAGACACGATGGCGTTCCGGAACATACGCCCGCTTCACAGGTACCATCCGGGGCGCAATTGGCATCATCGGTGCAGAATGCCGTAGGCGTCGGCCCGCCAACACAGCCCCCGTCAAGACAATCCGCGTCACCGTTTTCCGTGCAGTTCCCTCCGTCATTGGCACCACCGACGCAGGCGAAAGGCGGGCAGTCGTTCGCATTCGTGCAGTTCTGAAATATATCGTTACTACAGGTGAATGCCGGGCACTGACTCATACCCGCGACGTGCCCCCCCTGGTCGACGCAGGCGCATTCGTCAAGCACGCTACATTCTCCGCCGGGAAGACAACAGCCACCCACGTCGAGGATTTCACACGCGTCCAGAATTCCGTTCAAGTTGCAGTCGGTTTGAGGAAAAAAGAACGGTTCCGGTGCCGCAAGAATCACCGCCGAAAACGTCGTGCCGCTCACGCCTTCGCCAAACACTCCGCCGGGACCATTTGCAATGATGAAAAGCCCTGGAAGATCGTCCTCTGTGAAATCACCCGTCGCACCGGCAGATTTGGGCCGAAAATAGCGGTGCCATGCCACCATGCCGTTCGCGGGCTGCCCGGAGGGCGGTGGACCAGGTGAATTGATTTGATCAACTTCGGCGGCGGTGAGCCCTGGTAAGAACTTCGCCCTGGCCGCACAAGTGAGTTCGAGTTCTGAGAGACCAGAACCGCTTGTAGGCGTAATTGCAAAGATTTCAGGAATCAGACCGACAGTGCTGCTCTCAAGCCACAAATAGGGGTCAAAAGCGAGCGGACTCGGCGCGCCTGGATCTCTTGGACCGTTGAAACCTAACGCGTGCACAAAGAGACCACCACCCTCTTCAAGGACGAAATTCCTGAGGATCGCAACATTGTCATTGAAAAGGTCAAGCTGCAGCTCTGTGATTCCGCCGTTTACGAGACCCCCATGCTGCTTATGGGACGACGGGAGATAGATGATTCCGGTGTCCTCTATGTTGATCGCGCCGGTGTTGTCGTAGAAGGCCTGAATCTCAATGAGATCGGTGAGTATCGCCGTTTCCCATTCGCCACCCTGCAACGTAGAGAGCGCTGAGTCATCGAACGCGAGTTCAAAAGCATCAGTTGCCTCAGGGGAGAGCAATGCGTTACACCCGATGCACACTACGCGCTTGTTCTCGCACTTCAGTGTGTGCGCACCGAGATAGTTGAAGGCTTCACGCATGTAGGGTCTGCCAGTAGGTATGCCAGAGTCGGGGTCAACGAAATGGTTATCTGCATCATCGCCACCGATAATCACAGGTCCGCCCGTCCACTGGCCGAACGCGTAGGTCGCGTGGACAACAATCCCGACGACTAGCCACGCTCCCTGCTTGCGCTTGGCCATCATTGCACCCTCCGCATCATGCAGATGGTTCCGAGCATCACAAGTATCATCGTCGCCGGCTCCGGCACGACAACCAAGTCCGTCAGTACGCCTGAAAAGGAAGCGCCATCTGGAGTGAGTTCGATTCCAAACCGTGCAGTGTCAAACACACTCAGATCCAGAAGACCCGTGGGCATCGCGACAGAACTGAAGACCGTGCCGGTCGATTCCACAAGACCTATGGAAAAACTCACTGAATCGTCCAACAGGCGCGTCGGAGCAATGAACGAAATCCTGTCAGTTCCGGCACCCGGAGCATTGTCTCTAATGAGGACTCTGCCACTTGGTCCGTCCAATTCAGAGAACGTCAAGACGCCCACGTTGCCGGACACACCGAAGATGGCTCCAAAATACTCGCCGAACCTGGGGTTTGAGGGGTTGCCGTCAGGCGTTGTGGATTCAAACGTAAAGCGGCCTGAAAATGGAGTACCCACGGTGACGGCGCCGTCGAGCACGTTCTCAGCATCGAGGACAGAATCAATCTCGCCCGAGAAGCCCCACGTCACCAGCTCAGCTTGCGACCGGCTGGGAAGTGATGCCACCAAGAGCATGGCGAGTAGCAGTAGTGTAGATTGTTTCATGATGCATCTCCCTGCGGCGAATCCCCTGGTGCCGGACACAGCCGATCGAAATGGTTATCCGCATCATCGCCGCCGATAATCACGGGGCCGCCGGTCCACTGGCCCAACACAACCGTCGAGTGCGCAAGAGTGGCAATGAACAACCATTTTTTCGTCTTCCTATTGGACATCACTGGGTTCTCCGCGTGATCCCGACACTTCCGAGAAGAAGAAGTATCAGCGTCGCCGGTTCCGGTATGACGACCAATTCCGTCAGCACGCCTGAAAAGGAAGCACCGTCGGGAGCGAGTTCAATGCGGAAACCAGACGTATCAAAAAGATCTAGATCTAACAGATCGGTCGGTATTGCGATGGAAGTAATCGCTGCGCCTGTCGAGTCACCTACACTGACCACGAAACTCGCAGTATCTCCTAGGAGACCCACCGGCGCAGAGGCAGCGAAACCATCACCACTTCCGATCCCAGGCGGATGATCTCTAATGAAGACCTGCCCGCTTGGACCAGCTAGGGCAGAAAACGACAACGTGCCCACTCGCCCCGACACACCGAAGATGGCTCCAGAATATTCGCCGACTCCGGGGTTTGCAGGGTTGCTATCTGGTGTAGTGGTTTCAAAAGTGAAGCGGCCCGAAAATGGCGAGTCCACGGTGACGGCGCCATCGAGCACATTGTCGCGATCGCTGACTAAATCGATTTTACCGGAAAAACCCCACGTCACCAACTCAGCCCCGGCGGGCGAAAGATTCGCCAGAAACGCACATAGCGCAAGGCTTGATCCGAGGTACCGCCCAAACCGTCCCGGTCGATTGGTTCGCATCGCTCGTCTCCCGTGACCGCGCGTCTGTTAGGACAGCAGACGCTCGGCACTAAGGCCAATGAAGAGAAGTAAGTAGCCGGGCGCCCTTGACACTACGTCCGGCGTGGTCGAGCCACCCTAATCGACACCGTACGCAGGCAGGGCCAAAGTTCAGGTGAATCGCAAAGTGAAACTACTCGTCGAAGAAGAGAGTGCTTGAAGCAATGACACGCTAAACCCCAAGCCGTCCTTCGCATCATACGTGAATGTTACCGGACAGTCAAGTGCATTTCGGTTTTCGTTGCCAAGTGAGTGGCCTTGGAGTCGCCTCCGCTTCAAGGGTTGACTAGATTATTGAAGCCATGTTCAAACATAATGTAAGAATTGATCGGGACTTGAAACGCTTAGCGGCAGCGCCGACGTCTCAAGTAGTTCCGACTTTGTTCTTGTTGGAACACGGCTAGGCGTCTCGGATTCCCTGGGGCTTCTACGTCCAAAGAACTGAGTCGGTTCTCAGGACGAGCTTGAACTTCAGGTGCGACATACATACGCCGCGCGCCAGACAGATAATATTCCGCCAGGTGATTCCGTTTCGAATCAACCGGAGGGCACAACGTCGTCTCCAGATGTCACTGCGCCTCCTGGCGATCGTCGTGCAGCGCGCCACCGTATCGATTCTCAACGGCCTGAAGACGACGCTCGATCTGCTCGATGATCCGAGTCATGTCGGCCAGAGCTTCGTGTGTTGCACTGTCCGGTTGTTCTGGCCGTTGACCTTCTTGCGTTTCATCCTTGGATTCCATCGTGCGATGGTAACGGTAAGCCATCACGCATTAAGTTTCTTCAACCGATTACCGCCGGTTCACGTCCGGCTGGCCATGGCATCTGACACGATCTTCTTGAGCTGCTGTACGTCCTTGCCCGTGGCTGTGAGTTCTGCCCTCAAGAGCGCGTTCTCCTCGCCCTGCCTTCGAACCCGCTCGGCCGAGAGCTTCTCACGTCTCTTCGCCTCCTCAAGCTCGTCCTGAATCTCCTCAAGGCTGGAGTCAAACAATCGCTTCTTGGGTTTGTCTCGATCGATTGCGAGGTAGTTGATGTAGGCGTTGAGCGCTTTCGATTGCGGCGTGTGGCCGAGGCGAGCGTCCACTTCCTCCCGCGTCCAACCCTTGCTCAGCAGATGGCAGGCCATGCCCGAGCGCAAATCCTTCCATCTCACCGGCTCACTGTTCGGCATGGTCACGGCACCGCTTCTTGCTACGACACTGTGCATGATCTTCAACGCCTGGCGATGCCCGAAACCAAACACGTTGTCATCCGGCGATAGATCTTCCAAAACCATGTCCGCGTATCGTGCGGTTTCCGGATACAACGTCGGCTCTGACCGAGTTCGACGGCTTCTCTTGAGCTTGTTCTTTGGAAGGTTGACGAGATACTCTGCCTCTTTGGTGTGCTTGTTTCGCTGCCGCACGAACTCACGCTTGGTCAGCTGAAGCAGGGCGCCAATGTTTTCGCCAATGTCCCAGGCGAGCCAAAACAACAAGAGATGAACGGGATTCGATACCACACTGACCATGCGGAGAAACATATCCTCTCCAGCGTAGCGCACTTCCTTGTCGCCCGCTCCCGTTGAGAATTCGATCACGTCCTTGGCGAGCTCGGATTTTCCGGCGAGTCGAAACGGCTTGCTCTTGAAGATCTTGTTGTAGTAACCGGCTCGATCCCCGAACGGCTTTCCGTGGGCGTTGAGAATCTTGCCGTCCTCAAGGTCATCGTAGACACGTTTGATATCTTCCTTCGATAGATCCTTCCAGGCCTTGTTCTCGAACCACGTGTTCACGTTGCGAAAACGGATGATGTAGCCATAGAGCGTCTTGTAGCACGCCTCGTCGAGGCTACTGAGGTTGTTCTGCCGCTTGAGCTTGTACTCCTCGAACTCGAAGAACTCACGGAATAGATCGCGGTTCGCTCTACAGACGGCCGAACTGACAACCAGTGCGTTTCGAGCGTTTTCGTAGCGGGTTTCCCAAGACATGAAACTCAGAGGCATGGCTACTATATATATTTTACGCCCTCAAGGTGCGAACTAAACTGGTCCATGCCCCCACCGGACGACGAACGGTTTTGTTCACTTGCTTTGGGCGTTGCGATTCATGGTCCGACACGCTTCCTTCGCAAAGGTGTGAGAACCGCCCCAGGATTGCTAGAAACCCCATCTCAAAACCCGCCTGTTATGTTCAATCGTGTATCGCGGAGCAAGACCGAAGGTCGGGCGTGCGCTTCTTCCGTGACGGAAATGTTCTTGGTCGCCATGAGCGTGCGCATGTGTACATGTGTACATGTTCTTATTTCTTGCGGTCGGAAACTGTGGCCTGCCGGTCGACTACGAGCCGCTGCTTCGCCATGCGGGTATAGTCCGGGTTGACGTCAAACCCGATGTAGCGCCGTCCGAATCGTTGGGCGACCACGGCGGTCGTGCCGGAACCGACGAAAGGATCCAGCACGAGACCGGGGAGACAGCCCTTCTTACACTTGCATGGCAGCACCGCCGCGACACGACGAGACCGCGAGGGACTGCCCGTCGCAAAACCCGTTGGCTTCCTCGCAGCCGGGATTCCGCATCGTTTGCAAACCTTGTCCGGGCAGCCAGCTCTAATCGGCCGTTCGCATAGCTGTTCCGGGAACACTGCAAAGTGGGCACCACGGAACGAACGAGTCGGAACGTCCCACGAGTCCCCTGGATTCTTGCCGCCGGGTGAGAGCCATCGCGGATCCAGCTCGCGTAGCGTTCTCGCTCCGCCACCCGTCGCGTGACCGGTCCATCCCGACCCGCCGGGCACTTTGACGACGCCGCGCCGACCCATCACGGCGCCGGCGGTACGTCTTTCGGTGACCATGGGCCAATAGTCCGAAGGGTTCTTTCCCGCCGGATGCAACGATCCCGGCTCACCCCCTCGCGGAGGACGTTGTCCCTGTAGCGGCGAACGGCGCACACGTTTGGGTGGTGGCGCCAGCTTCCCCGCACGAAGCTGACTCAACGACTTGTGCGGTTCCCGAACAACATCGAGGTCGAAATGGTAGCGTCTTGCCTTAACGAAGAAGAACAGGTGCTCCCACGAACAGGTGAAGCGATCCTTGACGCTGGAGGGCATATGGTTGGGTTTGTGCCAGACGATGTCGTTGCGGAGGATCCATCCTCGTTTGGTCATCGCAATCGCGAAGCGGCCCGGTATTTGCGCAAGGCACTTCTCCGGAAGGCCTTGGTTCGTTCGTCGTCCCGTGCTGAAGTCTCGGTTGTTGCCAGGGCTTATTGTTTGCGGCGATTCTTCCTTGCGTGTCCATTTGGTCGCGTTGTGGTAGGTGTCTCCGAGATTCACCCAGCAGGTTCCGGTGGGTTTGAGCACACGACGCACTTCATCGAAGACTTCGCAGAGATGCATGATGTACTCGTGCAGGCTTTCTTCCAGACCCAGTGCGCAGGTCACGCCATCGGTCCATCGAATCGGTGGGTTGCCGTAATCTCGAAGTGCCCAATACGGCGGCGACGTCATCACGCAATCAACGCTGTCGTCGGGGAGTCGCTTCAGACCGGACCGAGCGTCCATGCAGTAGATGGTGTTGGTTGCCGACGTGCCAGGAGGAATCGCACCACCTACGGAATCCTCGGTAGACGATCCTCGGCGATATGATTGACCGGCTATTCCCGTGACTTGCTGCTGTGGTGCCATCTCAAGTCCCACCGCCCACATTCAATCGATCGTTGAGTATTCCCGGCTTGCGATACTCCGGTTTCATGGCCGTTGTTCCGAAGGCACAGAACCACGCTCGCGGGTCGACTCGACAGGCTTCATCCCTCGCTCTATCGACCCACCCGCACGCCTCGACGTGGGTCTCGAACGGCCCGGCGAGCAGTGCGTACCGGGAGCCGTCGATTGTCGAGACGTAGTAGTTGGTGCCAGGCGGGTTGAAACGGCATCTACAGGAGTCCTCATGCACCGAGGCAGGCAAACGATCCTGTGCTGGCTTTGACTGTTCATCTTTGGGTGTGTTCGTCATATTGGTTTTGGATTGGATATGTGCTCGTTTTGGGGCGTTGCTCGTCGCCGCAGCTCTCGCGCAAGGGATGCGTTTCTCGGCGCAGCTGAGTCAAGCGCCGACCAATGGCAACCAGCGTGACGTGATCGTCTACGGATCCTTTGGCTGGTCGTTGCCAGGACGTATCGCGCCGTTCCCGCCGCTGGAACGCATGTCCCGCTCCCGCCGCAACGCCTCGGCCGCACGTCGAAGGTAATCCTTCATATTATCTTCTTGTTCTTTGCGCGAAATCGGATCAGACTCAATGTACGGGATCGGTGTGCCAACGACTTCAAGCTGCTCGGAATCTAACTCCACCACTACTCGGCCATTCTGATCCGAGTACCATTCGAGATACGGCGAACGACCGTAGTCATGTGGCGGAAGTCCTGCCGTCATGTCGCCAACTTTTCCGGTTTGATGGGTCGCAAATTGCCGAAAATATTCGGCGGCTTGGCGGGCGTTGGCAGCGATTCCGCCGGATCCATGGAACTCGATCTTCGCCCCCCTGATGTCTCGGTGGAAGTCGCCGTCCAGGTCGAACGTCACGCGGGATTCCAAGCCTACGAACTCCATCCAGCCGGTGACTTTGCGCGGCTTCGTATTGTCGAGTTCGCCGCCGACGAGATAGCGGTCAGGTCGCCAGGCCATCGTTTACGGAATCCTCCGCTTCAGATGCTCCGGCTCTTCGTCGGTGACGTATCGTTGCAGACAATCCTCGTCGCAGAAAACTTTCGCTTCCCTCAGCGGAACGAGCCCACGTGGTCCGATGACCACGTACTCAAGCGTGACGGCTTCAGCGCCCAGATCGAGCTTGCGTTGGCATGCGGCGCAGTGCGCCGGTTTGGTGTTCTCCATGCGGTACCGAAACAGCCTGCGCTAAAGAATCTTCAACCGGTTTGCGGGGCACCGATTCCGCCCTCGTCGTGCCCGAATGGCTGTAGACACTTCAAAGTGGTAGCACAATCGCAAGGCTTATTAATGCCAAACCCCTTTGAATATGTGACAAAAGGACGTTCCGCTCCCCCCGAAACGAAGAGCGGAACGAGAAAGAGTCAAGACTCTCCCAAATCTCTTGGGGACTTGTCACAATCTCTTTGTTCTTAAACTTTTCGGTTTCGTCGAGACCTGGACCGCGTAAATCGGTTCAAGTCGTAATAAGGCGGGCGTCCTTCCTGTCGTACCAATTGGCTCAAGCTGGATCCACACGATCCGGCAGGAGGAAGATTAACCGGTTAATTGCAACCAAAACTTGCAACTTAGCGAAGCCTATAAATACCTACACCAAACAGACCGAAGACAACGAATCTTCGGCAGTATGAATCAACCGCTCACCGCACGGCAGCTCAGCCGCAAGACCGGGCTGTCGTTTGCCATCTGCCGAGATGTCATCCCGCAACTCGCAGGTTACGGGCTGATTCGATGCCTTAACAGCAGCGCCCGCCGGAGCAGGCTCTACTGGCTCACAAAACTGGGCGAGTCCTGCCAGCCCGGGTTCCTGAAACGACTCGGCAAAAAGTCCGTCGAGCATAGCGTGCCGAACCTAGACTGGACGCTCTACGGGTCTGTTTGTTTCACGCACCGCTCGGCGATCATCAAGGTGCTCACCGAGCCCATGCAACCTTCTACGATCAAACGTAAAGCGCGTTCCCGCGACGCAACGCTTCACATGAGCGCCAACAACGTGCGTAATGTCATCCGCCTGTTCCTTGCCCAGGGTATTGTTCATCCCGTTCATGTACGCAAGAAGGCCCACCTCCGTTACGAACTAACTGAGATCGGTAAGCGGTTCCAGGAACTCCTCTGGCGGGTGGAGGCGTTCGCATGACGGGGAAGCCACTCGCGCTGAACAAGATTCACCGCATGGACGCGATCGAAGGATTGAAGCGAATACCTGACGCCAGCGTCGATCTCATCGTGACCGACCCGCCCTACAACATTGCATCCAAGAACAGGAGCACGATGCAGAGTGGCAAGATCGTCTCGACCATGCAGGCCTGGGGGGCGTGGGATCACTTCCATCCGTTTGACTACGACATCTTGATCATGAGCGTGATCAGCCAGTGCTACCGCATTTTGAAACCGGGCGGGGCGCTGTACATGTTCACCGCCAGGGAGCAGAACGGATTCTTCATCCGTCAGGCCGTAGCTCGTGGCTTCGTCTACCGGAACCAGCTGACCATGGTGAAGAAGAACCCGCTACCGAGTTTCAGCAAAAGTAACTGGCGCAGCGGTTTCGAGACCAGCATGTATCTGACCGTGGGAAAACCCAAGACTTTTAACTTCGTCTCGCAGGCGGAGTGCAAGAACGTCTTCGCATATGCCAACTCGCATCGACAGACAAAACACCCCACCGAGAAGCCACTGGATCTTATCAAGCTGATCGTGCGTGTGAGCTCAAACGAGAACGATCTTGTCGTGGATCCCTTCATGGGCTCCGGCACCACGGCCGTAGCCTGCAAGGCCCTGGGTCGCACGTTCCTCGGATTCGAGTTGGAACCTGAATACATCAAGATGGCGAACGAGCGTTTGAAAGGGGGTGGGAGGAATGGAAGAAAACGAAAGAACCAATAGAGATTACCTTACAAGGTATCCTCGAATATGCGCCCACATTATCGCCGAATCGCTTGGGTACGCCACGCCGCTCTGTGCCGCATCGATTCTCAAAGACGCACATGAAGATCGGGAGAACTGGTGCGAGTGGATCTACTCCTGCTACGACAAGGATCCCAAGCGTGCGGTACGACGTGCAGTCGAAGGTCGGCACCATCACCAAGGCTACATGGCGGAGTATCGGCAGGCCCTGCAGATCGTCAGACATCAGCTGGAAACAGGCAAGGGTCCGAATCTCGCAAGCTGGTTCTGAGGGACGCGCACAGAGGTTAAATGAAGAGGATCAGGATCATCAAGAAAAGGAGAAGGCCAAGGTTTTCCGAGCATGTCCCGAACGTAGTTGAAAAAGAGCGGTTCTCCCCTGGGGCCAACCACGGTGGTAGGCTCCGGGAAGAGAAGAACAGTCCCAAAAAGGAGAACCGCCATGTCGAAAAGTTACTCGAAGCGAACGAAGAAATCGA
>JAJDDY010000025.1 GCA_029260075.1 Phycisphaerae bacterium
AACTGGTCGCCGCAGAACACATAGAGCGGAAGGAAGCAGTAACAATCGTAGAAGCCGTGGAAGAAGCGACCTTCCTGCTGCCCGTGAACACGATCGTCGGTGGCATCGAAGTCCAGAATGATTTCTTCGGGTGGCTTGGGAGGGGAGGCAACAAACTGATCGACAAGAACTCCGCTCATCCGTGCCTGTGACTTGCGGTTCACTCCGTTTTCAAATCGGCACAGCGTCGACGGAGACGCGAGCGGATCATCGGGATCAGGGGCGGCTGGCCTGCTACCCAAAACCTGATCCAGGTGTTATGAGAGTCCCAGCGGCACGTGCCGCACGGGCAGAGCGTCGCTATCGTAGACCCGCCGCTTCCTGCGACTCCGTCAGAATCTGGTCGGCGCTGTCGGGAAACAGTTCGCTCGCGTCGGCCATCGCATCCTTCGCTTCCTGAAGAAACTGCACAGCCAACTCATGTTCACCGATGTGATTGTATGCAATTCCCGCTGAGATCAGGGTCCAGGGTTCGTCTGCGTGTGGAAGATTGACCATGCGATCGGCGATTGCTTTGATGGCCGCCGCGGTCAGCGAAGTCAGTTCCGGCTGTTGCAGCAAACCAAGGTGGAGTGTTCGTAGTTTCGTGGAGTCGACGTTCGCATTGAACGCTTGCTCAAGCGTAATCAGCGCGTGCTCAAGATGCGCCTGCGCGGCTTTGAGGTCGCCGTCGCTTCTGCGAACGCTCGCGATCCTACGGTGCACCTGCGCGCGAAGGTAACTGGACTCCTCATCAAGAGGTGCGCGGCGTTCAAATTCATCAAGTGACGCCAACGTCTTCATCGCGTACTTAAGTGCTGACGGACTGTCGCCTCGTCTCGACTCCACCCCCACCAGTTGAAAGCAAACCTTCGCCTGAAGCCAATGACTACGCGGAAGTTCCGCCTCAGACTCTACGAGTGAATCTACCAGCGTTTCGGCTTCAAACAATATCTCATCTATGGGCGCGAGGGGATTCGCCGCTACTCGATAGTATGAGAGCGAACTGAGATTTCCAACCAAGAGGCTCATAGCCTCGCGGTCGTCTGGATCGATGCGCCGTATTCGCCGCAACGTAGCAACGCCTTCTTCCAAGCTGTTCACGGCCATTGCCCAGTCGCGCTCGCGCGCCGCCAGATCAGCCAATCGAGCATGAGACGACGCCAGCCCTTTAAGCCTTGCCGAATTATCAGGGTCATCGGCAACAAGCGCCGCAGCAAGCACCAATCGCTTTTGACAATACTCTTCGGCAACCGCAGGTTCCCTTCGTTTGAGTGCGAGCGCCCCCATACGGTCATAGCTCCAGCCAAGGTTGTCGCGGAAATGTGTGTC
The DNA here is from genome assembly GCA_029260075.1 of Phycisphaerae bacterium. Taxonomy (GTDB): domain Bacteria; phylum Planctomycetota; class Phycisphaerae; order UBA1845; family UBA1845; genus OFTM250. The sequence continues at coordinate 1,351 of JAJDDY010000025.1, forward strand.
TTCGGGATGCTCGTTGACAAGACGCTCGTCTATATCAAGGGCCTCCAGGTAGTGATACCCGCACCGTTCCAAGTCGCCTCGCCGTTGAGCCAAGTCGCCCAAAACGACGTGGTTGATCGCGAATGCAGAAATGTTTTCGGGAACCCGGGCTTCGTCTTCGGGCAATTCGTTGCGAAGCCGCATCTCCGATTCAAAATGTGACTGAGCCTCCGCATACTCGGAGAGTTTGACGGCGAGACTCCCGAGTTGGTGGTGCGTATGCACGAGGTCCATTCGAAAAATCGGATCGTCACCGTGTTCGTTTGCCAAGGGCATCAGTCGCTCGTACGCTCCGCGAAGTAGCTTTCGCTCTGCGTGACTCGCGCCTGGTATTTTGTCGAGTTGCGTCAACACATCGTTAATCAAGAACTCAAGGGATTCTCGGGCGAGTCGGTACTGATCCTGCGCGTCGACTGCACGCTGCTGCGCCACACATTCCGAACGCACGGCCCGCTCGTAGAGAATGGAAGCGGTCACCGCATACGCCACGCCGGTTATGAGCAGGACACCGACCGCGACAGCAGCCGTCCGATGCCGGCGCATCGTCTTGATAAGCAAGTACGCCGTGCTGTCTCGCTTGGCTTCGACAGGCTCCCCGGCGAGATATCGCTCGACATCGCGAACCACCTCGCCGGCGATTTGATAACGTCGGTCAGGAACAACTTGCAGACATTTGAGAACAATGGCGTCTAACTCGTTGTCGATTTCGCGGCGGTATCGGCTGGGCGGCGGATGATCGCCCGCGAGAATGCTTTCCATGACATCGCGTGCGATGGCAAATTGGTCGTACGGAACGGACTGTGTGAGCATGAAGTAGAAAAGGAGTCCCAGACCATAGACGTCTGTTCGTAAGTTGACGTTGTTGGGGTCGTCCCGAAGTTGCTCCGGCGCCGCCCACGGCAACGACCCCACAAACTGTCCCGTCGCGGTCACCGGCATGACGCGACGTTGGTCGTCGCTCGTCTTGGCAAGACCGAAGTCCAACACGTGCGGATCACCGCGCGCATCAACGAGGATGTTGGCCGGTTTCAGGTCGCGATGGGTAATACCGTGCAGATGCGCAGCGTCGACAGCCCCGGCGATTTTCAGAAACAAAGCAAGCGTATCGACCAGGGAGAGATGTTCATTCCGGATGTACTCATCAAGGGGCTGCCCGTCAATGAAGTCCATGACGAAGTAGCGTTGTCGCTCGGTCGTTCCACTGGTGTGAATCGTGACGATGTGTGGGTGTTGAAGCCGACTGAGAATCTGAACTTCTCGTTCGAAGCGAGTTCGCGCCGCTTCGCCGCTGAACGGACCCGACCGCAACACCTTGATCGCAACACGCCGTTGCGTCGTGTCTTCAATCGCCTCATAAATCGAGCCTTGACCACCGCTACCGAGACCGGCCACTACCTTGTACCCAGGAAACACATCTGCTGGCAGATCGCCCGCGGGTTCGATGGGACTGAGCCGAAGAGCCGATCGTGTCTGCGCCCGAGCATAGTCGATGCGTTGATTCGCATCGGCGTTTGCTGAAGCTTGGTCGATTCCTTGTATCATGGCTGCCTCCACAACCTACAGCGCCATGTCCGCGAAGAATTCACGCGCTTCGGCTGAAAAACCGTGTCGAGTCGCCCAGAATCTCCGCGAGACGGACGTGGGCGCGGGTCTTGATCATGTATATCGCCCCCGCTGAACGCCCCATTTCACTCGCGACCTGCTGAGCCGTCTTCCCCTCAATGTCGATGCTTCGAACCACACGGCCGTAATCTGGCGGAAGCAATCCAATCGCGTGTTCGATCGCAGCCTTGATTTCCAGTCGAGAAGCCTGATGACTCGGACTTGACTGTGAGCCGGTCAGCGACGCAAGCAGCGCCACGTGCGAATCACCATCTCTTAGGAGGGATATCTGGCGGCGTCGAGGTGGCCGTTTCTGGCGATTCAGATCACGTATGGCATTACGCAGATTGTGCTCCGCGATCCTTGTGAGCCAACTGAGAAAAGCGCCATTACGCGCTGGTCGAAATCGACCGATACGCAGGAACGCTTCCATATAGGCTACTTGAAGCACGTCGGCGACGCTCAGAACAGCCCGGTATCGACGGCCGATCTGACCGGAAAGCCGCGATTTCAACTCGGCGTGATTGACAAGAATGGTTTTCGAGAGCGCTTCGTCGTCGCCACCGACGGCCCTTTCCAGCAGGAGGTTATAGTTGGCTGTCAACGTTGGCTCCGATCAACCCCTTTGAACATGAAGTGTCGAGTTTACCAAGTTTCCCTGCTTTTCCAAAATCGTCCAAGAAACCTATGCCGAATGGTCAGACATCGTTGTGTCGAACGATGAGTCTCGCGGCGATGACCCTGCCTGCTCATGTGACCTCCTACCCAAACAGACGAACATGGACGGCGGTAAGGGAACGGAGCGGTTCAAGTCGAGCGGGTTGCTGGACTGCGGTCGTTCACACCGCTTCGATTCACGTCGCGAATGCGCGCCAACGAAACTGGTGTCGGAATTCGAAACGCATAATTGCAAGATTCAACCCGACGAATCGCGGGCAGCACAACATTGTGAAAAATTTCTCGATTTCCTTCTCCAACGGCTGTGCCGGGCTGCTGGCTGGGGTTAGGATGCCGGGAAGCCATGTTCGAGGCTGCCCACATTGGCGGTGTTGAGGGGTTGATCTACTCGATCCCGTCTTCTGGCTGATTGGGCGTTTCCGTGACTGGTGGACGATGTTCTTCCCGCGGAATGATTCGGCTCGTCGGCGAGTTGGCGGAAGTTTGCCCGCATGCGGGCCTTCATCCGGTACACGGATTGCTGGCCGTTAGGGTATTATGCCGACCATAGACCATGTGGTCGGTGTCGCCTAACCGAATGGAGCAGGGAAGTCTGAGCGACGGCGTCGTGCGTTGACCGCACAAGCAACGTCACGCTGCCGACCGAACAAACAATGCGATCTTGGATCGTGCGAACAACGCCATGCTCATAGCCAATATCGATTCTTACGCACCCATCGTCGTCGTGGCGCTCATCGCGCTAACGATGGCGGCAGGGATGCTCACTCTTGCTCATGTGCTGGGTCCGAAGGCTCGACACGGTTCAGTCAAAGATGCCCCTTACGAATCGGGCATGCCGCCCATCGGCAGCACGCACCGCCGCCTCAACGTTCGGTTCTACATTGTGGCTGTGCTCTTTCTGCTGTTCGATGTCGAGGTTATCTTCCTTTGGCCTTGGGCCAAGGTGTTTCATGCCGCAGCAGCCAACGGCGTTACCATCCCGTTGGAAAACGGCGGTGTGGCTGACAAGGGATTCCTGCTGATCGGCATGGGTATCTTCTTCTCGCTGCTCGTGTTCGGGCTGCTGTATGAGTGGAAGAAAGGGGCGTTTCGATGGGAATAGCCGTACCGCCGGCGCCGTTCCAAGAAAGCAAAGAGGACTTCCTCAGCACGAAGCTCAGCCACGTGGTCAACTTGATTCGCAAACAAGGTGTGAACTGGGCCCGGAAGAACTCGCTTTGGCCCATGCCGTTCGCCACCGCGTGCTGCGGTATCGAATTGATGGCCACAGGCGCTAGTCGATACGACATTGGCCGTTTCGGTGCTGAAGCCATGCGTTTCACACCGCGTCAGTGCGACCTGTTGATCGTTGCGGGCCGCGTGGCCATCAAGATGATGCCGGTCCTTCATCGTATTTACAAACAAATGTCGGAACCGAAGTGGGTCATCAGTATGGGTGCTTGCGCAAGCACCGGCGGCGTGTTCGACACGTACGCCGTCGTGCAGGGGATCGACCAATTCCTTCCGGTTGATGTCTACGTGCCCGGCTGTCCGCCGCGACCGGAAACGCTTCTTGAAGGCGTTATGGCGATCCAATCCATCGTTGAAAACGAGGGCGTCAAGAGTAGCCAACAGCGGCGGCGAGGGCTTGGCCTAGTCGTCGAGCCGACGGTTCAGATTAACGTGGATAACGAGGGAACGAGTTAGCATGTCCACCGCCGCTCATGCTATCGTCGACGTGCTCACCACGCAGTTTCCCGATATCGATTTCGCGATGGCCCCACTTCTGGCGGTCGATCGCCCGGAAGATGAGCAAGTATGCGTGCGTGTCGCACCGGATCGCTTGCTTGAGGTGTTGCGGTTTCTTCGCGACGATGAACGATGCGCGTTCGAGCAGCTCTGCGATCTGACGTGTGTGGATTATCTGAATTTCCCCAACGCCCGCGACCGTTTCGGCGTGATCTACTCGCTGCTGTCGCTTAGCCACGGGCATCGTCTTTGGGTCAAGTGCTTTGTGAACGATCCGAAGCCGGAGGTTCCCTCCGTGACGGACATCTGGTACGGCGCGGACTGGACGGAACGCGAAGTGTACGACATGTTCGGCGTGGTCTTCACCGGTCATCCGGACCTGCGGCGCATTCTGACGTGGGAGGGGTTTGAAGCCCACCCGCTCAGAAAAGACTATCCGCTTCGTGGACACGGGGAGCGTGAGAACTTTGAAGTCGTCCTGCGCGAGGATGCGTGAGTGGCCTGATGGCTGGGTGGGATAAGGGATAAGAGTTGATGGATCACCGGCTGGAAGCCGGTGCCCCACTTTGCATCATCGGCAGGTGGCTGGTGCCACACTTTGGATCACTGGCGAGCGGTTGGTGCCATGCGTTGCATCACGGACGGGTGCCGCACTTTGGATTGTCGGATGGAAGCCGGTGCCACACTTTTTTGACGGGCTGCGTAACTGACTAGCATTCAATCACCATGAGCACCACAACCACAACGGTTCCCCAAGTCGGTCCCGCGACGTACGCTCCCGAAGAGCCGGGCGGCGACGTTTGGGTCCTAAATTTCGGGCCGCAACATCCCGCGACGCACACGACGCTGCGCCACGTGTTGGAGCTGGACGGCGAGCGGATCATCGGATGCACCGTGCACATCGGCTATCTGCACAGCGGTTTCGAAAAGATCGGCGAACACCTCAACTACAACCAATACGTCGTGGTGACGGACCGGATGAACTACGTTTCGCCCATGGCGAACAACATCTGTTGGCACCATGCGTGCGAGCGATTGTTCGGCATCAAGATCACTCCGCGTTGCAAAGCCATTCGCACGATCATCGCCGAACTCGCCCGCATTCAAGACCACCTGCTCGGCGTGGGCGCAGCCGGGCTCGATCTCGGCGCGTTCACGGCCTTCATGTATCCGTTCAACGCCCGCGAAAGCATCTACGATCTGTTCGAAGACGTTTGCGGGGCGCGTTTCACCACGAGCTACACGCGTCTGGGCGGGTTGATGCAAGACATCGCCCCGGACTGGCCGGCCAAGGTCAAACAGGTTTGCTCCGAAGTGCTTCCCAAGGCCGTCGACGATTTGGAGACGCTGCTTTCGCGTAACCGCATTTTCGTCGAACGCACGTCGGGCGTTGGATACGTCAGCCGAGAGGACGCCATCTCCTGGGGGTTGACCGGTCCGCTTGCCCGTGCAAGTGGTGTGCGGCGTGACCTGCGTAAGGACGAACCGTATCTTTGCTACGCCGACAACTGGGACGGGCAGGGCGCCTCGGCCGTGTCGTTCAAGGTTCCCGTGGCTACGGCGGGCGACTGCTATGCACGCTACCAAGTGCGTGTGGCCGAGATTCGCGAGTCACTCAAGATCGTCGAACAGCTGATCGATCGCATTCCCGAGGGTCCGATCGACGTGCTTCCGGGCGACAAGAAAACACTACCAGACAAGAGCGAAGTGTACGGCAGCATCGAAGGTCTGATCCATCATTTTGAGCAGATTATGACCAACCGGGGCAACGAAGCACCGGTCGGCGAAGCGTACGGGTCGAACGAAACCGCCAACGGCGAACTCGGGTTCTTTATCGCCAGCGACGGCGGTAACTGTGCGTATAGAGCGCGCTGCCGACCGCCGAGCTTTATCAATTATCAGTGCTTCCCGAAGTTGATCGTGGGTCATCAAATTAGCGACGTGACGGCGCTGCTCGGGAGTTTTAACATCATCGCTGCCGAACTGGATCGGTAGCGAGATACGTGACATGAAGGGCCGAGAAAGGATTCACGGCCCAGCGTTGCTTCATGAGGGGCCGAGAAAGGATTCACGGCCCAGCGATAGCGGGTTATGTGTGACGTTGGCGCAAGAGGACCGAGAAGGGATTCACGGTCCAGCGGTCCAGCGTCTTCCGATCGCGATAGAGATACGCATGGCTTGGAAAACGATTGATCGCACGACGCCGGTGGTTGACGCCGACGCCCCGCCCGTCCTGAGTGACGGGGTTCGCGACAAGATCCGCTCATTCTTCGTTCGATACGAAACGAAGCGGGCGGTGCTGCTGCCGGCGCTGCACGTCGTGCAGCACGCGCTGGGGCATATCTCGTGGCAGGCAATGGCCGAAATCGCGGAGATTCTGGAGATACCGCCGTCGGACGTGATGGATACGGTCTCGTTCTATACCCACTTTTGGACGCACCCCAAGGGCAAGAAAGTGATCACTGTTTGCCGAAGCCTGTCTTGCGAGTTGATGGGCGGCGCGGACATGCTCGATACGCTCAAGAAGAAATTGAATATTACAGAACACGAGACCACGACCGACGGGCGATACAGCCTGGTTACCGAAGAATGTCTGGCCGGCTGCGATCACGCGCCCTGCCTGCTGGTTAACGAAAAGCTACACAAGCGCGTCCAACCCGCGGACGTAGACAAACTGTTGGCGGACGATTCCAACGATCGCGTCACCATGCCGCGCAGCGATCTGTTCGACCCGCCGCATGAAACGTCCGAGTCGCCGAACGGCGCGGACGAGGCATAGAAGAAGACATGGCATCGTTCGAACCCATCTTGCTGAGAAACCGGGGCGTGGAGAATTCCACGTCGCTGGAGGTATATGCGTCGCGGGGTGGATACCAAGCCGTACGCAAGGTGCTGCAGAGATCGCCGGCTGACGTGATTGAGGAAGTCAAAAGCGCAAACCTTCGCGGTCGCGGCGGTGCTGGTTTCCCCGCCGGCGTCAAGTGGAGCTTCCTACCGAAAGATCGAACGCGCACGCTGCTGTGCGTCAACGCCGACGAGTCGGAACCGCCCACGTTTTGCAACCGCGTACTGATCGAAACCGACCCGCACCAGTTGATCGAGGGAACGATCATCGCAGCCTACGCCACGCAATCACAGGTGGCCTACGTCTACATGCGCGGTGAGTTCCACGAACAGTTTCACATTCTACAAAAAGCGATCGACGAAGCGTACGCAGCCGGATACCTCGGCAAGAACGTTTTCGGGAGCGAGTTCTCGGTCGAGTGCTACGTCCACCGCGGCGCTGGGGCCTACGTCTGCGGCGAAGAGACTGGGTTGATCGAATCGCTCGAAGGCAAGCGTGGTTGGCCTCGCATCAAGCCGCCCTTCCCTGCCGTCGAAGGGTTGTTCGCCCTGCCGACCGTGGTCAACAACGTCGAAACGCTTTCGTGCTTGCCGCACATTATCGAGCGCGGCGCCGATTGGTTCACCGGAATCGGCCCGGCGCACAGCGCGGGACCGAAACTGTTTTGCGTCAGCGGACCGGTCAACAAGCCGGGCTGCTACGAGGGGGCTATGGACATTACCGTCCGAGACCTGATCGAGCGCGACGACATGGGCGGCGGCATGATGGACGGGAAGGAAATCCGAGCGGTGTTCCCCGGCGGTATTTCCATGGGCGTTTTGACGGCCGACGAAATCAACATGAAGCTCGACTTCGACGACCCGCGCAACTTCGGACTGCTCGGTCTGGGTACCGCCGCCGCTGTGGTGGTGGACACCGACACGGACCTGCGTTCGGTGCTTCGCAACATCGCTCGTTTCTACGGTACGGAGTCGTGCGGTCAGTGTACGCAGTGTCGCGAGGGTACGTCGTGGATGAACAAGATTGCGACGCGCATCGCGATGGGCGCCGGCCGCGTCGAAGATCTGGATATTCTACTTGAAACCGCGCGCAATATGGGCATGATGCCCGGCCTGAGCATTTGCGGATTGCCCGACGGAGCCACGTTTCCGATCGAGACGCTCGTGAAGAAATTCCGCCCGGAGTTGGAGGCGGCGATCCTAGCGCAAGAGCCCGGCCGCGCGGAAGCGGTGTTGAACGTGTTGAACTAATGCCCTGCGCAGGTCTGCGTATCGATGGGGTGGCCCATGGCTTTAGCCGTGGGGGACTCGAATCGACGGCGCATTCGCGTGGCGCGACCTTTAGAGACGTCGGGGACTAGTCGCAGATAGCGCGCTGCGGCACACCGAATGGCAGGTGGTCCGTGAGATTGAACGAGTTACAAGAGTTGCTTCGTAAGCAGCCGTTCGAGGCGTTTTGTATTCAATTGACGAACGGACAATCGTTCGTCATTCGACACCCGGAGTTCGCTGCCCTGTCGCGCAGCAGCATGTACGTGGGTATTCCTTCGGGCAAAGATGAGATTCCGGACCGATACGTGCAGTGCGACTTACTGCACATTGTCACCATCGAGCCCGTAAACGGATCGCGGCGCCGAACGCGGAAGAAACCGAGTAACTAGCAGCCACAGCAGGCTGACGTACGAACGAACGCTATGCCCAACGTAATCATCGACAATCAAGAGGTTGACTGCCGCGACGGTATCTCCGTCTTGCAGGCGGCGCTCGACAATGGGCGAGATGTGCCGCACTACTGCTACCACCCCGGTCTGTCGGTGGTGGCTTCGTGTCGTCTCTGCCTGATGGAAATGAAGATGCCGCACCCCAAGACGCACGAGATGGGGTGGGCGCCGAAGTTGATTCCGTCGTGCCAGACGATCGTGCGTGACGGCATGGAGGTTCGCTTCAACTCCGATCCGGTGCAGGCCAACCAAAAGGCCTGCATGGAGTTTTTCCTGCTGAACCATCCGCTCGACTGCCCGGTTTGCGATCAGGCCGGCGAGTGTCATCTTCAAGACTACAGCTATAGGTTCGGCCGGGCGGAATCGCGCATGGTCGATCAGAAACAGGTTAACCCGAAGAAAGACATCGGGCCGAGCACACTGCTCTATCAAGACCGGTGCGTGATGTGTACGCGATGCGTTCGCTTTGCGACGGAGGTGGCGGGCACGAGTGAGCTGTGCATCGTGAATCGTGGCGGCCGTGCGGAAATCGACGTGTTCCCCGGCAAACCGCTTGATAACCCGATGCAAGGCAACGTCGTAGACATCTGCCCGGTCGGATGCTTACTCGATAAGGACTTCCTGTTTCAGCGACGCGTTTGGGAACTGACGGGTTCGCCGTCCATCTGCCCCGGTTGCGACCGAGGGTGCGCCGTCCGCGTGGACCATGCGGATGAGAAGGTCTATCGACTCAAGCCACGATACAACCCCGGCGTCAACGATTGGTGGATGTGCGACGAGGGGCGTTTCGGATTCAAATACATTCACGATGCGAAACGAATCACGTCGCCCATCGTGCGGCGCGGGCTCGACGTCACGACGCCCGACTGGCGCGACGTTCCCGATATCATTCGTTTTCGATTCGAGCAACAAGTACTGGAGCACGGCGCCGACAAGGTGGCGGTGGTGCTCTCTCCGTTCATGGCCTGCGAAGAAGCCTGGCTGTTGATCAAGTTCATTCGAGGCGTAGCGCCCGAAGCGGCGCTGGTGATGGGTCCGGTTCCGACCGAAGGTAAAGAGCAGACGTTCCCGGTTCGTAGCGCCAACAGCGGTGCGAGCGAAGCTGACGTACGCTTCACGATCAGCGCGGAGAAATGCCCAAACCGGCGTGGTATCGAAATGTTGATCGGAGGCGCCGGCGGAACGACGCTGTCGTTTGATGAGTTCAATGAGCAATCAGGTGCATGGTCGGCGGTTTGGATGGTCGGTGGATACCCCAAGCCGTGGGTCGACAAGGCCACGACGAAAGCCGTCGCCAAGGTAAACCTGCTCGTCTTGCAGGATCTTCTGGAGAGCGACCTTGTGGCCGCAGCGTCCATTGTTCTTCCCGCGTGTGCGTGGGTGGAGCGTGACGGCAGCTTCGTCAACGCGAGCGGGTTAATTCAGCCCTTCGAGCGAGCGATCAATCCGCCCGAGGGCGCGAAACGCGACGGTCAATACCTGTTTGAGTTGGCCGGGTATGAAGGGTTGTATAGCGGCGAGCGGGTTCGTGGGTTGATGGCTGCGGAGTTGGATTCGTTTGCGAAAATCGCAGAAGCGCCGACGGCGCCGGCCCACGCGCATTAGTATGAAAAATGCCGAGAAGGGATTCACGGCACAGCATCTACGAACGCTGGAGCGTGAATCCTTTCTCGCTCCCTGGTTAGTGCCGAGAAGGGATTCACGGCACAGCGTGTGGTAGTACAACATGTGTCGAGAAGGGATTCACGGCACAGCGTGCCGAGAAAGGATTCACGGCGCAGCGTAACTGTGTGACACCGTAATCCGTTTGGCGGGGTCGGGTTTGAACGACGAGAACATGATCGAGTTTCTAACGAGTCAATTCGGCGTCAGCGCTCAGTTCGTCGTCAGCGTAGTGCTTGCCCTGGTGGTGATTGGGGCCATGCAAGGCGGTGTGGCGTACTGCATCTACTTCGAGCGGAAGATTTCCGCGTGGATTCAGGATCGCTATGGCCCCAACCGCGTGGGCCCGCTCGGCTTGCTGCAACCAGTGGCCGACGGCGTCAAGTTCTTCTTCAAGGAAGACGTGGTGCCTCGCCACGTCGACAAGGTTCTGTTCATCCTGGCGCCGGGCATGATCATGTTCGTGTCGTTGATCGGCTTCGCGGCCATCCCGTGGGGCGGGCAGTTGCAGCTCGGCGAGAAGCTGGTCAACATTCAAGTGGCCAACCCCGACATCGGTTTGCTCTACATCCTCGGCGTGGCGTCGATGGGCGTCTATGGCGTCGTGATCGGCGGATGGGCGAGCAACAGCAAGTATCCGTTCTTTGGTGCGATCCGAGCGACGGCGCAGATGATCAGCTACGAAATTCCGATGGGTTTGTGCATCCTGGTCGTCGTGCTGACCATGGGCACGCTTCGCCTGGAAGACATCACACAACTGCAGACGGGGTATTGGCTTGGGTTCATCCCGCAATGGAACATGTTCCTACACCCACTGGCGTTCTTGATCTTGTTCATCTGCGTTCTTGCGGAAGCGAATCGGGCTCCGTTCGATCTGTCGGAGGCTGAGCAGGAACTGGTGGGCGGTTTCCACACCGAGTACAGCGCGCTGAAGTTCGGCATGTTCTTTCTCGCCGAATACGGACACATGATAACGTCGAGTGCTTTGATCACCGTGCTGTTCCTTGGCGGTTGGCACTTGCCGTGGTTTTCCTGGACGCAACCCGAAGCTACGCAGTGGTACGCTGTGGTCGCGAAGATGGGCGTGATCAGCGCGAAGATCGTCGTGTTCCTTTTCCTGATGATGTGGATACGCTGGACGCTTCCGCGATTCCGCTTCGACCAGTTGATGCGGTTGGCGTGGCAACGATTGATTCCTGTCACGCTCGCCCTGTTCGTCCTCACCGTCGGCCTGCTCTACTTTGGCCTGCATCGCTCGCCGGTGTGGGCGCTCAGTGGCAACGCGGTCATCGTCGTGGTCATGCTGGTATCAGCTGGCACGGTGGGCAAGGAAGTAACCGGTCGGCAGCCGAACCTGCCACGAATTCAAGAGTCACCCGGCGCCGCTGCGCTGGCGGGGGTTTGAGTGCATCCATGATGCGTGACGAAGACATTCTCGAACTGAAGGCGCCGCAACTTAACCCGGCGGAGCGTCTGTTCATTCCGCAGATTCTCGACGGGATGAAGACCACGCTCGTACACCTGGGCAAGAGCTTGTTGACCAAGCCCATGACGGTGCAATATCCGGAAGAACGGCGTACCGTTCGCGTCGACAACTATCGCGGCGTGCACCGGCTCAATCGCGATGCGGACGGTCGTGTGGCGTGCGTCGCCTGCCACATGTGCTCGACCGCGTGCCCGGCCCATTGCATTCACATCGAAGCCGCCGAGTCCCCATGGGACGATCGCGAGAAATATCCGGTCAAGTTCGACATCGACGAACTGCGGTGCATCTACTGCGGGATGTGCAGCGAAGCCTGCCCCGTAGACGCCATCGAGCTAACCCCAGACTACGACCTGGTCGGTCGGTCGCGCCAGGAGATGATCCTCGGCAAAGAAGAGTTGCTGTCCATTTTCGACAAGACCAAAGACGTCAAGCCCAGAAAGAACCCCGGCATCACCGGCTATCCCGGCACCGGCGACAAACCCAAAGCCATCGAATCGTCCAGTGAGGTGCCAAAACAGTGACACCGACGACAGGCCATCTTCTCTACCTCGTCTTCGCCCTCGGCGGTGTGGGTGTATACCTGCTCCTGCCCAAGGGTCGCGGATCGCAGGTCCGGGCGGGCGCCGTGCTCGGTGGGCTGGCGCTGGCGGCGCTCATCAGTGTCCTGGCCACACGAATCGTCGTGACCAATTCGACCACGGCATTCTTCTACGTCTTTTCGACGATTGCGATGCTCGGTGCGGTGCGTGTGATTACCCACACGAAGCCGGTCTACAGCGCCTTGTACTTCGTGCTTGTGGTCATCTCGGTGGCTGCCCTGCTGGTACTGATGCAGGCGGAGTTTCTGGCCATCGCCCTGATCATGGTCTACGCCGGTGCGATCATGGTGACCTATCTGTTCGTCATCATGCTCGCGCAGCAGGATACCGCACCCGTGTGCGATCGCCGATCGCACGAACCGTTTCTAGCTGTGCTCGCCGGGTTCGTGCTCATGGCTGCGGTGGCTGGACGATGCGGCGATCTCACCACAGCGAGTGGCGACACGATCGCGCAAGCGTCTCCGACGAAAGCAACACTGGTCGCCAACGTGCCCGAATCGAGTGACGTCGGCAACACCACCGCAATCGGCAGGGCCGTAATGACACGATACATCGTGGCGTTCGAAATAGCCGGCGTCCTCCTTCTTGTGTCGATGGTTGGCGCGATCGCCCTGGCGAAGAAAAAGCTACCCACAGAAACGGTGGAAGAAGAGCGAACCCCGATCGGACAGATTGGGCGGGAGGTGCCACCGTACTAATGCCTGGTATCGTGGAATATCTCATTCTGTCCGCCGTGCTGTTCGCCTTGGGTTTGGTCGGTTTTCTCTCGCGTAGGAACCTGATTGTCATGTTCCTGTCGACCGAGGTGATGTTTCAAGGCGTGGTCATCAGCGCCGTCGCCTTCGCAAAGTTTCACCGACAGATGGACGGACAGGCGATGGGCTTGTTCTTGCTGGTGATTGCGGCTGCGGAAGCCGGGTTGGCGCTGGGCATGGTGGTCATGCTGTACAAACGGCGCGGCACGCTTGACGTCGACGTATGGTCGTCGATGCGCGGATGAATCTCTCGCGATGTGGGTGCGAGAAGGGATTCACGCACCAGCGGTAAGACGATAATGTCAATCGAAACACTCAAACTCTGCGGGATAATCATTCTGCTGGCCCCGTTGGCTGCCGCCGTGGTGGCCGGTGCGCTCGGAACGCGCGTGCTCAAGTCGCAAACGCATTGGGTTACGATCCTCGGCGTGGGCAGCGCGTTTACGTGTTCCTGTCTGGTGTTCAATCAGGTCGTTGGGGCGCCGGCTGGCGAATCGATGGCTACGATTCCGATTTACGACTGGATCCCCAACGCCACCGCGTCGATGTTTCGCGTCGAACTCCTAATCGACCCGCTCACGTCGTTGATGCTGCTCGTGGTAACCGGCGTCGCCCTACTCGTGGTCATCTATTCTCGCGACTACATGCGCGATCACGGCCAGCCGGAACGCGGATACGAACGGTTCTTCGCCTTCCTGGCGCTGTTCGTTTTTTCCATGTGCGCACTCGTGCTCGGTGGGAACTTCATCCTGCTCTATCTCGGCTGGGAAGCCGTGGGGCTATGCAGCTATCTTCTGATCGGATTCTACTACGACCGCCCAACCGCAGCGGCGGCCGCGAAGAAAGCCTTCCTGGTCAATCGAGTGGGCGACTTTGGTTTCGGTTTGGGCATCCTGCTGATCTACCTGACCTTCGGATCGCTCGAATACACGGCTGTGTTTGATATGGTATCGCGCGGCGTGGACGCAGCCGGAAACACCGTGCCCTCAAGCACCATCACCACCATCGCCCTGCTGCTGCTCTGCGGGGCGTGCGGCAAGAGCGCCCAACTGCCGCTACACGTCTGGCTGCCCGACGCGATGGAAGGCCCGTCCCCAGTGTCCGCACTCATTCACGCCGCCACCATGGTAACGGCGGGTATCTACATGATCGCGCGATGCGGCGCTATCTTCTCCGCTTCGGCAACGGCCATGACCGTGGTTGCGGTCATCGGTGCCGTCACGGCGCTGTTCGCAGCCACCATCGCACTCGTACAGACGGATATGAAGCGCATCCTTGCGTATTCCACCATCAGCCAACTGGGATACATGGTGCTCGGCGCCGGCGTTTACGCAGCCGACTCCGCCGTGTTCCATCTGTTCACACATGCGTTCTTCAAGGCGTTGCTGTTCCTTGGTGCGGGCAGCGTCATGCACGCGATGGGCGGAATCATCGACTTGCGACAGTTCGGTGGTCTGCGACGGGTGTTGCCGTGGACCTTCCGCACCTTCGTCATCGGATCACTGGCGCTGGCTGGTTTCCCGCTGTTCAGCGGATTCTTCAGCAAAGACGAAATCATCCACCACGCCCTGACAGCAAGTCCCGTGCTCGGCGTCATGGCCTTGGTCACCGCGGCGCTCACGGCGTTTTACACGTTTCGCATGGTGTTTCTGGCGTTCTGGGGACGCGAGCGCATTCCAGAAGGCGTTCATGCCCACGAGTCGGGCGGTTGGATGCTCGCGCCGCTAATGATTCTTAGCGTGGGCGCGGTGTTCGCCGGATACCTTGGTGTTCACGCCGTTGGCGGTGGGTTTCACGAGTTCCTGGCGCCGGTGTTTGAGCACACGTTCGCAGCCCATCGTCACGTCACCCATGTAGCAGGCGTTGAGCCGACGCTCTGGGATGAGTACGGGTTGATGGTGGTGTCCGGCGCGATCGCGATTCTGGCCATCGCCTTGGCCTACGTTTTGTACGTGCCGCAGCGGTGGTTTCCCGCACTGGTCAAGGCCTCAGCCGTCCGCACGCACCGAACACTTTGGAATAAGTACTACGTAGATGAGTTGTACGACGCCGGGTTGGTTTCACCGGCGCGGCGGGCCGGTCGTGTTTGTGTCGGCTTGGACGATTACCTCATCGACGGACTGGTCTGGCTGGCGACGGCCATACCGAGAGGTCTGGGTTACTCGGCGCGTGTGTTGCAATCCGGGTTTCTTCAAGGTTACGGTGTCAGCATGGTGGCGGGGATCGCCATCATCATGATGTTTGTTTTCTGGTCATAAAGGAGCGGCGACGTTGGAAGGTATTCTAACGCTTGTCATTTTCTCACCGCTGATCGGCGTGCTGGTTTTGCTGCTGCCCGGCGTGCGTTCCGACGTTGCGATTCGGCGCACGGCGCTTGGTTGCACGTTGCTGACGCTGGCGATCACGGTGATGTGCGTCGTCGCGTTCTATCAGGGTCCGCCCGAGGGTGAGCCGTCGGGACCGTACCGTCTGACGACGCACATGGCTTGGATCGGTGGCGGATCGAGCGCCGAATCCGTGGACATCGACATCGGCTATCGCGTCGGCGTCGATGGTATCAGCATTTGGCTTGTCGCGCTGACGTCGCTGCTTACGCCGCTAGCCATCTGGTCGAGCTTCACGTCCGTCCAAAAACGCTGCCGCGAGTATTACGCCCTGTTGTTGTTACTGCAGGTGGCGTTGCTCGGCGTCTTCTGCGCGACGGACTTACTCTTGTTCTATGTGTTTTTCGAATTCACGCTGGTCCCGCTTTATCTTCTGATCGGCGTTTGGGGTGGATCAGAGCGTCGCCGCGCCGCGAACAAGTTCTTCATCTACACAATCGCCGGCAGCGTGCTGACTTTCGCCGGAATTGTCTACCTCGCGTACTTCGCCTACAGCGTTCGCGGAAGGCTCTCGCTCGACTTCGTATTCCTCAAACAGCTCGGACAGTCGGGAGCCATACCGTTTGAGGTTCAGTGGTGGCTCTTCGTCGCGTTCGCCGCCGGTTTCGCCATCAAAGTGCCGCTGTTCCCCTTCCACACCTGGCTTCCGCTCGCGCACACGGAGGCACCGACCGCAGGCAGTGTCATGCTCGCCGGTGTGCTGCTCAAGCTGGGAACGTATGGCTTTTGCCGCTTGAGCATTCCCATGCTGCCGGACGCGGCGCGACATCTCGCACCGGTCGTGGCTGTCATCGCGATCATCGGCATCATCTATACGGCGCTGGCGGCGTGGGTTCAAAAAGACATCAAGAAACTGGTGGCGTACTCGTCTGTTTCGCACCTTGGTTTTTGCATGCTCGGGCTCTTCAGCCTCAAGGTCGTCGGCGTGGGCGGCGGCGTGCTCTACATGATCAATCACGGGCTCTCGACGGGCGCACTTTTTCTTCTGATCGGTTTCCTCTACCAGCGATACCACACGCGTAGCATCGACGAAATCAGCGGGCTTGCCCGGCGCATGCCATGGCTCGCGTTCTTCTTCGTGTTCTTCACGCTCAGCAGCATCGGGCTCCCGGGGCTCAACGGTTTTGTCGGCGAATTTCTCGTTCTGATTGGCGCCGCCACTTCGGCATCAACCAACGATGGTATTGCGGCCGGTCCGCTGGGTTATGGCTACGTCATTCCAGCCGCTACGGGCATTATCCTCAGTGCGGTGTATATGCTTTGGATGTGTCAGCGTGTGCTGTTCGGCCCGCTGAACGAGCCGCGCGATACCCCGGACACCTCAGCTGGGCTGACGCACGACCTGACGCGTAGTGAAATCGGCATGCTCGTTCCGCTGGCTGCGTGTTGCGTGTTCATCGGCGTCTACCCGAAACCGCTGCTCACGACATTCGAAGTCGCCATCAGAACCAACATTCTCACCTCGACCGTATCCATCGCCGACGCACAGCCGATACGGCAAGGCGAGCATGACGCTGTTTCCTTACCGGGGTCGGCCAGCGTTCAGCTCGCAGCCGCACGAGTGTTCGGAACGGGACTGAATGATTCGGAACTGCTGAATCGATCTGACGATGCGCCGCGATCCATCATTCAGAACACCGTCGCAAGTGTAGGGTGCCGAGAAGGGATTCACGGCACAACTTGTATTCAGGGCACTGTCGCAAGTGCAACGTGCCGAGAAAGGATTCACGGCACAGCTTGTGTTGGGCATCGAGAAGGGGTTCACGGCACAGCTTGTGTGGAGCGTCGAAAACGGGTTGACGGTACAGCTTCGTCCGGAGGGGTAGGTCGATGAACTTCGAACAACTTTCGATGCTCGCTCCGGAATTTACTATGCTGGTCGGCGGCTGCCTGGCGCTTCTCGTCGGTGCCACGTCGGCGTCACAACGTGCCCAGTTGGTTTCACCGTTGGCGTTCATTACGATTGTCGCGGCCTTACTCATGACCCTGTCGCTGGGCACGCCCGAGTCGGCGCAGGTCATTCCCGGCCTGTGGCTATCGTCGCTAACGTTCTACGTGCGGTGCGTAGCGCTGGTTGTCGGGGCGATCATCGTCCTGGTGAACTGGCATCAGCCGACGGCGTCGGAGCGCGGCGAGTACATGGCGCTCATACTGTTCTCGCTACTCGGCGTCCTGCTCACGGCTTCGTCGAACGATCTGATCGTGCTCTTTTTCAGCATTGAACTCGTAAGCATTCCGACGTACGTCTTGATCGGACTCAGTCGTGAAGATTCGCGTGCGTCGGAGTCGGCCGTCAAGTACTTCTTCCTCGGCGCATTGTCCGCCGCCATTCTCGCCTACGGCATGAGCTTCCTCTACGGCGCTGCGGGTACGACGCTGTTGCAGACGTCGGGTGACGGCGCGTCGATCGCGGCGTGGGCGTCTCACGGCGTCATGAGCGGAACAGCCATCGTTGGTTTGCTGCTGATTCTAGCCGGTTTGGCGTTCAAGGTCGCAGCCGTGCCCTTGCATGTGTACGTCGGTGACGTGTATGAAGGCGCCGCATCGCCCATCACCGGCCTGCTCGGTTTCGTTCCGAAGCTGGCCGGGTTCGTCGCGCTGATTCAGATTTTTTCCGCCTGCCAGTGGGACGTACCGGACGCCGCGTACTGGGCGATATGGGCGATGGCGGCGGCGACGATGACCGTGGGCAACGTGGTCGCGTTACTGCAGACCAATGTCAAACGCATGCTGGCCTATTCGAGCGTAGCCCACACGGGTTACATGCTGGTCGCGCTGCTGGTCGGTCCGATGGCGGGACACGGACCGATGCACAACGGCGTAGCCGCCCTGCTGTTCTACATCGCCGTGTACGGGGCGATGAACCTCGGACTGTTCGCGGTGTTGTCGGCGTTTGCTCGTCGCGGGAAGCCGATCGAGACGCTTGACGATCTGGCCGGGCTCGCCACAGTTTCACCCTTGATCGGTTTGGCCACCGCCGTATGCAGTTTCTCGCTGATGGGCCTGCCACCCACGGCCGGATTTGTCGGCAAGCTCTATGTATTCAGCAGCGCCTTTTCTCTTGGGGCCGAACACGCCTTCCAAAAACCCTTGATCATCCTGGCGGTCATCGGCGTGGTGAACTCGGCGATCGGTGCAGCGTACTACCTGCGCATTGTGGCGTCGGTCTACATTCGCGAAAGTGACGAGTCGCCGACACCCGTCGCCGGACACCCGGTGCGATGGGGGATCGCGTTGTGCAGCATCCCCCTGCTCGTTCTGTTTGTCTGGCCGGTCGGCCTGCTCGATACGGCACGGCAGGCGTCCGTCCCCACCAATGCACCGGTCCACTCGGTGAAGGTGGTCGAGGCCAGCGGTATCACATCCGCCCCAAATACGACCCCGCCCGTGCTCTTGAACGAGATGCCGTTTGCCGCCGCTTCACGCGACTAAGCTCTCCCCGTACACTTACGCCCATGACTGTGGCCCTTACCCGTGCGCAGGTTCGACGCGTAGACCAACTCGCGATCGACCGATACGGCATCCCCGGCGCGGTGCTGATGGAAAACGCCGGTCGAAACGCGGCCGAACACATTCGCGCCGAGTTCGGCGTGACCGGACACGCCATCATCCTCTGCGGTACGGGCAACAACGGCGGCGACGGATTCGTAATCGCCAGACACCTGCACAACGTCGGCTGGCAAGTGCGCCTGCTGATCGCCGGTGATTTGCCGAGTCTGTCCGGCGACGCCCTCGTCCACTACCGTATCGTCGAAGCCATGGGCTTGGATATCACAATCGCATCAGATGCAAAGGGTCAGCAGTCGTTCCTGCAGAAAACTCAAGCAGCGGTCGTCGTTGTCGATGCGCTTCTGGGCACCGGTTTTCGCGGCGACGTGCGTGAACGGACAGCCGAGTTGATCCGCACGGTCAACGCGAGCCCGAAACGAGCGGTGGTGGCTATTGATGTTCCTTCCGGAATGGACTGCGACACCGGCGCCGGCGGCGACGCAACGATTTGCGCCGACCTCACCGTCACCTTCGTGGCGCCCAAGGTCGGGTTCGCTGCAGCGCGTGCGTCGACATACGTCGGACGCGTCGAAGTGGCGGACATAGGCGTCCCGCCCGAGCTTATCGAACAAGTTCTGCGTGGCGAATCGGAGATCGCCTAGTTCGCGTGGACCGTCGCGGATCGGTCGCCACGTAGTCATCAACGACGTCCCGCTGAACACACGGCGCGTTGCAGGAAACTCGCACCAAGAAATTCCTTCCGGCCACGCCGCACGTCATCCTCATGTCGCCTATAATCAAAGCGATAGGACGTCACCGGGCCGAACCCGAACGGAACCGAGTCAAAGGCAAACGAACAGGATTGTGCATGAACATCGTTAGTCGATTCCGCATATTCC
This sequence comes from Phycisphaerae bacterium, assembly GCA_029260075.1. Classification (GTDB taxonomy): domain Bacteria; phylum Planctomycetota; class Phycisphaerae; order UBA1845; family UBA1845; genus OFTM250. The sequence continues at coordinate 21,237 of JAJDDY010000025.1, forward strand.
TCATCCCGACCTGTCTCGCGCTGACGTGTCTCGCATCAAACGCGACGGCGGTGCGTGCCGCGCCGCCGCGTGAAGCACAACAGTCAATGCGTGACCGTCTGCTGGCCATCGCCGGCGACGGATTTCAGATTCGTGAAACGGACCATTTTGCGATTGCGTATGACGCCCCGTACGAAACACTCCGCCCGATGACCGGCCGATTGGAAGGGATCTATGACGCGGTCTGGCGGTTCTGCCAGGGCATGCACTTGCACGTGAAACCGATTCGCGATCCACTCGCCGTGCTGCTTTTCAACACGTTTGAGGAGTTCAAGGCCTACAGTGAAAGTGTCGGCGTACAAGCTGATGCCATGGCTGGTTTCTACCTTCATCAGACGAACGTAGCCACGTTCTACAACACCGCCGGAAATCCCAGTCTACGTCGAGTCGGGTCGTGGATCGCCAACGCGCAGGAGCAATTTCTACATGTCGGCGGCGATCGAGGTCGACGCCAAGCGCTGATGCAGGAAATCACCATGCTTCAGGCCCAGCGAAGCGGCATCATCAAAACGTACAATCGATTCGTCATCCAACATGAAGCAGCCCACCAGATTCTCTTCAATCTTGGCGTGCACGTGCGTCACGGTGACAATCCAACCTGGCTGGTCGAGGGAATCGCCTGCCACTTTGAAGTTCCCCAGACAGCCGCAGACGGCATTCCCAGAAGGGTCAACCACATGCGCCTTGGAGACTTCCGCGACGCACTCGAGGTGGCCGCCGGTACGACACGAATCACGAACGAGCACCACTTGGCCTCGCGCAAGGGCGGACGGTTCGTCCCCATCTCACGCTTGGTCGGTGATCCGGATGTGTTCGCAATGGCTGGTGACAAGGTCGCGTTTCGTTATGCACAGGCTTGGGCGCTGGTCTATTATCTACACCAAAAGCATCGCGAAGGATTCTCCACATACCTGAAGCAACTCAGGAAACGCAAGCCGGGCATCGCGGTACAGCCCGAGCAGCTTGTCAAGGAATTCGTTTCCGCCTTCGGCCGGCCGGATTTCGACTTTGAACGCGATTGGATCGGGTACATGCTGAAACTCCGCTTTGAACGGGACAAGGCAGGCCTTTAGTGCAGCGTCACACCTCCTTTTGTGGGTTTCGAGAATGGCACGTCGGTTCGTGCGGCACCAGAGCCCTGGGCGCCAGCCCGCGGACTGGTCCCACCGTTAGCGCGGTTGGCTCTGACCCGCGCGTCTGATTACGGTGGTGCGTGCTGCGACAATCCGAAGGCTTCGGTGTGACGCTGCACGTGTGCGACCCCTGACGGCTACTTCCGCCCCGACGAGACGCAGGGAGGACGTACTTTGGCTCAACGCCTCTTCAAGGTGGTGATCACACGAGCAAATCGGTATGATGGCCATGGATCAGCCGTGGCGCGGGAACGATCCGAATGAATGTAATCATCGCAGGTGCGGGCGAGGTGGGCGGACACGCCGCCAAGGTCCTCTCCGACGAGAACCACAACGTCACCCTTGTCGACCTATCGGTGGATCGTTTGCGCGCGCTGGACGAGCGACTCGATGTCCGTACGATCGTGGGCCATTGTTGCCACTTCGACATACTCCACGACGCCGGCGCCGAACACTGCGACCTCATGCTCGCCGCCACGCAGGTCGACGAGATCAATCTCTTGGCCGCATCAGTGGCCAAGGCGGCCGGGGCTAAGAAGACTATCGTTCGCGTCCACCACACCGCCAACTTTTCGCTTCGCGGAACGACCTACGCGGCGCAGCTTGGCATTGACGAATTGATCTGTCCGGAACACCTAACGTCGCTAGCCGTAGCCCGCACGATTCGCAACCCCGGTTCCATCGCACTTGAGGAATTCGCTCGCGGTCGCATTCTCATGCAGCGATTTCTCGTCAGCCCAGGCGTCTCGGCGTTGGGTAAGCAACTGTCCGAAATGAACTTTCCCGGCAACGCGCGGGTAGCCATCGTTGAGCGTAGCGGAACAACATCCCTCGCCCGCGCCGACACTTCGCTGGAAGACGGCGACATCGTCACGGTCGTCGGTGAAGCGGACTCGTTCGACTCGGTGCGCAAGATATTTAGCAAAGACCGCGACCGGCGAATCCATATCGCCATTATGGGTCAGGCCAGCACGGCGGTGTGGCTTTGTCGCGCACTGAAGAGCCGCGTTTTCTCCGTCCGCCTGTTCGTGGAAGGTCGGCAGCGTGCCGAAGTACTTTCCGAAAAGCTCAGCCACGTCACGGTGCTTGAAGGTGATCCGACAGACCCCACGACCTTTCACGACGAGCACATCGGCAAAGCGGATACGTTTCTGGCGGTCACCGAAGACGATGAGCAGAACATCCTGGCGTGTGCGCAGGCGAAGGCACTCGGAGTGAAGACCTCCATCGCCGTGGTACAGCGTGCCAAATATCTGCACCTACTCCCACACGTCGGCATCGATCACGCCTTCAGCCCGCGAGCCGACGCGGTCAAGGCGCTACTGCACCTGATCGAAAGAGGCTCCATCCACTCCCTGGCGACGTTCGCCCACGGAGTGGCTGAGGTGTACGAGATTCGACCCACCAAGCGCGGCAAAGTCATCGGCCAACAATTGCGCAACATCAAGTTCTCATCGCCCGCGATGATCGCCGCCATCCATCGCGGCGACCGGGTATACATCCCGGGTGCCGAGGATGAAATCGAGGTGGCCGACCGCGTCCTGGTAATTGGCGCGTGCGGCATGACGAGCAACCTTCAAGAGCTCTTTGGATCCAAATGACGCTCGAACTCCGAACGGTCATTCGCCAAGTTGGCATGTTGATGATCGTCGTCAGCGCGCTCATCGGCGCCGCGGCGATCTTCGCCGTCTACGACCATGTTCAAGGTAACGTGACGGACCGCAGCGATCTTATCGCGCTGTTGCTCACGTCGTTTATCGGGACGGTTGTCGGCGGCGTACTGTTTCTCCTAGGCCGAGCATCCACTGAAGCACTGGGGCAGCGCGAGGCGTTATTGCTCGTAGCCACAAGTTGGATCATCGCCGCCGTGCTTTCGGCCATCCCCTACCGACTTTGGGCGTCCTTTCGCGTCAACGCAGCAGTCGTCCCGCACAGTTTCGACTCGCTGGCCAGCTGCTTCTTTGAAGCCATGAGCGGACTGACGACGACCGGAGCGACGACGGTTGAACAACTCAGCACGCTCCCGCGAAGCATTCTTTTATGGCGTGCGCTGACCCATTGGATTGGCGGGCTAGGGATCGTCGTCTTGTTCGTAGCGGTTTTGCCCCTGCTTGGCGTCGGCGGGCGACGCATCTACCGGTTGGAGTCGCCCGGTCCGAGTCCGGACGGTGTCACACCGAGAATCCAAGACACCGCTCGAAGCCTGTGGTTGATCTATGTCGGGCTCACACTGGCCGAGGTATTGGCGCTGAAGATTTGCGGCATGGGCTGGTTCGATTCCGTTTGCCACACGTTCGCCACGCTGGCGACCGGCGGGTTCGGCACGAAGGATGCGAGCGTAGCGGCGTTCGACTCATCCGCCATTCACTACGTCATCATCGTGTTCATGGTCCTGGCCGGAGTCAACTTCGGCTTGTACCACCAACTGATGCAACGACGCTGGCGCAAGGTTCGAAAAGATCCGGAACTTCGCGCCTACCTTGTGATCCTACTCGTGGCGACCGGCGTGGTCACCATCAGCCTGATGGGAAACGGCTATGGGGACGGTCGCGCGGACAACCCATCCTTCGCCGTCGTCGTGCGCGATGCGATGTTTCAAGTAGTCTCGATACAAACCACGACGGGTTTTTGCACGGTCGACTTTGATCAGTGGGGCTTTGCCGCCAAGGCGACGTTGCTGGCATTGATGTTCGTCGGTGCGTCCGCCGGATCGACCGGCGGAGGTATCAAGGTCGTACGCATTCTGATTGCCGGAAAGGTACTGCTTGCCGAACTGGAACACGCCTACCGACCGCGCGTCGTACGCGCCGTGAAGATCGGTCGCGCAGTGATCGATGCGGATCTGAAACTCACCGTCGTGGTGTACGTACTTGGCATCGCGTTAGCCTTCGCCCTTGGCACCATACTACTGATGATGCTCGATGCCGACGCCGGTATCGACATCACGTCGGCTGCTACCGCCGCCGCCGCAACGCTGAATAATATCGGTCCGGGCTTGGCCAGTGTGGGCGCAACACACCACTACGCCTGGTTGTCCGGACCGAGCAAGCTCGTTTTGAGCGTGCTTATGCTTCTGGGACGTCTGGAGATGTTCGCCGTCGTCGCGCTGTGCTCTCCGCGATTCTGGCGCGAAGAGTAACGTCGCCGATTCACTGTCTGCAGGGGCTCGTTTTTCCGATGGTTCTATGTCGCCTGCGCGTGCTTCCGGCTGTGGTCCGGCTTGCACGCCAATGCGTCGACAGATTGATATGGAGATCGTTATGGGACTTGGTGACTTGCGTCGCTTCGAGGTGCAGGCGCAGTACGCGATGGTGTTATCAATTCTTGCCACCGCGCCACTTGTAATGGCCGCGTTAATGATCGCACGCAACTACAACCATGATCTCGGTCAGATCGTTTATGGCGAGGGCGGATCATTTCTCAAGATGTTCCTCGCCTGTGTCGGTACGTCGGGCATGGTCGGGGCGATTGGGTTTGTGCTCGGTTGGTGCAGCGCTGGTCAGCGCCGCAACGATCGACCTAAGCAATCGTGGGTCGGCTTTTTCGTCGGCGGGTTCGTGGTGACGATCGCCCTGATCATGATGATCGCGTTTGTCATGCTGCGATTGGAACAACCATTGTCGTAGCCATGCGCTCAGAACGTGTGCGAGAAAACGAATCAAACGGTTTGCGATGAACCGAGCCGCGCCCGTAAGGAAGTGGTCTGCACCCGCGAGCCCGGATCGCTTCCTTACGGGCGCCGCTCAGCAAGAGGCTTCTCGCACGCGTATGTCGCCAAGCGACACACGGCCAGGAGAGTGGGCCGTACATTAGCGCCAAACCATCGATGTGAGTAAGCCATTCTCGCTTTCCAAGAACATCTGAACCATCAATCGCTATCGCGCGAGACGCCAACAGAGTCGCCGACGATCTCAACGCATGGACGGTCTTCATTCGCACACCTACCGACCATCGACGGTTTGCGCGGTTTGGCGATCGCACTTGTATTTTGGTACCACGCGCCGTTTCTTTTTCTCGACGTCAAAGCGCTACCGTCGTTCGGTTTCTGGAGCATGAGCACGGCGGGGTGGATCGGCGTCGACCTGTTCTTCGTCGTGAGCGGATTCCTGATCACAACAATTCTTCTGCGTACGCGAGGGCAGGTCGGACAGCTCCCGACCTTTTGGGCACGACGCGCCCTGCGCATTCTCCCCCTTGCCTACTTGTACCTCCTAGTGCTCGCGCTACAGCCAGCCATCGGAAACCCGTTGGGCGTGCTCGAACGATTCGACGGATGGCCTTGGTACTTCATGCACTTCGCCAACGTCTACATCGCCCAACACGGCTTTCAACCGCTGGCCGTCATGATGCTTTGGAGCTTAGCGGTCGAGGAGCAATTCTACGTCGTGTGGCCATTCGTGGTAAGAAGATTCAGGCCGCGTGCCCTGATGAAGGTGTGCATAGCCATCGCAATCGTCGGACCGGTGATGCGGCTGATCACGCTTCGATATCCTGCGACGTATGTGCTGACGTTGTGTCGAGCCGACACACTAGCAGCCGGCGCCGTGCTTGCCCTACTGCTGGCCGACCCGCACCTGCGCGACGTCACGTTGCAACGCTGCCGCCAACTCACCGGACCAGCGCTTATCGTTTTGGCGATCACGCTGGTCGCCCCCTTTGGCCCGTCGTTTTCGTCGACACATCCGCTGACGTTCAGCGTGGCGGGCTACTCGCTGATCGCAGCCTCCTTCGCCGTCTTAGTCGGGGCTTCGCTAACCGCAACCGGTCTTGCGCGTGCCGTGCTGTGTCACCCGATCCTTTGCTATGTAGGCAAACGGTGCTACGGGTTCTATATTTGGCACTGTTTCGTCGGCGTGGCCGTCGCTCATCTCAGTGCCAAGTACTTCCCCGGCGTGCTCGGCTTCGGCGGCTTGGTTGCCCTGTGGCTTCTCTGCACGACCGTCGTCGCTTCAGCGTCCTGGTTCCTTTTCGAAAAGCCCATCCTCGCTCTGAAGCGTTTCGTGCCACACCAAGGTCAGCGCCCCGAGCCAGCGCCCGCGTCAGCGTCGACACTGAGCAAGACCGCCCCGAACAGAACGGAGGACGATGTTCGAAACCCGGCGCAAGCACACACGGCGCGACGCGCAGAAACGACCCGCGTTTAGCGTTCCAACCTACTCCCGATTGCGAGCACGACCGGTGGGTTATCGGGCATGGACCGACGCGATCGGCGAACTCAGATGCCCTAGTTTTCCCTGCACCGACACGAGCGCAATCGCACAGGGATGGCCCACGCCGCTCTGGATTTCATGACACATTCCCGCATCTCAGTATGGAAAATCGGGCCCTACGGGTTAGGATGGTCCGCTAACGAGAATTGGTGCCAATCCGGAGCGAAAATCTCTGGAAAAACGGAATTTCATGGAATAGTCAACCATGTCAGAAGGGTTATGCGATAGGACAGACGGGAGTATGAGCAGCATGGGAACTGAAACGGGGCAAGGCAACGAGGACGCTCGCACGCGGTTTGAGCGCGTCGCGATGCCCCATTTCGATGTGGTGCTCCGAATGGCACGCGTATTGGGCACAGGTGAGGCCGAGGCTGAAGACTTGGTGCAGGAAACATTCACGCGGGCTTTCAGCGCGTTCGACCGGTTCGAGCTTCGGACCTACGGCGCCCGTCCGTGGCTACTGCGTATTCTGCACAACGTGTTCTACACGATGCGTACGCGCGCCAAACGCAGACCGACGTTGCTCGACGACGTCGACTTCGATCATTTCGCTGACGAGTTGGATGAACATGCGTCCGAGCCAGTAAGCGCCGACTCCGTCGACTGGGACCAGTTCGACGGAGAGATCAAGACGGTGGTGGCCGCACTCCAACCGGAGTATCGAACGGTGCTGTTGCTGTGGGCGCTGGAGGGGTTGAGTTACAAGGAAATCGCCGAAATTTGCGGATGTGCTTTGGGGACGGTGATGAGTCGGCTTTATCGAGCCAGGCAACTAGTGGGCCGGGCGTTGCGCAACTATGCGAGCCAACGCAAGCTGAACGTTGAGAGGTTTAACTGATGGGGTGTGAACGGTATCGAAAATACGTAGGGGCTTTCGCCGACGGCGAGCTCGAGGTTAAGGAAAACCTCGAATTCCTCGAACACGTGAAGATGTGCCCCGCCTGTGCAGCCAGGGTGGACGAAGTCGCCACGATGAAGGGCGTCTTGCAACGCGTCTACGCCAAGGTCGAACCATCGGAATCGCTTCGACAAAGGGTCGCCGAGTCTCTGGGCGACGCATCCGCTGATTATCGTCACCGCCCTCGTTCGGGATGGTCCGTGCAACTAAGACGACTGGTCGTCCCGGTAGCAATGGCTGCGGCACTGATTTTTGCAGTCGTCATCTGGCCGAGCGTCGACCGGTTCCGACCGCGCCCCGGCAGTGTCACGGTGGTCACCGGCCGGATCGTTTCGGACGTCCGCGCCCAGCATACCGCGTGCCTCGGGCGATCCGGAGGAACACACCAAGCCGCCGACCTACCGCTGGACGTGGTGGGCATCAGCAACGTACTGTCTCGCGAACTCAAGTTGCGCGTTCTCGCTCCCGACTTGCGTTCCCTCGGGTTCCGGTTGGTTGGTGCGGATCGTTGTGGCGTACGCGGGCATTCCGGCGCCCATGTCTTGTACCAAGCATTGAAGAAAGACGCTTACCTGTCTATCTTTACCGTAGGTCGACTACCGGAAGTCGTCACGACGTCGAACGCCCAGATTTTCGATGTGTTCGTCTCCGACGGTGGGCCGTTGGCCGTGCTCGGTTGGCATTCCGACAAAGCGTCCTACCTAGTATGTGGCGATCTTCCCAAGTCCGAGCTTCTCGGATTGGCCGACCAGATTCGGTTCGCCGACGCCGATACGCAAGACCCAACAGAACCGGTATTCGTACGACGCGATGGTGACTAGCGAGGACATCCCGGTTCTCGCGTAGCCGCAAGCACCGGTTTCGGACCTCCGCAATCCAACTTCGACTGCCCTCCGGGTCGCTTGAGCACGCAGCTACAACTTCAGACAAACTGCGATGCGGCCCGCGCGATCGCATCCATAGATTGAGGGGTGCACCTTGCCTGGATCCTTGCCGATACCCTAGATGGTGAAGTTTTTTTGGGCCTGACTTGTTATCCGGTCCTAGCCAGGATATGATCCGGCGGACTGGGACGTGCCTGCCCGGACCCTCTGCTTTGACCGCACACCGGAGACGCGCGGGTGGCCGCGTGTGGCGTGACTCAACCCCCTTATTGGAGGATTGCGAGAATGACCATCAAACGCTTCGCGGTAGTAAGTCTATCGGCACTGTTTGTGTACCCGCTGTCAGCCCTCGCTCAGACCTTGCCGTCACGCACAACCGCCCCCAACCGAGTGACCGCGCCGAAAGCGCGCCGGGCGACGCTCGTCGCACAACGTAGCAGCAACGCCGCTGCTGCGCTGCTCAAGAAGAGCGTGGACTCCGTCGACTGGGTGGAAACGCCGTTTGAAGACGTTGTCGATTGGCTCAAGACTGAGGGCGAAGACAACGTCAACGTCGTTGCGCGATGGGAACAGCTTAGCGTAGAGAACATCGACCAGGACACACTCATTTCGCTTCAGCTCAACAACACCACTGTCGGTCAGGTGTTGAACGAGACGCTCGAGGCGGTTTCGGAAGACGACGCCCTGACGTACCACGCCTTCGGTAACCTGCTCAAGATTTCGACGCACGCCGACTTCGACCGCAAGTTGTACCTCCGCATTTATGACGTAACCGACCTGCTCGTCGAAATCCTCGACATGGGCGAAGAGGCGCCGCTTATCGACCTGCAGAAGACCAATTCCGGTGGCGGCGGCGGCGGCGGTGGCCAAAGCGTCTTCGGAGGCGGTAGCAGCACCGGCCAACAATCCGGCGGCGAAGAGGCAGAGGAAGATATGCTTGAACGCCTCCAGGACTTGCAAACACTGATCACGACGGCGATCGCGCCGCAGAGTTGGGCCGGAGTGGGTGGCGCCGCTGGTCTCGGTTTGGGAACGATTTCCGTATACAACCGCTCTTTGATTGTCTACAACACCATGGAGGTGCATGAGCAGATCGCCGGCATCTTCTCTATGGGCGGATAATCAACAGCGCATATCGGCCAACCTGTTTGGCCTAGCATCAGACATTCGCATTCAGGATCGAGCGGGTTTCAACGCGGCGCGGACGGCGTCGACAGTTATCCCCTCGATCCTGATTGTTTTTAGGGGTGTCGTCAGCCCCCGTACCACGGACACCTCGCGCCGCCGCAGCCCCAACAGCTTAGCCACGTACGATTCGATTTCCTTGTTGGCCTTGCCCTTTTCGGGAGGTGCAGCCACGGTCAGTTTCGCGCGACCGTCCCACTCGCCAACGAACGCCGTTCGCGAAGCACCCGGTACCACCTTAACCGGCAGCAGCACCGCATCTTGCTCAGTCGTGATCTGCAACATGTCGATAGTCTAGTGCTCCGTCACCGCCAAATCTACGGGTTTGCGACGGAATCAAAGCCGTGGGCGCCAGCCCGCGGACCGGTCCCACCGCTAGTGCGGAGGGCTCTGACCGGCGCGGCTAGCTCCGGTGGTGCGGGCGGCAACAATCTAAAGACTAAGGTGTGACGCTGCACTCGTCGTTCGTGATTGATACGGCTCGGCGCTCCGCGTTTTTGTCCGACAGACTTGCGGAACGCGCCCACACGTGCGAACCTGCGGACGGGCTCGGGCAGGTCGGAAGCGAGATCGATTGAGTGGCTACACAATACGAAATCGGGGTTGTTGGAGCTGGCAACGCAGCCGAAGGCATTGTGCATGGAATCTTGCGGCACGCGATCCTGTTCTCAGACCGGATGATCGCGTCGGATCCGACCGAGGCGCGACGACAACTCTTCGCCGACCGGTTCGATGTCGCCGTGACCGACGACAACGCCCTGCTCGTCCAAAACAGCGATATCATCATCCTCGCAGTCAAACCTCAGCAATATGTCGACGTATGCACCGGCGTCGCCGAGTTCGTTCGTGCGGATCATCTCATCGTTTCCATCATGGCTGGCGTGTCCACGAAATCGATCGAGAAACTGTTTCCGCACGTAGCCGCCCGCGTGATACGCGCCATGCCCAACCTGCCCATACACGTCGGCGCCGGGATGGCCGGCCTCTGTCGCGGCTCCAACGCCCAACCGGTCGACCTGTTGCGCGCTCAGCGAATCTTTGACGCCGGGGGTAGATCGATCGTAATTGAAAACGAATCGCAAATGGATGCGGTGACCGCTGTCTCCGGAAGCGGACCCGCCTACTTCTACTTCTTCGTAGATGCACTGACGCAAGCAGGAATCGACGCCGGGCTGACCCCGCAACAGGCCGACATCCTCGCCAAACAAACGTGCCATGGTGCGGCCCGCATGATGCTCGAATCCGGCGAGTCGCCCGGAGTGCTCCGTGACAAAGTCACGTCACCCGGTGGAACGACGCAGGCTGCCCTCGCCTCCATGACAGACAACCACGTGTTCGATCACATCCGCACCGCCGTCATGGCCGCCTGCCGCCGAAGCCAAGAACTCGGGCAGTAGCGATACACCAGCACGGTGCCTACGGTGCGTCTCCGGTGAAACATCGTTGGAACGCAGCGTAGTCGAACAGATCAATGTCTTTGTCAAGATCGACGCGGAACGACGAGCATGCGTCGCGATCGAGGGCTCGGTCGCCCGCGAGCATGCACGCGTGCCACAATGAGAAATCCAACAAGTCCACCACGCCATTGTCGTCGGAATCGCCAGCGTTGTACTCGTACGCACCCATGTCGACACGCCCGCAAAGAATCCGAGGCCGACCCGCCAGATCAATCGCGTCGACCGATGTGCTCAACTCGGGATCACCGGCGTCGATACCCGGCGAACCGGCGTCGATGCTCAAGTCACCGGGCTCAACGTCGCCACGGAGTAAGGCGCCTCGCGACCCCACGCCATCACCGTCACCCCCGCGGAGTCGGTTGGCGAAGCGCGGATCGCGGTCCATGTTTCCGCCGCCATCGACGACACCATCCGGAAGAGCGTCTTGCACAATGCTGTAAGTCACTAACACGGAACTGCTGAAGTCATTGAACAACTGGTCGCCGATGACATCGGCGGTGTTACCCCAGACGATGCTATTCGACAGCCTCATATTGCTGCTCTCACAATTAAACGCACCGCCGGCGAATCCTGCCGTGTTCTCGCTGAACGTACACTGCGCCACATCGGGCGTACTGCTGAAATTGTAAAGCCCGCCGCCGCCTTGGCTCGCGATGTTGGCAAAGAAGACGCACCCGGTGACCTCCGGAGATTCGGTGTTGACGAACATGCCACCGCCGCGCTCGGCCCGGCCGATGTTGAACCGACAACCGACCACGCTAAGCGCCCCGGAAAAGGTGTACAACCCGCCACCTTCGACGGCTTCGTTGCTTGTGAACGTACAATCGACCACCGTGCCGCGACTGTCCCAACTGTTCATCCCACCTCCGCGTGCCGCGACGTTGGCATCGAACGTGCATCGCGCCACTTCGGGATCGCTATCACTATTGTATATTCCGCCGCCGTTGAATCGGGCCGAGTTACCCTGAAACAATGTGCCGGAGATCGTGGGGACACTTCGGTTGTTCTGCATTCCGCCGCCGAAATTCGCCAGGTTTTGCCTGAACACGCCATCGATCACCTCGGGCGCACCGTCGCCGTTGAACATCCCACCGCCGCCGCTCGACTGCGCGACATTGGCGACGAAGGAACATCCGCGCAATTGAGGCATGCTGAAAATACTGAACATCCCGCCGCCGCTTGACGCCGCCACATTTTGAACGAACGCACAGTCGACCAAATGCGGGTCACTCACCAAGTTGTACACGCCGCCGCCTCGCTCTGCCGTGTTGTCTTCAAATCTGCAGTTGAGCATTGTGGGATGACTGTTCAGGTTATACATCCCGCCACCATTGGACTGAGCCGAGTTACCAGCGAAGACACAATCGGTCACCGTTGGACTCGCGTCGCGGCAATACATCCCCCCACCACAGAGCGTATCCGGAAGAGCCGGACATGCGCTGCCCGTACCGCCGAAGATCGTGAAACCGTCCAAGGCGGACGCCGCGCCCTCCCCACTGATGCATTTCACGGCGCTATCCATGAGACCACTGGCGTCGATGGTCGTCACCGAAGCGCCTTGCTCGCTACGGACCATAATGGCCTTACCCAGGAAATCGATAATCTCTGGATATACACCCGGCGACACCACGCACTCGTCACCGTCGATGGACGCATCGATGCAATCCTGAATAGTGGGATGATCCCTCGGAACGGTGCGTGCGACTCCGGCGACGCAAGTTGTCGCCATCGATAGCGCTATGGTGATTCGTAAGCCAATCATCAACACCCCATACGGCGTGGTCGCGGAACGTCAGGACGAAGCCACAGCGCGTAGGCGACGCCGTCCATCCGCGGACTAAACGCGTTGCAATAGTCGGAAGGAGAATGCCGCCTCATGCGGAGGGCCGGTTGCGGAAGTCGTCCTGAGATACCCGAGCGATCACTGTTCCCCAATTGACAAGACGCTCGGCAAAGATTGTAACACCGGGACACCCGCATGACCAGCCGGGTAATGCGGGCACGAATGCGCTATGCGCGACAAGATCGGCGTGAACCGGATAGCGGCCTGCAAGACTAATGCGGGTGCGATCGGTCAATTCGTAACGACGCCGCGGTGCCCTGAAAGGGCAATCTACCTCAGCCCAGGGCATTGCCCTCGTTGTTCTACACAAGTCCCGGCCCGGCGCGGGTTTCGGGGCCGAAGCGTATCCAAGACAGGGCGAAGTCGTGCATTCGTTGCAGGCCTACCCAGGTCGTCTGTGGTCCGGGCGGATTGTTC
>JAJDDY010000026.1 GCA_029260075.1 Phycisphaerae bacterium
ACGCTTCGCGATGAAACGGCTGCCTGGTCAACAGATGTGAACGCATCGCAACGAGGCGTTGATTGGCAAATGAAAATCGAAGACGCACGATGCAAACTGAAGACCGTGTACCCTAAAATTAAGCTGTGACAAAGCACTAGTGCTTTGTCGCAACTCAAGTGACGGGTTCCTGCGATCCGAGCCGCGACCGTGAGGGGGCGCTTTCCCTCTGGCCCGAGCGGTTTTCAAAAAACCGCTTCCTTACGGTCGCGGCTCGGTAGACCTGTACGGGTTCGGCTCGGTAAGCCCGTCGTTCGACGTGTGATAGACCACCAGCGCTGTCCGCACGGTTGCGACGCTTTCGGGCCGGGTGCGCCGCGCGATACGTAGATTGAATCAACAGAGGTATTCCAGGTAATGGCGAAATTCGCGGTGATTATTGCGGCGGCGGGCAAGAGCGAACGCTTCGGCGGTGCGGAAAAGAAGACCTTCGCGAAAATCGATGGTCGGCCGACGTTCCTCCGATCGATCGAGCTGTTCATCAACCGCCCCGACGTGTGCCAGACAATCCTTGCCGTCGCGCCGGAGGACATGGACGCGGTGAAGTCTTCTTACGGTCCCAACCTTGGTTTCATGGGCGTGAAGCTCGTGGAGGGCGGGGCCTTTCGGTGCGAAACGGTTTCCAAGGCGCTAGCGGTTGTTTCGGACGATGCGGAGTTCGTGGCCATTCACGACGCCGCAAGACCGTGCGTGTCACACGACATGATCGACCGCGTTTTTGAGGAGGCGAGGAAGACCGGAGCGGCCATTCTCGCTGCACCCATTACGGGCACGATCAAGCTTGTGAACGAGGCCAAGGTCGTCGAGCGAACCACGCCGCGTGAAGGTCTGTACGAAGCGCAAACGCCGCAAGTATTTCGGAAGGACATTCTTCTGACGGCCTACGAGTCGCTCGGCGATGCACGGGCTGAGGTTTCAGACGACGCCCAAGTGCTTGAGCGATGCGGATCGGCTGTTTCGGTTGTGATATCTGACTCGTCGAACTTGAAAATCACAACCAAAGGGGACTCGGCGCTGGCGAACGCGATTATCAAATCGAGACCGGCGAAAAGGGCCCCGCGAATGGGGGCTTTCGAAGAGGCGCAGTGGTAACGCCGCGGTTAGTGTATACTCCCGGCGAAGCAGGCGGCCGCCACACCGTGGACGCGGCCGGACAGCGGAAGAAGCAACCGCAACAGGAAAGCGGAGGACAGCTCATGGATCGGATGATCAAGGCAGTAGCGTGTGTTGGTGTGTGTCTCTGTGTTGGTACGGCCACCACCGGTTGCAACCTCGACAATGGTTGGTCTCAAGGCGATCGCCCGGACACCGCGCAACTCGTACGCGAAACGAGCGACGGCGGCGTCGACATCTCGTTGGTCGACACGCAGGAAGTCGACTTGGTGGAGGCTGTGTTGGCACACCGAACGGCGTACGAGAATAACTTGATTGCATTGGGGAACTACTACACGACAAAAGGGTACGCCTCCAAGGCTGAGTGGGCGAGATTTGAACTCAAGGGTCTTAAGCGTGTGCAAGCGTTTCGGTACTTGATGGATTCGGAGATTCCGTCGGCGCAATTGAGCCCAACCGAACACATTCCCGCCGCCGACGCGCTGTATGAACAAGCCATTGGTAAGATGACCACCGGGGGGCACGGTATGCCGGCGCTCTATCGCGAAGGCGAGATGATCGAGGCTGCGAAGCTGCTTCGTCAGGTTATCGAAAACCATCCCACGAGCGACAAGATTGACGACGCCGCGTTCTTCCTCGGAGAGATTCACAAGGAATACTTGAAGGGGCAGGAACAAATCGCTGTGAACTGGTACGAAAGGGCGTGGACGTGGGATCCGGAAACGCCGTACCCTGCACGGTTTCAGGCGGCGGTGGTGTACGACTATCGTTTACATGATCGACTTCGAGCCCTCGAACTGTACCAGAGTGTGGTCGAGCGCGAGACCGACATCCAAACGAATGTGCGCTGGGCTTCGCGGCGAATTCATGAACTGACGACCGACACCCGGCGCCAACAAGAAGGCGGCACACGCTGAGTGCGCCCCCGGTTCGCATGCTGCGTCTTCGTTGACGTAAGACCTCGGAATCATCGATGCCGCGAATTTTTTCCTGTCTGGTGCTCGGGCATCTCCTGGTTATGGTCGGTACCGGTGTGGTCGGGCTACTCAAGATTGACTCGGGTAGTTCGCGGCACATGGCCCTCGCCGTGTTCGCTTTGGTGCTGGCCTGCCTGATCCAAGTGGCTACCTTCACCTATCTGACGGTCACCGGAAAGATGATCATGCAGGCGTCGAACCTTTCCGGCGTAGGGGTCGAGCCGGTCGTGACTGTCCGCAGACTCAAACAGAAGATAACCCGATGGCTGGGGCTGTTTATGCTGGCGATGGTGTTCGTGACTGCCACCGGGGCGGCGTCGCGATGGTCGCAGACGCGCGTTCATCTCTTGGCTGCAGCGCTTGCCATCGTGATCCAACTCATCGTGTACTATCGTGAGTTCACGCTTGTCTGTGAGAACGCTGCGCTGCTCGATCGCGTGTTGGCGTCGACGCACGTACAGCGAACGTCGGCAGTCCGTGGATCCGACCCCGATGTTGATTCCGACCCCGCGTGAACCGTCACGGATGCATGACTCATCGGTCGAGGTGTTCGGTGTTTCCCCGATCGGGCGGATGTCGTTCTACGAGTGCACCACTTGCGTTGGCCAACCTCAGATTGAAGGACGTCAAAGACTAGTGGTACATGTTATTACAGCATAACGTAATACCAGTATAACATAACCATGTACAAAACAATCGGCGAGACGACCAACTCCCAGCGGGACATTCGGTAGCGTAGGATGGCATGATGAAGAAACGATCGACCGCGTCCGCGCGGAAGCCGAGCGGGACTGCGAAACGGACAGCAACGAACAGCAGTACCGGTGCCAAGAAGGCGGCACAGGGTGACGCACGTACCAAGAACGCCGCCGCGCGCCGGTCGAAGAAGAAGTCTCCGGTTGCGAAAAAGAAACCAAGAGTCCTAAGGAAGAACACGCAACGCGTAGGGCGGACGGAGTTTCCGAAGCTGAGCAAGGTAGACGGTGTCGGGGCCAGGATCGTCGTAGCGGAACGAGTCGGCGGCCGGTGGGACGAGTCGCGCGAGACGATTCAATGGCCACAAAAGGGCGGCGGGGCGGGTATGGTGGGGCGATCACGTTCGTCGATTAACCGAACCGTGGAAGCTCTCGCAGCCGTGGCGCACGTGCAGCGGCTGACGATCATGCTGAAACTTCTCGACGGTCCGGCGACCTACGCCGCGCTCACGCGGGCCACCAAGCTCAAGGCAGGACCGCTCTATCACCACATCGGTCAACTTCGATTGGCCGGACTGATACTGCCCAAACAGCGGGACTTGTATGAATTGACGCGCGGCGGCAGAAATCTCATGCTCGCCGTGGCGGTGGTCGGACCGGTAACGCGCGATCGACGACGCCGACCGGTCGAACAATGATGCATGTTATGCACCGCCTTGATCTGAACGATCCGCAGCGTAAACCGCATCGTCAAGGGTAGGTCTCGGGGCATGGGTAGATGCGTGATCGATTCGAATTATCCGGCGGAAGGGCGGTTATGACTTGTCCATCAGCGTAGCCATACTCGAACCGTACTACGGCGGATCGCACGCGAGCTTCGTCGACGCGATTGTTGCGCATAGCCGACTCGACGTCACGGTCGCGACGTTACCCGCTAGAAAATGGTCGTGGCGCATGCGGGGGGCGGCCATCTGGTTTGCGCGGGACGGGGCGGATTGGATGTATCGAGAGGGCGATCGCGCTCGTCCTGTCGATGCGATCCTATGCAACGATATGCTGGCGGGAGCCGATCTTCGCGCGCTGCTTCCAAAGCCCTTACGCAACGTGCCCATCGCCTGCTATTTTCACGAGAACCAGTTAACCTATCCGCTTTCGCCGGACCAGCGCCGCGACTTTCAATATGGAATGACGAACATCACGACCGCCCTTTCCGCAGACGCCGTTTGGTTCAACTCCGATTTTCACCGCTCGGATTTCCTGACCGCCGCCGCCGAACTGCTTCGCAAAATGCCTGACTTCGTACCAGCCGGCGCCATCGCGGAGATCGAAAACAAATCGAACGTCATCCCGCCGCCCGTGTCCGTCGACGTGGACCTTTCCCGCCCGCCACGATCTTCGCAGCGTCCAATCACCATCCTCTGGCCGCACCGCTGGGAATACGACAAGAACCCCGAGCCGTTTTTTGAGGCTTTGCTCGCGCTCGCCGCACACGATGCGTCGTTCAGGTTGGTACTCTTGGGCGAACAGTTTCGAACGGCTCCGCCTGCGTTCGCTCAAGCCTGGGGCCGACTCAAACCGCACATCGTCCACGCCGGTTTCTTGGAGCATCGCTCGGACTACGTAGCCATGGTTGCCGAATGCGACTTGGTGGTTAGTACAGCCGTTCAGGAGAACTTTGGAATCGGCGTCGTCGAAGCCATCTTGGCTGGCTGCCAACCGTTGCTTCCGAATCGATTGGCCTACCCCGAGGTCATTCCGGAAGCGTTTCACGATGTTTGCCTCTACGACGCGGACGACGACTTGCTTCCCCGGCTCACGCAGTTGATTGATGGCGCGGGTTGGTTGGATGAGACGTTGGCCGATCGACTCCGCAAGTCCATGAGCGATCGATACGCCACGCCGCACGCGGTCAGCCGTTTCGACGACGCGATAGAGAGTCTCGTGGCCCGGTGACCACCGTGGGCGAGCACGCATCGACCACCAGGCGTCGCGACGGTCCAGGAACACCGCTTTCGGGCTCGATTTCTACGGTCCCATAATGTATGTTATGTCGCACTCGACTATCGGACGTTGGCGATCGAGTCCCCAGAGGGTGATTCCCAAGGCGACCACATTCTAACTCTTGCGGTGTCGGGCTCGGCCGCGGGCTTCTTGTCCACCCGCTTCATGCGGCTGAAAACTCGGTGGGTACGCGGCGCGGGAGCCGAGACAGCAGGAGACTTCTTAGAACGCGGTTGCCTGGGGTGATTCCGTCGTAGTCCGAATGGATGCGTTGGAACGCGGCTTGTCCATGAACGAAGGACACGGGGAACCGGTGTGCCATCACCGACCCCTCGGGGACTACTCGCCCCCCAAACCCCTCGGCGTTAATCCCATCCGGAAAGGGCCTGACGCCGAATCGGAGACGCCAAGAGAGCGTGAAACACCTATTGACCACGAACACTCTCTATGCTCCCGTTGCATCCGCCTCTTGAAGTAGGCCCGTGTGCAGAAATTCGCAATCTGAACGCCGTCAACCGTGAGCCAAGCTCTTCCACACGTACAGTTGCCATATCGCGTGCTGTAGATGGAAACTCGGCCAGCCATGCACTTTGAGAACCGTTGTTCAACAAGGGACTTGAGCTTTGACCATTTCATTGATAACGCCTAACTCGACAGCGGCCGTTGTGCGTCGAGCGCGCGGTGAGGATGCGATCGCCGTCGCCGGCGGGGCGTGAAACATGCATCGTTGGCCATTACCTATGGCCTGCGGCCTCTTCCGCCGCGGCGTTTGGGTTGAGCGCCCTTTCCTTTTCCGCCGTCCTTGTCCAAGTCTTTGAGTTCAATACCCTGGGAGATTTTGATTTCTTGGCGGGCTGTGTCGAATCGGTAGACGACTAGGCGTCGGGCGACGGAATCGATCAGGTAGACGAGTTCTTCGTCGGCTGAGGCGTCGAGTCCGACGGTTAGGACATATTCTCCGCCTGATGCAGTCATGCCCGAGGCCTGAACGGGGGTGGGCCTCGTGCCGATGATGAGGAGCGTGGCGAACAGGATGGTGGCTGTGGTGGATAGCACGCCGATAATGAAATTCTTGGAATCCATGGTTGGGTCACCTATTGGGTTTCGTTGCTTGTAGTGTTTCCGGCGTCGATCAATTGCGATTGAAGTCCGTGATCAGATCTCTCGGCTTGACTGAGGCCAACGTCTGGCGGTTCGCGGCTGTTGGATAGAGGGCGTTGAGTTTTCTGTTCCTCACGTCCAACACGAACAGCACGTCATAGCTTTGCCCTGCCGCTTTTGCGGTCACGCAGACGTAGTCGCCGGCCATTCCGCCGCGTTGGGCGTTGGCGGTGGGCAGCGACGATCCGAAAATAATGATGGCTCCTAAGAGCAGGCCGTTGATACACAGTAACCAAGCGATTACCGAGCGTTTGGTTGGCATGGGTGATCTCCGTGGTGGTTGGGTTGGTGGCGGTTGGCACGCACAGCGCCGACTAGGTCATGTGCGATCGCTTGGCGTTCATGAATCCGGCGGCGCAGATCAGGGCGGCTAGTCCGCCGGCGATCGCCCACTTCATCATTCCGCCGTCTTCGTCGGGCAGGTTCGCCGGCGTTTGAGCCCAAACGGTTGACGCCGTCGCGTGAAACATTAGGACACAGGTCAGCATTTTCAGGTGGCGAATCATTCGGCGTTTGTCTCCTTCGCTATAGTGCTCTGTCACACATCGGATGATGGGCTTGCCGAGCCGCGCCCGTAACGGCGCGGACGAATGCAATCCCGTCGTGACAGCTTCAAGACACTCCCTTACGGTCGCGGCTCGGATCGGACAAACCCATCAGCTGAGTCGCTACCAAGCACCGAGAGAATCTGCGGCCACCGCGATACCGCCCTTCCCGACCGGATCGTCCGCGCTCCGCTATATCTGATCGGGTGCGAATCACGGTGCGCTGTCCGCTCAGTACGGACACCCACACATTATAGGCTTGTCGACGACCGGGTAAAGCGCGCACGTGCGATGTTCGTCACAGTGGGTGCGTGACAGAATCGGCGTCGGGCACTTTTCAGTGCACCGGGCGCAAGCCCGGTGACATGCTGACGCAGGGAGTCCGCAGCCTGGCGCCTGCGGCTCTGACTCGGCGCACCCATCCTGCCGGAAGTGTCACGGACCGCGTCACAGTTCGGTTTGAACGCCAACCACAGCGTCAGGAATCTGGCTGCGGCCGCCTCGGTCGAATCGTTCCGGCGGCAGGCGACCGCTTTTGTAACGGCTCGAAGGCGGTATACTTCTAGACGCCCGCGGCGCTACGTCAGGCGGTTCGAGGGTCGGAGTCCGATCGTTGTTGCAGGAAAGTTGACTGGTCGGCGATATTGTCTCCGGCGGCGCCGCGAGGTTGCCTACGACGAAATTTTGAACGAATCCGACTCGATCGGCTGGATCGCGGTTGACGGACGTGTCGTCCCAAGCCGTCAACGAACAACACGCGTATGCTTTTCAACTCCAATCATTTCCTCCTCTTCTTTCCCCTGGTTACGTTAGTTTACTTCTTGCTGCCCTTGCGTTCACGGCGGGTCTTCCTGCTGGCGGCGAGTTTCTATTTCTATGGCGTCTTTTCGATTTCGCTAAGCCTCCTCCTGGTTTGGTCCACGCTGCTGGACTACTCCGCCGCTCGGATTATTCAGGAAAGCAATCGGCCGGGCGTTCGCAAGGCTGCGCTCATCGCGAGCGTCGTGGGGAATATGGGCATCCTCGCGACGTTCAAGTACCTAGATTTCTTCCAGCATTCGCTGACGGCGATTCTCGGATTCCATCCGTGGCCGGAGTTGAACCTGATTCTGCCGATGGGGATTTCTTTCTACACGTTTCAAACGATGGCCTACACGATCGATGTGTATCGTGGCCAACTGGAAGCCCGCAAGTCGATCTTGGATGTGGCTCTATACGTGTCGTTTTTTCCGCAACTGGTCGCCGGGCCGATCATGCGCGGGAGCACACTACTGCCGCAGTTCGCCGAGGACCATCAGCCCAATGCGGAGCGCATGTTGAGCGGCGTCATTCTGATGACTTGGGGTCTACTCAAGAAGGTGTTCATTGCGGACCCAATGGGGACGTTCGTAGGTGATGTCTATGGGACGGCGGCGGTGCCGGTTTCGCCTGAGCAGTTCAGCGGATTGGCATTGCTGTTGGCCACGTACGCGTTTGCGATTCAAATCTACTGCGACTTCTCGGCGTATTCGAATATTGCTATCGGTGCGGGGCGCGTGCTCGGTTTCCGGCTAATGAAGAACTTCGACTCCCCCTACTTGTCGACGACCATTCGTGAATTCTGGCGAACTTGGCACATCTCTCTTTCCACGTGGCTGCGCGACTATCTATATATTCCTCTGGGAGGCAGTAGGGGCTCGAAAGCACGGACGTACGTCAATTTGTCGCTGACCATGCTGTTGGGTGGTCTGTGGCATGGGGCCAACTGGACGTTTGTGGTTTGGGGCGGTCTGCATGGGCTCTATCTAGCCGGTGAGCGATTCTTCGGGATCGACAAGCGAGATCGGGCGGACATGGGGCCTTTGGAGAAACTGCTACGCGGGCTGATTACCTTCCATCTGGTCTGCCTGGCGTGGGTGTTCTTTCGCTGCGCGGCCGTCGGTGACGCGTTTGAGATCGTCGCCCGAATATGCACTCTTGCTGATGGTCAAAGTGTGAGCTACACACCGATTGGGATTTTGGCGCTGCTGATTACGGTTCAGATTGCGAAACGCCGGATGCCATTCTCCAAGTCGATCTTGCAGTTTCCCAATGTCGCGCGATGGGGTGTCTATGCTTGTATAGTTGTCTTGGCGATCGCGATGGCGGGGAGACAGTCTCCGGAGTTTATTTACTTTCAGTTCTAGAGGAGTGTGAGAGGCTGTGAGCGTGGAGCAATCAACAAATCCCAATTGGCATACACGCACGCCACGCATTGGGAAACGTATGCTGAGAGTGCTACTGCGCGACTTGCTTCTCGTGGGCGTCGTCTTGATCGCGGGCGAAGTGGCCGTTCGAGGTTTCCTACCGCACTACGCCCGGTACATTTTCACAGACGGCGTGACCGGCGGGTATCCCGAGGAATTCAACTCGTATGGACTGCGCGATCGCGAGTTCCCTCGCGAGCGACCGGAGGGTGAGACGCGACTGCTTTGCTTAGGGAATTCGACGACGCGGGGCGCTGGCGTAGCCAGTGAAGATACTTATCCCAAACAAGTCCAAGCGCTACTCAACAGCCGTAACTATCCGGGGCGGTATTTCGTCATCAACGGGAGCGGCGCCGGCAAGTCGCTCGACCACGCGCTGAGGTTTCTGGAACAAGACGGTTTGGCGTTCGACCCGGAGGTGGTAATTCTTGGATTTTCGCCTTCGATGTTGGCAGTTCTGTCGGGTGCCGAAGATTCTACGGGTGCTCCCGGCAAGCCGCATGCGCTAGAGCGGGATGCGACTTGGTCGCAGGGCTTCACTGGCTCGCTTAAGAAGACGCTCGTTCGCGCCAGCGCGATCCTGAATGGCTCATACGCCTACGTGTTCGCGGTGGCCAACGTGAGAAAGGCGATTTACTGGGGCGGTGTGTTTCGTGCGCGAATGGATCGGCAAGCCGGCGCGGTGTTCGCGTACGCCTTTGATGTGCCGGGCGTAGACGTTGACCGCGTCGAAGCTGCGTACGACGTGGTGGAATCGCGTCTGCGAGATATCAAAAATCTTCTGGATTCTCGGGACGTACCGGTTGTCGTTATTGGAATTCCATCTCGCTTTGAAATTGGGGGTGCAAGTCGCGACAACAAGCGGCGGTTTGACTTGGCGAAGATACGCATTTCGCCGTTGCAACGCGTGGGTCAATACTGCCGCGCGCTGCGTATTCCGTACATAGATCTTCGCACGCCGCTTCGTGAACAGCGGCGAGCGATGCTCGACGGACGCCTGCCTTGGAATCCTTTGTACATCGTCCGGCTCGACTACACGCATCTTAACGAGCGCGGGCTTGGCATTGCGGCTGAGGAGCTGGTGCGGACGATCGATGCCAACGGCTGGTTGCAGCCTGATAGAGACGGTGATTGATGGCCCGGCGTGGACCAGAGGTTTGACAGAGAAGCTTTGCATCGAATGACTCATACTGTTTTCGATCTCACGATGAGGCATTACAATGTCGCCGACGCGAAAGCGCGACGGTACTCCAAGTGTAGAGTCGGCAAATGATTGATTTGGTGGTGCGCCCAAGAAGGTGTCTCGGGTACGCACCCCACGGTCCTAGAACGTGTGGGAGACGATGTATTAGACGGTCTGCGATGAACCGAGCTGCAACCGTGAGGGAGCGGTTGTCGCTCTTGAAACCGGACCGTTTCCTCACGGTCGCAGCTCGGCAAGAGGCGTCTCGCACACAGTCTTAGCCGTGGTGGACATGAATCGGCTACCGATTCGACTCCCCCACCTCTGAAGAGATGGGCCACCCAGACGGACCGCTTCCTCACGGTCGCGGCTCGGCAATTCGCACTGCGGGTGACGGCATGACATCAAGAAGGACGGGTTTCGAATTGCGACGACAGCGGTATGAAATATCGACGGACGATCGGCCATGGATCGAGCGAATCGGCTGGCGATCTGTGGATGACGTCTTGGCGTGGTCCGGCGGAGGCGTGGCGGCTGTGTCGCGATCGTCCGATGTCTTGGAAGTGCCCGTAGGCGCGGCGTTTGACGGGCCGGCGAATGTGTTTTTGAAACGTTACTTGTACGATCGGCTTGAGCAACGAGTAAAGCAAGCTTTCCGTGGCACGCTCATTGGCAAGAGTCGGGCACGTCGCGAGTATGAATTTCTCACGGAAATGCGTCGGCGCAACGTTCCGACGATCCGCCCAATTGCGTACGGCGACAACTATGGACGGGCCTTCCTGCACGCGAGCTTCCTGATCACGGAAGGCGCGGACGGGTTTCAATCGCTGGATCTGTTTGCCCTCGACGCCATTCGCCGCAAGACCATGTCACGATCCCAGCGACGGGAATTAACTAGAGGCTTTGCGGTTACGATTCGAAAGATGCACGACGCCGGCATCCGCCACGGCGGTCTCTTTTGGCGAAACGTCCTGGTTCGTGTAGACACCAACGGCGGGTACGAGTTTCTACTGATCGATCCTGATACGCACGGTAGGCTGAACATGTCGCGCGTGCCGGAGTCAGGCGTAGTTGCGGATCTTTCGGAGTTGGTGGCGTCCGGCATCGCCCTCGGTCAACGCGGATTGGTCGGTTTCATGAAGGCCTACTTCGGCGTTTCGCGTTTGACCGCCAATCAGCAGAAGCTGACGTCGCAGGTGCTCCAAGCCGCGCGTGGGCTCGCGCCATCCGAACATCGGCGGATGGCGGTTACAGAGGCCATCGGATGGTTGCGGGCGCGATCGTCCGGTTCAGGTCGTACGTTCGATTCGGTAGACAATTTCTTCGGTTGGATATGTTCCGGGCCGGCAGGTTCCACGCGCATTGCTCAAGGGAGCATGGCCATTCTCTTCTCGTTTTCCGAAGCGAACGGTGCGTTCGATCGAACGACCATCGTAGACAGCGAGCGTGTGACGATGAGTTCGTCGCCTTCGACGACGCACGATCTGGTTATTCGTACAGACCCGGAAACTTGGGTTTCGATAGTCTCCGGCCATGCTGATGCCTTTTCTCGATTGCGAGCGGGTCGTCTCAATATGAAGGGAGAGCCGTCCGCTCTATGTGCGCTCATGGAACATCTCGACCGGAAGGAATCGGCCATGAATTCAACTGAGGCAGAAGTGACTATGGACGCGGAGGCCAATAGCGCATCGAGCGTCGGCTCGTCCGTCTCGGAAACATCACAGCAAACAGACGAACGGAACTTCGGTCACAAGTACAAAATTGACGACTACGCGCGATACTATTCGGAGAAGCACGCATCCAGCTTGGGACGTCGCATTTCCAACTCGATTGAGCGGCGAATGATACGGCGGTCACTACTGCGAATCAAACAACACCAATCGTTCGCAAGCGTGCTCGACTGTCCGTCTGGGACGGGGCGGTTTCTTCCAACGCTGGCGTCGTTTGGAATCTCGGTGATCGTGATGGACACCTCCGGTGCGGTGCTTCGAGAAGGAAGGAAACACCATTCATTGTTCAAAGTGCCACCGATGGAGTTGGTGGGGTCGGCGCTCGGTATCGCCCTGCCTGATGACGCCGTCGACGTGGTCTTGTGCTCCCGACTTCTTCACCACCTCGCCGACCGCGAGGACCGGATGATGGCCCTGCGAGAATTTGCCCGTGTGGCCCGCGTTGGCGTCGTGTTCTCGTTCTTCGATTCGGCATCGTACCGAGCATGGAAACGAGCACGCAAGGTACGCCGAACGGGTAAGACGGGCGGACGTCACTCGATGAGCCGTACCGCCGCCGTCGAAGAAGCCGTCGAAGCCGGCTTGAAACCGCTCGGCATGAACGCCCTATTCCGATTCCACACGGAGATTACCGCCGCTGCGTTCCTTTGTTGAGCGGTTCGCACTGCGCTCGTGACTCACGGGACTATGTGCTGTCCACGGACTCTGCCTAGCGGAAAGCTGCATGGCGACGCTTGCTTTCGCCGATAGTGAACTACTCTTTCGCACGCGACATCACCTGACCGTTGTGGGCGAATAGTCTGTTAGCAGCTTGGTCGAGAATGCCAACGGATCACCGGCTGGAAGCCGGTGCCACACTTTTTCAGCAACGCCCATGAAGCTATCCCTTCGCAAACGCTTGCTGTTCTCGTCGGTCGTCGTCGGAATAGTCGGCGCGTTGGCATTCGTGGTCGGCGAGTTGGCCACGCGTTGGCTGACGCCAGCTCCGGCGTTTGCGGCCTCGCTCAATTTGCACATGAACTTTTCGACCGAACTCTCGCCGGATCTTCACGGCGTATCCACACCCGTCCGCTTTTCGACGAACCGCTGGGGCATGCGCGGATCACAACCGCCAAGCGGCGCCGCGTGGGAGAACGCTACGACCATCGTTACGGTCGGCGGCAGCACCACACAGTGTTTCTTTCTTGACGACGCCCGAACGTGGCCGGCGGTCATGGAACGCGAGCTGCGATCGAGTGGTTACTCTGTGTGGGTGGGCAACGCCGGCGAAGCCGGCCATTCGACACGTGGCCACATCCGAATCGTCGACGAAGCGGTTGCGCAGGTCCGACCGGACTACGTGTTGTTTCTCGTCGGTGTGAACGATCTCAGCTTGTCTCTTCGTCCGAAGTGGCAATGGGACCATGAAATGTCCGACGCCCTGCTCGGGCGGGCGCGAAGCGACGGGTTCAATTGGATACTCGATCACTCACGCCTCGCGTACCAACTCGGGCTGTTCAAAAAAATTCACTTCGACGGTACCGTCGTTCGAGCCGCGGACTTTTCGGTCCCCCTACCGTCGGAACCCGTTACCGGCGACGAGTTCGTACTTCCCGACGACGTGGATAGTGTGCTGCGCTCGCTCGATGAATTTCGCGATAACGTCGTGCATTTGATTCAATCGGTACGGGGATTCGGCAGCGAGCCGGTGTTTCTCACGCAACCCCTACTCATCGACGACAGCCCGAAGTGGTCAAGTGTCAAGGCGCGATCGTTCTGGATGAAGGAGCAGCGATTCGAACTCGACGGGGCGTCGTATGCACGGCTGCTTGATCGATTCAATCAGGTGTTAATCGAAGTGTGTGAGGAGCACGACGCGACGTGCTTTGACCTGGCTGGCATCGTGCCGCACTCAACCGATTACTACTACGACATGGTCCACTTCAACGACGCCGGGGCTCGGCTCGTCGGTGAGCAACTCGCCTACTTGATGGGCGTACACTACTTGGCGTCTGGGGTTATGCTGGCCGAAGAGCCTTCGGCCGGATCGAATGCAGCGTCAAGGCGTGATGTCGGTTCCGGACTCATCGGTGGAGGATAGTCGCCGCGCCACCGGGCGTTTGAGCAGCCCGGCCACTGCGTCGACCATCGTATCCGCCACAGCCTCATTGCCGCCCGGCGTTAAGTGAAAATCGTCCATGAAATTGTCAATCGCCCCGCCGACACGGCGCTCGGCGTCAACAAGCGTGACGGCGTGCTCACGGGCACAGTCGACAACCACATCGCGTACCGCGTGCATCGCCCTTCTCACCGATACGGCAGACACGACGGAGCCACCCGGCGTCTTCATATAGACCCCGCGCATCGTCGAATCGAACGAGGGTAGCGACGATAGGTCCTCCCGGTTGTAGACATGGGGTTGTGTGGCCAACACCACGTCCACGCCGTCACCGCGAGCGAGCTCTACGAGGTAGGCGAGGTGCGAGCGGAAAGAGTCGAGCGTGACGTAGGCATCCAACCCGAGGTCCACTTCGGTGGCGTGTTCGCCCGCCCCGTTGGCGCGAGAAACGAGACGATAGATGGCTGAGTCGCGAGCAAGACGAACGGGATTGTAGCGGCGAAACGTTTTTTCTCGGTGACTCGCGCGATAGCCCTTCAGTACGTTGGTCATCGGACCTTGATACGATCCGTAGTCCCATTCCGGTGGCGGTTCACCGGGTGCCGAGAAGCTTCGGACCAAGTCGTTGATTCCGTGCATCACGATCACGACGTCGGGATCGAAATATCGCATTTGCACGGCATAGTTGGTTACCGAATGCGTTGTGGCGTACCACGGGCGAGCCGCATTGATGACCTCGACGTCCAGACCTCTATCGCGCAGCTTGGCTTCGAGCATGGCCGGCCAGGTCTGTCCGCGTTCGAGATGATGGCCCCACGTCGTAGACCCGCCGAGGCAGACTACACGCCACGTTTTCGCTTTGGCCTGTGAATATACCTGGCCACGATAGGCCCGCACCCACGACGATCCATCGTAGACACGGTCTGTCTGTTGTAAGAGCGCGTGGTATCCGCCGGAGGTGCCCGCATCGGGACGAGAAAGATGCGGCGTTGGAGGAAGAACGAACAGGCGCAAACCGACCTCGACCGCGACGAGCGCGGCCATGCAAATCGCCGTGGCGAAGGCTGCTTTTTTCGCAACCGACATGGCATCACGTGGACGCGACGGTTTGCTTTCCATGGACATCTTCTTCTCTTATTTGCAGCACTGATTTCGAGACGGAGCGTAACACCCTTCCGCTCGCGGAACGGATGCGTTCAAAGGGCGCCGTGATCAAGGCCGCCGCCAGGACCGTATCGATGCCCATCCAGACTGATTGGTAACGAACGACAGCATCCCCGCTCGGACAGACTACGGCCATCAACGCCGCTTCCAAGACGTAGGCCAACGCAATGAAGAGGCATGTCGGGCGGTGCAGGCGTAGCGGTCCGCAGAGCAGCAGTGCGAATCCCGGCCAAATCGAGGCGAGACCGCGTAGGACACCGAGCAGGTCACCGACGAGGGGCGTCATGCTCCAGTATCGCAAGACGCGTACGATTGAACTGTCCATGTAGGGTGCGCGCAGTTGGGCGTCAGCCTTGGTCTGCGCAACCGAGGCGAGCGACGCATCATGCGTTCGGTGCGGCAACGCCCAATCGGCGTACCACGACCAACGGTAGTCGTCGTCCTCGTGGTTCGTCGGGTGTCGTATGATTGACTTGCGCAGACCAGGCGGAACGCGTTCGATGGACGATCCATCCTGCCGTCTCGATAGATATCGAACGAAGATTTCGCCACCGGTTTGGGCGAAGGCACCCGGGTTGGCCTCGATCATCTGCCACGCCCCGCGGCGCATCAACCGATCGGTTTCCCAGTCGGTTAGGCCTTCATCGTGTACCGCATGGTATCGCGCGATCCACGCATCAACCTCCGAAGCACGGTAGGCGTCGACGGCCTCCCGTTCTGGTAGCAAGCCCAACAAGCGCTGCCCCTCCGCCGTGTCCGGAATCGCAAGACCCTGAACGTAGCGCGTGCGCATCATCAGCATCAATCCGAGACTACCCGTCGACGTCCGAAACGCACCGCCGTAGCGAAGATTGAGGGCACATTCCGCCGTAGCGGCCGCCAGAAATGGCGAGATGATAAGCAGGCAGGCGATGATCGCGCGACGCGGTCGTGCACGGAACACGAATACCGCAAAGGCAGCGCCGAGCAGAATCGGAATTATGGCGATGGAACGAACGAGCCACGCGGCCCCGAGTAACAACCCGGCTGCCAAGAGCGCGCGCCGAACTTGCACCGATGCGTGCTGTGCCGTGAATCCCATGACAGTACCGTCGTTGGGGCGCTTCTCCGTCGCCCGGCCCCACTTGAGCCCTGCCGTCAGTGCCAAAGCGCCGAACGTCAGCAGGAACATGTAGACGGACTCCGTCATGATCCGGTCTGCGCGGTAACTGCCCAGCATCTGCGCCACGGTCAGCAGCGCTGCTACGAAGCCGACGAGCCGGGATCGGAGAATACATCCGAAGCCATAGACGCCAAGGGGGACGAATGCTTGCAATAGATGGTTGAGCAGAACCGCCACCCAACCCATGTATCCCACCGTCGAACCAATGCCGGCGAGAATCAACGGATAGCCAGGTTTTCGGACGGCGAAATTTGGGTCGATACTCGGATCGGTGAGCGCTCGGGCTGCGTCTACGTATTGGGCGGAGTCGCCCGAGAGAAATGGTCTGCCGTCACGCCAGGCGAAGTGCGCCGTCTCAACAATAAACGCCAGCGCGAACAGCGCCGCGAGGTCCAGCCACTGTCGCGAACGTCGTTGGGCCTTTCCTGTGATTGGCTCGTGCATAGTCTGCCGCCCGTCGGCGCGTCCCCACACATTGCCCCCGCCGCCCTGCTGCTTCCGCAGGATCAAGTCCGATACATCGCGCTCTAGGGTTTTCGGACATCGGTCTGGCTCCCTTGAGGACGAATCGCTGGACCCGTTCCGTGTCCAGAGCACGATTGAGTACACCACCGCGCAGACACGCGTGTCACTAAGTGCATCGAAAAATCGACGATGTTCCCGGACCGCAGCTTGGATTGCACTGGTGCCACACCGGAATCCTTGGCGTAACAACGCGCCGTATTGGATAGTCAAGGTGAGGCAATCATGGAAAACAAGAATCCCTACCTGAGCATGCCCGTCGCGGCCGCCGAGGCGCTGGCGGAATCCAAGTCGACTGATTTCTCAGTCTACCTACCCGGTTCCGACGGCAGTGATCCGGTCCTGTATCGAGAGAACGGGGGCGATAGTGCGCAGGGGAGCCTCGGTCGCCTGAACAACCACGGTGTTCGGAATGTCCTGGTACGAAGCGACAATCTGCACGCATGCGAAGAGGTCATCGAACGGAGACTGTCGGACCTTCTCGAGAGCCCCGACGTCACGCCGGACGCTAAGGCCACGATCGTAAACCAAGTGGGTACGGCTTTGGCTCGCGACCTCACCGCTGCGCCAATCAGCGGCGCGGGCATTGATCGCGCCGACCAACTGATCGACAACGTGATTTCGGGCGTGCTGAACGATCCGGTCGTCGCGGCGCATATGGTGCACATGGCCGGACACGAGCGGACGACAGCCAGTCACATGTTCATCGTCTCCACGTTGGCGGTGGTTCTGGGCGCGGAGGTATTTGGTGCCGACGATCCCATCCTTTCGGAGCTGGGGTTGGCCGGGTTGATGCACGATCTGGGTAAGCTCGCGATCAGTCCGGCCATTTTGAACAAGACCTCGGCGTTGACGGAAGAAGAAACGCTACTTATCCATCAGCACCCGATCGAATCCGTTCGCATGCTCGGCGAAAATCCCAAGATTTCTCCGCGCGTTCGCCAGATGATCTTGCAACACCACGAGTGGATCAATGGGAACGGCTACCCCATTGGATTGCGGGGCGCGGACGTGCTACTAGGCAGCCGCGTACTCAGTGTCGTGGACTGCTACCACGCCATGACGGGGCGCAGGGCCTATCGACCGCCGCTCAACCCGAGAGAAGCGACGATGGCCTTGCTCGCGCAGGCGGATCGCCAGTTTGATCCTCAGGTGCTCAAGTGTTGGACCACCGTGATGGACCGGTGCAGTACGCTCGCCGCCACGGCAGAGCCACCGCCCGCGACTGACTCGCCGGAGGAACTTTCTTCGCGTCACGAACATCGGGCGATGGATCGCAGACGTAAGACGTTCGGCGCGCGGGCGAAGCGTTTTTACTGCAGTGGAAAGCTTGCCGCCAAGTGCGTGTATGCGGGGCGACTACCCGAGGTAAGCGATGCGCCGATGGAGTTTGAGGCGCCGGTCCTTGATATTTCGCGCGGCGGAATCTGCATCAGCAGGCGCGATCCGTGTTATCGCGGAGAGATCATACACGTTCTGATCAATCGTGGGCACGAGCGAATTTGGGTCCGAACCTGCGTAGCGTGGTGTACGCAGATCGAAACGGCTGTCTTCTACGTCGGTCTTCGGTTCATCAGAAAGCTGTCATCGGAAGAGGCCCAACGTCGCGTCGACGCCGAGTCAGCCACGGAAATGGATCCGCCATGCGTCGACGTCGAGTCGCAACCGTGTGATGACTTCGCGCAGGAAGCAGATGTCGCCCGGGCTGCGGTCGAAATCGAACCGAATGAACTTATGGCGCAGATACGTAAGCGCAGCGCCAGAGGCTTGTCTCTTGACGACGAGAAAGCTGTTGTCGCCCAATCGAACTCGACCGATGCATCGATTCGAAAGCAGGCGATCGAACTGCTGCCGCTCGGAACCACGAAGTATTCGCGAATGGCCTTGTTGCGCCTGCTGCGAGATTCGGACGACGATGTGCGCGAGCAGATGGTGATAACCGCTGGCGCTATCCAGATGGTGGAAGCGGCACACCTCCTCCGAGAAGCGATGGAGGGGCCAGTTGCGACCATTGCCCTACGAGCCGCCGGTGCGCTCGGGCGACTTGGCGAACGAGATGGATTGCCGTTGGTTGCGAGTCACCTCAAGAACGACGGCCCGTTGACACGTTTGGCGTCCGTTGTATTGGGGGAGATTACGGGCAATCGCTTCCCCGGAAACAAGCAAGGCATCCAAGCCGCGCGGCGATACCTCGCCGCAAAGACGGGAGTCGCCGGGGCGCGCTAGCGCTTCGTTACGACTCGATTGACGGGTAGGCCCGATCCGAAGCGCGAACGTGAGCGAGTGTTTTCACGCTGTTGCGACCGGCTTTCAATCGTCCGCTTCCCTTTGGACGCAGGCTCGGTAATCTGGTACGGGTGCGTCAACGCAACCCGTGTTCACACCTGACACATCCGTCAATTCGGCGGACTATGTTCGATCAACGTAGTTGAGGGCACGACGGACTTGATGGGGGCGTCGCTAGGGTTCTGCGCGCGCGTGATCCAAAGCAGACCGACGATGACAAACGTCATCATCGCCGCAACCACCCACGTCGCACGCATGCCACCTATTCTCGGCGGTTCATCCCAGAGTTCGTCCGGTCCGCTACTGCTCGCCGTCACGACCGCTGCCGAAAGGCGGCTGAGTTGATCCGAACCAGCGGGGATCGAAGCAGCAGGCACTCGCGCGGCGGTAGGCGCAGACGACGGTGGCTGGGTGCTGAGTGACGCAGGCGCCGCTGCGGCTCCTCGAACTGTCGCCGTTCCGCTAGGGCTCGCGCCCCGAGAATTTCCCGGAGACGCCGAAGGCTCCGTCGCCTGACGCGCTAGGTCGAACGACAGATGAGAGAGGCAGGCCTTGCAGTAGGCGTCGGACGGGGCGACCGGCTCGTAGCAATGCCAACACCGACCAAAGTATCGACACAGACCGGGCGTTTCGACCGCAAACCGCCATTGATAGTCCGTGGCCGGACCGCGAACGATTGACGTTTCGGTGATCAATCCACGTCGAACCTGCAAGATAATGCGTTCGAGACTCACTCCGGGAAACGGGCGTACATGCTCAAGCACATACCACGGACCGGCGTGAGCCCGCATTTTTTCGATCATCTCGACACTTAAGTCCTGACCGCACAACTCGCACTCGTCGCGGCCGCGCTGCGCCAATTGGCCGCAGGATACGCACGGGCGAGTGTGACCATGCCAGATATCGGCGCCATGGCTGCTCAGCGGGCCGATGCCACGGCGCGCGGCGATTTCCAACGGATGATTGCCGCCGGGAATATCGCCGTTGTTGTCAGGCGGAGGTTCGGAGACTGAGGCAGGCGCCGCAGGTCCGGATGGAATGTCACTGTTGCGAGGGTCCAAGATCACTCCAATTGTAGCCGCGCGATGATGACGGGACAACTACTGGCCGAGGATGGGCACGTTGGCCACCGGTTCCGCGTTTGCTCCGGGCCACGCGCGCCAACGACGGTCCACGACTCTTCACCACGCAGGTCGTGCGACGACCCCGCGATCAGGGATCTCGTCGTGCTTGCTGACGCCCTGCCTCTGCCGTAAACTCCGCTGGACTTACTGCTAACGATGCTCCCAGCGCCATTCATCTTGTCATGTGTGGCCGAGCGCCACCCTAGCACAACCGCAAGGCGGCCTGCCGTCTTCAAGTACGGACGGAACTTACGCCCATGGCCCACTCGGAACCCATGACCAAGCTCGGACGGTACGACCACGCTGCGATCGAATCTCGCTGGCAGGAGTATTGGGCCGCCAATAGCACGTTCAAGACTCTGAACCCCGGCGACAGCGGGTTCAAGACGGATCGGCCGAAGTACTACATTCTCGATTTCTTCCCCTACCCCAGCGGCTCTGGACTGCACGTCGGACACCCCCTGGGGTACTGCGCCACCGACATCATCGCTCGTTACAAGCGAATGTGCGGTTTCAACGTGCTGCACCCGATGGGGTTCGACGCCTTCGGTCTCCCCGCCGAGCAGTACGCGATCGAGCATAACGTACACCCGGCGATTACTACGAAGAGGAACAGCGACCGCTATCGCGAGCAGCTCAAGATGTTCGGGTTCAGTTACGACTGGGACCGCGAGGTGTCTACGACCGATCCGAACTTCTACAAATTCACGCAATGGATTTTTCTCAGACTCTTCGACAGTTGGTACGACGAGCAGATGCGGTGGTCCGGACATGACGGTAGTGAAATCGTCGGCCGCGCCCGTCCCATTGCCGAGTTGCGTGCGGAACTCGAAGCCGGTCGATGGGGCGTCGACGCCAACTCATCCGTGGTTCGTCTCAACGGCGTCGTGGGGCGACGTGAATGGTCTGTGCTGTCGGACGAGCAGCAGCGTGAAGTGCTCGACCGGGCACGCCTCGCCTATGTGGACGAGATACCCGTCAATTGGTGTCCGGAACTTGGCACTGTGCTTTCCAACGAAGAAGTCACCAACGACGGGCTTAGCGATCGCGGAAATCACCCGGTGTACCGCCGTCCCCTGCGTCAATGGATGCTTCGGATCACGAAGTATGCCGACCGACTGCTACTCGATTTGGGTGAACTAGATTGGCCTGAACCGATCAAGCTCATGCAACGCAACTGGATCGGTCGCAGCACCGGCGCCGAAGTGGTCTTTCCCCTTGCCGACTATTGGCGCATCGATGACGGCCGCTGGGTCTGCACCGACAACAACGTGGACTCATCCGAACCACGCTCGTGCACGAATTTTCCGCATGCGATTCGCGTCTACACGACGCGCCCAGGCACGCTGTTCGGAGCCACCTACATGGTCTTGGCCCCTGAACACGAACTGGTTGCGAAGATCGCGACGGCCGATTGCAAGGACGCGGTCAACGCCTATGCCTCGGCTGCGTCGAGACGATCCGAGCTGGATCGCGCGAGCGGCACGAAGGAAAAAACCGGCGTGTTTACCGGCGCGTACGCCATCAACCCAGTCAACGGCCAGCGTGTCGCAATCTGGGTCGCGGACTATGTGCTGATGTCCTACGGGACGGGTGCGATCATGGCTGTCCCCGGGGGCGACGCGCGCGACTTCGAGTTCGCGTGTCAGTTCGACCTACCCATCGTGGCGGTAGTCAAACCGCCCAACGCCTGGATCGAGCGGCGCCTGACCGAAATGGCGAGTTCCGTGGACGCCGCCGCCGCTGCGGGCTTCCGGCAAGTGGCCAAGGAATTCCCAGAGCTCGCCGCCGAAGTCGCCGCGTGCCAAGAGCGCAGCGCTAACCTCGGTAACGCGATGCTCGAAGCCCTCCGCGAGCGCGGTGGCGCCGCCGCCATGGTCAATCATTATCTTGAGCACCCGCGAAGCTGGGGTGTCTCGTTTCCCGATGCGGGCCACGCGACGCACTCACCCGGCGTCGCGGCGACGGTTGAAGTACCTGGCGGCGCGTGCGTACTCGACGGCTTGACCACGGACGATGCGAAGTCACGCATCATTGACTGGCTAGAGGAGCACGGTCTGGGCCGCGCCGCCGTCAATTACAAAATTCGCGATTGGATCTTTAGCCGACAAAAGTATTGGGGGGAACCGTTCCCGGTGTTGCACGGCCCGAATGGTACGACGGCGGTGGCGCTGAACGAACTGCCGGTCGAGTTGCCGGAAGTCCAAGACTTCAAGCCAACGATCGCAGCCGCCGACGTGGAAAAACTACCCGAGCCGCCGCTTGGTCGCGCTAAGGAATGGGTGACCGTCGAGCGCGACGGCGTAAGCTATCGGCGCGATCTGAACACCATGCCCCAGTGGGCCGGATCGTGTTGGTACTACCTGCGTTTTCTCGATCCTCAAAACCGCGAAGCGCTCTGCAGTTCTGACGCAGAGCAATATTGGATGCCCGTCGACCTATACGTTGGCGGCGCTGAACATGCCGTACTGCACTTGCTATACGCACGATTCTGGCACAAAGTGCTGTACGATCTGGGTCACGTCACCACGCGCGAACCGTTCTACAAACTGTTCAATCAGGGCATGATCCAAAGCTTTGCGTACCGCGATGCGCGGGGATTGATCGTCGGTCCCGACCGTGTAACTAAGCAGGCCGACGATAGCTACGTGCTCACCGAGACGAAGAAGCCGGTGGAACGGATCGTAGCCAAGATGAGCAAGGCTCTACGCAACGTCGTCAACCCCGATGAGATCATCAAGGATTGGGGGGCTGATACGTTTCGCTTCTATGAGATGTATATGGGGCCGCTCGAAGCGTCCAAACCCTGGAACACCCGCGATGTGCCCGGCCTCCACAAGTTGTGTCAGCGAATCTGGCGGCTCGTGGTCGACGAACACACCGGCGCCTTGGCGTCCGCACTATGCGACGACGAGCCCGACGCCGACTGTCGCCGCATGTTGCATAAGACAATCAAACGCGTCACCGTAGACGTCGAGCAAATCAAACTCAACACCGCGATCACCGGGCTGTTCGATTTTGTGAACTTTATGACGCCGCTTGAGCGGCGTCCTCGACAGGCGATCGAGTCCTTCGTGCTTCTTGTTGCGCCCTTCGCGCCGCACTTGGCTGAAGAATTGTGGAATCGACTCGGACACACGTCGTCACTGGCGTACGAGGCTTGGCCCGAGTATGACGACGCTTGGGCCGTGGACGACGAAGTCGAAATCGGCGTTCAGGTTAACGGCAAGGTCAAGGCCCGGGTCATGGTGGCGGCGGACGCGGACGAGGAATCAGTTCGTTGCGCGGCGCTGGAGCACGATCGAGTCGCTGAGTCGGTCGAGGGCAAAACGATTCACAAGGTCATCGTGGTCAAGGGGCGGCTCGTCAACATCATCGCCCGGTAGCGGTCCGGTAGCACGCGGTGCCGCGAATCATGCTGTGCCGTCAACATGCTGTGCCATGAACATGCTGTGCCGTGAATCCCTTCTCGGCACCCGACAACTTGATCAACGACAATGCTGTGTCGCGAATCCTTTCTCGGCACGGGACAATGATGCTGTGCCGTGAATCCTTTCTCGGCACGGGACAATGATGCTGTGCCGTGAATCCTTTCTCGGCACCCGACAAGTTTGTTCGAAGGACCAACGCATGGCCCAGGAAATCGAAGTCAAGCTTCGCGTCGACGGGCACGAAGCGATACGCCGGCGCCTACGCGAGCGGTCGGCCACGCTTACCGGTCGCGTTGTCGAGACTAACGTCATCCTCGATCGAGCGGACGGATCACTGCGGGGCGACGGTTGCGGGCTTCGCGTGCGATCGGCAGGGTCGCAAGAGGATGGCTCCACTACCACAACGCTCACGTTCAAGGGGCCGGTCGTTCCCAGTCGATTCAAATCTCGAACGGAATTGGAGATCGGCGTTGACAGTGCTGATACGACGATCGCGATGCTCGGCGCCCTCGGTTTTCGTCGTGTCCTCAGTTATGAGAAACGCCGGGAAAGCTGGCGACTTGGCTCTTGCTTCATCGAGCTAGACGAGCCTCCACACATCGGCCTGTTCGTTGAGATCGAAGGACCGTCGGAACGCGAAATAGCTGCGGTTCGTTCCGAACTCGGGCTTGACGATGCGTGCGAGGAGCGAGGTTCTTACGTGCGTTTGCTTATGGACTACTGTCAGCAGCACGGCTCGGTCGACCGGCACGTAGCGTTTGCCGAAGCAGACCGAACCGGTTGATCGCCCACCGACAAGACCGAGTCACCCCGGGGCGACGAGTTGAGCCCGCCTGGTTTGACAAACCCACCGACCGATACTACAAGTCACACCTTCGCCAACGATAGGTGGAAGGCAGAGGACAATGACTAATAGGAGGCATTGGGGCATGGCACGCAAAATCATCTTGACTGCTTTTCTCGTGAGCGGTTGCATCTGGTGTCTCGCGCTGGCGAGTCGCGCTGATACGACGACCGGAGAGTCGGACACGCTCACCTTTGAACCGGCGGCATCTATTGAGTCCTTGATGTACGGCCAACGGACATTCTTCAAGAAGCTCAAGACCGATCTGGCCAAGCCGGCGAGCGCTGACCGCAACGAACACATCTACCACGTCGCCGAAGCGCTGGCCGAACTCGGTAACGTCAATCGGCACCACAAACACAAACAGGACTACACGCAGTGGGCAACACAACTTCGCGACTTTTCGCTGGAGCTGGCGAAGGAAGCCGCCAAGAAGACTTCGGTTGACGAGGCCCGCATGAAGGAACTCTACACCGCCATCAAACACACCTGCGGTAACTGCCACGACGTCTACCAGTAGAAACGACGAATGGCGTCATCTTATGGTAACGTCGGCTGCCAGACGTACATGAATCGAGGCGTCATTGAGGGCAGCCCCAACGACGTCTTGATAAGATTGACTTCCGTTCCGGGGGATTGAGCGTAGTAATTCGGTCGGTAGGTGTACGGTCTGGAGAAGGTGACGAGACGCATCCGCTTTACGCCCGCTCTTTTCTTGACTATCACGATCGCCTCACGCATGGGCGCTATGCGGTCGATCAAGCCTGCTTCCAACGCCTGCCGCGCGGTGTACACACGGCCATCAGCCAAACGTCGAACCTCAGCCTCGTCCAGCTTCGGACGTCCCGCGACGACGACGTCGACAAACCGGTCGAACATGTCGTTGACGATGGCTTGAAACAGTTCACGTTCATCCGGTTCCATCGCCCGAAATGGTGACCCGGTGTCTTTGTAGACCCCAGATGTGATCGCGTTGCTCTCGACTCCGATCAGGCCCATGATCCCGCTCACATCGAAGAGCTGCATGATCACGCCGATGCTCCCCGTTATGGTCGAATTTTGGGCGATAATTTCATCGCAGGCGCAGGAGATGTAGTATCCACCACTCGCGGCCACATCCATCATCACGGCCACGATGGGTTTGCCGCTCTTTTTGAAGTGGAGGATTTCGTCGTGCATCAGCTCGGACGCACCGACCGTTCCGCCGGGTGAGTTGATGCGCAGGAGCACGCCCTTGACATGGGGGTCGCGACGGGCCTTGTCGAGCTGCTCAAGCAGCAGACTCACCGGATGTTCACCCGCCCCGAGAAACTGCGGGCGCGACGCGTTGATGATCACGCCGCTCACATCGATTATGGCGATCTTGTCGGACGCAAGGAAAGAATCGCGCGAAAGTTCCGTTTCCTCAAGAGCGCGCCGACCGGAGACCGGCGTGATCAGCAGGCTGGGGGCTGAGCAACCGCCGAGCGCGACGCCAATCAGCATCACCAACATCAGACCACACACACCGCCCGATCGTCGCGTCTTGTTCATATTATACATGCTTAGTCCTTAGTTGGCTGTCTGCTTGCGGAGGGTCATGTCGAAGTTGCGGACGAGACCCGCATACAAACGCCAAACCACAAATGTGTAGAGTAATGCTGCGACGATGCTACCGATAAGGCCGGCCATGCGAACCCGTACAGCGCCCTGCGCGAATTCGGCGGCGGTGTCGAACAGCGCCCGCGGATGTACGTGATATCTGATTGCGGTAAACGGTGTGAACGGAGCGAGAAAAGCACCAAACTCTCCGCTGCCCTCTTTCGCGACGGCAAACCCGATCAGCGACGCCCCGCCGCACAACAAGATCAATAACCCCAAGCTGTGCATGGTGGCTGCCACGTTGGTCTTGCTGTTCAGCGACCGCCACAGACCGATGACGCAGGCGAGCGCCGTGTAGATCACAAGAAGTACGCCGACTTCGAGCACTGTTTCAGCCCACGCCACCCGCACGGCATCTTCGCTGCCAAGACCGTGTAGGGCGAACAACAGCAGCGCCGCGACCGGTCCGAGGATCAACGGTAGCGTGAAGCTGACCAACCCGCGCAGCTTGCCCCAGAGAATATATCGACTGGTGAGCGGCGTGGTCAGAAGAAGCTCCATCGATAGGGATTCCTTCTCCTTGGTGATGGATGTCGCGGCCGTGTTCGCCGCCATCAACAAAGCCAGCGCGAATTGGATGATGATTACCGCCGCGAGCCACTTTTGAATTTCACCGGGGGTCAGCCCGCCTTGAAGGTGGTAGTAGAACAGGATAAGCGGACCGGTGAATCCGCCTGTTATCAATGCCCATCGAAGGGGCATACCGCCGGCGGCATGGGTCTTCGCTTCGCGCCACGCTACGGGGTTTTTCCAAACCGTTCTGGGGGTCCGCGTCCGCTCGCCCACCGGGTTCTTGCGAAACCGTGCGGTGACCGATCCGAAAAACGTTGGCTCGCCCGTCTTGGCACCGCGGCGCACCAGCCCGACACTCGCTACGGTCAGGAGAAACGCCAGCAACAATGTCCACGTAACATAGGCAACCGACGGATAGGCGAGTGCGAATTGAGCCAACGACGAATACTCTCCCAGTCGGCTGACCGGTGGGGCATAGATTCGGTTAAGTGCTACGTCGAGCGCGAGGAATGGATGCAACGCGGTGAGCCAACTCATCCGCTCGCCGGACAGGTTCGCAGTCGACATTTCCATCCACGTACCATCCCACCACGTCGCCGTTAGGTAGATGAAAATCAGGTATAGGGCGATCACCAGGTAGAACGAGAAAATCGTTCGGCCACTCCCCACGCCCAACATCGCGACGAAAATAGCCAATGCTCCGGTCAGTATCGCCGTCGACCCAGCCAGCAGGAAGCTTTCGATGATCTGACCAGACGTTACGCCACCATAGACCATGGTCATCAGGAAGATCGGCAGACCGGCCACCAACAATACGAGCACGAAATACAACCGGCTCATCAACGAACCGAAGACGATCTGTGCGCTGCTTAACGGCGTGGACAGAAGAATGTTGAAGGTCTGAGCGTCGCGCTCCTGCGTGATGGCGGAGGCGGTGAACGCCGGAGCTAGAAAGCACATGAGCGCAAGCTGTCCGATGGCTGCGTGCGTGAAGGTTTGCGACGCATCCTTCGCCAACTCGGCGAGCGAGGCGTTCTTCCCGCTGAGCGCCAGGAACAACGAGATCAACACCAAGCTCAGCAAACCAGTCAAATACGCGACGCGCATCCACAAGTGGCGCGGGCGCTTGGACGCGCCCTGCACGACGCGAACCAGGATCGGGTTGGCTGGTACCAGATAGTAAAACCAAAGCCAGAGTTTTGAAGCCACCGCTTGCATCGTTTGATCTAACTCGTCACTGAACCAGGCCTTTGGTTAGGCGCATGAAGGCCGTTTCGAGGTTGATCTCCTCTTCCCGGACTTCGCGAATCTTGAAATTGTTCTTCAGGAGCAATTTCGTCAATGCACTGAAGTCGTGCGTTTGCCGTGCCAACTCTACGGTCAGGCGGCCGTCGGTTTGCTCGACATTGGTAATCCCGTCGGTTCGCTCGAGTAGCAGCGCCGCAAGATCCTGCTGTTCGGTGACGCGAATGAGCACCTTCGTTCCGGTCCGCACCTTCTGAATGATTTCCTCGATCGGACCGTGGAACATCATCTCCCCCTGCTCGATCACGCCGACCGTCGTACACAGCTCGGCCAACTCGTGAAGAATGTGCGAACTGATGATGATCGTCTTCCCCATGCGCCGGAGTTCTTTGAGCAACTCCCTGATTTCGATTCGCGCGCGAGGGTCGAGGCCGCTCGCCGGTTCGTCGAGCAGTAACACTTTGGGATCGTGCAACAACACACGGGCCACACTAAGCCGCTGTTGCATCCCGCGAGAAAGCGAATCGACCAACGCGTCGCGCTTGTACACCAAGTCCGTCAGTTCGAGCACGTCACCCACGACACGCGTCCGCTGTTTACCGGTGATGTTGTACGCGCTGGCGAAGAATTCGAGGTACTCCTGAACGACCATGTCTTCGTAGGCGCCGAAGAAATCAGGAACGTATCCGATCAGCGGGCGTATTCTTCGCGATTCATACCCGATGACGTGTCCACAAATTCGTGCTTCGCCCCACGTGGGCTGCAATAGGGTGGCTAGAATCTTGATGGTCGTGGTCTTGCCTGCGCCGTTGGGACCGATGTAGCCGAAACACTCACCTTCCTCGATGTTGAGGTGTAGATTGTTGAGCGCGGTCAGCTTGCCGTAGCGTTTTGTCAGATTGATGGTTTGAACAATCAACGTCAATGCCTCAACAAAGCCTATTGGATCGGTTCAGTTTCGTCTTCTTCGTCACCGCCCCCAACTCGCGCGACTGGAATGCGGATTCGATACATCGTCCACGAATGCAGTGCGTCCGGTTCAATCTTGCGATAGGTACCGTCCGCCGACTGACTGAACAAGCGAACCGGACCCGGGTCGTCAGCGAAACCGATAAGGTATACCCAACCCGGTTGAAGTTGGTCGCGCAAGTCGAGCTGGCGCAGACGATCGAGCGACCACATTTCCGGCCCCCTCAGTTGAGCGATGGCCCCGGATACCGGCTCGTAATCACCAATCGTAGACATCAACAAGAGTGCGTTCTTCTCCTGACCCTCAACGACGGGCGCGTCGGAACCACCGTAGCCAAACCCCGAGACGAGCGATCGAAAGTTCGACTCCCACGATCGTTGGAGCTTGCCCAGCTTGGGTCGAACGCGCGTCGGCTCACCCGTCTCCGGACTAATCGGATAACAACGATCGAGCAAGTCAATGCGCGTACCGTCGCCGGGAACTATACCAAGTGAAAACACATTGATGGACAAGTTGCGCGGTCCCGCGCGGTTGTCGACTCGAAGCGTCGGCTGAAGCAGGTAGCAGTCCGTCAAGTCGACGCCAAGGTCGCTCGTGAGATAACTGTTTGCTACCAAGCTGGTCCCGCGAAGCACAACCTTCCCCGTCACCGATCCTTGGATCGGCCCATCCCATCGACCCTCGAAACGCTTGAGCGTCGCGCGAATGCGAACACCCTCCAGGACACCACTTCCGGGGATCAAGCGATATTCCTGCGGGT
Source organism: Phycisphaerae bacterium (assembly GCA_029260075.1). GTDB lineage: Bacteria > Planctomycetota > Phycisphaerae > UBA1845 > UBA1845 > OFTM250. The sequence goes on from JAJDDY010000026.1 coordinate 29,430, forward strand.
CGGCAAAACTCCCCGTGGCGAACTCTGTGGAACCGATCGGCAGCGGTCTGAGAAAACACTCTGACGCGCCGGGCTTTGTTTCGCCGATCGGATCGGACGGAAGCCACAAGTTCATCCGACGGTCGAGACCGGTCTTGAAACCGAAGAATACGCGGGCGAATCCTTGGGTGCCCCCAGCGTCAACGTCCACGACCGAGATTTGCCGCAACGTCTCACCACCGAATCCGCGAATCGCGTTCACCGCAATGACGCTAAGCAAACTGGCGCCGCCCGCCACGGCTGCGAACGCCGTCCAGCAGTGACGCCGCCAACCCCGACCGCCCAGAATCGTCCACGTACCAAACGTGGACGCAACGACATAGAGCACCGAAAACGCACCAGCCAACATGAGATAGAACATACCCGAACGCGCAAAGGCGACGGCGCTGACTACGAATCCAAACAACGACACATTGGTCGGCGCGACAGCGTCCTGACCCAACACGCGTAACCCAAACACGTTCCGGAAGAACGCGGCCGGCTTGCCACTTGGGGCGCTGAACAAGTCGGCCAGGGTGATCCCCGAAAAAATGACCCGACCACGGCCGACGGACCTGCTCGCGATGACCGCCTCACCGGTCTCGTTCCTCGGGTCCGCCACATCGACCGCTCCGTCGCGAAGTGTGCAGTCCACAAACGGGACCGGTGAAGGAAAGGGATCATTCCACCATTGCGCGTCTTCGCTTCCGGGGCGAACCGGGGGCGAGTCCAACTGTTCAAGAAGCTTGCGTCGCACCTTGGGAAGTGACGTGATCGGGCGTATTGCTCCCAGGTCTACCGGAAGTATCTCGGCGATGGACTTGACCTGCGTCAATGCACCAGCCGATCGCGACGCGGCCAACAGCAGCGTTCCCCCCTGCCGAACCCAGTGCCCCAAAGCGTGAAGCTGCTTCTCGCGAAGCTGTTCGGCGCGGGCGTCGTCCCACACAATGTAGTCCACAGCCTCCAATCCGATCCAATGATCGGGAAGATCGCGCGGGCTGATGTGTGAGACGGCGATAGCCCGGCTGTAGTTCTCGGGATGATCGACGATCTCACGTACACCACCGATAGCACCGTCTGAAATCGACAAGATCAACAACATATTGTCGTCGATGGCTTGCCCCAACTGAGCGGGGGCGGCTTTGAATGTCGACTCGCCGGCGGAGATCACTTCCACGGCGTTGCCCTCAGTGTCGAACAGTTCGACGAAAAATCGCCCCTCATTCGTATGGGGATTGGGGAGTGCATAGAGGTAGTATCGCTTGGACCCGCCGGACTCCGCCATGAGATGCACCGGGACGATGTCGTAACATTCGTCGCCGTCGACATCTAACTGTCCAACGCGCATTGATCCACTAAAAGTCGGTTGATTCACCAAGGCGACGTCTACGGTAATGGGAATCCATTGACCGCTGCGCACGACATCGCCAAGCTTGATCGTTGGGAACCCGACATGCGTCACATTCACTTCGATTTCTGCGTGACATGGTGAAGGGGCCAATCCGGCAGCGAACATCAGGAGCGCAACGATCGAAGTTCGGATCGCGAAGCTTCTCTGAGTTCGGTCGATTGCGGATGGCCTCATTGCGTTTTCAGTGAGAATGGGATCGTCGAAACGAATAGTCGAAGACGCATACATGGTCGAACGCCTACCGACCACCGCCCCAACACGCTATTGCATTGTACCCCGCACATCCGCCGCAGACAACGCCGGGCAACGAGATTGTCCCGTTCGTAGTTGAAGTTTGAAGGGTTCTCCTTCGCAGTTGTAATCACACTACGCGGCTTGCTCTACTGCGGCAAGCTTCGCTTTGTCGTGGTCGGCGGCCTTGTCGACGTCGAGAGCAGCGAGCAGCTT
>JAJDDY010000027.1 GCA_029260075.1 Phycisphaerae bacterium
TAGACTGCATGTGGACACCGCGTTCCTCCTTTCAAGGCCAAACAACGTTCGTGATCAAACGTCTGTTTAGCCCCCGGAGAACCGGTGTCCAACTCGTTTCAAGCCTTAAATCTCAACAACTTTTTTGGAGGAGAACCAACATTGAGCCCCTCTGAAACCTCAATTATGCTATACGATTGGCACTTCATGTCGAGTACTTGAAATCAACATGGTCGTCACGCTGGCTCGTCAGTGTGTGTTAGTGCATTGCCACGCCCCAAGTGACGGGTTCGTTTGAACCGAACCGCGACCTTGCGGGAGCGCTTTCAAGCCGTTGCGGCGTTCAAACGTCCGCGTCCTCACGGGCGCGGCTCGGTAATCCCGTCACTTGATGTGTGACTGCCCGCTAGACGGCATTCTTCCCCCCTTGGCTCGCGACGAGAACAATGCCGATCATAATCATGGCGACGCCCGCGAGCTGACCTGCGGTTATGCGCTCGGCCAGCGCCGGGTGAAGCCTTGCCACCATAGCGATCACGACGAAGCCGCCGCCTACCATGATCGGGTAAGCTACACTGATCGGCAATGACTTGCTTTGTAATGCGTACATGTACAACGCGGCGTTGAGACCGAAGCAGATGAGCCCGGTCAGTAGAACGCCGCTGGTCGCGATCACGCCGGCGGCTGCGATCGGGCCGTCCCGCATCAATCCGCCCGACCCGGCCACGGATTTCATGCCGACCTTCATCAGTAAGTTCGCTGCGGCGTTGAGTAGCATGGCCACACCCAAGGCAACGATATATTTCATTGACGATTCCTTTCTCGCTGGTACGCCTTGCCAGACCGGCGCCACACCTTAATCTTCGGGTTGTCGCACCCGGAACGACTGGAACCCCGGTGCGCCGGTCAGAGCCCTCCGCGCTAGCGGTGGGACCGGTCCGAGGGCTTGCGCCCACGGCTCTGATTCCGCACGAACCGACGAGCCAATCCCAAAACCCACAAGAGGATGTTTGGCACTGCACTAGTGCTCTGTCACGACTCAAGTGATGGGTTGGTCCGATTCGAGCCGCGACCGTAAGGGAGTGTTTTCGAGCTGTCGCCACCGGCTTTTGAACATCCGCTTCCTTACGGGCGCGGCTCGGTAAACCCTTCAATCGATGTGTGACAGATCTCAGTGCTTGGTCACACCTTAATGTTACGGTTCGTGATGTCCGCTCCTTGATGGTCGCAGTTTTGCTCTGACAAACGCAACCCGAATTCCCAGCAGTGACAAAGCACCAGCAGTTTGTCGAAGAACTCTGAGGGATCGACTTTCCAGTCGGTCAAACGGCTCTAGCGCCCGCAGGAAGACCGACTCGAAAGCCGGTGACACAGATCGAGGCCTTTCTCCAACATACTGCTAAGCCTCTGCGCTACGCACGGTGGCTACACACTTTGTATCGGCGCTACGGGGCAATCTTTCGGAAGGAATTCAGAATTGAGCGGTCGGGAAAACGACTACGCATCGCGCGACGATGCGGATAGTGTCGAGCTGGCAAGGCGGGCGGTTTGTAGTACGCCGATGAGCAGGAGCAAGGCGCCCACAGGCACGATCATCACGCCGAGACCGGGGTCGCCGTCGTAAATGAACACGCCGCCCAGTAGGAATCCTCCGGGGAGCAGAAAACTGGAGGAGAGTAGGCAAGACGAAGCAAGACGTCGGCGCTTCGCAGCCGACGCCGGCGTGTCGCGGACCGTGACGGCGAAGGCGATATGCACAAGAGCAAGGAGCGTGCCGTGCGCGTGCGCGAGTGTCCACATCAAGCGACGGGCTTCGTTGGCGACGTCCACGTAGAGTCCGACCTTCAGCGCGTGCATCACTTCAAGTGCGATGCCCATGGTTAGAAAGAACAGAAGCGACCACCATCCGAACCGAATGTGGCGCAGTGCCATGTCGCTGGCGGTATCGCGGCCGACCTTCTCCGGTTTCAAACGTCGTGACAACCCTTGACTCCTCAAGACGCGGGTACTGCGCTTGGCCTATTCCCTCAGCAAGAACGGCTTGTCGTCGCGCTGGTGAGTTAAGCGCATGATCTGATTGATTTGCAGCCTTCCATCCGGACCGATCAATACGGCATCCATCCCCGCGCGGGCGGCCCCGGCGCTTGATGTGTGCATCCAGAGTTGAGAGACGCTTCGTGCGGCGCTCATGCGCTCCTCGGGCGGCGCGAGAAATCCGTAATCCACAGATTCGTAGTCCGGCAAGGTTTGCAGCGATCGGTACGCGATGAAGCGAACCGCGTCGTAGGGATCCATCAGCAAATGCCCGAGATACGGCGGAATCCACCGGGTTCCCGAGGCTTCTTGCGCAGCATCCCATCCCATGCTCCACGCCATCAACGCCCGCTGACCAGGGTCGCCGCGCAACCCCCACAACAGCGACGCGGCTACGTGCTGCTCGTCCGCGTCAAGCGTTGGCGGCGCAATGTCAAACCATGTTTCGAGGAATCGGCTGGTCCAATCGAGCGTGCGGTCGAGATGACATTGATTGCATGCATTGGGACGTCCGGTGTCTTGGCTCGCCGCAACCGAAGGGCTATCGATCTGGTGACTGCGTATCGCCTTGTGCAGGCCGTAGGTCGTATAGGGCATGTGGCAGTTGTAGCAAAGGCTTCCGGTCGATTCGGCGGCGTGGTGCGTGTGCTCTTGAATTCGCGAGCGAAACGAGTCGTGACACTGAAGGCAGGCTTCGTTGCCGAGGGCTGTGTGTTTGAGTTGGTCGTTGGCCCACTCGCCTTGTGGTCGCGGATCGTCCGGCTTCTGGTGCATCGCGTGGCAGGAAAAACACGACAACGTGCCACGCAGATAGCACGGTGATTCGATGAGTCCGTTGTATTCGCGCCCGCTCACGCGAATCATTCCATCGGACCAGAAGCTCTCTTTGAGGTTGCGCGTGCTGGGATTTTCTTTGATGGCCTCCTTGACGCTGGCGTTCTGCGCCGGTCGACCGCTGACGATGTACTTCGTGTCGTTGAGATCATCGCCCGGCCGATAGCGGTAGCCGTTTTCCATCCAAGCGTCCTGCTCTTCGTCTGTTCGCAGGGTAAACACGCTGTGGCACTGGCCGCAGACTTGGGACTTCCGTTGATGCGGAAGCTTTTCCGGTTGAACGATTGTCGGGTCCGCGTCGTCGCCAAGATGCTGGCGGTATCGGCGCGCCGGACTTTGATTGATGCGCACGTGTTGTTCAGCCGGACCATGGCACGCCTCGCACGCGATCCCGAGTTCGGCCACGTGCGTATCGCTCAGCGGGCGATGTTCATCCGCAGTACGGGGTCGACCCAGTGTGGCGTGACACGAAATACATCCGACGTCCCAGCGCGCGGCGCCGGCAATGGGCAGATTGTGACCGTCCGGCCACGGCGGGCGAATGAACGAGCCGTGATCACTAATCCATTGCTGTTCCTGAATGCGGTAGTCGAAGGGTAGCTGCGCGATCTCGCGACCATATCCCGTGGCGAACCAATAGATCTGAAGGGCGTGCGATCCGGTGGTCATAACGATTTTTCGTTGAACGCGCGGTGCAGCGCCGTGGGACTCATCCCAATCCGGGTCTTCCATGTCGACCCAGAACTCATCGCCGTTGCGATAGAGTCGATACGAACGGTTGCGCAGCGTAAGCGTGACGTTTTCAAAGTCCCCCACAACGGAAGTAGGACTGGCCGCCTGCGTCATGGAGCGATGGTACGAGCCGTTCCATGTGTCGTAATGAGCAGGGTGGCATGCCTTACACGTTTGGGACGTGACGTACGATGCGGTGGGGACTTCGATCGGTCGGTCGTGGGCCTCAACCATTGTCGGTTCAACGGGTCGGTACCGAGTGACTGTCCACGCGAGCGCGGTCGGCACACCCGCCCAGAGCGCAACCGCTGGCACCGCGATGAGGTATGAACGGGCGCGCAGCACGCCCACAAGGACCGGTAGCGTTCCGGCGGCCAATACGCCTACCAGGAGCGCAAGCTCGGCGTTCGTCGCGCCGACGTGCATTCGATACGGCTCCATTTTTTGCTTGACGCAAGATCTGTCCGGCGTACTGCTCCGCCCACACGGTGCAGCCACCGTATCCACAGCATACAAGATCTGACACTCTGAACAAAGCTTTTTCTTTGAAGCGAGGCCGTTCTATGGGCAAGAGACGGCCAATCGCGGCCTAGCGGCCTATTGGACAGGTCTGGCGCCTGCTTCCGGCGGGTGATTCGTTGGCGATTTCCGCCTCTTTACCGGTACAAGTCCCCCGTCATCACGGGCGAGTTTCGCGGCGACGTGATTGAATGCCAGCTTGTTCGGCAGACGGCTAGGAGAGGCCGTTTCGACGAAAACCAGTGCGAGAATTGGCTAGCGCGCGGCGTCGATCTTGGCGGCGAGGACGAAATCGCTCTCCGTCAGGCCGTCGATCTTATGGGTCCAAATGTCCACGCGAACCTTGCCCCAGGTGAAGAAAATGTTCGGGTGGTGGTTTTGATCCTCAGCCACGGCGCCGATTCGGTTGACGAATGACAGGGCTTCCGAGAAATCCGGGAAGGCGTACGGCTTGGTCAAATGATGGTTGTTCTCGGCGGTCCATCCGTCGAGCTGTGCCACTAATTTCGCTACCCGAGCAGCGTCGAGAGGCGGTACGCCACCGCAACACGGCACACATTGTCCATTGGCTAGGTCCGTCATTACTGCGATCCTCAGTCTGGGCGTCGGCGGTACGACCGCCCTCGCCACAACGTGTGCGGCGGCGGCGTACTCCTCATTCTTCGCGGCGTACCCGACCACGCCTCACTGACCGCCGGTCGAGACGGCGAAGGGCAACAACTCAGGCAAGCGTTGAACCCCGATTGCCTATACGTCATGGACCGCGGGTTCCAATCGTATCAACTGTTCAGCGGCATCATCGAAGCCGGTAGCCATTTCGTCGGACGGCTACGGAAGACCGCGTGTTGCGACGTCGTCGAACATCGACCGCTCACCGGCGAAGACCGATCGGCTGGCGTCGTCAGCGACACGATCGTGCGGCTCGGCGAACGACAGGACCGAATGCCCAACCAGCCTCCATTGCGCCGCGTCGAAGTCAACTTAGTCGATCGCAACGGGAAAGCAAGCACGCCGATTCTGCTGACCAGCCGGCTCGATCTGTCGGCGTTGATGGTCGCGCTGATCTATCAACATCGATGGCCAATCGAACTCTTTTTTCGCTGGCTCAAGTGCATGGCCTGCTTCAAACATTTTTTCTCCGAGTCGCAAGCCGGGATGACGATGCAGATGTACATCGCCATCCTCGGAACGCTCCTAATCGCAGTAACCACCGGCGCCAAGCCAAGTTGCTACGACTACAACCTCATGGGTCTTGCAGCCAGCGGCATGGCGCCGAGCCGAACGAGCACGAGCCGCCGCGAACGCACGCGCCAAGGCCTCGCACTCGGTAGGGCGGCTACCGGTGCGCACCTACAATTCTTGCCGCACGCCAGCAACCGCCAACAACCAATCCACCGCGCAACACACAAGCCGGACAGAATTGTCTTCAAGCCGGTGATCCATTAGCAGACTGTTGAACAACAGAAAGTTCCGGTGAGACCGACTCTTCGGCGGCTGGTTCGTGAATCCATTCTCGCACCCACATTCAAGAATCCTTCGCGCGCGTCAGCGACGACACGCAATGCATTATGGGGATCCTGCTCGGGCAAGAGGGACGAGATCGGAATCTGGTCCCAGCAAATGCCACCGAGCGCGAACTAACTGGCCACGGCTGTCCGGGCGCGCCGCGGACCACGACCCGGTCGACGACGAGCACTGTTCGTCGCGCCAGCGCGAGGTCGATTCCTTTGACCACCGGTGCCTCTTGGTGCAGCGCTCCGAGGACGATGGGGCAGTTCCGCGAACATCACCTTTGGCGCAACATACCCCGGAAGATCGCCCGCCGGGCGGAGTTGGGTACAGATCAGGCGTTCGATGTCGCGCAGGCTGCCGCGGTCTTCACCGCTAACGAAGGAGAGCGCCGTCCCGCTTGCTCCGGCGCGACCGGTTCGACCGATGCGATGCACGTAGGTCTCCGGCTCGGCGGTCAGATCATAATTGATGACATGCGAGATGTTCTCGATGTCCAACCCACGGGCCGCAATATCTGTCGCTACGAGAACGGCTGTCTTCCCCGATCGGAACGCGGCGAGTGCTCGCGTACGAGCGTTTTGACTCTTGTTGCCGTGAATCGCAGCCGCTTCAATTCCGGCCTTCGTCAAATTGCGAACGACCTTGTCCGCTCCATGCTTGGTGCGCGTAAACACCAACGCCCTGGTGAATGGTGTATTCTCCAGAAGGGTACACAACAACTGAGACTTTTCGCTTTTCTCGACGCGATAGGCGAAGTGCTCGATGGCCTCCGCCGGCGATGACACCCGCGCCACTTCCACCGATACCGGGTTGCTCAGGATGTCGCGAGACAGGTCGCGAATGGGCTTGGGCATAGTGGCCGACAGCAGCAGCGACTGACGCCGCTTGGGCACCTTTGCCAAAATCCGCCGGATGTCCGGCAGGAAGCCCATGTCCAACATGCGATCGGCTTCATCGAGCACCAACATTTCCACACCGTCGAGCGAAACGTTGCCGTCGGCCATGTGGTCCAACAGGCGACCAGGAGTAGCCACAAGCACATCAACACCGGCACGCAAGGTACGCGTTTGGGCGTGCTTGTTGACGCCGCCGTAGACGACGGTTTGCCTGGTCTTGCAAAACCGACCGTAGGACTTGAAGCTGTCCATAATCTGCTGAGCCAACTCGCGCGTCGGCGCCAGGACCAGACAACGAATCTTTCGTGAACCGCGACGCCCTTGCTGCTCGGGCCTGGGCGAACGACCGTCGCCCAAGCGATGCAGAATCGGCAGCGCAAAAGCAGCCGTCTTACCGGTACCCGTCTGGGCTACGGCAAGAACGTCCTTTCCTTCGAGAATATACGGAATGGCCTCGGCCTGAATCGGCGTAGGCGTCTCGTATCCAGCGGTGCGAACCGCATCTAACAGCGGCCGGTTCAGCCGCAACTCTTCAAATTTCATGCAATACATACTTTCTGGGGTAACTTCAGGCGGGACGTGTCAAACGCGCTGCATCTGCCAAAACCATCAATGCCTGGCTGTAATCGGGCCGTCTGGGTTGACCCAGACCCTAGCCCGCAACAGTCTATCGGCTATTCCAGAATTTGTCAACTACAATTCCGAGAGGATACGACTGGTCGGCCACCAAGTGCTCTGTCACGCCTCAAGTGACGGGTTCGTCCGATCCGAGCCGCGACCGTGAGGGAGCGCTTCCGAGCTGTCATCACCGGACTTCAGACGTCCGCTTCCTTACTGGCGCGGCTCGGTAAACCCCTCATTCGAGGCGTGACGAAGCGGTAGTGCTTTGTCAGCGGTCAATTGACGGCCTGGGTGGCCCACGGTTTGGACAGTGGGGGACACGAATCGGCAGTGGATTCACGTCCCCACGTCTGAAAAAATGGACCACCCAGACCCGTCGCAAGTCCTAGTGCAGCCTGTTGAACAAGGCTGATGTTCCATCACGTCGCCGCGAGGCCGCCCGTGACAACGGGACTTATCCCCGTCAGGGGGCGGAAATCGCTGAAGGATCACCGGATGGAAGCCGGTGCCACACTTGTTCAACTAAGCGCATCGCTGACGCAATACGTCAGCACGGACCCTTCGCGAAGAACTCGGCTGCACCCTTACCGATTTCTTCCGGGGTCAGGTCTTGAATATGCGTCGCGATAGACCAGTGATGTCCGAACGGATCGGCGACCTTGCCCATCCGATCACCCCAGAACATGTCCATCGGCTTCATCATTTCCGTAGCACCGGCTGCGATCGCGCGATCGAAGCTTCTGTCCACATCAGCGACGTACAGGTGAACGGTAATGGTTGTGCCGTTGATCGTTCCGGGTGCCTTAGCGCCGGGACCGGGATACTCCGAACCGAGCATCATCCGCGAATCGCCGATCTGAACTTCCGCGTGCATTACAGTCTTGCCGTCGGGGCCTGGCATGCGAAACAATTCTTCCGCGCCGAATGCTTTGGTATAGAACTCGATGGCCGCGCTGGCGTCTTGCACAGTGACGTACGACGTGATTGTTGCATATCCATCAGGTACCGGTTTGACTTGGTTGGCCACGGCTATGTTCCTTTCATCAATGGTCAATGATGCGTGTGGAAACGATTCCCAACGTCGACTGATTCGATCCGGTGCGGACTGCCTGCCCCGACTATTCACCGAACAGAGACCCGCCACGTAGAAGTATCCACCAAAAATCACAGCTTGGCAACGGGGCGAACCAGGCTGCATATTCCGGGCGACGCGTCCACGACTTCACCGGGCGGGCGCACGTTTGGGGACGCGGAAAGGCGCGTACGGCGCGCATCGAATCTCGGGCGCTCGCCAAAGGTGAAATAAGCGGGCGGATCAGAAATTGGACGCGCTCACGGACAAGGAACTGCGGTGGGCTCGTATGGGAACGGGAGCCCGCGAAACGCATCTACGGCGAGGGCAATTTCGACGACGGATATGACGCCGTCCGGAACGGCGGGATCGAGGTCGACGCGAACCTTCTTGGGCGCGGTCGGATCGCTAACGAACTTGGCGATCATGGCCACGACATCCGAAGTCACGTTGACAACGTTGTCCGGCGCGCCCCACGATTGCGTATTCAAATCAAACGTACTCGTGATGTCCGCCCACAACGCCGTGGACACCATCAATCCGGGGGAAAGATCCGCTACGGTCAAAGGATCGCAGAACTCACCCAACACGTCGACTTGATAACTCGCTCCGGGAACGATGGCTTCGTGGAATACGTGCAGGTCCGGAAACGCACTCCAGTCCGCCCAAACCGGATCGCACGACAGAAGGGCTCCGTAGAAGCTTTCGAACTCTGGCGTTGGATCGGCCGTCCCACCTCGCTCGCTAATGAGTCGGGGGGTACCCACCCACAGCGATAGACCATTCCAAACATCGAACGGTGCCGGAAGATCGACGAACGTAACACGGATGGCCGTGTCTCTTCCGGGGTTCGTGCCACCAATGGTAATGAAGCGATTCTTGGCGACACCGTTGGGCTCCGGCAAGACGGCGTCCGCCGGCACGCACAACGTACACACGCTGGCGCAGGGAAAGGGATCACCCACGACCGCGGACTGAACCGCCAACACGTCCGCGTCGTCGATAATTCCATCGGGAACACAACCAACCAAATCGAATTGGTTCGGTAATGAACCCGGCGGCGCGTTGCCTTGGCTCGCGTCGAAGACCGCAGCCACATCGTCAAACTGTGCGAACCCGTCTCCGGTCACGTCGCCCCACACCCACGTCGTAGCCACACTGAGGCTTGAGACGAAACCGGTACCGCCGGCCGTGCAATCAGCCCGCACATGATAAGCCGAGTTCGGGCGAAAACCGTCGCCCGTCACCATGACCGTGCCCCACTGCGCCGGGGTCAAGAACACGGCACCAACACCCACCGTGCCATCGGACTGGACGAAACCGATTACGCAATCCACCGACGGGTCGCTCGGATCACCCACCACGCTGAGCGCTACCGTTTCGACGCCCGGCGCCGGCGTGATGGCCAAGTACCGACAACCGACGCCTGACGCATCCGGTGCGACGCATCCGCCACAACTCACGCTTGCGTCGTCGCAGGAAGCAGCATCCGGGCAGGGATTGCCGCTGCTCACGCAGCCAACGCCGAACGTACAAACTTCCGTTCCGGTGCAAAACAGACCGTCGTCACATTCCGGCGGCGTCCCCGCCGTACACAGTTGCGCGACGCACCGTTCCGGCCCGTTGCAGAATTCGCCGTCGTCACAGTGGGCGTCCGCAAGACATTCGACAACGTCGATTGGTATGGACGGCATAATAAGACCGGTGATGTCCAATCCGACCGTTTCACCGTCGAGCACGCGCGTGGCGCTGAATGTACCGAACTGCTCGATCAATCCCACGGTCCCAACACCAACCGATAGGGCTCGAAACTGGAGCGTCGTCACGAGCAAACCCTGAACATTCACCAGCGCGGGCACGGGCGGCGCCGAAGCTTCATACCGGGCGTTGCCGTCGAGGAACGTGTCGTTCAGCCCATCGAGACCGGAGTCATCCAAGAATCCGGACAGGAACCAAGCGAAAGGACCGTCGTCCACGTTGCCTAAGAGTTCGAGTTTCGTTGCGTCCCACACGACAATCGCACTGATCGCACCGACGGACTCGTCCTGACCGGCACCGGATGACACGATCAGTGACACGTTCACGACATCACCCACGGCCACGGTTCCGGACTGCGCCACGGCTACGTCAACGGCTTTGCATCGCTGCGTGACTTCGTCGCACGTTTGCCCCGTGCAAAAGTTGCTGGTGCCCACGCAAACCCCGGCGGCGCATTGATCGCCCAGCGTGCAAAACAAAGCGTCGTCGCACATCGAGCCGTCGGGCGCGTCGTTGGTCAAACACACGCCGGCGCCATCGCACGTGTCGGGGACCGTGCAGTCCGTCGTGGCGCCATCCCCACACGGCGAGTCGATCGGGGCCACGTTTTGCTGACACACGCCCAACCCATCGCACGTATCCGCGCCATCGCACTCAGTATCCGAAGGGTCTCCGCATGACGCACCGGGGGGCACCAGAGACCACGCCTGTGCGTCCATAGTAGACAAGCACGCCTCGCACTCGTTGCCGGGGCGCGGCGCACCTTCGGCGTGGCATTCCCCTGCGATCAAGCAGAAGGCCGCCTGCAGATCGTTCGTGCAAGCTTGAAGCGTCTCATCGCAGCCATCAGTCGTACACGTCAGGAGGTCGTCGCAATCCGGAACCGACCCACCCTGTATCTCCGTGGCGCCAGCTACGCAGACTTCAAAACCGTTACAGAACAGCCCGTCACCCGGATCGTTGGCATCGTTCGCGACGTGGGCACAATTGTTGTTGAGGTCACAAGAATCGTCGGTACAAATATTGGCGTCGTCGCAATCAGTCGGCGACGCGCACGTCACGGTGACGGACTCGGCGCTGCCCAGCGATCCGGTTACGTCCGTCACTCCGGCGGCAAGCGGATGATTATCCAACACAGTCGTGCAAATCGATCGGACGCACGCAACCATGTTGATTGCGGTCAACCCGGAAGACGACGGCAAGGCGGTGAACTGCAACGTGGTAACGAGTATGCCCGCAGGTGTAGCGGTTACCGGAAGACCGCCGAACGCGATGACCGCTTGAAAATAGGCCTCGCCATCGAGCAAACTATCATTGACCCCGCCGCCAACCGAGGGAAACCCAGCCGTTGCCCACGAGACCGCCCCCACCTCATCGTGACCAACAAGGGTCAGCGCCGTGGAATCCCACGTAAGCCCAACGCCCACAAGACCGACCGATTGATCGAGGCCATCCGCGGGCACGGCGTAGACCCCGACAAACACCGTCGCACCAACGGCCACGGTCTGGCTGGTGGGGCGGAATTCGAGGTTGACCAGTCCGGCGCGCACACAGGGCGCCCATGCGCAGGCGACTGCAATGGCCAACCAGTTCAAATCGATGCGTCAATCCCCCGAATTGGAACTGCTCACGTGTTCCACTATAGCGGCAAGCACGCCGTCGCTGCAATGATTTCGCAGGGGAAACGATTACGGCGAAGAGGCCGTGGCTTATCGGAGCAGGCCGCGTACGCGTGGGTTCAGCGAGTCACCCGAGTGAGGCACATCGCTGCTGCGCAACGCGCCCGGATGGCCGACAACGCAGCGTGCGCGATTGTCACCGTCCTACTGGTAAAACGAGGTGATGGCGTGATCGGCGTCATAGAGTGGTGCTAATACAGCATCTCAAGCGAGAACGGACAGGCCAACCACACAACACCTGCTCAGAAGGGACCACCCGCATAACCGATGCCCACGAGCACCGGACGTTCAGAGAGCGTTCCGTCGAGAACTACCCACGACCGCCACGACCACCACCGGGACGTCGTCCGCCCGTGTCACCGCCGGTCGTATCAGGCGTTGTGATGTCGCCGCTTCCGGTGGTATCAGTTGGATCAGGGGTCGTAGTGTCACCGGGTGGCGGCACAACGGGATCGGCGCCCCCGGCGCTGTTGTCCGGAGCAGTGCCAGCCGTCGTATCGGTGTTGTCGGCCGAACCGTTAGCGCTACCCGTGCCGAAGAGCGACGGCAGACCCAGTTGTTCTAGGATTCGGTTTAAGACAAACCCAAGTATGTTCGCGGTAATCTGGTCCTCAAGGCTAAGCGTAGCCGTGAAGGCGGTGGTCGCGCCACTACCGTCATCTGCAGCGTCGCTGGTGTCTAGGGTCTCAGTTATCGCGTGAATCGCGCGACCGTCTTGTGCTGCCTGCTGGGCTGCGGCGATACCGGCAGAGACCATAGCGCCGGGAGCCCGCGCGCCTGCGGCGGCGTTGTTGTCCCTCGCCGTTCGGCCTAGGGCGAATGCCTGCGCCAACACTGATGGCGAGAATGATGCCAACGAACCAAGGCCAAAGACGATCGTCAAGATCAAGCGTTGCTTGCTCATCGTAGTTCCCCTGAGTTCAAGATACTGCGGTCCGCTCCCAATACGAAGGCACGGACCGTGTTAACGTATTATTCGGCCCACACGGCGACCGGTCCAGGGGAATTCCCGAAAATAGACAGAAAACAGCGCGCAAACCTCAAGATTATACGTTTCCGGTGCCGGAACCACACACCGCCGCACCTGGGCACCGCCGCATCCGCAACATCCCTGTCGTGCACAATTCCTTGCTCACCCCTACAGCGTGTTGAACACGGCAGGTATCTAAGCGCGTCACCGCGAACCCGCACGCCAAAACAGGACTCGCCTCCGTCAAGAAGCGGAAGTCGCTAATGGATCACCGGCTGGAATCCGGTGCCACACTTCTTCAACAGACCGCTGGGCCAGGTGCCGAGTAGGAATTCGCGGATCAGTACTACGACGACTCGCCGTCGCCGGTGTCCTCGGCCGCGTCGGAGCCGCTCGCCTCATCACCATCGCCGCCCTTGAGATCCTCAGTTTCCGATGCCAGCTTCGCGACCGCGACCACGCGATCCACATCTGCGAGACGGATGAGCCGAACACCCTGCGTGGCCCGGCCGATTTCTCGTACCGCAGCCAGATCGGTACGCAACATCATGCCTTTGGCTGTGATCATCATGAGTTCGTCATCGTCGCTTACGGCCTTGATGGCTACGACGGCGCCGTTGCGCTCGGTCGCTTTGATGTTGATTACACCCTTGCCGCCGCGCCGGGTCTTGCGGTAGGCATCAATGTTCGTTCGTTTGCCGAACCCATTCTCGCAGACGGTCAGCACCGATTCACCGGCGTCGACGGCGATCATCGAGACGACGAGATCGTCGCCCGATAGGTTCATGCCCCGCACGCCGCGCGCACCACGGCCCATCGCCCGCACATCAGATTCGTCGAACCGAATCGCCATCCCGCCGCCGGTACCGAGCACGATTTCGTTTTGGCCGGACGTTCGCTTGACGTTGATGAGGCTGTCGTCATCTTCGAGTGTAATTGCGATGATTCCGCTGGATCTCGGGCGACTAAACGCGGCCATCGGCGTCTTCTTGACTATGCCCTTCTCCGTAGCGAAGAAGATAAACGACTCCTCGAACGCCTTGACCGGAAGCACGGCGCGATGGGCTTCGTCGGGCTGCATTTTCAACAGGTTGGCGATGGATCGACCGCGCGAAGTTCGACCCAGCACGGGAAGGTCGAAGACCCTGGCCCAGTAGACCCGACCTCGATCAGTGAAGAACAGCAAGTAGTCGTGGGTCGAAACGACGAACAAGTGCTCGAGCAAGTCGCCCTCTTTGGCGCTACCGCCTCGTATCCCGCGACCACCGCGACCCTGCTTTCGATAAGAATCGACGTCGGTGCGTTTGATGTATCCGGCGCGGGAGATGGTCACTACGACCTGCTCGTCCGGAATGAGTTCTTCGATACTGAAGTCGCCGACGGCGGGGGCGATTTCCGTGAGTCGTTTGGTCGCGAATTTTTCCTTTACTTCAACAACACCCTCGCGGACAATGGCGAGCATGCGGCGTTCATCAGCGAGAATGGTCTGAAACCCGTCGATTTCCGTCACAAGCTTGCTGTACTCGTTGGCGAGCTTTTCGATTTCGAGCCCGGTCAATCGCTGGAGTTGCATAGACAAAATCGCACCGGCTTGGACGCCGGTCAGAAAGTGATCGCCCGTGCTCATGCGCATCGCGAACGCCTCCGGCAGCAGTCGGTGCAACGTGGGGTGCTCGAGCAAGCGAAGTGGACGGGCCATCAACGCGGCTTTGGCGGCCGCCGGATCTGCCGATTTCTTGATCAACTCGATGATCGCATCGATGTCGCCGAGGGCGAGAATCAGCCCTTCGAGCAAATGGGCCTTTTGCTTGGCGCGGCGCAACAAGAACGACGTACGGCGACGTATCACCTCGACGCGATGCTCCAAGTATACCGAAATAATCCGCTTGAGCGTCAGTGTGATCGGACGACGCCCGACCAACGCGATGTTCATAATGTGGTAGTTCGTTTGAAGCGGCGTGTATTGAAACAGCTGGTTCATGATCACGTCCGCGTTGGCGGACGCGCGCAGGTCGATTTCGATGCGGACAGCGTGCTTACGGTCGGAGGCGTCGTTGACCGCGGAGACGTCCTTGATCGCCCCACTCTTGACGGCGTCTGCCGTTTTCTCGGTGATCGTGCTACGTAACACGCCGTAGGGAATCTCTGTGATCACGATCGTCTGTCGATTACCGCGTTTGTCCTCGACGTGGCAGCGCCCGCGAAGCGTGATGCCTCCGCGACCGGTCGTGTAGGCGTCGACAATCCCGCGCACCCCGCATATCTGTCCGCCGGTGGGAAAGTCGGGACCGGGAATGACTGTCATCAACTCAGCCAGCGAAACCTCGGGGTTGTCGATGCACAGCATGATGGCGTCACAAACTTCGCCGACGTTGTGCGGAGGCATATTTGTGGCCATACCCACTGCGATACCGGTCGTGCCGTTGACCAACAGGTTAGGGAACTTACCCGGAAGCACCGTGGGTTCGTGGCGCGAGTTGTCATAGTTGGGTACGAACTCGACGGTGTCGTACTCGATGTCGTCAAGAAGCGCGACAGTGGCCGCCGCCATGCGCGCTTCGGTATATCGCATGGCCGCCGGTGGATCGCCGTCGATCGAACCAAAGTTGCCCTGTCCGTCGATGAGTGGCGTGCGCATGTTCCAATGTTGCGCCAAGCGAACCAGCGTGGGATAGATCACGGCGTCACCGTGCGGGTGGTAGTTGCCGCTGGTATCGCCACTGATCTTCGAGCACTTCTTGGTCTGCGACCGCGGTCCGAGGTTTAGATCGTTCATGGCCACGAGAATCCGTCGCTGCGACGGTTTGAGGCCATCGCGCACGTCCGGAAGCGCTCGCGACATGATGACGCTCATCGAGTAGGTGAGGTAGGAATCCTGCATCTCCTCGATCAGCGAGTGGTCGATGATCCGGTCGTTGCCTGGTTGCTGTGAATCTTCCATGAAACTCCTCGTCGAACAAACGGCCTCGGGGCACGTCTAGCGAGCGTAAACAAGCTGAATTATATACCGTACGCATCATCCGGCCAAGCGACGATGCAGAGATCGCCCGATGTTGTGCGTGGATTTGTCCGATGCAATAAGAACCGTATGCGGGTATGATCGCTGCGGTCGAGGCTCGCGGTCCGCCCGGTTGGGAGACCGACGCGATGGTGGCCTTGCGCGTGTCGCGCCATTTATCGGATAACAATCCGAACCGGGTTCATCCATCCGCAAGCGGACGTGCCCCGTCGAAACATAACCAAGGCGTCAGACGGATATCAGGGAGGCCCATTTGGTGGTCCAACGACCCGATCGACACAAAGTCACAAGTATTGAGTCACAAGAGCAGATTGACCAGTTGGCTCTTGAATGTCGCGAGAATGGCCGATTCGCGTTCGATACGGAATTCGTCATGGAGGAGAGCTTCATCCCGGAACTCTGCCTCGTCCAGATTGCCACCGACAAGACCGTGGCGATCATCGACCCCCTACTTGACCTGAACTTGACGCCCATCATCGACTTGGTGTGCGATGAAGAAGTCGAGACCGTGGTACACGCCGGGCGAGAGGATCTCGCGATCTGCGTCCAGCGATCCGACCGGGCGCCCCGCCGAATCTACGACGTTCAGATCGCCGCCGGGTTCACGGGGAACAACTACCCGTTAAGCCTGCAAAAATTGGTCCAGCTTTCGGTCGGCGTCCGGCTCCACAAATCCAAGACGTTGACCGACTGGCGACGACGCCCCCTGACCGAAGACCAAATCCGCTACGGCGCCGACGACGTCCGGTACTTGCTGGCGATACGCGACCGCGTCGAGGAGCGACTCAAGTCGAGGAACCGACTGGATTGGGTCGCCGAAGAAATGACCCGGTTTGAGGAGATGTCCTACTACCGGATGGAGCAAGTCGAAAAACTCTCGCGTATCAAAGGATCCGGATCACTCGAGGGTGCGCACTTGGCCGTACTGCGCGACTTACTCGCGTGGCGAGAAACGATGGCCCAACAATTGAATCGACCGATGCGCGGAGTACTCAAGGACCACCTGCTCGTTGAAATCGCCAAACACGGCGTCGACAAACCCGACGATGTTCGCCATTTGCGGGGCATGAACCTGAGCGACCGACACATTCGAAGCCTGTGCGAGGTCGTCCGCATTGCGCTCGCTTCACCCAGCGAGCAATGGCCCGCCGCAACACCACGCATCACCGAATCGCCGGGGGAAGCAATTCTCGTCCCGTTCGTCACCGGCATCATCCGAAGCTATTGCGCGAAACACGATTTGGCCTATGGGCTGGTCGCCGCCAAGAAATCAATCGGGCAACTCGTTAGACATTTCACGCACAAGAAGTCGGAAGACGATGCGCCCGTGGAACTGCTTTGTGGATGGCGCGGGCAAACGATTGGGCTTGTTCTGCAGCGGTTGTTCGACGGCGAGGTCTACCTTCGCCTCACCAAACGCAATGGCAGCGATGCGGTGCACATCACAACGCAGGACAACATTTCCCCGACCGTCAGCAACGCCGCGCACCAAGCTGCCAGCGACTGACCGCCGATGCAAGTGCTCTGTCATACATCGATTGAAGGGCTTACCGAGCCGCGCCCGTAAGGAAGCGGGCGTTCGAAAGCCGGTGCGACAGCTTGAAAACACTCCCTCACGGTCGCGGCTCAGTCGACCGGTCATCCGGCGTGGACAGCGCGCGGCGACGATAGGGAATCAGTTCGTGCCAGCCCTACGCGTGTCGTCGGCCCCTTCCGGCGACTTGTACGTCACGACGCTTTCGGTGCGAATGAGCAACTCACCATCGTACGACTTAACCTTCGCCTCGGAGCTATAGAAGTCGATTTTCTGCAGCACGGGGGCAAGCTTCATCACGATGCCGAGCACCCCTTGCACCAACTTCTTGACTGGCTTGGCGCCGGGCTCGTTAGGTATCATGGCCGTGGCCATACCGCCGAACATACCCATCATCGCCGCCGCACTGCCCATTTCCTCGCCGAACTTCGATTTGTCAGTGAAGGATGCCCCCAACACGGGTCCGTCGTGGACAAGACCCTCGCGTTTGAATCGCTCGTTCTGGGCAATGGACGACGCTTCACCGGCCTCGACGGCGAAACATTTCTTCAGCGCCTCGGTCGACGTAGCCACGACAAGCCAATCGCCCCGAACCCCAATGACCGGCTTCAGCATGGGCATCATTGGATACATGATTTGCTTGAATCCCTTAGTGGGCAAATCGGCGGGCGTGACCACCAGTCCTTGCCCCATTCCTTGCAGCATGCCCGTGACGAACGTAAGTGCGGCGTCGATTTTCTTGCTCGCCAACTCGGAATCCTTGACGCGGAACATCTTCACCGAGTCCCCGCCGCCGCCGAACGGCGTGACGACCGACGCGGGCAGGTCGACGGAGACCGTTTCGCCGCTCCACCAGCTAAAGACATCTCGCTGCGGATCGAAACCGACTTGGGCCATTTTGTCGTCGAACTTGGCAATCGCCTCTTTGCCGCCAGGCATCTTGGTCTCAACGATGTCAAGAATCAGGCTGTAAACCCCGCCTATGTCGATGGACGTGTCTACGGAAAACGACTTGGCATCGATGGGAACGAAACTATCGAAGCGCTTGAACGACCGGCGACCGACGCAGCAGTTGGCCATCCTGCAGTTTTTCTTGGCGGGCAGAAGTCTCGTCACCTCGTGCGTGAGTTCGCGACGTCCGTCGGTTTCCATCGAGCTGATCGCATAATCCGTGAAACCCACTTCATCGATTACGCTGCTAATCAGCTTCGCAGCATCCCCGGGGGCCATGCCGCCGACCTGCTCCTTGAGTCGCGATAGAAACATGCTCCAATCTAGGAATGTCACGCCGTGCTCCGGCGTCTTGACGTGCCCGATGGCCTCCGCAAAACGCGGCGACGCCGCGAAAGACGACTCCGGAGCTTTGCCATTCATCAAGGATGCGACAATCGAGGCTGACTGAGCGCTGCTGGTGAGCGAAATCACATCACCCTTTTGCATCAACTCTACGCTGAACGGAACGTCCGAATCTCCGGCAACCGCCAACGACCAGCGCCGTATCGACCCGTCCTGAGACTCGGTCACCGCGACCTTCTCACCGAGCGCTGCAAGCTGCTTCAGGATGTTCGCTAGCGCTTCCGCGTTGGCCTTACCCGTTCCGGGTTTGCCACGCGCAAGGAAGATGTAGTCGTAAGGCTGAGGTAATTCACCCACTCGTTGGGCGTAAAGAATTTCCTGGTTCACCAGGTCACCCCATGCGACCGCCTCGACCGTCTTGGTCCACTGATCGACCAACGCCTGAACCATGTCCCGCTGGTCTTCCTCCATGAAAGAGAAAGCGAGCTTAGTGATGTCGCGTTCGATGCCTGTCTGCTTCAGCATGTCGAACACCTCCACCCACTGCGCTTCGATCCACGCGCGATCGGGATGGTCGACAAAGTGCATCACCATCCAGGAATCTTTGGGGACGTAGTTTCCGAGCGTGAACTGCTTCGGAAGCGTTCCAGCGAAGGCCAACGTCGGAAGAAGAGCCAGAACTGATAGACCAATATGTCGCAGCGCAATACGCATCTCAAACTTCTCCCTGGTCGCTCACACGCGATAGAGCGGATCCTTCCTTCAGGCCCACCACAAGTCCTACGCGCCGCAACCAAATATTCCCATCGATGAGCCGAATTCGACTCGTGACGCACTACATGAATCCACCTTCAGCATAGTGGCACTTTCGGCGGCATACCAGCATGCCTCTGTCAAGACTTGTTGGAATATGTCAATACAGAATGTCCGATCACGTCCGATCAAGAACAAGTCGCGGTAGCGCACGCGCGAGGACCACGCGCACGCCGCGCAAGGTCTTGTCGTCAACACGAACGCCTCGCTTCGGCGGTCTTCGAGAGTGATCGGGAAGATTTGCGTTGAACCTTACCGCGACGGTCAGGAAGCGGTTTTCGAACTTGAAACCGGATCGCTTCCTTACGGACGCGGGTACGAACGAGACTTCCCTAACACGTTCTTTATGAAAGAACATGCGCCGAACACTACGCAATCGCTGAGAATTCGATAGGATTTCACGAACGCCATGGTGATCCGATCGATCTCCTCAGACCCGCGCATCGAGCGCCTGGCTGGACAACTCCTCAATCGAATGGGGGTTGCTCACGCCACGGGGCTGTGGGGATCCTCTGCGCCGATGTTGATCGCCCTGCTGGCGAAACAATGCGCCAGACCGATTCTATACCTTACCGCCCATCCGGATGGCGCCGACAACGTTCGCGAAGACCTGGAGCTCTTCTCGGATCGACCCTGGGAGATGCTGCCCGCATGGGAGGGTGTCGCGGGTTCCGGACCGGCCGGCGGAGAAATTGAGGCGGAACGACTTCGACTTTGCGCGCGGCTCGTTGCGTCCGCATGCGGAAACGAGGACGGCGCCCGGCCCTCCGTGATCGTAGCCCCCGTTCAAGCGCTCATGCAGCCGCTTCCCACGGCGCGGGTTCTTGCCGAAAACACACTCAGGCTTGAGGTGCATCGTTCGGGGCGACGTCAGCCTTCGGTCACGCCGGAGACCGTGGTCTCATGGGCGGTGGATCACGGTTTCGAACGCCTCGACCTGGTCGAATCGCCTGGCGATGTCGCGCAGCGTGGGGATATCGTCGATCTGTTCACACCCGGTGAAGAATGCCCCTATCGGATCGAGTTCTACGGTGACAGGATCGAGTCACTTCGTCGGTTCGACGTGGGCACGCAACGGTCGGTCGAGTCGCTCGATACATTGTCCGTCGTCGCCGCCCCGCCCAAGTCCTCGACCGATGCCGCAGAGACCACTGCCCTGAGTTCATTTCTAAGCGACGACACCATCGTCGTACTGGCTGACCCGGGTGAAATTCAAACCATGGGCGTCACGCTCGAAACCCGTCTCGGCATATCGGACGGATTGTTCGCGATCCAAACCGTGCTCCAACGATTGACGGCGTTCACGCAACTCCACATCACACCGTTTGCACCGGCCACCGCCGAGGGCGAGGCCATCGTCGATTTCGGCGTGCTGTCACTCGCACGATTCGAAGGTCAGGCGTCGGACGCGGTGGCTGAGCTGTGTGCCCTCGCGGCGCAGCGTACGGTGCATGTGTATTGCGACACCGAAGGTGAACAGACCCGCCTCGCGGAAATGATCGATCAGCACACGCCGACAAGCGCAAAACACCCCGCGAAGGAATTGAACATTCACCTCCACCGTGGCGCGATCCACCGGGGGTTCGAGTGGACCGCAAGCAAGACGTGCGTCGTAAGCCACCACGAAATCTTCCATCGCCACCGACAACGACGCCGCGTCCGACGCATCCATACCGGCCGCACCGTCGAGTCTTGGGTCGATCTGACGCCCGGCGAAGCGGTCGTACACCTCGCCCACGGCATCGCCCTATACCGCGGGCTCAAGAAAATGCACAAGGGCAATTCGACGCAGGAGGAAGAGTTTCTGGTTCTGGAGTTCGCCGACAAAGCCAAGGTCTTCGTGCCGTCTTCACAGATCGACCTCGTGCAAAAATACATCGGAATGGGTGGACGGCGGCCCAAGCTCTCGACCATTGGCGGCAGGGGATGGAACAAGACCAAACAGCAAGTCGTCGACTCGGTGGGAGAACTGGCGGAGTCGCTCCTTCGCGTTCAGGCTCTGCGTGCGCAGTCGTCGGGCGTGCAATATCCCGAGGACACGGATTGGCAGCGCGAGTTTGAAGCCTCCTTCGCATACGACGAAACAGAAGATCAAATCACCGTCGCCTCCGAAATACGCGACGACCTCATGCTTCGCCGACCCATGGACCGCCTGCTGTGCGGCGACGTTGGGTATGGCAAGACCGAATTGGCCATGCGCGCGGCGTTCAAGGTCGTGGAATACGGACGGCAGGTCGCGATACTTGTGCCGACGACAATTCTCGCGGAGCAACACTTCACGTCGTTCTCGGAGCGCATGGCCGAATATCCATTCGCCATCGCGTGTCTATCTCGATTTCGAAGTTCATCCGAACAAAAGCGGATCATCGAACAGATCAAACGGGGACGTATTGATATCGTGATCGGCACACATCGCCTGCTCAGCAAGGACGTCTCCTTCGCCAACCTCGGCCTTGTGGTGATCGACGAAGAGCAACGCTTCGGTGTTGAGCACAAGGAGCGACTCAAAGCCATCAAAGGGTCGGTGGAAATGCTAACGCTAACCGCCACGCCGATTCCGCGAACACTGCACATGTCTCTGATGGGCGTGCGCGATATCAGCTCGTTGCAAACCCCGCCGGTCGACCGCCGCGCGATCTCCACGCAAATCGGTCCATACCGCGACGAGGTCATCCGTAACGCCATCTTGCGAGAGATGAACCGCGACGGGCAGGTGTTCTTCGTCCACAATTTCGTCCAATCGATCGAGGCGGTCACCAACGATTTGCGTAAGATCGTTCCGGAAGCACGCTTCGTCTTTGGCCACGGACAAATGAAAGATGGCGAGTTGGAAGCGGTCATGCGCCGTTTTTTTCAGCGCGAAGCTGACGTGCTCGTCGCCACGACCATCATCGAAAGCGGGCTCGATATGCCTGCGGTCAACACGATTTTCATCAACCGCGCGGACCGTTTCGGCCTGGCGGACCTGCACCAATTGCGCGGCCGGGTGGGCCGGTCCACGCGCCGGGCCTATTGCTATCTGCTCGTACCCGACAATCGCCCGGTGACCGTCAAAGCCGTCAAGCGACTCAAGACGATCGAAGAATTCAGCGAATTGGGCGCCGGATTCCGCATCGCCATGCGTGATCTGGAAATCCGCGGCGCGGGAAACCTCCTCGGACGCGAGCAAAGTGGGCATATTGCCGCCGTGGGCTACGAGCTATACTGTCGGCTCTTGAATCAGACGGTGAAACGTTTGAAGAACGAGCCGGACGACGAACCGACGCCGGTTCAGGTCGACCTTGGTCTCGTGGCCCATCTGCCACGACGGTACGTGGCGTCCGATCGATCTCGGATCGACATCTACCGGCGCGTGGGCGCGTGCGCTTTGGTCGCCGATGTCACACAACTCGAGTCGGACCTGGCCGACGCCTTCGGCCCGTTGCCCGAGGAGGTTCAACGCTTGATGGAGCTTACCGAGATTCGCGTCTTAGCCAGGCAATTTGGCGTACGTACGATCAGTCGACACCCTCCTGACGTCGTACTCACGGTCGATCGCGCCCCGGCGCTCGAACCCGTCTTCGTTGACGCGGCCGGCTCGGTCCGCTTGCCCGACCACAACACGGTCTACTGGCGACCGCCGCCCAATTATCTCGAACCAAAAACATTGATCACGATTCTGCGACGTCTATTCTCTGGCGCCGCGAAGAGCTTGGAGACTGCCCGATGAGAGTGTTTTGGATCATGGCCTTCACCAGTTTCGGCCTTGCGCTTGTCGGCGGGTGCCTTAAGCCCGTGGCGTCCACCGCACCGACGACGACGACAAAGTCCGCCAAGTCGGCGCCGCCCAGCGCCATCGAGTCGGACCCGGACGGTACCACGCCCGTGGACCGGCTGCAGGTAAATGCGAAGTCGATCACCGCCGAAGATATTTGGCAACGCGACCTAGACGAACTTCGCAAGGCCGCTACGACCAAGTCCCCGGATCAATTCCGATCGTTCCTTGTACAACATTCGGCGAACATTATTCGGGACCGGATCGCGGAGACCCTGCTCGCTCAGGAGTCCGAACTCCGCCTGCCCGCCCAAGCGAACAAACAAGTCGATGACTTCGTGGCGACCGAACTGCGTAAGATTGTGACGACAAGGTACGACGGTCGGCAACGACGATACGAGAAAGAACTCGAATCTCAGGGGCGCTCGCTGGACGACGTCCGCGCCGACCTCCGTCGCGACATCATGATCGGCAACTACCTGGACCAGGAAGTCAAAGCCAAAATCGACGAGCCGACCCGAGCTGAGTTGATGGCCGCGTACGCCGAAATCTCCGGCTCCCTTCGGCGACCGCCGCGACGGCGCATGTCGCTTATCGACGTGCGCTGGTCCACCCACGCGTCGACCGTAACGGCGACTTCCACATCGCCCCAACCGGACGGGCCGCGTCAGGCGGCGAGGACGAAGGTTCAGGAGGCTATGTCCAAATTACACAGCGGCGAAAATTTCGCGACGGTCGCGACAAGGTTTTCTGACGGTCTACATGCGAGCGAGGGCGGATCGTGGGGCTGGGTTACGAAGGGCAGCGTACGTGAGCGTTTCGACCCGGCCGTCGAACATCTATACACGTTGGGCGCTGGCGAAGTGAGCCAAGTCATCGAGACTGATGGCGGTTACTTCATCGTTCGCTGCGACGAGATCGACGCCGGTCACGAGCCGGATTTCGAATCGTCACAACCGCAACTCAAGGCGCGGTATTACTCTGATCAATCCAATCGGCAGGTCGCTGAACTCGTGGAGAAGCTGCGAAAGAAAGCGCGTATCATTCCCAAGAACCTGGAACGCTTTCATCGCGCCGTCGTCGACGCCGGTCAACGCCTCGCCGAAGAAGTCGGACCGTAGACGAGACGGACGCCTCAAATACACGGCCACCATAATCGCGTAGCGATGACGGATACCGGCGGTCGGCGCTTGGACCATGTCGCTTCGGACTTGTCACCACTCGAGTGGCGCGTTCGTCCGATCTGAACTGAACTGAGCCGCGACCGTGAGGGAACGATTTTCAACCTGTCACGACCAGCTTGCTGACGTCCGCTTCCTTACGGTCGCGGCTCGGTTCGGACGAATCCGTCAGTTGCATCGCGACGGAGCACGGGCCGCCGCGAGCAAGATCAGCGAACACTGCGTGAACGCCTACATAAGTCATTTCATGGTAGACACTTAAAGATTCTTGATGGCGCACTCTAGAGCCCGAAAATCGCGGACGGCCCCGAGCGTGCCGACGCTCCGCGCGGCGATTTGATTCCATCTATCGACGGGTAGCAAACCTTTCGAGCACGACGGGGCGTTCTGGCGACGTTTCGCTTAGCACGCTGCCGAGGGTTCAACTCGGTACAGTCGGCTGCGTCGAGATTTCCCAATCGGCACGCAACCGGCTCGACGTTTCCGCGATAATGGAAACAGCGGCGAGCCGGTCCGCGATCTTTCGATCGTTGGACACGGGCACCGCCGTGCCAATACAATCAACGACACCAAACGACGGAGACAACGCTATGGCGTTTCGCTGGGATCAATTCGAGAAAGTGCTGAAGAAATGCAATCCGCACTTTGAGCGTTTCAAGAAGAGTTCGCTCCGGGACCTCATCACGCTGCTCAAACGCAGGATGCCGACGCCCACGGCGTTCGAAGTTCAAGCGGAAATGAAGAAGGTGCCAGCCGCCAAATGGAAGGGACGGTACAAGGAGTTGCACCGATACCTCGAACGAGAATTCACGATTCGCCACATGGCTGCGTCCGCCGGTCCCATCGGACCTTCTGTTCCTGGGTATACACCCGGCAAGTGGGAGCGTGCGAAGGACAAGGACGGGCGATGGCATCAATACGTCTTGCAGGAGCGCGGCAATTCTTGCGGTCCGGCGTGCGTCTGCATTCTTAAGCGATCCTTCTACCGTCTCGCATCGAACGCGGTCAGCGAGAAGTACATTCGCGGACTCGTGGCGCTGGCCGAAACGGGTAAGTTGTATCAGGGCATCTCACCCATGAGCCTGCAAGCGGTCAACGCCCACGACTGGAAGAACGCAGGCGCGAACAATGGCGGCCTGATCGACGTTCTCCGGTCGAATCCGCACCCAATCGTGAAGGCCCGCGACGGGGGCGGCAAGTCTCGCGACGCACTGCTCACAGAGCTGCGCAAGTGTACACAGCACAAGCCTTGCATTGTCGGGTGGCTATGGAATGGGGGCGGTGGTCACTGGACCGTATGCAACGGACCGACCAAGGATGGAACCGAACTGGTTATACTCGACCCATGGGATGGCATTCAGTACGTCAAGAACACCCTCGCGGAATTCGACTCATACCAGAATGGCGATGGTACGCTCGATTTCAACGACCCGGTGTTAACCCAATAGCTAAGGGCTCGCAGGACAATAACATAAACGATTCGCAGGCTCGCTCGCGTGTTTCTCTTGATCCGCTGCAGTTGCCCTCGTTTACGTTGTTTCTACACGGCGCCCAACCGTCTGTGGAATAAGACTGGTATTCGCGGCGCCGCCGCAGACCCACCCGTGACGACGGGCGACGTCTCCTTCTAGAACGAAGTGGCCAGGGGATCACCGGCTGGAAGCCGGCGCCGCGATTCCTGTGCTTCGAACTGTCTGTCAGGACGTTCGACGACCAGCACGCGAAGACCAAACGCCGTTGATCGACGCTGCATGAAATTGTCCGTAATTATCCCGGCGTTCAACGAGGAGCAGTACGTCGATCGCTGCGTGCGCAGCATTGCCCGTGCGCTGGACATTCACGCCTCGCGGTTGCCGTCGTCTGAGATCATCGTGACGGACAACAATTCTACAGACGCCACAGCCGAGATTGCTCGGCGCGCTGGGGCGACTGTGGTATTCGAGCCGATCAATCACATCTCCCGAGCGCGCAACGCCGGTGGTCGTGCGGCGACCGGCGACTGGTTCCTGTTCATAGACGCGGATTGCGAACTTCACCCAGATACGCTGGCGGACTTGCTGGACCACCTTGACCGTGGCGACCTCGCTGGCGGTGGATGCGACATAATCCTCGATCGCGTCCCCATGCTCGGACGAGTGATTGTCTTTGCCGCCCGCACGGTCATGAGGCTGACGAACAACGCAGGAGGTGCCTTCCTGTTCTGCCGCGCCGACGCCTTCTGGGAGATCGGAGGCTTTAGCGAGGAGATATACGCCGCCGAGGAGCTCTTGATGTCCAAGGCCATAAAACGCTGGGCAGCGCCGCGCGGATTGCGGTTTGTGTTTCTTACGCGCGAACCGTTGCTCGTTTCAGGCCGCAAGTTCTACCTGTATGGATACTGGGACTTCCTCAAGATCTTCGTGTACGCACTGTTCTCACGAAAACGAACGCTTGGAAGCAAAGAACGTCTGGGGTATTTTTACGACGGACGGAGGTGAGGCTTGTCGAGGGCTCGAAGCATTGCGCGCCGAGCAATTCGCGGCGTTCATACATCCCACTTACTACTCAAGACCAGCGACACACGCACATGATCAGGAGTGAAGGCCCACACAAGCGTCGTCACGATCACGGTGCTACCAACCGCCGCGGTCGGACTCTTCGGATTCCTCGGCGGTCTTCGCGTCGGCTTTGGGCTTGATTTTCTTGATCCTTGCGGATCGCGTGTTCCGTGGCGCGGCGTTTCTTTCGGCGTAGCGATCAACCTGTGCAGTGGTCAGCAATTTCTGTAACCGGCCTTCCATCTCTTTGAGCAACTCGTAAACCGGGGCGAGCAATTTCCTGTGCTTCGCACTACCCTGTCGAATACGCGTCGCGTCGGCTACGCGACGAGCGTCACGCTGCTCGGCAAGGCTCTGCGCGAGTTCGACGGCGTTCTTCTTCAGGAAACGGTCAGCCTTGTCACGAAACTCGTCGAGAATGGATCGAGCCGATGCGATCTGAGAAACTTCGAGTTCATAGTCTTTGATGAACTGCTCGACGATCGTGTCGAACAGCGACTTGGGGTCGATATGACCGACACTTGGGGGCGGCAGCTCGCCCCCCTCAGGTCTGTGCGGGCGCTGCGGTCCACCGACGGTCTTCTGCTTCCGCGGAAAGATGCCGTTCTCAGGATGATGCCCATCAGCCCACGACTTGAAATTGCGCCCGATGCCAGCGAACTGCTCTCGCATCTTCGCCATGTCGAAGTCGTGCGTCTTCTGTTGTTCGGCTGTAAGAATCTCTCCCCACTCCTCGTTCGCGCTGATGATGGCCTCCTCGGCAAGCGACACCAACGGACCGGCGGCTTTGCCGATTCGTTTCATTTGCTCGGTACTGTCCGGCGCCTCGCCGCCGAGCTGCGTCGCAAGCAGATCTCGGATGACCGGCCACACTTCGCCCTCATGGTCTTCAAGAAACTGATAGACCTTCCGGCGCATGAGGTCACGCGTGAAGTCGGCCTGACCTTTGTTGAGGTTGTAGCGGCGGCTGATGTTGCGGACCGCGTGGTCCATGATGCGGTCGACGCTGGCGGCGGCCGGCGTCTGGCCGGACTTGATCGTGTCCACCACCTTCGAAACGGCCTGCTTCTTTTCCTGCGCCGAAGAAACCGCGATACCACCAAACGTGACACAAACGGCAGAACCCCAAACGAACAGTTTTCGCCCGGTCATGATGAACTCACCTCGGAAAAACACCCATTTTCGGCCCTTGCATCAGCACGAGCCATTTTCGTATCCGTAGCATTATAACAAACGGAAAGTGTCCCGGTTGCAACCGATAGCAGCGCCCTCACGCGAAAAACATTCGCCGAGGCACAATCCCAACCATACGCCACGGGCTGCGGCACGCCGATTTTGAACGCCTGGCGGTAATATGGGCTGGATAGGCGAACGCGACGGCTCGCAATTCGTGACCGACTACGCGAACTCGACGTGACCGGCGGATCGCAACGGCACATAGCCGGCGTCCATGCGGATACGGCACTCAGTCTGATCCGGTTCGGAGGCCGATAAGCCCGGTCAGACGACGCCAGTAGTGACGAGCCATGCACGATCGAAGTCGCCGACGCAGCTGTCGCAACTTTGGATCTTTTCGGTCGTCACGCCGAAGGGTACGCATCATCGCCCGCGCCTCGGACCACTGAGCCAAACCCAAGTGGGCCACGACGGCGGTGTGGGCGGCCGCTTTCAAACCAGAATCGATCTTGAGGGCCTGCTTGCAATGCTCCAACGCCCCGCCATGAAGACCGGTCTGACCGAGGCAGACGGCCAATTTGTGATGGACCACAGCGTCGTCCGGCGTTTCCGCCAAGTAGCACCGATAGGCATCTGCGGCATCAGCGGGTTTGGCCATGGCGACGAGGCAATCGCCGAGAAGAAGCAAAGCATCCGGCTCGCACGGGCCATCGGTGGCGGCTTCTTCGAACCGACGCCGGGCTTCGGACAATCTACCCAAGCGGAACAACGCATCGCCCACGCAAAGGTCGAAACTCTCGAGATCGAAACGATCGAACCCGAGGGACTCGATGGCCTCAAAACACACGAGGGCTTGACCGGGCTGACCCCGACGTAGCCAAATCTTCCCGAGCATAAACCGAGACTCAATATGGCCCGGGTCCAGTTCGAGAATGTGCGCGAGCTTGGCTGTCGCCGCCGCGGTCTCACCGGACTCCAACGCAAGGTCGGCCAACTCGTAGAGCAGATCGATGTTGCCCGGGTCGTCGCGGACTTCGCGCAAGTAGTATTTCCGGGCAAGATCGAACCGGCCCTGCAACCGATAGGACTTACCAATTTGCCTGTTGACGCCGACATAGCCGGGATCGATTTCAAGCGCCCGCTTCCAACAAAACAAGGCCTTTTCAGATTGACCGCGCACCATAAGCGAGTCGGCAATGTGTACGAAGCAGTGGGGGCAGGACTCGTTCAGTTCTTGAGCGATATAGAACATCTGCTCAGCCTGCTCGTGGTTGGCCAACTCGGCGTAGATGCCTACACGGTGACAGTAGGCAGGCTCAAAGTTGGGGTAGAGCTTGGCCAAGCGTTCAAACACCTGAATCGCTTGCGGCAGACGACCGAGGCGATAGAGCGTCGAACCGAGTGCCACTGCGGTGTCGCGGTCGCTGGGCTCGATCTTGAGGGATTCGGCGAAGGCATCGGCGGCGTCTTCCCACCGATCGAGTTCCTCCAGAAGCATGCCGCGATGGGCATGCCATGTGGCGTTGGTTGGGTTGATCGCGAGCGCAGCGTCGATCTCCGCCAGCGCCTCCGCCCATCGCTGGGACTCGGAAAGCTGCTGGGCACGCTCGACCCGCTGTTCTGCATCAAGCCAATCGTTCATCGCCGCCGCCTACATCAGTGGTCCAAAGGTGGCGATTCCACCCTATGTAATAGTATTCCCTTTATCGGACAACGGCAACTGTCGATCGAGTCGACCACGGACTACCCCGGTAGATTGGTGTTGCGGCTGGCTCGCAAGTCCGAAAATCATCAATTACCGCCTCCCCAATGGACCTCAAACCGCCAAGGGTGCCGCCGAAACATTAAGAAATATCGTCCCCCACCTCGCCCGAAACACCCGGATTACCGTCACCACCGGTTGGATCCGGGCGCGTCGATTCGCCGTTGGGCAGGCGATTTCTGGGTGCGTAATTGTGCGTTGTCACTGTTTGATCGACGGGTTGGGCGGCCCATGGCTCTAGCCGTGGCGAACGTCGAATCGGTGACGGAGCAATTGACCCGAATCGGCCCGCGCTCAAGACATACGAAACCACCGCGACAGCAGAACGGTTGGCAGCACGAACGCCAACACGGCCATCGCGAGCCATGGCCCACGAGCCGCCCAAACGATGCAGCCGTCGAACACGACTAGCGCCGTCACCAACATACCCACCACGGATTGAATCGCTTGCGGTTCGGGACTCGCCAAGACACGCCCGCCACGCCACGCAATGACAACCACAAGCAACAGCACCAAGCCTAGGAATCCTGCGTGCGGGTTGGGAAGAATCCAATACAAACTCGCCAGCCCGGCAACGCCTACCATCATGCCGATCACGCCGGCTGTGACCGCTCCGCGCCGAACCGGTTCGGACTCGGAACGGGCAAACGCTGTGAGCGCCGCGACATACACAAGCATCAACGCCACCGGCGCAATGACGACGACGTCCTGTCCCACGGCCACACTCATACCCAACGCAAGGTTGAGCGCTCGGCAGAGTCCCATCACGATGGGAGCGAACGGCGTTGATTTCGCCAACCTGTTGTAGGCGATGATGGCGATCAGCAAACCCGAGGCGATCAAAACGGACTGAGTGGACACCACCGCCGCCAGCACGATGCCAGTGGTGAAGAGCAGAACGACCAATCTCATTGCGGCTGACGACGAAACACGTGCGGAGGGTATTGGCCGATGGAGACGATGCACAAGGTCGCGCGCGGCATCACATACGTCGTTTAGCGCGACGCCGCCGGCATATAGACACGCCGACGCACCGCCAAGGAAGATCAACGTCTGGATCGACCCTCCGCCGCAATACAAGTATGCGGCGGTGACGTCGGCTACAGCGGTAAGCACGTTCGGCACCCGAACGAGTTCCAAGTAGGCGCGCAGTCGACTGTTCATCGAACCAGTGCTCTGGCATGAAGTCGCCGCGTTGATTCTTGCTTGATGCTCGTGATGTGCGGCGGTGTCATGACCCACTTTTCGGCGCTCGCGGTGTACAATTGTGACATGTCCAGAATAGCCAAGTGAACCGGACGATCGGCTGGAGGCCGGTTCCGCGTTTCTTCAAGGGACTGCCAGTGCTCTGGCACGATTGACGGACTGGGTGGCGCATGGCGTTTGCCGTGGGGGAGTCGAATCGACACCGGATTCGACGCCTCCACGTCTGAAGAGATGGGCCACCCAGGCAACGGCAACTCCATAACGCGCCGGCACTAATCGTCCTTCTGCTCGTCCGGGTCAGGAATCGGCGCGGACGGATCGAACGGCTCGACATCCTCGGGTAATGCCCCCAAGTCGACATTGCGGGCCAGGGTGATCGCCGCCCCAAACTCGCGCTCACCGCGCCGTACAAGCAGGTAAACGCGCTCGCCGGCGGGGATCATGTAGATCGCCTGCACGAGATGCCCGTAATGGCCGATTTCCTTTTGGTTGATCGCCAGAATGCGGTCGCCCGACCGAATGCCCGCGTCAGCCATGGGCGACGGAACCGCCACCTTCCCCACCACGACGCCGTCCTTCACCCTCCGGTCGATTTGGATTCCAAGCCAACCGCGATAGAAAGATGTCCCGGTCTTGAGCACTTCGACGATTTCGTCCACGCGATGTTTCGGCACGGCAAAGCCCACGCCCGAGTCATACATTTCGATACCCGCAAGTTCGCCCGGTCGCTGGGCCATGGGCACGCAGATGCCGATGATGCGGCCGTGAACATCGCACAACGGCCCACCGTAGTTGGCCGGACCGAGCTTGGCGTCCGTCTGAATGGCGTTGCCCAGCATTCGGTTGTGGGCGCTGACAATGCCGACGGTGATCGCCGGATCGCTCCCGCCGAACCCAAGGCCAAGGGCTATGGCCCATTGCCCAACGTGAACGTCGGCCACATCGACCCACGTCGGAACCGGAAGATTCGACGCGTCGACTTTCAACAGCGCGATCTTGCGCACCTGATCTCTCGCGACAAGTTCCGCCACCAGACGTCGCCCGTCCGCGAGGATTACCGATATCAACACGGGATCGCGCACGAAGTTGAAACCGCTCGCGATGATGTATCCGTTCGCGTCGTACACAACGCCGGTCGTGGGTCCGTCAGCCAGGACGAAGTTGGCGCCCACGTTCTCGCGAAACTGGTTGCCCGGGCCAGGCAACTTCGTCTTGTCGCCATCGTCCGACGTCTTGAGAAAACCGCGTGGCTGTGACCCGCCCACCGTTTCGATGCGAACCAGATAGGGCTTCATCGAAGCCGCCACGGATCGAAACACCTCCTGTGTGGCGCGAAGGGTGTGGTAGGCTTCGTCGCGCTGAACCGCCTCGCCGGGTCGGGGGACGTCGGTGCCACGCGCCGAAACCACGAGAGACAGCGACACGGTCGCAATGGTGAGAACGGCGCGGTTCATAATGGCTCCGTGGGAATGGAGATTGTGAGAATGCCGTGGCCACGACGGATCACGAGTTCGATCGGCTTACCCGGAATGGCCCGACGCATCTGATTATCGAATTGTGACACGTCGCCAACGTTTCGACCGTTGACAGCCATGATGAGATCGTCCTTGCGCACGCCGGCGTTTCTGGCCGGCGAGGCGATGCGCACGCGCTCCACGAACGGCAGGAGCTTTTGATAGCCGATCTTGCTCAGGCGAATGCCGGTGTCGAAAGGTTCCACGTCGGCGTCCATCGCGAGCGAGTCCGCACCGTACCGATCGCCGCCGGGACCACCGCCGGGCGCGGCAAGGGCAGCGTCCACAAACGCCGCAACCTCCTCCCGAGGCATCGCGTAGTTGAAATGCGTGTGCGTCAAATTGGACACGACCACGCGACCGATCATCCCCACGAACGCGCCGTCGAGATTGACCACGGCGCTACCGGGAGCGCCGGGATTGCTCGTGATGGCGTCGATCACAAGCACCTCACCTTGGTAGGGGAAATCCTTGAGGCGACGTCGGGCGTCGAGGCGCGTTCGCGCCGAAAAAATTCCATGGGCCACCGTCGCCGGCTCAGCCCCGTCCGCTACCTTGAACGCATTGCCGGCGGCCAACATCCAATCACCCGGTTCCAACGGCGCATCGATCGTCAAGTCGAAAAACGGCAAGTGCTCAATCGGTTCGGTGTCCGAGGATTCGTTTGTTTCGTTGTTGGCCGCGGCGGGGTTGAGCTTCAGCAAGGCGAGCTGTCTACGTCTGTCGCGTGCGACGACGTCGGCTTCGTAAAGCGTGCCGTCGGCGGTGACGGCTCGAATGCGCCGCGCATCGATCAGCACCGACGAAACCGTCACCACGTGCCCTTGGTTAGAAACGAGAAAACCAGTGCCATACCCGGCTTGCTTACCGACCCGTCGCCCGTACAACTTGACCACGCGCGGCATGGCCGACGCCAACGCTTGATCAAACGCACCCGCCCGCGAAACCTCGGGGCTGACCACGCAAACGACGAGCATCGCCAAGACCAATGGAACAACGCCGTAACGTCGTAGTTGCGAATGACGCATCACGGTGCAAGCTCCCAATCGGACGACGTGTCGCGATAACCCGTCCCGTCTCCGCGCACGACGATCGTCGTCGGCCAGCGTACACCGCCCACGTCACGATGATCGCTCAGGGTCATGTCGATGGAGAAGCCAGATAGATCGTCCGAAACGTGGACGCTCACCGCCAGACCGCTTTCGATATCGAAGCCGAACCGCGCGGTGGCGTGGGCACCAAGTTGGGCTTTGACGATTTCGACGTAGTGTGGCGTCACGTCTTTTGCGGCGCGGGGTTCGATCGCCGTCCCACCCGACCACATCGTCGGCGCCCAAACCGCGTCGCCGCCGGCGAGAATCAGTTCGGTCACTTCCACGGTATCGCTATCGCCAACAAGCCAGCGTCTGAGTCGAAACAACGCGTGCGAGGCCATCCGATCTTGAATGGGTAACTCAAACGCTTCGGCGGTGGGCGACGTTCGTTGTTCCGCAGACACGTCGTCGTACTCGACCAAGCGACCGGAAGTGCCATCTTCATGGCGCTGTCGCATACGAACCCGCTCACCCTTTATCCAATTCGCTTCGTATTGTTGCGCCGGTTGCGTCGTGCCATCTGACGCCGCACGGAACGCGCGGCGAACCGCCCACTTCCACCGCGTCGGCACAGCAGTTGTTTCATCCGAACGGCTCGCGCGACGATACGTCTCAAGAACTCGCCGAACCTGTCGCACGTTGGCGTCCCGCTCAGCCTCGAACGGCCTCTTCATGTTCGGCTGAACCGGGTCGAGTCGGACCATCACGCGGCGCGCACGCCCATCCCGCTCGACATCGAGCAGGATCGGCCAATGCTCGGGATAAGTACCGAGCAAACTCGCTACTTGGTTGGAGGTTTCGATGGGGACGTTGTCGATCGCGGTGAGCCGATCGCCCCTGCGAATCCCAGCGTCGAACGCCGGACCAGGCTCTTTGAGTCGAGCGAACACGATGCCGTCGGGGGTCTTTTCTACCGTAGCCTGCCAAGAGCCATGCCGACCAAGAAGTCCGGCCCGTAGTGCGGGCATGAAGCGCTTGATTTGGTTGGACGAAATGGCGTAACCAAACCCCACGTTGAACCGACCGCGAGTGTTGACCGAAATCCGCCCGTTGATCCCAATAACCTCGCCGGATGTATTGAACAGCGGACCGCCTGAGTTACCGGGATTGATCGGGGCGTCGACCTGAATGCAATTGGTGTAGGCCAAGTTTCCTTTGACGCCCCACTGATAGCGATTCGTGCCGGTAATCAATCCGAGCGTGACCGAGGGGAGATAGTCTTCACTGAGGATAAACGGATTGCCCATGGCGATGGCTGGATCGCCGACGGATACGCTGTCGGAATCGCCGAGGCGTGAGAACGGGAATTTGTAACCCTTTTTCGGCGGAATGAGGCGGAACATGGCTACGTCACCGGTGACGTCAATCCCCAGCACCTCAAGCTCGTACAACACACCGTCGCCAAGCCCGCCCCAACCCTTGCGCGTCGCGAGCAATCCGGCGACGACGTGATAGTTCGTAAGACCGTACCCGTGCTCATCAATCAAAACACCGGACCCGCCGCCGCGACGCCTCGCGTCGAAGACGCAGACCACGCTTGGCGAAATCCGTTCGATCATTTCGACCCGGCGCGCCTCTTCGTCGAGCACAACATCAAGCGGCGACACGGCAGAGGTGTTTGCACTATAGAAACACAGCACCGAAGCGATCGATGCTATGATCCGCCTGGATTGAAGATTCGCATTCATCCGCTACAACCATCCACCCGCACGATCGCGAGATCATTCCTGCGACACCGAGTTCACTGCCGAGCACCGTCCGGCGCATCCGGCGCCGGTCGGATCAAACGTGCCCCGGCCCAGTCTGCATGGTCGCCGAGGTCGAGCGCTTTTCCAAAGTCTACCACGAGCGTAAGCGTTCTCGCTCCGGCTATGTCGATCTTGATCAACTGCGCCTCGTCCCGACCGGTCAACTCCTGCGACTCAAACCGAGCATTGCCATCAACAGACACGCGAAAGATCACGCTTCCACCCGGGCGAACTGCGTCGTCCAATCCGATTGTCGCGACGAAGCTTTGAAATCCTCCGTCGAGGGAATACGTAAGTGTTGTTCGGCTATGCACGCCGATCCCGCGCGCAAAGACCTCGCCGTCGATTACAAGCGGCCCACCCCCTACGCTTCGGTCGAAACGAATAGGCCACGTCCGGTGCAACAATCCTTCGACCGTCTGCGCCGAGGGTTCGATATCGCTCACGTAGACCACGCGATTGCTCACGCATTCGAGTCGACTGATATCAGAAACGCGAATCGTCGCCGTCTGCCCGATCGAAGAGGCCAACCGCACCGCCGACGCATCGGCATCGACGATGTTCCCGGAAAACACGGACCCATCCAATAGCGATGCGGTTACGCCAAAGCGATCATCGCGATCGATCCCACCGCCGCCCGCGAACACCACGCCGAAAATCTTGCCCGTTTGAAATGATCGACAGCGCCCGGCGAAGGAGAACGATCCGGTCTGCGTACCGATCTGCACGAGTTGACCGCGGAGGGTTTTTGCGTCATCGACACTTCGAACAATGAGCACATCGCGTCCGGGCAATCGATTGGCCAACGCTGATCGGAACGCGCGGAACGCACGAGGAAACTCATCGCCGCGTCCAAGCTGGATCGCAGCTACACGATCGAACGGCAACGCCGTGACCTCAGCCAACGCCGTGCGTCCGTACACCGCGTCCGACGCGACATCGCCAGCCGGCGGGTCGATCAACTTGCCCGGAAGTAAGCCGCCGTCGGCGAGATGAAAAATCGCGGGCACAGGACCGGTCGCCTCTTCAACGACGTTATCCTGCTTGGGCGTTTCGTTACCAGGCGTAGCCGGCTCGGATGGGACAGACTCCTTGGTCGCTTTCTTGTCGTCATCCGCCGGCGGTGCGACCTGCGGACCGTCTGCATCTGACTTCGTCTTGTCAGCCGGCGTGGACGCATCGGTCGGTGTCGACCCGACAGTTTGCCCTGCCGTGATCGGCAGGGACGGAACAGGAACAGTCGCGGCAGAAAACGTTAACCGAGCAAGATCGTGGAAGGGAACATCGACAGGACCGCTCGGACCGCGAACCGTCACGGTGCCCGCCAAAGCGACCGATCCGTCGGCACCGATCCACTCGCCCCGCCAAACCGTGCCGTCGATATGAAGGACATCGACCTCCGCGCCGCGGCCTCTAGCGGAAGTAGCGAACGTCGCCCACGTGAGGAATAGACTAGCGATAATGCGCGCGGCGACGGAGCGGAACGCACATTGGCGACGCCGTCCCGTGCCAGGGGTCTGACAGTATGTTGATTGCGTCGGAAGCATCTTCAATATCCAACAAGCGTCGGCCAACCCGCAGCCCTAGCCATACCGGGTGGCGCAGGTCGACCGGGTGGCCCATCGCTCTAGCCGTGGAGGAGCCGAATGCGACAACACCCTCATCAAACGGAGTCACGGCTTCTTGGCCAATTCTTCATAGTACTGCTCAACCAGTTTCCGGTAGCGACTGGGGAAACTATCGCGCAGCGCCTGAAGAATTCGCTGACGCTCCTCGGGCGGCATAGCGCCCCACATGGTACCGGGGTTGGCCCGTCGACCGGCGCGAAGGTTGCCCGGCTTCGATGACCCGCCGGGGAGTGTCGAGTCTTGCATGGGCTTGCTCGGTGACGGACTGTTCTTGTTGCTTCCGCCACTACTGCTTCCCCCACCGCTACCACTGTTCTCGTCCTTTTCCGCCTCGTCAATCAGTTTGTCGAGCAGTTCAATAATTCGTGCTTGCCGCGCCGTAACCGTCCCGCCGAGGTCGGCGTGCTTAAGTCGCCGGCCGGAATAGTTCATGAGGTCGACCACGTCGCCGATTTCTTCCGGCACACGGTTCTCAAGTTCCATCAACATCTGCCGCGCGGCTACGACCAATCGCTGCGAAGCATCTTCATACGCATTCAAGAACTCGCGCATCGCCGTGTCGGCTTCTTCATACTGCACGTCAGCGAGCAGAGCGAACGCGCGGAGAAACGCGACTTCCGGGCCGAAGTAGGAATATTGGGCGACGCGCCCGGTGGACACCGGCTCCCCGGCGAGTAGATCGTCGATGCGCGACGTCACCTCGACCAAACGCTCCATCGCGACGAGGGCTTTGATCTCATAGACGGCGGCGTTAACGGCAAGGAAGGGATTCGGGTCGTCGCGAAGCGTACCCATCGCAAGCGAGCAGGACTCATAGTTCTCAGACTCATAGGCATCGAGCGCAGCACGAAACGGCGGCGATAGCACGGCCAACCCATGCGTAAGGAACTCGCTGCCGTCACAGTCTTCGCACTCAGCCCATGTCTTGCGAATGAGCGCGCGACCGTCAGCCGGTAGCTGCTTGAAGTTGTCCAAGCCCTTGAGGAACTCATCCACGGGACTCTGCGCGTAGGCTACAACCGCACCGGGTCCGCAAACGATCGCCGCAGCAAACAGGGCGCCCATCCATCGCGAGCCGTTTGTCTTATCCATGAGCCTTGGTCCCTTCAGTCCGCTTGGTTTTCAACGTACTGCGTTTGGTATAACTGATCACACGACAAGTTACGGTGCCACGCGTGCGTCGCTACATCAGTGCTGTTGAGTTCGGTCGCGCATCTCCGAGGCGGTCTTCGCCGTCTCAATCTGCCGCTCTGCGAGCGTGCGTTTGGCGTCGGAAAGCTCCACACCGGGATCCACGCCAAGTGTTTCGGCTTCCTGAAGCACAGCGGTACGCGTGTTGATCCGTTGTTGACTGGCGCGGAGCAGCTTGAGTTCCGCCGAGGCGGGCAACAGCGGCGCTTCGCCACTGTCCGATTGACTCCCGCCCTGCTTTTGCTGCTCGTTTTCCTTTTGCATTTTTTGCACGGCTTCGAGTAACTGCTCTAAGGCGTCGACGATTTCCGCCTCGATCGCCTGCGTCAGCGCCGCCACCTTTCGGTCAGCGAGCCGACGGGCCACTATCGACATATCTTCGGCAATCTGCTCGACGACGCGCGGGAATACCACTGTCGTGCCGTCCTCGTCCAAAATGTGCAGACAGGCGGAGGCGTCTTCAAACAACGTACGTTGTTGATCGGAAAGGTCGGCCAATTGAAGGTGCTCGGTTCGCTTGAAATTCGTCTGCCCAATCTCGTGGAGTTGCAGCGTCGTTTCGTTGATGCCCCTCTGCTTCGTGAGCATTTCGCGAAACCGCGACTCAAGATCACGCAGGGTCTCTTCGCGTTCCTCCTGTCGCAATTGGTTGAGCGCTTCGTCCAGCTCCTTCGCCGCCTGTTCGAGGTCTTCGATGGCTTCGTCTTGACTCTTGGTCGCGTCTTCGGTCTTGTCTTGATCGAGCGACTCAGCCGCGTCATCCATATCCTGCTCAGCTTGCTCCAAGCTCTCCTGACCGGGCGGCGACTCTTTCGATTCTCCAGACTTGCCAGACTTGCCGGATTTGCCTGACTTGCCGCCACTTTGACCGGACTCACTCTTCATCTGCTTCGACAAATCCCCGGTCTTCTTGGCGACTTCTTCTTGTTGCTTGCCTTGGTCGTCACTCTCTGCTTGAGCGTCAAGCTCGCGCTTGGCTTCCTCAAGTTTCTTGCGCGCCTCTTCCAGCGCCTCTTCCGCCGCTTCCTGTTTCTTCTCGGCTGAACCACTTTGGCCGGCTTGCATTTTCTCGGCGGCGCCGGACATGGACTTCGATCCTTGCTGGGCAGACTCTGACGCACTCTTCGATGCGTCGCGTGCGGCCTCAAGTTTTGGCGTGTCGGCCGACTCCTCCGGTTTCAGATCACCAAGCCCCTTCAAATCCTCCGCAAGCTGCTCCGTGTCGCGAGACAACGCCTCTTGTTTCTTGGCTTGATCCTCGGCAGCGTCACCGTCGGGCGCAGAGGGCTTCTGCAATTCGGCGGACAAATCTTGCTGCCGCTTGAGCAGGGCGTCGACCCTTTTCATAGCTTGGTCAAGCTGCTTGCCCATGCGTTTGGAAAGAGCGCGCTGAGCGCTCGCCTGACGCAGAGCCCTTTCTTGATCCAAGATTTGGTTGAGTTGCTCCTGATATTCTTGAAGTCGTTCGATTTCATCCTGACGCTCTTGGTTATCGCTATCACGCTCAAGAAGAATGGCCAATAGTCGATCTGAATCGGCAAGCCATTTTTCCTGCTGTTCGAGAGCTTCGCTATAGGTAGAGGGATCGCCAAACAGCTCGACCAGTTCGTCAAGGCGATCGGCCAAGCCAAGTTCTCCGGCGCGTTCCAGCACGCGGCGAAGGCGTGTCGCGTTGTCCGGCTCTCCTTCATCAAGCTGGTCGCGCAGACGGAAGACCCGATCTTCGAACCGCTGGAAACGATCGCGAACCATCTGTTCTTTTACACCGAGTGGATTGATCTCGGAGGGCGCTGACGATTCGCCTTCTTGACCGGACGCCGGCGCGACGACCACAAGCCAAGTCGCGATCGCCGGAACAACGAACAGCCACCGTGAACCCGAACCGATACGCGACCATCGAGCCGCGCCGTCAGTCAGCCCACGCCACATACCGCAGAACAATTTTCTAGTCGTCGAAAATGTCACTGGCCTGATCCTCTAACGCTTCCTGGGTTTCCTGTCTCAATTGCTGTTGTATTCGTATGAGATCGCGCAACATACCCACGACCTCCTGATACCCTTCCCATTGTACCATGTTTTCCAGCACGGTTCTCATCTTGACGAGAATTGCGGCCTGCTGAGGGTCTATTTGGTCGGCCGTCTCCCCATCCCCCGCCCGCGACCAGCGTCGTATCGCATCTGCGGCGCTGACAAGATCGCGCTTGGCGAGTTCCGTAAGCGGGGCCACAATTCCGTCACCCAAGCGGTTCTTCTCTTCGGCGGTCGCCAGTTCATTGATCGTCATTTCCGCAAGGATCTTCTCGAACTGCTGGCGAATGACGTTGACCGCTCCGGCGATGCTTCGCGCCCGACGCTCCAGCGAGGCGAGTTGAGCGATCATCGCGTCGGTCATTTCTGCACCCTGTAGCTGGCGATACACGGTCAACAGCCCGCTGCGTACCTGCTCCTGCGAATCAATAAGACGCTCGAAATCCAGACGATACTCCTGCTCTCTGCGTGCAAGCTCGGCCGCTAACTCTTCATTTGTCACCACACGCAACGAAATCTCCAACGCGTCGGCGAACCCCGGACCGGTCACGTCGTTGAAGTCTGACGCGGACGCCGACAATACCAGCGTTTCGCCCGGAACAACCGACGCAGTCGCCACAGCCCATCGAAGACTCGTCGCAAACGTCGTGGTGTTGGGCTTGAACGTCGGTAACGCAATGCTTGAAGTCACCGACTCGGGGCGCGTCACCATGTAATTCAACTCGGCGGTGGCCAGACCATACGTGTCGCTGAACTCCAGCTCGATGGGCAGCACGGCGCTGGCGGTGATCATTTCCCCGGCGCCGGTGAGCTTGATGCGTGCCCGCGGCGGCTCATCTTCCTTGACGCGCAGAGAAATCCGCACCGGTCGGCGATTCTCCAGTCCCACCTCATCCCTGAGCGAAAAATGGTACGTGTGTGTTTCAGTCGGTACCCATGTTACGGTGTGCCGATCTCCGTCCGCGACGGCCTCAGCCACCAACTCTCGATCGGCCATCAGCGTTACCCGCGTCACCGGTTTGTTCGTCTTAACGCGAAGCGTCACCGTCGAGCCGGGAAGAATCTGCGCAGTACGCTCGCCGTCACTAAGTTCGATGGCGTCAAGTCGCGTGTACGCCGGCGGCAGAATGTGTATTGCCGTTTCGGTCACGTGGGGGCGATCATGAAGACGTACGCGAAAGCGTTCGGTTTGGTCGTCACCGCCAATCAGGTAGAATTCCAAGTCCTCCTTGGCGTTCTTCAGCGTATAGCGATAGCCATAGTTGTCTTTGCTGCCCACGGTGACCATCGTCTCGCGCCCGTCCACGCCGCTCACAGTTTCATAAGCGATTTCCACGACGCGCGGCTGAACACCGGTCGCATAGGCTTGGATGATGACGTCGTCCCCGCGCGCACCGATCAACTCATCACCCTCGAGGTCGACAATCAAGTGCGTTCGGCGAGGCCACGCCACCTCTTGAAGCATGACGTTTCGCGCGAACCAACGACCCATCATGTCCGGCGCCCAAGTGGTAACCCCACCAATCGCGAACAAGCCGACCACCAGAAGCAGCATGGACCAAAGAACTCGCTTCGAGTCCAAGACCTTATGAACGTCAATCGACTCGGCACGGCGATGGGCCTGGCCGATTACCTGGTTCATCAGGTCGCGAGAGTTTGAGGCCTCGGGACCGACGTCACCTGATGCGAAACGAACAGCGGATATCAACAATGAGGACAGTTCCGGGTATTGACGCTCGACGAGCTTGGCGATGTCCGCCAGCCCGATACGCTTGCGCAATGGCGTAACGATTCGTCGCCACGTCAACATGCCCGCACCCACAAGAATCAATGCCAAGATGACGGCACGCATGCTGAGCTGTAAGCCGCGTGTGCCATAGTCCAAGAGGAACTGAATCAGACCGGTGACCATGAGAAACGACAAAATCCACGCGCAGCCTTCGATCAGCACGTACCGGCGTACGCGGGCGGCGACGGAGCGCAGCCGACCGGTGAGCGCCGCGTCGAGGGGCGTCATCTTCGGTGATGCGCTCAGCGGCTGCGTTGTTTGAAGAATGGTCATCGCGCGATATCCGATGTAGCGTTTGCGTGCATTATAGCATCCGATGCCATTTGCGAACGCCCCACTCCAAACACAGCAGGGAAAGCAAAAACGTCAGGATGATCCAGTTGTCCCACAACGTCGTCGGGCGAGATCGGACCGCAATTTCTTCGTGCAAGTCCGGGATCAAGCCGGGCAAGTTGACGGCTTCGTCGACTTCGAAGTATTGCCCGCCATCCGACTGATCCGCCAGCGCTGTCAGCTTCGCCCGATCCATTTGCGGGCGCAAAATCTCAAGGTTGGGGCGCGTCACGCGAATCTCGCGAACGACCTCGACCGGATCCTTGGTTGTGGGATCGGGCATCTTCATGCTCAATCGAAAACTGCCCGTTCGATCGGGCACGAATCGTCCCTCGAACCAACCGGGGCGATCAGCCCGCACACCGAGCATCAGGTCGCCGCGATCACCGTCGACTTCATATTGAACCAGAATCTGGTCGCGACGCAGCGGGCGGTATTGCCGATCGAGCAGTCGAGCGCTCACCGTAACCGCTTCGCCAACGGCGAACTCTTCGCTCTCGGTTAACAGCATGCCCCGCTTGGTGCCGCCGAGCAGCTTACCCTCGGCCAGGTAGCGTACGAACTGAATCCAGAACCGGTCGAACAACTCGACGCCATAGCGCCGCCAGCGCCAGGTGCTGTCGATCCCGAGAAAACCGGACCGACCCGCGCCCACGAACTGAACCGCACCAAGCACGTGCGCGCCATATGGGTTGCGCATTCGGGGGCTGCCGTGGCGCATCAACACGGTGGCCACAGGTTTGGCACGCAGAACCGGATAATGCCAATAGACATCGTGGACCCGCTCCCACAGACGCCTGGTTTCGACAGGATCACCG
The DNA here is from genome assembly GCA_029260075.1 of Phycisphaerae bacterium. Classification (GTDB taxonomy): domain Bacteria; phylum Planctomycetota; class Phycisphaerae; order UBA1845; family UBA1845; genus OFTM250. The sequence goes on from JAJDDY010000027.1 coordinate 43,028, forward strand.
GCAAGTTGCACGATCGGATGACCCATGGCTTGCGACGGAATATCGAGCGACGCCGGCGACACCTGATAATAACCAACGTCGTTCAGTACGATGTCAGCCTCGGGATCAAACGTCACGGGCAACAAGTCCAAGAGCGACTTGAGACTCTTGTCACGCATCAAGGTGGGCGTTCGCGCGCGGGCCGCACCATACAACAGGCCGCCGCCGTAGTCTGTCACGAACGTGTCCACAAGCTTACACCATTCTTCGTCGATCTCTTGACCATCTGGGTCCAGAAGTACGACCACGTCGTATTCGAAAAGCTCCTCGGCTGTCGCCGGCAGGTGATCGATAATGGTGTTCCCGTCGCGAACCGCGCTGAGGTCAGCCGACTGAAGCCAACAACTCACGTCGATGGTTTTATCGCGTTCCAACAGTCGCGACAGAAAACGATAGTCCCAGCTCGGCCCGCCTGCGATAATGAGCACGCGCGTGCGCGAGTTGATGACGTTTACCGTCGTCTGTCGGCTGTTGTCGTCGGCGACCGATTCGTTTTCGAGTACTGGCACTTCTACCGTGTACACGAACCGACCGACGCGACTTTGACTTCGCTCGAACGTGACCGGCGCAATGGCCCCGCCCGGTTGAACGATTACTGATTTGCTGGCGACGACGCGTCCGCGCCCGCCCTCGGAAGTGTTGCGCTCCAACAGACGCACGAGTATGGACTGACCGTCAATACCGTCGGCTGCCAACCTCGCAGAGATCGAAAATGGATCGAGTTGGAATGCGTTAGGCGGCGCGAGCACCTCGCTGACGCGAACGTTCTGCGGGCTGCCTGGATCGCCAACACCGACCACATATAGCGGCACCTTGCGATCGCTTGCAAAGCGGGCGGTCTCTTCCACGGACGCACCTTGATTGAACCCGCCGTCGCTGAGAATGACGACGCCTGCGATCGGCGCCCCGCCCACTGATTCGACCGCGCGACGCACCGCCCGCTCGATATTGGTTCCGGAACCGGTGGCCGATAGCTCGACGTCGAGATCCTTCACACCGAACAGCGAATCGGGCTCGTCATCAGTTCCGTCGGACTCGGCCGCTTCTTCTCGCGACGCCCGAATCGTGGCGATCAGCTGCGGCTCGTCGCTGAAAGTGTACAGCTTGATGCGGTTGCGGTCGGCGAGCTCGCTAAGAAACTTGTTGTTGTCAACGCTGAGCATGTGGTCTACAAGTACCGATCGGCGAACCGACGTCGTGGCTGTTCCCTCAAGAACGCGCCGCACGCGTGCCGACGAGGCGTCGTCGCGGTATCGATCGGTCAATCCCATACTGGACGAATCGTCTACAAGCACAACCGTATAGCTATCGATCCACCGGCGCAAAATACGCACGCGAACCGGCTCCAAGAGTACGATCGCAAGCGTGACGATCACCATGCACCGAATAATCCCGAGTCCGATACGGACGCGCGGTGACGCCCCGCGCCGACCGTCGAACCGGTACATCCAGATCACGGCCCAGCACAAGACAGCCAAGAGCGAGAGCGCCCCAACCGCCAACCACCCGTCCGGAAGATGGCGCAGCTCGGTTACGAACTCCTCCTCGTCGCGCGTCACCGCACCGACCAGCAATGGAAGTATGGAGGAAGCTATTGTGTACATGTACGACTCAAACTACTCACCTCAACACGGAAACATGGCTGGAACGTGAATCCCTTCTCGCTCCTTCCCGCGCGTCGTGTCATCCCATGGCTGGAGCGTGAATCCTTTCTCGCTCCTCCCTACGCATCACGCCTTCCCATATGCCGAGAAAGGATTCACGGCACAGCTCTTTCTGAGTTTCCGACATTTCGACGTAATGCCGTTTCGACGTTTTCTCCCCTTTCGACGCTTCCTAACTCCTTCTTCCCCACCAAAACGCGAGCAACTGCTCCATCATCAAAACGCACACCGCGATCACCAGCATCAAACGCCAAACTTCCGTCCGCGCCTCGCCCGACGAACCAACGAGTGCGTCCAATCCTTTGATGTACTTGACCGGAACGTCACCGGCGGTACGACGAAGCTCGTCTTCCAATGCGGCCGTCAAATCGCTTTCTCGCGGATCGATGTTAACCGCGACCATTCGGATTTCCTCACCGCCGTCGCGACGTCTTAGCAGGAACCGATACATCCCCGCTTGTTCGCTGTGTTCCCAAGACAGGACCATCCCTCGACCGTCCGGCGCGGGCGCAGCCGTCACGCCGAGTTCGCGCTCGTTGGGGTATGCAGGGGTACGCACGATCGCATCCGGTTCGAACAACGCCGGGTCGAAAGATAGCTCAATCGATTCGCCGACGAGCGTTTGAACATCGGTGTTCGCACCGCGCGTGACATAGCGAGCGAGCTCCATGACGATCGGCAGGAACGTCGGGTGGTCAGGCCATTGATGCCATTCCTTGTCAACGGCTGTGGTCACCAGCAGCACACGCCCACGACCAAACGCCCGCTCAACGATGGCCGGGTTCTCGTCCGCGTCGTCGAATCGGGCCACCACACGGGCCGAACGACGCGCGGCCGCCGGTATGGATTCGTCGCCGGGCACGCCCTCGTGCGGCACGCAACCGAAGTATTCAAGAAAGGGAATCTGCCCGATACCGAGCGGATCACCTTCGCCGCTCAGACCGCGCATCGCAGGATGCAAGCGGTCGGTTACCACGAGATGCGCCCCACCGGCTGAGCTGACAATCTCGGTAAGTTCACCGGGAAGCAATCCCTCACCCTCGCGATACAGCGCGGCGTTGTAGAGGTCGGCGTCGACTTGGTCGCCCAGGAAAATCAGCACACCGCCACCGCGCGTCGTGTATCGTTCGAGTGCCTCCACCGCCGGATCACTCAGTCGATAGACGTTAGCGAGCACGACGAGATGAAACGTCGTCAGATTGATCTGCTCCAACTCCGTCTCGTCGAGCACAACGACTTCGTTACCGCTGAACATCTCGCCTTCCGGGCGCAAGGCTGTCGTAAGAAAAGTGACTTCGTCATCGTAGGAATCAGTCGACGGTTCTCCATTGACCACGGCGATGCGAATCGCGCTGGCGACGTCGGCTGTCAGGTGACGAACGTTGTCCGCCGCCAATCCGTCGGGGGGAATTTCGAACCGCACCGCGTCCACGCCGGCGCGAACGAACTCCGCACGCAGGTCAACGGTGGCGCTTTGCTGGGCTGCAATTTGGCGAACGCTACCGACCGGTTGATCGACATTGGCGACGCTAACGCGCAACTCCAAGTGCTCGACAGCCTGCTGGCTGAAATTGACGATCTTGGCGCGCAGTTGCCCGGTCGTACCGACAACAAGTTGACCACCGGTAAGCGACAAGTCCGTTATCGCTCGATTCGTTGGGTTGTCCTCGCTCACGTCCACAAGAACAACGTGCAAACCACGATCATCACCCCGCCACGCGTCAAGCGGATCAAACAGACCGGCGTCTGCGGCCGTCGAACCGGTGTCGACGCGGATCCAATCGTGCCGCTGAAAGTCACTGATGAAGTAGATCGCCACGCTGGTGATGTCTGGACTCTGGTCGAGCAGTTCAGCCACGCCATCGACCACGGTGGACGCATCAATCGCCCGCTGTGTCGGCGTCATGGCATCAAGGCGGGCGAGGAGATCATCCGTCTGGGCATCGTCGAGAAACGTACCAGACTCGACCGGCGCTTTCGGCGCCGACATTCGCAGCAGGGTCACCGTGTCGTCCGGCGTTTCGGCGCGAATGGAAGTAAGCAGACGACGCACCGCAACCTTGGCCCGCGCGAACGGCGTCGACGCCGCCGCCCCTTCGTACGCCATGCTGAGCGAATCGTCCAAGACAAACACACGCTCCGTTCGACGCGCGCCGCCGAAGAGCACCGCCCCGCTCGACGGCTTGATGAACGGTCGGGCGACCATGAGGGCAAGCAAGAGCACAGCCAAACAACGAAGGGCGAGGAGAATCCACTCCTCCATCCGAATTCGTCTGCGGTTCTTGCGCTCGGCGTGCAGTAGGAAATCCATAGCAGCCCAGCGGACTCGTTTGAAACGCCGCCGCGCCAGGAGGTGGATGATGATCGGCGCCGCCACGGCAACCGCACCGCCAAAGAAAAGCGTCGGCGTCACAAACGCGCCCAGAATATGCGTCGCTCCCGTCACCGAATGCTCCCGGCTTCAGGCGATAGTTTCCTGAACACAGACAATCGCGGCGCACAGTTTGCAGCGTGTCGAATAAGTGTGGCACCGGCTTCCAGCCGGTGATCCGTTGGCGCGTTTCCTATACAAACGCGGCGCAGCCCGCTGGCCACGGAAGCGCGCGGCACGTCACCCTTGGTATCAGTACGGCTCGCCATCGGATTTGTCAGCACGTTAGGATTCAAGTCCCGCGTCTCTTTTTCTAGAGATTTCGACATTTCGACGTTTTAGGGTTTTGACGTTTCCCTAAGCTCTTGCCCGCTGCTGATGCATCCGTGCCGCGAGAAAGGTGGTCAGCGCCGCATCCACACCCTCGGCGGTGCTGATCAAAGCATAGTCGATTTTGGATTGCAAACACGCCCGGCGAATTCGTTTTGTAAACGCCCCGACCGCCTCCAGATAGCTTTCGCGAAGGGCTTGAGGGTCGGTCAGCACTTCGAGATCGACCTCCTCCATACCGTCGAACAGCGTCCGGTCGACGAACGGAAATTCTAGCTCGTCGTGATCCATGACGTGAAGCACGACCACATCATGTCGATCGAAACGAAAGCGGTGCAGCGCGGCGATCAGATCGTCGACATCCATGAGCAAGTCGGATATCAAGACCACCATCCCGCGGCGCGGAATGTTCGCCGCCACTTCGGCGAGCGACTTGACCTCGGTCGAACTACCCGGAGCGTTCGATTCAATCACCGACGACAACGTGGGAAGCTGAGCACGACTGCTCGACACAGGGAGCTGCTGGCGAATCGATGTATCGAACAGCGTCAGCCCGACGCCGTCCTGTTGATACACCAGCAGGTGGGCAAGCGAAGCCGCAAGCGTGGCCCCATAGTCCCACTTCGTCATGCGGTTCGTTCCGGGATGTTCTGGATAACCCATCGACCCCGAACAGTCCAAGATCAGGTGCGTACGCAGGTTCGTCTCTTCCTCAAACTCTTTGATATAGAAGCGATCCGCCTTGCCGTAGACCCGCCAATCGATGTGGCGGATGTCGTCACCGGGCACGTACGACCGGTGGCTGGCAAACTCCACACTAATCCCTTTGTAGGGACTACGGTGCATACCGGTCACGAAGCCCTCCACGACGTGGCGGGCACGCAGGTCCAAACGCGCGATCGCGCTGAGCACCTCAGGCTGAAAGTACTTTGTTGATACGCTCATCGCCGTCCAAAGAGGTATTGGTGGGGTCGAAATTGGCCAACAGTTCGTCGATCACACGGTCCGGCGTATAGCCCTCCGCTGCGGCTGAAAAGTTGGTGACAATACGGTGTCGCAACACGGGATGAGCGAGCGTTCGAATATCCTCAGCCGCCACGTGGAACCGCCCATTGATCGCCGCCAGCGCCTTGCCACCCAAGATCAGCGACTGCACAGACCGCGGTCCGGCGCCCCAAGTCAGCATCTTCCTGACGAACTCCGGGCATTGGGCCTCAGCGGGTCGCGTCGCACGAACAAGATCCAAAGCGTGGCGAATGACATCCGGTGCGGCTGGGATGCGACGAACGAGACGCTGGAACCGTTGAATATCAGCTGCCGAGAGCACTTCGCTCACCTCGGCTACGATCTCGGCGGTCGTTCGCTCGGCGATTTCATACTCTTCGTCGTACGTCGGGTAGCCCACATAGACCTTGAACATAAACCGGTCTTGCTGCGCTTCGGGCAGCGGGTACGTTCCTTCCTGCTCGATCGGATTCTGCGTAGCCAACACGAAGAACGGCAAAGGAAGATCGCGACGTTCACCGCTGACGGTCACGTGGCGTTCCTGCATCGACTCCAGCAGGGCAGCCTGCGTCTTGGGCGGCGTTCGGTTGATCTCGTCCGCAAGAATAACATTCGCGAATACCGGACCGGGAATAAACTTGAATTCACGGGCGCCCGTCGAACGATCCTCTTGAATCACTTCGGTACCGGTGATGTCCGAAGGCATCAGGTCCGGCGTGAACTGAATCCGGTTGAAGCTCAATCCCAAACACCGCGAAAGCGTCGAGATCATGAGCGTCTTCGCCAGCCCCGGTACGCCTTCAAGAATCACGTGCCCACCGGCGAACAGCGCGATCAGCAGTTGATCGAGCACTTCGTCTTGACCGACGATCACGCGACCTAACTCCGCCCGAATGCGGGCGTGCGCCGCCTGAAGCTGCGCAATCGCTTCGCCATCATTACCGGGTGTAGCCACCCCACCGTCTACCGACGTCGTGTCATCTTGCATTGATCACTCCCATCATTCCTCGTTCAATCACTCTAACACCCCCGTCCCATGAAACGTGTCTACGATGTCTTTTTCAGAGCCGCGCCCGTGAGGAAGCGGTCCGGTTCCAAGTGCGACAATCGCTCCCTTACGGTCGCGGCTCGGTTCGAAGCAACCCGGCTCAAACACGCTCTTGGTCCCTACGTCCCTTAGTGCCTTCTTCTCTTCTTCTCTTCCCCGTCAGTGTTGCATGATCGGCAATTGGTTAAACGGAAGCTGCAGCACAATCAGCGCTGCGGCTGTTCCGTAAATATCACCGACACCATCGCCGCTCCACGACCCATCGGGCCGCTGCTGTGCGAGTAAAAAACTGCGACGCTTTTGAAAGTACTCATCCCAGTAGGGCGCCTTCGAAACGTACAGCGCCTGCGAAAAATACAGGTGGGCGTAGTAATCGTGTCCGCCCGCAGTACCCTGCGGTTTGATCTTGGGTATGCAAAACTTCAACGCCTTGCGGGCGAGGGGACTCTTGTATTGACCGGCGTTGTACCAACACAGAACGGCGGCGGCTGTTATCGCCGGGCGTGAATTGCCCCGCCGCTGCTTCAACGCATAGCGAATGCCACCGTCGCTGTTTTGCGACTCGGCGAGATACTTCATTGCGCTGTCGATGATCGACTTCGGCACCAGGACGCCCACGTTGCGACATGAGCGCAGCGCCTGAACCTGCGTAATGGTCACCGAACCCTCGTCGTTCCTTGAGTCCGATGTGTAGTACCAACCACCCAGCGGACTCTGGGCGCGACCGGTCAACTCGACGGCGCGGCGCAACACATCGTGAATTTTCTTGGCGCGATCGACATCTTCGGTCATACCATAGAGTTGGCTCAGAAAGAGCATGGCGAATCCATGCCCGTACATCGGCCGACCCTCGCTCTCGAATTTCGTGATCTCCCCGGTCGGCATGGACGCGCGCACAAGGTATCGCGCGGCCCGGTCCACTTGCGGTGCAAAACGGCCTTGCGTCGTCGTGTTGCCGTCCATCAACAGCGGAATTCCCGCCAGCGCCGTCATCGCCACGGGATACGAACCGTACCGCCCCCGATTCGTCCACGAACCGTCGCGCGACTGCGTCCGCGCCAGATAGTTCAACCCCCGATCGATCGCCGCCACCGTCTCAACTGTCACACCCTTGGGAAGATACGCCTCCCGACCCTGTTCCTGCCACGCGCTCGCCGACAAGGGCAGCAATCCGAGCAAGACAACGACAAGGCAAAATGTCGACGTGTCAACATCTCGACGTTTCGACATTGGCCTACCTCGGTTGAGCGATCGCGATACGCGCATCAGAGTCCACCCCGTTCTATGCGTCCAGCCGACCTGATCCGAACACCGAGTAGTGAGTTTTCTGCGCCGATTACCACAACGCCGGACTCGCGATGAACGGCGAAATCGCCATTGAATTTGAAATCGCGCTGCTCGATCTTCAGCGCCACCGGCGGACTTACGTCGGACCCGCTGCGGACATCGATCATGGTCAATCGCGTACCCCGCCGGTCATTTCGCGCCGGAGCAATCAAACCCAGCAAACGACCACCGACCACGCGAATCGGTTCGCCCGTTCGCGAAAGTGAGAGCACATCGTCGCGCCGCCACAGTTCCTCGCCGGTGGCCACGTCGAGCGCAGCCAGCTTGTGGAACCGATGACGATTGGCCGACGTGGCGTATTGAACAACCAACGTGCCATCGACCAACACACCGCCGAGCACACGCTTGGTCTCCGCAAGACGCCAACTCACCAACGGCTCACCGCTGTCCGCATCCAACAGCTGAACATCACCGCCTAACATACCGACACCGAGGTAGCCATCCTTCGGCTTGAACAATTGAACGATCGGTTTTTCCGACTCGCGCGTCCAGAGCGTCTTCCCCGTCTTCAAGTCCACGGCTCTGATCGAGTCGCCCCGCGCGTCGGAAATTGGTCCGCAGATGCTCGAACCCGTCGTGACCAGGTCAATCAGTTGGGCGTCCGGGTGTGGCTGACGAAACAGCACGCGACGCACAAGATCTCCGGTAGCCCGGTCGAACAGATGCACGCGCTCAAGCTTCTTGTCGATCGTGATCACCCGATCGCCGCTCATGCGAACATGGTCGGCGGTCTCGCCGCGCAAATCACGCTCCCACACGACGAACCCATCGAGCATGCGCATCAGCGACAGGCGACCGGTCTTGGGCATGGCTGCGATCCACCCGTCGGCCCCGGCCATCAGCCGATCGCGACTGACCGGCTCGTCCGCAGGACCGGCAAGCTCGAACGGATGAACCCAAAGTCGGCGCCCGGTGAGTAGCCCAACAGCGAACATCCCGTCCACGCCGTTGACCACGACGGTCTGACCGAAGGTGACGGCCTGTCGACGCAGGTTTTTCATCGCACGTGCGGAAACGCCGTCTTCGGGAAACGTTCCGGGGAGGCGCAGGTTCGCGCGCCACAACATGCGTTCGTCGATCTTGAAATCAGCCGCATCGTAACAAGTCACGATATCATCCAGACCCTGAAGAAGCACGCGATTCACGAGCACACCCGATGACGGGTCCGCAAACGTGACCATTCGTGCGGCCACGTCGCCCGGTGCCCACTGATGCGCCCATGCTAGCGTTCCGACCAACTCAAGGGCATCATCCTTACTGTCCTCGCCGTAGGTTTCGTTTGACTCGGCACTGACGGCCGAACGCGCCACGCGTACCCAATCTCGCAACACCGTCCCCGAGGCGGCAAGACCGTCGGACTTCGCCGAACCGGGTGGTTCCGGACCGAGGTCGGGAATGCGGTCGCTACCGAATCGTGCGGCCAGCTCATTAAGCGCAGCAAACATCGCCGCCGTTGCATCGATTCCTTGTTCGTACACATCGTCATAGAGGCGCGCGAGATGCATCAGCGCCAAAGCGTCAAACGTCTCATTGGTACCGGTCGACACGACGGCGCGAAGTAGGTAGTCGGCGGATTCATACTGGAGGTGTCGTGCATAGGCACCCGCCAAGGCGAGTGCTACCCGCGGCGCCGGATCGTGCGGATAGGTCAGATCGATCATCGCCCGCATCCGATCCGCCGTCTCGCCGGCTTGATCGCCGTCACGCAGGGACGCCACCATCGCGTCCACTTGCTCACGTAGAAACCGTGACCACTCCTTGCGCTGACCAGCGGACAACGTATCTCGAATTATCCGATATCGTCGTGCGATATCGAATCGAGCCATACCCTTCGTGCCCGCGCTCAGTGCGACGACTTGGTTCGCATCGGACGACTGCATCATGGTCCAAAGCTGGCGAAGGGCATCGACAGAACGCGACAGGCTGACCAGCAGATCGACCAACGCCGATCCGCATCGCAGTCGATCCTCCGGTGAATGGGCGGCAAGACGGGCTTCTTTGATCAACGCCAACGCATCGTGACCCGCAACGTCCGGCAACGCGGACAGCGCCAACAATACCTCGACACGAACGCGAGCGAGTTCGTCGACGACGGACTGCGCAGCGTCGCCAGCCGAAACCGCGTCGACCTGCAGACCGTCAAGCACCGTCTTGGCGGCACGTGGATCGCCGCGAAGCAACTCCAACCACGCCAAACGGACGGCGCTGAGTTGATCAGATGGGTCGGCGCCAACAAGTTCGCGCACGATGGGGTAGGTACGTCCGATGTCGGGAAACCGGCGAATCGTCGAACGGCTCACGGCGTACAGTGAATGATCGGCGCACAGCAACGTGCCGAGCGGTTCGTCGGATTCGGTCAACGGAACGAGCGACCGTTCGACTCCGGTGTTCGCATCTAGCGTCCAGAGCCCGCTAAGCAACGGGACGTGGACGAGGTCACCGCAAACGGCGGCTCGACCGGTAGGCGTGGACGGAACATCCACAGACCACAACTCGTCGCCACCATTCAGCGACAAACAGGACAACGTTCGCCCGCCAAGCCAAACGTGATCTTGATCTGCAGCCATCACATAACTATTGCCGCCGCCGGGAACCATCCACTCCAAGCGCCCCGTCGCAGCCGAAAAGGCAAGCAACTCACGCTCCTCCGTGGGCGTCAACAGAACAAGACCACCGGTGACTACAGGGGGACCGGGCAGCCAAGAGCCTTCCACCATGCGACCGTCGTGGCCGGCGAGCAAATCAGGTGAATACTGGTTGGCCCAACGCAACGTGTAGTCGGAAGCGTCCATAGCAAAAAGTATCCCATGGCCCGTCGGAACGTAAATCACGCCGTCCGCCGCAGCCAGGGGATAAGACTTCAATGAGTCCAGCTCAGCCAAATTGAGCGAACACAACAATGTCTGTCGAATCAATCTTCCGTCGGAAGGTTCGAGCACGGCGACATAAAGATCATTGTTCCGGACGTACGAAACCCACAGCACACCCTCAAGCGGAAGCGGCACGGACTGGAACACGACATCCGCTAATGGATCGTTCACGTTGGCGGTACGCCCGCGCTCCCAGCGAAGCGCCCCGGTGGCCTCGTCGTAGGCCACGATGCGCGTGCCGATCAGCGGCGCCGTGGGACGACCGGGAAGGTGAAACTGAGGGACGAACAGACCGCGACCGGCGTCGCTTTCGCCCTGCGTGTACGTGCTTCGACCAGAACGACTTACGGTGAAGACAAGGCCCGCGCCAACCGATAAGCCACCCGTCAGGTGGTCATCGAACATCTTGGCGTCTTGTATGCGTTTTGCGGCCACACGCTGGTTACGTGCGACCAGTAGCTGCCGACGCGCGCTGACCACGGGCGAAACGAACCCCGGGTCTTCGGCGGTCCAACGACGCCCAAGACTTACCATGTCCAGCGCGACGCAACCGCTTCGCGTCCGAGCCATCAATTGACCGTGGGCAACGACGGCCTGCTTGACCGGCAGCCGCAACGGGACGTTCGGTTCGTCATGAAGCACACGCCGCCATGCACCGACAACCGCGCCGGGCAAGTCCGCTTGCCACGGTACGCGCTGCGCAATCTCCTGTTCGACTACCGGCAACGCGGGGTCGACAAGGGGCATCCAACCACGCCGATCGGGCGTGCCCCCGATCATCGGCCAATTCGAAGCACCGCCATCGGCCGTGTGCGCCAATGGTACGAATTCAAACAGCGCGTCTGACGTAGCAGCTATGACCGAGCCGACATCAACATCGCCGGAATCACGGAACGCATCCAAGACCGCCTTCGCCTCATCCGTACGCCCAAGTGATGCATAGGCCACGGCCAACTTCGCGGCGATCGTAGACCGTTCAACCGTCGTATCTCCGTCCCTCCGTCCCTCCGTCCCTTCTGCTGTCCCTCCGTCCCTTCGTCCCTTTGCTGCTTCGTCCCTTCCCCCCTCCAACTCCATCAGGTCCGTCAACAGCACCACCGCCTCGCCCGCCCGACCGGCATCCAGCGCCCACGAAGCCAATCGATCTGCGGCATCATCTCCGTACTGGGTCAAGGGATATCGGTTGAACACCGTACGAAGCATCCGTCGGTTCGACTGGGATATGCCGCGCTCGAGTAACCGCTTCGCCCGAGCATCGTGAAGTAATCGGTAGGCGCGCAACCCGTCCTCGGGCAACGACATCAATTGGCGCAACGCCCGCCGTCGCGCTGTTTCGTACAGCACGGCCTCATCACGGTTGGGCGAATCCTCGCTCGCACCCTCCTGAATAATTAGCGACCCCTGTGGATCGTCGACGATGCGTTGAAGGCAGTCGATCGCAAACTTCCAGTCGCCGCGACCTATGCCTTCGTCGGCGCGCCGAAACAGATTCGCAATAGGTGAGGATAATTCGATCAATACAGCCGGCGTGCGTCCGCGCCGACCCTGGCTTACCCGCCGCCCCTGCTGCAATAGCACCTGCACCTGCGCGCGGTTGCGGGCGGCGGGCGGTTGCGGAAGAACCTGTGCCTGCCGTTGTGGTTGCGCGCTGACCTCAGGCCCGTCGTTCGACATTGCAATTAGTGACAGAACAAGGAATGGAACGAACCGAGCGCGACGTCGTGTTCTGAGCGCAGCGCAGCGCAAGACTGACGTATTTCGCCCCGCCGCCGGTCTGTCGCTGGTGTTCGTCATGAAGTTCGAATCATCCGAGCCAAGCCAACCCATTCATCGGACTACATGTCGATACTTCGCCCGGGCCCATAGCGAAACCATCGGCAAAGACCGAGCATGCCCCGCGTGATACGTTCTGCCAACACAGGTAACCGGCGTACCGGCCATGGTAGCGAACGATACGCCGAACTTCCAGAGCGGGCACATCCGCCGACGACTCTATACACATGGCGTCGAGCTACGCACGTAACACATACGTAACGTTCTTCGCGGTCAAAACGCCGACCGTCGCAAACGTGGAGACAAGAAAATGACGAAATGTCGAGACGTCAGAAAACAAACGCTGACCGTTTCGACTTCTTGACGTATTGAAGTTTCGGCGTGTCGGCGTTGTCCGAAGCTATTTTCGGCGCCGCTTGCGACGATCCTTCTTGGACAGTGTGCGCCGTCCGCTCGTCGTTTTCGACTTGAGCTTCGGCGCCCCCCCGGTCGCCATCGCTTGTGAGAACTGTGTACCCATGCGCAATCGTTGGGAAAGCGACTGCCCGCTCATCGCCTTCATCATGTTGCGCATCGGCTCGAACTGCTTGACCAATCCACTAACGTCGGACGGATCACACCCGGCACCCTTGGCGATTCGCCGACGCCGTGAGACATCAATGATCTTCGGGTTCGCCCGCTCCTTGGGTGTCATCGACTGAATCGCCGCTTCCATGTGGACGATTTCACCCTCGTCGATATCCGCGTCGCCCATCATGTCACCCATACCGGGTATTTTCTTGAGCAGCTCCTTCATCGAGCCCATCTTTTTCATCTTGCGAATTTGTACGAGGAAATCGTCCAGCGTGAACTTCCCCGTCTTCATCTTCGCTTCGAGTTGAGCCGCCTCCTTCACGTCATATTGACGCTGTGCCTGCTCCACGAGCGACAGGATGTCGCCCATACCAAGGATGCGGCTGGCGATGCGCTCGGGGTGGAACTCCTCGATGGCGTCCATTTTTTCGCCGACGCCAATGAACTTGATCGGTTTGCCCGTAACCCGCCTCACGGAAAGCGCAGCCCCGCCGCGCGTATCGCTGTCGAATTTCGTGAGGATGACGCCGTCCAACTCTAGCCGCTCATTGAAGGTCTTGGCCGTGTTGACCGCGTCTTGGCCGGTCATCGCATCTAGGACGAGATAGATCTGTTGCGGGTTGGTCGTAGAGGCCACGGTCGCTAGTTCGGCCATCAAATCTTCGTCGATTGCGAGCCGACCTGCGGTGTCGAGAATAACGACGTCGCGATCCGTCTTTCGCGCTTGCTTGATGGCGTTCTTACAAACCTTGACGGCGTCTTGATGGCCGCGCTCGGTGTAGACTGGGACGCCGACCTGCTCGCCAAGCACCTCCAATTGATCGATGGCCGCCGGGCGTTTCAGGTCAGCCGCAACCAAAAGAGGACGCTTCGCCCTCTCCAAGAGCATCTTGGCCATCTTCCCGCAGGTTGTCGTCTTGCCAGAGCCCTGTAACCCAGCCATGAGCAGCACGGTTGGTCCGGGTGAGATGAAAGGGATGCGCGAATCGACGGGTCCCATAAGTGAGACCAACTCGTCGTGAACGATGCGAACCATCACGTCGCCGGGTTTCAGCGTGCTGATGACCTCGGCGCCGATGGCCTTCTGTTCGACCTCGTCGCAAAACGCCCGGGCCACATCGAGGTGAACATCCGCCTCAAGAAGGGCCGTACGGATTTCCCGCATGACCTCTGAGATGTTGGCCTCGGTAATCTTCCCGCGGCCCCGCAGACCGCGAAATACCGAGTTCAACCTGCTTGTAAGTGCATCAAACATAGTGCATTGGTTTTAGGTGCTCTTTCTTATCGGGTCAAGGCATGTCACAATGCCCAACTGCCCAGTACTTCCCTGGTTTCGCGACTGCGTCGACGGCGCGATGGCCGCCGAACCATCCGGCGGCGCGGTGGTGTGGAACTCCCTGAGCCGAACCGATAACATACCCGAGCGTAGTAGCGATATTGACGGACTGTGGAAGACCGTCGCAACCGATCGCGGGCTCGACGCCGGGCCGCTCAAATGCATCGCCTCAGACAGCTTAGGAGAACAGGTCATGGCGACCTTACGTCAAAACGTCACACGTTGGAAGATCATCACGGTTCTCGTCGCGGCGACGATGTCGTCAGCGGGCTTCGCTCACGCCGTTCAGGCGACCGACGAAGAGTCCAAGCCCACCAAACCCGGCGCGCCCAAGTCCTTGCTCGCGACGTTACCCAAGCCGGGAAAAATCGTCGAATCGAAGAAGGGACCGTTTGACATTACCAACGCCAGACTCGACAACGGTGTCCTCGTTCATCATCGCTTTCTCGACGGCGAAAAGGGATTCCTCATGGCGGTCATTACGCTCGCCGGTGGCGAGATCGAAGAGACGAAAGAGAACGCCGGAATCACACAAGCAGCCTTCCTAACGATCAACGCCCCGGAAACCAGCCGCCTCACCAAGTCCAACGTGCGGTCCCTGCTCGTCGGAAAAAAACTCAAAATCGGGGCCTCCGCCAACGACGACGCGGTGACGATAGAGTTTCGCTCTTCCGTTAAGGATTTTGAGACGGGACTCCAACTGCTTCATGCGATGCTTACAGACGGCCAACTTAGTGCGGCGACCTTTGAGGCGTGGAGAGCCAAAGGGCTTAAGAATTTCGTGTCGTATCGACCGCATGTCTTCTGGAACGCCCACAACGCAGCAGATGATCTGCTCTGTTCGTCGGACCCACGGCGAACCGCATTCGACGACAAGCGTCTCAAATCGGTCAAACGTCACGAAGCGCATGCGTGGTATCAGCGTATGTGTCGCCAAGCGCCGATGGAAGTGTCCGTCGTCGGCGACATGAAACTTGACGTCGCCCTGCCGCTTATCCAACGTTACCTCGGATCGCTTCCAAAGCGCCCCGCGACAGCCGCTCACTTGAAACCGCTGCGCCGCACCGAACCGCTCAAGGGTCCGGTCTCGCGTGTCGTTGAGTATGACGCCGCCACGTCTTGGGAAGCGCTCGTGATTGCCGGGCTGCATGGATTCGACCCGCACAACACCAGTGATCTACGCGCACTTCAACTTGCCACAGTGCTTCTCGACCGGCGGCAATTGGCCCTGCGCGATCGCAGCAAACTTACACCGTCCATACGGGCTCAATTCAGGCCCAATTGGTCTTTCGACGATGCGTCAAACATCATGACGATCGCCCGATGTACGCCGAAGAACGGCGAAAAACTCGCCATGGCCATCTTCAGAACATGGGACCGCTTCGCCAAGCTAGGCACCAACAAGAAAGAACTCGACGACGTGAAGCGGCAAGTGAAGGCTGGCTATGTCCAAGCCGAGAACGACATGAGCTACTGGGCCCGAACCCTTGGCTGCTTTGATCTGAACCGGCGAAACATTCAGGACGAACGCGACATCGCCAACCAACTTGACGCAGTGACGCCTGCAGAGTTGCTACGGGTGTTCAAGAAATACTACACGCCTGAGAACCGGTACCAAGTGATCACCATCCCCAAGAAATCAGCCGGAAAGAAGGAAGCGAAAGACAAGGACAACGGTAAGCCCTAGCACAGGGTCACACGTCCTCTTGTGGGTTTTTGGGATTGGCTCGTCGGTTCGTGCGGCATCAGAGCCGTGGGCGCCAGCCCGCGGACCGGTCCCACCGCTAGCGCGGTAGGCTCTGACCCGCGCACCTAGTTCCGGTCGTGCCGGCGCGACAACCCGAAGATTAGGGTGTGACGCTGCACTACTGCTCTGTCACACATCGAATGACGGGTGTACCGAGCCGCGACCGTGAGGAAGCGGACGTTTGATTGCCAGTCGCGAAAGCGTGCAAACGCTCCCTCACGGTCGCGGCTCGGATCGGACGAACCCGCCACCTGAGGCGTGACGATGCACGGAAGTCCACTTGCGATTTCCTGTCCTCACGGGAACGCGTGCCCGATATTCCGCTGAACCCGAAGGACGCATCCCACGTCGAGTTGCAAGTCCAAGCGCACGTCCCGCCCCATAACCACCAGCAAAATTCGCCCGCCCCCAAGCTGTATCGTATCTCTTGACTAGGCGACTATCTGACTCGGCGAGATCCCCGAGGGGCTGGCTCCAACAAACGGAGCATCCCGCGTACAAGCAATGTCACGTCGCCGAGGAGAATGAAGATGTCAACGACGACGGACATAAGCCCACTGACTGAGGCAGCCATCGGTGAATTGCTCAGATCGCGTCAAGTCGAAGAACCCGCTGTCGGCCCCGACGGACGCCGACGTGCGACGCGCTGGCCATTCCCGGGGACAGTTGAACTCTGGATTCCCGATGAGAATGGCGTGGAATGGCATCGCTTGGCGACATCGCTCAACATGAGCATGGACGGAACGGGTATCCGCTGCGACGAGTCACTTCCGATAGGACTCGAAATCGCCATCGCCCTACACGAACCGGAGATTAGCTTTCATGGCCGGGCCGTGGTACGTCACTGCACCGACATCGGCGGTGAACACCTGATCGGACTGCAGTTTCTCTTCACCAACCCATAGCAGCCTGCTGATCAAGTGTGGCACCGTCTACCAGCCGGTCATCCATGGGCGTTGTTTCCGTTACGACAGGGCGCAGCCCACTGGCGCCGACGCCAACAAAAAAGGCGGCACGGGCCAGCATAAGCTGAACCGCACCGCCTCAAGAGGCGTTGGTAATCGCAGACTATCGTTTCGAGAACTGGAAACGACGACGCGCGCCGCGCTGACCGTACTTCTTCCGCTCGACCTTACGCGGGTCGCGACGGAGCAGATTGGTCTCGCGTAGCTTGGGCTGATACTCGTCACTCGTCTTCACAAGGGCACGTGCCAAACCGAGCACAACCGCCCCAGCCTGACCGGTGATTCCACCGCCCCGAACATTCACAAACACATCGAACGACTTACGCATGTTGGTGACGTCGAGTGGCGTGGTGACGGCTTGGCGATCCTTCTCGAGCAGGAAATACTTGTCCATCTCGCGCTTGTTGATCATGAACTTCCCGTCGCCCGGACGAATACGAACCCGTGCGACCGCACGCTTTCGGCGACCGGTGCCCCAAACAAAGGGAACGGCAGCGCTTGATCCGCCGCTTGTCTTGGGCTTCGCCGCAGGGGTTGGAGCAGGCGCCGCTGCTGCTGCTACTGGTTCGGGAGTCGAAGTAGGTTCTTCGGTCATCTGTTCGTCCGATCCATCGATTGAAGTTACTAGCAGGCCAAAGCGGCCGGCTCCTGAGCCGTGTGCGGGTGCGTGTCCGCCGCGTACACCTTGAGTTTCATCAGCATGTGGCGACCGAGGGCGTTTTTCGGGAGCATCCGGCGAACAGCCTCCCGAAGGATGCGGTCCGGATGACGCTCCATGACCCGAGCGTACGGAACCTCGGTGTAGCCACCGGGGTAGTACGAATATCGGGGATAGATCATCGTTTGGGCCTTGTTGCCCGTCAGACGCACCTTTTGAGCGTTGGTCACCACGACGTAATCACCCGTATCCACATGGGGCGTGTAGGTCGGTTTGTGCTTACCCATCAGGACCGTCGCGATCTTCGTCGCAAGTCGCCCAAGAATCTTGTCGGTCGCATCGACGTGAAACCACGCCTGATCAACCATGCCCGTGCGGGCGACATATGTCCGCTGCCTGGATTTTGCCATCTCGTTCCGATCAGAGTTACGGCCAACACTACAAGTACAGAGCACCCCAATCTAACCGCATCCCCACGCCTGTCAAGGCCGGTTTCTCGTTGAACTCCGTGCGACAGCCACCGGGCGAGCCACCGCCCACACAGCAAACGTCGACGTGCCGACGCAATATCAGTTGGACTCAAGTTTGGGGTGAGCACAAACCGGTCATCATCCTTCCTCATTTGGCTCCAAACACGTCTTCGGCCCACCACCGTGGCAGTTGTCACGCCACCGAGTGTTTTGATACTGGAACGATTCGTGCCACTGAGTTTCTGGTCGCCGTTCCACAGGCGCCCAGCTCATTGGTCCCGACTCGGCATGATCAGAGTAGTTCCACCTCTAGTGCTTTGTCACAGCTAAGAATTAGGGTTATCGTATTCCTTGTTCTTGAGGTTTTGGGAAGACAAGGAGGTCGCCCGATGCAGAAGAAGTATATCGTTCGATTGAGTAAAGAGGAGCGTGGGATCCTAAGAGCGGTGGTCAAGAAGCTCAAAGGGACCAGCCAGAAAGTTCGGCGTGCTCAGATCCTGCTCAAGGCTGATGCCAACGGACCAGGCTGGTCCGACAAGAAAATTGCTGATGCGTTCTCTTGCCGAACCAAGACGGTGGAGAACGTTCGTCAGCGTTTGGTTGAGCGTGGGTTCGAAGAGACGCTCGATGGACGGAAACGGGCAACCCCGCCAACGGAGAAACTTCTGGATGGCGAGCAGGAAGCCAAGATCATCGCCACACGACTTGGCCCGTCGCCGAAGGGCTACGCGAATTGGACCTTACGACTCTTGGCGCGCAAGGTTGTGGAGTTGGAAATCGCCGATACGGTCAGCTACGAAACCGTTCGACGCACGCTTAAAAAAACGGCATGACCAACCGCAAGATTGAGTACTGGGTTATTCCGCCGGAATCCGATGCGGAGTTTGCGGCGAGCATGGAAGAGGTGCTTGAAACGTATGAAAAGCCTTACAATCCAGCGATTCCAGTGCTTTGCATGGACGAACAGCCGGTTCAGTTGGTCAAGGAAACAAGGGCTCCGATCGAGCCAACACTTCATCACGGTAAGCGAGTGGACTACGAGTACGAGCGTGCTGGAACAGCCAACATCTTTATGTTCACGGAACCTCTGGCGGGCTGGCGAGAGGTTGCCGTACGGGAGCGAAAGACCAAGATCGATTGGGCCATCGAAATGGCCCGCCTGCTTGAAGGCCGGTTTGCCGGTACCGAAAAAGTGATCCTTGTTTGTGACAACCTCAACACGCACACGAAGGGCGCGTTCTACGAGGCCTTCGAGCCCGAGCGGGCAAGGCGGTTGGTGCAACACATAGAGTTTTGCTACACGCCGAAGCACGGCAGTTGGCTGAACATCGCAGAGAATGAACTGAGTTCGGTAACGCGTCAGTGTGTAGCCGGGCGGCGAATCGGCGACATCAAAACGCTTCGCGATGAAACGGCTGCCTGGTCAACAGATGTGAACGCATCGCAACGAGGCGTTGATTGGCAAATGAAAATCGAAGACGCACGATGCAAACTGAAGACCGTGTACCCTAAAATTAAGCTGTGACAAAGCACTAGGAGCATGTTCGTCACTCGCGCGAAAACCGTCGGTACGTGAAGAGCCCGCGACGGGGACGCCAAGCAGCGGTACTGAAGCGCAGGCTCTCGATACAACAGCAGGAACAGCTCAACTCAAATGCGTGGCGGGCGTCCGGAGTCCGGGCGACGCTGTGTTGTCGCCGAAATGAAAGGGAGAAGACGTATGAGATTCTCATTATGTGTCGTAGCTGCCGCATCGCTGGCCAGCCCGCTGGCGGCGGAAACATTGGTCGATCAGCTTTGGATTGTTGACGACTTTGCGTATGAACAGGGGGTCATAGTGAGCGCGATTGGTGGCAGGCTTGCCGGTGCAGACTACGACTCACAGGTGGTCGATGACTTTACGGTGCCGGACCCTGGCTATACCATCACCGACGTCTGGTTCGACTACTTGTGTTTCTTGGGTGGTGAGGCACCTCCGGCATCGCTGATCGAAGTGTTTCCCGACATCGGTGGTCGTCCCGGTGAGATTGCCGTGGCCCATGCGTTCGCCCAGACCACTTCGGAAGGGTGGACACCCACGATCCCTGGTCTCAAGGGCGAGCGCCATCATGCCTCTGATCTCAACGTTAGACTACCCGCCGGCCACTATTGGATCAGCATGCAGCCAATTACCCTTGCGGTCTTCCAGGGTGGACACGCGAACGGTGACATCTACTACCCCTTACAGGACACCAGCGTCGCGCCAGTGTTTCAGACGTTCTTCCGGGAACCGGGCATCGATCCGGACGTGAACCACGACGGCGCTCTGGGCTTTGGCCCGTTACTGGACGCCCGTAGAGTACCCGATTTCATTAGTACGCAAGAGGAAGGACTGGACGCAGGCGATACGTCCTTCCGCGTTGACGGCGTCGTATCACCGCCTCTCTTAGGCGACTGCGACGGAGACGGCGATGTGGATCGGGTTGACTATGGCGGATTGTACTCGTGCTTGCTCGGCCCCGGCGCCGAGGTAGCCACCGGATGCGAGTGCTTCGATCTGGACATCAACGGCGACATCGACGTGCACGATTTCGCGGCGCTGCAAATATCGTTTTCGAACTGATACGGATTCTGCGAACGAGTCGAGCCAAAGTTGTCGGTAAGATTGGCCACTGAGCCCGTCGCGGCAGCCCCGCGGCCGCGCCATCCTACTATGTCGACTCGATGATACAGTAGCAACAGGGCTCACGCTTGCCATTGGCGGAGGGAGGGCATAGAACTTCCCGGACTGGAATACGAACTGGGCTGTGGAGCAGTCCGAAGCGGAGATGAACGATGAAGCGCCGATTTGCCATTGGAAACTCAAGTGCGGTCATACTTAGCCTTCTTTGTGGCTGCAGCAGTATGCAGCCGACCATCAAGTCTGTCACACCGCGGATCAGCCACATCGGTTTCGATGCGGTGACGCTCGCATTCGATATCGAGGTCTACAATCCCCTTCCGATGAAACTCCGCGTACCCGCATATCGTTACGCGGTCGACATCGCGGACTCCCCGTTTTTCTCAAGCGATTCCGACGCTCCGCTGGAGTTACCGAGCGTTGGTACGGGGACCGTCATGTTGCCTGCGCGAATCGGATACGCCGACCTATGGAATACCTTTCGCAATCTTGCCGATGAGACCGAAGTGGCGTATCGCCTTCGCGGGGCACTTCCAATTGATCTTCCGACCGGCATGGTCGAGTTGCCGTTTTCGTACGAGGGCACACTGCCTGTGCTGAAGGTGCCGCACATCAGCGTTACGAAGGTCGAAACGCCCGGTATCTCGTTGACCGGCGCAGAGGTTGCCATCGAAGGCCAAATCGTCAATCCGAACGTCTTCGCGCTGGGCATTTCGAAGCTGGGCTACATGCTGAGACTCGGTGAGATCGATGTGGGGCACGTAGAGGTCAATACGGACGATTCCGTGGCGGCTGGGGCTACGGGCGTGCTGACTCTGCGCTGCCGACTGGACGCCAAGTCAGCGGCGAAGAGCGTTCTCGGCGGCGGCAAAATCGGTGCGGCCAAGCTGGTCGCGCGTGGCGAAATCGATACGCCGTATGGCTCGGTGAGCCTGTCCGGCGAGTAGTGGCAGCGGAAACTTTGTGTGGGACTAGCGTGTATTGCGCCGTCGAAGTCCCGCCGTATCCGAACCGACCGGCCGCGAGCGTTGCTACTGAAAGCCCGTGCCGGGGTCGCCGGCCTGACGTCGAACGATTCCGAGTCCGCAAGGGCAAGACCCCTTGCTTGCCTAGTCGCCGCGCAGTGACCTACCTATCTCTCTCGAACCGCAACCGGCCCGCAACGTCCGTCGACAGGCCCGACTTGGCTTTGTGGCATCGTTGGCGACGCCCATGGTGTGGGCATCACCCGCCGCAATGATCCACCGAAGCGGGTGGAACCCGCACCACCCTTGGCGAGCTACGGCTTTTTGTCACACTCGGCGCCACAGATGTTGTACAATCGGGTAGGCCAGAGGTGGCGCCGGGCCGGACACGTCCAGCGCCGCCGTGTGCCCCGGGGGACATGTCATGCAACAGCTCCACAGCAGCGCGCGATCGTCGGCTAATGCGCTCAAGCAGCCGGAATTCGCCCTACCGCGTCGGATCGCCCGTCTCGTAGCGAGCCTCGCCTTGGCTGTCGCGACGACGGTCACCTACGGACAACAGCACCCCACCATTTCGCTTCAGGCTGTCAAGCATAATCCCACCTGTGTTGACGGCGACGACGATGGAGCACCGTGCATTCACGACTGCGACTGCGACTCCGGCGTTTGCGGCGGAAACATCGATCCAACCAACGACCTCATCGCCAACCCCGGAGACGTCATTGTGGCTGACTTCTTCGCACGCGAATGGTCACCGCTCGGCGAGGGGCTGCGCAGTTGGCAAGTCGAGACCGCATTGAGCCTGTCCGGGGGTGGTGAAGACATCGCCGGCGATCGAGGCACGCTTCGAGTTCTCGAGTGGCCGCGATGTTGTAGGACCTCGGCCGACTGCAGCCTGCTCTCTCCCACGGCGCGCTGCGTTGCAGGAGCTTGTCAGGATGTGCCCGAGCTGTTCCCGTACGCGGGCAGCCTGTTTATTGACTCGGAAAGGGAAGATTACGTGTTTCCAGGCGTCCCTCAGATTGCCGGCCATACAAATGTTGAAACTCCGGGCGTGATTCGGTGGGCGGCCGTCGTCTTTAACCCGGACGATTCGCCTATCTACGTCCCGCCGCAAAAATACTTGGCCACGATCGCTCTGGTTGTGTCGGACGACTCGTGCGGAACGTTTGCTGTGACGATGGTCCTAGGAATCTCTGGAACAAGTCTACGGCCCAGTCTTGATCCCGATTCGACCCCAATCGGCCCAGTCGCGCTCGAAAACCTTACCGTGACCATGGCGTCACCCGAATGCCCCTGCACGCAGATCATCGCGTCCGACCCGCCGAACTGTGCGATCGATGCCCGACCGCCTGCGACGGGCGCCGGTTGGAACACGTTCGACCTTACGTACAACTGTCCGGACACAACCGGCGCGGCTGGGTTCGAGCAATACTCGGTCGGATCAATCCCCCGTGCCATCCCGTTGACAATCGGCTCGATTCGTTCGTCCGGGGATCACGTGTCGATCGAACTTGTTGGTGAATCGCCGCTCGAAAGCTGGACGTGCATCGCCTTCTCCGACGCAGTACCGGCAAATTCAGGCCGCGTATGTTTCGCCCGGCTTCCCGGCGACGTGGATCAAAACTCAACCACCGACCCGAATGACATTGCTGGACTTATCGATTGCGTGCGCCGACCAACGAACGATCAGTGCCACATCTCGCAGTGCGACATGAACCGCACCGACCTCTGCACGCCATCCGACTTACTCACCCTCATCGACATGCTCAACGGCGCCGGTGATTTCAGCGAATGGAACGGCGCCACAATTCCCGGACCACTGAGCGGAACGCTCGCGTGCCCGAGCGCCGGCGAGATCCGTGGCGGGCAATAGCTCGCGCGATACGTCCTAGCAGACTCTTGAGGAACAGGAAGTTATTGTAGGACCGTCGAGCATCGTCCCACTACTGACCGCCCGCACCGTTATTCCACCGTCACGCTCTTGGCCAGGTTGCGCGGTTTGTCGACGTTGCACCCGCGAAGGACGGCCGCGTGGTAGGCGATGAGCTGTAGCGGAATTGACGTCAGCAGTGGCTGCAGTGGTTCAATCGTGTCGGGGACGTAGAGCACGTGCTCGGCGATCTTGGCGATTTCCCGGTCGCCCTCCGTCGCGATCGCGATCACACGCCCGCCGCGCGTTCTCACCTCGGAGATGTTGTTCATGATCTTCTGATACTGACTCCCAGCCGTGGCGATAACCACAACGGGCATGGCCTCGGTGATGAGCGCGATCGGCCCGTGCTTCATTTCCGCAGCGGGCAATCCTTCCGCGTGGATGTAGCTGATTTCTTTGAGCTTCAGCGCGCCCTCCAGCGCAACCGGATAGTTGTTGCCGCGACCCAAGTACAGCCAGTTGTCCTTCTTGCAGTAAGCCTCTGCAACAACTTCGGCTTTGTCCGCCTGCGCAAGAATCGCTGCAACTTGCTCCGGGATTTTTTCGAGGGCGTCGATAAACTGGCTCGCCGCCGCCGGGGACATGTGCTTGCGGCGTCCGAGGTAGCAGGCGATTAATGCGAGCACAGTCACTTGCCCGGTGAACGCTTTCGTACTGGCCACACCGATCTCCGGACCGACGTGCAGGTAAACACCCGCGTCGGTGGCGCGGGCCAGGGTAGACCCGACCACGTTGACCACACCGAGCGTTAACGCCCCGCGCTGATTGGCCTCTTTCAATGCGGCGAGCGTGTCGGCGGTCTCGCCGCTTTGCGATACGGCGATCACCACAGTGCCGTCGTCGATAATGGGGTTGCGATAGCGAAATTCGCTGGCGTACTCGACTTCGGTAGGCACGCGAACCAGTTCCTCGAAGAGGTATTCGCCGACTAGCGCCGCATGCCAGGCTGTGCCGCAACCGGTCAGTATGATTCGCTTCGCCCGAACAAGATCGCGTGCGCAATCGACCAAACCGCCGAGGTGTACCACACCCTCGCGCGTATCCACCCGGCCGCGCAAGCATGTTTCGAGCGACGCCGGCTGTTCGTGAATCTCCTTCTTCATGAAGTGGTCGTAGCCGGCGAGTTCGATCTCATCGAGCGACCACTCAATCTTCTCGACGTCGTTGGCGACGGGCATGGCGTCTAGCGTGGTCAACTTCAAGTCGTCCGGCGTGATGCGTGCCATCTGACCGTCACCGAGGAACACAACCTGTGTCGTGTGTGCGAGTATCGCCGCGGCGTCTGACGCCAAGATGTGCTCATTCTTTCCCACGCCAACAATAAGCGGACTGCCTTGCCTTGCAGCCACGATTACGTTCGGCTCATCCGCACACACCACAGCCATTCCGTACGTGCCGGTAATTTCGCGGAGGGCTTCGCGTACGGCTTGTTCAAGATCACCGTCGTACAGTTGACCAATGAGTTGGGCAAGCACCTCCGTGTCGGTTTCACTCGTGAAAACAACGCCCTTTCGTTCGAGGTACGTGCGCAAAGCGCGATCGTTTTCGATGATGCCATTGTGGATCACCGCGATGCGTCCGGAACTATCGGCGTGGGGATGGGCGTTGATGTCCGTCGGGGCACCGTGCGTCGCCCATCGTGTGTGGCCTATGCCGAGACTCTGTGGAGCATCCAGGTCGATGACTTGCTCAAGTGCGGAAATTCGACCGGCCGCCTTGGCAATGCTCAGGCCACCGGAACCGACGAGCGCCACGCCGGACGAATCGTATCCTCGGTATTCCAAACGCTTGAGCCCTTCGACAAGGATGGGCACAGCCGCACGCGATCCTACATACCCGATGATTCCGCACATATTGTCTTACCTCATAGAGGGCGTCTAAGAAGGGTTGCTTCAAACCAAGCCGCGACTGTCAGGAAGCGGTTGTCGCACCTGAGATCGGACCGCTACCTTTCGGGCGCGACTCTGATCGAGACTTCCTAGACACATTCTTAGACAAACTCTTCAACCGTCGACCAATAATCAGGCCGGACTCGACCTGCACCGGAGAACGCCACTGCGCTCAATGCTACGTACCGCACCCAGAACAGGGTTCCGGACGCTCGACGTAATTATCGGTACTTTCCCGTCGATGCGAAAGGTCTGGCCACAGCAGACGTGCGATCGTGTGCAATCGGCGGTCTCGAACGATACAGGCCACATTCCGTCCGCTGCGAACCAGACCGACCATGCCCTGAATGGTCATCCGTGCTAGACTCCACTCAGTTACAGGACGTTCCCGACGCCAATAAGTAGGCAACGACGGACGAAAACGAGGCGCAGGAACAAGCCGCCGAAGGGGAAATGAGCACGCGATGGATCTCTTCGAAGGACAACGTCAGAGCAACCGCGACCGCGTCGAACCGCTCGCCGTTCGCATGCGTCCTCGAACGCTAGGCGAGTTTCTAGGCCAGCAAAGCTTCGTGGGCGAAGGCAGGCTGCTTCGGCGGATGCTCGACTCAGACCGAATCACCAGCGCCCTGTTCTACGGTCCGCCGGGGACAGGAAAGACCACGCTGGCGTTGATCATCGCAGCGTCGACCAAGGCCCACTTCGCATCAGTCAACGCCGCCGCTGTCGGCGTCAAGGAAGTTCGAGCGATCCTTACTGAGGCGCGCGAGCGACTGGAATCTGGTGGCGGACGTACCATCCTGTTCGTCGACGAACTGCACCGTTTCAACAAGGGACAACAAGACGTGTTGCTGGGCGACGTCGAAAACGGCATCGTCATTCTTATCGGAGCCACCACGGAAAACCCGTTTTTCGCCGTGAACACGCCGCTGATTTCTAGAAGCCAGATCTTTCAATTTGAAGCCCTCAGCGAGGACGACATCAAATCGTTGCTGTTCCGCGCTGTCGCCGACAAGGAGCGAGGATTCGGCGATCGAAACGTAACCCTTACTGACGAAGCTGCCGAGCATCTGGCCACCATTTGCGACGGTGACGCCCGCCGAGCACTGACCGCGCTCGAGGTGGCCGTGCTGTCACAAGGTGCGGCAGACACTCCAGCGGATGACGTCGTCGTAGACCTACAAACCGCCGCCGACTCGATTCAGCGCAAAGCCATTCAATACGATTCCAACGGCGACACGCATTACGACGCGATCAGTGCCATGATCAAATCGATCCGCGGCGGTGACCCGGATGCGACCGTCTACTGGTTAGCCCGGATGCTCGAAGCTGGCGAAGACCCGCGATTCGTCGCGCGGCGCATTGTGATTAGCGCGGCGGAAGACATCGGCAACGCCGACCCGCAAGGTTTGGTTCTGGCCCAGGCGGCGGCCGACGCGACACTGTTCATAGGGCTCCCGGAATGTCAGTTGCCCCTCGCCCAGGCGGCTATCTATCTCGCTTGCGCACCCAAATCGAACGCCTGCGCCAGCGCCATCTGGTCCGCGGCTGAGGACGTGCGCGAGGGGCGCACGATTCCCGTTCCGAAGCACCTCAAATCCACAGGATACCCCGGAGCAAAAAAGCTTGGATCCGGGGAGGGCTACCGGTATCCACACGACACATCAGACGATATAGTTGCGCAGGACTACCTTGGGGTGGACAAGGCGTACTACACCCCTACCGGCCGCGGTGCCGAAGCAACCATACGCGAGTACTTGGCGCAGGCCCGCCGATCAGCGGCGGACACGTCAGACATCAAGTAGAGATTGTGGCGCGTGCGAGCAGACGACTTGTCCGCGAAAAAACAACTTCGACAACGGCTTCGACAGGTCCTGGCCGAGATACCCAACGACCAGGTCGAAACCAAATCTCTGCGCGCCTGCCACCGGCTCTTCGAGCAACCGGAATACGTCAAAGCCGAGGTGATCATGGTCTTCCTTCCGCTGCCGACGGAACTCGATACGTCGCCCATCGTGCTCCGCGCCTGGCAAGATCGCAAACGTGTGTTGGCGCCTAAAGTGAGTTGGAGTCAGCGGCGTATCACGGCGATGGAAATACGATCACTTCGCGACGATCTGGCTGTCTCACCGACCGGAATTCGCGAACCCGTCTCGGGCATACCGTTTCTAGCTTCCCTGATCGACATGGTGATCGTTCCCGGGTTGGCGTTCGATCAATACGGCCACCGCCTCGGCCGAGGTCGTGGGTTTTACGACCGCTTCCTCGCGCACCCCGACTTCGCCGGCGTTAGCTGCGGCATGGGCTTTGAAGAACAAGTCACCCCGTCCGTCCCCTTCGGCCCGCTCGATCAATGTGTCAACATGCTGATCACCGACGACAAAGTCCGCCGCTTCGAGCCCGACAAACCCGTCGACTGACAGAACAGTGAACAACAGCGGATTGCTGTGGGATCGACCTTCCAATAACGGTGGGACTAAATTCCCAATCGGTCGTTTCTCGGAGCGTCAGCCGCGCTCGTGCTCCATCACATATCGAACGACGGGTTACGGAGCCGCGCCCGTAAGGAAGCGAACGTTTGAAATCCGGTCGAGACTGCTTGAATGAGATCCCTCACAGTCGCGGCTCGGTTCGTCGCAAACCCTCTAATACGTCTTCTCACACACGTTCTTGAAGTCAGTTGGACAACGCTTGTATTCGGGCACATCGCCCATGGGACGGCCGGCCTGACAAGACACTGCTTTGAACCGCGCCGCCGACCAACGACCAACATACCGCAGGTGCCATTTTCTTGACTTGGTCCCATATTGCGCTACACTTGGGCATACGGTATAGGGATCGGTCAATTGAGGAAAGTTCGGCGTGAGCGGGAGTCTGCCTCATTTTGTTTGCCTCGTTATCATAATATTGTTTCATTAAGACCCGCTTCGATTCTCCTTTCGCTCGCCCCTGATAGCCTCTCTCAACGTACTCGGCCGACAGCACCCGTACGCCTTCAACGGCACGTTCACCGGATCCGCGCATCGCACGGCCTGCGATGCCGCGTGCCGGTGCCTACAGACTGGCTACGAAGGGAGCCGCAATGCCAACACAGATGCACAACGAACGTACGAGCGCAACCCGTCGCGGAGTTGACGCATTGGTGCTTGCGCTGTGTTTGACCACAGCCGTGCGCGCTGAGCCGAGCCCAAGAGACTGCAAACGCCTCGGCCTGGTTCCACACGTCATCTCTACCGACGCCGTGGGTCATCAGTCCCTCACTGGCGCCGACCTTGACGGCGACGGCGACATGGACGTTCTCGGTGCGTTCGCCAACGCCGACAAGATCGTGTGGCACGAGAACACGGACGGTTTGGGCACGTTCGGATCGCAGCGGATTATCGACGTGGGGGCGGACGGCGCCTCTTCCGTTTTCACTGCGGACCTGGACGGCGACGGAGACATCGACGTGCTCGCGGTGCTCTCGAAGTCGTTCGGTGACGACAAGATCGCGTGGTACGAAAACATGGACGGAGGGGGTACGTTCGGCCCCCAGCGAATCATCACGACTGAATTGAATGCCCTGCCGTCCGTCTTTGCCGCCGACCTGGACGGCGACGGGGACATGGACGTCCTGTCCTCGTCACTGTTCGACAGCAAGATCGCATGGTACGAGAACACCGACGGGCTGGGCACCTTCGGACCGCAACAAACAATTACTACCAACGCCGCGGGTGCTCGTTCCGTCTTCTCCGCGGACCTGGATGGTGACGGTGATGCGGACGTACTCTCGGCGTCGTTCGGTGACAACAAGATTGCATGGTACGAAAACATTGACGGACGAGGCACCTTCGGTCCGCAGCGGGTCATCACCACCGCCGCCAATCAAGCGGCGACCGTCTTCGCCGCAGACATGGATGGTGACGGTGACATCGACGTACTCTCGACTCACGAACGCGAGGGGCGTACGCGTGGTGGGATCACTTGGTACGAAAACATCGACGGACTGGGCACCTTCGGTCCACAACGTGTGATCATCGAAATATTTGGCGAACGCGTGGTCGCCTTGGCGTCGGATCTGGACGGTGACGGGGACACCGATGTCCTATCGGTACCCCAAGGAACCGGAGGAATGGCGTGGTACGAAAACATCTGCAATACGGGCACCTTCGGATCGCAATGTGTCATCCCGAACAACGCATCGAGTGCCTTGGCCATCTTCGCAGCAGACCTGGACGGTGACGGTGACAAAGACATCATCGCAGCGTTTCGCGGCAAGGTCGCCTGGTTCGAGAACAAGGTCGACGGCAAAGGGAGCGACTGCAACGCCAACGACATCAACGACGACTGCGACATCGTCGACCACACAAGTCCTGACTGCAACGCCAACATCGTGCCGGACGAATGTGAGGTGGCTGATCTGACGAGCCCCGATTGCAACGGCAACACCCGACCGGATGAATGCGATGTCGATGACGGAAGGAGTCAGGATTGCAACCGCAACGCGATCCCCGACCAATGCGACGTAGCCGATCAGACAAGCGCTGACTGCAACGACAACGGCCGTCCGGACGAATGCGACATCCGGCAAACTGGCCAAGACGAAATAGACCGAGACGGCGACGACAACGGAATCCTAGACGAATGCGAACTTGCCGACATGCCGAGCCGAGACTGCAACGGCAATGGCCGACTGGACAAATGCGATATCGCTGCGAGATCGAGTCAGGATTGCAACCTCAACGCAAGCCCTGACGAATGTGACCTGAACGACCAGACAAGCACCGATTGCAACGGCAACGGCCGGCCGGACGAATGCGACGCGGGTCGATTTGGTGACGGTTCAAGTCAAGACTGCAACAGCAACTTCGTCCCCGACGAATGCGACCTTGCCGACCAATCAAGCGCGGACTGCAACGCCAATGAGCGGCCTGATGAGTGCGACCTCGCCGCCCGAGAGTTCGAGAATTCCTCTATCATCACCCGCGCCGACCGTCCCCGTTCCGTCTTCGCCGCCGACCTGGACGGCGACGGAGACATCGACGTCCTTTCTGCGTCCAGTGCTGACGACAAGATCGCATGGTACCAAAACACCAACGGACTGGGAACGTTCGGACCGCCGCGGGTCATCACGACCGAGGCCGACGGGGCCTTCTCCGTATTCGCTGCGGACCTGGACGGCGACGGAGATGTCGACGTCCTTTCGGCATCAATCGGTGACAACAAAATCACATGGTACGAAAACAGCGACGGCCTCGGTATGTTTGAACCACGGCTCATCACCGACACCGCCTACGCTCCCCAATCCGTCTTCGCAGCAGACCTGGACCGCGACGGCGACATCGACGTCCTCTCGGCATCGTTTGGACTCAACATGATCGCCTGGTACGAAAACTCCGACGGGCGCGGCGCCTTCGACCCGCTACACATTATCAGCTTGGGACCCGACGGGTACGCAGCCGTTTTCGCGGCAGATCTGGACGGCGACGGAGACATCGATGTCCTTTCGTCGTCGTGGGGTGACGGCGAGGTGGCTTGGTACGAGAACATAGACGGCCTTGGACGGTTTGGACCGCGACGAGTTATCACTACCGACGCACCCGGTGCCCGTTCCGTTTTCGCTATTGACCTTGACGGCGATGGGGCCATCGACGTCCTTTCGGCGTCCAGCACTGAACGCAAGATCGCATGGTACAAAAACACGGACGGACTGGGCATGTTCGGACCACCGCGGGTCATTACAACCGACGCCAATGGGGCCCGCTCCGTCTTTGCGGCAGACCTGGATAGCGACGGAGACATCGACGTCCTTTCGGCATCAAATGGTGACGACAAGATCGCGTGGTACGAGAACATTGACGGCCTTGGCCTGTTTGTACGACGGGTCATCACGACCAGCGCCAATGGTGCCGAATCCGTCTTCGCCGCCGACGTGGATGGCGACGGAGACCTTGATGTCCTCTCGGCGTCTGCGAACGACGACAAGATCGCGTGGTACCAGAACAATCCGGTCAGCTACGACTGCAACGGCAACGGCATTCCCGACGAATGCGAACCTGATGACGACGGCGACGCCGACGACGTTACCGATATCTGCGACTTGTGCGTCGACTCTTTGACCGATGAATTCCTAACCGTGGTAAGCTGTGTGACCACGATCGACAACGTACTGTTCGACGATGGCTGCACGATGGCCGACCTAATTGCTGAGTGTGAAGACGCACCGCGCCGTCGCGGGGACTTGCTACGATGCGTCAAGGATATCGCTGGTCAGTGGCTTGCGGATGGCATCATTTCCGGCAGAGAGCATGGGCGAATCGTTTCGTGCGCTGCGATTGGGAAGAAGCGTCCGATGCGAATCGACCGGTAGTTTGTAGGCTTGTCGGGTTCGTGTGTGAGTCGCGTGTCGACGGCTATGACCCCAACAGTCTGTTGAACAAGGCTGGTATCCACGCGACGTTGCGAACCCACCTCGGCAGCGGAAAGTGTCTCCGTCAGACGGAAGAAATCGCCTACGGATCACCGGCTGGAATCCGGTGCCACACTTCTTCAACGGGATGCTATGACCCCGACACACGAACAGTTCAGTCGGACGCGGCGATCTTCGCTCGAACGAGACGCTCGGCGTCGGCGTTGAGCTTGGCGATGCTGTTTTGAATCGGGATGCCAGCCTCACGACACAGATCGATAACTCGGCGCGAGGTGACGCCCAGTTCTTTGGCTAGCTGCTTGACTTTGATGGGCTTGGTGGTCATGGTCTTCCTTGTTGATTGTCATCCGTTGGTCTTCGACTGCACCGTCTACGTGGTCGACGCCGTCAGAGGCCTGAACGCAAAACCGCGAATGATTCGACTCCCCCACGCAGACGATCCGAGCCGCGACCGCAAGGGAGCGACCTTAGGTCGCCACACCGGATTTCAAACGTCCGCTTCCTTACGGGCGCGGCTCCGTATGCCCGTCAATGCAATGTGTGACGGAGCGCTAGTCCGGCGCGGTCAGGTTTTGACTTGTCAGATCGTCAGCCCGTGTGGCCGCGCCCCCCGTGCTGAAGCGAACGATAGTCGCACCCGGATCGACGAGGAAGAGCAGGACGAAACGGTCGTCGCGTTTCAGTGTCTTCTCGTTGATCTTGCTGAACTTGCCCATGCCACCGATGGCTCCGACCGGGTTGCTGAAGTATTGGACTTCTATGGTCTTCGTACCGTTCACGTCGGCGATCGCGTACTTGCCCGTCACCTTGTAGCGGCGCCCTCGTTCATCCTGCACGAAGTAGTTCTGCAACGTCGCCACCGCGAAGCTGAGCGCCTTACCCAGCGTGCTCCCCGCCTGAAGCTTCTCACCCTCGAACTGCAACAGACGCTTGTCGGCGGGTACGTGAAACTTGGCGACGGGCGGGTCGGAACCCTCAGCCTGATTGTTATAGTCGGCGATCAGATGGCCTGAGACCATCGCCCCGCGCTTGACGTCGGCATTCTTGAGTCCACGGTAGGAAGTCAGTGTAATCGGCAGCTCGTCACTGAATCGCGTGCCGCCTTCTTTGACGGTTACGCCACGAACGTTCCCCTTCCGCCGCCGCGTGGGCGGCGCGTCGGATGATGTCGATCGGTGCGAACGCCGCGAGGCGCGACGCGACGCGGGCGGCGGCGTATCCGACGCTTTCGAACTGGTTGGTATCACCGGCGCCGTTGCGGATGAATCCGACGACGACTTCGCTTCGGCCGGACCAATCGCCTGGCGGGCTGACCGCTTGTACTCCAAGAACGTCGGCAAAAATGACTCCGGCAGCTCGAAAACCATCTCGATCTCCATACCGCCACCGCGAGGCGCAAAAACTTCATCTATGACCGGTGTCGCCTTGTACAGTCCCTTGAGGCGAATATGCCGGTTCGTGGGGTCGTTGGCGTCTTCTTGTTGAATGGCCACGGGGAAGTACTGCTCCAGAGGTCCGGACTTGCCCTGTCGACCGACCATCCGGAATTGGCGAAGCGTAAAGTTGACGGTCTTGTTTTCATCGCGGGCTTTGTTGGACAACCTGACGCGCACCATGCGCAACGTCTTCCCAGCCGTCGGCGGAATGGGCTCATAGGTCGGCCCCTCCCCGCTGCGCGCGTCGCCCGGCTTGAGGCGGTAAACCGTGTCCACCTCTTGCGTAGCTATTATGGACATGGAACCGGGCGGAGCGTAGCGAGACACCCCGCCGTGCGTCGCCCCAACCCACCCGATCACCTGCGTAAGATTCGGATTGTGCTCGTGAAAATCGAGCTCGCTGCTGAAGATACCGGCGGAAAGCATTGCGGCGACTTTGACTACAAACTTGTCAGGGCTCAAGAGCAGCGATCGCTCCTCCGCCGATTCGCTCGCCGACGAATCGGCACCGGTCGGATCCGGTCTGATCGGGGTCACGCGCGAGAAACCGAGTATCGATCCGTCGTGAAAGGGAAGCATCTGCAGGGCGAGCGCAAGCACGCCGACGATGGTCATCGCGGTGATCACGCCACAGATACCCGCCCCCGCGCGATCGACAATGGCCGGCAGCAAACAGGCTCGCTTGATCACCTTATCGAAGAGCAAACGGAGCACGATAAGCGGAACGGCGAAGGCCAAGGCGAGGGAGATCGACATGGCGAAACTCGGTCGCCACATGGGCGCCACCCACTGAATGGCGATCCATTCATACGTTCCGACAGCCGTCGCCGCACAGGAGAGCGTCAGCACGAGCATGATCAGCGAACTGAAAAGCCCCTGCGTCGCTTGCCGAATGCTGATGCCTATGATCAATGCGACCAGCAGCAGTGATAACCACATGGTGTCTTTCTCGCCCTATTTGTCGCCCTGTTTGAGGCAGCGGAGGATTTCGTTCATGCTCGTCGTACCGTCAATCACCTTCAACAAGCCCTCTTCCTGCATGTAGAACATTCTGTTCTTTCGAGCCTGGGCCTTGATCTTGGCGACCGGCGCCCCCTCCGCGAGGAGTTCCTTCAGGGACGCGTCCACAATTAACAACTCGAAGATTCCGGTACGACCTTTGTACGAGGTGCCTTGACATTCGACGCACGGTATGACGCGACCCCTTCGGTCCACCTTGGGCTCCGACGGCGGCCTGTAAAAACACTCGATCTTGTCCGCCGACATGTTCAGCTTCTTGAGCGTGGCGGCGTCGGGCTCGAACGCTTCCCGACACTCCTTGCACAGCACGCGCACAAGACGTTGATTCACAACGCCAATCAGCGACTTCGCCACGAGGGAGTTTTTCCCCACAAACGTTATGTACTTGCTGAGGGCGTCCATACTATCCTTCGCCGTCAGGCCAAGATAAATCTTGCGGTCATCGGCGGCTGCTCGCGCGGCGATCTGGGCTGTTTCACGATCCTCGCACTCGCCGACCATGACAATGTCCGGTTCTTTGCGCAGCACGGTCTGCAGCATGCGTGCGTAATTCACGTCCGAATTGGCGCCCTCGTATTGATGCTGGGTGATGTTGTCCACTTCTGTGAGCGGACGGCGCTCCAACGCGTGGATGTTGTTCATGTACGCATCGTGGCTGCGAAGGATGGCGTATTGCGTCGTCGTCAAGCCCTGGTGTTCCGGCGCGCTGATGAGAAACAGACCGTGCGACTGACCGAGTATTTTCTTAATACCCCCCAGCCGCGACGACGCCAGACCGAGTTCGTGCAGTCGCATCACCCGCGGGTCGGCGTTGATATTAAGCCGCATCCGCTCTCCAGCGGTCGTCCCCGACGTGTATACGTCCGTCTTGCCGGGGTTTCCGGATGCGCTGAGCAACGCCGCTTCGATTGACCCGTGCTGTGGTCGCCGAATTTCTTCTACCTTCAGACCGGCTATTTGCTTGAGAAATCGAACCAATCGCTCGCCAATCTCAGGCTCGATGCCCTCTTCCCGCTCGGTCGAGACGCCGTCGATCCGGTAGACGAGTCGATACTTCTCCTTGCCGGCGACGATGTCGGCGGCGCAAGCGCGACGCCAAAGCAAATCGTATAAGAACTCCTGCACGTCCTGAAACGCCTGGGCGTCGTCGGGATCGTCAGGGAGTTCAACGAACTTGTCGTCATG
Source organism: Phycisphaerae bacterium (assembly GCA_029260075.1). GTDB lineage: Bacteria > Planctomycetota > Phycisphaerae > UBA1845 > UBA1845 > OFTM250. Next base: position 78,723 of record JAJDDY010000027.1, read on the forward strand.
ATCTGTGAGCTTGACGCGGAGACCCTTATCCTTGATGCGTTTTCTGCCGTCGCCGCGGGAAAGGACTCGCTTAACGTGCCCGATCGTCAGCACCTTGGCCGACGCCACCATGCGACTGTTGCGATGCACGACATACGCGAGCATGGCGCCGCCCGCGAGTGATACCCAAGCGGTGATGCCGACGGCGAACATCGAACCGTGCCACATGGGGACCATGAACAGCACGAAGGTGGCCACACAGGCGCCGGCCAACACGACCATGTTCCACTGCTCGCGGCGTGTCTTGACCACATTAGTATCGCGATCGACCCACTGAGCCGCGAAGGCCCACAGAAGCAGCATCACCACGACGACGGCGACTTTGACCACGCTGACATACGGTCCTGAGTCAACCGATAAGGCAAGCAACGGTGTTATCACTTACATTCCTTCAATGGATACGCGGACGGAGCCACCCTGGGCGCCGCGACAATCTCAAGTTTGGCGATCGCATATATCGCTGCAAACGCCGGGAACCACTCGGCCTACGCGCGCGGCCACGCCAATCAAACGGAGCGCGATGGCCCCGCAAGGCCGTTCGAACGCCCGCCGGAGACCAAGAGCATCCTTCGCTGCGGCGAAACGCAGCCCCAGCGTGGCGTGCGTTGGCCACAGCCGCTCAATTCTAGGCCCTGCGACAACGTTCGCAACCGCCCGTCCTGCCGCCCGATCAGGTCGGGTGCATGACACCTTCGGCGGGTGCGCCATTCTTCGCCGTAGGCGAAGGGTGGGAGACGGATAGTTCACGAAAAAACCAGCATTCCCCCACCTTCGCGTCACAGGGCGGTTGTTCTTCCATGTGGTGCGTTACGCGGTGACGCGAAGAATGGGGCACCGACATCTGTTCTCACGCCGCCGAATCCCGTCTTGCACCCGACCAAGTCTCTAATGGATTTACGACTGGCCGACGTAATAGTTCGAGGTTGGCGCACCCCACGGTCGCCGCGCAGCCGCCCGTGACAACGGGACTTGTCCCCGTCAAGAGGTGAAAATCGCTAACGGATCACCGGCTGGAAGCCGGTGCCACACTTGTTCAACTGTGCTGCTAGGCGATAGATCGACCGCCGTCGATGGGGATGATCTGACCGGTGATGTAGTCACCCGACTCGACAAGATAGCGAACGAGACCCGCGACCTCCTCGGCTGAGCCCTCCCTCTGGAGCGGCACTTTCGCCCGCAGATCGCTACGCACCTGCTCGGAGTAATCCGCCGGGAACATGGCGATGCCCGGGGCGATACCGTTCACTTGGACGGCGGGGGCGAGTGTCTTGGCTAGCCCCTTGGTGAGCGCCGAAAGACCGGCCTTCGACACGCTGTAGACCAAATGGTCGACCAACGGCCTGTCGCCCCAAATGTCGCAGAGATTGACGATCTTTCCGGATCCGCCGCGTGCGAGATGACCGGCCGCTTGCTTGCAGAGACCGAGCGGAGCTACGAGATTCGTCCGCAACATGCCTTCCGCCTGTTCGAGATCGAAACCGTCGAGCGTGTCCGAGCCCGCCACCTCGAACTGCGACGCGTTGTTGATGAGCACGTCCAACCCGCCGAGTTCCGCGACCGTCTGTTCGACGATGTCGGACCAGACCGACGGGTTGGTCAAGTCGCCGCCGACCGCCTTGCCCTGACCACCGCGTCGCGATATCACGTCGACGAGCTCCGCCGCCTCTGCCCCTGAGTTGTGGTAGTGGATCGCCACGCGGCAGCCGGCGTCCGCCAGCTCGAGCACGATCGCCCGCCCCACGCGCCTGGCGCCCCCCGTCACCAACGCTACCGCGCCGTCAAGTTTCACATTGATACTCCCAACAGCCTGTTGAAAAAGTGTGGCATGTGACCGTAGCGCGCTATTAACAAAGTGTGGCCCCGGCTTCCAACCAGTGATCCTTGAGCAATTTCCGTCCCTTGACGGTAACGCGGCCCGCTGTCACGGGCGGGCTCACGGCGACGCGATTGAATACGTGCCTTGTCCGACAGGCTGCGAGGTATTTCCTGGATCAGGCGTGACGCGCCCACTGCGGGGACTGGCCCAAACTATTCGAGCCCATTGTCATCATGCACGTCGGGCACTTTGCTCTTCGACCAAATGTCATCCGACGGTGTGGCCTCCGGTCGACGGCGTAGCAGCCACTGCCGATACCGTCGCGAAGATCGCAAGTACAAGAAAGCAATCGCCACAAACAGGAGTACGCCGACACCAACGACGAGTAGAACGAGCAATCGCGCCGCAGCAGATCTCGCGGTACTTGCGGCGCCACTATCGGCCGTCTGCCACGCGGCTCGGACCGGTGCGGAAACAAGAATGGCTCCGAGCGCAACGATCGAGCAACGCCAACCGAGCCGGCGAGCACGGTATCGGCCCCGCCGTTGCATCCGACACACACGCTTGTTCCTCATCCCAGTCACCGAATCGAATCCCACAACACGTTCGCACCGGCCCCTAACAGCCTGCTAGTAAAGCGTGGCACCGGCTTTCAGCCGGTGATCCCTTGGCGACTCCCCCCGTTGATGGGGCCGCAGCCCATCGTCACCGGCGACATCGCTGTGGCACGATCGAAAGCTACCGCTCCGTCACACCTTATTGTTCGGGTTGGCAATGTTCACTCCCTCACGGTCGCGGCTCGGATTGGACAAACCAAACCCGAAGTCTTAGCTGTAACAAAGCACTAGCCTTCTTCAACAGGCTGCAAACCAACCTGCTCGCCGCGGCATGTTGACGCCGCGCGCAACGTCGCCACCGACTCACGACCACCGGCGTCAAGCGGAAGCGCTCCACGCGCACCCGCTCCTTGGATCGTAGGCATGCTCATCCCGCAATGTCTCTAGCAAACGACGTTGCTCGTCGGTCACCGACTCGGGTGGGACGATCATTACCACAACATATTGGTCGCCGCGCGCCGATCCGCCGGGACGGGTCATCCCGTGACCCGAAAGCCTTAGCTTCGTTCCAGACGGCGTTCCCGCAGGAATGGTAACTGTAGCCCGACCTTCGGGCGTGGGCACATCTATGCGTGCGCCGAGGGCGGCTTCGGTGATGGAAATGGGCACGTCCAGGTAAACGTCGGCGTCGCGTCGCACAAGGTACGGATGAGGCTGCACCGCACACACTAGGTAGAAATCGCCGGCAGGACCACCATAGCGCCCGGGATGACCCCGACCAGCCAAGCGAATCCGCTGACCATCCTTCACGCCGGCGGGAATCTGCACGTCCAGCTTTTCCGCCGCGCCACGACGCCCGCCACCAATCGAAGCCGTCACGACAGCGCCCTTGAACGCCTGATCAAACGAGAGCGAGATTCGCCGCTCGGCATCTCGACCGCGCTCGGGAGCGGCTTGACGCGGACGCCGCGATCCGCCGAACAGGTTATCGAATATGCTCGGTCCGCCGGCGCCGCCGCCGCGCTGACCACCGAACGCGCCGAACAGACTCTCCAAATCGTCGCCGTCGATGCTCGAGTCAGCCCCCCACTGATAGACGCGCTGTCCGCGCGGGTTCGTCGCCCACTGACCGACACCGGCTGCTCCATATTGGTCGTATTCAGACCGCTTCGCCTCGTCACTCAGCACGTCATATGCCTTCTGCACCTCTTTGAACTTGCGCTCCGCGCTCGGGTCGTCGGGATTTCGATCGGGATGGAACTTCTTGGCGAGGACGCGGTAGGCGCGCTTGAGTTTGTCTTTGGAAACGTTGCGATCAACGCCGAGGACGGAATAGTAATCTGGTGGTTTCGACATATACGGTCGGCCCTTCAAGCGACCTAGTGCTCTGTCACACATCAGCTGATGGGGTTACCGAGCCGCACCCGCAAGGAAGCGGACGCTTGCCAGCCGGTCGTGACAGCTTGAAAGCGCGTCCTCACGGTCGCGGCTCGGATCGGATGAACCCGTCACTTGAGTCGTGACAACGCACTAGAACCTACGGTTTGGTATTGCACTCGCAAACTATCGACCCACAGCCCGGACATCCATGGCCATACTTAGTCGCCACGGCATCGGTTAGGTTCACGCCGCTAATGTTCGCCAGCGTCACCAACCACGCAAGCACGTCCGCGAACTCCGCCGCCAGTTCTTCTGGCGAGCCCTCGCGCAGCGCCGAGGCGAGCTCACCCACCTCTTCGCTGAACCACATGAACGTAGGCGCCACGCCGCGCTCGCGGTCCTTATCACTATACATCTTCTCGATCATCGCCTGAAGATCGCTAAGAGTCGTCGCATTCGCAGTCATTGGTTTGCCCATTTGTTGCCTGATCCGCACGCACCCAGTGCGCCATGCTTATCCTACACACCACCATAAACCCTGTTCGACACCACGAGAATGCCACTTGTACTGTGCCGTGAATCCTCCCGCATGCTGTGCCGTGAATCCTTTCTCGGCACCAAAGAAGGAGCGAGAAAGGATTCACGCTCCAGCGGTCTCGACACCAACGAAGGAGCGAGAAAGGATTCACGCTCCAGCGGTCTCGGCACCAACGGAGGAGCGAGAAGGGATTCACGCTCCAGCGGTTCACGCTCCAGCGGTTCACGCTCCAGCGGTTCACGCTCCGGCGGTTCACGCTCCGGCGGCATGCGCCCGTCCGCGTCGCCGAGTCAGTCCGTCGACGTGACCGAACGGTAGTACTCGATCGCCAGCGCCAGCCCCTGTTCAAACGATACTTTCGGAGCAAACCCCAGAAGTTTCCGAGCCAGCGAGATGTCCGCTGAGGAGTGACGCACGTCGCCCGGTCGCTCAGCGGTGTAGTTGGGTTCGATGTCGGTGCCGAGGGCTTTGTTGATCGCTTCGAGCACGCGGTTGATGGTAATCGGTTCGCCGCACGCCACGTTGACCACGTTGCCCACGGCCTTGTCGACGTTCATCGCCAGTTCGTTGGCCAGCACGACGTTGTCGATGTACGTAAAATCGCGCGTCTGCTCGCCGTCACCGAAGACCGTAGGCCGCTCGCCGCGAAGCATGGCCGTCACAAACGCCGGAATCGCAGCGGCATAACCGCTGGATGGATCCTGCCGCACGCCGAACACATTGAAGTAACGCAGCGAAAGCGTCTGCAAACCGTAACACTCGTAAAAAGCACGGGCGTAGTGCTCGCAGGTGCATTTTTGCACGGCGTAGGGACTGAGCGGCTCGGGACGAATGCCTTCGTGCTTGGGCGACTCAACCGTTTCACCATAGGCCGAACTGCTGGCTGCGAAGATAAACCGGCGCACCTTCGCATGCACGCAGGCGTTGAGTACATTGAACGTACCATTGATGTTGGCTGCGTGGCTACGTTCCGGATCCTTAACCGACTTGGGCACTGATGGGATGGCGGCTTGGTGGAACACGATTTCGACGTCTCGGCATGCATCCTTGCACACTTTCGGGTCGCACATGTCACCTTCGATCAGCGTGTAACGATCTCCAAGATGGGTCAGGTTTTCGCGGTGACCGGTTGAAAGGTCATCCAACACCGTAACGCGATGATCGAGCTCGACCATGCGCGTCGCCAAGTGAGAACCGATGAACCCCGCCCCGCCGGTGATCAATATGTTCGTCATAATGCTCTCAAATCCGTCCATCGAGACACCGACCACATCAAACGTGGTCCACGTTAGTCAAAAATGCCGAGTTTCGCGCTACGGGAGTGTCTAAGAAGTCTCTTTCCGAGCCGCGACCGTAAGGAAGCGGTCCATGTGCAAGGCGAACTACCGCTCCCTGACGGTCGCGGCTCGGTTCGAAGCACCCCTTCTTGAATACCCTCTACGGAAAATCAGCAACAAACAGAGCCCAAGACGCAACCGCCGAGGGCACGTCGACTCCGCACACGGTACCCCACTCAGCCCTAGCGAACAACGCTAATGAATCACCGGCTGGAAGCCGGTGCCACGCTTTAGTGAACAGGCTGCGAAGACTCTACTACTCTCGAAACCGGTTGGTTGCGCCGAAACACTATCTCAAAAAGAGTCGCGTGATCGAAACGTAGGTCTACGTCCAGCATCACCCTTCCATCGCGAGGTCGAAACACCCGCCCCGGTCCGCCGCTGGGAACAGGTGGAATCTCGACCGCCCGATCCACGCCGCGATCGGCGACGGTCTCCGGAAACCAGACGGCGCCGCCCGCGACCGCTATGTCGGTGCTGCTCACTAGGACATAACATCGTTTCGCATCGCTCATCAGCGACACCCGAACGTTGCCATCGGACGTTTGAGCCCCGGGCATTGGCTCGACCGGAAGACCCGAAAGCCTCGGTCCCCACTGGCGCGCCCGGACCACGATGGCCGCGATTCCGGCCGCCTGTGCGGGGTCGAGACCGCCGTCGGCATGCCAGACCGCCTGCGGCTGATCAGGCGGCCTGTAGAACCGGTCCACCAAGAGACCGGTATTTCGCCCCTGCTGCAAGTGCTCGTGGAACTGTGCAAGCATCAGACTGATGGCCGATCGGGCTTCCGCCGGTTCATCCCCCGCAACGAACTCCGAAGACGCTATGGTCGCCAGCCCGCCAATGTCCCCGGCCATACCTCGCGAGCCGGCCACGACCCACGGCATACCCCACCGCCGCAGTTCGGTGACGACGGCGCTTGCTCGTCCGGCAGATTGCAACGTCGAACCGGGATCGACCAGAATGGCCGCGAACCCGACGCCATCCGTGACGTAGCTCGGAATCCCGCGAGTCATGCTGCGGACGCTGAGAAACTGACCGGGGATGATCCCGCGATCGATATACGCCTCGATGGTCTGATCGCCAACGCACACAGTCAGGCCCTCATCTTGAGCGATTCGCATGATGGCGGTCCGGTCCACGTCTTCCACGTGCCAAAGGAGCACGCTCTCAAAACCGAGATCGTGAATCACGCCGAAGTCTCGACGGACGGTGGTAAGCACGTCGCCACTCGCGACGTCGACCAATCTGGGCTCGACGTCGTAGCGCATCGCGAGCATGTATGGCTCTCGCTGCGATGGATGGGGTGTTGCACACCCGGAAACCAAGATCGCGGCCACGAATCCGCAGGCAAGTACGCGTTGCATCAGCATGAGTGGATCTATTCCCTCCGCCTCGGTTGACGGTCGAGGCAAAATGACATAATCCTGACCGTGCGCACACGGTGTGGACGTCCGCACGCGAACACGGTAGCCATCATGAAGCTAATCCCCCGAGCGATTCTACACCGAACTTCGTCGCCGCCAACCTTCCCTGCCGGCACCGGGTCCGATTTGGCGTCGGACAAACGCGGACGTTCGCAGGCCGGCGTTCGCGGCGCCCGTGCGTTCCCACTCGTCGCAGGCGTCGTAGCGGCCATCTGCTCGGGATGCGTGAGCCCTTCACCAACCGTGAATGACCCGATGCAACGGGATATGTTGTCGCTCCTGATGCCCCGGCGAATTGAAATCGTCGAGCCGTTCACGCGCGTCGCCAGCTTCGACAAGGACGACACGCCCGACGGAATCCAACTCTTGCTACAGGCGGTCAACTACCTCGATAACCCCGGGCTGATGATCGCCGGCGATGTTCGAGTCGGGCTGTTCGAGTTCGTACCCGCCAGCGGCGAGCGCCGGGGCAAGCGATTGGACCACTGGGACATCCACCTTGAGACCGAAAAACAGCAGCGGGGTTATTGGAACGGCGTGACGCAAATGTACGAATTCCAGTTGGCGGTCCATTCGGTGGACCTTGCTGACGGCAAGCGGTACGTGCTTGCCGTGAGCTATCACTCACCGCTCGGTGATCGACTCACGGACGACTTCGTTCTGCGATTCGGCCCGCGAAAGCCGCGCGGCTGATCCACGCCCATCGCCCGAACACCATATCCAACCGGTCCGACTGACGACGGATATCCCAAGAAGTTGGCCATCGGCGCTTAACCTTTTCTCAGCCACAAGTCGATAAGCGTCCTTAATAGGAAAGTTTTCACAAGTCGAGTTGATTATGGACTCGCGATGGTGTATCCTTCGTGACTGCCAAGCGGGATCAGCCATTCGCCGTAGAATGCCGCTCTTGCCCCCTGGTGTGATTATTATCGCTACAGAGCAAGGCGTTTCGGCCCCCCACGGTGGGTGCGGTCTTCGCCCACGGACGGGGGTTTGGGGGGTGTATTCACTCCTAATCGGCTGCGGTCTTATGTAACCAGACGGCCAAATAGTAGTTTTCGGGCGCACATCTCACACCAGAGTTTGTCGGAAACCAATGGTTTTTCGGTATCGATACTTTCGGTGAGGTGGGCTTTCTTGGCACATGCGGGCGGTCCGCATTGCCTTTGTGTGGATTAGTGTTCAAAAAGTAGATCGACCGGGCGGTGATCGCCGTACCGGTGGCGACAACAAAATCATGGCATCGAACGAAGTTCATCGTACCCAAGACGGCGGTGTTTCAGACCTCAGCAATATCAGGAACATCGGAATCTCCGCGCACATCGACTCCGGCAAGACCACGCTGACTGAGCGGATACTCTTCTACACCGGCCGGATCCACCGCATCCAAGAGATCAAAGCCAAAGACGGCGGCGGCGCGACGATGGACTTCATGGAGTTGGAAAAAGAACGTGGCATCACGATCACCTCGGCGGCGACGACGGTGGCGTGGGACCACCGCGAGATCAACATCATCGATACGCCGGGGCACGTGGACTTCACCGTCGAGGTCGAGCGCTCGCTGAGGGTGCTTGATGGCGCCGTGCTCGTGCTCTGTGCCGTCGGCGGCGTACAGTCTCAGTCGATCACGGTAGATCGCCAGATGCGGCGTTACCGCGTACCGCGCATCGCCTTCATCAATAAGATGGACCGCATTGGCGCCGACCCGGGACAGGTGGTCTCCGAGCTAGAGACCAAGCTCGGACTCGTCGCCGTCCCGATGCAGGTGCCCATCGGCGCCGGTGAAGATTTCGAAGGTGTGGTCGATCTGATCACCATGCAGGCGTTCTATTACGACGGACCCAAGGGAGAAACGGTCCGTGTCGAGGATATCCCGGCCGCGCTTGTTGAGGATGCTGATCGCGCACGACATGGCATGCTCGACACCCTAAGCCTATATGACGACGCGCTGATGGAAGTGCTTCTCGAAGGCGAAGATCCGACACACGACCAGATTCACCACGCCGTGCGCCAAGCGACCCTAAGTCGCGAGATCGTCCCGGTACTTGTTGGCACGGCCTTTAAGAACAAGGGCGTCCAAAGCCTACTCGACGCCATCACGCAATATCTACCGTCACCCATCGACCGCATGGCCTACGCCTGCGACAACGACAACGACGGCGCCGAGGTCACGCTTTCCGCCGATACTGAGGGTCCGCTCGTGGCCATGGCATTCAAGATTTGTGACGAGCCGTTCGGGCAGGTCACGTATGCGCGCGTGTATCAAGGCCGGATGAAGCGCGGCGGGCGATATACCATCTCGCGCACCGGAAAGCAGCAGCGCATCGGACGCATCTATCGCATTCACGCCGACAAACGAGACGATGTCGAATACGCCTACGCCGGCGATATTGTCGCGGTCATGGGCATCGACTGCGTATCGGGCGACACGCTCTGCGACCCGTCGATCAACCTATCGCTGGAAAGCATGCACTGCCCGGACCCGGTGATCTCGATCGCCATTCAACCGGAGCGCAACGAAGACCGCGAAGCCATGTCCAAGGCCCTCAACCGATTCGTCAAGGAAGACCCGACGTTCCACGCCCATTTCGATGAAGCCATCAGTCAGACGATCATCTCCGGTATGGGCGAATTGCACCTCGAAGTCTACGTCGAGCGCATGCGACGCGAATACAAGGCCAACGTCACGATCGGTCTGCCCAGGGTGCAATATCGCGAGTCGCCAAGCAACGAAACGCCCTTCAACTACAAGCACAAGAAGCAAACAGGCGGTTCAGGACAGTATGCCCACGTCGTCGGCAAGCTCGTTCCGATTGACCCCGAAGACGGCGAGGACTACGTGTTTGAGAACAACGTAACCGGTGGGCGTATTCCGACGGAGTACATCAGCTCGGTCGACAAGGGTTTCCAAATGGCACGGGCCAACGGGCCGCTTGCCGGCTATGAGGTGGTCGGCACGAAAATGGTGCTCGAAGACGGATCTTCGCACGCCGTAGACTCCTCGGATATGGCGTTCCAAGTGTGTGCACGATCCGCGTTCAGACAGGCTATGCGCGAATCGAAGCCCGCGTTGCTCGAACCGATCATGAAGTTGGAAATCGAAGTGCCCACGGCATTCCAAGGCAGCGTCGTCGGCGACCTTTCCTCCCGACGCGGATTCGTCACTGCCACCGACATGAAGACCAACGTAGTCATCATCACCGGCGAGGTGCCGCTGGCCAACATGTTCGGCTATTCGACCGACCTGCGATCCATGACCCAAGGTCAAGCCACGTTCTCCATGGAGTTCTCTGCCTACCGCCGCTGCCCGAAGACCATTCAGGAAGAGATTGTCGAAGCAGCCCGAGAGAAGGAAGCAGGCAACAAGAAGCCCACGCCCACGAAGTGATAGAGACTGCACCTTCGCGGAACGAAACTCATAAGACATGCGAAGGCATGCCCGTCATCCGACAGGGCATGCCTTCGTTCTTTAGGAACGTGCGCGAGAAGCGCGTAGAGTGCGTCCCGGCCGCACCTTCAGCCGGACGCTCGCGATGCATAGAGACCTGCCGACCATCGGATGCAGCAAGAACGGTGCGTCCGGGACGCACCCTACCCTCTCATGGGTGACAACCGCTTCCTCAGGGGCGCGGCTCGGTTCGTCGCGCGTCGCGCGTCCGAAAGCATGCCCCCACGCCGAACGTCCAGCCCGTACCAATCACCACCCACCAAGGCCAAGCGATGTACACTACGCTCGTGGCTTCTTGATAATGCTTGATCAGCACAAGCCCGATCACGGACGTGAGCATCGCGGCGACGTTGGCGACGTCGTGCCCCCTATGCTTCGTGGTCACACCAAGCAGAAATACGCCAAGCATCCCGCCGACGATTAACCCGACCCACTTGAACGCTTCCCACAGCAAGTCGTCGTGTTCTTGGAAGGCAATAGCAACGCACGCCAACACCACGCCGAAGAACAACGTCAGCCCTCGCGCGATCAGCAACTCGCGTTCGTCCGATCCGTTCGCGCCAGCCGGCGCAACCCGCCCCCTTCGCATAAATCGATTGAGCGGTCGATAGAAGTCCGTGACCGCGGTCGACGACATCGCACCGAGTGCAGAGTCTAGACTGGACATAGCGGCCGCAAATATTCCCGCCACAAGCAACCCTTTGATTCCGTAACCACGTGGCAAGACGTGGGCAATGAAGTGTGGGAAGATTTGGTTCCTAGATTTGATCACGTCGGGAGGAAGCACAACACCCGCCTGCTCGAAGTAGCTCCAGATTAACGAACCGATCAGCAGGAACAGGCAAACGATCGGAAGTCCCATGAACGCATTCAACAAGAGCGACCGCTGTCCGCGACGAAGATCGGGGCACGTCAGCATCCGCTGCGTCAAGTCTTGATCCGTACCGAGTGCGGCCATGTTCAAGATCGTGGCGTGAATGGTCAGCACCCAGAACGACCGCACGTTGTTCGGATCCAGCGACCACGTGACGACGTGCAGCTTTTCGGACTCGCTCGCCCGTGAAACCAGGGCGGACAACCCTCCGTCCGTCGACAACGCGAAGAAGAGGACAACCGCTACGCCTCCGCCGAGGAACACGAACGCCTGCAACGCGTCGGTCCAGATGATCGCCTTGATGCCCCCGAACGTCGTATACGCAATCGCTACCGCAGCGCAACCGATAATCACCCACGTGAGCGACCATTGGAACACGACGGCAATGGCGATCGAAGCCGCCAGAAGTCGAATGCCGCTACCAAGTATTCGCGATGCGAAGAACATGAGCGAGGCGGTCGTTCGCGTCCCCGGTCCGAACCGCTGTCCTAGGTATTCATAGACCGTCGTCACGGAGCCACCGTAGAACGCGGGCAGCAGCAACCAGATGATCAACATGCGCCCGAGAAAGGCGCCGGCGTACATCTGCAGGTAGCTCCAATCGCCGTTGAAGGCGTCGGCTGGCACGCCGATGAAGGTGAGTGCGCTGACCTCCGTCGCGACAATGGACAACCCGACGATGAGCCAAGGCTGTCGCCGACCGCCGAGGAAGAAGTCGTCCGTCGTGCGTTCGCCGCGTCCGAACCATACTCCTACCGCGAGAATGGCTAGGAAATACCCGCCGAGAACGCACAAATCCGCCGCACCGAATGCCATGCGCCGATCCTACTACGATTCTCGACCCTCGGCGCCTGTGGCAACCGCTATGCGACGGGTGCGTGACAGACTAGGCGGGTCGTTCAACCACGTTTGAAGGCGGCACGCACTGTCAGAGCTGTGGGCGCTAGCCCACTGACATGATACGAGCGAGCACCGCGCTTCTTCGATACCAGACCGGACACAGGGCTCGCGTCCTATGCTCTGATAAATGAACGCCGATTCCGTCTTGCATCCCGCTGTAACGAGCCCCCAGTTTTCCCAGATCAGGCCTCTACGCTATAATTTCTCGTACGGTCCAGCGCGCGATGTCAGATTGTTGGGGTCAGTGGCGTAGTACCCATGACAGGGTGGACGAGGCGTAAGTGCGTGCCACCGCATCGAGTACGTCTTACGTCGGGAAGGATTGTCCACGAGTAATGCGAATCATCACCCGACTGCGATCGCCACACCTCTTCATTCTCGTTGCCGGCACGATATTGTGGGCCATCGGATGCAAGCGTAGCGATCCCGCGCCGACACCGGCGGCACCAGTTGTCGGCGAGACCACAACCTTTACCGACGTGACCGCTCGCGCCGGGATTACGCACAAGCACCACCCGCCCGTGTTGGATCACAAACTCGACCATATCATGACGTGGATGGCCAGTGTCGGCGCGGCGGCTGCTACGGCGGACTTCGATCGTGACGGTTGGCTGGACTTGTACGTCACCAATTCACGCAAGGGTCAACCCAACTTCCTCTACCGAAACAACCACGACGGCACGTTTACCGACGTCGCTGAGTCCGCCGGAGTCGCCAACCTTAACGGCGATGACGGTACGAGCATGGACTGCGTCTGGGCGGACTACGACAACGACGGATGGAGCGACCTTTACGTCGTTCGCTGGGGGCGCGACGTGCTGTTTCGCAACAACGGGGACGGCACGTTTCGCGACGTCACCAAGGACGTGTTCACACAACCCGACGGCCGTCCGGGGACACCCTGGGCTAACGGCAACTCCGCACTATTCCTCGACGACAACCTCGACGGCCGACTCGACATCTACGTCGGCAACTACTTCGAGGAGGTCGATCTGTGGCATCTCAAGAATACGCGAATCATGCACGACGACTTCGAGAAAGCCCGCAACGGCGGGAGCAACTACCACTACCGACAGCAAGCCGATGGCACATTCGTAGACGTGGCCAAGTCGCTCGGCATCGACGATCCGGGTTGGACGCTCTCTGTCGGATCGGCGGATGTGGACAACGATGGCTGGCCGGACCTGTACTGCGCCAATGACTTCGGACCCGATCAGTTCTTTCTCAACGACAAGAAGGGCGGATTCGTCAACGTCACCGAGCACGCCATCGGTTGGGATTCAAAGAAAGGGATGAACGTCGACTTCGGCGATTTCAATAACGACGGCTGGCTCGACATCTACGTCACCAACATCACGACCGCCGAATACCTACAAGAGGGAAACATGCTGTGGCACAACAACGGCCGCGGCGAGGACGGTCAGTTGACCTTGACCGACGTATCACTCGAAACGGTGACCTATGACGGCGGTTGGGGATGGGGGGCGAAGTTCTTCGACGCCGACAACGACGGCGATTTGGACATCATTGCGATGAACGGCTTCATCAGCGCCGGCGAGGGCAACTTCTGGTACGACCTCGCCTCGTGGACCGTCACGGGAGAAAGCGCCGCCGACGCCGCCAATTGGCCCCCGATCGGTGATCGTTCGTTCTCAGGATACGAAGTCGTTCGTTTCTGGCGCAACGACGGATTCTATACGTTCACGGAAAGCGCGAAGGAGGTTGGCCTCGGCAGCGACCGGGACGGGCGCGGTGTCGTGACGTTCGACTACGACAACGACGGCGACCTCGACGTGTTCATCGCCAATCAGGGTCAGGCTCCGAATCTGTTCCGCAACGATCCGGCCTCGCCGAGGCACTGGCTGATGATCGACGTGGAAGGTACCGAATCAACCGCAACCACGCGCGACGGCATCGGTGCGCGTGTGACGGTCGTCACCGAAACGGGTATGCAAATCCGTGAGCGCGACGGTGGGAACAGCTATTGCGGACAGAGCGATCCACGGATGCACTTCGGGCTTGGCGATGACAACCGCGCGACACTCGTCGAGGTGCGATGGCCCGACGGCGGGTTGCAATACGTCGAGAACGTCGCAGTCGATCGCGTTATCTCGGTCAAGCAAGACCCGAGTCAATACGCCGACCGCCTGGCCGTCGACGTCGGCGTACCCAAGCCGTGGAAAGTTTCCGAAGACGACAAAGCATTGCAACAGCCCACGATCGATCCGGCAGACATGAAACGCATGTTGACCGAAGTGGAAGACGCCCTTCGTAAAGAGTTCCCCCCGGCTGCCGATGGAACCGACGGCGCTCCGCCGACTTTTGCACTGGCCAGCACCTACCGGGCGCGTTGCGCCCAATTCGGCCAACAGGACCGGGCCGTCAAGTTCTTTAGTGATCTGGTGAGACAGCGACCGAGCGACCTTCGACTTCGCATCGAACTGGCCTGCACATACGTCGACAAAATCCCGACGTGCGGCGGTCTAGCGGCCATCGTAAGCAAAGGCACGCTCGCCAGAAAATCACTTACAGAACTCGACGCCGTCGTGACGCGCCGCCAGGATCTTTGGGTCGCGCGATACTGCCGTGGGATGAACCACCTTCATTGGCCCCGCGCTCTTCGCCACTCCGACGATGCCGTGGTCGACTTCACGCAGTGCATCAAGTTGCAGCAAACGCACGACGATGCGATTCGCCCGGACTACTATGTTCGTGCCCACATCGCCCTGGGTGATTCGTATGCGAAAATGTCGCAGTTCGACAAAGCCCGCAAGGCGTGGCGCGAGGGGCTACGCTTGTTCCCCGAATCAGACGCACTGAAAGATCGCCTTGCCATCGCCGATGACGCCCTACTCGCATACGTCGAAGGCGTCCGAAACCTCCAGCAACCCATCGATACCGGCCTCGCGTTTCTCGACCGGTAAGACCGTGTCTGAAACGCCTCTTGCCGAGCCGCGCCCGCAAGGAAGCGATCCGGTCTTGTGTGGCACCGGCTTCCAGCCGATCGTGAAACAAGTGTGGCACCGGCTTCCAGCCGGTGATCCCATTAGCTCTTATCGCAACTACGCTGGGACGAGATTCCTATCTCGTCCCGACACCTTATCTATCCATCACCGCAAGATGTTCATGCGGCCACGCTGGGTGCCCCATTCTTCGGGTACTCCCGAAGGGTGGGGGACGAACGGCGCCGGCGACCCACCTAACGTTTCATCCGTCCCCCACCCTTGCTGCGCAAGAATGGGGCACCCGCGCCCAGCACCACCAAAGGTGCGAGAAGGGATTCACGCACCAGCATAGAAGGGATTCACGCACCAGCGGTCTCAATATTGTGTGGCACCGGCTTCCAGCCGGTGATCCCATTAGCATGCTGGGACGAAATTACCATCTCGTCCCGACAACTTACTTGCATATCAAAGCGGGATGATCACAAGGTTATGGCGTGTCGCCGGTGAATACCGTCTGGAAGAATGCGAAGTCCCAGAGGTCGATGGCTTTGTCGGCGGTGAAGTCGAAGGCGGTGCAGGTGTTGGATGCGGATTCCGCTGTGGGGCCGTTCATACAGGTTGATAGTTGGGCGTGGTCGGTGAGGGTTACTGTTCCGCTGTTGTCGAAGTCGCCGGTGGCGAAGTGGTATTCAATGACATTGACGCCGTCGACGGGCGCTGGTCCGGCGTCGGTCATGGTGAAGCGGGTGGTTTCGCCGAAGGTTACGGGTCGATCAAGCACGATCTCAACGGTGTCGGGTTCGTCGTTTTCGCGTCGTCGGGTCTGGAGTACGACGGGGGCCTCGCCTCCGGTGGATTCAACAAGAATGTCGTCTATGTAGACGTAGTTGGCAGAGTCGAACGTGACCGTGAATCGATCGAGCGGCTTGCGTGCGTCGACGAGGCCCTGCGGTGGATCGGAGGCAATGACCTGATCGCCAAACGAAATCGTCCCGTACCGGATGAAATCCCACTCGTTGATCATGTTGGGAAACGAGTCGCCTATGCAGCCTCCTCGCCCACGAAGCGCGACCGACGTGGAGCGAAGTGGAGTATCTCCGCTTAGGCGGGCAAACACCGTCCCATCGACGGCCAGGGTGTAATCGATCCCGTCAATGGACTCGTAGCGAAAGGTGTGGAATTCGTCTAGGTCCAACCCCGCGATCCCGAAATCCCCACTGTCGTTGAAGGCTGCGTCTCCGTACATGTGGATTCGATCTTCAATAGGTGGAAATTGGACCTTGAAATTTGCGTCGCAGCTTATCGAAGAAGGATTTAGTGCGTGGTTGGACCGAAACCGCCACTCCACCCAGAAGTTGGGCGGCGGAGGAGGTTCTTCAATAGCGGTGATCTGAAACTGGAAATTCACCGCATCTCCGACGACCCGCCAGCGCAGCACGTAATGCCCATCCTCGACGGAGTCGCTGCACGGGTCTTCGCAGAGACTCCCGACGAGCGCTCCCGCATCGAGCGGATGCACGTTACCCTCGTAGCGAAACAGCGTTTCATCGGCGCGCAGCCTGGCCGACGCGACGACCCACGCACAGACAACCAATAGCCCTACAGTTCTCATGACGTGTTGCTCGAACTCCCCCAAACCCCGCACGGCCTACACAGGATCATAGAGAACGGGCCATCGCAATTCGATGAGTAGGCGTTGGGAAGGGATTCACGCAGGCGAAGGTGCGAGAAAGGATTCACGCACCAGCGAATTCGCGGATGCGGGGGTGCGAGAAGGGATTCACGCACCAGCGATTCACGCACAAGCACGTGATGGGATTCACGCACCAGCACGACTCACGCACCAGCGGGCGAATCGGCCATCACATGCGTCGAAGGCTTCGCATCGCTAGGACGAGATTCCTATCTCGTCCCCAAGCCATCGCAGGTTTCCTCTCCTGTTTGGACGTCCATACGCGAGTCGCGGGAGATGATTCCCGAACGCGGAGGTGCGAGAAAGGAATCACGAAGACACGGGGCGTTGCCCTGGGCCGGAATAGGACGCCCCGTTGGGGCTGTAAGATGCGCGCGTAGTCACAGCTGTCACCTATCGCAGGAAAACCGGCGGCACCTTTCGTTGGCACGCAAACTGTCTTGCGCCCGGCGATCTCGCACATCCCTTCGCCCGGTTTCCAACGACTGAACGTTGTGGTATCGTCGCCGCCATGATACACGAAGACCCCGTCGCCATGTTGACCGACCTTTCGGCCCGGATTGTTGCCATCCGGGACTCTCTTTGACTTCCCCGCCAGACTAGAAGCCCTCGCGGCCGTTGAGCGCGAGATGGCCGCCACCAACTTCTGGGACAACCCGGACACCGCCAAGCAGACCGTCAGTCGACTCAAGGCCCTCAAAGCCGTCGTCGATCCGGTGTGCGCGGCGGCGGATCGGTCCGAAGATGTGCAGGCCATGCTCGAACTTCTCGCCGAGGAGGAAGATCCCGACGCGCGATCCGAGTTGAACGATGGACTCACCGCACTCGCTCGCGAAGTCAACCACATTGAAACACTGACCTTGCTCTCCGGCCGCAACGACGACCGCCACTGCTACTTCAGCATCCAAGCCGGAACCGGCGGCGCCGACGCATGTGACTGGGCTGAAATGATGCTCCGTCTCTACCTCCGCTATTTCGAAGACAACGGCTATGGCGTGGAAGAGTTGGCCATCCGGCACGGCGAAGAAGCCGGCATCCAATCCTGCAACCTGCTCGTTCGCGGCCCCTACGCCTACGGATACCTCTCCTGCGAAGCGGGCGTTCACCGCCTCGTGCGCATCTCGCCGTTTTCAGCGCAGGGAAAGCGCGAGACGAGCTTCGCTTCCGTCGACGTCCAACCGGAACTCGACGACATCGATATCGACATCGACTGGGACGAAGACGTGCGCGAGGATACCTACCGCGCTAGTGGCAAGGGCGGTCAGCACGTCAACAAGACATCCTCCGCCGTACGCCTGACCCATCTCGCAAGTGGCATCGCGGCCCAGTGTCAGAGCGAACGCTCGCAGCACAAGAACCGGGGCACAGCCCGAAAGATGCTGCTGGCCCGGTTGTATCAAATGGAAGAAGCCAAACGCGACAGCGAATTGGCGAAAGTGTACGGCGAACGAGGACAAATCAGTTGGGGCAACGCCATCCGATCCTACTTCCTCTACCCCGAACAGCGCGTCAAAGACGCCCGCACTGGCGAGCTGACTTCGAATACGCAGGGCGTGCTCGACGGCGAAATCCAAGCGTTCATCGATGCGGAACTGAGGCGACGGGCTGCGGCGCGGAACAAATAGTCACCGCGTCCTTCGGCGTCCGGAAGAGGTCGGAAACCAGCGCGAGCACCATCAAACTTGATCCACCGCCGAAGACTCCAATCGCCCGTTCGGCCAATGCACCGAACGACAGCGACACAGAGTTGATCACGCGGACACGGCGCGGGGCGCTTCGACCATGTGCCTAACGACGCGCGTCACTTCTTCAGATGTGTTGAAGTAGCCAAAGCTGAATCGGACCGTGCCGTCTCCCGGCAGCGTCCCGATGGTCTCATGCGAAAGCGGCGCGCAGTGGTAGCCCGCGCGAGTCGTAACCTGATGCTCCCTAGCCAACCACGCCGCGAGCTCTTTCGGCGACGTGCCATCCATCGTGATCGAAACGTTGCCGGTGCGCTGGTCAAGATCGTCCGTGCCGTAAACCGTCACGCCGGGGATTTCGGAAATGCCAGTGATGAACTGCCCCGCAAGCTTCCGCTCGTGGGCCCGAATGCGTTTCAGACCTGTCTTCTGGATCCACTTCACACCGGCCGCAAGCCCGGCGATGGCAGGCAAGTTGTGCGTGCCGACCTCATAGGTAGACGGAACCTTGTGAGCCATGCCATGCTGACCCGAGTCACCGCCCGTGCCTCCTTCCGCCAACGTCTTGAGGTCGAGACCCGGCGCTACATACAACCCCCCCACGCCCGGCGGTCCAAACAAACCCTTGTGCCCGGCGAAGGCGAGCAGGTCGGCGCCGAGCTCCTCGGCGTGAACATCGAGTAGACCAGCCGCCTGAGCCGCATCGACCAAACATAGGGTGTTGTACTGATGAGCCAGCTCTACGACGTCCGCAACCGGGAACACATCGCCCGTGACGTTGCTGGCCATCGTGCAGGCGACAAGGCGAACACGACCCTTGCGCAGAATGCGCTCCACGAAATCGAGATCAATCGGATGACCGGGTTCATACGGCGCGACCTCGAAGCGAATACCCCGCTCTATCGCAAGCTTGCGAATCGGTCGCGAAACGGAATGATGCTCAAGCCCGCTGATGATAGCTACGTCACCCGACTTCCAGTCCAATCCGAAGATGGCCAGGTTGAGTGCGTACGTACAGCCCGGAGCGAGCACCAAACGCGTCGGGTCGGAGATACCGAGGAACGACGTGATGGTCTTGCGACACTCGGTCATCAAATCGCCGTGGACGGCACCGGACGCACTGCGCATCGGGCTGTCCATTTCGCGAAACGACTTGTCGAAGATTGCGTACACGACTTCCGGCTTAGGCCAGGTTGTTGCAGCGTTGTTCAAATAGATCATATGACCACTTCTTTCGTGTTTGAAGACGGAACAGGAGAAACACCTCGCTCATTCACATCGCAGGCTGGATTGTCTTCAATTTGACCCCTCGATCAAACGAATACACCGCCAGTGCCATGCCAACGCTGCATTGACCGGTTCCAGTTGACCTGGTTGGCTCACGTCTCACAGGTGGGGGACTCGAATCGAATCTGGATTCGACTCCCCCACGGCTAATGCCATGGGCCACCCAACCCGTCAATCGATCGATGACAAAGCACTACCGCGCGACAGAAAATCGATCGCCCGTTTCGGTCGGCTGTACTCCTCAGTACGCAATCGGCGGCGCGTTCAACCCTGCGCCACCACCACCGTCATCCAGACTCGCGCGCATTTTCTCTGCGACTGAGTCGCTGAGAGCGTGTCTAAGAAGTCTCTTTCCGAGCCGCGACCGTAAGGAAGCGGTCCGTGTGCGCGCGACCAACCGCTTCCTTACGGTCGCGGCTCGGTGTGGCGCAACCCTTCCCAAACACGCTCTTTCCCCTACAGCACAAAGTAACCTGTAGCGCAGGCTTCCAGCCTGCACGACCCGCGATTGCGATGCAAGCAAGATGCCTGCGCTACGGGTCCACGGCGACTTTGCGCTGTAGCGATAGACACTCGCCTAGAATGCGAGCTGGAATCGCCACATGAACGCGCTGACATCGCCACCATCCGACGGATTAGCCAGTACGTAGTTCCACATCGTCTTGGCGTTCGGATTCAGATACCAATTGATTCCAAACGTCAGGTCGCGAAGTCGGCCGCCCTTGACCGTACCGTCGTTCAAGTTAAGGAAAGATAGACGGGCGGCCAGTTCCCACGCACCCATCCCGCCATCCTTGCCGAAGTTCTTCAACGGACGGACCCGACCGAACGCTGCACTCGACGTCTTGTACGGCCGATGCTCGCCAGTCAAGAAGTAACTCGCCTGAACCGACGCCGCCCAAAAATTCGGATTACCGGCGAGTCGGCCGCTACCCTGCATCATCGCGTTAACGTATTCACCTTGCAACGAGAACGGACCGGTCAACCACGCCGCTTCGGCACCGAAGAAATCCCCGTAGTCGGCCGCAAAGTTACCCGTATCGACGACGCGAGGGGAAAGGTGCGACTCTGGCCTGGCGCGGAAGCGAAACGTGTCATCGTCGTAGTTTTGATGCGTGTAGGCCACGCCGACGTGGAGAAGCTTTTTCCCGCCCTCTTCATACCACGGCAGGCCCGTCAACCGAACGGTGGCGTTGTAGTCGCGTCCACCACGACCGTCACCGAAGCTGTCCGTCTGACGGAACACGCCCGCCGCCCAGGTCATACGTTTGTTCAGCATCGTGTCGTAGAACATGACGCCGGTGTTGCGACCCGGAACGAACGTATTGACCAAACTCCGTTCCATGAACGTGATGTGGTTACTGCTGGTCAACTCTTCAAGGCTGAACGGCTCCTTGAACTGCCCGATACGCACGTTACGAACAAACGGCACATTCCTCATTCCCAAGTAGACGTCCTTGAAATCGGCGTCACCGCCCGCGAAGTCGTACTGGGCCTTAAAGTAAATGTCATCGTAAATCGTGCCAGCAAAATACAAGCGGGCACGCCGAAACTCAGTTCCGTCCTCGAAGTCTTCGCCCACCCTGCGCTCGACGTCACCGTCTTCAGCAAAATAACCGTAGTCGTTTAGGATGCGTCCGCCGATTTTCAGCTTGACGGAACCGTCGTTGCCGTCGAGCCGAAGACCGTCTTTCCAGTGGGGCCAAAGCGTATTGCTGTCGTTCGCCCACTTGCTAATTTTCCTCCACTCCTCCGAGTCGGCGGCGGGAGGACGGGCCTCGTTGATTTGCTGCACGCTCCGTTCCAACTCCTCAACGCGGGATTCCGTGACCCCTGTACTCCCCTTCGCCTCAATCTTCCCCAACCGCGATTCGAGTTGGTCGACCTTGTCGGACAACCTCCGGACGAGCTTTTCAAGCTCACGCTCCCGGGCCGAAGGCTCTTGGGCCATGACGGGAGCAGTTGCGCAAGTCACGACAACGCCAACAATCAGTACGAAAGTCCTTATCACTTAGACGCCCTTCCATGGTTGCCCGCTTCAACAGATAGCGTTGCGTTAGCAATCTACGAAGACGGATCGTTTTCCATCCATACACCAGCGGCGAGGTTCCATGCTGAGATCGGCGAGAGTAACACACCTCGACGCGACCGGCCCAGTCGCTACCTCCGTGGTTCGAACGATGGTCACCTGACCGCGAACCCGCGTTGACGGCCCGGCCGGCCGCCCGAAACGCCGTACGCAGTATCGGCCCCGTGCCGCAGAGGTCATTAGAAATAGAAGCAGAACGCACTCGGCGAGGAAGAAGATCGCAGCGGGCTGCCGAGACTCTGCGGAGGATCCCAATTCGGGGCTGTCAGAATTGCGCGACACCGCCGCCCGATCACTCCAGAGCGACGCCGGACTTTCGCGGCCTATTTCGACAAGGCCTGCTGGTATGCAGCCGCGAGCTCGTCGGTGCGCCCGTCAGGATAAGTACTAGGATTCCAGCGGTAACCTAGCTCGTCGCCGTCAGAGCGTGGGATCAGATGGAAGTGTACGTGGTTAACGGCCTGACCAGCAACGGCGCCGTTATTCTGGAGCACGTTGAACCCAGCCGCCCCCGTTACACTCAGCAACGTTCGACCGAGCATTGGCAACAGGGCACATATAGACGCGCAGACGTCGGCGGGAACGTCGGACAATGTGGCGTAGTGATCGCGCGGAACGACCAACAGGTGGCCATCGGCCAGGGGATTAATATCGAGAAACGCGATCAGCAAGTCGCCTTGGTAGACAACGACTGAAGGCAGCTCTACGGCGACGATCCTGCAGAAAATGCAGTCGGGATCACGCAGCATGGTTCGATCATCCAGCGTGTGGCCGCACTACGAATGCCGTGGCGGCACGCATCAGTCTTAGCCGGTTCCAGACTCTTCGCCGTTCGTCTCGGACGCGGATACGTCGGCCGAATCCTCCGGAGCATCTTCCGACACCGGTGCGGCATCGCTCTCGACGCGCGACGGGCGTTTCCCCCATGTCTTGGCGCACTTGGCCGCCAGGGCATACCGACCGTCGGCCCGACGCTTACGCGCTGTGCGGTCTGGCTTGGTCAGGGTCACCGGCGCTTCTTCGTCGCCCACAAACTGGAGCATCGCCAATTGGGAATGGTCACCGATACGCCGATCGGCCAGACGAATCAATCGAGTATAGCCACCCGGACGATCAGTAAATCGCGGGGCCACGGTCTCTACGAGTCGATGAATCACCGACTCGGCCGTAAAAGCCAAGCGACCCTTGGGCTCGCCCGTGCGGTGACGCCGACCGCTCGCCATCTTCATCGTCTTGGCTCGCTGGGCGTCAGACATACCGCTGTAGGTTTCGCGATGGTTCTTGGGAACAATCCCACGATCACCGAGGGTTTGCTCAATCCCACGACGAACGCGAAGCGCGCCGGCATGGTCCCGCTCGCCGGCGAGCTTGCGTGTGCGCACGGCCATGGTCACCAAGCGTTCGATGTACGGGCGAAGATTTTTCGCCTTCGCCAGCGTGGTGGTGATGCGACCATGCTCGATCAAATTCTGAGCCATATTGCGCATCAGGGCGGTACGGTGCTCCGACGTGCGGTTTAGTTTGCGATGATGAATTCGGTGTCTCATATCAACCTCAAAGACGATTCGAACGGCCCCTCTTCGCCATGAGCGAAGCGCCGCGTGCTGCCAATATTTGGTTCGGCCGACAGTACGACGGCCCGGCGGAACGCCGAACGGATCACCGTGACATAGTGATTACCACTTCGCCAACGCATCGACGAATCTCGCTCAACCGATCACTGCTCGCCCATCGTAAACGCTTCCATCGGACCGGGTTCGGTGCCAACGTTCGGGATCGCACCGGGATCCGTAATTCCAGTGCCTTCCGCCTCCGCGACGACCTCCGGTTCAGCCGCCACCAACGGAGCTACACCAGACCCGGCACCGGGCGTGAGCGAGAGGTTGGCATCAGCCAACTTGCGATGCACCTCGCGAAGAGAGGTCATGCCAAAGCTGCGGAAACGCAGCAACTCGGCTTCACTAAGCTGCACCAACTCACGAATGGTTGAAATCTTGGCGGCGTCGAGGCAATGACTCGCGCGGACCGAAAGATTCAACGCGGAAATAGGCCGGTCGAGAAAGTCGTCGCCCTCAGTGTGTTCCGCGAGCTGCAGGTCTTCCGGCGCCTTCATGGGCATAACCGTACGATCGCCGATTTCATGGTACATTACGAATGGATTCAGGTGCTTCCGCAAGATCGTTCCGCCCTCGACCAGAGCGTCTTCGGGCCGAATCGTGCCATCGGTCCAAACTTCCAAACACAATCGGTCGAAGTTCGTGCGCTGACCCACCCGCATATCCACGGTGCGAAAACGCACGCGCCATACGGGAGAGAACACCGAATCGACCGGAATCACGCCAATCGGCTGATCCGGCTGACGGTTCTCGCTGGACGTAACGTATCCGCGACCCTTGCCAACGGTCATCTCAATGCGAAACGGCACATCATTGCTCAACGTAGCGATCAAATGATCTTCATTGATGATGTCCACGGAAGCATCGGTAACGATATCCCCCGCACGCACGTCGCCGGCGGTGTCCCGCTCCACGACGATCGTCTTAACCTCTTCGCTATCGCGGACAAGAACTATGCCCTTGATGTTCAGTATGATCTCAGTGACGTCCTGCATGACGCCATCGATGCTCGTAAACTCGTGCGACACACCGTCAATCTTGACGGACGTGATGGCCGCGCCCTCAAGACTGGAAAGAAGCACGCGCCGCAAGGCATTGCCAATGGTCGTTCCAAACCCCGGCTCGAACGGCTCAATCGTAAACCGTCCGTAGGTATCCGTACTCGCAGCCTCGTCACGAACCACGCGACTGGGCAACTCTAGTCCTCGCCATCTGATACGCATCTGGCTATTCTCCTAGATGATCTTCCTGGAACTGCACGAGCCTATATAGGTCAAAACGCGACGACCGTCCGGCGTCCGCGTCTACCGGCTGCACATTTCAATGATCAACTGTTCCTCGACCGGAATCTGCACGTCTTCGCGCGTCGGCAGGGCTTCGACCTCCGCTTCCAAGCGCTGGGAATCCAATTTCAGCCATGCTTGCAACGGAGGACCGCCGTCACCCAGCGCGGCGCGAATGAACTTCTGGCTTCGCTCGGCGGGCTTGATCGTAATGCGGTCGCCCTGGCGCACGAGATAACTCGGCCGGTTCAGCCGACGGTCGTTGAGGTATAAGTGGCCATGCGCGATTGCCGAGCGGGCGGCACGACGCGACGGGGCAAAACCCAACTTCCAAACGACGTTATCAAGCCGGCGCTCAAGCAAACTAAGAAGTGCATCGCCGGTGTTGCCACGCATGCGTTCCGCTTTGCGGAAGTAGAGCATGAACTGCTTTTCATACACGCCGTAGTAACGCTTAACCTTCTGCTTCTCGCGCAAGCGCACGCCGTAATCAGTACCCTTCCGCCGACGCCAGGAGTGCATTCCTGGTGGCTTGGCACGCCACTGACGCTCCATCGCACACTTGGCCGTCTCGCAACGGGCACCCTTGAGCATCAGCTTGATGCCCTCGCGCCGGCAAAGCCGACAGACTGGACCTAGATATCGTCCCATAGCAAGTCCCAAAAAATCCGCGACCAAGGCGGAACACCAACCGCCGAACATTCGGCAGTCAGCACCGCAGCGCCGCGGCAATCACTTCTACATTCCTAATCAGCCGGATGCTCAAGGCCGACACTTCCATACTGCACCGGCTACATGCGGTTGAAGGCACTGGCCGCCGAGCGATGTCAGTCGCGATCGACGTACCGCTATACGCGACGCCGCTTCTTCGGACGACATCCGTTGTGCGGCAGCGGCGTGACATCCTCGATCGAATGGATCCGCATACCCGAGCTCTGCAACGCGGTAACCGCGGCATCGCGACCGGAGCCCGGACCTTTGACGCGTACTTCCACCTCAACCACGCCGTACTTTCGCGCCGCATGTGCGACCTGCTCTACAGCACGCTGCGCCGCGAACGGCGTACTCTTTCGCGTACCCTTGAACCCGACGGTCCCAGCCGACGACTGACAAAGCACATCGCCGTTCACGTCTGTGATCGTGATCAATGTATTATTGAATGACGCCTTGATATGCACGATACCGCGAGCGATATTGCGACGTACCCGACGTTTGCCACCGCGTTTTGCCACCAAACATCTCCTTTAGCGAAGCTCTTTGACGCCCTTCTTACCAGCCACCGTTCGCTTCGGACCCTTCCGGGTACGTGCGTTCGTACGCGTGCGCTGGCCTCGAACGGGCAAGTGCGCCCGATGCCTCATTCCGCGGTAGCACCGGATATCCTTGAGCCTCGCAATATTCCCCTGAACGACGCGGCGAAGCTCGCCCTCGACCGTCAGCATGCGATCGATCGCCGAAGCAATCCGAGCGATCTCCTCTTCAGTCAGATCTTTGGCTTTGACACCAACTTCAATCTGAACTTCCTTAAGCACATCAAGCGCAACCTTAGGGCCGACGCCGTAAATATACCGCAGGGCATATTCGATTCGCTTCCTGTCGGGAATGTCAACACCGGCGATACGAGGCACGTTCGCTCTCCCTTATCCTTGTCGCTGCTTATGGCGGGGGTTCGTACACACGATGCGAACCACGCCCTTGCGCTTAACAATCTTGCAATTCTCGCAAATGCGCTTCACGCTTGCTCGAACTTTCATAACACCAATCCCCTTTCGGGTGCCGCACTACGAACTTGTGGTTCGACCGTCGGTTAACACGTCTACGCCGTCATCGGTGATGGCCATCGTATGCTCGAAATGAGCCGCCGCCTGTCTGTCACGGGTCACAATGACCCAACAATCGTCGTCGCCGTATTCGACTTCGTGCGATCCTTGGTTCACCATCGGCTCGACGGCCAGCACCATGCCGGCCGCCAACTCGAAATCCATATGGGCCTGCTTCGGGCTCCAATAGTTCGGAACCTTGGGATCCTCATGCATTTCCTTGCCGATACCGTGACCCACAAAATCACGAACGACGGCAAACTTCGCATCTTCGACCAGCCGCTGCATACCGCGTGCGACCTCGCTCCACATGCGACCGGGACGCATCTCGGCGATCGCCCAGGAGAGCGCCGCATCGGTCACTTCAAGTAAGCGATTCACCTCCGGCGACACCGTGCCGACAGGTATCGTCGTCGCCGAGTCTCCGCAGTAACCGCCCAACAACACACCGCAGTCCACGCTTATTATGTCGCCGTCCGCAAGCTTCCGGTCACCCGGAACGCCGTGGACCAATTCCTCGTTGACGCTCGTACACAGCGCACCGGGGAACGGGTCGCGCGCCTGCGGGTGGGTCACACCCTTGAACAGCGCCGTCCCGCCGGCTTCGACGATCATCGCCTCAGCCACCGTGTTGAGCTCACCGGTGGTGACACCCGGCTTGGCAAGCTCACGCATGTGCGTCAGCACCTGATGAACCACCGCGCCGGCCGCACGCATCAACTCGCGTTCGCGAGCGCTCTTCAAGATGATGCCCGCTGTCGCCTTCATCGCACCTCGCCGACTCTTTCGCTTCCGACGCTTCGACCGGAGCATGCTATGACCAACCCGGAAAGCCGAAGACCAACGTTAACCCATTCGGATTGACAGGCGTCATCGACTGCCCTTGATCGCACTACTTGTTCCAAGGAAACCGCTATAGTTACGCATGATCAGGTTCGCCTCGATCCGCTGAACCAAATCGAGCGCCACGCTAACCACAATCAGCAATCCCGTTCCGCCGAGGAACGCAGATACCAGGAAGGGTATCCCCATGGAGCCGGCCACTAGGTTCGGGATAATCGCGATCACCGCCAAGAACCCCGCACCGACATATGTAATGCGTCCCATGACGCGCTCCAGATAGTCCGCGGTGCGCTTACCGGGTCGCAAGCCGGGAATGAAACTTCCGTAGTCGCGAAGGTTGTTCGCCATTTCTTTTGGTCGAAACTGCACCGTCGTCCAGAAGTAGGCGAAGAAGTAAATCGCAACGATATACGTCAAAATATAAAGGAAACCGCCGGACGCAAACGCAGAGTTCAAAAAGCCCCAGAAGCGGTTCGGCCACTGATTAGCCAAGGCACCGAACACAATGCCCGGAAAAATCAACATGGAACTGGCGAAGATGATCGGCATCACACCGCCGTGATTCACCCGAAGCGGCAGGTAATGGCGCTGACCGCCATACGTCCGCCGTCCTCGCGTCTGCTTGGCCTGCTGGATCGGAATCCGCCGCTGGGCCTGCATGATGATGATGGCCCCAGCCACCACGCCGATGAACATCAAGACCAGGAAGAACACCTTGGGAATGTCGATCTGCCCCTCAGCGGCGCGACCCGTCCACTTCATGTTCTTCTTGATGAACAACACCGCGTTAGGCAGCCCAGCCACAATACCGGCCATGATGATCAAGGATATCCCGTTGCCAATGCCGTACTCGTCGATCTGCTCGCCGAGCCACATCAAGAACACCGTTCCCGTCGTAAGAATCAGCAGCGCCATAACCGCATACGGGAAGGACATCCCGAAGACTCCCCCGGTATATTGCGGGAAAATGAAGTGCTGCGAGGCGAGGTACTTCATCCAAATTGCCGCGTTGACGAAACAAAGACCCACCGTGGCGTACCGCGTATATTCCGTAATCTTGCGCCGACCGGTGTCCCCCTCCGCTTGGAGTTTCTCCAGCGAAGGCACCACCGTGACGAGTAGTTGAAAGATGATCGATGCCGAAATATACGGCATGATCCCCAAGCCGAAAATCGTGCTCTGCCTAAGGTTGCCGCCGGTAAAAAGCTGGAAGTAGTCAAACAGATCACCGAGTCCGCCGCCCTGCATCGACAGCATGGCTTCCTGATCGACGCCGGGAACCGGAACATAGAACCCGATGCGGTAGATACAGAGCATACCCACGGTAAACAGGATCTTGTTCCGCAGCTCGGGAACCTTGAAAATGTTAATGAATGTGGCGAACATGTGTGTATCCGACTTGACCGCCTCCGTGCGGCCACACTTTCTAGACTATGATCCGTGCTTCGCCGCCCGCGGCCTTGATCTTCTCTTCTGCCGACTTGCTGAAACGAGCCGCATCAACCGTAAGCTTCTTGCTGAGTGACCCGTTGCCAAGCACCTTGATCGGCTGGCGCAGGTTTCGGATCAGCCCGACTTCCATCATCGACTGCAGCGTCACGTGCGAACCGGCTTCGTATCGACCCTCAAGATCTTCGAGGTTCACAATACCATAACGAACGGTGAAGTTGGCGTTACTAAAACCGCGTTTCGGAATGCGGCGGAAGGTCGGCATCTGCCCACCCTCTTGCTGCGACCGCTGACGCCAACCAGAGCGCTGACCGAAACCCTTGTGGCCCCGACCGGACGTCTTACCCGATCCGGACCCCGCACCGCGACCCACACGCTTTCGGCGCTTATTACTGCCCGCTCTTTTGGTAATATCTGTAATATTCATTTGCTAACTCGCCAACCGAACGCCGCGCAATTCCTCGACGTCGTCACGGCTCAACATTTCCATCAAACCAGCCAGCGTAGCGCCGACAAGGTTGCGTGGGTTGTTCGAGCCGAAGCTCTTGGTCAAACAATCGTGTACGCCGGCAAGTTCCAAAACGGCTCGGACGCTCGAACCGGCGATCACACCGGTACCCGGACTGGCTGGCACCAGCACAACGTGACTGGCCCCGCAGCGGCCAACGACACGATGCGGAATCGTACCGCCGACCAGTTTCACGCGCTTTATGGCCTGCGTCGCGTTCTTCCGACCCTTTTCCACCGCGGACGGAACCTCTTTCGACTTGCCGTAACCCACACCAACCTTGCCCTTGCGGTCACCCGCAACGACCAAGGCGCCGAAGCTAAAACGACGCCCACCACGCACGACAGCCGCGCAGCGATTGATACGGACCACGATATCGTCGATACCGGAACCGTCGGATTCAAAGAAACCTTTTGAGTTACGCGCTCCAGCCATTACACTTGCCCCAATCGATCCGCGCCAATCTGCGCCAGCGGATCTAGAACTTCAAACCACCCTCACGGGCAGCATCGGCCAAACCCTTAACCCGCCCGTGGAAACGGTACCCGTTGCGATCGAAACACACCGTCTCGATGTTGATCGCCTTGGCGGACTCGGCCAGCGCCAGACCAACAATTTTGGCGGCTGCGACGTTGCCGCCATAGTTTACCTGTTCGCGAAGCGCCTTGTGCCTCGTGCTCGCGCCGCAAAGCGTTACGCCGCTATCATCATCGATGATCTGTGCGTAAATATGCTTGCTGCTACGAAACACGGACAAACGCGGTTTGCTCGCAGTACCGAACACAGATTTACGAATGCCGCGCTTCCGCCGCGTCCGCCGCTCAGATTTTAGTTTGCTCGCTCTCATCACCAAGTCATCTTGTGGGCGTGCTTAGCCCGAATAGGATCATCAGCCTAACCGGCGCCAGCCAGCGCCTTACCCACCTTACGCCGTACCTGCTCGTCATCGTAGCGGACGCCCTTGCCCTTATACGGCTCGGTCTTTCTCAGGCTCCGAATTTCGGCGGCAAACTGGCCAACCCGCTGTTTATCGAAACCACTGATCACCATCGCCGCGGGCTCACTTTCGCCTCGCGCCGACTCGCGCTCGACCTTAATGGCCAAACCCTCGGGGACCGGCAATTCGAACTGTGAACCGATGCCACGGCGGCGACCGGTGAACCCCAAGCTAAGGTGCAACACGTTACCCTGAAGTTTGCAGCCGTAGCCCGTACCGAAAATCAACAGGCGCTTTTGAAAGCCTTCTGATACGCCCTTCACCATGTTGGCGATCAGCGCCCGGGTCAACCCATGGTTGGCCCGGCTCGATTTCGTATCGTCGCTGCGCGTCACCGTGATCGTCGAACTCGACTGATCGAAACTGACCGCCGCATTGAACGGATGCGCCCAGACCGAATTCCCCTTCGGCCCCGACACACTCACATCGCGCCCGGACACTTTGACAGTCACCCCAGAGGGGACCGTTATTGGTTTTTTTCCGATCCTTGACATCAACAACACCCTAACGACCGATTGGCCCAAAGAGCTAGCAGCTCCGCCAAACCGATGGCCGACTAATATACCGTGCAGAGAACCTCGCCGCCGACGCTTTGTGCCCGACACGCACGATCACTGAGCACGCCCTTGTTCGTCGAAAGAATAGCGATACCCAGTCCGTCCAACACCTTGCCCAAGTCGTTGACGCCGCGATAAACGCGACAGCCACTCTTGGACACGCGATCGATGGCGTGGATAACGTCCTCGCCCCGTGCGCCATACTTCAAGTCGATGCGGAGGATGCCTTGCTTGGTATCCTCGATAAAATCGAACCCGTTGACGTAGCCCTCGTCCTTGAGTACCTGCGCCACACCAATCTTGAGATTGGACGATGGCATGGACACCTGCTGATGCCGCGCACGAACACCGTTACGGATCCGCGTCAACATGTCGGCAATCGTATCAGACCACATAGAAGCTACACTCCGTCAATCGCGATCTGGAAGATCGCACGCAAACCGCCAGCTACCTACCAGCTCGCCTTGCGAACACCGGGGATTACGCCCTCATGGGCCATGCCGCGAAAACAAATCCGACACAGACGGAACTTGCGGTACACCGCCCGAACGCGTCCACACAACTCACAACGCCGAATCTGACGACACGCGTATTTGGGCTCTCGTTTCGCCTTTGCAATCCAAGCTTTAGTAGCCATACTTATTCCTGTTGTTCCGTCTTGCGGAATGGAACGCCGAGCAGGGCCAACAACTCCCTCGCGTGGGCGTCCGTTCCGGCCGTAGTGACAAACGTCACGTTCATGCCGTGCGTAAAGGCCACCTTGGCCAGGTCAATCTCTGCAAAGATCGTCTGGTCCGAAATGCCCATCGAATAGTTACCCCGACCATCAAAGCTACGCGGGTTGAGGCCTCGAAAGTCGCGCATACGTGGAATAGCGGCGTTGACCAATCGGTCCACAAATTCGAACATCCGCTTGCCCCGCAACGTAACCCGACATCCGACCTCGTAACCCTTGCGGAGTTTGAAGTTGGACACCGAACGCCGAGCGCGACGAATCTGCGCTTTCTGACCGGAAATCCGACCGAGATCGGCGGCTACTTCGGGAAGTCGCTTCTTGTCGACCACGGGGGATCCCGTGCCCATCGAGATCACGACCTTGCTTAACCGCGGCACGGCCATCGGATTCTCGATGCCCAAAGTCTCTTTCAACTTCGGGCCCAACTCCGTCTTATATTGTTCTAACAACCTAGCCATCGGCTCGCGTTCCGATCTCAAAAAACTCACTGCTGAATCTATTCCGACGCACGTTCGGTCCGCGTCAGCGTGTGCAATGTCGTCCCCGACAACGCCACGCGACGCTTTTCAACGACGCGGCCGGTCTCATCGTTCCGTGTTACCTGAAAATGAACACGCTGACCCTTACCCGCGCCGGAATCGTACGCCAACACATTGGACACATGGATCGGTGCCTCTTTCTGCAAACGTCCACCCTGCGGGTTACGCTGCGTCGGACGCACATGACGAAAGACCATGTTCACGCCCTCTACGATCACCAAGCGACGGCGTAAATCCACACGCAACACCTTGCCACGCGCACCCCGGTGGTCGCCCGAGATCACTTCGACCATGTCGTTCTTACAAATGTGTACGGCCATGCGATATATCCAAACGAATCAGACCCACCGGTCCAACCCGGCCCCAATCTGGGGACCATGCTTCGCACTGCGAAGAGGAGCTAGACCACCTCTTCCGCTAGCGAAACGATCTTCATGAAATTCTTTTCGCGAAGCTCACGGGCCACAGCACCGAAGATCCGCGTACCACGCGGCTCGTTCTTATCATCCAAGAGCACGACCGCGTTCGAATCAAAACGAACGTAGCTACCGTCAGGCCGGCGTGTCGGCATCTTCATGCGGACCACGACCGCCTTCGCTTTTCGGCGCTTGGACCGATCCTTGCGATCCGCACCACCGCTGAACTCGCTACCCGGCAACGACTTTTTCACCGTGACCAGCACGATGTCGCCGATCCTGGCGCACTTCAGACGCTTCTTGCCGGCGCGAGACGTACTACCCTTATATACGTTGATCACCATGGCGGCTTTGGCGCCCGTGTTATCGGTCACGTCCACCACGGTTTGCATCTGGATCATCGTATCGACCTTACTTTGAAACTAGGCACCGGACGCCTGCCCGGTAGGGCCACAAACGCCCCTGCTAAGCAACCGAACGTACCACGCGAATCAAGCGCCACGACTTCGTCTTCGAAATAGGACGACAGGCCATGACCTCGACCGTATCACCCATCGCGGCCTTGTTGGCTTCGTCATGGGCATACAACGTCGTAGAACGCTTGTAATACTTTCCGTACTTCGGATGCTTGACCATATAGTCAAAACTCACACGAATCGTCTTTTGCCCTTTGTCCGAGACCACCGTCCCGACGCGGACTTCGCGTTTGTTCCGTTCTTTGTTGCCATCTACTGCGTTTGTCACAATCGTTGCCATCCGTCGTGGGAGCGAACAATCGCCGCCCCGAAAACATTATGCCTTACTTAGCCTTGACCGCGGCGACCGCTTCCAGATGCCGTTGCGTCTGCTCAATTGCTTCCTCGCCGCGCTCATTGAGAATCGTCAAGACCCTCGCAATATCCTTGGCCGCATCCCTAATCTGATGCGGATTCTCAAGCTTCTCGGTCACCGCCTGCGATCGAAGATCGAAGGCATGCCTCCGGAGGCGCTCCAGCTCGGAGTGCAACTCCGCAGTCTTCATGGCTCGATACTCGTTCGCCTTCACAACGACAATACTCCCCAATGACTACAGACCGTGGCGACGCTTCACAAAACGACACCGAAAAGGCATCTTGTGCGTTACCCGCAACAGCGCACCACGGGCAATCTCTTCCTTAACACCACCGATCTCAAAGATCATCGTGCCTTCGCGGACGCGAGCGACCCAGTAGTCCGGCTCACCTTTTCCTTTACCCATCCGCGTTTCGAGCGGCTTGGACGAAACGGGCTTGTGCGGGAACACCCGCGTATAGACCCGTCCTTCGCGGTGGAGGTAGTGCGTCGCCGCGATTCGTCCGGCCTCCAACTGACGAGCGGTAATCCAACCGGCCGCCAGAATCTGCAAACCGTACTCACCGAACGAAACCACGTTACCCCGCGACGCCCGCCCGCACACTTTGCCGCGCTGACTTTTGCGCCACCTTACTCTCTTGGGCATCATGGCCATGACGTATACTCCACCCGCCTACCGGGAATTCAACAAAACACGCCCACCAACGACGGACAACTTAACCAACCAAGCACACCACGCGATCAACCGCGCTTACCGCGACGCTCACGACCGCGGGGGGCCACATCTTCCAACGCCACCTCTTCACCGTACCGACCGTGGTACAGCCAAACCTTGATACCGATGGCACCATACGTCGTTCGAGAAGTGGCCGTGCCATAGTCCACATGGGCTTGCAGCGTATGCAACGGAATAGAGCCGCGAATTTGCGTCTCCTTCCGCGCCATCTCCGCACCACCCAAACGACCCTTGCACATGATCTTGATGCCCTTGGCACCACAGGCCATGGACGCATCGGCACGCATCTTCATCACCCGGCGAAAGCTCGTTCGCTTGCGGAGCTGCTCCGCAATGGCCTCAGCCACAAGCTTCGCGTTGCCGTCGGGTACCTTGATCTCGACAATATTCAAATTGATCTTCCGGTCGATCAAGTCTTCAAGCTCACCCTTGAGCTTGTCGACCTCGGCGCCTTTGGCGCCGATGACCAGTCCCGGACGGGCCGTATGAAGGAACACCTTCACTTCGTCCCGCGTTCGTTCGATCTCAACACGCGCCACCGCAGCGTATGGGGGTTGACGGTTGAGCCGATGGTCCACGTAACGCCGGACCCGGGCATCCTCAATCAGAAACTCCGCGAACGCCGCCTTGGGCGCGAACCATCTGGAGCGCCAATCTTCGGTGATCCCAATCCGGAATCCCGTTGGATGAATTTTCTGTCCCACGCGTAACTCCCACGCCGCTACGAAGCGACTGGTTAACCCTCGGCCACCGTCAAAACAATGTGACTGGTCCTCTTGGCGATCGGATGAGCCCGACCACGATCTTTCGGCCGCCACCGGCGGAAGTAAGGGCCGCCGTCGACACGGGCTTCCTTGACGATCAGGCGATGCATATCCGCCTCATGCTCGTCAGCACTCACCATCGCCGACCTCAACACAGCCTCAACCATTCGGGCAGCGCGACGCCGATTGAACCGCAGTTGGTCCATCGCATCGCTGCAACGCTGCCCGCGGATCATGTCAACCGTCAGCCGGGCCTTGCGCGGCGAAATCCGAGCAAAGCGATGCAGCGCCGTCCACAAGCGTTCCGTACTGGTTTTCGAAGCCATCAAATTAACCCAACAAAACAGGAAACTCTAGCAACAGCCGCCAGGTTCCATAGCTACCGTTTCTTCTTGCCGCCGACGTGGCCACGAAACGTCCGCGTCGGACTGAACTCACCCAGTTTGTGACCAACCATTTCCTCGGTTACGTAAACAGAGTGAAAGACCTTGCCGTTATGCACCTCAAAACGATGCCCGACAAACTCAGGAACGATCGTACATGAGCGACACCACGTCTTGAGCGAGGTCGACGAACCAGAGGCCTTGAGGTTCATCACCTTCCCAAAGAGCTTCTCATCGACAAAGGGGCCCTTCTTCTGCGACCGTGTCATTTGGAACGCTCCATCGGGATCAACGTGCTTCGCACTCGATCACTCGCCAAAAAAACGGGCACCCGAAACCATCAAGTGCCCGTAAAAAATCACTATCGCTTAGGCCGCGGAAGCTGCCCATAACGCTTACTCTTACGACGGCGCAAGATACGCCGATTCGAAATCTTATTGTTGGGACGCGTGCGTCCACCCTTGGCCAACTTGCCTGTCGGACTGCACGGGTGACGACCACCACCGCTCCGGCCTTCACCACCACCCAGTGGGTGAGAGACCGGGTTTTGGGCCGTGCCGCGCACATGAGGCCGGCGACCGCGATGACGGTTTCGACCGGCCTTACCCCACCGTAAACCGCGATGGTCCACGTTGCCGATCTGCCCAATCGTTCCGCGACATTCGGAGCGAACCTCTCTCATTTCACCGGAAGGCATAATGAGAATCGCCCACTTGTCGTCGCGAGACAAAAGCCTAGCCGACGCGCCGGCAGCACGGGCAATCTTCCCGCCTTGTCCGCTATTCATCTCAATATTATGAACGTCCAATCCCGGTGGAATCGAACGGAGCGGCATGGCATTGCCAACCTTGGGCTCGACCTGCGTACCGCTTTCGACCTCGTCGCCCTTAGTCAACCCTGTCGGCGCCAGAATATATCGCTTTTCACCGTCTGGGTAGTGGAGGAGGGCGATATGGCAGGAGCGATTCGGGTCATACTCAATCGCCACCACACTACCAACAGAGCCGTCCTTATTCCGCTTGAAGTCAATACGGCGATAGATCTTGCGAGCGCCGCCACCGCGATGACGCGACGTGATCACGCCGTGGTGGTTTCGGCCACCCTTTCGGCAGATACGCTCGCACAACGACTTCTCCGGACGCTTGCGATTGCCGGTCAACTCGGAATAATCGTTGACGTTCGACGCACGGCGTCCAGGCGACGTTGGCTTGTATGTTTTGACACCCATCAGTCAATGGACCTTGTATCGACCGGCAGTCCAACCGCCGACCGCAACACAATCGTCTTAGAACAGATCTATGTGGAATTCGCCGCGCAACACGACGACAGCCTTCTTCCAATCGGGACGACGCCCCATCTTGAACTTCACCCGACGCATCTTGCCCTTACGGGAAGAGGTTCGAACCGAACTCACCCGCACGCCGTAAATCTTCTCAATGGCCTGGCGAATCTCAGGCTTAGACGCCTTGGGGTGAACCTCAAAGGTATACGCCCCGCCGCGAGCACGCTCATGCCTCGTGGCTGCATGGGACTGCTGCGACTGATGCGTGCCCTTCTCGGTCACCAGGGGTCGTCGAACTACGTGATAAATATCCATGGTTACTACTCGCCCGAATCGTCGCCCGCCGGGGCCGTTCCGACACCAACGAGCCGCTCAAAGGCCGGCCTCGTAAAAATGACCTTGCGACGCCGAAGCACCTCATAGGCAGTAAGTTCATCAACCGTCCGAATGTCCGCCTTGGGGATATTGCGACCGGACAGGTAGACGTTGCGGTCACGCTCATTGATCGCCATGAGGCAACCCCTGTCGGCACCCAACGCCGAAAACATACCCGCCATCAACTTAGTCTTGACCTCGGGACAGGAAAAACCATCTACCACCACGACGTCGTTCGCTCGAATTTTGGCGAGCAAGGCACTGTCGCGAGCCAGTCGACGCATCTTCTGCGGCATGGCCGCCACGGCGCGCGGGCCGCGCTTCGCGAACGTATGGCCGCCACCGCGACGGATCGGCGTTCTCGCCATGCCCGCACGAGCGTTACCCGTACCCTTTTGACGATAAAGCTTGCGTGTCGAACCGGAAACATCCGAACGCGACTTCGTTCTTGCACTGTGCTGGCGCTGGCGATCGAGAAAGGCCACGACCGCCTGCTTGATCAACTGATGTCGAACGCGACCGCCGAGCACGGCCGGATCGAAGGAAATCTCGCCGGCGGACTTGCCCTGCATATCAACTACGGGGACAGCATCCATCAGCAACCACCCTTCTTCTTCGCTTGCTGAACGACGACCACCGAGCCGCTAGGACCAGGGACGCTCCCGCGAATCAACATAACGTCGCTGTCGCGATCGACCGACACGAGCGAAAGGTTGGTGGCGGTACAACGCACGTGACCCATTTGACCGGCCATCCGTTTACCCTTCTTGACGCCGCGACCAGTAGCACCGGGCGCGTCACCGCCAATACTTCCGGCGGAGCGATGCTTGCGCTCGACACCGTGCGAGGCTTCTTTACCACCAAAACCATGCCGCTTCATGACGCCCGCGAAACCAGCACCTTTGGTCGTACCAGTCACGTCGACGTAGGCGACCGAGCCGCCATCGAACTGCTCGACGGTTAGCACGTCACCCGCAGCCAGTTTCGCCGCTTCATTCAGTCGAATCTCTCGAACCGTACGCTTGGGACCGGTGCCCGCCTTGGCGGCGTGGCCGATCATGGGTCGCGTGGAACGATGCGGCTTGACGTCACCAAATGCGATCTGCACCGCGTCGTACCCGTCCGTCTCTTTGGTTCGCACCTGAAGCACAACACAGGGACCGGCCTGAACCACGGTGACAGGGATCGCCCGCCCGCGTTCGCCGAGTATCTGCGTCATGCCGATTTTCGTACCAATCAAAGCCGGAATCATTTATCTATCACCCAAGCCCGCGACCACTTCGGATGACGGGCTTCATCCTGGTATTTCTTACGTGCGATAAAGCTCACACGCCTGTTGTCGACAAAGGAGGATTAAAGAACTTGACCCACCGCCGCCTGCTTCTTACGCCACCTCGCCTACGTCTTGATCTTGATGAACACGCCAGCGGGCACCTGAATGCGGTTGATGGCTTCGACCGTTCGTGCAGTTGGTTCACTGATGTCAATGATGCGCTTATGAGTTCGCATTTCGAACTGCTCGCGCGATTTCTTGTCGATGTGGGGTCCACGTAGAACGGTGTATCGCTCGATGCGTGTAGGGAGGGGAATCGGACCATGGACCTTAGCACTGGTGCGCTTGGCCTGCTCGACGATCTCGCGAGCCGCCGCATCGAGCGCACGCGTGTCGTACGCCTCCATACGAATCCGAATCCGCAACTTACTACTCATCTCGACTGACACCCAATCTCATCGACACGCTACAGCGGCAAAAAACGAAAATTTACCGCAGACCCGGAAGCTTAATCCAACGCCGCCCCCTGTCAACCTCTACCGGTGGAACTTTTTTTTTGAGAACTGGCCTAATCTTGTGGAGACCGGGCCTCACGGCGTCCGAGAGAACCATTCCACCCTATCCTACGAGGGTTTTGGTC
The DNA here is from genome assembly GCA_029260075.1 of Phycisphaerae bacterium. Taxonomy (GTDB): domain Bacteria; phylum Planctomycetota; class Phycisphaerae; order UBA1845; family UBA1845; genus OFTM250. Next base: position 117,783 of record JAJDDY010000027.1, read on the forward strand.
TCTGCCGCAGACATGGCCGCGTAGTGCGATGGGGCCATCATCGACGTGGCCCGACCCTGCGATAGGCTTCTCACCTTGGTGATGTATCCAAAAAGACGGGCGAGCGGGACGTCCGCCGTGATGACGCGATCCGATCCACGGAGCCGCGTCTCACGGATCACCGCATTTCTGGCATTCAAATCGCTCATGATCGGCCCCACGTACGCTTCAGCGGTCACGACCTCCACGCTCATAATCGGCTCCAAGAGCACCGGTTTGGCTTTAGTCAGCGCGTCGTGGAACGCCAACGCCCCAGCCGCCTCAAACGCCTGGGGAGAGCTGGCGCTCTCGTGAACCTCCGCATCCAGCAGAGTCACGCGCCAGTCGATCATCGGATAGCCCCCGAGGACGCCGCTTCGAGCCGAACCGATCACTCCGGACTCGAGCGCGTCTAGGAAATCTTCGGGCACTTCGGCCATCGCAGAACCGCGTACCACTGCAAGACTAGGCTGACCCTTCACCTGAGCCATGGGTTCGATACGCAGATGCACAACGGCGAACTGGTCGCGTCCGCCGAGTTGGCGAATGAACCGTCCCTCACCTTCCCCTACGGCGGACACGGTCTCCCGATAGGAAACCCGAGGCCGACCCACCAACACCTCGACGTTCATCTCGGTGCGGAGTCGCTGGACCATGACCTCAAGATGTAGCTCGCCCATGCCGGACATGAGCGTCTGGCCGGTGTCCTCGCTTTGCGTCACCGAAACAGTAGGATCCTGCCGCATCAACGCCGCCAAAGCGTCTATGAGCTTCTCGCGATCCTTGGACGACTTCGGCTCGACCGAAACGCTGAGCACCGTTTCGGGGAATTCGATCGACTCCAACGTCATCACGCGTTTCTGTTCACAGAGTGTGTGACCGGTCAGCGCATGCTTGACGCCGACCACGGCCACAATGTCTCCAGCCGTAGCGTAGTCGAGCTGTTCGCGACGCTTGGCGAACATCCGATGAATCCGGCTGATGTTCTCTTTCTTGCCGGTGAGCGCATCAATCAGACGCGAGTTGGGTCGGATGGTCCCGGAGTAGATGCGCACGTAGTAAAGGTCGAGCGGTTTTTCGGCCACAATCTTGAACACCAACGCCGCTAATGGTCCATCCGGATCGCAACTCAACTCGTGCTCGACACCATCGCGGCGGACGTCCATGGCCACGACGGGCGGCATGTCGAGCGGGCTCGGCAAATAGGCGCATACCGCGTCGAGCATTCGCTGCACGCCCACGTACCGAAGGGAGCTTCCGCACAGCACCGGTGTCAGTTCGCGGCGAATCGTAGCGGCGCGAATCGCTGCGTGCAGCTCGGCCTCTTCCAGCGTTTCGTCCGCCAGGTAACGCTCCATAAGCGAATCGCAACCCTCCGCCAGCTTCTCCACAAGCTCCGCCCGCGACCGCGTCGCCAACTCCAGCATGTCATCAGGAATAGCTTCCGTCGTGATCGACGACCCCAGTTCCGACGTCTTGAAGTAGACGGCCTCCATCGTGATCAGATCGATCAGTCCACTAAAATCGTCGGCCGCACCAATGGGAATCTGTATGACCAGCGGGTTGGCGCCTAGTCGCTCGCGAAGCGTGGTAACACTGAATTCGAAGTCAGCGCCAACTCGATCCATCTTGTTAATCAAGCAAATGCGCGGGACGTCGTACTTGTCGGCCTGACGCCAGACCGTTTCCGACTGGGCCTCGACCCCCTCTTTCGCATCGAACACCGCGACCATGCCGTCGAGCACACGCAACGAACGCTCCACCTCGGCCGTAAAATCCACGTGCCCTGGTGTGTCGATCAGGTTGATGGTGCATCCGCGCCACGGGCAACTGACCGCAGCCGAGTAGATGGTGATGCCGCGTTTCTGCTCCTCTTGATCGAAATCGGTAATCGTCGTGCCTTCGTCCACTTGCCCCATGCGGTGCGTCCGGCCTGTATAGAACAGAACGCGTTCCGTCGTCGTAGTCTTGCCGGCGTCGATGTGGGCGGCGATTCCGATGTTTCGGATTTTGGATAGATCGACCATGAGCCCCACCTTGCCTTGTAGCACCGGGCGTTTCGGCGCACGAACAATGAAAACGAGCCCGCCCGAGGTTCGGGCGGGCTCTGTATGCTGGATTAAGTTTTGCGAACTACCAGGCGAAGTGGGCAAACGCCTTGTTCGCATCGGCCATGCGGTGCATGTTCGTACGGGTTTGGAACGCCGTGCCCTCACCACGATACGCATCGACGATTTCCTGTGCGAGCGACATGCACGTGGGCTTGCCGCCGCGAGCTCGCGAAGCGTCACGAATCCAGCGGAACGCCAGCGACGTCTGTCGCTTGCGCGTGACCGGCATCGGCACTTGATAGTTACTTCCACCCACGCGGCGAGAACGAACCTCAACCGACGGGCGACACTTGTTGATCGCTTCTTCGAATATTTCGTTCGGCGGTTTTTCCGGAACTCGCTTGGCGACGATCTCCAGCGCATCGTACACCATGCGTGTCGCGACGCTCTTCTTGCCGTCGTACATCATGTAATTGATGAACTTGCCGAGCAGCAGGCTCTCGAACTTCGTGTCCGGTTTCAATTGAGCCGCCGAGTTTGTGAACTTCTTGTAGGCCATGATGGTTCGCCTGTCGCTCCAGTCTTGCGCCAAGCCGAAAATCGGCGGGCGTCATTATCAATTACACTTAATCCGCCGGTCGATACGACCGACGACGCGGAATCAGTCGGTCGTTTCGCCACGACCACGCCGCCACGACCGCCAGGGTCATGGTCACTAGCGATTTGCCGACAAAGGGCAACAAACCGGTGAAAATCGCTTGGACAACATGCCCGCGGACACCGCCTGCGAGCAGCACCAAGCCCACGCGCCACAGCACGCCCATTGCAAAAATCGCCAGCGTGCCCGCGCACACACCGACGAAAAGTCGACCAAAGCTTCGGGTTTCAGCGCTGATCCGACTCACCAGCCACGCCGCCACCACGAAACCGAAAAGGTATCCCGCAGTCGAACCGGTCAAACCGGCGGGATGGGCAAACACGCCAAACCCGACAGCACCGCACGCGAGGTAAAGCATCGTAGCCGCCGCAGCGCGACGCGCCGGAAGGGACAGACCGACCAGCAAGACCGCAAGGTGCTGCAGCGTCATGGGCACGTCGGTCCCGGGTACCGGAACACGAACCTGCGCAGACACACAAAGCGCCATGCATCCCAGCGCGACACCGACCACAGCACCCAACGTCGCACGACGACCATTGACCGGCGTAACCACCACGCGGCGATCATTCGCAACCCGGAGAATGCCTGCGGTACCCGTCGCCGAAAGTCTACTTACGTCGTTTGACGCCATACTTACTTCGGCTTCGATTTCGCGGATTTCCTTCCTTGTCGCCTTCAACGCCGGCAGCGTCGAGGGCACCACGGATCACATGGTAACGCACGCCGGGAAGATCCCGAACACGTCCGCCCCGGACCAGCACAATGGAGTGCTCTTGCAGGTTGTGGTCGACGCCGGGAATATAGGCGGTCACTTCCTTCCCGTTGGTCAAGCGAACACGCGTCACCTTACGAAGAGCCGAGTTCGGCTTCTTGGGTGTCTGCGTCTTGACGATCAGACAGACCGCACGTCGTTGCGGCGATCGCTCCAAGTCGCGAACGTTGGATTTCTTGACCACCTTCTTGCGGCCTCTTCGAACTAGTTGATTGATTGTCGGCATTGGTTTGCCCACCACCTCTACTGCGATCATTACAACCGCTCTGTCGAGTCCGCGTTCGGACTCTAGTCTTCCGTCGTAGTTACTGTATCTGACGCCTCTGCTGGTGCAGCCACACTGGCCGACTCTGACCAGCTTGTGGCTGCGGGCGACGCGACCGCCGTCGCGCCCAAGAGATCGAGCGGCGAGCGAGGCGCCGTTATGCCCAACTCGCTACCGAGACCTAAGTCCGCTGGAACCTCGACCGGCTGCGCCAGCGGCTCGCCAAGCTGCTTGACCCGAAGCAACTGATGCTTCTTGAAACCCGTCCCCGCAGGAATCAGATGCCCCAGTATGACGTTTTCTTTCAATCCTTGCAACGTGTCGATATGACCGCCCAACGCCGCCTCGGTCAGGACTTTCGTGGTTTCCTGGAATGACGCCGAAGATATGAAGGAATCGCTCGACAAGCTCGCCTTGGTAATTCCGAGCAACATCGTGGTAGCGGAGGCTGGCTTCGGTTTCTTGCCCTTGGCACGCTCCCCGCCCTTCTCCTCCGCAGCTTCGTTGATTTCCACAAGGTCAGCCTTGAACACGACATCACCAATTGCCAGTTTCGTGTCCCCGGCGTTGGAAATGACCACGCTCTTCGTCAGACGCACGTTCTCAGCACGGAAACGGAACTTGTCGACGACTTCGCCGGGGAGGAATTTGGAGTCGCCGGGCTGCTCGATCTTCACACGGAGCAACATTTGCCCAACGATAACTTCGAGGTGCTTGTCGGTGATGACCACGTTCTGGCTTCGGTAGACTGCCTGAACCTCCGCGAGCAAGTAGTCCTGTAGTGCCTCTTCGCCTTTGATACGCAAAATATCGTGCGGAATCATCGGCCCGTCGATCAACGGCTCGCCCGCTTCGACCGCGTCGCCCGCATGCACCAGAAGGTGCTTATCGTGCGGGACATGGTGTTCCTTCTCCATTCCACTCTCGTTGCAAATGACGATCGTCATCTTGCCGCGACGCTTGTCGGCGCGAATTTCCACCGTCCCCGAAATCTCCGCCATAACCGCAGCGTCTTTCGGACGGCGTGCTTCGAAAATTTCTGTGACACGCGGCAATCCGCCGGTGATGTCCTGCGTACCGCCCATATCGCGAGGCTGACGGGCCAACTCCATACCTGGAAGAATCTCCTGCCCCTCTTCCACCTCGATTCGGGCTTTGGCGGGAAGATAGTGATAGTCGAGCACGTTTCCGTCTTTATCCTCGACCACAATCTGCGGGTGTTTTTCGCCCTTGTGCTCGATGACAACGAATCGCGAGCTGCCGCCCTCCTGCTCCAGCCGAACCGTCTCACCCTCAGCCACATCCTGGAACCGGACGAAACCGCCGACCTCGGCCAAGATGGGCGTCAGGTGCGGATCCCATTGGCAGATCAGTTCGCCACGCGCCACCTTTTGGCCGTCCTTCACCAAGAGAATGCCACCATATGGCACTTTGTCACGCGAAAGCTCACGCCCCTTCTCGTCCAAGAGCAAGACCTCACCGTTGCGCTTAAGCGAAACAGTATGCGTGTCCTTGCCATCGACGTTGGGCACTTCAACTGGATTAAGGTCTTGGTACTTCACTACGCCTTTTTGAGTGGCACGGAACGTATCCTCCATAGCCGTCTTCTGGGCGACGCCACCGGTATGGAACGTACGCATCGTGAGCTGCGTTCCGGGCTCACCGATGGACTGGGCGGCCAAAATTCCGACGGCCATTCCTTGCTCAACCTGTCGACCGGTTGACATGTCCATACCGTAGCAAGCGGCACAGACACCCACCGGCTCCTCGCACGTCAGCGGGCTTCGTACACGAATCTTGTCCAGCCCAAGTTCTTCGATCCGCGTGGCGATCACCTTCGTGATGATGTCATCCTCGGCCACAATAAGTTCGTCGGTGATGGGGTTGACGATGCCGTCACGCGCCACGCGACCGATGATGCTGTCACGCAATGGGATGTCGACTTCTTCGCCTTTGTAGATGGCACACTTGGTGACGCCGTTAATTGTGCCGCAATTGGCCGCGACCACGATCACGTTTTGTGCTACGTCGGCCAGCTTTCGCGTCAGGTAACCCGAGTCGGCGGTTTTCAACGCCGTGTCCGCCAATCCCTTGCGCGCACCGTGCGTGGAGCTGAAGTACTCGAGTACGGACAGTCCCTCACGGAAGTTGGCTTTGATCGGCGTCTCAATGATTTCGCCGGACGGCTTCGCCATCAGCGCCCGCATGCCCGCGAGCTGACGAATCTGGTCCACGCTACCACGGGCACCGGACTCGGTCATAAGATAAATCGGGTTGAGGTAGGCGTGGGCGCCCTTGTCGCCTGGCAACTTGTAGGCGTCGGCGCCGTCGCGGTAGTCCTCGCGCAGTTCCTTCATCATCGCCTGCGTAACGAGCTCTCGCGCGTGAATCCAAACGTCAATCACCTGATTGTATCGCTCAAGGCGCGTCAGCGTGCCGTCGTCGAACGCACGTTCAATCTTATCCACCTTTTCTTGAGCCACATCGATAATACCTCGCTTCTCACGAGGAATGCGCATGTCCGTCACGCCGAAGGAGAGGCCAGCCAGCGTTGCCCGTTTGAACCCGATTTCCTTGATATGGTCGAGTACGTCGATCGTCGCTGCGCGCCCCAGCAAGGCGTGGCAATCGTCCACCACACGCACCAACCCCTTTTGCGACAGTGCGCAGTTGTAATACGGCATGCCCTCGGGAAGCACATCGTTAAAGATCAGACGCCCTACGGTTGTGAGCACGCGCCGATTGTCGGCCATGGGTTCCGCGACATCGTTAACGCCGGAAACGACGTAATCGTGATCGACGCGAATCCAAATCTGATCGTGAATCGCGACCCGCCGGTGGTCGTACGCCAACATGGCTTCAAACGGCGCGGCGAACGTAGGTACTTCGTTCGGTTCGACCTTGGGACTCACGTGACCGGTCGTCAGATAAAAGACGCCAATGACGATGTCCTGCGTAGGCGACATGATCGGGCTGCCGTTGGCGGGGCCGAAAATGTTGTTGGTCGACATCATCAGTACATGCGCTTCGACCTGCGCCTCCAACGAAAGCGGGAGATGGACGGCCATCTGGTCGCCGTCAAAGTCAGCGTTGAAACCACGACAAACCAGCGGGTGAACCTTGATCGCGTTGCCTTCGACGAGCACAGGCTCGAAGGCTTGAATACCCATGCGGTGAAGCGTCGGGGCGCGGTTCAATAGCACAGGGTGTTGATAAATGACCTCTTCCAAGATGTCCCAAATCGCCTGATCCTTGCGCTCAAGCATTTTTTTTGCGGACTTGATCGTATCGGCGAGGCCGCGATCCTTGAGCTTACGAATGATGAACGGCTGAAATAGCTCCAAGGCGATTTTCTTCGGCAAACCACATTGGCTCAACTTGAGACTCGGACCCACGACGATGACCGATCGCGCCGAGTAATCGACACGCTTGCCCAGAAGGTTCTCGCGGAACCGACCTTGCTTGCCCTTGATCATGTCGGTCATCGACTTGAGCGGGCGATTGCTCGACCCGAGCACGGGGCGACGACATCGACCGTTGTCGAACAGCGCGTCGACAGCCTGCTGCAACATGCGCTTTTCGTTTTGGATAATGACTTCGGGCGCGTTGAGGTCGACAAGTTTCTTGAGGCGGCTGTTCCGGTTGATGATTCTACGATACAGGTCGTTCAGATCGCTTGTCGCGAAGTTGCCACTATCCAAGAGCACCAACGGACGCAAGTCGGGCGGAATCACCGGAATCACATCTTGAACCATCCACGTCGCTTCGTTGGGCGAGGCACGCAGCGCCTCAACAATATTCAGACGCTTTGCCAGATCCTTCTCACGCTGCTTGCTGCCGGTCTTGGAGAGTTCATCACGCAACTCACCGGCCAACACGACCAGATCAAGCTGACCAAGTAGCTCCTTGATGGCTTCGGCGCCCATCATGGCCGTGAACGTGCGACCGTACGTATTGAGCGCCGTGCGGAACTCCTCTTCCGTAAGCAATTGCCTGGGCGTCAAGGCCGTGTCGCCGGGATCAACGACGACATAATCCTGAAAATAGATCACTTTCTCAAGGCTGGCCGTCTTCATATCCAACAGCGCACCGAGGCGCGACGGCATCGACTTGAAGAACCAGATGTGCACCACCGGCGCCGCAAGGTTTATGTGCCCCATGCGCTTGCGCCGCACGCGCGAGTGCGTCACCTTCACGCCGCAACGATCACAGATAATACCTTTGTGCTTCGTGCCTTTGAACTTGCCGCACGCGCACTCCCAGTCCCGCTCCGGACCGAAAATCCGTTCACAGAACAGGCCATCCTTTTCCGGACGATACGTGCGGTAGTTGATCGTCTCCGGTTTCTTGACTTCCCCAAATGACCAGCTTCGTATGTCGTTCGGCGAAGCAAGCGTAATGGTCACGCGGCTGAAGTCGTTGATACGATCGTAAATGTTATCGAGCATCGCGGCGAATCCCCTTGCGATTCCAACGGCAACCGAAACCGACAGCCAATATGTCGCTCATGCATTTTCGCTTAACAATCCCGGACGATGCAATCCGTAACGCTTACGGCGACCGGAACAATATCTGATTCAATCAATCGGACGATGCGGCGAAACCGCCGAGCCCGTCCATTTGCCAACACCCGCCCCAACCGCACGGGCAGCTTTCATTGCTTACTTACCCCCTTCGTTCGAAACGCCAACAAATCGTCGTTGCGATCAAACGAAGAGAGAGCTGCTTGCCTTAGACCAGACCACGCTTCTCAAGCTGAATGTTGAGACAAAGGCCGCGAATCTCGTTACAGAGCACGTCGAACGATACGGGCGTACCGGCTTCGAGCGTGTTCTTGCCCTTTACCATTGTCTCATAAATCTTGGTACGGCCTTCGACGTCGTCACTCTTGACGGTCAGCAACTCTTGCAAGATGTACGCAGAGCCATAGGCTTCAAGACCCCAAACTTCCATCTCGCCGAAACGCTGCCCGCCCGTACGGGCCTTTCCACCAAGCGGCTGCTGCGTTATGAGGCTATAGGGGCCGGTGGCCCGGGCGTGAATCTTGTCATCCACCAAGTGGTGGAGCTTGAGCATGTAGATGTAACCAACGGTCACGCGCTGATCGAGGAATTCACCCGTGCGACCGTCGCGGAGCCGGACCTTGCCGCCATACGGCAATGTCGCACTCGCGCGATGATGACCGTCGACGCAGGCCTCACTCCCGGGATCGGCGGCGTTGGCGGCGGCCTTGTCGTTGGCCTCTTTCATCGCAACATGAATTTCTTCCTCGGTGGCTCCGTCGAACACCGGCGTAACTGCCTGGAAGCCGAGCATCTTCGCAGCCCACCCAAGATGTGTTTCAAGAATCTGACCGACGTTCATTCGCGAGGGCACGCCGAGCGGATTGAGCATGATGTCGATCGGCGTCCCGTCTTCGAGGAACGGCATATCCTCCTCGGGCACGATACTGGCGATGACGCCCTTATTACCGTGCCGACCGGCCATTTTGTCGCCGACGGAAATGCGTCGCTTGGTCGCGACGTACACCTTGACCATTTCGAGTACGCCGGACGGAAGCTCGTCGCCGCGCTTCATTTGCGCCGCTTTACGATCGCGCTCTTCCGCGATCTCGTCGATGCGAGGCCAATAGCGGTCGGCGACCGCGAGGCATTCGTCGCGTTTCGACACCGGCTTGACCCACTTGAGATCGCGAGCGCGAACGTGTTCGCCGAACACTTCGATTTGTTCCAGGATTACTTCGTCGAGATTGCTATGCCCGACCTTTTGACGCGTGTTCGGATCGACCATGGGCGCGCCCAACAACCCCTCAATCTCGTCGCATAGTTGGCGGAACGCTGCGATAATCTTCGCGTTGCGCCCGTGCACGTACTCGACGATATCGACCTCGAGTTTTCGCTTTTGATCATCCGTCATGTGCACGCGTCTGCTGAACCGCTTCGTACTAATGACCATGCCTTCCTCGCCCGACGGAAGCTCGAGCGAGTCGTTCTTCACGTCCTCACCCGCACGTCCAAAAATCGCGTGGAGCAGCTTCTCCTCGGGGCTCAGTTCGCTTTTGGACTTGGGACTTACCTTGCCGACGAGAATGTCGCCCTGGCGAACGGGCGTTCCCACTTGGACAACTCCGGTTTCATCCAAGTTGGCCAAGGCTCGCTCCGACACGTTGGGAATGTCGGCTGTGAACTCCTCGCGACCCAGCTTGGTATCGCGACACTCCACGTCATACTCGTCGATGTGGATGCTGGTCAATGCGTCGGTGCGTACAAGACGCTGACTGATGATGATGGCGTCTTCGAAGTTGTGCCCGTCATACGTCATGAACGCCACGAGCAGGTTCTTGCCCAGCGACAGCTCGCCGTTGGTCGTAGCCGGTCCGTCCGCAATGATCGCGCCTTCGGACACACGCTGAAGTGGCTTCACCAACGGCGTCTGGTTCATGCACGTCCGCTCGTTGAGACCTTGAAACTTGCGTAACACGTATTCGTCCGTGCCGTCGATCACGATCCGGCGGGCGTCGACGTACGTCACTTTGCCATTGGTCCTCGCTCGGACCACCATGCCGCTGTTGGCGGCCACCTCACGCTCCATACCCGTCGCGACGACAGGTGGCTCTGTCTTCAACAGTGGAACCGCTTGCCGCTGCATGTTGGAACCCATCAACGCGCGGTTGGCGTCGTCGTGTTCCAGGAACGGAATGAGTGCAGCCGACACACCCACGGTCTGCTTCGGAGAGATGTCCATGTAGGTCACGTCATCACGCGAGACCTGGCCGAGATCGCCGTGTTTGCGAACGATGAGCGGCCGGTCGTGCAGCTTCCGCGACTTGGCATCCAGCGCATCGGGCGGTGCGAGGATTTCGCGCATCTCTTCGTCCGCACGAAGATACTTTACTTGTCCGGGCTGGTGCTGACCGTCGATCTTAGAGTATGGCGTGATCAGAAAACCGAAGTCGTCGACGACGCCATAGATACTCAGCGATGCGATCAGACCAATGTTCGTGCCTTCCGGTGTTTCCACCGGGCAAATCCGTCCGTAGTGGCTAATGTGAACGTCGCGAACCTCGAAACCCGCGCGCTTGCGGTTCAATCCGCCAGGACCGAGCGCCGACAGACGCCGCTCGTGCGTAAGCTGAGACAGCGGGTTGGTCTGGTCGACCACCTGCGACAACTCGCCCCGACCGAAGAACAGATCGATCGCAGACGACACGGACTTGCTGTTGATCAGCTCAGCGACCCGACCGATTTGGTCCGGATCCTTCATGCTCATACGCTCTTGAACCGTGCGCCGAAGCTTGAGGAACCCCTTACGCATTTCGTCAGCACACAGCTCGTCGAGCGTGCGCAACCGGCGATTGCCCAGATGATCGATGTCGTCAACGGCAAACGCAGCCTCACCGGTACGCAACTTGAGCAGGTATTTCAAGCACAGAATAATGTCTGCAACGGTCAAGGTCATGGCCCCGCCGTCGCGCGGAAGATCGAACTTTCGATTGAGGCGGAACCGGCCGACCTTGCCCAACCGGTACCGGTTTTCATCAAAGAACTTCTCAGCGAACAGCTTCTTCGCTTTGTCGAGTTGTGGCGGGTTACCCGGCCGCAGGCGGGCGTAGATCTTCAGCAGCGCCTCCTCGTGCGAACGACTTGTATCCTCCGCCAGCGTATTGAGAATCAGCGGATCTTTGACCTGACTGATGACGCGAAGGCTCTTGATGGCCGAGTCTTGAATCCGCTCGACCACATCGCCGAACTGACAACCAGCCTGTACAAGAACTTCTTCCGACTCCTCGTCGACCAGCGTGGATACGGAATACATATCCGCAGTCAGCGCCGACGTGCGGACGCTCTTGGTGCGATAAAACTCACCGACGACCGATTCGTCCGTCGAAAACGACGGGTCCATCGCCCGCAAGAATGTCGTGGCCGGTAGCTTGCTCGACTGATCGATACGGACGACGAGGTTGTCCTTCTTGGTGACCTCAATCTCAAGCCAACTCCCGCGCTCCGGAATTACCCGACACGAGTGCAGCGCCCGATCGCCCTCGGCTTGATTCTTAATAAAGTCGACACCCGGAGACCGGTGGAGCTGCGACACGATGACGCGTTCCGCACCGTTGACGATGAATTCACCACCGCCGATCATGATCGGCATGTCGCCCAGGTAGACCAGGTCTTCCTGAATTTCGTCGTTGTCCTTACGAATCAGGCGAAGACGAACGCGCAGCGGCATGCCGTACGTCAAACGAAGTTCGCGACATTCGTCCGGCGTGTAGCGAGCTTTTCCAAGCTCATAGCTGACGTAGTGAAGTGCCAGGTTCCCGTCATAACTCTCAATCGGGAACATCTCTCTGAGCAGCGACTCAAGACCATGGGCTTCGCGCTCCATCGGGGCCGTGTGCTCTTGAAGATAGCGAGCGTAAGACTTGGTTTGAATCCCAACGAGATCCGGAACCGGTAGCGCATCGCCAAGCTTGGCGTAGTTACGAACGGGGGTTGCAGTGACCATCAAAACGTACCCTTATGTCGTCATGGTCGATACCCATGGACCTCGATAACAGCCCAACCACCCCTGACGGGGGCTCGGCGCGATCCATAGGTGACAAGTCAGGGGACGACACATCGACCATACGGGCATCTGGTGGATCGGCCGTCCCACGAGGCCGATCGATCCCGCCCGCAGGCGATCGAGAACTATCGCGATCCGCGAATGCTGATGCGATCACCAAAGAGACCGCGCGTCGCAGCGTCGATCTCCAGGTGGGAATCGCGTCCGCGCCCAGAGGAGGGGGCGCAGAGCGCAACCACAACTACTTAATGCTGGCGGCTCCGCCGGCTTCCTCGATTTCGCTCTTGATTTTCTCGGCATCTTCTTTGCTGATGCCTTCCTTGATCGGCTTCGGGCAAGACTCCACAAGTTCCTTCGCCTCTTTCAAGCCCAACGACGTCAGTGCGCGAACCACCTTGATGACCTGAATCTTCTTATCGCCAAACGCCTCCAAGACGACCTCGAACTCGGTCTGTTCCACGGCCTCCTCGGCAGCGCCGCCGCCACCAGCCGCCATCACCACACCGCCGCCTGCCGGCTCGATACCGTGAACTTCCTTCAGACAGTCGACCAGCGACTGAGCGTCCTTGACCGTAAGACCGACGAGCTTATCCGCCAGTTCCGAGATATCCTTGCTGAATTCAACTGCGGGTGCTTCGGCCATCATTCGTCTCCTTCGGGCTAGTCAGCCAATCGCCACACCAATAGGTGCCCCGAACGTTTCGGGTCGTTTCATCTGCTGGTCGCAGACCAGTCGGCGTGCAGCGTGTTTCGTTAGTCAGTCGTGATCAGCGCTCCGACCACGGGTCAGCCATCTGGCCGACACGATTCCGCGTTGCTACGCGGCTTTGTCTATGATTGACTTCAGGCAACCGGCGATCTTCGATTGCGGCGACTTCAGGCAGGCCGCAAGTGCGCGACCCGGCGACGCCGTAAGCATACCAATTTCACCCATCAGCTCCGCCCAGCTCTTCATTTTTGAGAGCTCCTCAACGGTCAGTAGCGACGGGTCGCCCTCGAGAATCGCCTGTTTGAGCGTAAGAGCGATGAATTCCTTGCGGGCATCCACCAGGACCTTGGCCGCATCGACAACAGAATCCGGCGCCGTGACCAATGCACACGGACCTTCCAGCGAGTCACCCAACGCAGCGAGCGGCCCGCCTGAAAAAGCGACACGCGCCTGACTAGTCTTGACCACCTTCAACATCGCCGACTTTTCACGCAGCATGGCGCGAAGCGACTCTTGCTCAAGGACCTTCAGTCCCGTCATGTCGACCACGCAAGCGCTGTTCACGCCTTCGTAGGCCTTGCGGTAGGTCTCAGCAACTAAAGCTTTTACGGCTTTGCTCATCTTGCGGTTCCGAGTCTGGGTTCGTCCCTGGAAGTCTGCTCAACGACGATTGTGCCACGCAGCACGCCTAGCCGCTGGCGATCGTTACGGAAGGCGTACGCGTAGCCGACAAACAGATGCGTTTGATGTAGTGGCCCTTGGCGGCGGCTGGCTTGAGCTTGGTGATGTGCGAAATCACAGCCTCGATGTTTTCCTTAAGATCCTCGGCGGGAAAACTTGCCCGACCAACGGGAAGATGGATGTTCCCACCCTTGTCGTTGCGAAACTCAACACGACCACCTGAGAAGTCCTTGACCGCCGTGGCCACGTCCGCCGTGACCGTACCCGCCTTGGGCGTGGGCATCTTGCCCTGCGGGCCGAGCACGCGTCCGAGCTTGCCGACCTTGCCCATCATCGAGGGATGAGCGACGGCCACATCGAAATCGAGCCAACCACCTTGAATCTTCTTCACAAGCTCGTCGGTACCGACTTCCACAGCACCCGCAGCCTTGGCCGCCTCCGCTACGTCGCCGTCGCAAAAGGCAATGACCTTGCGCGCCTTACCCAGCCCCTTGGGCATGGTCAACGCACCGCGAAGCGCCTGATCCGCCTGCCGTGGATCGATGCCCAAGTGCATCACGATCTCAACGGTCTGGTCCGCACTCTTGCGCTTGCGGCCGTTCTTGTATGTACGGTCGACCTTGACCGTGGCCATGTCCTTGATGCGGGCAATCCCATCATCAACGCTTATGGCCACGCCCTCTTCGCCGCGAAGCTCGACTTGTTTCTTGTACCGAACGGTCTGATACGCCATGATGAACCTTTGTAACTTGCCCGAAAACCAACCCTAGTCGACGACATCGATACCCATCGATCGGGCTGTGCCTGCAATGATCCGCTCTGCAGCTTCCAGCGTGTTCGCATTGAGATCGGCCAGCTTCTTTTCCGCGATTCCACGAACCTGTTCCGAAGTCACCGTGCCCACTTTTTCCATGTGGGGCACACCACTACCCTTCGCAATCTGAGCCGCATCTTTCAGCAGGACCGCGGCCGGCGGGCTCTTCACCTCATAGGTAAACGACTTGTCCCGATAGACCGAGATCACCACCGTCACCAACATCCCGTTGAGCGCCCCGGTGGTGGCGTTAAACTGCTGAACGAACTGCCCGATATTGACGCCGTGCTGCCCGAGCGCCGGTCCGATCGGCGGCGCGGGCGTAGCCTTGCCGCCTGGCGCTTGCAATCTGATCGTTGCCGCTACTTCTTTGCCCTGTTTCGCCACGGTTCGCCCTATCCTCTACTTCGTAATCGGCCCTGGCCACAGACACCTGTCGCAACCAAAACGGCCGAACGCTATTCGACTTTTTCGAGTTGCCAATATCCGACCTCGACCGGCGTCATGCGGCCGAATATCGAAACGACGACGTTGACCATGCCACGCCGCTCGTCGACCGACTCGACCTCGCCCTCGAAACTCTCGAAGGCGCCGTCGGTAATCTTTACCTGATCGCCCGGATGAATATTCAAACCGGATAGCGTCGGCTCGTCCTCAGACTTCTGCGAGGCGGCCAACATTTGCACGACGTCGTGTTCCGGCATGCTCGTGGGCTTGCCCCCGGAGCCGATGAAGTCTCCGACGCCGGAGGTTTCTTTGACCACGAACCAGACGTTCTCGGTCACCGAACCATCTTCTTCGCACGCCATTTCCACGAAGACATAACCCGGATAGAGCTTACGCTCCGTCACACGAAGTACGCCGGAACGCATCCGCTTTTCCTTGAGCGTAGGAACCAGCACACGCCCGATCCGATCTTCCAACGCCTCGATCTTTATTTTGCGCTGGAGCGCATCGCGGACCCGCTCCTCCTTGTTGGATGCCACACGGAGGACATACCACTGCATTCCCGCAGCGGTACTGGACGACTCATCCGTCGTCTCCACAGGTGTCGAGTCCACATCGGTCATGACTTCAACACACCCAGCCAACTGAACAGGGACTGAAAACTAAGGTCGACAGTAAACAGCAAGATCGCGAGAAGAGCGGTAAACACAATGACCACCTTGGTCGAACCGATCACTTCACGCCGGCTAGACCAACTCACTTTCTTCATCTCGCCTTCGGTGGCGATCATGAAGTCGCTGCTCTTGCGACTGACAAACGCCACACGCCACGCGAACGCACCGAGAATCACGCCAACGGCGATCGCAATACCCGGCGTAACAAGAAGCCGCCAAGCCTCGGACCCCTGGTACCCTACCAACTGATCGTTAAGGAAATACACACCCCAAACGATCAACAACGCCAAGCCGACAAACGTCGACCGGCGCGTATAGATACCCTGCTCCGGCTTGTAGGCCTCAAGAAACCCGCCACGCACTACCGGCTTGCCCGGGCGCCGCGGCGATCCGCCAGACCCGTCACCGGAACCACGGTCGGAGGAGTCAGGCGTACCACCTTCCGGCGGCCCGCCAGGGGCCACGGCCGTCATCTCGGTCTGATCCATGAGTAAGTCAGCTTTCTATCAGTCATCATCCGTGCCGAACACCTGACACTACTTTCGCGACCATTCCCCGCGACGCACTCGCCGACAGGAGCGGAGGGAATCGAACCCCCAACCCCCGGTTTTGGAAACCGGTGCTCTGCCAATTGAGCTACGCTCCTTGCAGATTCCTGGTGACACCAACGAGGGTGAGGTTGATTACTTCCTCTTGATCTTGTGAACCGTGCGCTTGCGCTCCCGCTTACAGAATTTCTTCAATTCCATCTTCGGCGTTCCGCCCATCACGTTCACACTGGTGCGGTAGTTGAGATCCTTGCACTCCGTGCACTGCAACCAGACGTATTCTCGTTTTGCTGCTTTGGCCATGCCTACGCCCCAACCCTACCACGCCGTCGTTCGGCCTGTTACTCGACTACCTTAACCACGACACCCGAACCGACGGTACGACCGCCTTCGCGGACCGCAAAACGCAAACCCTGGTCCATGGCAATCGCCTTACCAAGACTCACATCCATGACAATATTGTCGCCCGGCATGCACATCTCCGCACCCTGAAGCGTCAACGAACCCGTCACATCCGTCGTACGGAAGTAGAACTGAGGACGATACCCACTGAAGAACGGCGTATGTCGACCACCCTCCTCTTGGGTTAACACATAAACCTGTGCCTCGAACTTCGTATGCGGACTAATGCTTCCCGGTTTGGCCAAAACCTGACCACGCTCGATCTCATCCTTCTTCGTTCCACGCAACAGACAGCCGACATTGTCGCCCGCCTGCCCATGATCGAGAAGCTTGTTGAACATCTCAACGCCGGTGACCGTCGTCTTGGCCGTATCGCCCAGACCAACGATTTCGACCTCGTCACCGACGGAAACCTTGCCACGATCGATTCGACCGGTGGCCACGGTGCCTCGACCCTTGATGCTGAACACGTCCTCAACCGACATCAGGAAATCCTGATCGACGTCCCGTTCCGGCTCGGGAATCGAAGCATCCAAGGCGTCCATCAACTCGGTGATGCATTTATTCTTGGCTTCGTCACCGGGATCATTCATCGCAGGAAGAGCGGAACCGCGGATGACGGGGATGTTGTCGCCGTCGAAATCGTACTTGCTCATCAACTCGCGGACTTCCATCTCGACCAGGTCGAGAAGCTCTTCGTCGTCCACGAGGTCGACCTTGTTCAAGAACACCACGAGGTGAGGCACGTCGACCTGACGGGCTAGAAGAATATGCTCGCGAGTTTGAGGCATCGGGCCGTCAGCGGCCGAAACCACAAGAATCGCACCGTCCATCTGCGCGGCGCCGGTGATCATGTTTTTGACATAATCGGCGTGCCCCGGGCAGTCGATGTGCGCGTAATGTCGCCCTTCCGTTTCGTACTCGACGTGCGACGTCGCGATCGTGAGAATCTTGGTCGCATCGCGGCGACCCTGAGATTCAGAAGCCTTCGCCACCTCGTCGTACGGCTTGAACGTCGCCAGGCCCTTGGCCGCTTGCACAGCTGTGATCGCCGCCGTCAACGTAGTCTTGCCATGGTCAACGTGGCCAATCGTGCCCACGTTTAGATGCGGTTTGGTTCGTTCGAATGTGTCCTTGGCCATCCGGTGCCTTCCTCCACTAACCCGGCCCGCACAGCGGGCGGGCGTCAATTGAAAACCATATCACCCAGGCAACCGACGCAACCGCCGGTTCACCCATCAAATGCCACTAACTTATCACTATGTCGCAGGCCTGATTGGCCAACAGTACCGCGCCGCCATGCCAAACCAGCCAGACAAAAAGCTGCTGACGGGACTCGAACCCGTGACCTCGTCCTTACCAAGGACGCACTCTACCAACTGAGCTACAGCAGCACGCTAACCGCCTGCCATAGGCCGCCGGCAACGGCGCACACCAACTGGCCATCCGCCTGCGTGGGTACATCCTGGTAGATACGCACCACGGCGGTGTTCAAAACCGCATCGAGTCTTGGACCACCGTCACGCCAGGATCCAGACGCTCCAAAACCAGGAGCCCGGCGAGTATAAACATCGGCCCGAACCTGTCAAATGCAAAAACCACAAAAAGAATCCACGACGGACACAAAACCGACGATAACGTGAAACTTCAATTAGTGTGGCCCGTGTGTGTGCTTCGTTCGGGAAACCAAACTGATCGCGAATCCGGGCACCGCCGCCGATGTCACCGCAATCTTCGCCTCAGCGAAAGGCACGCTGTCGCGCATCCCGCTTGTCCCCACCGGCATCGACCGCTACCATTGGCGGCGTTGGCAGCGGCGACCGTTGGCCTGTGTTCTCCCCGCCCCACCGAGTTTCCGAGCACCGTCAGCGAGTTACAAGATCGAACTCCACGGGACTACGACCGCCACCACCGGTCACCTGAACATGCCGCTCAGACCTTACACCACCAACGACCCACGCTACGCGGCACACGATCGACCGCGCGCGAGCACCGGCCCCGCTCAGCCCCATCTTGACCAGCTGACTGCCGCACGCGAGAGATTCGACGAGACCAAGACCTCCGCGATCACTCGGAGGCCGACAATCGTCGTCGCGGCGATTGCGGGTCTGGCCGCAGGACTCGTGATTTTCCTGTCGAGCCCCGCAACGTACTACGGCGTAGCCACAATCCGCGCGTACGGGTTTTCCGACCCCGCTGCCTCCGGGCTCGCGAACGCGTCACTGGCGCCAATGCCCCTCTGGGATTGGCCGGATTCGCCCAACGTCAGACTGCAAAGCGTCACGCTCACCCGACCGGACACCGTACGCATCGCCATCAGCTCGACCGATCGTGACGCCATTTCCGACGCTGCTCAACGCGCCGTCACAACGTTCCAGGGTCGGGTCAAGGCGATCGCGGCAGAAATACGCGATACGCCCGGACCGGATGAACGGGTGCTGACCACGCACCTCGACTCGCTCAGAACCCGTCTGGCCCAAGCAAAGGAAAAGATCGACGTGGCTGTGGCGCAGTGGCCGGTGACCGATCCCTCGCAACACCGGCAGGCGCTGCTCAGCCAGTGGCAAACGCTTCGCACCGATCTGGCTGGCACCCGTCAAGTTTGGGTGTCGGCGCAGTCGCAGGTCGATGAACTCCGCTACGCCCCAGCGCCAACGCATGGCGTGGTACGTACCGACATCCGCCGAGACCGCCTGGCCGCCGACCGAGCCCTTCAGCAAGACCTAAGCGAACTACACGTCACCTTAACCGAGTTGAAGCTACATCTGCTCACCGTCTGGCAAAACGCCGCCGCCAGCCTCGATTCGGTCGTCGCCAAGGTGGAAACGTTCACCGCCATCGTCGACACCGCGCAGACCACCGCCTCGAAAACACCCGACCAACGGGATACGATAGTGGACCAGACCGCGTCCTATCACGAAGAGCTATCCCGCTTCGAAGGTATGTGGAACCGGGAGTTCACGACCCTACGCCTCGTCGACGTCGACCCAATGAGCGGACAGGTCATCGACATCGCCCAGCGCGTTCGCCGAATCCTGAACGACTTCCTCTACACAAGCGGCAAACACCTGACAGCCGTCAGAACGTCGGTGCGAGATTTCGGTCGGGACGGACGCGACTCGGCTCGGTCGTACGTCTTTCAGTCTAACCTTGTGCGCCGCTTCGAGGCGTTGCAGTCGGCCCACCACCGGTTCGAGTTCGCCGGCGGAGCCATCGAAACCCCCGAGAATTTCCGCCTCGACGCCGCCCTGCTTTCCGCCCGTGGCCTGAGACGACGAACACAGGCCCGAATTCGCGGCATCGATCAACAGCTTGAGACGGTGGCTTTGGAGCAAGCCAAGATTCGTCGGACCAAAGATCTCGAAATCGCAGAACAGGAGGCCATCGGTACGCGAAACTCAACGGACAAGACCGTCGACGAACTGCTGGCCATGCAAGAAGAATTGAATCTCTCAGCCGATCAGTCGGAGGCCTTCCTCCGTGCGACCATGAAAGCCGAAGTCGCCAACGCCCGATTCGAACGCGTGCAGGCCGACCTCGAAGACGTCGAGACCCGCCTGCAACGCGCCGTCGCCGACCGCACAACTCATGCCAACGCCATCCGGGTCGAACTGCGCTCGTGCGAAGTCGGCGACCGACCCGTCAACCTATCCGCCCGCCTACGAACCAGCGGAATCGGCGCAACCCTAACGCTCGTCTTGGTCCTGCTGGGTCAATGGCTGTTTGTACGCCGAGGATAAGGATTTCGGCACGCGGAAGCGGGAATAGGAACTCTCCTGCCTGGCGCTGAGCCACCCGACACTGGACAATTCACGAGAATCCAGCAACATTTGGCCCGATGCAAACAGCACGAACAGTAAAGGACAAGCAACTTGCGGTCGATCGGCTCGCATACGAAATCCGCATGTTAGGTCGGACGGCAGAATTCCTTTCTCGTAAGCTCAAACGGAAACGGGCCCCGGTCATCCACAATGCGCTCATCCAGAGCTTTCTTCTAGCGACCCGCACCCTCCATGAATTCTTCTTCCGTGCCAGCGGCCACACGAACAACATTTACGCAAGAGACTTGATTGAAGACTGGGACATTAGCCCTCAGCTCTTTGAAGAGGGTATTCATTGGGACCTAGTCGATGAAGACATGAAAGGCCCCGGCGACAAGAGATTCTTCGACATTCTTACTCAGCGACTCCACCACATCACTTGGCCTAGAGTGGACGAATCCAAACTGGATTGGCATGAACAAGTGATTCTTCGCCAGCTCGTAGAGCCGATTGAGAGACTTCACGCAACTCTTGCCCCAGAGCTACGCACGGAATATCTTGACGCATGCGTGACGGAATTCACAAGAACCGTCGCTCGGATAGAGGGACAGTGAGAACAGTGTTTCGGATATGAATTGGCGCGGCTTCTGCCTGGACGCGAATCCGAAAACCAATCGAGTCCCCCACCTCTGAAGAGGGGGGCCACCCACCAGATGCCCAGCCTAGAAATGTGTGCCGCTGGTCTGTGTGCGGTGCGGGTGAGCCCTCTCGCGGTTCACGACCAGCGACACTGCTCACAGAGCAGTGGCACACGTTGCAACGCTCGATCTCCCGCCTCGGGTTGACCGAAACACTACAAACCAAGCTGATCCCTCAGATACTCCAAACACTTCGACTTGTCGATGTGAATCTGTGACGCGTCATCGCGATTGCGGACCGTGACGGTGCCGTCGTCTTTCGTCTGACCGTCGATGGTGAAGCAGAACGGCGTGCCGGCTTCGTCCATTCGGGCGTACCTCTTGCCGATCGACTGCTTGGCGTCGTACTGACAGGGGAAGTGCTTCTTGAGCTCTCGGAAGATTGGCTCGGCGATTTCGGGCATGCCGTCCTTCGCCACCAGCGGAAACACAGCCGCTTTGATCGGCGCGAGTCGCGGGTGAAACTTCATGAACTCCGGGCTGGCGCGGTTCTCGTCGTAGGTGTAGGCCTCGGTGATGCTTGCCAGCGTGAATCGATCGACACCGGCTGACGGTTCGATGACGTGGGGAACGAATCGCTCATGCGTCGCGTCGTCGATCACGGCGAAGGCGTTCTCCTTGCCCTTGGCGCTCTTGCCGTGGGCCTTCAGGTCGTAGTCGCCGCGATGGGCCACGCCTTCTAACTCTTGCGGCTCGTCGGAGAAGGGGAAGAGGTATTCGATGTCGGTGCAGGCGTCGCTGTAGTGGGCCAAATCGTCCTCGTCCTGCTCGCGTGGCCGGAGCTTTTCGGACTTGATTCCCAGTGATTCGTACCACTTAATGCGCACGTCCCGCCAGAATTCGTACCACATGCGCGACGTATCCGGATGGCAGAAAAATTCGATCTCCATCTGCTCGAACTCGCGCGAGCGGAAGGTGAAGTTGCGCGGGTTGATCTCGTTGCGAAAAGCTTTGCCGATTTGGGCAATGCCAAATGGAATCTTCACGCGTGTGGAGTCCATGACGTTCTTGAAATTGGCGAAGATGCCTTGGGCTGTTTCGGGGCGGAGGTAGGCCTTGCTGGTGGAATCCTGCAATGCGCCAACGAACGTCTCGAACATTAGGTTAAACTCCCGGGGTTCGGTGAGTTTTCCACGCTTCTTGCAAGCTGGGCACCCGAGTTGTGTCATCCAATCACGATGGGCCAAAAAGAATGCATCGTTTAGTGAACCTTCGGAAGGTGACCTCCTTCGTGCGCTACTAGGACTAGATTGCTGCTCGATGAGCTGCTGTTGCATTTTGCAGAGGTCGAGAAATCGGTGAGCCTCAAGCGTCACCTTCTTGCCGCCGGAACGTTCCTGAACTTCACGACTAGGATCAGTGCCCAGATATTCTTGGGCCTCTTGCACGGAATCTGCCTCAGCGCAATTGGCGTCATGTAGAACCCAACTCGAATAATTGGGTGGAACGTTGTGAAATACCGAATGCATCGGCACCCATAGCTTGTCCGCCCGAAACCGCGCCTTGCACTCCTTGCAATCCACCATCGGGTCACTAAACCCGCCGACATGCCCCGACGCTTCCCACACCTTCGGGTTCATGATGATCGAGCAGTCGACGCCCACCATCTGATATTCAGTTCCATCCGGGCCGGGCGGCGGGTTGCGGACCATGTCGTTCCACCACGCCTCTTTGACATTGCGTTTGAGTTCCACGCCGAGCGGGCCGTAATCCCAAAAGCCGCCGATTCCGCCGTAGATTTCGCTCGACCCGAAGATGAAACCCCGCCGCCTGCACAGGGCGACGATCTTTTGCATGGTGTCGTTCGTCGATGTCGGTTGGTTCTTGCTCATTCGTTGGGTTCTTCTATTAGTGGGGTTGTCTCAATTCAATTGCGTTCGCGACTGCGCACTGCGGGTCGCGACGCCGCATCGCACCATCGCCGCAGCATCGCTGTGCGTCGTTGTCGGACCCTGCGCCCCGTGATCAGAGCACACCGCAATCAGAGCACCGGGCGCAAGCCCGGTGACTTGCCGACACCGTGGGTCCGCGGGCTTGCGCCCGCGGCTCTGACCCGACAGCTCTGACGTGACGTGACCGACCCGTCGTATGCTTCACGGACTCCAAAATCGCGACTACAACAACCCAGCGCCAAACGGTGACGAGTCATCGTACGCATTGCCATCAGAGGTGGCGGTATCTTCAACCGGCAACACGTCGACCGCATCGGCCGGCGCCGGTCGAGGGGCGGCCGAATCCGCGCTGCCGCCGTTCGTACCCAAATCCTTAGCCGCGCCGCTGTCGTTCGCACCCGATTCTTTGGTCCGGCGACTCTTCGTCTTTCGCACCGGCTTCTTCACCACGGGCTCATCCATGCCCGCACCAAACGCGGCGTCGTCATCCAAGACGGTAGTAGGAACGGGTTGAACAACCGGCGCTTTCGCGGCTGGCTTCTTCGTGGCCGGTCGCTTGGTCGGCGCAGGTCTCTTGCTCGGCTCGGGCCGTTGCACTGGCGCCGCCGGTCGCTCGATCGGCGCCTTCTGCTCGACTTCCGTCTTAGCAGTCGCAGCTACAGACGCATCAGCCGTCACGGTTTCCTCGCGCGGCGTGTCCGTCTTCTCGGACGGCGTTCGATCGGCCTCGCCACCGCGTCCGCGACCACCACGACTTCGACGTCCACCGCGGCGCGAACGGCCATCACCATCGCCTCGATCGTTCGACTTGGGACGTGGACTCCTGTCGCCGACGGCAACGGGTCGGGCGGGACGCGTGCCGCGAAGATCGGCGATCATACTGTCGTAATCGTTAGCCGACTCGGCGACGGCCTCTTCGGCCTCGCTGGGTTGATCTTCCGACACGGCCTCATTGCCAGGATCGTCCATCACACCGAAATCACTTTCCGGCTCGGGAGAGGGCCGCTCATTACGACGCGACGGTTCCGCAACCTCAGCCGCCTCGCGCGTTTGCGAATCGTCCGAACGATCCGCGTCCGCCGGCGCGTTTTCCAACTCCAACCGGTACGCTTCGAGCACACTGTCCTGAACAATCTGCCGGAACTCCGGCGTGATCGGGTGGGCGATGTCGCGGTGAATTTTTTCACGCCCGTTGTCGTCGGTCGGCACACGTGCCGGCGGCAGCCGCTTGCCGCATTCGTTACAGAACTTCGCACGAACGTGGTTTTGCGCCCGACACTGCCCGCACGACGCGGTCAACTTCCGCGATGGCATGGCCACGAATAATCCGTGGGCCCCGTCGACAATCTTCACATCACGAACCACAAAGCCGGACCCGAGGGTGATGATACACACAGCTTTGAGGCGATCGTTGGTGTCATGCACCAACCTGACACGTACTTCTGAGATTTCCATGAACACTCCTATCCAGCTTCAAACCAATCCAACCGGCGCCGGCACGACCGCCGTGGTCAAACCCATCCGCAATTCATCAATGCGGCTGGCCGCTCGGTGCGCAGTTTCTTGATCATCAAACAATCGATAAAAAGTCGACCCGGCGCCGCTGATCCGCATTGGCCCCAAAGACGCACCCGCAATCGCATTGGCGACGCGATAGACGTCCGGAGCGACACGAAAAACCGCCGCCTCCAAGTCGTTGAAACAACAAGGCATAATCTGTTCTGCAGTACGCGCTCGGACGATCCGCTCGACCGAGTCCGTGTCTGAATCCCCGCCGTCGGCCGAAGCCCACACAGCAAAAACTTCAGATGTCGAAACCGCGCAATCCACGCAGGCAAGCAGAACCCACCCGCGCCACGCGAGCGACACCCGTTCAACACGTTCGCCGCGACCGGTCATCACCGCGGCGGGTAGCGAGAAAAACAACGGTACGTCTGACCCGATCTCGGCGCCGAGCTCAGCCAACTCGCCGTCGGTCAGGCCCCCGTTCCAAAGGCGGTTGCACAGTCGTAGCGTGGCGGCTGCATTGCCGCTCCCCCCGGCGAGACCGCCAGCGACGGGAATGAACTTTTCGAGATCGACGTGCAGGTCAGGATCGACGCCCAAATGCTCAGCCAAGCGCGTGGCCGCACGGCAGGCAAGGTTCGCTGGACCCGTCAACTCAACGTCGTTGCACGAGACCGACACTCCGGGCACATCGGACCGCATGCACTCAATCCGATCTGAAAGACCGGCTCCGATCACCAGCGATCGAAGATCGTGAAACCCGTCCGCGCGAAGCCCGAGCACCTGCAACGTGAGGTTCAGCTTAGAGGGATTCGTGGTCGCTACGGAGGTGTCCGCTCTGGTCATGTTCGGCGCTGTGGCGTTCATCGAGATTCAAAGTGCAAGGTGCAGCCACCTAGTGCCCGACCATCCGATGCATAGCATGGAGATTGATCGGTCGGACCCACCGGCTCGCAGGATCAGGCATCGTCTGGGAACCGGTCCGACACACCCCGGCTGTCGCGGCCGATTTCGGCACGTCGCAATCCCGTCATGTCCTGCCGGGACAGATGGTAAAGCGCAACAGTCACGTGTCAACCGATCGAGTCGTCAATGCGACGCCGAATGTCCACTTCACCGAGCCGCCTACCGGAAAAGTGTGGCGCCGGCTTCCAGCCGGTGATCCGCTAGCGACTCCCCGATCCGCAAACACCGGCTTCCCAACGTCCGAAAACCATGCAGCGCAAACCTCAGCTAACTGGGCACCTTTCGCGAATCCCGACCGCTTCGGTCGGACTTCAGGATCGAAAGCAGGGCAACCTACGTCGACCGGCGTGGTCGCTCGGACACATCGTGTTGATCCGGTGCAGCGCGTCGGCATAACCGGAACCACCCGCCCACCTGGAACTATGTCGTAACCAACTGCCAAAAAACGACTTACGGCTTCCCTCGCCGAGATCACGCGAAACGGACGTGCTCATGCAGGATAACCCGTAGTGCAGGGCGGCGTACGCGCGCTTTGGTGAATCTGTGCGGGGAAGCGAGGAAGCAATGATTAGCGGCGTAGCAGGAGGTCTGGGCGGGTCCAACCCGCTTCCGACACGGGAAACATCGACGGCAGCTCGACCGGGATTCCAACCACTAAGCGCGACGCGCGGTGAAGATGTTGCAGGTTCTGGGCAAACGACCGGTAGCGGCCAAGCCGACGAAATTCAGGCATTACTTACTGGGATTTTTGAAGCGCTCGGGCAATCGCTCGACAACGAGCAATCGATGCGATTGCTGACGGCTCTGTTACTGATCGTCTCGCTGATGCAGGACTTGCAAGGCAATTCGTCCGACCAGGCCCAATCACTCGACCAGCTACAAACGCCGACCGGCCAACAGGGCTACTTCGCCGCGAGTTACTCGGAAACGACGACGATTTTCATCCAACAGACGTCAACGACCACGGTATACGGCAGCTCGGGAGCGCTAGGCGAGGCGGGAACAGGCACAGGTGGTCAGCTCGACGTGGCCGGGTAAGAGCGTGCTCAAAGAGTTTGGCAACGGCCTCCAACCGATGATCCGTCGCCGTTCATCCCCCCAATCCAACCTGTGAAATAACAGGCGACTATCTTGCATCGGTCTGCACGGATCCAACGTCTCCGGGACCGATCGAGCTTGCGGCGGCTGAAATGGTCTGGGTGACCCATGGCCTTGGCCGTGGGAGACTCGAATCGGGTTCGAAGTTGAATCCAATTCGGGTCAACGTGACGTACCATCCGGATGGGTCGATCTCCGCACACTTGCACGCACTAGACTGTTCCGCGACACTGATCCCGATAGAGCTTGCGGCGGCAGTGATGGGCAACGCAGCCGCCGGACGGTTGAGTCGGGCGAGCACCACACAATCCCCGGGCCGAGTTTCCCAATACGCGGTTTGAAACGCTACGGACGCTATCCGACCATTCCGACGCTGATTGGAATACCCTGTGCGTGCGAAGTGTTCTTATTGCTGGTGGGCATTGCGGCAACAGCGTGCGGTAGGCGGCTTACCCGCTAATGCATTGTCACGACCCAAGTAACGGGTTCGTCCGATCCGAGCCGCGACCGTGAGGGATCGATTTCAAACTGTCACGACCAGATATCGACCGTCCGCTCCGTTCCGGGCGCGGCTCGGTAGGTCAGTCGGTCGATGTGTGACAAAGCACAAGTGTGGCACTGGCTACCCGCCGAAATATGTTTCGGTTGGCCGCCCATAACCAACCTGCTCAACGAGGTAACCTAGATGGACATGACCGTAAGCAAGACCAAGACCAACTCGGTGGGCGACGACACGCCGTTCGTGCATACGACGAAGCTCGACACGCTTTGGTTCCAAGTCGGCGGGACGCTCTGCAACCTCCGTTGTCACCACTGTTTCATCAGTTGCTCGCCGGAGAACGACAAGTTCGGTTTCCTATCGCTGGAAACGTGCGAACAAAACCTGCGCGAGTCCGTACCGCTCGGCGTCAAGGAATTCTACTTCACAGGCGGTGAACCATTC
Source organism: Phycisphaerae bacterium (assembly GCA_029260075.1). Classification (GTDB taxonomy): domain Bacteria; phylum Planctomycetota; class Phycisphaerae; order UBA1845; family UBA1845; genus OFTM250. Next base: position 145,251 of record JAJDDY010000027.1, read on the forward strand.
GCCAATCCGGAAATGTGCGACATTCTCGAGAAGGCACTCGAATATGGTGCGGCCACCGTCTTGACCAACGCGACAATTCTGCGCGACAAGACGCTCGACCGACTCGAAGCCATGAACGAAGGCTCGACGCACTCGCTGGAACTCCGCGTCAGTCTCGATGGCTACACGGCGGAAATGAACGACCCCATCCGTGGCGACGGCACGTTCGACAAAGCCATGGAAGGCGTGCGCGAGCTTGTGAAACGTGGGTTCTCTCCCATCCTAACGATTACGCGAACTTGGTCCGGCGATGACAACGTAGTATTGGCTGGCTTTCGACAGATGCTCGGAGGCATCGGATACGAAGAGCCCCGACTGAAAATCCTACCGGTCTTGAAAATGGGCGCCGAGGTCGAGAGGACCGAAGGCTACGGCGAAGAAGCCCGCCTGACGACAGCCATGATGGCGGAGTACGATCAGAGTCAGCTCGTCTGCAGCAGCGCGCGACTGGTTACCGACAAGGGCATCTGGGTCTGCCCGATTCTGCTCGACGCCCCGGACGCACGGGTGAGTGACACACTTTCGCAAGCCATCGGCGACTTCCCGCTAAACCACCAAGCCTGCTACACCTGCTGGCAATTCGGCGCCATCTGCTCCAACGCATCGACCGGCGCGGCAGGCATAACCAAGAACAATTGCTGCGGCAAGGGCTAGCTAGCACACATCGAGTGACGGGTTTACCGAGCCGCAACCGTGACGGAACGAACGTTTGACGCCGGCTGTGACAGCTTGAAGACGCTCCCTTACGGTCGCGGCGCGGTTCGGACGAACCCGTCACTTGAGGCGTGGCCATGCACTGGGAACCAGCCCGGCGTCGTACCCATGGACACTGCAAGATCGGCTCCTAGGTCGCGATCTATGCTGTCGTAGTGATCGGTTTCTAGACTTCGCGTTAGGGAGTCACGTGTGACGCGTCGCCCCCAGCGTTAAACACATATACGCGATCGAGTTCATCTGCGGCCACCGAACTACTGACCCCCAGCGACACCAAGAGCGGATTGTTCCGGTCCGGGTTGATTGAGGTGATTTCGCCGATGGTTAGCGCGGCGGGGAGGTCTGTGCTGTCTGGGTCGGAGAGCACCACGTCACCCACCGCGAGGCGGCCCGAATCGGTGTCGCGACGATCCACGTCGACGATGAGCATCACGCCGTCACCCGAACCGGTAAGCCAATAGCGATCGGTCACATTGTCGGCGGCAACCTCAAACACACCGTCGGTAAATCGACCGATCCGCACCTTCATCTGTACCGCCGGGTCGCTAAGCAATTTGATGCGTGACGTATGCGTGCCCACGCGATCGACCACGCCGACCAAAGTCTCTCGAAGCAGGATGGCCATACCCCCCTGCACACCCGCCGCTTCACCCTTGTCGATCCAGAAGCAACTCGACGTCACCGCTGCACCGCGACGAACGCCCTGGAGACGACCGGAGTTGATCAGGCGTGACGATCGCCAAGGGAGTAGATCGTCCGCGACCACACCGGCAGGAATCAGCGTACCGCCGGCACCAAGTCGATAGCCATCCACTTCCCAAAGACGTGTGGCGGTTAGCAGGTCGACCTCGCGCTCGAGCTCGTGGCCGCGAACGGACAGGCTCGCAATTTGGTGCTGAAGGGCCTGATTTTCTCGAACGACTTGTTGATAGGCTTCCGCAGAAACAGAATCGCCGGAGGCCGCCACCGCTGCGGTTTCGGCTCGAAGGACATGTTGAAACGGCACGATTACCTGCACAAGACTGATCAACCGACCGGTCCACGCGGCAGGCGCAAAGATTGCCCCGCACGTGAGTGCGGCCAGCATGATGAGGTAGCTTCTGCGGGCGACGAAACGTCGTGTCGCTTTTCGCATAGTGGGTTCGATCGGTTACCAGGTGTGCGCAGAGCGGGTCAATACTCGTCTACGTCGGATTCCATCGTATCTTTCCACGCCGCAAGGTTGTCGAGGTACACACTTGTACCGCGCGCCACGCAGCTTAGTGGATCGTCCACAAGATTGACGAGAAGCCCCGTGCCCTCCGAAAGCTTCTGGTCCAACCCCCTCAACAGCGCCCCACCTCCGGCGAGATGAATTCCATTCTCGACAAGGTCAGCCGCCAACTCGGGCTCGGCGTTTTCCAGTGTCTGCATGACACACTCGATGATCTGCTGAACCGGCTCGGTGAGGGCCTCGCGAATCTCCTCGGACGTGACCGTAGCCTTATGCGGAAGCCCGCCAACCACGTCGCGGCCACGAACCTCCTTCTCCATTTCCTGATCAAGCGCGACGATTGATCCGATCTCGATCTTGATTCGCTCCGCAGTCTGCAACCCGATCATCAAGTCGTACTTGCGTCGAACATAGGAAATGATCGCAGCGTCCATCTCGTCGCCAGCCACACGAATGCTCTGCACGACGGCAATATCGGCGAGCGACATGATGGCCACCTCCGTGGTCCCGCCACCGATGTCCACGATCATCGACGCCGTCGCCTCGCCAATGGGGAGACCGGCGCCGATACCTGCGGCCATCGGCTCCTCGACCAGATAGACCCGGCGCGAACCGGCGCGTTCGGCGGAGTTGTACACCGCTCGTTTTTCGACGGCGGTGATGCCCGAGGGCACGGCGATGACGACGCGCGGTTTTACGAACCGACTGCGCCCGTGAACTTTGCGAATGAAGTAGCCGAGCATGGCCTCGGTAATGTCGAAGTCGGCGATGACCCCGTCCTTCAACGGCCGGATGGCGCTGATGGACCCGGGCGTTCGCCCCAACATCTCCTTGGCGACTTGACCGACAGCGTTGCCATTTCTGAGCACTTGATTCGTGCCCCGGCGGACCGCGACGACCGACGGCTCGTTGAGCACGACACCCTCACCCTTGACGCACACCAAGGTGTTGCACGTACCGAGGTCAATGCCCATGTCGACACTGAACATGCCAAGTAGCGAGTCGAAAATCATGTGCGACGGAACTCCAGCGCAAGCCAAACTGGTCGATCGACCGGCCGCAGCGCACAACAAGTTAACCGCATCCGCCCCTATTCTGCAAGACCATAATGCGTTTTCTCGTTCGACCGGATCGCCGGCGCGTGCGAGTCGAACGCACAAACAAATCCCACCATCGCGACGAAGCTCCCTTCACCAGGACGCGTGGATGCTCATCGGACTGAAATACAAGCCTGAAGAGCGTGGGCGAGCGCAGTAATGAATCGAATCGAATAGCTATATGGGGTTGTGAATTTCTCAGCCGTTGAGATCGGCCTAACGAGAAAGAAAGGGAGACGACCAAGCCAAACCTGGCCGTGCGGAGGTCACGCCCCCGTGAAGGGATTCCACGTGCCGAACATAGCCTGACTATGAATCGCCAGGTAGATCGTGGCTGCGCCAACCACAACTACGGCCAGCATCAACAGTACGGTGTAAACATCGTTGTCGGGGCTTTCGGCCGGACGGTCACTCATAACAGACGTACTCCAGACCCGGCGGCATCGAACGCAGCCGGACCGTGAGGGTGAAACGGACAGCTATTACGGTGTTCTGGCGAGCGACGCGGCGTCGGTCACCTGATCACCTTGCTTCACAGCCACGCCCGGAGCGGAGCGGACGATCTTGCCCGCACACTCGTCAGGACGAACCATACTGACGCGCATATCACCGACGTACTCATCCCCGCGCGTGATCACAAAGACCATTCCGGTACGCACGCCGTCGGCTTTGCCGACACTCACGGTGAGCAAGTCACCCGATATCTGAACCACACGTCCGTTAACCGAATGCCCGGGTACCGGGTCGACTGCAACTACGCCAGGCAGCGCAGCGCCCGCAGGATCCTCCATCGACCGACCCGCAGATGTGCCACCACCACGCTGGGCGAGCCGCTGATTCTCGTTCTTCAAGATGTTGAGCTGCTGCTCATACTGACGTCGCTGTTCGATCATCATATCCATACGTGCGGTCAGTTCGTTGACGCGATCGTTGCACTCGATGTTTCGCTGTTGGACATCCAGGTTTTCCGTTTCGAGGGTGTTGCGTTGGTCGCGGTAAATGTCGCGACCGGAGCTAGCCGCCTGAAGCTCGGCGAGCAGGCCTCGATTCATCGCATCGACACCGCCCTTGTCCACCTCGATCCGAGCAATGGACGCCTCCAACCGGGCCACATCCGTCGCAGCGGAAGCCAGTTTCGTTTCCAGATCCGCAATAGAGGCGGACTGAGCACGAGATTGGTCCCGCGCCGCCGCCAGCATGGCCGCATTGGCTGCGATCTCATGGCGGAGGTTTGTGTCCGCAATCCGCGCATGCTCCTGATACTTCTCAGCAAGGTCTTTCCAGTTGCGCGTCTGGGCGACGATCGAAACCGTCACCGAAGTAAACGCGATACTGAAGAAGACGAGCAATACGACGAACACTTTCGTCAAGGTGCTCACGGCAACAACTCCCGACCTAACGGTCCCATGAATCCAAAATCAGACGCCCGTGGGCAACCCTCGCACCCACGAGAAACCGGTCCAACAACGACGCCAAAGGGCAAAACGCGGTACCGATCAGCCGCCAGCGGGCTGTGGTTTCAGCTCATTGCGGCGATCCCATGGGTACGTCAGGCGCACGCGATCCTCAATCGCCCAAGGCGATGTTCCGACAATCTATAGCCCACGGATGCGACTGTTGCAAGTCCCGGCGGAAGAATCCTGCGAATTGACCACGCGAAATCGGCCAAGGATGGCTGCGTATCGCCATGAAGATTCGTCCGTAGCTAATGCGCTGCCGCGCCTCAAGTGACGGGTTTACCGAGCCGCGACCGTGAGGAAGAAGGCGTTTGAACGCCGGTGGCGACAGCTTGAAAGCGCTCCCTCACGGTCGCGGCTCGGTTCGGACGAACCCGTCACTTGAGGCGTGGCGGCGCATTAGTGACGAAAACGTCCGTAACGCCGAGCAAGACCTGGCCGCTCGGTCGCAAACCAGGATCCAAAACATCTGCCGCGCCGGGGGTTGCTTCAAATTCTTCCGGATGTACAATGCGGGGCTTCCGTGACGGCACGGGAGACGGCAAGCAGAAAACCAAGCGTAGGCGAGACAACAATGCCGAAAATGAAGACCCACAAGGGTATCAAGAAACGCGTTCGTGTAACGGCTTCGGGCAAGCTCAAACGCCGGCACGCCCATACTGGACACCTGATGAGCCACAAGAGCGGCAACCGCTGCCGGAGTCTGCGGCGACCGGGCATTCTGAACAAAGCGATTGCTGGACGCATGCTCGTGGCGCTCGCCGGAGCGAAGGCTTAATTCATCACCCCCCGCCATCCGGCGGCGGTCGTGGGCTTCGCCCGATCGACCACCTTTCGGAACGATCGGCGTGGGTTCGATAGGAGTATGATTCAATGGGAAGAGTGACCTACGGCGCCGCCCGCCATCGCAAGAAAGTGCGCGTTCTCAAAGCCGCGAAGGGTTTCCGCGGAGCGCCCGGTAAACGCTGGCGCCTCGCCCAAGAGGCCATCGTCCGCGCCGGTGTGAACGCCTACCGTGACCGCCGGCGACGCAAGCGAGATTTCCGGGCTCTGTGGATCACTCGACTCACCGCAGCCTGCCGCATGCGCGACATGAGCTACAGCCGGTTCATCTTCGGCCTCACCACCGCCGGTGTAGAGATCAACCGCAAAATGCTCAGCGACTTGGCCATCCAATCGCCCGAAGCGTTCGACGCCCTCGTCGAACTCGCCAAGCAGCATCAACCGGCGAACGCCAACGCTGCGTAGGCACGCGTCTAACGGGCGTGGCAACCAAGCCGCTGAGGGAAGATGTAACGCGGTAGATCGATAAGCAAGACAACCACAATGGCACGTCCCCACTCGGGACGTGCCTTTTGTTTGCGCCCGGCGCCGCCGAGTATCAAAGCCAACGCCAGCGGGGAAAATCGCTGATGGGATCACCGGCTGGAAGCCGGTGCCACACGGGAGAGACCACACAACAGGACAAACAAAATGGACCCACAAGAGGGGACACACGAGAGTGTGAGGCCCGCGTACTTACCTGCCTAGTGCGATGTCAACATCGAAGACGGCGTTACCGAGCCGCACCCGTTAGGAAGCGGACGCTTGAGAGTCGGTCGCGACGACGTGAAAACACTCCCCCACGGTCGCGGCTCGGTTCGGACAAACGCGTCAGTTGAGTCGTGACCAACCTCTATTGAGAATGCGATCGTCGTAGGGGCATGGTCATGCAGCGTGGTCCGCCGAGGCCGCGTACGAGTTCGGAATCGTCGATGCCGATGCATTTGACGCCGTTTTCGCGGAGGGCTTCGGTGGTGTACTCATTCCGCTCGTAGGTCACAACCACGCTCGGTGCGATCGCCAGGGCGTTCGAGGCATCCATGCGTTGCTCACGTGCGGCGAACGGTTTGAGGCCACCGGCGGTGTCGACGACCGTCACGTCACATTCGAATTCGTCGCGCAGAATATCGAGAAAAGACCGGTCTTCCGCGACGCGCTGGGTCCGTTTGGGATCATCCGTGACCGGCTCGTAGCGGTGGATGTTGGGGACGTTTTCCATCACGTCGCCGAACCACAATATCTTCCCGCGATCGATCACGGTGAACACCGTATCGAGGTGCATGAACGCCCGGTCGGCTGGGATGGGGATTTCGTAGACGCGCTTGACCTGACTGAAGTCGAAACAATTCCCAGCCAACCGCTCGATCGTCTCGCTTCGCGTCCGCTCGCTGCAGCCGACCAGCACGACCTCAGGTGACAAGATGATGACATCGCCGCCCTCAATCGTGTACGGTCGGTCCTCGGTCGGTTCTTCCGACCCGCCGTAAGTGATGGCGTTGCCGCGAAAGATCGGATGGTGCTCCAGCACCGCGCGCATGAGCAACGTTTCGCGAACCCGCTCACGATAGTGCATTTTCGACGAGACGGCCGTGTCGCGAACCACGACGGCCGGATCGCGCGTGAAATAGGCGTTGGGCACCGGCGGAAGGAGGAAGCTGCCGCTGCTACCGTCTCCGTCCGCGCCAGAGGAGATGCGATGGCCGGTAAGATGCGTGTACTCCGATGCAGTCAGACCGGCGAGCAACACGGTCACCAGCTCCGGCACGGTCCAGTGCTTCAGCCCGACCAGATCGTCCACGATCGCCGGCATAGCCGCGACCTGACATACCTGATCGATCAACGACCGACGGACCGTCTCGTCGGCAAGTACTTCGCCGAGCAAGTGATCAAGAAGAAGCACTTCGACACCGTTCGATCGGAGGACGCCTACGAACGCATCGTGCTCCTCCTGCATGCGCCGAAGGTAGGGAATATCCTCAAAAAGGAAGCCCTTCATGTTCTCGTGCGTAAGCCGATCGATCTCCGGTCCGGGTCGATGCACCATCACGGCTTCGAGCTTGTCGTATTCGTTGTCAATCTGTACCCGCACAGGAAACCCCACGCTTCAAGCGGTGCCGACGAGAAGACCTCGACGGCCCTAGTCCGCGAGCAACGCAACCATCCGGTGCGTCACGTGTCGATACACGGTACCAACACGTCGAATCTAGGGGATGATCATCGCAGACGCAAGCGGAACGAGGGGGCGTTGTGGGTTGAGCTAAGTACGAGGACGGATCGTCGCCAACCTGGGTGCGAGAAAGGATTCACGCACCAGCAGCAGCAACGTGGGTGCGAGAAGGGATTCACGCACCAGCACCTATCGTGCGCACCAGCACCGGTCCGCACCTGCGGGCTACGGCGGAGCGTATCCCGCCGGCCCCACAAACAAGAAAAGCCCGCGAACCGAAGCTCGCGGGCTTTTCCGCAGGGGGGAGATACGGGATTCGTTCGCGTTAGCCAGAGCCCTTCGCCAGACGGATGCTGCCGTTGCGCGATGTTACGTCTAGGGCCCCTTGTCCGTCGCCAATCGTACCGGTCAGGTGGCTGCGGGACACATGGCTATCTTGAAGCGGAAGATCACTCGAGATCGTTCCGCGTCGCGTTTGAAAGTTGAGTCGGGCCGAGCTTGCCTCACCAAGACTGATACGGATCGCTCCGTTGCGCGTCGCGATCACACCGCGCGGCGCCGCCCCGGAGAGGTCGGCCGCTATCGCACCGTTGCGCGTCGCCAGGGCAACCATACCGCCGGAATGCTTTGCGATGATCCGGCCGTTGTGCGTACTAACGTTGAGGCGACCGCCTACTGAAGCCACATCAACATCGCCGTTGTGAGAGACCAACGACGCATCCGCCATCAGGCCCTGAGCGCGGACGGCACCATTGTGCGTAACCGCATCAAGCCGGCCACCCAAAGACGCGACATCGATGGCCCCATTGTGCGTCAATAGGGACGCTTCCGCGGTAAGGCCTCGTGCCTGGAGGTCGCCGTTATGCGTCGACGCATCGAACCGGATGTCACTAGGCGACGCGATGTTGAAGTCGACACGGGCCTCCCATGTCCACCGCTTCGCACCTTTCCATCGCCAGCCGATCCGCTGCGAACCCGCACCTGCCGGCTCGACATAGACTTCGATGGCCGCGAGCGCCGCCTTGGCATCGCTGGGTGTGCAGCCGCCGCCGCGTTTGTGGGTACTTACGACTACGTCGTCAACGGCATCGCCGCCGTCGATAACGATGGCCCCGTTGTGGGTCTGAACGCTCACAGCCTCCAAACCGGCCGCGTCGATCGTACGCTCTTCATCGTAGCCCGCGGTCCAATGCGCCGGGCTGGAAGAGAACGCGCAACCGGAAACCAGTACGGGAAACAACCCCGTGAGAAAACAGCCAACAACCGTTCGAGTCATCACCGCTACCCCGTCGTTGTTTGTCCTACCTGCTACGTTAAACCATAGCGCGAAGTTCACCAACGTCCATTAACCATACCTCAAGATTTCCAATGCGGTCGCCCGTATTCGCTGAAAGCACGATTTGCGCACAAATTCTTACGACTTCTCGATGGAATCGCGAAGCAAGCGGCGTGCGATACGACCTGCCGCGCGGCCAGTTGATCACTTCCTGCGCATGCGGAGCAACGCCAGGAAGGTCGGCACACCAATGATGGCGGTCACGACGCCTATTGGGAGCGTCGCACTGCCCAAGTGTCGACCGGTCACCCAACCGGCCAACCGCATGCTGAGCTGCGCCGACCAATCGCAGATGATCAAGAACGCCCCCCCGGCAAATGCCGATATCGGAAGCAGCAAACGGCAATCCCGTCCAAAGAGCAGCGCCACAATGTGGGGAACGACAAGCCCAACAAATCCTATCGGCCCGCACTTCGCCACAACCCCGGCCGTCGCCAGCGTGCAGCACAACACGCACACGGCTTGCAACGCACCGACGTTCACGCCGCGAGCCTCGGCCAATTCGTCACCCAAGCGATACTGATTTAGGGCCCGCCCGCTGAGCACAAGCACAACCCAAGCAGGAACCACAAGCGGTAACAGCGACGTGACCTCAAGCGGACCGACGGGGTCGAGCGAGCCCATCATCCACCGCACCATGGCGAACGTCTGCCGTTCGTCCGAAACCGCGGTCACCAACATCATCATCGCCGAGCAGAACAGACCCATCGTCACGCCAGCGAGAAGAAGTTCGTTAGAGGTCAGACGACGGGAGCCACGACCGATGCTGTACACGACCGCTACCACACCGACCGCGCCGACAAACGCACTAAGTGACAGGCAGGATATCCCCAGAAGCGTGAGCTGCCAACCAAGACGAATCGCTACCAACGCCCCGAGTGATCCGCCGCTGGCAATACCGAGCGTATACGGCGTGGCCAAGGCGTTACGGAACAAAACCTGAAACGTCGCACCGCACAATGCTAGCGTGATGCCGACCTGAAGAGCGAGCAGCGTCCTGGGAAACCGTAAATCGAAAATGGCCTCGGCCGCCTGAACGAACCCCTGGCGCTCGGACTCCGAAATCCGCCCATCGCCGTCGAAGTCGGCCGAGGGTCGGCCGCGAAGTTCGTCGGCGCTGATCTCGATCCCGAGCTTGGCTCGCCATGCATCACGCCATCCGCACATCGACGATTCGGTCCCGATGCCCGGACTCAGCAAGATGAGCACGAGCAATACCGACCCGCAACCACCCACTCGAACGAAGTAAGTCTGGCGAGAAAGAGGATTCATGTCGATTCGTCTTCCGTGGGCGCCAACGGTACGAGCCATGCAACGTCTGGTGCGTCCGGCAAGTGCATCGCGGTCATGCGAACATGGTACACCGGTTCGAGCACCTCCGGACAAACGACCGTGGACGGAACACCGTCGGCGATGCTGCGTCCGTCGGACAGCAGCAGAATATGCGAGCAATAGCGCGCGGCGAGATTCACATCGTGCGTCACGACCACAACGCTCAGCCCGTCGACGTCTGCTCGCTCGCGGAGGATTCCGAACATGGCCAGTTGGTGATGCAAGTCGAGCGACGCGGTGGGCTCATCAAGAAGCAACATTTGCGGCTCTTGCGCGAGCGCCGCCGCGAGATGAACGCGCTGCGTCTCACCGCCGGACAGGGTGGCCAAGTGTCGATCGCGAAAAGTGTCCGTGCGCGTAACCACCATCGCGCGGGCGGCGATCTCGTGGTCGTCGGCTGACTCGAACAGACCCATCGAACGATGAGGGAAACGGCCCATGAGCACCACGTCACCGGCGGTCAGATCAAGATCGCCCGGCGGATGTTGAGGCACGAACGCCATGCGCCGCGCCCGCGTTCGGCGCGGCAGCGCGCTCAGCGAGTCGCCTCCGAACCGAATCGTCCCCGACGTCGGCTGCGCAAGCCCGGCCATAAGCCGAAGCAGCGTACTCTTGCCCGCTCCGTTGGGTCCAACGATTCCCCAGCACTCGCCCGGGCGAACGGTGAGATCGATCGGACCGAGAAAATCAGGCCGCGTCGGAAAGCCAAACCGAACCGCCTCAAGGGAAAGCATGACGTGGCCGTCAGGGTCCAACGCCGTCCTCCGGGTGTAAGATGCGAGAAATCTTTTCGATCACACCGACAATCCGCGGCGAGGGGATCAGACTGTTGTTGTCGGTGATGAAGTGCAAACGACCCTGGGCGATGGCTGGGATGGCTGAATACTTCGCCCATTGATGACGCATCTGCCGGTCGAGCGCTGGCGTCATGGTCACCTCGGGCATTAGTTCGATGATCACCTCCGGGCGTTTGGCCAGAATGGCTTCGAGGCTGACCTGTGGATAGCGAAGGTCCAAATCGCCAAAGACGTTCACGCCGCCGGCGACCTCGACGAGTTCGCCGAGAAACATGCCACGCCCGGCCGTCAGAAGATCAGCGAGTCGATCGGGTTGACGCATCGTGGTAAGAAAAACACGAGGCTTCTTTCGACCGGCCACGCGGCGGCGGATGGCGGCGAGTTGGTCGTGCATTTTTTTGGCAAGCGAGTCGGCCTCCTCGGTCAAACCGAGTCGGTTGCCCAAGTCGAGCACGGTTCGCGTGATGTCGGCCAGTGTCTCCGTGTCGTCGCGGTAGAGGTCGATGCCATGTCGGCGGCACAGACTCTCGATGGCTTCGCTTCGACCGCGCAGGACCACGAGGTCCGGTCGCAACGTGATGATTTTTTCAAGATCGGGATCGATGAACCCCCCGACGAGCGGCTTATGCTTCAGCTCGGGCGGATAGACACAATACTTGCTCGCCCCAACGATTCGGTCACAAGCACCAAGCGCACAAATAATCTCAGCCGCGTTCGGAGCGATGGTGATGATGCGTTTCGGAATTCTTTCTGCCGATGATCCGTCCGACTGCGCTAGGCACGGTGTAGGCACAACCGAAAGGACCACCGAGACCACGGGTAAGCAAAGCCGCCACAGCCAGCGGCTGCGCGAGAACCGTGATAAGCGAGATCGATCCGAGATCATGCGGCGAATCGTACCGCATTCACCGGACGCTTCCAATTTCGATTGCTTGTTGGTGTTCCTCGGGGAGCAATCGACGACGGTGCATGCGACAGTCAGGATTCCCGCACCAAGCACACGTCCTGCACACTTCGTCCGCAGATGCGGGAGACGCCGATCGTGGCGTTTGGTTTTTCGGGGTCGCCGGGCGTCCAGCAGATGAGTCGATCGCGTAGGTCGTTGGTGGCGATGACCAAATCAGCGGCCACCTCGACGCGGCGCAGGGTCTGTCCGCCGGCTTCGTAGCGGCAGGAGAAGCTGTCGCCAAGCACGCGGGCGTGAACGTGGAGCGACGTATCGCTGTAGACCAAGCGGCGTACGCCGTGCGTCGACAAGTGCCAGATGGATTCCACCGCCCGCTGCGCGCCCGTGTGAATACGCTCCACACGGTCCGCAGAGTCCGAAGACCAGAACAGCACATCGCCGTCGCGGTTGCCGGCGAACAGGCCATCGGTTGTCGGGCAAAGGGCGGAAACCGTCGACACGCTGCCGGTGAAGACGCGGGACGGTTCGTCACCGACGTCATCGACGCGAACGCAATGTACGTTGTCGTCGATGCTGCAATACAAATTGCCGTCGAGCATCGCCACGCCGCGCACGGCCTTGGCGTTCTTGGTTTTTGCTGAAAGGCGGTACCGAACGTCGCCCGGCTTGTTGACGTTCCATTCGCACAACCCGAGTTCGGAATGGGACGCGAAGACCCGATCGCCCACAGCCACCACCGCGTTGAACCCGCCTTGCACCGACGGCGTGCCCTCGACGACGAGCGTCAGGTCCGGCGTTGACGCGTCTAGCGGCAGGCGATAGACCCCTGTCGACGCACCGAGCCAGAGCATCGGCGTGCCATCTGTTGCCACTGCGGATTGCGTCGATCGAACGCCACCGACTCCCCCCGCGATTTGTACACGTCGAGCCGGTTCGTCGAACGTCGACGGGTCGAAGAAGAGCAATTCGTCACCGGCGGCTACGACAACCCAGCGGGTGCGATCAGCCACCGGCTCGTTGGCGAAGAGCGCCGCGTAAAGCTCGCCGCGTTCGCGCTCTGCAAACGTCTTGACCAAATCGGGCAGGGCCACGTCGGGCGATGCGGAGGCCATGTCGCGAAGTCGCCCGAGCAATTGACCGAGGTGATCCAAGTGTTCAGCCTGAGCGCGATCGAGCGCCTGGCGCACTTCGTGCTCGGCCTCATGCACAGCCCGTCGGCGCGATGCATCGGCGTGGGCGTCTTGCACGTGTCTAAGCGTCTGCGAGTCGAACCGGACTTCGGGCGCACCCTCCAAGACCATGCCGGCAGCAAACAGCGGCGCCTGAACACCATCCGCAAGTGCGTTCGAAACCTGTTGAGCAACACGCCCGCCGACAAGCTCTGCACCGTCGTGCGCCGCCGCCACCTTGGCCAGCGCGGTCCGCAGCGCGGGTTCTAAGTATCGGGTGAGCCCCTTGGCTTGGGCTACGCGGTGACTACCCACTACGGATTTGGAAAAAGAAACGAGTTCGCCCCGCTCCGGCATTACACTGACGTGCAATGTTCCAACGGCTTTGCACGAGAAGCGATCGCGCGTGACGACGCCGTCTTCGTCGAAACTAATCTCGATCGGTGTGACGCGGAAGAACAGCACGTCTTCGACGTCGGCGCCATCCACGACGCCGCCAGCTTCGACGACCACTTGGTCACCTGTCGATCGGCGTACGAGCGCGGCCCACTGAGCCGGAAGATCGAGCGAGCGAGAAAGCAGTCCGAACAGTTCCGACGCCTCCACGTGCAACGCCACGTTGGACGCCTCTTGAAAAAACAGACGTGGGTCAAACTTGCCCGAGGTCATAATTCACCTGATGAGTGTGGACAACTTGGTTCGCAGCAACGTGTACGATGCGCATGCAGCACACGCCGTCCGCCGCGACCTGGTACCGCGTTTCACAAGTAGTACGACTATTGCTGTGCCGTGAATCCATTCTCGGCACCTGCCAAGGAGCGAGAAAGGATTCATGCTCCAGCGACACACAATGCACACGCCGCCCGTCGCGACTTACGCCAGCCCTCGCCCCGCGAACTGCTCGAAACGCAAGAGGTCAGCCTGAGCGACTGACGGGGCCGAGTTCTCGATCACACTCATTATATCCTTCATGGCGATCGATCGCGCATCACCGCCCGAAATCGCCTCCATAAAGGGTAATTGTGCGGAACGCTGCGCGATATTTTTGATATCCGCCCCAGTGTAGCCGTTCAACCGGTCGCAAAGGGCGCCGAAATCGACATCATCGGACAATGGTCGATCGCCGAAATAGATCTCCAGCAAGCGAAAGACGGCCGGGGCGTCCGGGACGCCGACGTAAATCTTCGAGTCCAACCGACCGGGGCGGAGCATGGCTTCATCCAACATCCAGGGTCGATTCGTCGCGCCCACGAACAACAGCGGACGGTCCGACTGACGATCGAAACCCTCAAGCTCCTGAAGGATTTGCGGGACGACGCGCTGCATGACCGTGGAGCCACCGCTCTTTCGCTTGGGCACCAGCGCCTCTGTCTCATCGAGGAAGATGACGGCGGTGTCTTCTGCCTTGGCTGTTTCGAAAAGCTTGCGAATGTTTTGCTCGGCTTCGCCGACCCACTTGCTAAGCATTTGCGCCGGGCTGACCACGAAGAACGTCGCGTCGATTTCGTGGGCGATTGCTTTGGCGATCATCGTCTTGCCCGTGCCGGGCGGGCCGTAGAGCAATACACCCCCGCCGCTGTTGATGCCATATTTCTGGGCCAATTCGCGGTGGGCGAAGGGGTAGATCATCTTGAGGCGAATCTCCTCCTTCACGTCTTCAAGACCGGCGATGTCGTCGAAGCCGATATTGGGCTTGTCCTTAACGATCCAATCGGAAGCGTCGGCGCCGGAGTCGTCTTCCTTTTCGCGCTGCCCGCCGGACCCACCGCGCCGCCCCTTCCGGCCGCCGGTGTGAAGGCGATCGCAATCCTTCGCCAGATCAATCAACTCGGTCGCGAGCTCTTCATGCTGACGCCGGGCTTCACCCGTCTTGGCGCCCTCGGCCATCTCAAGCATGCACTCAGCCGCATCGACCAAATACGACTTGGCCGCAAGGTAGTCCCCACCCTTGTAGGCGTCGACACCCTTGCTCTTTAGTCGTTCAAATGTTGTGAAAGAAACTGTCATAAAGAGTAGTCAATACATGCCGCCAGCCTAGCATGGCTCCCCCTAACCCCACAATTCCTACTTCTGCTTCTCACCCTGCTGTTTCAGTGAATTCAACTCCGCACGCAAGCCAGCGAGTTTTCCTAGTTCGCGTTGATGCTCGGCCTCCGTCTCGGCTTCGATCATGCGGTCGATTTCTTCATCGCCCAAGGCCTCGCCCGCCTTGCCCATTTCTGCATCCTGCGACGCGATGTCTTCGACGCTGTCGAGGAACATGTCCATGCGTTCCTCCATAGTCTGCGACTGCGCCATCGCCTTTTCCCAATCGCCCTGCGTCTTGACGAGGTCGGTCTCGCCGAAGAGGCGGCCGATTTCGGTGGCCATAATGCCCATGGCCTGTGCGAAGTCTGCCGACGCCTCCGCCTGACGTTTGATCAAGAGTGCGTTCTTCACCGACAGGAGTTGCCGTTCGAGCATTTTTCGGATCGTGGCCGTCTTCTTGAGGGAGTTGCGAATGAACTGATATTGGCTGGTGTCGCCAATCTTCTTGGCGTGGCGGGCGTTCTTGATGAATTCGTCTTGAAACTTGCCCTGCTCACGAATGGACTTCTCGATCCGACGGATACCCTGCCGAATCTTGATGTCCCGCTCGATGCGGCGTTCTTCCGGTGATTTGAATAGTCCCATGGTGTCAGTTCCCGTTACTTGCCTACGAGGTCAAACCAACGAAGTGCCGCGTCTACGTCCCTCAGTCGCCCAAAGCGCGTCCAAGATGCATCTTTCCGAGCCGCGACCGTGACGGAGCGGTCGGGGATCGTGGGCGAAGACCGCTCCCTTACGGTCGCGGCTCGGTTTGTCATCACGCTCATTAAACACGCTCTAAGTCCCTTCGTCTCTTCTTCCCTACGTCTCTTCTAATAATACTCCCGCTCAGGGATCAACAGCCACAGGATGATGTAGATGAGGATTCCCGGAAACGCCGCGGAAAAAATCGACGCCAAGACATAGACGACCCGCACAACGGTCGGATCGATCCCGGCGTATTCTCCGAGACCGCCGCACACACCGGCGACGTTCCGATCAATAACGCTTCTTCGTAATGGTTGAGAGAGATTTCCCATCGCTACATCCGCTTCGCCTGTTTTTCCTAAGGGCGTGTTCGAGACGCCATTTGCCGAGCCGCGCCCGTAAGGAAGCTGTCGGAGATCGTGGGCGAAGACCGCTCCCTTACGATCGCGGCTCCGTTCGACGAAACCCTTCATAGGCACCCTCTAAGTCTTGAGCCTGCCGTCGGTCGGGTTCATTGATCGCACTATGTCTTTGATCTACGCATTGACGAATCCATCATCCCTCCGGCGTCGCGTGTCGCTCGCGTACGGTGCGGTCGGCTTCGTCGAATCCTTCCGTCGCGTCAACTATGACACCGGTATCCATCTTATCCCATACGTTGAGCACGCTCTGACCGGCTGACGTCATACCGTCTGCACCCTCGTCCACGCCGGCGCCGATCGAAAGAATTTCGTCCAAACGCTCGTGATAGATTTCCGCGCGAACCGAGTCCGACTCGATCAGATTGCTGATGCGCAAGAGATCGGTCTCGCTGACCAAGCCGAGCTTGTTGGACTGCCCGGCGCGGTCCGCGTTTTCGCGCAGCATACGCAAACGCGACACGGTAAGCATTTCCTTGCTACGAATGTTAAGCTGCCGGGCGAGCATGAGTTGCTCGGTCGTGCGCATCTCGAATTCCTGAGCGAGAACGCGCCGCAATTCGGGCGTCTTTTCCGTCGAACCTCGATCGAACAGCTTCTGCTTGTCGGCTGCGATTTTCTCGACCTTGCGCAGAAGCTGGTTGCGATCCTTCTCTAGCAACAACTCCTGCCGGCGCAACTCAGCCCTCGTCATTTGCGACAGGGGCTTCTTGCGTTTAGTTAGCCATTCAAGAAACGCCATGAATCAAACCGTACCTCCACGCAACAATCGGATTCTTTGCCAGTCGAACCACGCCGGACGCTATGGGCCGACGCTACGCGATCATGTCGGCTCGGCATCAGCGCGACGCGATTGATCCGCATCGTGATCTGACGACGGCGGTTCCTCGACCGGATCTCTTGCAACCCCACGCTCGGTCGCCACTGGTGGTATCGGCGTCGCAGCCTGCTTCGGTGCACTCGATGCGTCAGCCACCGCCGGCGCGTCGTCGGCTTCAAACTCCTTGAGTATCGCCAGCTCGTCGTCGCTAATCAGCGTCTCTTCGATTCCGGTCTCCAAACTTCCAACCAACTCCGCGTCAGCTTGGAGCGTTTCGAGCATTTCCTCAGCCTTCACGGCGTTCTCAGTCAGCGTTTCCGTATCGGGGAGGCTGGCCATTTCGCCCTGCTGAATGAGCGTGAGGTTGTGGATGTCCGTGCTGATGATGTCGATCTGTTTGTTGAGCATCGCAGCCGTCGTGTTCTGCCGGCCGATGTCCTTACGCAATTGGGCGAGTTGTGCGGCGATGCGACGTTTGGGCACCTGCGACTTGGCGGCTTTGCCCTGCTCGAACAGGTTGGCCTCTTTCTTTTCCAACTGCCCGATGTCTTCATAGATGCGGTCGCGTCGCTGAGCGAGGAGCGCGCGGCGTTCAGCCAGCACGTTGATCTTCTCCCCCTCGTCGCCCTCGCTACCGAACAACTGCTTGATGCGATCGATGACATTCATCGATTTTCTCTCCTGCGACGCCACCGGGGCGCCTCGAAACAATAGAAGTTCACCGTCTTTGTCCGCCACGTGCAGCTCTTGATCGGCCGACGCCAGTTCACGCATTCCGTCGCGTACGATGTGCTGCGGGAGACCCATCTTCCGCGCCACCGACGACGCGGACAGACCGCCCGTGAGCAAATCGGCGCTATGCTCCTCAACGACGCGGCGGACACGCTGCGTCTTCTCCGTCGTGCCTTCCGGGTCGAACAGCTTGAGCAGACGCGCGTCCGTGTGTTCAGCCGACGAACTCGTTTGCCATCCGCCGTGCCCGTCCGGTTCCACAAGCACGACCGACACGTTAGGCATATCGATCTTGGCCGCCTTGGCTTCGTCGGTAAAACCCGTGGGGCTGCACACGCCGACAACCTGCGGCACGCGGGCATCGGCGGTCAATCGCCGAACATGATCGACGAGTTCACCAAGCCCGATCGCAGGGGCGTCGCCATCATCGTCGGACGCAAAGTGGCTCAGCGGCGACAACACCGTCGCTATCGCTGCTCCGGTCTCACGTTTCGTAATCAGGAAATGCCGTTCGTAACCGCGTAGGACGATTCGGCGATTGGCCGGCAGCGACTTGAGCCTCTCGCGGTCGTAGATTCGATTGGACGCCAGCAGAGCACGCACGCGGTCACTCTGATCATTGCGCACCAACTGCCAGATCGACCCGCGAAGCTGTTTCCCCTTCGCGGCTTCGAAATTCGTCAACACGCCCGACAGAAAGTCGGTCTCTAGTTGAAAGGCTCGCTGAGCGTCTGTTGTCATAGGTTAACAGCTTCACAAACATTCGACCGTTACGCAAGCGGCGCACCGCAATGTCCACAATACCTGGCGCCGCGGCGACGCTCGATGCGTCCACATCCCTCTCGCGTGCAGACCGGTTCGTTCGACGCCACCGGCTTGGCCATGTCGGGCAATCGATCGCGACGAAACCCAAACAAGTTCGCAAGCCCCGAGACCAACCACCCGATCGTTCGCCCGATCAGATAGATCACTCCGAAGAGAAATGCGGCGCATCCGAACAGGAGCACGAAAATAATCAGCAGGCTCTCGCCGTGCATTACCGGTCCCCAGTGTCATTGAGTAACGCGTCGTAGATCGTGACCGCACAAAATACAAAACCGATCGTTCGCGTGGACGCTGGCGCTGCACTCCGAACACGCCAACACGCGATCGACCACCTGCCGTCCGCAGTAGATACAAAACTGATCGTCGTCATGAACCGACCGCCCACAACCCACGCACTTCGTACCGCACGGCACTGCCACCGGCGGGGGTGGTGGTGGTGGTGGCACGGACGTGTGATCATCAGGCGAAAGCGCCGCGAGCATCTCGCGCGTCGAAGCAAACCGCCGATCCAACCGCGTGTAGCAGCGACGGAATACGTCGTCCAAGTACGGCGGCACGTCGCGACGTAGTGAGCCGGGCGTGTCTCCGCCCTGCGGTCGCTCGCCAGTTAGCATTTCGCACAAAAGCACGCCGCAGGAGTACAGATCGCTCCGTCCGTCGAGCGGATGACCCGCCTTCTGTTCCGGCGACATGTACGCCAGCGTGCCGGCGATGCTCCGCCCCTCTTCCGCCGCCATGCTTCCGCTCTGCATAATCGACTGCGTCGTGACCCCGCCCACATGACCAAGCCCGAAATCCGTCACCCGCACGGACTTCTCCGTGATCGTCGCCAAGTCCGACGGCGGAAGGTGCAACAGGATGTTCGCCGGCTTGATGTCGCGGTGAATCACTCCGCCATCATGGGCCACGGTAAGCGCCGACAACACACCGCGCATGATCGTCAACGCCGCCGAGATCGGCATCGCTGACTTGTATTCGTCGATAATCTCGCGCACCGACGGACCGTTCACGTATTCCATGATGAGGTAAGGCGGCTCGGCGTATGGATCCAAGTCGATCGCGCGAACGATGTTGTGGTGTTTGAGGCCGTGAACAGCCACACCCTCGCGCTGCAGGTTGCGCACGTATTGCGGATCGGTCGGAATCTTGATGGCGACAAGATCGTCGAACACATGGTGCCGCGCACGCCAGACCACACCGAAGCTTCCAGCGCCAACACGCGTCTCAAGCACGTAGTTGTTGATCCGATCACCTTCGTGTTGGGCTGACATAGTCCAAGATCCTCTCGACGCGGCTGAGGCTGGGCGAGCTATCTCATCTCCAAACGCTCAGCCTGATACTCGCAAACCTTAAAATTATAAGCAGCCGCAGAGAGAAATCCAAGAACAAGCACCATCCACGTCAAGGCGTTGTGCCCACTGAGCCCCCCGATCAGCACGATAGCCACGATGGCATCCACCAGCGACAACCCGACCAGCAGGAGTGCGGCGCCGACGTTGGATTCTTTCGATACGACCCACGTCGTTACGAAAAACGACACCCAAGGCACCATGAGCACGATACCAATCCATACGAGCACGTATTTCACCGTCACCCAAATGGTTTCGAGCGCTTCCGGGTGCTTCCAGAACCATATCACCGCACCGGCGCCCGAGACGACAAGAATCGCGGTGAGCACCTTAGCGCCCACGTATTGTCCGATAGCCGAAAACATGAATTCGCCATCCTTACGCAAGAGATCGTTCGCAATCGAGAAGCGACGTGCGAACCTACCGATACCCTACCGCGCCCCACGTCGCACGGCGATTACAAAGACCGACTCCCTCTATAATTCGCGTTTTGCGCCGGTTTATCCGCGTAGGAGCGGCGGACAACCCCCAGACGCGTGGTCGGGGCAACTGGATCCGGGGGGCGCGCCGCGACGCTGTCGCTACACACAGGAATCCCAAACGGCGCAGCCATGGCACGCCAAGACTGGCCGACGACAAGGTATCGCATGAGTGCTAACTCACGAGCAGGCGGGTCACCAACGAAGCCCAGTATCGCACAAGAATCTCGTACGCTTCGCGCAACAACCTAGTGCTCTGGCACAGCTAGAATGACGGGATTACCGAGCCGCGACTGTGAGTGAGCGAATGTTTGAAAACCAATCGTGACGGCTCGCAAGCGCTCCCTCACGGTCGCGGATCGGATCGAACGAACCGGTCACGTCAGTCGTGACGAAGCATTAGTCGAAGCTGGAAACCAGAACGATGCGGTGTTTTCCCGAAGCCTTAGCCTGATAGAGAGATCTGTCGGCGACCCGGATTAGTGACTCGGGGTCCGGAATGTCCGGCGTGCTGACGCACGCGATGCCCATGCTGAACGTTGTTCGGACCTCAGGAATTCGCTCGGCAAGTCGCCGGGCGAATGCCTCGGCGATGCGTTCGGCAAGCGTGTGGGCGCTCGCGCCATCAGTCTGCGGGAGGATCGCGACGAACTCGTCACCGCCGAACCGGGCGGCCATGTCCGCAGCACGTAACTCGCCGTCGATGGTCGAAGCCGCGAGCACCAACACATCGTCGCCGACTTGATGGCCAAAGGCGTCGTTGACGGCCTTGAAATCGTCAAGGTCAATCATGATACATGACAACTCGGTGTCATATCTCTTGGCTTCGGAGAAACGGCGATTGAGCATGTCATTCAAATGGCGGCGATTGAACAGACCGGTCAGCGGATCACGGGATGCCAGTTCCCGAAGTTGCCGCGTGCGCTGCATCACGCGACGCTCAAGGTCCGCGTTCATCGTAACCAGTCTATCGTGCGTCTCCTGATGCAAGTCTGCCATCGCATTGAACGCATTGACCAGTTTCCCAACCTCGTCGCTACGCCGCGTCTTGCTTCTTATGTCTAGGTCGCCACGGGAGAACTGATGCATGGCGTCCGCCAATCCATCCAGCGGGGCCACAATACGTCGCACGAGAAAAAAGCCCAAGGGGATCACGATCATCGTGGCGAGCAGCGCGATACCGATCACCAGATCCAATCGGCTGGCGATGCTGCGAGACCAGCCACTCGCCCCCATCCCCATGCGCACGTAACCCACCAAACGTGTTGTTCCTCCGCCGGGATGATCAAGCTCATCCTCGGTCGCCTCGTGCGCGATTCGTGTAGTGATCGGGTAGACGACATCAATGAGCGCCGCACCGCTTTCGGGTTGCCAAAGGACCGGCTGACCGGGAACGGGAATGCCACGGTGCATTCTTGCCGCCACCGCATTGAGCACACGTATATGACGACTCTGGGCGCTGGCGTACACGTGACCTTCAGCGTCCGTGATGATGACGTACTTCACCGGATCACCGTTGGCGACTCTGCGTGCCAAGCGCTTGAGGTTCGAAGGATCTCGTGTCGACCATTGAGACTCCGCCGCCTTGGACAGCAGACCAGCTAGCTGTACCAAATGCGACCGATGTTGATCGCGAACCACAGTCGCACTTGTCTTGAG
Organism: Phycisphaerae bacterium; assembly: GCA_029260075.1. Lineage (GTDB taxonomy): Bacteria > Planctomycetota > Phycisphaerae > UBA1845 > UBA1845 > OFTM250. The sequence continues at coordinate 167,359 of JAJDDY010000027.1, forward strand.
AATGTAACCGGCGACGGCAGCGGCGACCGAAAGCGTCAGCAAGACAACCAGGACTGTCGCCTTGAACTGGAGTGTCTGCGCAGCGCCGAGAAGACCGCGCCCGGCGGTCGACAAAGTGCTCCGAACCGTATCGTCTGTGTACTCGTCTGCCATCCTATCCTCTACGGCGCGGCCCCCCGTCACGCGCTCGCTTATCCATAGCGCGATACGAACAAGCCTGTTCCGGTAACGTCTGTATCGACAACGGGCAAGTGGAACTGAATCGTCTAATGCAACGGGATTCTGGATAGGAAGTGCTGCCGGGCCCATGTTATCGGGCCACGATACTAGACGGCGGGCGCGGGCGGAGTGATTAGCTGCCGAGAAAACTTCGATCAGGTATTTGTGATTCCAGGTGTGGCGTTGGAGACGCCGCGTCAGTGCCACCCTGGGCCCGCGACCGAAGGGTGTCGAGCGCCTCGCGCACTTCTGAGGCCATACGAGCGTTGGGAAACTCACGAATCAGTTCGACCCCGGTGCCCAGCGCATCCTGCCATCGTTTTTCGTTCACGGCAAAACGAAATTGCACGCCAAGTTGCAACAGTTTGTCTTTGAAGACGTCACGCGCCGAGGAACGCAGCGCCTCCGCCTCGGCTGCAGAAAGGTATTGATCGAGTTCACGAAGAATATCGATCGCCTGATCTGTATCGTTTCGTCTAACCGCTTCCTGCCACGACACAAGCAACGCCTGCTTGTGATCGTCTTTGAGCGATTCCATCCGATCACGCAACGCCAGCACACGCGCGTTGTCGGGCAGGAGACCGAGGAGGCGATCGATCTCATGGCCGGCACGAGTCCATTCGTACGATTGGAAATGTCCCTCGATCATCTCTATGGCTTCGCGAAGACGTACTTCCATCGCACCATTTCGGGCCGCGTCCAACTGTTCGCGAAACTGTTCGGCCTCTTCCTTGCAACCGAACCGAACTTCCATATCGTCGATTAGACTCAGCGCTCGCTCCCAGTGCTCGCCCGCCAAATCCTCGCGGATTACCGTGCGAAGCATGTCCAAGTCTTGTTCGCGATGGGTGAGCGACTTGGCTGCATCGGAGATGGCCGTGTTCTCGCCGATCAGCTCCAGCACCGCATTCTGTTGAACGATGCTGTCGTGCAGGTCGCGCAGGGTTCCGAATTGTCGCGTGATCGTCGACTCGGTTTTCAGGATCAAGGGCACAAGCGTGAGAAACATGATTGACAGGAACGAAACAAAGCCGCCGGCTGCAATTAGCCAAACGCCGCCGGACGATTCGGACGAACCGTATCCCACGGCGCCCATGCCGATTAGAATCGCGCCGCCGATCATGGCGCACACGCACACTGCGGTCTGAAGCCAACGAAGCTGTGCGAATCGTCCTGGAGACATGGCCATGATTTCTACCGTCTATCGCTTGCCGACCCGCTCCGCCGTGCGGACTCTTGGAGCCACTCGCCGGCGTCGTGTGGCGAAGATCACCCGCTGGGTTCCGACGGCCTTCATCCTACGCCACCGCGACACTTCGTCAACTGCCCGATTCCCCGCTGTGACGCCACGAGCGCCACGCCATAGCACCCCCGTCGACTCGGGTCAACCTCAGACAGCCTGCACCTCGATCACGTCCCCCGACTCACTCGACTCATCCTGCTTCCGGCGCAGCTCCTTCGCGCAATGCTCTTCGTGACGATCCAGCGATTGTTGCATGACAAACGCTTCGTCCGCAACCAGCTTCAGAAAGAACGTGATACCGACTGAAGCCGTCACACAGGAGACAAGAATGTACCATCCGCTCACCGAAAGACCTCTCCAAAAGAGATGCACAGGTTCATCGGAAGGTCGCGTCGCCGACATCGGCTAGCCGCCACTTGAAAAAATTTGGGCACTGGTGTGTCGCCGGTGCGATCGAGTTCAGGATGGAAAACCTACGCCGGACAGGGGGACGAGAAAGGATTCTCGTCCCAGCGGGAACGGACCCTCGTCCCAGCCTCTACAATGCGACGTTGAAGCACCGGCTGTGAGAATCGTCCGGAGGGCGCGGCGTGGTCGAAGCGGTGACAATAATGCGGACGGCCAGCTCTGCCTAGTGCGCTGTCAGACATCGAATGGAGGGTTTACCGAGCCGCGCCCGTAAGGAAGCGGATGATGGAAATCCGCCCGTAACGACCTAAAATCGCTCCCTTACGGTCGCGGCTCGGATCGGACGAAACCGTCATTTGAATCGTGACATAGCACTAAGCTGTGGTCCGATAGTCGATAAAGTCTTGCGTGAGCTGGCGTGTGATCGGCCCCGGGGCGCCGTCGCCGACATCGCGCCCGTCGATTCTTGTAATAGGGACAATTTCCGCCGCCGTACCCGTACCGAAACACTCGTCCGCGACGCACAAGTCGTGTCGAATCAGAACGACTTCGTGTACGGCGATCCCGCGATTGCGAGCCAACTCCATGACGAGGTTGCGCGTGATCCCCTCAAGGATTCCCATGGACGTCGGCGGGGTGTGCAGCTCTCCGTCGCGAACCAGAAAAATGTTGTCGCCGGTGCATTCGCTCACATAACCGTCGACGGTAAGCATGATGGCTTCGTCGGCGCCCAGATCACGAGCCTCAGCTTTGGCCAACACGTTGTTTAGATAGTTGAGCGATTTCACTCGTGGACTGGTCGTGTTCGGATGATTTCGTGAAAAGCTCGATATGATGCAGCGCAGGCCGCGTTCGTAGACTTCCGGCGGATACAATGCGATCTTGTCAGCGATTACGAAGACGGAAGGACAGGCTGTTTTCTCGATGGAAATACCCAGCGAACCCACGCCACGCGTAACCACAAGGCGAACATAGCCGTCCTCGGTGATGCCGTTGGCGCCCATGGCCTCGCGCATGGCTGTACTGAGTTCCTCGTGGGTCATGGGAATCGTTAGGCGGATAGCCTTGGCGCTCTCGAAGAGGCGATCGAGATGCTCAGATTCGCGAAAAATGCGACCGCCGTAGATGCGAATGCCCTCGAAAATCCCGTCACCGTAGAGCAAGCCATGATCGAAAACGCTGATGCTTGCTTCGCCAGCCGGAACCAACTCACCATCGAGCCAAATCTTCAGATCCGCTCGGGGTGTGAACGGATTGGCCGGACGCGGTTGAGAAAACGCATCCGCGCTGGAAGCCTGTGGGTCTACCGATGCATTGTTCATAAAGGCACCTCCCTTCGTCCAATCCGAGACGGCGTAGCCAGTTCGTCGGTCTCCTCCGACTTGCGCAAAACGCCATCGACCAGATGCACGCGACGGTGTGCATGATCCGCCACAGCCGAATCGTGCGTGACCATGATAAGCGTCTGACCGCCTTGATTCAGTCCGGCGAGAAGACCAAGTATCCCCCCGCCAATCTTGGCATCCAGGTTACCCGTTGGCTCGTCCGCGAGCAAGATGGCCGGGCGATTGATCAGGGCGCGTGCGATCGCTACACGCTGACGCTCGCCGCCGGAAAGCTCGTTGCAGCGGTGCGTAATCCGCTCTGCGAGGCCCACACGTTCGATTATCGATTCCGCCTCGCCCCGCACAGTCGAACGAACGCGCCGCCAACCCAGAAACGAATGCCGAACCATCTGCGGCATCAGCACATTCTCCAGCACGTTGCATTCCGGGAGCAGATGGTAGAACTGAAAAACGAACCCGATCTGTACGTTCCTGTAGGCGCGTCGCTCTGCCTCGCGAGCGGCCAACAAATCGCCACCATCGAATTCGATTCGGCCCCGATCGGGAATGTCCAGCATCCCGAGCAAGTGCAGCAGCGTGCTCTTGCCCGATCCGCTCGCGCCGCGGATGACCACGAACTCCCCACGGTCCACCGTAAAGGATACACCACGCAGTACGCTCACGAGCGAGCGACCCATTCGGTACGACTTGTGCAATCCGGTGGTTTTCAGCATGGCCTTACTCATAGCGAAGCGCCGCCACAGGCCACACCCGGGCCGCAATCCTTGCCGGAATGAGCGATCCGATCATCGATGCGACGATAGCTACGACGCCCACACCGATCGCGTCAACGGTCTTGACCGCGTTGGGGATTTTGTCGAACGAATAGATCTCCGGACTCCAGACGCGCAGTTGCGGGCTCATGCTGGCCAATAAATCTTGTATCTCGTTGATGTGCCACACGACCTCAGACCCGAGAAGAACGCCGAGTACCGATCCGACCAATCCGACCACCGTCGCGTACAGAATGAACAACCCCGCGACACCCTGACTCGATGCACCGATCGACTTGAGTATGCCGATGTCGCGCGTTTTTTTCTCGACGATCATGTAGAAAATGCAACCGACCAAGACGATCGCCACCATGCTGATCAACCCGAACAAGAACGTAACCAACACCTTCTCTTTTTCGACGGCGGCGATGAAGGAACGCTGGAGATCCTCCCATGTGTACGCCTTCGCAAGACGAAGATTCGTTGCATCAACCCTGCTCACGGTCGGCACCTTGCTCATCGTGAACCGTTCCCACGCCTCGGAAATCTGGTCGCGGGCGATGTTGATATCTACGCCCTTCTTCAAGCCCACGAGCAACTGATTCGTTCGAGCGCTGGTCATCCCGCCGTCCACGGCCGGTTGCGGCGACATGGCAAGTCGGTCTTGCAAAATGTCGAAGTCGACGTAGGTCTGCAGGCTATCGATCTCGAAAATACCGGTACGCGAGTCGTCCACGTATCGTAGAACCATCTTGATCGGCGGTTCCCCGAACGGATTGCCCATCGGCGTCAGCGGCATCAACGTGAGCGCCACGGGTGCGCCGCGGGCGAGGTAGCGGTTGAAGTTCCCATCCGGGCGTCGCTCGTTGAGCAGATCACAACCGACGATGACGCCGGGAAGATCGGGACCGGAAAAACGTGGCTCACCCATGTCGGCCGCAAACACCCGTTCGCCCACCTCCATGGAGACCAAGCGATCGACCGGCGCCGGCAGGAACGGATCGGCATCGAACGCCGCCACTGCCTCTTGATCCTTCTCCGCCGCTCGCCAACGTGCGTTGGCCCTCGCTAGTGACTCCGGTAACTTGAACCGACCGGTGGCCGGGTCCGTACCCACTACGGACAAACCCTGCAAACCCAAGCTCGTCGTACCGGGAAAATATCGTTCGTAGTGCAAACCCGCGCGGAAGCTGTTGACTTTGACGTATTCGTCCAGACGTACGCCGACCACGCGCGTCGGTTTCGTCCACGTCGTGCGCGGTTCACGAAAAATGCCGTACGAATAGATCGCCGGTGTTGTCCGCTCGACCATATCGGGAAGCTCGACTTTGAGTAGCTCGCCGAACTCGTCGTAGAAGGGAAAGCCCTGGAGTGTTCCGCCTTCGAGAATGATTTCGCTGTGCAATCCGCGGGCCCGCTCGCGAACCGTATCAAGGAATCCGCCCATTACGCTCAGCACAACCAGCACCATGGCGCTACACAGCATGACACTGGCCACGCCGAGCCACGCAATCAACTTCGTGCGCAGGTAGCGAGCGGCAAGGAACCATTTGTACATGCGTTAGCCATCCGTGGCGGCTGTCGACCGCTGCAAGGGAAACAAGATCACGTCGCGTATGCTGGCGCTGTCCGTCAACACCATCACAAGTCGGTCGATGCCCACGCCCAGTCCGCCAGCCGGAGGCATGCCATATTCCAGCGCGGTCAGGAAGTCGTCGTCCATAACCGCCATGGTCTCGTCACCTTCGCCCGCCACCTGTCGCTTGAAGTTGGCGCTCTGCTCTTCGGGATCGTTGAGTTCGGTATAGGCGTTGCCCAATTCCATCCCTGCGACGAACGCTTCGAAACGCAGTGCCACGGATGGGTCATCGGGGTGGCGGCGCGTCAGCGGGCAGATGGCTGCGGGGTAATCATAGACGAACGTCGGTTGAATCAACTGCCGCTCGACGGTTGCTTCAAACAGGGTGTTGACCACGACGGCGTGGTCCTTGCCGCCGGTCTCAATGCCCAACTCCTTCGCTTTCGCCAACACCGCCGCTTCATCGCCCATGGCGACACCAGCGTATTCGAGCAGTAAGTCGGCGTATTTTCGTCGTGACCAAGGCGGTGTGACATCGAGCACCGTGCCGTTGAACACGACCATGCGCCGACCGGCCACAACACCCTCGCGTGCCGTTTGGTACGCCGCTAGATGCTCCGCCTCTGCGTACGCCGAGGCCGCGGCTTCGTCTTGGTCCGTGCCGATCCGCTCTTTCTCGCGTTCCAACAACTCCGTGCGATCGGGCAACGCCTTCAGCGTCGACACATCGTACGCGGCCGCCACCATCTGCTCGACGCGTTCCATCATCACGTTGTAGTCAGCGTAGGCTTCGTACAACTCGACCATTGTGAATTCGGGGTTGTGCTTTGTGCTGATTCCCTCATTGCGGAAGTTGCGGCTGATCTCGAATACGCGTTCCATCCCACCGACCAAGAGCCGCTTAAGATAAAGCTCGGGACTGATGCGCATGTACAGCTTCATGTCCAGTGTGTTGTGGTGCGTGGTGAACGGACGGGCGGCGGCGCCGCCGTAGATCGGCTGAAGCACCGGCGTGTCGACTTCGTAGTAGCCCTCGCCGACCAATGAGGCGCGGATGGCGCCGATGATCGCGCTGCGCTGCTGAAACACAGCCAACACTTCGGGGTTACTAAACAAATCGACGTAGCGTCGGCGATAGCGAAGGTCTACGTCGGTCAGGCCATGCCATTTTTCCGGCGGCGGACGGACGGCTTTGCTCAACACCGTCAGCCGGTCTACCCAAACAGTAAGCTCGCCGGTCCGGGTTTTCCCGAGCACGCCTTCGGCGCCGACGATGTCACCCAAGTCAAGTTGCTTGAGCACCGGCCACGAATCGCCGAGGTCCGCCCTACTAAGGCCAAGCTGAATCTTACCCGAGCGATCGCGAATCGTGACGAAGGCGAGCTTGCCCATCAGTCGCAACAAGGCAATCCGCCCAGCTACGCGCGCTCGGTGTTCCGTGCGTTTGCCCGGTTCGAACTCGACGGCCTTGACGGCTTCGCGCACGTCGGCGACAGCCTGAACGTTTTCGAAACGCTGCCCGTACGGCTCGACACCAAGCTCGCGAAGTGTGTCGCGCTTGCGGCGTCGCTGCTCGACTTGATCGACGGCTGGTTGCCCCGCGCCCTTGCCCTCGCAAACTGGCGTATCGTTTTTCTGTTTGGTCATCTCAATATTTCATCAACTCGACGTCGCACGTGTACGTGTTTCGACAGTTTCAAATTCCGATCCAATACATCACGGGACGATCGAAGTCCACCAAGCCCGGCAACGACCTGGTGAGCCCACACGAACGTAGTCGCACGAGCCAATGCATTCGAGGCCCGTAGAACAAGTTTGGCACCGGCTTCCAGCCGGTGATCCATTAGCGCTTTCCACCTTATTGACGGAGAGGCAGCTTGCAAGGCGGCCCTTAGCAGTAACGGCAACGACCCAATGGCTACGCACTCCCCGCGTCACTTCCGCTCGTAACGCTGCTTCCACTTCGGCATGGTCTCCAGCGTTACGTCTTTCCACAAGCCAACCTTCGTGCGTCGCGATTGCTTTTCGATTGCACGAAACCGGTCGGCGTAGTCGTGGGGAAAACGCAAATCGGCATACGCATACCCCCCCTCCAACAGCATCTCATTGAACATCGCCCCGCCGCGCTCCATAAACACGTAGGCCAAGAGACGACCATACTTACCGCGCGTCCGTCGGGGCGACAGGACGATATGCACATCCTTCCCCTCCAACGTACGCTTGGCGAAGGCACTCGCCTCAGACCCGAAGTGCATCCCTTCGCCGCGTCCGCGCGCCACCTCCGGTGTGTCTACACCCCAAAGGCGAATGCGCGTTCGATCTTTATCCCCGTCGGGGACGCCGATGTCCAGCGTGTCGCCATCCACAACCCGAACCACCGAGAACGTGCGGTTGTGGTAGCGCTCTTGATCTCCGGAAGGAACCGGCGGCGCGGTCGGCGCCGATACGCGACCGCAAACAAACGCACCCGCGACCAAGGAAGCCTGCAGAAGGCGAAACAGACGCCGTCTTGAGGACCGCTGTACGATGGAGTCCGGCCAGGGAGTTGCGCGGCGTCCCATCACGCGATATCGTCTTCGCGCGGCTCATCCAATTCAAAAGCACTATGAAGACACCGCAACGCCCGAGGTCCGTCCTCGCGCCGAACGATACAACTGATGACGATCTCGCTCGTCGAGATGTTGTCGATGTTGATCTTTTCCTTAGCGAGGGCTTCAAACATCGTCGCCGCAATTCCGCTATGGGTCCGCATGCCCAATCCGACCGCACTCACCTTGGACACGCCCTCGTCGATTTCCACCCCGTCGACGCCAAGCTGCTTGCCGAGGCGTCGGCAGATGGCCATCGCCTCTGCGGACTCGCTGCTGTTGGTCGAAAACCCGATGTTGGCAACGCGTCCGCCGTCGTACAGGTTTTGCACAATGTCGTCGATCAGAATGTTGCTCTTGGCCACTTCGGAAAAAATTCGAGCAGCCGCACCCGGCGTGTTGGGCACACCATTCATCGCGACGACCGCGAGGTCTTCTCGCAGGGTGACGCCGCGTACGACGATGGCCTCCATGCCCGGAGTGGCCGCGGTGATCAGGGTTCCTTCTGCATCCGTCATTGAACTTCGCACATAAATCGGTACCTGGAATTTCTTGCCAAACTCGATTGCCCGAGAGTGCATCACCGTAGCCCCGGTGGCGGCCATCTCCAACATCGTATCATAATTGATCTCATCTATCTTCCGGGCGCCAGGGACCAGACGCGGGTCGGCCGAATAGACGCCGTCCACGTCCGTGTAAATCTCGCAACACTTCGCACCCAGCACGGCCGCGAGCGCGGTGGCTGTGGTGTCCGAAGCCCCACGTCCCAGCGTGGTGATCTCGCCGGCTTGGTCTGCACCTTGAAACCCCGCGACGATCACGATTTTCCCCGCCGCCAGTTCCGCGTCGATACGATCTCGGCTGATGCGCTGGATTCGCGATCGCGTGTGGGCGCTGTCGGTCACCAGACCCAACTGCCCGGCGGTCAAGCTGATGGCCTCATGCCCGGCGGCGTCAATCGCCATGGCCATCAGCGCGATCGACACCTGCTCGCCGGTCGTCAGGAGCATATCGAGTTCACGCTTGGGCGGATCGCAGCATACCGCTTGGGCGAGCTTGACCAGATCGTCCGTAGTTCGCCCCATGGCTGAAACGACGAGCACGACCTGTTGGCCCGAAAGCTTCGCCCGAATCGCCCGCCGCGCGGCGCGGTGAATTTTCTCCGCATCAGCCAGCGATGTCCCACCGAACTTTTGAACGACAAGTACCATGGCGGACATCGTATCGAAAACATCACCGGTTGGCGATAACGCAAGAGCACGCGCGATCGTCGTGCGTGAAACATAACCCGCGCGCGGCAGAATCGGTTTGCGACGAACCGAGCCGCGCCCGTGAGGAAGCGGTGTTCACGCGCGAGCCCGGATCGCTTCCACCCGGGCGCGGCTCGGCAAGAGGCTTTTCGCACAAGTTCCTGTCGGGTGGCGCATGTCGGTCGGATGGCCCATAGCTTCAGCCGTGGGGGAGTCGAGTCGGCGCTGGATTCGACTCCCCCACCTCTAAAGAGATGGGCCACCCAAACATAAACCAGGCACAGTGCGGCACCGACGCTAGTGCGTGAATCCCTAGGCGCACCCTGCCAAGGTGTGGCACCGGCTTCCAGCCGGTGATCCATCGCCGCACGAAAGTGCGAACCCGATTATCCAGAAAATCCCGAAGGATGAGGGACGAACATCCACCATCCGGTGTTCACACAGTCTCCGGCTCAGTGGGGTGAATCAACTTGGCATCGAACGGCGTACCGCACTCCGGACAGCGGGGTTCGGTTTGACCGCGCAGGTCATACCCGCATTTCAAACAGATCGGAATGCCGCGTTTGACAAGTTGAAGCCGCAAGAATCGGCGAAGGCGGTGACGCCAAAACCAAGCCAGACCCGGCACGCCGGCGCCGGCCGTCACTCCGCTTACCACGCCGGCGAACATGCTCCCTGGGAGATGAATCCACGGTTGAACGGCTATCAAGATGACCGCCGTACTGATCCCGACGCCAGCCGTAAATCCAAAGAGGCCGACCCAAAAACCTAACGTCTTCATCTGTCGCCTTTGCCACGCATACAGAACTTGACCGGCGTCTTCCGGAGAATCGAAACGCTGCAACTCCGGATACCGCTTCATCTGACCAGGTGTAGCTTTCCGCATGGGTCACAGCTCCCGACACGATTCACGTGCGATGTGAACGCCCGCGAGGGCATCGTTCAACCAGCAACATACACAAGTCATAATCGGAAAACCATTCAAGGCAAGACGATCCCAAGTTCCGCTGGATGAGGGAAAACTACAAAGGGTGACCGGCAGGAGGCCGCGTCAGACGTGTTCAGTGTAACCGGCTTAAGAACGCCCTATCATGCAGCGGCTTTGAGGGCGAGCGCCGCTGCGTAGTTGGGTCCGAGCGAAGTGTTCGCAGGGTCCACTGTGATACCTCGTTCGAAATCTTTGATGGCTAGGTCGTAGTTCTTGAGCGCGACGTTCTGCAAACCTCGAAGGTCGTAGGCCTTGGCAAGTTCCTGCCCGTAACTGTCGTCGATGCGATACGTATTGTAGGCCGATTCAAAAAGTGTAATGGCCCGGTCGTAGTTGTTCGCATTGACTTCGACAAGTCCCTGCGAATAGCTCAACTCCGCCTTCTTCGTCTGCGCCGTCGTCGAAGTCGAATCGAGTTCGTACGCCTTGGAGTAACTCGCGAGGGCCAGCTTGTCATCGCTGTCGCTCTCAAAACGACGGCCCAACTGAAGGTATAGACCGGATAGCTCCTTCCTGAACTTGGCGTCATCCGGCGTCTTGCGTGAGGCCACGCTCAACTTCGTAAGCGCCCTCTTGAAATTGCCGCGCGTGATGTCTTGCTTGGCTTCCTTTGTGGCTACGCGTGCGGTCGCATCGGTAACAGCCGCATCGAACGGTGCAATCGCCCTTGCGGCGCGGACGTCCATCACAGCATCGCTCGTCTTTCCAGCTTCGAGCCTATTCAGTGCGCGAGCGGCGTAGCCTCCGGCGAGATCTTTCGCATAGGCGATGTTGTACGGGGCGATGTCCGACGCGCTCTTGAGTTCCAACACGGCATCATCAAGACGACCGGCCTTCTGGAGCGCCCGACCAAGCAGATTCCTCGGCAGTCCGACCACCGGATGTTCATCCGCCAGCTTGCGCGCACGCGTAACCACCTCGTCGACTTGGGTACCGTCGGCCAACCGAAACGCTTCTTGCAACGCACCGAGCACCTGCGCGGGCTGTCCCGCAGCGTCGAATCCCTCGGCCATGGCCAGGTAGGCGTCGGCGTTGTCGGGGCTTCGGTCGCTGAGGTGCTTTAGCAGGCGAAGCCCCTCAGTCCGTTGACTAGAGCTCTTCATCTTGCGGCGAGCGAGGGCGAGCACGTCTTCATCACTCCCATTGAGCGTTCGTACGAAAGACACGTCGTCTTGATAGGAAGGGATGTCGGGGCTCAGCGCTGCCGCTTGGGCGAACCGGCGTTCTGCGTTCTTGTAGTCATTCTCAAAGAGGTAGGACGTCGCGATGAGGCGAATGGCTTCGCTATCGTCGCCGCGTTTACTCAGCAACGCTTCGGCTTGTTCGCGAGCGCCTTGGGTATCCCCCCTACTGATCTTCTCAGCCACCGAACCCAGTACGTCGGCACGTTTTTCGTCGGCCGCCGAAGGGCCGGTGGCTGCATTCGCACCGCCTAAGAGCCCGCCCAAAGCGCCGTACTCCGCCGGCGCAAAGTTCTGCACGGGTCCGGAAAGAATGGCGGCCGGACCGAACGCCGAACCGGAAGCTTGCGAAGCACGGCGCGCAAGCCCCCCACCGGAAGAACTGCCGCCCGAGGGTAGCTGAAAGACCCCCGCCGCCAGCGCAGCGCGCAGAGATGATATACCATGAACGCTCATCGCTTCCTTCCCCAAAGTGCGTGTGAGCTGACCCTTAAATTTACGATACGCCTGGCCGATGGCACTTGCGTATTGCGGACCTGATCGTCCGAGAACCTGTGTGCTGGTTGGCACGGCATAAGCGCAGGTTACCAGTCTCTGCTCGCGCGACGTCCCCGACGGGCAAACGAATCTGCCCATGCCAATCCCCGACGCGTGGCCTGTCCCGGTCGATCGCCGAGAAGCGATAATGGATCACCGGGCGGAAGCCGGTGCCACACCTTTTCAGCAGGCTACGATCTCGGCATTCTCGATTGAATTGCGTAGCTCGCCCGGATACTATCGCGATTCGGTGCGAAACGCGAGGGCCACTGAATTACCGGTGGTAGTCGGCCGCGGCCAGTTGAAGAGCTAGGAGAGTGATTAAGAAGGGGTGCGTCGAACCGAGCCGCGACTGTCGTCAGGGACCGGTTTTCGCACCTGCGACCGGACCGCTTCCTTGCGGGCGCAGCTCTCAAAGAAGCCTTTGCATCACGTTCAAAGAGATGGATGCCTATCCAATGATTCGTCCGCCAACACGTCTGTTGCTTCTACTTGCATTGATGCTCGTTCCTGTCGGCGAACTGCACGCATCGCCTCCAACCGGCCGGCTCGCCGCCGATGTCGGCCAAGTGGCGTCGTCGAACTCGGGCTATGAATCGCTCTTCAGGACCGGTTTCGAACCAGGTGAGGCCACGGGTACGCCCGCAGACGCCCACACATGGATGGTGTTTCAGAACACCGGCAGTGCGCCACCGCCCGCACCGTTTGCACTATCCGTTTTCTACCAGACACCCGGTGACGTGACGGACCGCTACGCCAGAATCATTGATGACCCGACCCGTTCCGGCAATAAAGTGCTTCACTATTGGCTGAAGAATGCAGTCATCGATTCCGGTTTCGAATCTCACCTCAAAGGTCGCATCCAGACCGGTTTCCCTGATCCGTTGGTAGACGCCACGGTAGTTTATGCCAGCCAGCGCGTTTTTGTTCACGACGACATGAATCTTCTGCAAAACTATCCCACCAACGGTGACCCGTGGTGGATCGGTATCACAATCCAAGAATTTTGGTTCGGCGCCAACTGGCTAGGCCACCCCAATCCTGCGAGGATATCGCTGTCCATGTATCCTGACGGCAACGCCATGCATTTGGCACTGACATGCGACACGACCGTCGACTTCACGCAGTTCTGGCTAGCAATCAATCCGGAATACACACTACCCGTGGGTGAGTGGATTACGATGGAGATTGGGTACAGAATGGGGAACGCGACGACCGGACGCATGGTGGTGATCATTACGGAAGAGCTAACGGGCCAACGTGAGGTCGTGTTCAACGTGACCAATTGGACCTACAACCCCGCCGCCGACGACGTAAGCGGTACGGGACCAGTTCCGTTAACGCATTGGAATCCGCAAAAGCTATACAGCAGTGACAACGTCTTGAACTTCATTCGCGACAGCGGCGGCGTGGCCCAGATCTATTGGGATGACTTCGAATTCTCACCAGAATGGCCGCCCGACTTCTTGAGCAACCCCGTTCCCACAGTCTCCACCTGGGCCCTGGCCGCGCTCGCATTACTCATTCTCAGTGCCGGTGTCATTTGTTGCCGCCGTGTTTCAGGGCGGCAGATCCCGTAATCGACGCGGAATGGCCCAATTTAAGGATCTCTCCAGATGACGATGATCATCAATGTAACTATGGGCACGCAACCGAAAAGCACGCCCAAGAGGAGCCGGGTCGATGCCCCGACCTGCCCGACTGGAGGTTTGATGAAATACACAGTGTCCTTCTTGTTGTTGTTGCCCTCGTGCGGGCCGAATTGTCCGACGTGGCGAGCGCAAGCAGTTTCTCGTGTTCCGACGACACCGCCCATCGTTGTGAAGGGCGCAGGCGCGGAATGGGAGCGACTTATCGTTGAGGTCTGCGAACCTATTGTTGCGGGCGAGTTTGATCGTGGCCTCGTTGTCGCGAACAAGGCGCTCAAGATGGCAAAGGAAAACGCTGGACCAAGGCATCCGGACGTAGCATTGACCCTTCACCAATTCGCCTATCTCTACCGACGCCAAGGGCAATACGCGACGGCCGAGTTGTACTACAAACGCTCGATAGAAATGTACAGGAGTATGCAACACTCGGGTCATGATTTTTTGGCCATGACCCTTGACAACTTGGCGCTCTTCTACCAGGAGCAAGGCCGATACACAGAGGCTGAATCGCAGTTCAATCGCTCGCTGGCGCTAAAAGAAAAGGCGGCGGCGACTAAAGAAATTGACCTTCGCATGGCCCATCACGACGTGGCGTCGACTCTTGAGTACATGGCGGTATTGTATCGGAAGATGGACCGGGGAAAGGAGGCGGAGCTCTTGAAGCAGAGGGCGGTGCGTATCCGAGCGACGCAACGACAAAGGAAAGCGGCCAGCCAAGGCGCCGGATGACCGGATCAAGTCTTGAGTTGGGCGCCATGGGTGAGCATAGCCCACCCGTGTCGTCTCCTTTGCTGTACCGAATGAGCGAACGAGTTCGCCATTGCAACCCTCGACCATCCACACCTCGTCAGAGCACGGGTGGATCAGGTGGCCGATCATCCATCTCCAACCGATCACCGGAATCCTCCGCGTACCATCGTGCGCTCGACCACTCCCGATCCGTCGCGTCATCGGCAAGATCACGCCGCACGGGGTTGATGTGCATGTACTCGTCAACAGCCCATGCCGTCTTCGTGCTGATCGCATATCATATCGGACCGATGGGACGCGAAAGGTGGTCGGGCGTATTCCTCCGCATTTGCCGCTCGCATGAAGGGCGCTTCCCGGCGTGCGGGCGACCGTCCGATCGCATGACAGGGACCACGACACGCCGAAGATCGCGCGCACGCCCCGCCACTACTACGCGCAATTCTTGCCGCTGCTGCTCCTGCCACCTGCCACCGCTGACCGACGCAGTCAAACCGCCCCCACGGCCTTGGACGGCCTCTTCTAACCAACCAAGCACACTCGTTTCGTACGGTCTGAAAAAGTCCGGAGCTGGCCTCAAGAAAATTTTGCGCTTGGGACGATACATGTCCTACTTACCGAGACTACCTAGCTTAACAAGGCTAAGTTAACTCAGTCAGTCGTCAGTACGTCGGTTAGAAGGATCATCGACCGGGTTGGAACTTGGTCACTTGGTACGACGCGTTGGTCGGCTTCGGAATCGGGCAGGAGGCCCTGACCTATGGGGTCTCCGGATTACGTCCGCGCTCTGGGAGTTTTTCGATGCCGTCAACCTCAATCGTCGATGAGTACCTGACCCCGCTGGTTGCGGGAGATCGTGTCGCCTGCCGCAACTTCGTCCGTGATCGCGTTGCGGCTGGTGATGATACCGTGTCGATCTACCACGACCTGCTTTGGCCGGCCATGGAACGCGTGAGCAAGCTTTTCCGCGCGGACAAGATCAACTCGGCGTCGGAAAGCATGGCTACGCGAATCAACCGGTCGATCGCCGAAAAGCTTCAGTCGTCACTCACGATTTGTGAACCGAACGGCAAGCGCATACTAATCGGCAGCGCTCCGGGGGAACCGGACGAACTCGGCGCGCTGATGTGCGCTGACCTCTTCGAAGCGGCCGGTTGGAACGTCTATCTCCTCGGCGGCGGCATTCCCAATGATGAAATCCTCAGCCTCTCGGGCCAACTTCGCCCTGATATTCTCCTGATCTTCGGCACGCAGCCATCCGGCGTGCCCGGCGTTCGACGACTCATCGATCTGATTCGCGAAATCGGCATCAACCCGACCATGAACATTATGGTATCGGGCGGTGTCTACAACCGGGCGGACGGGTTGTGGAAGGAAGTCAACGCCGACTTCTACGCCAAGACAGCCAAAGATGCGATTCCCATGGCCACCGCAGCCGAGCCGAGAAAACCGGAGCCGCCGCGCACCGGTACCCCCAAGAAACGTCGCCGTCGTCGTCGCCCGCCGCTACTCGCTGTGGCTGCGGATACAAAATGACACGAGCGTGTCTCTGGAAACGTGCGTGAAAAGATGCATCATAGGCGTTGCGACGAACCGAGCCGCGACCGTGAGGAAGTGGTTTTCACGCGCGAGCCCGGATCGCTTCCTTACGGGCGCGGCTCGGTAAGAGGCTTATCGCACACGTTCTAACAAACTGAAATTGTCCCATTGACGGGGCGGGGATTGCCGAGCGTATGAAGATCGTACTTCTCGTTCATCGATATTGGCCATCCGTGGGCGGCGTGGAGAAGTACGTTCGCCACCTCGCGTCGGCGTTGATGGCCGGCGGTCACGAGGTCGATATTGTGGCTGGGGCTACGACGGAAGGTCTTCCCCCAACAGCCACGCTGGACGGGATTCGCATCCATCGCTATCCCGCAGTGCGCTCGCCGATGCGGATGCGTTTGTGGTTTCTACGCCACGCGGCGCTGCTGCGTCGCGCGGACGTTATTCACGCAAGCAATACGCACGTATTGGAGCACTTCTGGCGCATGGTTGGCCCCGTGGTCGATCCGCGGAAGGTGTTCCTCACGCGACACGGTATGTCGTATTCGTGTCCGGTCCCCGAGTCGGAACAGCGGCGCGCGGCGCGCACACTGGGTATGGCTGCGGGCGTCGTTCACGACGGTGCGTTCATCGAAAAATGGCTGGGCGTAGCACCAGGCATCTGCCCCGATCAAGGGCTGTTTCCGCCGGCTGACGACTTGACGCCCGTGCCGGAACCGCCGCCCACTTCGGGCGTCTTCATCGGGCGGCTGGAAGCCGACAGCGGTATCCACATCTATATTGACGCCGTGGCTCGGTTGCTTCGTGAATCGGGCCGGGCGTTTGTGCTGCATGTATACGGTGACGGTTCCGCCGCTTCGGCGGTACGCGAGCGTGTGGCGCGCGAGGGCTTGCCGGTTCGTTTCTACGGCCGCGTGCCCGACGCCCAACAGTACATCACCGATTCGTGCTTCGCACTGATCGACGGTCGCATGGCCATTCAGGAGTGCATGGCTCGACGGCGACTCGTGCTCGCTGCGTATCCAGACCCGCTCAAGAAGGACTACGTGGGGACGGAGCCGTTCAGCCCCTATCTGGTAGCGGTCGGCGACGGCGCCGAACTGGCGCGGCAACTCTGCTTCTACATAGACCACCCCGATGCCCGTGCAGCGTTCGTCGAGCGAGCGTTTCAGTATTCGAGAACGCTCACCTGGGAACGAACGGCCGCATCTTATGTTTCGCTTTGGCGCGAGCGGTTGGCACATCCCACGCTGCAAGCCAACCGATGGGACATGCTTCGCCTGGCGATGTCGCTGAACCGCGAGGTCCATTCGGGCAAGAGTGGATGGGCCGCGGCGTGGGCGCCACCTTCGCCAACGATACCCGTCGAAGCGCTAGCGGTGTCTCCGTAACTAACACAATTCGGCTTGGGGTGATCGACCGTTAGCGGCCTGTATGATAAGTGTGGCCACGGCTTCCAGCTGGTAATCTGAAGAAGCGTGTTTAGGGGGGACTCGAGTCGCGCCCGTAAGGAAGCGGTCCGGTTTCGCGGGCGAACACCACTCCCTTACGGTCGCGGCTCGGTTTGTCACAACCTTTCTTGTACACCCTTTTGGCGATTTTCGCTCTCTACAGATACGCGACGCAAATTCGCGGCCGGATTCGTTGAGACGTGACTAGACACCAGTCTTGTCTAACAGGCTGCTAAACGGCGCGCGGGATGAATGTCTGCTCGCTGAGGTCTGCCCAGCTCTGCTCTGCGTCGCCGACGAGCCGGACCACGTTTTCGCGTGCGTGCGAAGCGACATCACCGATCACCGTAACGACGGGCGATCTTAATTCGTCACGATCAGCCGCGTCGGCGATTGTTTCGAGTGTCGCTTTTGTGGCACGCTGACGCGGCGTCGTCGCGCGTTCGATGCACGCAGCCGGTGTCGAAGGATCGCGCCCGGCACGAATAAGCGAGCGCGCCAGGTCGTGCAGATTGGCACGCCCCATCAGAATAACTACCGTGTCCATCGCAGCCAATGCAGGGAAGTCAAGATCCGGAGCGGCGCTATCGACCACCACGTGACCAGCCGTCTTGGATTTGTGGCCATCCACCTTGGCGGTATGACCCGTCACGATCGCCACCGAACGGACGACTCCGCGTTTCGTGATCGGAATACCGGCGGCGGCGGGAGCAGCCACCGCGCTCGTCACACCGGGAACCACGACGCAAGAAACGCCCGCGTCTTCGCAGGCTTGCAGCTCTTCGAAACCGCGCCCGAATACAAAAGAATCACCACCTTTGAGTCGGACCACACTCATACCGCGCTGCGCGCGATCGATCAGCAGGGCATTGATCCACGCTTGACAATAGCGGTGTTGACCCGGTGCCTTGCCGGCGTCGATCAACTCCGCATCGTCGCGAACCTCGCCAAGCAGCTCGGGCGCGACGAGACGATCATGAACCACTACGTCGGCTCGGCGAACGAGCTCCAGCCCGCGAACGGTGATCAGGCCCGGATCACCCGGCCCCGCGCCGACGAGAAAGACCAGCCCTCGCTTCATGTGCCCGAAACTCCGTAACTCAACGACACGTCATCTAGCGCAGTCTGCTGAACAAGTGTGGCACCGGCTTCCAGCCGGTGATCCATTAGCGACTTCCGCCTCTTGACGGGGCAAGTCGCATCCTCACTTGCGCGGCTGGTGCGTGAATCCTTTCTCGCACCGAACCGACCGATTCTACGTTTAACGCCAACTCTGCAATCAACTCGACGATCCGAACATCTGTACCGATCGCAGCGTCGCACACGACGCGGCGACAGTCGACCCAACCAGCGAACGGCGGCTTCGAAAACTCGAGTCCGACCGGCTGGTTCGACCCAACTGATGGATCGAAGCCAACTCGTTGGTCCGTGCCCGTCAGACCCAGTGCACGCGGAATGTCATGCGTTGCGTGTGGACCGTTGGTCATTAGAAACGGAACGACAATCAGGTCAACCCGTGCCGTTCGGGATCGCAGGCTGTCGACATTGGGCTCCTCATCCAGAAATGTCGGCAGAACCTCGCGGGCGACGTGAGCCGCACGTAGGGCGTCGGCTAGGCGAATGGTGGCGAATCGACTCCGGCCGTGTCGCGGCGTGCCATGCCCCACGATTGACACACATACACGATCTAGCTGACACCTCGAGCGCAGGGTGTCGATTCGGTCAGCGACGAGTTTCACGACTGCGGGATGTAAGCCAACGGGCTTGGTTTGTCGGAGTCGAATGCGCGACGCACGCTTGTTTCTGGACAGCCCACGCGGCAGCAGTTCGTTCGTGAAGTAGCCGTCGCTCGTCATCATCGGCACAACCGTCACATCATCTGCCGACAAGCGGTCGAGCACTTCGGAAAAACACGGTTCGCCGTCGTGGAATGCGGGCGTGACTTCGTCGAACCATCCGCGCTCGGCCAATCGATGTGCGTAATCGGCCACCATCTGGTTGGCGCCGGGAGTCCGACGTGAGCCGTGCGCTGCGATAATCAATGCCGATCCGCTCATTAGGAAATCGTTCAAGTGCGGTAGACCGAGAACACGCTGCCGTAAACGGAACGCATCCTCAGATGATGCGGAAGAAGACCAATGCATCACCGGCTGGAAGCTGGTGCCACACTCGTTCAACAGCCGCCAGCCGCCTGCGCGCGAATTCGCTCTCGCACCTTCACGCAGACGCACATACGATGCCCGCTGGTGCGCGAATCCTTTCTCGCACCTCCCAGAGGGCCGTTACGAACCGAGCCGCGACCGTAAGGGAGCGGTCGTTCGCCTCGCACATGAACCGCTTCCTAACGGACGCGGCTCGGAAAGACCCATTCTGGACACGCTCTCAAATACCATCGCCGCCATGTAGACCGCATTCGGTCTTACCCGACTCGATCCACCGACCATCGCGCGAGTAGTCGCCCGGCTTCGATCCCAGTACAGGCGCGGTGCAATGCGTGCAACCGACAGTGGGATAGCCCTGTTCGTGCAACTTGTTGTAGGGCACGTCGTTCGCCTGGACGTAATCCCAAACATCGGTGCGTTCCCACTTGAACAGCGGGCTCACCTTGAGCACTTCGTACCGCCAATCCCATTCGACGAGGTTCAAACCAGCGCGACTGGGCGACTGACTCCGGCGAAGACCCGTGACCCACACGTCGACATCGCGCATGACCACCGCCATCGGATCGACCTTGCGCAGTTTACAACACAAGTCCGGATTGGTCTTCCATAGTTCGCCGCCGTGAATTTCAGCCTGCTGTTCCGGCGTCATGGTCGTACCGCGATTGACGAAGTCGACGTGCGGATAGCGCTCGACAAGACGATCTCGCAATTCGTGGGTTTCGGGGAAGAAGAACATGGTGTCGAGGTAAACCACGGTGACGGGCACGTCAAGCCGGGCGTACATGTCGATGAGCGCACACCCTTCCATGCCGAACGACGTCGTCATCATCCAGCGCTGTCTGGCGAAGCGTTCCAGCGTCCAGGCAATAACCCGGTCGGTTGGTGTGTGTTCCGTGATCGGTTCGCCAGAACCGGACGGATTCATATACGTTTCCACGGCACAATTCTCCGCTAGTGCATCACCAACCCAAAGCTCGCGGGTCTCGTTCGTTCTTTCAGAGCCGCCACCGCAAGGAAGCGAATCACACGGACCCGCACGTTCAAGAGTGGCCATGCACCAGTCCATCGACCCGCCTGCGACCCGCCGCGTAACGTCCAACAAAAAGGCCCGCGGGTTTCGTTCCCGCGGGCCTTTGTGTTGTCATTCAGAAGTTCTGAACTACGTCACGTTCCCGTCAGGACGCTCCTCCCGCAAGAGGCCTTACAACAGCAACAACAACACGCGCACGAGCACACCGCCAGAGGCCAAGCGGCTCTGGGGCTGCAAGGAAACCCTCGCAGTGAATCAACCAAGTGATCGTCGCGGTTCTCTACCATAGTTGGCTAATGATACGACTTTCGTGCATCCAAGTCAATGTCTCGGCGCGCCGCAGAGACACTCCATCGCACGTTGGCAACACAAGTGACGCTCCACTTAGGCCGATAAACCGCCACCGGACCGCGTTCGGTTTCGGTCTTCGGGCGTGTTTGGGAAGGGTTGGCTCAAACCGAGCCGCGACGGTTTTCGCACGCGAAAGCGGACCGCTTCCTTTCAGGCGCGGCTCTGAAAGAGACGTCTGAAACACGTTCCTAGAACTGGGTTCGGGGGCGCTCGGGAGAACGTCTCCGGGATTGCCAACGACCGGGGCGTACGTCGATCCGACAACCAATCCCGTTTCTCGAACACGATAAGAGCGCGACCAGGGCTTACGGTATGACGACACTGACGCACAGAAGCAACCCCACCCATACGGCCGTCTACGGAACGATCCGGACGACGGACGTGCCCGTTGGCGTTGCTGCTACTGAGCCGAATGACGGCGTTCGGTGGCGACGACGTGTGTCTAACGCGTACGAAAGTTTGCTCGCATGGCGTGATCTTCCGAAACGCGACTTGACCAACGACCGCGTCGTGCAGAGATTGCAACACATTGTCGAACCCGGAGCTCGTGTACTCGACATCGGCTGCGGATCGGGTGACCTGCTTGCAGCTTTGAAACCGTCGGTCGGCGTCGGCGTGGACATCTGCGAACGTGCGGTGGAGACGGCGCGCAGGCGGCACCCTGCCTTGCGATTCATCCCCCTCGCCGGCGAAGACGTGCAAGCCCTTGGTGACACGTTCGACTATGTCGTGATCGCAGACGTTGCCGTAGAGACATACGACCTGCACGAACTCTTTCAATCCGTCGCGCGGGTCTGTCACGACCGCACGCGATTGGTGATCGTTCACGACCGGCCGCTGTGGTCAATTATCCGCCGGGCGTTTCGCTGGCTGCGTGCTCCGACGACAACCCCGCCGCGTCACGGCGTGGATATCGATCACCTCTCGCAACTGCTTCGACTGTCGGGGTTCGACGTGATTCGAACCACCGGCGTGTGTGCGACGCCATTTCGAATCCCGCTGCTTTGCGGCGCGCTCGATCGCGTAGTCACGCAGCTCCCGCTCCTTCGCCATGCGTCATTAAAGCATGTGCAGGTCGCGAGGTGCGTGAATCCGGAACGGCGTGCGGAGCAGACGATCCGAAGCGTTTCGATCATCGTCCCCGCGCGAAATGAAGCCGGGCACATTCGGCTCATTCTTGATCGCATGCCCCGCGTCGCTGAACGACAGGAAGTGATCTTCGTCGAGGGCGGCAGCAGTGACGACACGTGGGCTGTGATTGAAGACGCGCTTCGAACGTACGACGGGCCGTTCGTCCTACGTTGCCTTCAGCAAACCGGCAAGGGCAAAGGAGACGCGGTCCGCGCAGGATTTGAGTCCGCGACCGGCGATGTGCTCATCATCCTTGACGCCGACCTCGGTGTTCCACCGGAAGAGTTGCCGCGTGTGTTCGAGACCTTGCGTAACGGTCAGGCGGAGTTCGTCAACGGTACGCGAACGAGCTATCCGATGCAACATGGCGCCATGCGTCCGCTGAACCGGATCGCGAACGGCATCTTCGCCATGGCGTTCACCTATCTGTTGTCGCAGCGATTTCGCGACACGCTGTGCGGAACAAAAGCCCTGACCAGCAAAGCCTACGACCGAATCGCGAGGAACAGATCGTATTTCGGCGAGTTCGATCCCTTCGGAGATTTCGACCTCCTCTTCGGCGCCGCCCGACTCAACCTCAAGATCGTGGATATTCCCCTGCATTACAAAGCGCGTGTATATGGCGAGACGAACATATCGAGGTTTAGGGATGGTTGGCGACTCGTGCGCATGTGTCTCCTCGCAGCCCGCAAAATGAAGTTCGTTTGACACCGACTTTCGCGCCGAACCGCAACCTACCTCGACGCTACCACCGCTTCTCAAATCCACGCCGTCGATGTCCGATAAGCATGGCAGTGCTGCACCCACACATATGCTTCGCACGACAGGCAGCGCGTCGGCGCGGGATCAGAACATGACACGTAGTGCGACCCCATACCTTCCGATTCCCCTCGCTGCGCCGGGTCAATACGTCCAAGCACGACTCGCACGCTCAACGACCTCCGTTCGCACGGCCCGGATCGCGCTCATCCTGATCACACTCGCCGTCGTTGCGGGGGCGATGCAATGGCGATGGTCCATCGCCTCGACAAAAACCTGGCAGTGTGACGAAATCCCCCTTCTCGTTCGGTTTACTGGAGCGTGCGGATACGTCACCTGTGAAAGCGAAGCTCGGGAATTCACGCCGAGTTTCTATTCCTGGTATCGCGGGGCGTTGCGGGCCGTGCGTCCGCCTCAGCAAGTGGCTGCCCTCCACACGACCACCAACTTCTGGGTCAACCTGACGACGCACCTGTTCGGGGTGACGCCGTTGGCTGCACGGGTTGTGCCCTTGATGTGGTCTGCCATCGCAATCGTCATCGCTGCCTGGGCGGCGTGGCTTATCGTTAGAACTTGGTCAGCCGCCTGCGTGGCGGCCGTGCTGTGCGCCTTGTCGCCACACGGTATTGCCTACGCTGCGGAAGCTCGGGGTTACGCGGAGGCCATGGCGCTGGCGCCGCTCTTGCTAATCACACTGGAACTCTATCGCCGACGTCCCGATCGCCGGTGGGTTGCGCTAATCGTGCTGGCGTGTGCCATACAAGCGGCACTAACTGTGTACACGATATGGGTCTATTGGGTATTTCCATTGCTATTGGCGGCGACGTGGATGCTCCCGCGTCGCGAGACGAACGCGGCGACGCGACGAACACTTCGAACGGTGCTCCTATTGATTCTCTGCGCAGTCTGTCTCGCCATGCTGATCTTCACGATTCAGCGCTGGGCACTCTTGCGCACGTCCGCTTCGCAAATGGGTATCGCCCTATCATCAGCCGCCGACGCATGGTGGTTCGTTACGGACGTAGCCACACACATCATGGTTCGACCCGTGGTGATGGTCGCGCTTATTCCGGTGGGCGTCTACGCATTGTGGATCAGCAAGGTGCGATGGTGGGCAGCGCCGCTCGCGGCGGGGATATTGCTACCGCTGGCAATGGCTTTAGCGAACGGGTCCGCTGGGTACGCACGTAACCTCGGCTACCTTGTCGTACCCTGTGCCGCGTTGGCGGCATGCGGCGCAGATACGCTGTTTCGAGGCGCTTCGCGCCGAATGGCCGCACGCCCCGTGGGCATAGTGACGGCCACCGCCGCGCTCCTGCTAACGGTCTGGACGATCACTGACCTTCCGGCGCGCGCCCGCGCGATCTACATGCCCGACTGGGGGGACGGTGTCTCGATTGTCGACAGCGAACCGGAGCGTATCGGTCCGCGTTGGTTCTGCCCATCACTGGCGAATCACTGGCAGATTGACTGGTACCGCAGCCGGCGCGACCTCGGCCGGTTCCTGAGCGTGCCGATTGGTGGCACTATCGAAGTCGTACTGGGTAGTCAGATCGGCGAGCGAGGCGGGAAGATCATCTACCAAGTCGATCCGTCCGACGGTTCGGTTCGACAACTGCCCGTTCCCAAGTACATCGCACGGGAACCGATCGCAATGGCCCGATCGGGCGTCGACGTTCGGCGATGTCGTGCCATGCGCTTGGCAGTCGATGAAGTCAGGGTACTACAACCCTATCAACCGATCTTCCTGCTCGTAACGACAACACAGTCTGCGGAAACGCTCAACCTAAGCCGGTTGCTCCGGCGAACCAACGCAGATCGTGACGTGCTCGTGTTCAAATCCGTCGTCGTCGACGACCGGACCGTATGGTCGCTAATCGTACCGGCGGGCCGTGTGGGCGAAATTCGCCGAAGGGTTGAGACGCTCGCCGCCGGCCGGTCGAACACGTCGAACGCTCTAGTGGGTCGACGACTGTACAATCATGCCGAAGGTTCGCGCCCTATCGAAATGGGAACATCGTCAACGGATCGACGGCTGGAAGCCGGTTCCACAATTCTCCAACCGGCCGTGCTCGCACGTTCGCTCGACGATCAACCAGCGAATCACGATCCGTCAACACGAGAAATAGGCGACTCGCTCGACCCGGGCGAATTCGTACCCGAACCCCACGACGCGGCGAATCCCATCGGATTCCAAGCGTTCGTTTTGACCCAGCGCGACACGAGCGCAAAAAGCGGGCCCGCCTCGACGGACTAACCGCGAGACGGGCCAAGATTGTCGCTGCTGTCTGCAGCATCGTCTGCTGCCTACAGCAGCGTACCTAAGCTAGATATCACATACCACCTCCGTTTCAAATCGGGTACTTCCGCCACACGAGAGGACAACCCTCGATACGGCGGCTTGTCCCACCCTGCGAACCGTCGCTCGCAGGAACATCAAGCACTCGGTGAAGCGACAAACACTCGCCACGACCCGCCCAATTTCGGGTCGCACCAAGACCGTGCTCCACACCCTAAGTCTAGCGATCCGGAGATGGCTAGGTCAAGAAAAATCCGCGATGTTACCGCACCACATTCGGCCGCACAGATCGATACCTGCGATGCCCTGCCAAAGCGAGTGGGCATAGACCCGCCAAGCGGAGCGCTCGTCGGCGAACACCCACCACAATCTCACCGATAATATGCGGAGACCCAGCATTCCGGCGGCGACGCGGCGAGACGTGGCGACCGATAAGTTCAAAGAGCAGATATCGCGGACAGCACCCGAGAATCGTGGTGCGACGAGGTTCCTACGTCTCGTCCCGACACCCCCGCACAATTCCTTTGCCGCGCTCCATCCGACCCAAATGTGGAATCGTAGAGTCCCCGTCTTCGTCAATACGGCAAGTCGTTACGATCGGACCAGAGCACGCGATAGTTACCGCCCAACGCAGCACGTGTGACAACAGTTGATTGCGGATATACTCGTCGACGATCATTAAGGAAAATGCAGCAATCGGAGGCGTTCGAATGGCTGGCTGTCCTGACAAATCTCAACTCGATCAATATGCGGCCGCCAGCCTGAGCGCTTCCGAGAGCGCCCAAGTTCAAACCCATATCGACGGCTGCGACGCATGCCGCACTTCGTACGACCGAATGAAGGACACTTTGGCCGACATCGCTCCGGCTGCGAAGAGTCCGAGCAACGTCACCGTGTCGGTTGATGAATCGGCGCGATCGTCGCCCAGCGCTCGTGTCGCGGCCGCGTTGCCGAGCGTACCGGGATACAAAATCACCGGCGTGCTCGGTCAGGGCGGCATGGGAACGGTCTATCGGGCAATACAAGACAAGCTGAACCGCGCGGTGGCACTGAAGGTGTTGCACGCGGTCGTCGCTACGGCCAGCCCAACTGCTGTGGCTCGGTTCCGGCGAGAGGCGTCGGCGGCGGCGCGTCTGCATCACACGAACATCATACCCATCTACGACTACGGCGAGTCACTCGACGGCTACTTCTATGCGATGGAGCTTATCGAGGGTCGCCCGCTGGATGTGCTCATCCAACGATTCGCAGAGCAAGACGCCGCCACGGCGTCGCCCGCGCGTCTTGCCGAACTGTTGCAATCGCAGACCGTCGAACTGTCCCGTGCGGAATTCCGAAGCGATGCATCGCATGGTCGTATGGAGCGCCAAGATACCGCCTCTGTCCCGTCGGTGGGTGGACGTGGTCGAATCTATTATCACCAAGTGGCGCGTTGGATCGCCGACGCCGCGGACGGCCTCGACTACGCTCACGGGCAGGGCATCATCCACCGCGACGTCAAACCGGCCAACCTGATTCTTTCCATCGACGGCCGAATCATGATTGCCGATTTCGGGCTCGCGAAGTCTGAGGCGGATGCATCCGTCACCAAGACGGGCACACTCATGGGCACGCTTCGCTACATGAGCCCCGAGCAAGCGATGGCCAAGCGTGTCCGGTTGGATCATCGCACCGACATCTACTCGCTCGGCGCTACGATGTACGAACTGCTATGTTTCCAGCCAGTGGTCGCAGGTGCGGACGAAAAAGAGATTCTCGGTGCGATCATTTCCCGTGATCCAATCGCCCCGAGGAAACATTCGCACCGAGTCCCGCAGGACCTGGACACGATCTGCCTGAAGTGCCTCGAGAAATCACCGGCCGCTCGCTACGCCACGGCCGGTGAGCTGGCCGACGACCTCCGGCGGTTTCTTGCTGGTCATGTCATTGCGGCCAAACCCCCGGGACCGATGCGCCGAATAGGAAAGTTCGCCAAGCGCCGGCGCGCCTTGTCCATTTCCATTGTATCCGCCGCTCTATTGGCTGCGAGTTCGTCCATCGTGGTGTGGGAGCGTGCCGCCCGGCGTGAAGCGGAATCGATTCAGCGGGTCGAAGCAGATCGTAGACGCGGTCAAGCGGTGCTCGCCCTCTATGAGAGTGGCATGTTCTTCGCATATGCCAACAAGTGGGAACCCGCGGCTACGGAATTCGCCCGAGCGCTGACACGTGATCCGAACCACGTTAAGACGCTATTAGGCGTCGCCTGGATGCACCTCCAACGCAACCGACTCGACCCGGAACAAGCCGGTACCGACGCACTCGAACGCACCGTTCAATTATGTGGTCGGGCACTAGAGGTGATGCCTGACGAAGTGTCGGCGCTGAATTATCGAGGCGTAGCGTTCAGGCGTCTGGGACGCCTTGACGAATCCATTCTTGACCTGCACAGGGCCGCCGAGCTGGAGCCCAGCAGGTACGAAGTGTGGACAAATCTTGGTACGTCGTACGCGATCACCGGGGCGTTCGAGCAATCGTTGACATGCCTACGCGAGGGCGCGAGGCTAGCCGGACATGGTGACGACACGAAGGACGTCTACCACGCAGGTACCTGGCGCAACCTTGCCGTGCTCGAAGGCCACATGGGTCTACCCGAAGCGCTGGAGCACGTCGCGTATGCGATCGAGTGCGATCGAACAGACGTGCTCGCCTGGGTGACGCGAGCGCGAATCCAGTTGCAGCGCGGAACGGAAGACGGATTGGCGGACGCCGCTGACTGTGCGAGGGTGGCCGACCGACAGGCGAATCAACTTCACCCGCAGGCCAAGCGACTTCGTGCGCTCACGCACTTGAGTGAGGGACTGTTCGAGCAAGCCGCCAACCATGCCCGACTTGCCATCCAACTTGGCGACATGGCGACGATCAATCACCTAATCATCGCAGTCGCGCGCGCCAGCCGCCACGACGCGGAAGCGGCCCGAGAGCAACTCGGGGCGGCCAAGTCCCAATGGCCCAACAATTTGCGCGAAGAGGGTGACGCCTACGCTTCCATGAAATCCAACAAACTCTGGATCGATTCCGCGGCTGAACTGCTGGCGCTTCGACAGGAAGCGGAATCGCTACTCTCATCCCCGCGACCGTGAGGCGCGCGCCTGATTCCGGTCACTGGCAAACCTCCAAGAAGCAGAATTAGACTTGTGTCGGCGACCGAATTCAAGTATCATCGTACGATCACCCAAGTCGTACGCGTGAACCCAAACAAGTGGGAAAGAGCTGCTTGACTCAGTCAATCGCCACCAGCACCGATACTGGAGCTCATGATGCAAATCTCTTCACGGAATTACCGTCTTCGGACTTATCGCTTGGGACGCCGGAACCCATCATGGCGTCATGTATCCCGGTGGATTCTCGCTGGCATGCTGTCTATCCAGCTCTGCGCCTCGGTCTCTGCGGCCACTATCTTCGTCGACGTGACAGCAACCGGACAAAACGACGGAACAAGCTGGGTCGATGCATTTCCGTGGCTGCAAGATGCCGTCACCGCAGCCGGCGCGACGGACGAAATCTGGGTTGCCAGTGGCACGTATAAACCTGACATCGTTTCGGGGGCTGCGTCGGGACTACGCGACGACAATTTCGTTTTGAAAAATAATGTCGGAATCTATGGCGGTTTCTTCGGTACCGAGACGCTACGCTCCCAGCGCGATCCGGTGACCAACGTCACGATTCTTAGTGGCGACCTCGCCGGAAACGACCTGCCCGGCTTTGTGAATCGAACTGATAACAGCTATCACGTGGCCATAGCACCGTTCAACACGACCACGGCGATCCTCGACGGGTTTACGATTCGCGGTGGTCACGCCGATCTCCCGGGCTCTCAAGAAATTGGTGCCGGGTTGGAGATCCAAGCCGGTGCTCCGACCATAAGGAACATCCGCTTCGAAGATAACTTCGCACTCGCCGGCGGCGGCGGCGTGCGTTGCGACGGCACCACCGCCCAATTGACAGACTGCGTCTTCGACGGGAATTCCTCTGACTTTGGTGCGGGCTCGTCGACCATTGGAGGGGCCCCTGTTTTTACGAGATGCGTTTATCAAAACAACGTTGCGACCACCGGGGGTGGTGCCGCAGACAACGCCGGGGGAACTAGCCCAACCTATACGGACTGCACGTTTCGCGGAAATTCCGCAACGTTTTCCGGTGCGACGAACTTCTTCATGATCAATGTCGCCACGCTTACCGGATGCATCTTCGAGAACAACCAAAGCGCCAACGATAACTGCGGCGGCGCCATAGGTTTGTTTGATGGGGGCACGGCAAATGTCACTGGTTGCACGTTTACGTCCAACACCGGCGCGGACGGCGGTGCCATATGTAGCGCTCGCACCACAGTCTTTAATTGCACGGATTCCGTATTCACGGGCAACGTTGCGACTGGCCTGAACGTCCCGGTCGGCGGCGCGGTAACCCTCTTCCAAGCCGGCGCGAGCGTGTTTGACGGCTGCACATTTGACGGCAACCATGCAGACTGGGATGCCGGGGCCATTGCGTGGGAGGATCTTTCTCCGCTGACGATTCGCGATTGCGTGTTCAATGCCAACACGTCCGACAACACCGGTGGCGCGATTCGGGGTTCTCTTGCGAGTCAGGCGGATGTCGTTACTTCAACGTTTACGGGCAACAGCGCTCTCTTTGGTGGTGCGGTTGGGGCAAACGGCACGACCGTTTCGATTGTCAACTGCTCCTTCGACGGCAACAATGCTGCGAACGACGGCGGCGCGCTGCAGCTTGGCAACGCCGCGAGCGCCAATGTGGTCAACAGCCGCATCTTCAATAATGTGGCCCGGGGGGTTCACGCCCCCGGAGGTACACCGCCCTTTATTGGCGGAGGAATTCAGCTGCAAGATGCAGGAACCAACGTCACCGTGGTTAACTCAACGATCGCGGGGAACCGTATGCTGGGGACAGGTCCAACCGACGGTGGCGGCGGCATCGGCGCCAACGCCGGAACTTCCGTAACACTCACGAACTCCATCGTGTGGGACAATTTCGCGACGACATCATCGTCGACCGAAGACGAACAGGTTCATCTGGTCGGCGGCGCCACCGCTACCGTCGACTACTCCATTATCCAAGGATTTGCTACGCTCGGGGGTATGGGCAACTCGGCGAGCGACCCACTTTTTATCGATAGCGTATCGGGGAACTTGGAATTATTGCCCGGATCATCCGCGATCGACATCGCCGACAGCACACCATTCCCTGCGGACACCTTCGACATCGACGGAGACGCAGATGTTCTGGAACTCATCCCCTGGGACGTTGCGGGCAATCCGCGATTCCTCGACGACTTGACGGCGGCCAACACCGGCCCCGGCGCCGTCACATTTCTTGATGCCGGCGCGTACGAATTCTTCACCGACTGCGACGACAACGGCGTACCCGATCCGTGTGATCTTAGTTGTTTGGCGCTCGCCGGCGCGTGCAATGCGGCCACGTGCGGGACAGAACCAGACTGTAACTCCAACGGCGTGATCGATGCGTGCGAATTAGCTGCATGCCTCGCACCTCCAGCATGTGACGACTGCAACAGCAACGGTATTCTCGACGAATGTGACATCGCATCCGGTTTTTCGCTAGACGTCACAGTCGTTGATGGGATTCCAGACTCGTGCGTCACAGCCAATCCCTTGGGAGGAGATTGGGACGCCGATATTTGGAGCCTGGCCGGCCAGTTCCCGGACAACAACACCAGCGCCGCAGACTTGACCGTGACACTCGACAATACCTCCGTCTTCCTCAACTTGTCCGTCGAGGTGGATGCGTTGCGCCTGCTCAGCGGTGCCACACTGGACATCACACAAACAGCCACCGGCGATATGACCATCGCGGGAACCGGGAACCTTTCCAATTCCGGAAGCCTCCTCGTGGCCAACGACAGAAACATCGATGTTTCCGGCGGAGAATTCCTGGTCGCAACCGGTGGCCGATACGAAACCTCAGTCGGGGCGGGCGTGCAGAACTGCCCCACTGCCGAGGTTTGCGCAAGTGTGGTTGCCGGTACAGTTAGGCTAACGGGCAGAGATTGCGACAACGCCATTGCCGGCGGCAGCGTCAGACTCGACCAGAACATGTCGATGACTGTGCTTGGCGATCTGATTATCGAAGGGTCGGTCGAGCGCAACTGCAATCCTTTCCCGCTCGCTCAGCGCGGGGTCACTCCGCCCACGAAATTCATCCGGGGCGATTCAGCCCTACTTATCATCGACGGCGAACTACTCCTGTCCGGTGCTGGCCAGTTTTCCAGCGGACTGAACAGCCTTAGCGAGGGTACGGCTGCGACGGCGACGTCGGGGGTTCATCTCCGGGGCAACTTCAACAACCAAGGTGTATTCCCCAGTCTTTTCGACTGGACCAACGGTAGCTTGAGATTGGAAGGATCGAGCCCACAGGTGTTTGAAGTGGCCGGCCTTGATATCGGCCCGTCCCGTGACGCGTTCGGTACAACGTTGCCCACGCTATTCGATAATCAACCGCATTCGAACTTCTCAATCGGCGTGCTCGAAGTTGCGGCGAGTACTTCCGTCACCTTCGTCAATGAGAAAGTCAATACGGCGGGCGCCGGCGCGTGCCTCGAAGCCTTGTATGTCGACACACTCGTGCTCGAGGCGGGCGCGACGGTCACGATGGACGACGTCAACGTCTTCTACAACACACTCGTCGACAACGGAGCGACCATCAATCTTTCAGGATGCGCTACGCTTCGTGCCGCATGTAGCGCACCAACGCCTGTCGCGGGCACACTCACGAAAAATCGATATCTGACAGTCACTGGTGGTGCGGCGTCTTTCGATACGGCCCTGCGCGTAACGTTCACCCAACTACCGCCTCCGTTCGACGCGCTTGATGGACTGAGCCTGTGGGTCGGACCGCCTGTTCTGGTGACTGAGAACAGTGGCAATGTCAATCCGATCGCCGGTTTTGATAGCTTCCTAGCCGCGTCACTTCAATGCGCACCGTTTTACGCCGACTGGAGCGCGATGGGGCCGGTCCATGTGTGGCACGAGGCCATCCGCCCCGGCGGATTATATGGTGTGCAAGCGATCGAAACGGGCTGTCTTACGACAGACAATAACAATTTCTCGCCTTCCTTGCCTGTCGAAATGGCGCGCTGGGGCGACCTTGTGGCACCGTTCGACATTAACGCTGGGGCGTGGCCCGGTCCGGATAGCGTCGTGAGTCTGCCGTTTGACGTCGTGGCTATTCTTGAGAAATTCAGCAACGTCGCTTCTGCACCGACGAAGGCGCGGGCCGACTTGGAACCGGCCGTGCCGAACCGCGTTATCGACGTAGCCGACACCAGTCGTGCGCTTGATGCGTTCAGCGGATCACCTTACCCCTTCGCCCCGCCGGTGATTAACTGCCCGTAGTCGCACGCGGACGCGCCAGCATTAGGCGTAAGGGAACTTGCCGTCGCTGCTGGCTCGGAACAACGACAGAGAGCCGTCCGTATGCAGCCTCAGTGATCCGCCACACATCGAAGGATGCGTATCCCGAGCCACGCCCGTAAGGAAGCGGAGTCTTGAGCGCCGATTGTGACTGCTCGAAGCCGCTCCCTCACGGTCGGCGGTCGAATACGCGCCGGGCGGGACTTGAACCCACGACCGTCGGATTAGAAATCCGATGCTCTATCCAACTGAGCTACCGGCGCAGTGCGGGAGGCTCCGATCGTAGACCCTAGCATATCAACGAGTTCCGACAACTCTGGTGAACGCAGGAAATGCCCGCTCGCGGGGTCCATTCGTACCGCTGACATCTCGTTGGTCCCCATCGGTTCTTGTAGTGCGGCCACCTACGCTATAGCATCAAGCAGCGACCCGAGCGGGGCGTAAGATCGTGGGAAGCGAGGTGCTTGGTGAGCGTGTCAATCGTGGTAACGGTTTTTCTCGCCATACTGGCGACACAGAGCGAACCCGTTCAGTCGAGACCATTGTCAGAACGCGGGCATGTCCAACTACCAGAGGCTCAACGCCAAGCCGGTCGTCCGGGTGTCCCTACATCCGCCGGAAAGGTCGACACCCGCAGTACCAATTCAGCCAGAACGCGTGTCGACCCGCGCGTCGACGCCGTGCTCACGCAGCTCGAACGCCGTGGCGCCGACCTGAAGGACATCCGCTGCAACATTCGCTTTGTCGAAGATGATCAAATCAACCTCACGAAGCGCACGAAGACCGGCGAACTGCTCTTTCTGATTACGAAACCCAACCCACACTTCCTGGTCCGTTTCGACAAGACCGAGGTGGACGGTGTGGTCGGGCGGCGCGAGTGGTACCTCTTCGACGGGCGCTGGCTGTACTCCGCGCTGCAGCGGATCAAACAGGTCACCAAACAAGAGATCGCCCGACCGGGTGAACCCTTCGACCTGTTCGACTTGGAAAGCGCCCCCTTCCCGCTGCCGTTCGGCCAGAAGAAGGAAACCATTCTACGGAACTTCGACGTCACCCTGCTCCCACCCGCCGCCGGCGATCCGGCCAACACGGATCATCTTGTTTGCGTACCGAAACCCAAGAGCGTGATGAAGAGACGTTACGACAAGCTCGAATTCTTCGTGCGAAACGATTTGCATCTTCCGTCACGAATCATCGTCCGCCGCAACAACGGATACGAAATACTCACGACGGAATTCGGTGACCTGAGTGAAGCGTCGATCAACGCTGGCGTAGCGCTCAAGGACTTCGCCCGCCCCAGCGAATGGCGAGGGTATGAAGAAGTCATCGAAGCGGATGCGTCGCCCGCCCAATCGAGACCATAACAGCATGACCGTTCAGAAGATTAGCGTCCCCGGTTACCAACCGCCGGCACCGGCGTTCTTCCGGCCGGCGCGTAATAGAAAAAGGAAGTCGTTCGATGGCTGAAACCATGCGGGCCATCCGCAAGATGAGCGCCGCCGCCGGCCTCACGGTTTGCGAAACCCAAGTACCCACGCCCGGACCAGACGACGTGCTTGTCTACGTTGAAGCCGCCAGCATTTGCGGCACGGACCTGCACATTTGGAAGTGGGACGAATGGTCGCAGCGACGCATCAAACCGCCGCTTACCCTCGGGCACGAGTTCTGCGGTACCATCGTCGCGGTCGGTGACAAGGTGCGTCACACGCATGTCGGCGACTTCGTCTCAGCCGAATCGCACGTTACGTGCGGCATGTGCTATCAATGTCGAACCGGACAAGCGCACATGTGTCCGAACACCGAAATCCTAGGCGTCGATCGAGAAGGCGCCTTCGCCAACTACGTCGCCGTGCCCGAAAAAGTCATCTGGCAAAACGACCGCGACAAACTACCGCCGAAAATCGCCACGCTCCAGGAACCGTTCGGCAACGCAGTGTTCAGCACGATGCAGCAGGATCTCTCAGGCCAATCGGTGGCCGTGCTTGGATGCGGTCCCATCGGATTGTTCACGATCGGCATCGCGCGCGCCGTCGGCGCCAAAGCCATCTTCGCTTCCGACATTCACCCCCAACGCATCGAGCTGGCCAAAACAATGGGCGCGACGGGCGTGTTCAACCCGAAGGCAAAAGACGACATCGTCGCGAGCATAGTGGAGGCCAACGGTGGATACGGCGTCGACGTCGTCCTGGAAATGAGCGGCGCGCCAAGTGCCATCACAACGGCATTCCGCGTCGTGCGCAACGGCGGCACCGTCGTCTTGTTCGGCATCCCACCAAAGCCCGTTGAGATTGACGTGGCGGAAAACATGATCTTTAAGAACCTCACCGTCCGCGCCCTGAACGGCCGGCGCATCTTCGATACGTGGTACAAGACGCGTTGGCTACTCGAGAGCGGCGTGATCGACCTGCGCCCGCTGATCACCAAGACCATCGGTTTCGACGACATCGAAGACGCCATGGCCATGCTCGACCGCGGCGATGCCTGCAAGCTCGTCCTGCTCCCCAACGACGGCATCCCCCCAGCATCCATCGAAAAAAAGAAGCTACGGACACCCGACCCCAACATCCGAGGCGTGCCGGTCCACCGATAGCGGCGAGCAGATACTTCGGTCGCCAATATGTGCCACACACATGGCACTTGTGCGCCGTCCGGGGTCATCGCCATACGGAATTCAATAACCAGATCCAACCCAGTTCCACGCCACCCGCACGAGGGCCAAACGGGATGAGCGGCGACCGTCGACGCCGAGAACGAAGGCGCTTCCGCCCTACTGCATCTTGACATAACGGCGTCCCCGTGCGACCCTGCCTGCAGGAGATTTTCATGCGCGTATTGTCCGGCATTCAATCCAACGGCAAGCTGCACCTCGGCAACTACCTTGGGGCCATCACACAGCATATCGAATTGCAGGACGCCAACGAGTGCTTCTTCTTCATCGCCAATTACCACGCCCTGACCACGATCCACGACGGCAACATCGTCCGCGGATATGCCCACGACGTCGCCCTCGACTACCTCGCCCTCGGGTTGGACCCATCTAAGGCGGCGCTGTTTCGACAGACCGACGTACCGGAGGTGACCGAACTCACGTGGATTCTCTCTACGGTCACGGGCAAAGGGCTCTTGGATCGGGCGACGTCGTACAAGGACAAAACCGCCAAGGGGCTGTCGGCGAGCATGGGGCTGTTTTGCTATCCGATTCTCATGGCGGCTGACATCCTCATCTACCGCAGCGACATTGTCCCCGTCGGCAAGGATCAAACACAACACGTCGAAATGGCTCAGGATATGGCCGCCTACTTCAACAACACGTACAACTCCGATATTCTAAAACGGCCCGAGGTTAGGCTGAACGACGCCAGGGTCGTCCCGGGCGTCGACGGACAAAAAATGTCGAAGAGCTATGGCAATACGATCAACCTGTTCGATCCGCCCAAGCCCACGCGCAAGCGGATCATGAGCATCAAGACCGACAGTACTCCCGTCGACGACCCCAAGGATCCGGACAACTGCAACGTCTTCGCGTTGTACAGACTTTTGGCTACACCGGAAGAAACGCACGACCTCGCCGAGCGATACCGCGCCGGAGGCATGGGCTATGGTGAGGCCAAGGGGTTGCTCGCGGAAGCGGTGGAGCGAACACTTGGCCCGGCGCGAGAGCGTCGAATCGAGCTCGCGGCCGATCCGGACTATGTAGAAGATGTGTTGCGCACGTCCTCGGCCAAGGCGCGGACCGTCGCGGCTAACGTCATGGAGCAGGTTCGCGACGTCTGTGGGTTGAACGTGGGAAAGGATACGCACCGTTGACTGCCTATCGGGTCGCACTTGATGTCTACGACGGTCCGCTCGACCTGTTGCTCTACCTTATCCGTCGGGAAGAGGTAGACATCTACGACATCCCCATCGCCCGCATGACCAAGCAATACTTGCAATACCTTGAACTGCTCAAGGAACTGGACCCCGACGCGATCAGCGAGTTCCTCGTGCTGGCGGCCACCTTGATGGAAATCAAATCGCGTACGCTGCTCCCGCGTGCTCCCGAAGAGGAGGCTGATGGCGACAACGCAGACCCGAGGCTCGAACTGGTACGCCAGTTGCTCGAGTACAAGAAATTCAAAGATGCCGCACGCCGCTTGAACCAGTGCGCTGCCGACGAAGCCCTGCGGTTTCCACGGGTTCCTACGGTCCCTCCTCAACCGACGGACGAAATGGATCTGGACTCCGTCGACATCTGGGATCTGTTCGACACGTTTAACCGCTTGCTCGAACAGACCGGCAAGCAGCAGGCCGTGCATACGGTCGGCATCGACGATACACCGATCGCCCTACATGCAGAGGACATGCTCGACTCGCTCGAACGTGCCGGCGGCGCCCAGCCCTTCGAGGACATCTTCGCCGGCCGAACGCGGGCCGAAATGATCGGCCTGTTCCTCGCGCTCCTCGAACTCATCCGCAAACACCGCATCCGCGTCACCCAGGAACGGGCCACAGGGCCGATCTGGATCAACCTGCTCATGCACACCCCGATCGACGACGAGGGCGATCTGGCGGACTCCAATACAGCGTCGCTTGCACAAGGCAACGCGCCGAGCGTCGACGCCCCGGCCGCCGACCCTACGCACGACGAGCACGCGGATCATACGATCGAATCAGCCGATGGCGAGAACGTTGTCGTCCACGACCCACGCGACGACGAATCTATCAATACACCGGTTACGCCCGCAGAGTCGCGGGCGAGTATTGCACCTTCCCAAAACTTGGTACCGAACGATGAAACCATCTGACCGTCTTGCCGAATTGAGTCTGACGCTTCCCGAAGTGACCGCTCCGATTGGCAGCTATGTTCCGGCCATTCGGACCGGATCGCTGATTCTGACCAGCGGCCAACTGCCCATCCGCGACGGAACGCTTACCCACGCCGGCAAGGTGCCGACCGACGTCTCGATCGAAGACGCCGCCGAGGGTTCCGCCATCGCCGCACTGAACGCGGTCGCCGCAGCGGCGCAGGTCGCTGGAGGTATCGACGCCATCAAGCGCGTCATCAAGCTGGCTGTGTTCGTCAATTCCGAGCCCGACTTCACCGCCCAACCACAGGTGGCCAACGGGGCAAGCGAGCTGCTGTTCAAGATTTTCGACGACGCCGGCCGTCACGCCCGTGCAGCCGTCGGCGTGGCTGCCCTCCCACTCGGCGCTGCTATCGAGCTTGAACTCACCGTCGAGGTCTAACACAACCCACGCACCTAACGACGACCAATCCCTCCGGAGATTGCACTGCGCGCCATGCAGTACACTCGGCGCCCAACGCCTACGCGCCCTCACACTTGACCCGCCAACGATCATAGCGGTCTGCAGACCCTGAACGCTCCCTCGGGGGAGCAGGCCATCGAATCCCTTCGGCGGTGTTGGCGCACAAAAAAAGCCGGGTGCGAAGCGGGTCGTGTTTGACCCGCTCGCACCCGGCGTATCACCAGGTCACGTCACCACCCAAACTACGGGCAGATCGGTGTGAAGCAATCCACATCGCCCGTACACGAAATGCCCGGGCTAGGTCCGAACCTACAAGTGAAGACACCAGTAGGCTGGTTGTTATTGTCTAGGTCGCTGCAATGCGGACTCAGAGCGAGCGGATAGGTCGGAGTTACCGATGCGAAGGCATCCAACACACTGGACAACTCGACCACACCAAGCACGCCGTCAACAAACGGTACGTTACCGGCGGTGGTCACACCAACAGCATCCAAACGATTCAACGGCATCCGCGCTAGCTGACCGCCGAAGCCATCGACCATCGC
This sequence comes from Phycisphaerae bacterium, assembly GCA_029260075.1. Classification (GTDB taxonomy): domain Bacteria; phylum Planctomycetota; class Phycisphaerae; order UBA1845; family UBA1845; genus OFTM250. The sequence goes on from JAJDDY010000027.1 coordinate 205,790, forward strand.
GGCGATGTCGAACCCACTGACGACTCCGCCCGGCTGGAGCGGCTGACCGCCCTGAAGCTCGTTCGAGTCCATCCACAGCGATGTGGACAGCGTAAGCACAGTGCCCTGATCGCCGTAACTGAGATCGCTGAGGGCATCGCAACTCGAATGGGCAAACCCGACCTCATAGGTGGAATCAGGAACGATAAACTCGCTCTTGATATGGAACACTGGGTTGGCGTCCGCCGGATCGAACGGATTGACCGTCCAGTCGATGAAGTCGGCCGGATCGGCGCCACACCCAAGCTCAACCACCAGGTAAGACGTCGCCCTGCACGAACCGACGTTGAACGGGTCCGTGCCGATGCATGGATCGGGATCGACCGTAAGGTCGCACGGCGTACCCTGCAGCGTACCGCCACCACATACCGGGTTCCCGCAAGTCGCGGTTCCGGCAGGATCAGGAAGACAGTAGGCAGAAATGCCACGACCCGGAAGCTCGCTAACCAAGTGTACGGTATTAGGCTTCGCAAACATCCGCGTACCGTTGTACTTGGAGAACGTACCGGCCATGTTGACCAGCTTCACGCTGAGCACCTGGTTCTCACCCGGAGCACCACCCGAAACCGCGAGATGGCGGCCGGTGATCAGCGCTGTAGTGGCACCACCTGTGGTCTGGATCGGCGTACCCGCGGGCACGGGCGACGGCTGGCATGTCTCGCCGAAGCACTGAACCTGCATCGTAAGGCTACCGCTCGGACCAAGCTGGTTGTCCTGGTCCGCACCGACGCGAATGAGATAGGCGACGTCGATGTCACTGAATATCTCAATACTCGGCCGGTTCAGACCGGCGTTATCCGGATCACTTGTACAACTCTGGGGAACGAGTGTGGTCAGGTTCGGAGCACCAGTCGGCGATCCGGTGACCGTGGTGTCATCACAAAGCGGAACGGTATTCGTACCATCCGTGTACACCGCAATCGCCACGTCCATGTCGGTATCACCCGTCACGTCGATCTGCACCCTACCGGTACAAGCCGACACGTAGGAGAACCACTGGTCGCGACCGAAGACAACACCTTCCTGCGTGCCGTCATCGTCCGTGCAACCCGGCGGGTTGACGTAGGTAGAACGGCCGTCCGTTGTGGAACAGGAGTTGTTGATGAACACATTGAACACTTCGTTCTGCGGAATACCCACACCGATGGGCTCTGGTGCAGCACAGTCTTCACGCAGCACAGCCGCACCGCCGGCGCATCCACCGCCGCCACCTTCGTTAGCGCAGGTGATGTCAGTACACAACTGCCCTGGGAAGAACTTGGCATTGGCGTACTGCGGCAGCGCAGGAACGTTGCAAGGGATCGTCGCGTTGGGACCGCAATCTGGCGTACAGTCGAAATCACGAAGATCACCAGTGCCATCGGATAGGCACTGATAGCCACGACAATCACGCCATTCGACGTTGCTGTCACACACGCCATCACAGGTACAGCATGCACCCGTTACCGGCGGCGGAACCTGGATCGAAGGCTCAAAGGCAGAGCCAACGCAGAACGCTAGGTCCAGGTTGGTCCCACTGTGATCTTCAAACGTCCAGGTCTGGTTGGCGCTGTCGAAATGATCCAACTCCTGTAGGAAGAAGTTGTTGCCCTGCTCGCTACCAAGTAGGAACACGTCACAACCCACACCGGATCCACCGGGCGTACCCACACCGGAGAACGCGACCCAGTACTTGTCACCGGGCACGAAGGCCGGCGGACGGGCTGGGTCACCAAGCGGCGGATCAAAAACAATCGAGTAGTCCCAACAACGCGAAACGTTAATGTCCTGCGCCGCCTTGGCGGCGATTGGCGCATTCGCAACTTCATGGACCAAAGCACCGGGGGCACCATTGACGTCCGTGAAGAAACTGACCGTGAAATTGTCCGGCGGTGGCGGAGGATTGTTCGCACTGTCCGGATCGTTGCACTCGTTGACGACGGCTCCGCCTTCAACGTTTACGAAACACGGACTGAAGCAGAACTGATTGACCGTCGCCTGCAACATGACGACATCGTCGGCGAGCTTCTGCCCCCCATTGTCGTTCTCGGTCATGCCGAAAATGAATCCGGCGCTGTCCGGGAAGCAGTTGCCTGCTACGGGTACCGTACAAATCGGACACGGTGACGGGTCGAACAGGCAGCGTGCACCGCCGACAAACGTCTCGCCAGCCCCTACGCAGTCGGCGGCCTTGAGGCGAGCATTAGTGTTCGGATCACGATCTTCACAGTCACCGGGGCCCTTGCAGCATGAGCCTTCGGCGCATGGGTTATCCAACGCCGTGAGACCGCACGTAATAACCGGACCAACCGTCTTGCAAGCACCAGCGGTGTTACAGCAATCCTCGTCGGTCTCACATTTCTTACCGTCGTTAATGCAACCCACGGCATCGCACTGACGGTTGGCGAATCCGTCGCCAGCCAACCAGGCACCGCCGAAGTCAGTACATTCGAGTTCGGAGGTCAGTTCACAACCGGGTCCGCCGCAGGTACCGCCGGTACCGCACTGATCGACGAAGCCGGTCAGCAGGTCGCACGAATGGTTGAACAGCATACCACCGTTGCACACGCCCGTGGCACCGCCGGCGTCAACACAGCGAACGCCGGGACCGGGGCAAGGAATATCCGTAACGGAACAAGGCCGCCCGTCACGCGTACCGCCCGAGCAAACGTCGGAACAGCAGGCCGCGTCCGGAGACTGAACCGCCGTGAAGTGGAACTGGTACGGCGCACCAGGAGGCGAAGCACCCGTTCCGTTGGGGGCGTTATTCGTTGCGTGGCAGATGAGGACGTAGGGCTCAACCTTGTCGGTTCCCCAGAAGTTGTCTCGTGCACAGAACGGCGTGCCACGAGCACCACCAACACCACCGTCACCCGTACCGATGGGCGGTTCAACACCATCGCCACCCTGGATAACAGCCATCGGGCAACCGATGTAGTAGGCACCGATTACGGGCAACCATTCCAGACCGTTCCCGTCAACGTCCGTACCGCACCAATCCCATCGGAAGTCCGTGGGCTTGTCGTACATTACACAGTTAACCCAGTCGGGATCCTGCCCGTTGTTCGGGTCGAATCGCCCACCAAGCGCCAGCCGCGTACATGTACCACCGGAGACCGCACAGGGGTCAGGGTCTAGGTTGATGTCGCAGGATGCACCTTCTGTGGTGCCGCCGACGCACTCGGCCAGCGAGAAGCCGTCAAACGTGGCTGTGACGTTCGATCCAGTAATTGTTTCCACGACCGGAGGGCTTCCACGGGGCGGGACCGCCGTGATTCCGGACGGAACGAGGAACTGACCGGCGGCGGCGACCATTTCCAGACCCTTGGCGATCGTCTCGATACGACAGTTGTCCGAACCGGAAAGCACCGGCTGGAGGCATAGGTTGGGCTGACAATCGGTACCGAAACCGCTCGTAGTGGCACCCACGGGACAATCGTTGCCCACGCACGAGCCAACCACAGCGCCCGGGCAGTCGCCGTCAAAGGCACACGGCAACGTGACGTTGGGGTTCGGGGAGTTGTTGCAGATACCGGAAACCTGAACGCAGTCACCACCGGTCAGTCCGGCGTCGACGCAGCAAGCCTGTGCGACGCACGCAGGCGGCACGGCAAGACAGACCGGCGTACCGGTACAGGTACCCGGCTGACACGCACCGACGACATTGTCGCAGTCCGCATCGTCAACACAGAACTCGCCGGCAAACACACCGCCGACACAGGCGGTGTTGGCACAGTCGGCATCTACGTCGCACACCACACCGTCGTCAGCGCCACCGACGCAAGCGAGCGGCGGGCAGTCAACGACACCAGTACAACCGATGGTACGGTCGTTGCTGCAAGCTGAGCAGAACGTGCCTTCACCCTGCGGAATGTTGCCAGCCGCAGAGCAAACCCAGGGGAGTTGGGTGCTACAGGAACCGGCACCCACGCCGGCGTTGATGCAGCAAGCAGTGGTCGGATCGGCACCGGCTTCACCGACGATCTCGAACGCCAGAATATCCGGCGTCGCCGTATCGCAAGTACCACCACCGATGCAGTCGGCGTCAGCGTTCTGGCTGTTGCAGAATTCTCCGTCACGAGTTCCGCCGACGCATGTGCCCACAAGATCACCGGTCACGATGACATCGTTGAGGATCATCCGTCCGCTACCAGTGGTTCCAACGTCAACCGCGTCGGTCGTCAGGACTCGGTAGTTGGCGTTCGGACTGAAGTTAGGCTGACGTCCAAAGACCACGAATCCGGAATTGGGAATACGCAAGACGGGATCGAACACGCCGGTAAAGACGGTCGGTCCGGGCGTTGGCGCCACGTTGGCACCGGCGAAGAAGAATTGATCCACAATACGAACGCCGTTGGCGTCGTGGAATGCGAGCACGATACGCGACGCGACATCGACGTTGGCTACGAAACGCAGCACGGAGATATCCGTGAACCCAGTACCAGCATCGATCTGGTATTCGCTACCCACGCTGCTGAACACACTACCACATTGGATACCAACACCGATGTCACCCACTTCGACGCCAAGCGTCGTGTCGGGGGGTGCAATACCGGCACCGTAGCGGGGGCAGTCGTTCTGCCGGGTGTCCGCAAGGTCGGTCGGGTTAATGAGCCCGCACGCATTGTTCGTACCGAAGAACGTACCAGCGCAAGCCTGGAAGTTCTGTTCGAGACAAGCATTGTCGCCAGGTCCGGGACCGGAGCAGCAACGACCGGTGGCACACGTAACGGTGCCATTACCGGTATCAAACCCGAGGCCGCAAACACCGCCCTGACCTGGGCAATTGGCGTCGTCGGTGCAGGCGTTGCCTACGTTGGTACCACCGTCACAGATACGTCCAGCGGTACAACCAGCGCCAACACCACAAGGGGGTGTACCAACGGTGCAAAGCCCGTCGCCGCCACCAGTACAGGTGCCGTCGATTCCGCTGTTGCAGTCCGTATTCACGGCACACGCCTTGCCGGCGTCCACACCGCCAACGCAAATCTTGGCGTTGCAAACGTCGTTGGTGCAGGCCGATGCGTCACGGTCGCACTCAGCGTCAGTGAGGCACGGCCCCACGCAGATATTGCCGGGGAGCGAATTGTCGCACACTTCGCCAGCCGCACAGGGGCTACCGGCGGGATCAGGAACGCACGCCGAGGCGGCACAAGTTTCCTGGCCGTTGCAGTCGTCGCCATCGTCGCATTCCGAGCCTTCTTCAAACTGGCCCACGGGGATCAGCCCGTTGATGCAGACGTTACCCTTGCCAAGATCGACGCAGGGATTCAGCACGCAGGCGCCGTCAGCAATCGCTCCGCCATCACCGCAGCACTCAAGGTCGGACTCGCAAATCTCGTTTACATTAATTCCGCCATCGCAGACACCCTTGCAAAAGGTGTCGTTGCCGGAACAGGCGAGCCCGTTGCGGTCGCCGCCGACACACGTAGACGTGCCGCAGACGTCAAACGTACACGGGTCGCAGTCGTTACAGTCGGCGTTGGCGGTACAACTCGTACCAGTGGCCGCGACGATTCCGCCGCCTCGCGCCGCACCAGAGGCCGTAACACTCATGATCGTGTCGACGCCGCCACCAGGAGGAGCGAACAGGGCACTACTCTTTCGATAGTCAATAACAACAGGCTTTGCATAGTTGAGCTGTTGCTTCGGAATACTTCCGGCACGAACAGAGGCCTGACCGCTGCTTCGCACCGTACTCTTTACCGGGCTGACCTTCGCCCCACTCTCACCGGCGACGGACTGCTGCAGGGGCACTGTCGCAACGAGCATGCCCGCAGCGACCAACCCCAGCGTCCGCCAACCAAAACCAAACCGCTTCACCGTGTTCATCGTTCCTAGCCTCCTTCTAATGAGAAACGCTACCCGACAAGATCAGATCCAAGACCCGCCGCTCCGCGACGGAATCGATTTCATGTCCAGGTCAAACCGCCCCACTTGCGCCGGCCAGCCGGCGACAATGGATCTCTTACACCAACACCGTACATACAACCACACGACCATCGCCCCGCAGGCGGAGCGGTGGTCACCGTACAAATACAGACGCTGCCGTCAAAACGCTGGCACGCCTAGAACTTCGCTAACGTAGATCGTTCGACAGTGTGGAAAACTGGCCTGAATCGAACAACCTCTTGTCCCCGTAGGATGACGGTACCCTATCACCCGCTAAACTGTCCGCGTACAACTATGGCAGCCAAAAATGCCTCGATTCCTGTCGACTCGCCAGCTACAAGAACGCTCAGCTACCGACAAAAACAAACCGCTCCACCCTCAATATGGGCGCAGCGCTGCCATGCAGACACGACGGCATTGTACCATCGGTCACCGATAATACAAGCGTTTTCTTCGCAACGTTTCCGTCATCTTACCGGCCCCAACCAACCCGACCGCGCACAATAGAGTGCCGGTTGACAAGAATCTTCAAGATTACACCGGTACTTCAAGGAGTACGGCTACGTTTCGTAGCGATCGGCGCGGAGGCCGTCTTGCATCCCCAGGGACACACCCGACGGCTCCCGGAATCGACTTCGAGGCGGGCCCATCCGAGGGACCAGTGCGATCACAGGCCACGCCACGACCGACGCGCGAAAAATGTGAGAAAGCCGGACGGGTGCCGGGCGCATCATCCACCACATCCGCCGTCGCACTCATCGAGGACGCCGTTGCTGTTGCAATCGTTGCCGTCCAGTTCACATTCGTCGGGCATGCCGTTGCCGTTGCAGTCGATCGAGCAGTCGTCGAGGAACCAGGTGGCTGAAACGGTGTTGGTGTATCTGATTCCAAGATCCGTTTCGACCCACGCCTCGATCACGTCGGTCCCAACGCCACCGAAACCGGCGTACGACAAGAGTGCCAGCCCGTCGGCACCGGTCGTAGCCATTCCGGTTGTACCCTCGTTTGGCCCAGACAGCACTTTGAACTGAACGTCGGTGGTTGCGACCGGGATACCTCCGTCGCTGACCAGCACGTGCAGTCGGTGATCCGAACCCACCGCTACGGTCGCTGCCTGAGGAGCGAGCAGAACGGGGCGGCCTAGATCAATCGGAGATTCGAACGAGCCGCACACGCGGACAATGCTTCGTTCGTTCAATCGGAGGGTACCGTCACCAAAGCGTGTCGACACCTGCGTGATGTAGAGGCACGCATCGGGGCCAACCTGAACGAGGTCGCCTCGGAACCCGCCGTCAGCGAAGCGCGACTGTGCCGGCTGTTCGGCAAGATCGCCGCTCGGGAAATCAAAGCGAGTCATGGATCCGTCAAGGTTGAGCGTCACAGCCATGTTCCGCGGGTTGGAGTGAAAGGCCACAGTAGACGGCGTTCGCGAGGTCGATCCGTCCACGACGGGGACAGATTGCACAAAGATTCCGTTCCGATCCAATATCGTCAACGCAGACTTCGTGAGGTTGGCGCAGACCAAGAACTGCCCGCTCGGATCGAAGACGATTCCATGGATCACGTCGCCCGTCGTAGCCGTAGAAAACACGCCGGCGGACGTGAATCCCGCGTCAACGACCCGTATCGTGCCGTCGTCCCCCGCGTACACGAGATCGCCCGAAATCGGATCGACAGCGATGCCCAGCGCGTTGCCCGAGGCCCCGAACGACGGTTTGAGCTCCACGCCAGTTTCGAGGTCGAGGTGCGCGACGCCGTCCGTGATGTTCGAATAGAGCGTACCATTCGGATGATTCGTCAGACCGCACCCGGCGTTGCTATCCAATGAAGCGACGAGCGGTCGCAAACGCGATCCGTTGACCATAGTGCGAGACTGGGCGTCAAACCGGCGCAACCCGCTTCCGGAAAAGAGACACAAGTCAACAAGCACGTCGCCGTCCGGCGCAAACGCGACGCCGCCCATGACGTCGGGCGACGTGGCGAACACCTCCTGCGTGAACCCTGGTTGTAGAAACGTAAACGGCCCGGTCGTAATCATCGCTGCCGTTTGACCAACGCCCGCGCCGCACAAATCACATTCGTCCGGAACGCCATTGTTGTTGCAGTCGTCGCTGACACCATCCTCAATATCGCAACGATCCAACAGGCCGTTGCCGTTGCAATCGGGGAGCATACCCTCGCAATCGAAGCAGCGAACAGATCCTTCACGATCGAAAACCCGACCCCCATCCAAGACCGCCGAGTCCGTATCTGATTCAAAAAGCTCAGCCGCAGCGACGTGATACGCAACCCCGTCGGTGGCGTGCGTCGACAATTCAAATACCACAAGATTTCCCGGCGCCAAATCGTCGGGATAGCCAAGTCCGCTTGTCCGATTCAATGGAAGATCAATCACCAACAGGATTTCCGATGGGCTACCTCCCGAGTCTTCGACCGGCGCACTCGGCGAGTCAGCCCGCACCCATCGACGAGAACCATAGGCGTCAGCCGCTGAGCCATCGCGCAGCCTCAACGCATCTACAGTAAATACGAAACAGTCGGCTTCCCCCAGAAGGACTACGCCGGGGGATTGCCGAATGAAAAACAGTCGAAGGCTTACATCGTGGCCTGTGTCGTACGACTCGGGAATTGAAACCTGAAACGCGACAGCCGGAGATACCGGTATGTCGCGCAAGGAAGAACCCAAGAGTGGAGCGTCGACGCCGGCGAGCGTGATGGGCAGTTCGCCTTCGATCGCAGGATCGGCGGCGAAGAAGTCGTCAATGGTCGTGCTGAAAAACTCCGGCCCTGCAGGACCGGCCGGGCCGGCTGGTCCATCAGAACCCGCGCTTCCCGGAGGGCCGGGCGCCCCCGGTGAGCCGTCTTGCCCTGTTGACCGCTGACAATCCAGCGCGTCGAACACGCCGTCATTATTGATGTCTTCCGCCGGGTCACCTTCTCCATTGCCGTTGATGTCCCAGCAGCTCAAACCGTCCACGCCTGCCGGACCGTCCGCGCCATTCGCACCGGGCGCGCCATCGGATGCATCAGCGCCGCGACAGTCCAAGGCGTCGAACGACCCGTCGCCGTTGGTATCTTCTTCCGGATCACGTTCGCCATCGCCGTCGAGATCCCAACAGTTCAACCCGTCAATCCCATCACGGCCGGGCAGCGGCGTGCCGACCGTATCGTCTACGACCGGCGTATCATCAACCGGGGCGCCATTACCGTCGCCGGCCACGTCGGTTCCACAACCAACGAACAGCACGCACGCCAGCGCAATCGACAACCCCACCACACCGCGAAGCCAACATCGAACAGACTGCATCATTCTTTCTCCGCTTCCCCAAACATAGCGCGGCGCGAGCGCACGCCAAGTGTTACCGCCCAACGAGCGCACAGCAATCACGCTCCGGCGGGAACGGCTGCCGAGGGTTCCCTCCCACGAAATCACGCCGATCGACCGATACACGCCTGACCGAACCGAGCGCCGATTCCATTACCCTGCGGCGCCGGCGTCCTACCAAGATCTCCACAGGCTCGGCGCCCGCGTCGCCCTTGTCGTTGAGATAGACTCCAAGCCTGTACCCCCAGGCGACCGCCATAAACGTGTACCGTAGTGTATTGACCTCAAACGCATGATACAAGCGTCACGAGCATGTCTGATCCGTTATGGAAGCTCCCGCACGCACCGGCCTTTCCTCAACATACTTACAGGACGTTCATGGTGCGGCCGGCGCTCGCGTTTCGAAATCGTGTTCGGAACACACGGCATACACCGGCGAATCGATGCTGAGTTCGGCGCAATGCACATCCATTCGCATTCTCACTGCCTTTGCAGGTCTCACACACATGCCGCGTAGTCGCTTCTTTTGGGTCCGATAGGACAACACACCGCCGCGGCGTTAGTAGTCTGTTGGACTAGGCTAGTATTTAGTCACGTCGCCGCGAACCCGCCCGTGACAACGGGACTTGTCCCCTTCAAGAGGCGGAAATCGCTAATGGATCACCGGCTGGAAGCCGGTGCCACACTTTTTCAACAGGCTGTTAGCGTTGCCTTGACGGACGCGATACGATGACGGGACGCGTGTCGATTGGCCAGCCCGGCGTTCGTTGCACGCAACGGTACGAACTGAACAGGGCCACGCCATGGAGACTACGCTTTGAACGCAACACCACATCGCCGACCCACACCTGGCGAAGAGACCTGGCGCGTGTTTCGGATCATGTCGGAGTTCGTGGAAGGGTTCGACACGATGTCGCGCGTCGCGCCGGCTGTGTCCATCTTTGGATCCGCTCGGACGAACTCTGATGACCCGTACTACGGCCTCGCAGAACAACTCGCCGCCGAACTGGTCCGTCGTAAGTTCGCCGTATTGACCGGCGGGGGTCCGGGCATTATGGAGGCAGCCAACAAGGGTGCAGCCGAGGCCGGTGGCGAGAGCATCGGACTCAACATCTTCCTACCGACCGAACAGTCAGCCAACGCCTACCAAACGGTTACGCTCGACTTTCGCTACTTCTTTTGCCGCAAGGTGATGTTCGTCAAGTACGCCGTGGCGTTCGTATGCTTCCCGGGCGGCTTCGGTACCATGGACGAATTCTTCGAGTCGATGACACTCATACAGACCAACAAGACGGAACGATTCCCGGTCATCCTCGTGGGTCGAGAGTTTTGGTCGCCGCTGATCGATTGGGTTCGGAAGCACCAACTCGACGAGCACGCATACGTCAGTCCGGAAGATATGGATCTTTTCGAAATCACGGACGACATCGCGTGGGCGGCCAATCACATCAAGGAGCAATACGACAAACACATTGCCGACGCATCAACCGCAGCGCGCTTGGCCGAAGACCTGACCGCGGAAGGCACGTATACCGGTCGCCAACCGCGTCGGGCGACGACGCGCGGCACATACGAAGACCTCGCCCGGTAGATCGGTATTGCTCGCGTAACGCGGCTGTTTTGCACATTTTTCTTGCGTTGGGTTTGAATATCGGCTATAGTTAGTCGTGAATGGGCGCATCACCGACGTTATGCGCCCGTTACGCGAGGAGGTGCTGTCTTCGCAGCCTATGCACTCACCAATCCATCCTCTTGCCTCGAATGCAACGTCCTGTTGCTTAACGCCCACTATGCCGCGCTCCGCGTCGTGAGCGTGCGCCGCGCTTTTGTTCTCTTGTTCAAACGTGATCCGGCCCACCAACCTGTGGCCGAAGTCGTCAACGTCGAGGACGGACGATACGTCTCCTACGACTTTGAAGACTGGGCGCAGCTTAGCGCGATGAGGCGCGAACAGAACGGCCACGATGAGGATTGGATACGTACCGTTCGCACGGCGCTGATGGCACCCCGCATCATTCGCGTACTGACGTTCCACCGGGTGCCTCGTCAAGACGTCAAGTTCAACCGGCGAAACGTCCTCGCGCGGGATGACCACACCTGTCAGTATTGCCTCCGCCGCTTCCCGACCTCCGAACTCACACTCGACCACGTCGAACCCCGATCACAGGGCGGAGGCACGACGTGGGACAACGTCGTTTGCGCGTGCAGCCGATGCAACGTCCGCAAAGGTGGACGAACGCCGGCGCAGGCGGGCGTGCGGCTCCGACGACAACCGGTCAAGCCCAAACAGAACCCCACGCTGAACATTCGCCTCTCCGAGCGCCGCTACGCCACCTGGCGACCTTTCCTGGATCGAGCGGACTGGGAGGTCGAGTCGACAGAATCGTAAGCATAAGCGTGCTGTGCCGTGAATGCATTCGTGGCGTCTGGAGGGAGGCGTGAGAGAGAATATGCGTGCTGTGCCGTGAATCCTTTCTCGGCACATGGGCGGAGGTGCGAGAAGGGATTCACGCACGAGCAGCTCGACGGACTCGTAGCCAACTCGCGCCGGACGATTCTAACATACGACGTGGGGGCTGACGCCACGCCGTCGCGCCAGACCGTACGCCCTTCCCAGACCTGCAACTCACCCTATCTTCTCCGAGCCTTTGGCGCGTGCGACCGCCGGCGTTGGATTCGAACCCATCGCAAGCGTTTCTATCGGAACGTCCTCTTCTCCACCGCCTCGACCACGCCCGTTTCCCGCGCAATTCAGCATGCACCTCAGTGTGCCAAAGTTGAATCTCGTCGCCCGGCACCATCGGACCCGCCGGAGCGGCTCGGTAGGTGCGGCGTCGAACGGGGGGAAGGACAGTGCGAATACCGTCCGGTCACGGTTTCCAAGATTACTCGGCGGGCGAAGCCCAAGCGGCAACCCCCGCGCCTCTTTCGATCCTTTGGGCGATGGCCGCTGCCGGGGCGATTCTGTACGGGTCGCTTATTCCCTTCCAGTTCGACTGGTCCGTCTTGCTATCCGGGCATGGCCTGCTCCTCAACCAACTGAGCTGGGTATCCACGACAACTGAAGACGTGATCACGAACATCGTCGTCTATCTTCCTTTGGGCTTGGCCTTAATCTGGTGCGGCTTGGCGCGGCGGGCGAACCCCATCGTGCGCATCGCCATCGCTACTTGTGTGGGCACACTGTTGAGCGTCGTCGCTGAGACACTGCAAGTCGGCCTAAGCGCTCGCGTCACGTCACTGACCGATGTCGTTCTGAACATCTTCGGTACGACGCTTGGGGCTATGTTCGCCGTCATTTTCAGTGCCACGGTTTTGACATCGCCGCAGCGTCTGCGCGATGCCCTGGCGTCTCGACCGTTCGCCACGACGGCGTGGGTTCTCACCATCGGGTTGATGATATACGGACTGGCCCCACTGAACTTCGTTACCAACACCGCCGAGCTTCACGAATCGTTTCGTCAGGCGCGATGGAGCCTAGTGACGCCACGATCGATCGACCTGGCTGATCCCCCGTTTCGTGCTTTGGCTCACGAGATTTCCGGAGCCGCATGGTTCGGACTCCTCGCGTTCGTCATGTCCTTGGGACATCGCGAGAGACAGCGATCAGCCTTGTCCGCTACAATCTCTGCGATCATGCACGGCATGACAGTGGCGATATTGATCGAACTGCTGCAACTGTTCAGCCGGGTACACACGTTCGATATCGCGTCGCTGGTTCTTCGATCATCCATGGCTGTTTTCGGGGCTTGGTGCGCCATCGTTGCCTGGAAATTGACGACACTCACCGATCTCGACCAGCGCGTGCGCGACCGGATTCGCTTCGGCGCACTCGCGGTGTTGGCTACGTTCGAAGTCGTGGTCATCTTGCTATTCACACTCCGCCCGACGCTATTGTCGCTGAACCTGGGGGCGCTCGAACCCGTCGCCTGGATACCGTTCGAATCGCTGTGGCATCGCCCGTTCTCCATCGCGGTTGCGGAAGCGCTGCAAACTGTGGCCACGTTCGGGGCGCTAAGTCTCACGCTCGGTATCGCATTACGTTACGTGGGATTCAATTCGCCCTGGGCGCTGGCAGGGTCGGTCGTCGTTGTCTTCGCCGGAGTCGTTGAACTGATCGGCTGCTTCACGCTAAGCCACAGCGGCGACGCCACCGGACCGGTTCTCGCTGTGGTGGCTGTGATACTCACGAAAGCCGCATACGAATCCCTGTTCCCACAAGCGCTACCGGCGCTTGCAGGTCGACCGTCAACACCCAGATCCCGGTAGCGAACAGTCTCGATTGAGGCCACGCATCCCCGCTTCAACCACGTGCAACCGTCCCTGATCGCAGTTCGCCCAAACCGCGTCATCGATCCCCAGCGGAAAACACGAAACCACACACTATTCCCAGCCCGTATCGCACTTTCCAGCCTAGGGCGCGTGTTGAAGGAATTCACGGGCCGAGTAGAATGCCCGTTGGCGCCTCGATGAGGGCGAGCAAGAGGCATTGGATTCTCAATACGAAGTTCCACGACTAGGAGGGTCACCATGAGCGACTCACAAGACAAATTCGCAACAGTTATCGGCCCCGACGCGGTATTCAAGGGTCAGCTTTCGTTTGATAAGGGCGCACGTTTGCTTGGCAAGTTTGACGGCGAGATATCCAGCGAAGGCGAGCTGTTCATCGCCGAAGGGGCAACGCTGACCGGGGACGTTCAAGCCGGCACGGTTTCCATCGAGGGCCACGTAAAGGGCAACGTTCAAGCGAAGGCGAAAGTAAATCTGAAGGCAGCCGCCAGACTTGAAGGCGACGTCCAAGCCGCGAGGCTGGAGGTGGCTGAGGGCGCCGTGTTGATCGGACGATGCGTCGTCGGGGTCAACGGACAGTCCGCACCGCAGACCACCAAGACCGCATCGGCGCCAGCGTCGTCCGTTACGGCCAACCGCGCGAAAGCCCAAGAACGTATCGTGGCGGGCGCAAAGAAATAGGCCGTACGTTTCCTTTGTCGCGCCGCCATCCGGGGTACCCGGGTGGCGCGCGGAAAGGATGTGGGCCGGGTCATGCCGACCGCAAAGAACCTCATTTCGGGCAAGTCGAAACAGGTCGTCTGCACGCACTGCGATCAGCCGATGGATGTGGGTAGCCGCGCCATGTCCGTCTTCTGCCCGAACTGTAAGAAAAGGTTGATCTTGGAGGACTTCAAGATCAAGACGTATTACGCCGTGCGTGATTTCTCAACCTGCGGTGATATCGTGGTCGAAAAGAAAGGCCACATCGTCGCACCCATCCGGGTGAGCAACCTGATGGTCAAGGGGAAAATCCAAGGCGACGTACGCGCCCGAGGCCGCGTGGACATCAAGAAAACGGGTTCGGTAAAGGGCGATTTGGAGGCACAGGTTCTTCACATCGAAAACGGTGCCGTGCTGGAGGGGTTCCTGCGTATCGGACCCATCGACAGCGAAACGCCCTGACGACTGCGTAGCTACGACCGGAATACTGGTACAACGAAGACACCGACACCCGCATTCCGCCCATGCAGCTGACGTAGACACGACACCACGACCGCACCAGTTACCGTTTGGTCTTGGGCGTCGCACTTCACAAAAATCGTCGCGGATAGCGAAAAACTTAGTCGTTTGGTTATGGGGCTTGGAATCACGCCCCCAATACTGGTACGATCAGTTGCCGGGGGCTTGCGATCGGGCCTCTCGGCGGCGGGCGTTCAGGCTGAACGGTAACGATGCGCATGACGACATCCTCGACACCAAGCGAAGACCGCTCGGCCGACTGGCGGCGCGACACGTACATCGTGATCGCGGCGTACAACGAAGGTACGTGTATCGAACCCGTCGTGCGCGAGGTGCGGGAACAATACGCCAACGTGATCGTCGTGGACGACGGATCAAGCGATGATACGTTCGACGCCGCCAAACGCTGTGGGGCCTTCGTTCTAAGACATGCCATCAACCGCGGTCAGGGTGCGGCCATTCAAACCGGCATTGAGTTCGCACTGAAATGCGGAGCAGCCTACATCGTCACGTTCGATGCGGACGGCCAACACCGCGTCGAAGACATCGCCGCCCTCGTCGAACCGATCGCGCGCGGTGACTGCGAGATTGCGCTCGGCTCGCGTTTTCTTGGGACGACCACGAAAATGCCTGCGACGCGTCGCTTAACGCTTCGTCTGGCGGTGCTGTTCACACGGGCGGTCAGCCGGGTCAACGTGACCGACGCGCACAACGGGTTCCGCGCGTTCTCTCGAACCGCCGCACGGCAGATGAACATTACCTTGGACCGCATGGCCCACGCCAGCGAGTTGATCGATCAAATCCGTGCCACGCGATTGCCGTTTATCGAAGTGCCCGTCGAGATTCGTTACACCGAGTACTCGCTGCGCAAGGGTCAGTCTTCACGCGGGGCCATTCAGATTGCGATTCACTATCTTCTTGCCAGGGTGCTGCAATGAACCTTTTTCAGATCGTCGCCTTAGCGGTTGTCGGGCTGCTCGCGATCTTCACCCTCGTCGCGTTGGCGCGTGGGTGGGCGACGCGGCGAGAGACTGCGCTTTGGATTTGCGTTTGGATCGCTGCGGCTGTAGCGCTGGTCTGGCCGAACTTCACGACCAAGATTGCCAAAGCGGTAGGGATCGATCGCGGTTCCAATCTTCTTCTCTACTGCGCCGTTGTCGTCATGATGATCGGTTTTCTGATGACGTACGTCCGATTGCGACGGTTGCGACGCGACATGACACTTCTGGTTCGACACTTGGCCATACGTGACGCCGCCGATCCTACAGACACTGACGCTGATCCTGCAACAAGTTAACCCTACAGCGCGACGTAACTTGTAGCGCAGGCTTCCAGCCCGCATTACCCGCGATTACGATGCACGCAAGATGCCCGCGCCACGGGTCCACGGCGACTTTGAGCTGTAGTGTTAATAGCCTGTTAAAAAACTCTTGTATTCAAGCACGTCGCCGCGAGCCCGTGACGACGGGGCGCGTCCAGATAGGGAGGCGGAAATCGTTAATGGATCACCGGCTGGAAGCCGGTGCCACACTTTCCCAACGGGCTGTTAACCGCGGCCCGCACGACTCTGAACATCCCCGCCGTGAAGTGATCGGCAAATCGCCAACACGATTAGGTCCACCGCTACGTGTTTCGGTTCGACGGCAGTGCGCCGTAGCACATCCAGCAAGTCCGCTCATACCACGGCTCGCCCCACTCGTGTCGGCCATGCAAGAGGAGGCCGGCCTGTGCGACCGGCGTGATGAGGGATGCGCCGAGCAAGAATTGCATTACCGTATCCGGTTCGTCGTATACGAATTCGATCGCAGTGTGTTCGCCTCCTTCACTTGACGCGTCGAAATACAACTTCAGCGCGGCGCGTGACAGCGAGAGTTCTGCTTCGAAAATGAACTCCGGTTGCACGATCGACGTGTCACGAGCCAAACCGACGAGGACGACATCGCCGATGGCTTCTCGATCGACACCCAGCTCTTCGTGAAGCTCACGTTGCACACTCGCGAACGGATCGCATATTCCTTCGACTGTCTTGTCAGCCGGTTCGAGCATGCCCCCGAACAGATGCAACCGCCCGCCATGATGGACGACGCGTTGACTTCGACGGCCCAGTGCCAAATATCCATCACTCGTCCGCACGATAGCGCTCACCCCGATCGGATTCGCCAGCAACTCCGGATCCACCGGCTCGGTCGCCGTCGCTACGGCCAGGTTGGTCCCCACGAAATCGCGGAAACACGTCGGCGCGAGCGACAAGTGCAACGACTGCGCCGTCGGGCCGAATCCGTTCAGTCGGACAAGCTCGCCGTTGAACAACAGGGCGCCGGTTTGCTCTGCGCGTACGAGGGCATCCTGCCAACGCTGTGCGATCTGATCCGCTTGCTCAGTTGGAACGGACCACAACCGCCCTTCCCATTGCTGCGTCACTTGCACCAGTGCATATCGCCCGAACACATCGACGACAAAAGGCGGACCGGCGTCGCACACAGCGTCGCAATCGCTTGACATGACGCGGCGCGGCGGGGTCGAGCCCGGTCGACCGCGAAACGAAGCCAGCGTCAATCCGAAGAGCGTCCACCCGGGGAACGAGAACAGCACCACATACAATGTAAACTCGAAGGCGCTGCTCACCATGACCGCACCGGCCGTCGGTCCACGCGGCGGCATGTTGAGCACGCGAAAGGCGCCGGCGATCGCACACACTACGGACAAGCACGCAACGAATCTAAACACGTGCCCGAGTTCGCGCTGTGGCATCGGCCAACGTCCGACCGCACGAAGCGCGAGAAACGCCAAGGCGAGATGCCCCACCCCCGCCATCACGACAGCCAACACGGTAACGCCGTCGAGCAAACCGAGCGTCTGAGCGCGGCCCATTAGGAACGTCACCGTCAGGAGCGAACCGGTTCCGAGAGCGAGCGCGAGCGCCAGAGTCGCGAGGCGACGTGTGTTGGGCCCTGTATCAGACGACGAAATGATTTGGTCCGGATCGATACGCCAACCGCACCACGGACATCGATCGGTGGTTGCACCCGTCAGGTTATAGTCGCACTCGGGACAGACGCCATCCGCGTCCACGGGTCGCGTCTTCGAGATTGTGTCCGTCAGAACCATCGAGCGCCGCCTTCGCGCATTTAGCCACGCCGCGTTAGAACACCGTTACCATAATCTTGGCTACGACCAGCGCGAGCACGACCGCGAAGAGAATCCAACGTTTGCGCGACGCGGCGGGATAGACCGGGACGATCCACTCGCCGCAGTGTGGACATTGTTGCGTGTCCTCATGCACAGCGGTGTGGCAGCTTGGACATTCGAGCAGATCGTCCTCGTCGGCGTCGGCGTCGGCGTCTTCGTCGTCTACCCACTCCTCGTCAGCGTAATCGTCGTACGTCATGTGCTCACTGTCCGACCCAACCGACCGCTGAACATTCGTGGTCGGGCGTATCACCCACCCCCGCACAGGTTCCGAGTCGGGCCCACGCGGGACCTTCAGCCCATTTCAAACGGGAGCTAGCCAACCGGCACCGCCTTAATGATCTCGATCATCTCCTTGAACTTCGGCGTATCGCAGCGCTCGCACAACTCGAACAAGACGCTTTCGACGGTGGTCACCCAGACGCCTTCCTGCCTCATGCGATGCAGGGCTCCGTCGTAGTCGATCTGTCGGCGTGATCCGGTCGCGTCGGCGCAAACGAACACGTCGTAGTCTCGACTTACGAGATCGAGCGCGGTCTGTTGCACGCACACATGCGTCTCGATACCAATCAATATCACCTGCGGGCGATCGATGGCTACCATGGCATCACGCACAGATGACTCCGCCCACGCACTGAACGCACTCTTGTCCAACCGCTGCGGTTTGCAAGCTTCGAAATTGGCGCTGACGGCGGTGTGCGTTGGGCCAAGACCCTTGGCGTATTGCTCGGTGATGACAACCGGTAGGTTGAACAGGCCTACTCCGCGTGCCAACGTGTTGCACGCAGCGATCACGCCATCTTTGTCGCGAATGAGGGGAAGGAGTTTTTCCTGGAGGTCGATGACCAGCACAAGGGCAAGGTCTACGTCAAGCTGATTGGCTCGCAACATGAATCGTCTCAACTGATGCTTTGACACGCCTTAAGTGACGGGCTCGTCCGATCCGAGCCGCGACCGTGAGGGAGCGATGTCAGTCTGTCACGACGGGCTATCGAACGTCCGCTTCCGCACGGACGCGACTCGGTAAACCCGTCAGTCGATGTGCGACATAGCACCAGCGCCATGTCAGCGGTCGATTGACAGACCGGGAAGCCCAGGGGCTTAGCCGTAGCGGACGAGAATCAACGCTGGATTCGACTCCCCCACCTCTAAAGAGATGGGCCACCCAGTCTCTACGGAGATGGGCCACCCGGCTGCTAATGGATCACCGGCTGGCAGCCGGTGCCACACCTGTTCAACAGGCTGCCAGGGTAACCCGGCGTGGCGTGGCGTTCAACCTAGTGCAGCGTCACACCTTAATCTTCGGGTTGTCGCACCCCGCACGACCGGAACCAAGCGCGGGTCAGAGCCCACCGCGCTAGCGGTGGGACCGGTCCGCGGGCTGGCGCCCACGGCTCTGATGCCGCACGAACCGACGAGCCAATCCCAAAACCCACAAGAGGACGTGTGACCCTGCACTAGTGCTTGGTCACACCGTAATGTTTGGGTTGGCGATGTCCGCTCCTTGATGGTCGCGGTTCTGATCTGACAAACGCAACCCGAATTCTTAGCTGTGACACAGCACTAGCATGCTCAACACACCGGCCGGACAAACGTGTTCCCCCCGATCAATCGCCAGCGGCGGCGCGACGTTCGTTTTTCCGTTGCAGGCGACGCAGGGGTGTCGCCGTCGCCGATCCGCCGAGCTCGGGATAGAGATAGGCTTGCTGCTCGATCACTTTGATAATACCCGCCGGGTCGTGCTTGAGCTTCGATCGACATTGAAGATCGCGCAGCAGCGCCTTCCACCGAAGCGGCTCTGCGGTCGGCACGTTGATTGCGAGCCGATTGAACACCGGTAGCGCACGCTCAAACTCGTCCAACCCGTAGAGTGCTTCGGCATAACCCATGAGCACAGGCCAATCCGTTGTCGCCGGAGGGTCGGTTGCCGCGTCTCCTTTCGGCAGTAGAAGCTGAAACAGTGCGCGGGCGCGTTTCAAATTGCCGGCGTTGAGATGGGATTGTGCGCGGCGTGTGGCCAGGGTCTTCAGCTCTTCGGCTGACGTGGACGATTCGGCGCGCGTCGCCCATATGTACGTCTGCTCGCTGATCAACAGCGCCATATCGGTCTTCTTATTCGCCGTTTCTTGATCACCCGCTTGTCGCGCAGCGTCGGCATCGTTCGTGAATGCGAAGTAGAGTGAGCGCAGCGTCGGTCCGGCACCGGCTGCATCAGCAGCGATGTAGGTGGGTATCGCTTGGGCGGCGTCATCGAGACGCCCGAGCTTTTCGAACGCCACCATACGCACACGCCAAACGCGACCCAACAAGTCTCGCCGATCGGAAAACTCGGTTTCGAATTGCTCCAACGACTCGAGGGCACGGACGAACCGCTCCACGCCGGGCAACACGCTAACTTCGGCAGCCAGGATACGCGATCGGGCCAACATTTGACCAATGTCAGGACCGCTTCGCTGATCGCCGCGCTTTCGCGCCAGGCGTTCGAAGTCTGTATGCAACAGGAAGAAAGCGGCGCTGTCTCGTTGCAACTCCGTCGGGCGCGATCTGGCTAACTCGTTCGCCTGATCGAGTAAAAGCAACGCGGCGCAACGCATACGCGAAAAGACGCTGAGTAGGTAGTGTTCGTGCGACGCGCGCACCAAGGCGTATTGCGTGGCGGCTGGACCGTACTCTTTCAGCTCATCCAAGAGCTGCGCGTAGTAGAAACGCCAGTACTTCGCCGCGTCGCTGTCCGCGTAGCGCGTGATCAATTCGTGCAATGCACTGCGATAAAGTCGTGCGGTTTCGGGATGATCACGATGAGCCGGATCGCGCATCAACTCAGACGCCACCTCCACCGCATACGTCGCAGCCTGTGTGGCCAAGGCGTCGGCCCCGTGATCGCGAACCAACTCAAGGAACTGATGAATCGAAGGGACGGCGTCGCCGCGACGATAGTGGGCGACGGCGGTGTTGAACAACATCTGCGGTACCAGCGTTCGCTGATCGGCACTGGCCTTTTTCAAAAACCTTTCACCGACCGACACGGCTCGTTCGAGCAGTCGGTCGAGGCGGTCGCGGTCTTGATTGGCTTCGTGGAGGAGTCCGGCCACCAGAGCGCACTGTTCCAGAGGATCAAGCGAATCAGGATCCACATTCGGGTCGAACATGTCGTACAAAATGGCGTAGAGCTGATCTCGCTGGTCCGGTCGGCGGCGGGCGAGGGTATCAAGCGCCTGCCATGCTTTGACGCGGCGTTGACGGGCGTCGACCCTATGACCCGTTCGATCGGCGAATTCGGCGGACCGGCGGTATATGGATCGCTCCAATATCGCCGACGCCACGCGAAGTGCAAAATCGCCGGGTTGATCGCGCATGAACACTTGGCGGAACTTGCCGAGCGATTGGAGCGCGCTGTCGAACGCCCCGGCTCGGGACGCGTTGCGGATACGCTCCAACCACGCGAGGTTCACCGCCCAGCGAACGCGATTTCGCTCCGCCGCGTCGTCAAGTCTAGCGCCGATCTCGGTCGCGCGGGTCAGATGATCACGGGCGGTTTCGAAATGACCGAGGCGACTGTGCGCGGCGCCGCTTATCAATAGCGACTGTATCTGCACACCGCTCGTGGCATGGGGTCGGCTTACAAGGTAGGGCATTTTGTCCAGGTGTTGAAGAATCGTGTTCAGGCGCGCAGCCCGAACCGGGTCGGACGGACTGCGCGGGAGAGAGTCATACCACAGGGCCCAGAGCAGTACGTAGTCGACCTGCGGTTGAAGGCGATCAAGCTCTTCGATATAGCCCGACGCGTCCAAGCGGTCGAACTGTGGCACGGGCAGTCGATCGACGCGCTGGTTTTCGCGTTGCAAATCTTCCGCGAGGTCGGTCAAAAGGGTCACCGCGATGGCAGCGAGCGTAGCAAGTTGAGCGCGATCGTCGCTGGTCCCGCCGAAATAGAGCACGCTGGTGAGATAGGGTTCGGCCTGTTCATAGAGCGTGGAACGGGCGAGGTCGTAACGCCATGCGAACGCCCGTCGATCGTTGCCGCCCTGAGCAATCGCGTGCTCGAGGATGCGGTTGGCTTCGGCGAGCGCTGCCCGACGTTCGGCCACGCTGCGACCGGAATCAGCAGACTCCGCCAGGCGGAGGGCGCGCATGGTCATGAGCGATTCCGTGCGATCGGCTGGCGGATATTCTGCAAGATGAAGGGCGAGGATTTCGTTGAGCCCGCGACGCGTCAGACCGGCGCGAAACGTCGGACCATCAAACCGGCGCTCCTCGGCCGGAACTTTTTTCGGTTCCGTCAATTGACCAGACGCCGTCGCGGACAATAAGAAGCAAACAATTACGACCGAAACGCAGGCGTCGATGAATGTGCCTGCCCGCCGTTGGGCGTATACGATTGTTCGTCTGCGTTGAACTCGCACGAGCTTACCAACCTAACGTGTGGCACCGGCTCCCAGCCGGTGATCCAACTGCGATTTCTTCATTAGAGCGCGTTCAAAAATCCTCTTTCCGAGCCGCGACCGTAAGGAAGCGGTCCGGTCTTGTGGGCGAACACCGCTTCCTTACGGTCGCGGCTCGGTTGGTCGCTAACCCTCTCATACATCTTCCCCACACACGTTGACATCATCTTCACACACGTTCGTAGCGGTGGACATTGCCCGTTGACGACTGACGGAAGCGATGGCCACAACGAACAGCCGAACTTCTTCCACCGGCCGTTACGGCTCTGCGAAGGCTACGTGTTGAAACCCCGCGCGGACGGCCGCATTCCACGCACCAACAACGTGATCCCACAGCACGTTGTTTTCCGCCACCACGGCGACCGGTGTCTTGACGTCGAATCCGGGTTGGCGTGTGATGTCGCGCAGCAGGTTGGCCAACTCGACAAACGTGGTCGGCGCCGTATCGAAATGATCGACCCGAACGGTGTACCCCAATCCGGACGCCCCGGCCGATCGGATGCGAACGACGATGGGCGTGATGGGTAGCGACGGGGCGGGGGCGCCGACGCCACTGGGCAGTTGCGAACGAAGAATGCCCTCGGCGCGTTCGAACGTCGTGGTCACCAGAAAGAACACCAGCAGCAAGAACGTAACGTCGATCATCGGGGCGAGATTGATCGCGATGGGTGCGCGGCTTCGGAACCGATGAGTGCGCTTGCGCCGAAACCGCGATGGGGTCATGGCCTCGGCTTGGTCGACTTCCGGTATTTCGTTTGTCACCGAACCGTTCACGCTATGGCTCCTCCGCAATGTGCGCCACGACGTTGAGCATTTCTATATCGCAACTGGCGATGACGCGCATGATCGCCCGCACATCTTCATAATGTAATCGACGATCCGCACGCACGATGACCTTGACGTTGGGGGCCGCTCGCTTCATCGCGATAAGTCGATCGGCGATCACGTCAAGCGGCTCGGGTTGGTTCGGACCTATGCTGTAGCGCACGGACGGCATGGCTGAGTCGGTCAACTCCGACGGACGACAGTTAATCACCACACGCTCGGGGATGCGCGTCACCGCCGCCTGACTTCCGTCGGGCTTGGGGAGTTGCATGCGTATCTGCTCTTCCGACGCGAACCGGCTGATCAGCATGAAGAAAATCGTGAGCAGAAAAATCACGTCCACCATCGGCGTGGCGTTGAACACAAGCGCGGAAGCAGTGCTACGGTTTCTCCGTCTCAACATTGGATCACGTCGCCGCAGGGGGTCGAATGGCACGCCCACCTGCCGACTTCGCAGTGTCCGCGCCAGGCTTGAACACTGACAACAAGTGCTCCGCCGCGAGCGCACATTCCGCGGTCAACACGTCGATACGGTTACGAAAGACGGCATAGATGCTGAGCGCGGGGATGGCTACAGCCAATCCCCAGAAGGTCGTGATTAGCGCGATGGCGATTCTGTCTGCGACAATTCGTGCCCCTGGAAAGGCGTCCGCCGCGTGTATTTCCGCGAACAACAGAATCATTCCCGTCACCGTGCCGAGCAGACCGATCATCGGGGAAATGTTGCCGATGATGTTGACGTATTCGGTCTTGCGAAACAGTTTGGCCGACCGCTCGTCCAGCGTGTCCTCAAGCGCCCGCTCCATCGCGGCGAATCCGTTACCGGCCTCAAGCAAGCCGGCGTGCAAGACCGCCCCGAGCATGCTCGGATCCTCGGCGGTGAACTGAATGGCTTCGAGGTACTTCTGATCGTCGATCAACAACCTGGTCTGCCGCGCCGCCTCGGGCGGAACGATCGTCGCCCGGCGGATCGAGAGGGCGTGCTCTACGGTGAGCGCCATCGTGACCACCGACAGCCCGATGAGCACAAACGTAATCGGACCGCCCTTGCGTACAAAGAAGTCGAAGTAGTTGATGTCCGCCGTGTCCACCGCAACGACACCGTCGGTCTGCGCTTGGGCGGGTAGTGCAAAGAACATGAGCAACACGATCACTAGGAATCCGGTCAGATAAATCACACGCATCATCAGACGTTGTTCTCCGATGAGCCCACTCCCAAGCTGTGCGACACGTACGTCTTGCCGGAGTGTTCACCGACAGATCGTCCCGTGCGCACCCGCCGTAGGACCAGACTCCCAAGTGTCTTATGTACCGCCGTCGCGCCGACAACGGTCAATCTTCATGTTCAAGCAAACCATTCTGCTAGCTGCTCCGCCACACGCCCACGTCGTGCCGCAACTACTTCCCACCCACGCCGGCTTTCGCCAGGCGATCCAGCGCCGCGGTCGCCAGACGACGAGTCGTCGAAGGCAGCGGCTTGTGCTCTAGGCATTCTCGCAGGAGCATCATGGCCTTGTCCACACGCCCCATTCGTTCGAGGGCCACCGCAGCGCCATACAGCCCGTCGGCAGCACGCCCATCGTCGGCAAAGTGAATAGCCACGCGAAGGAACGGCCACGCGGCGCGGATGAAATCGTCCGAGGTCTTCGCTTGTTTCAATAGCGCCCAACCGCGAACGAGCAGGAAGCTTGGCACGAATTCATCACTGCTGTGCGCAATGGCGCGATCCAAGGCGGCCATGGCCTGACGGGTCACGTGATCCGACAGCACATCCTGCAAGGCGTCAAGAAGAATCGCATAGACGCGCTCGGGATGTACACCCTCCGGAATCGTTAGCAACGACGCACGTCGGGCGGCGGCGAGGGCAGCCGGTCTTTTGTAGCGTTTCAGGATGTCGTAGCGAAGTAGTTCGAGCAGCGCCCTTTCGTCCTCGTCGATCCGACGGGCCAGCGCAGCGTCCAAGTGCGAGATCGCCCGATCGACCAACGCCGCGCGACCCTTGGGGAACGACGTGGGCATTACCCGGGCTGCGGCCAACGGACCGGTCGTCTTGCCACGTACGACACGAACGAAATTCGACACCGCTCGGTCCAACTGACCCACCCGATCGTGCGCCAGGACAAGCCGCACCGCCACCAAGTCCGGCCAAAAACCCTTGAGTAAACCGGAGACGCGGCGGTAGCGAACGATGGCACGCTCCGGATCGCTTCCGGCCAGGAATCGCTCGGCTTGGTTGAAGTCAGTGAACAAATCCCCACGATCAACCACGATCAAATCGATCTCGTCAAGACGTGCGGTCGAAGCCACACCGGCAGAGTCGACGAAGGAAAGAACACCGGCGTCAAGCGCCTTGATGGTCACCTTCGCATGCGCTATGCCGCCGATCACGACTTGATCACCCCGCGCTTGAGACACAAACGACAACGCAACTAGCGCCGAAATGAGCATGGTCGTCCCGTGAACACACCGGCAAGATCCCGGAGGCACACAATCCGCTGGTGCCTGAACCGCTTGTGCGTGAATCCCTTCTCGCACCCACGTGCCCGAGTTCGCTCGTGCGTGAATCCCTTCTCGCACCCACGTGCCCGAGTTCGCTGGTGCGTGAATCCTTTCTCGCACCCACACGCACGGGTTTCCTTTCCCTTGGCCTCGTGGCGACCATGAAACACGGGATGGGGATCCCGAAGGGCGTGGGGACGAGATCGGCATCTCGTTCCAGCGTGTTGGAGGCACACGACTCGCGAACGGTTTTTTAGCGACGTCCGTCATCAATGTCATCCGGCAGGTCGTCCTCTGAAACGTAACGAAACGCGCCGCCGTGTTCGCGTGCGATCCATTCGAGCGACTTCCATCCGTAGCTATCAAGAAACGCCAGGGTGAAAATCCTCGTGCGACGATCGGGGTTCCACCGCTCGAGGTTGGGGCGAAGATCAGGGGCAAATTGGTCGAAGTCAAGCCCGTCCGACAGCAGATAAATAATGTCAGGTTGAAGCGCGAGGGCACGCTTCAACGCTCGGTCCACCTCAGTTCCGCCGCCGGTGACCACACGGTTGTCGACGAAATCGAACGCCTGCCTCTTGTTGGCTTCGATGGCGCTAACAAGTCGCCGTGGCGGGTTTTCTTGGATCGTGTTGTTGAAATACAACACGTGAAACTTCTGACTGCGCCGCAGGGCTCCGATCGACTTCTTCAGCTCGTACCGAACGAACGGAAAATCCATCACGATCGAACCACTCACATCGACGACGTAAACCACAGAACGGGCGCCGCGCACGGTATCGCCAAGACCGAAAAACTTCGGCGCCGAGGGCGCACCGATGCTCATACTAAAACGCCCAGAGTCAGCACCTCCCGCACCGATACCGATCAACGATAGTTCCGGCTTTTTGAGACCACCTAGCGCCGAAAGCGAAGTGTGCATTTTCGGCTGAACTTTGATGGGCATGGCCTTGGGGTCGGTGACGCGATCGTCGAACTGCTTTGTCGGTGTGACCGTTCCCGCGTCGATGCGTCCGATCAGCTCCACCCGCGTCGTCAGCGGCGGCAGTTCCTTTCGGTCGGTAGAAAACGGAAGCACGAGCGCGATCATGACGAAGAATACGAAGATGTGGATGAGAATCGAAATGAACCACGAACTCACGACCGCACGCCCGGAGAGATTGGCGGACGCCGACCCGGCGTGGTAGGCCGAGGCCATGGGTTCCGGCAAATCGTCGATGGGCTCGGGCAATTCGCTTGGGGTCATTGAGGCCATCCTGCTGCCGTGTGGGCCGGTCTGTGCGTGGCGGTTTGGGATGTCGCCCAGCGGCCGCGAGGCCCCGTCGCAGCGGTCGCGAGGCCGCATCCTCCGGTCGAAAGAGTCTAGGCGGATCGAATCTAAAGTCAACGACTCATGGGTACGCCTCAGGTGGCGAATCGCTACGAATACGGCCGATGATGCACTGGTAAGCGGGCCGTTGACCGTTACACTCTTGTCGGTTGGCCGTTACACGCTTGGGTTGACGGCAGTAAGAACGCGGACGGGGCTTGAGTTCCGACCAAAGTCCACGCCAGCCAAGAGTTGCATCCACAGGGCTAGCGCAAGCGCCGTTCGGCTGCGCGTTCGCCTGTCCAATGATTGCGGAGTGAATCGTGCACGCACCAATTCAAACAGTAGTTGCCATCATCGTCGCCATGCAACTTTCCGCCGTGGCCACGAACGCACCGGGCGATCCCGGCGCGACGCCATCCGTGGTCGCGCCAAGTGAAACGGGCGATCGGGAATCTGACAACGTGGTGACACTTCCGATCGGTCGGCTCGCGCCCCATGCCGGGTTTGATGACGACGCGTCGTACGTGCAGTCCGTCGGCGACCGCGTCGCCAGCTTGACGACCGAGGCGGCGCGCACTGAGGACGCCGAGCGCAAGACCGCCATGCTCCTGTCGGCGGCCAATCAGCTGCTCGGCTATCAACTGGAACCGGCTTGCTCGCGAAAACTCATCGGTCTGAGTCCGACTGACCCGGAGCACACCACCGAAAAGATACGCGTAACGATGGACCGAATCGGCGGCTTGATCGCTCAGGTCAAGCAGCAACTCGATCAGGAAGCCGGCCCAGACGGGAAGGCGGTGGCACCGTGGATCGGTCTCGCTGCGCTGCAGATCAACGCGATGGAAGCATTCGCCGGCGCGCTGCGCGTCTATCTGCTACCCATTGAAGCCGACAAACCGGAGGTTGCGATTCGCAGGGCGGCGTCTCACCTTTCCGCACTGCGCGAAGATCCACGTCCGGAGGTTTCTGCGGCAGCTACGTTCTGGCAGGCAGCCCTACGTGCTATGGGCGAAAATCCCCAACGCGCGCTGCCCGTGCTTGATGCCTATTGGTCGGCGCCACCAACGGGTTCGCTGCCGTACAGTTTTTTCGGCCGGCTGCTACGCTGCCGACTGCTGGCGGATCGCGGCGGGGAAGCCGTGGCCTTGTCACTGTTAATGCAGATCGAAGACCAGTGCGAAGACTGGTTCGAGCAGAATGAAGCGCGGCAGAACGCTGTTCGCGCCACCCAGTTTACCGGCGCACGAATTGTCATAGCCTGGCATGATCGCCTCGACGCTTCGAAGCGAACGGACGAGCGGGCGTGGTGTCGCCAGCGAATCAAAAAACTTGCCGAAGTGGCGTTCCCAAGCGATGGCAACACGATGTTGCGGTTGACGCCGGCGGTGCCCATTATTACCCAAGCAAAGAAGGCTGCGGGCAATCCCGAAGAAGCAGACCCCTTGGGCGGTTAGGGCAACGTCACACGTCCACCGGTTCGTGTCGAGAAACACAAATCACTCGCTGCAGCGCTCAAGCGATCACTATCGACGTCAATCGGAGTCGCACGAGTAGTTGCACGAACAACGAGAAGTGCTGATCATCGTGTTCGATAGGATGCCCGATCCCCCGCCGCGGTCGATCCATCTAGTTGTGGCGTTCGGTCGCGCAGGCGCGGGCATTCCAACCGCCGATTTTCCGCTGCGGTGGCATCACACTTGCCAGGAAACATGGCGAATTCGCGGAATCTACCCTTGATTTGTCGGCGAAGCTAAAGCTTGCGATCCGGGCGGGACGATATCGAGGGGCGAGTGCAGCATGTTTTTTTACAGCACGAACGCGATCGAGGAGCGATGCACATCGCGCTAGGGTACGTGGCGACGGGGCAGTCCCGGTTCGGCACGCGATCGCCACGAGGTTGAGACGCGGTTCTGACATTTCGCAGGACAGAGCGAAATGCCATGCGCGCCCTCGACAAATGGACCATGAAACACGAGTTGAGCGGCCAGCCCTCTCTTGTCGTACGGGCAGCTGCCCATCACATGGACTTCGTTTGGGCGCGTCGACCCAGAGCTGAGTCGACAACGCCCAATTGCTCACTTCGTTTGTATCGAGAGGAATCCATCATGCCGTTCACATCGAAGAACACGCTTCTGCGCATCGCCCCAACAACCATGGTCGCCCTTCTCTTCTGTGCAACGACCAACGCCGGCGACCCACGTGACGACGTCTCGCTTGCGGACGGCTCCGCAAGCCTCAGCCTCGCTGCAATCCCAACGGCCGCCACTTCGTCGACTGTTGCAGACCGCCACCCGCAGTGGGTTCTAGACGTCGAGTCGAAGGTCCGACCCGGATTTCTAACAGGCCTGCCCGGTTATGAAGACTTCGTCATGCCCGTCGGCACGTTCATCTACTTTGAAGATCCATTCATTACAACGGACCTGCGCCTTGAATATGTTTACCATGACATTCCCGATGGATCCGTCGTAGATGGTGGTCAGGTGCAAGTCGTGGCCGCACAGATCCGGGTTGCGCTGACGGAGCGTCTCGCCTTCCTCGCCACGAAGGATGGCTACAGCTGGTTCGACACGGGCGCCACGCCGGCTGGCGACGGTTGGAACGATGTCGCGGTTGGACTTAAGTATGCATTGTACAGCAACCCAGAGGCGCAGATGCTTCTCTCCGGTGGTGCTCGATGGGAATGGAGCAACGGATCGTCGGACGTGCTTCAAGGCGGCGCCCAAGAAATCAATCCGTTCCTCAGTTTCGCCAAAGGCTGGAACAAGTGGCACTTCCTCGCTGCGTTGAACGGCCGGTTTCCAACGAATCGCCACACAGGCAATTACAGCATCGTTTGGAATATGCATCTCGACTACAAACTGACCGAAACGTTTAGACCATTGATCGAGGTCAGCGGGATACACTGGCTGAGTAACGGCACGGCCTTCCCCCTAAGCGTAGACTACCTTGACGTGGGCAGCATCGGCGCAGCAGGGGCAAGCGGGCGAGACTTCTTCACCTTCGGCACCGGTTTCCGCTGGCAAGTGAAGGAAAACATCAACGTAGGTCTGATCTGGGAATTCCCACTCGAATCCGCCGACGAACACCTGATGCAGAATCGGATTACGTTCAACACGGTCTTCAGTTTCTAACGCCGCGGGGGACGACGGTCTTGTAGCCGGTCTCTTAGCACTACAACGAACAACGACCCCATGGCTCACTGGGCAACCTGGCCCCCAGCGAATTCGCCAAAAAAGGCCAGAAAGCTTTGACTGGAGAAAACCCTGAGTCTCTCGTTACGATTGGTACAGAAATGGGGTAAGCGTCATGGAGATCCCCCAGAACAGCGTTTTTAGTAGCACGAGCGGGGGTGAAAACGACTCTTTACACAGGCTGCAACGGTCAAGAGTGGTCCTGTTGAGTCTGGTCGTATGGACAGCATCTACCGGATGTTCTGAGTTAGACTGTTGGCAATTCATGACTTACGGAACATGGGGACACGGAATTCGATTCCCCCCGCCATTCTGTCGGTAATGCGTCCGGGTGAACATACTGATTCTTACCAGGATCAGTCATCAGAGTCGTAGAGCATACAGCCTCTTGAGCTGATGTTCGTAAGAAAACGGCGTTTCCAGTGCATGGCGGCTGATCTACTTGACTTGTAATCGGTTTTGTAGTGCAATCCATGGATACGAAATGTAGTGCTATTTTCACAGGCACGAGGCGCCTTACACGTTGTCTTGCAAGCACTTACGCGGGCGTAGCTCAATGGTAGAGCATCAGCCTTCCAAGCTGAATGTTACGAGTTCGAGTCTCGTCGCCCGCTTTGATATAATCCCTTGGCCGAACGCTAATTAGCGTACCTGTCCGCGTCGGACAGAGCGGCTCTGAAAGCCAAAACAGGTGGTATATACCACCGTTGGCAAGAGGAGCCCTAAGCATGTCCGACAAGACCACCGCACAGATTCCCAAGTACCGGTTGCACAAGCCGAGTGCACGAGGTGTCGTCCGCCTTAGCGGCCGCGACATTTACCTCGGCACACACGGCACGGCCGAGAGCAAGGAGCGTTACCGACAGGTCATCGCCGAGTGGCTGGCGAACAACCGGCAGATAACCGCCGGGCGCGAGCTTGTCGAATCGACGCAGGGCCTCTGCGTCGCAGAGCTGATGCCGGCGTACCTGGACCACTCCGCGAGTTATTACGGTAAGAATGGGCAGCCAACGCGCGAGCAGGGCAATATTCGGGATGCAATACGCAGCATTTCGCACTTGTACAGCAAAACGCTCGTCACCGACTTCGGGCCTAGCGAACTGAGATCGGCCCGACAAGGGATGATCGACGACGACTTGTGTCGCAACGTGATCAACTCTCGTGTGAATCGGATCCGCCGGATGTTCAAGTGGGGCGTCGAGCGAGAACTCGTCCCGCCCACGGTGCTTCACGCCCTTCAAGCAGTCACTCCGCTGAAGCGCGGCCGGTCCGCGGCGCGCGAGACTGAGCCTGCATGTCCGGTCTCGAAGATGAGCGTGGACGAAGAAACGATGCAATTGGCAGGATGGCGTCGAACGAGACGTTGACACGCGCGACGAAGTGCGCTACGACGAGAATGCAACTCTACCGTCGTTTGTCGACAATCATCACCTGCTGAGCGCGAGTGGCCGCTACGATGGCCGCTTACGCTGCTCGGTTCTAAATTCAATTCACCAACTATTCTCTGTTCAGATTCAGATGCGCGTTGAGCATCCAGGGCTCACTACATTCCGATTCCGATCGTAGTCAACGTAGATCGTTATCTTGGCAACCGAACAAGCCCAAATCACCACAATGCACATGACGGAGAGCCGGAAAGCCCGACATCCCGCAGGCCGGAATGCCGGCAGCCAGCGGCCCACGGGGCATTCGAGCCCAGAAAAAGGTCTTGCGCTAGCCCACAGACTTGCGGTAAGCAGTAGATGCACGCTCTCAGGCCATCGGGATTGCCGGCAAGCAGGATATCCAAGTGGGCTCCGGGCGTGGAAGAACGACGAACGAAGGTTGAAGTGAACCGAATTGCGGAGGGAATTATGAAACAGAACACACCACTGGGAATCGTCATCGCCGTTGGGAACCAAAAAGGCGGCACCGGGAAAACCACAAACAGTGTGCATATTGCCGCGGCGCTTGGCCTGCGCGGGTACCGATGCTTGATCGTTGATCTCGATCCAGCCGCGGGAGCTACGCGTCATCTTGGCGTCCCTGAAAACAGCTTCGCTGGGTCGTTGGAACTTCTGACGACGGACGAGACCGTCCAAACGCCCGTAATCACGGACGATCTTCCCAGAGGTGTGCACCTCGTCCCTTCCAGGCCTCAGCTTTCCGAATTGGACGTGCTGCTCTCGAAGTTCGTCGATCGGACGTGCATCCTGGATCGACCGCTGGCACTCGCCAGACAGCTCTATGACTTCGTGTTTCTGGATACGCCGCCGTCCGCCGCCGCCACCACGACAGTGGCGGCCTATGCGTCGTCGGAGTGGTTCCTTCTTTCGGCATTTCCGCATCCGTTGTCGCTTGGCGGACTTACGGAGGCATTCAACGACATCGCCGACGTGCGAGCCCGACGCAAGCCGGTGCCACACAAGTTCAACTTGCTGCCACCGGTACGGAACCGCTCCTGCGTCCTACCATTGCAACATATTCAGTTGGCTGACTAACCGCTCGCGCGTCTGCACGATCCTATTCGTCTACCCGCTGATCCAATTGTCGCTTATCCGCCGAGCAGTGACAGCACATTTTGCGACTGGGCGTTGGCGATGGCGACGATGCTGTTGCCGGCTTGCACCAGAATCTGAGCACGCGTCAACTCTGAAGTTTCTTCGGCGAAGTCGGTGTCACGAATCACGGATTCGGCAGAGATCAGATTCTCCGTCGTAATCTGCAACTGCCTGATGTTCGGCTGCAGCGTGTTGCGTTCGAACGCGCCGAGCCGGCCTCGCAACACGGCCACTTCGGTGATCACGGACTGTACGGTTTTCGAAGCCTTGGTGAAGTTACCGCTGCGCAGCTCATTCGTCTGACCACTTTGCAACTCAGACAGGAACCCGGTGATCGCGTCTCCAAGCTTGTTGGCTTGCATGCTCTTGACGCCGATGTTTTCCTGCAGGTTCGTGTTGACCTGTGGTCCAAGCTGGAAGAGCGCCCCGCCCTCGGTCACAGCGAACGTCGATGACCCGAGACCCGTGCCTCCGTTGCCAAAGGTTTCGTTGAGTTCAACCTCAAGTTTCAGCAGCGAAGAGCTGAACGACAACTTCAGTCCATCGGACGTCGCGGAGATACCATTGACGGAAGCCGTCGCATCACGCCCTGCAGCGCGGCTGTTGGTGATTCCGGCTCGGTTGGTCAGCGCAAAACTCGCGGAAGTCCCGATGGTGGACACCGAAACGAAAGCGTCACCCCCATAGTCTTGGCTGAGGATACGCATACCGGCGGACCCGGCGGTACCGCTGACGACCGCGGTAACACCGGTCGCGTCCACTTGCGCGTTGATCGCAGCCACCATCTCCACAGTGGTC
This sequence comes from Phycisphaerae bacterium, assembly GCA_029260075.1. Taxonomy (GTDB): domain Bacteria; phylum Planctomycetota; class Phycisphaerae; order UBA1845; family UBA1845; genus OFTM250. The sequence continues at coordinate 239,332 of JAJDDY010000027.1, forward strand.
GCGCTGGCCGGGAAGGTGAGTGCAATCACGCCGTCGGGACCGCGAACATCCACATTCACCGCACTGGCCCCGAGTCCGGGACCAGAGAACGCCAACTGCGCCTGCTGCGCCGAAACGGAGACGTCCACGGTAACGCCAACGAACGATTGCGTTCCGAACTTGGCCGCCAATATGTCCACGTCTGCGAGCGTGGCCGCCGTCACACCGCTGGTGACATAGTCCAACTCACCGTTGATGAGCTTGCGACCCGCGAAGGTGGTCGTGTTGGCAATGCGCGTGATGGAATCGATGGCGTTGTCGATTTGCAGCTGGTTGGCGGCGATCTCCTCGTCGGAGAACGCTCCGCTGTTCGCCGCTTCGACGACCAACGCTTGAATGTCGGTCAAGAGCGTCTGCACTTCGTTGAGCGCCCCCTCCGTCGTGGCGATGACGTTGATCGCACGGCTGGAGTTGTCGATCGCCTGACCCACAACCGATATCTCCGAGCGCAAGCGCTCCGAGACGATCAGCCCCGCGGGGTTATCCGCACCGCGGTTGATCTGCAAACCACTCGAAAGCCTTTCGAGCGATATCCGCAGCGACTGCTGCGATTTTTGTAGCTGCCGCTGCGCTACGAGCGACGGCACATTGCTGTTAATACGTGACATGAGCAATCCTCCCTGATTGCCCCGTGTGCTCTACAAGCACCGAGACATGTCGTTGGGGTCGGTTCCAATCACTTCGGTGCGTCGGGTACATCTGAATCCGATGGCCGATCGCATGGCTTGGCGTCCACTGAATCTTCAGGGAGCGCCGGGGCGTCCGTGCCCTGCGACCGGGGCGGAGTCGTTCCGGTACCCGAGTCGCTTGAGACTTCCTTCTCTTCCGATCTATGATTCACCGCGTCCTGCTCGATTGCTTCCGAGACATCGCGCGGGCTCAATGTAGCTGCTTGCTCATTTTCGCGTTTGATCGCATCGTAGACTTCTTTGCGATGGACCTTGATGCGCCGCGGCGCGGTAATTCCCAAACGCACCTTGTCACCGCGAATGTCGACCACGGTGATTTCCACATCGTCGCCGATCATGATCGTCTCATCACGTTGTCGTGACAGTACCAACATCTCTGGCTCCTTCCTGGCCGATCCCCGACATCAATGGCGGAGCGTGTGTTGCGGACGACCTACACGATGGGTCGAAGCAAAGCGAACGAGCCGTCCAAGCGGCGTGTCGTCGCGTGCTGTGTTCGTCCGAACGCACTTCGGCATACTCGACACGGGACCGGGAATGCGATGATTCCGGTTCCCGTATTGTGGTCTCGACCACGCACCATGTCAGGCCGTTCTACTCAGCGTCTCGCTCTTCGAAACGCGCATCAATGGCCGGCGCGTCGCGTAGCGCTTGTCACTAAGAACGAGTTGTCGAGCGTGGCGGTTCGCAACATTCACGACCAGCGGTCCCTGGAAGTTTCCGGTCAACAGGTCACCCACCTTGTTCACGATGACAAAAACCTGGGCACTGTCGGGTTCCGTCAGGCCGATACATTCCAGTTCTTCAAGTTTGACCGGCACCTGGAAGTCCGCCACAAACAATCGCGGATCACAAACCACGAACGCAAGATCGGGCGTATCGACCGACTGTAGCCAGTAAAACCCACTGCCTTCGCCCGTCTGCACGAGGGCATACCGTTTCTGGTCGGGGAATCCGAGCACACCTTCATCGAAGGCAATCAATCGTTCCGGATCCACTTCCAGTTGTCCAAAACGCGACGTACTAATAATCATCGCGAACCTCCCTTTTGCAATTCCTATTGAGGCTGGTCGCAAGACGTAGTGACGCATCTCCGTCACTCGCTGCCACTTGCGTGTGAGACACACCGTGCGTCCCACCTCGATCTCCAATCGAGCAACCCAATTCGATACGACCGCCGTGCTTTGACGCAGCCGCATTGTTCATCATCTACCGTCCAGTCGCGTGCTCGCTCGCTATCTCAGAAAGTCCGACAAGGACAAGCCAAGCAGGGTCGAACTCGCCTGGATATTGGCTTGAAACTGCGTCAACGCAGATTGCAACTCCGTCGCCGCCGAAGCAAAGTCCAAGTCTTGAATCTCCGAGAGAAACCGCTCGGTCGTGATCGCTGCCTCCTCCACCTGAGCCTTCTTCGACGACATGGCTTGAGCACGCGCGCCGATGATGCCGTGATGCTGGATGACTTCCTCACGAAGCGTATCCAAGCGTCCGCCAGCCAGTCCGATCGCGCGGGTGTCGTTCGAACGAAGCGCCGCCTCCAGGTCCACCAACGCGCCCAATACGCCTTCGGTGCGTGTTGGGTTGACGTCCGCACCAAACAGCTCTTTCGCTTCCGCATCGAGGGTCTGCGAAAACCCGAGATCAGTAGCTGCGGTGGACAAATTGATTGAGGCTACTGAGAGCACCTCGCTGCCGCCGGACGTGTCCGCCAGAACGATGCCGTTGCCGGTGCTGGTCAACGACGCCGTAACCGACACACTAGCTTCGCTGGCGGCGTCATTGATCAGGGTGATGACCGCGCCGATCGTATCCGCGCCATCCAGGTTGACCTCGAAGGTCGACCCATCCTTCGCGGTGACGCGCAGATCTTCCTTGCCCTCTGCGAGACCAACGCCTAGACCGAAATTCAATTGTTGCAGCGTGGTGGCGTCGTCCAGCGTACGAATGCCCAGGTCCCGCGCCGTCGTTCCACCGTTCTCTCCGATGGAAAGCGAAGTTCCTGACGATTGATTGAACACGTCGATGGCCGTACCCGCTTCGTTGATCCGCGCGCGAACAGACACACCGGCGTTGTTGATCGTGTTGATAACATCCTGCACCGTCTTGGCCGCGCTCAGGTCGATGGTGATTTCGTCGCCGCCGTTGGTCACCCGGAATCCGCTGTCCAGATCGATACCCGAACCGCCGGCCAGGGCCTCCACCGGTGTCAACCGCGTCAACTTTGGCTGAATCGATTGCCCGGTGATCACATCGCTCGTTGCCGGCGTCGTAAGAATCCCAAGACCGATCGCAACCTGACCACCACCGGTGTCGGTGATCGAAACGTCCGATCCGCCCGGTGTGATGATCAATCCGGTCGCCCCCAGCTCGGCTGTTAGCGCCGCACCGGCTTCACCGGCCACCGTGTTGATCCGCCCAACGATGTCTCCGATCGTGTCGACACCCTCAAGATTCACGCTGAACACACCGGCGCCGTCGATCTCATTGAACACAAGCGTGCCCGTCTGGATCGCAGCGCCTGTCGCGCCGGTGATGTCGTCCAATCGCGCGGACCCCTCAAGCGAAGGTGAGAGGTCGACATTGGTAGTGATCGGATCCGACAGGGCACCGAACAGCTCGTTGCCGGGCATCGAAGTCGCGGCGAGCACGCCGTTGTCGGTTCGGGTGAGCAGCGATTGAACGTCACCGACGTAAATTAGACCGTTGCCCGTATCAATGAACGGCGCATCCGTGGTTTCTCGACCGGCGAAAATGTACCGACCATTGAGCGTGCGGTTGCCGACCGATTGAATAGCCTGCCGAATTCGCGCTACGACTTCCGCCTCCGAATTCCGCTCCGCCGCCGTCGTGAGATCGCCGACAGTCTGGACCGCAATAGTCGACGCTTGCACGAGCAGGTCGCTAAGCTCTGTCATCGCGCTGTCTGCTGCGGAGAGCAGGTTGTCGCCGTGACGCACATTGGCGATAAGTTGTTCCTGCCGCAAACGTGCCTGCGTGAGATCCATCGCGCGAGCGGCAGCCACCGGATCTTCGCTCGGCGTAATAAAGCTCCGCCCGGAGGCGATCCGTGTTTGCGACGCGAACAGGCTACGCTGCGTCACGCGCAGAGAATCGACGATGAGATCCGTACGCATGTTTTGACTAATGCGTGATAAATTGACCGGGCTAATTGCCATAATCGCCGTGTTCTCTAGCTACCGCACCAGGGTCAGAAGTTCATTGATCAAGTCATCGACGACGCGCACAAAGCGCGACGTGCCTTGAAACGCACGTTCGTATTTCAATAGCGAAATCGCCTCTTCATCGAGGTTCACACCGCTAACGCTTTCGCGCTGCGCCGACAGTGACGCCAGAATCGACCCGGTCGCTTGCACGTCGTCGTTTACCGCCGCAGCGCGCACCGCAACTGAGTTGGCGATCGAGCGTTGGAACCCGATCAGAGAGAGTTCCCGAAGGCTTGAGACCCCCGCTGTGTCGAGCGCCGCGATCCGACTGGCGTTCGTTCCATCGCCGGGGAGAAACTCAGACGCCGCAGCCAGAAGAAACGAATCTCGTTCGAGGGCCTCGTTGACCGCGATCGTGGTCGCGTCGCTCCCGGTAAAAAACGTATTGATGCCCAGCGCGGCGAGTACACCCGACGTATCCTCGCGCGAAGTCTGACCGTCGTTGCCAAACGTGAACGAAAATCCGTCGTCGGCCGTGAATTCCAAACGGTTGTCGATCGTGATCGAAGCGGTGACGCCGGTCACCTGGTTGTTGAATTCGTCGCGTAGTGATTCCAGCGTGGTGACGTCACTCGGGTCGACGTCGATCCGGTAGGCGACGGGTGTTCCCGTAGCCGTATCCGCTACGGCGATGAAGAAACTTCCGTTCGTCGGCGTCGTTGTCAGACCGGCGGAACTCGCACCCAAGGGCACATCGGTCGCAAGCACATCCTGCGCCCCCACGACCGAAGCAAACCCAACAAGCCCCTGCCCATCCGCGTGAATCTTGTTGACTTCAGCGATGAGCGCTGCGGCCAATTCGTCAATCTTCTCGATTTGAGCGTTACGGTCTCGACCGACCAACAGCCCTTCGAGTGATCCGCCCTGAACATCCACCTGCTGATTCGTATCTGCGAAGCGAACCGTTGTACGGATCGTATCACCCTCGGTTTCACTCACCGCCACGAGACCGCGCACCGAATTCCCTTGAACGAGTGCTTCGTTGGCGATGTAGACGTTGACCGTTCCGTTGGGTTGCTCGCGCACCGTGACGTCAAAGCGCTCGCTCAAGCGCCGCAACGCCGCGTCGCGTTGGTCGCGAAGTCCGGTGGCTTGCCCCCGCCGCCCCGCCTCAGCCGTCGTGATGTCTTCATTCAAGCGTGCAATGTCACGGGCGATGGTGTCGGCTTCTTCGACGATAACCGTGATCTGTCCGTCGGCGTCGTTGGAGATCGTGGTCATCTGAGCGCGAAGTGTCCGAAGCGATTCCGCCAGACGCGCCCCGCTGTTGACGACGAGGTCGCGGATGGCTGGATCTTCGGGTGTGTTCTGTAGTTCGTCGAACGCGTGAAAGAAATCCGCCAGACCGGTCCCCACACCGGACTGCGACAACTCGTCAAAGAGCGGTTCGAGCTGCGCTAGCGATCCTTGCTGAGTTATCGCCGATTCGTTCGCCCCGATCGCAAGCCGCATGCGCGACTCGAGCGCTTCGTCTATGTTGCGCTGAATCTGATTCAGCGCCACGCCCGCGCCAGGTTGAAGTTCGCCGGAAATGGGCGTGCCCTGAATTGGGTCAAGCAGTGGCGTCAGTCTTGTGAAGTCGGGACTGGACGCACTGCTGATATTGTTACCGACGACATTCAGCGCCCCCTCATACGTGAGGATCGCCGATCGGCCAATCTGTAGTGCGGAGTTAAGGAGTCCCATCGCGTGCTATCCCATCATCTCGAAAATGCCGGCGGTTGGCACCGTAACCACGGCGCCATCACCGGCGTACCCTGTGGGTTGTTCGTCCGCAGGCCGTACCGACGCGAAGACCCATCTGAGGTGGCCCACGACTTCGCGGGCGACGACCGACACAGTGGCGTTCGTCCTGGCGACCAAAGCGACGGCATCGCGTAATCGGTCGACAACACAAACCAACCCGTCCCGCGCGCCACCCGACAATCGCGCCGTAAGTTGCGACATCGTCATCGTTCGCCCGGCGCCTTCGGGAAGTTGCCAATCGTTGGCCATGGCGTCCATAAGCTGCAAACGCAGGCCGTTTCGCTGCTCGATAGACCGCACCAACGCCACCTCGCGCTCACCGACACGCTGCATGGCAGGCAGATCGGCCCGACGCATGGCGTCCAACTTCAATTGCAACACGTCGGCCAACTCCATCTGCAACTGGCACAGGGCGTCGAGTAACCGGGAAAATTCTCTTAGACGTTTTTGTTCCATAACGTTTGCCAAATCTTGGTAGTTACTGCTTCGTTTGCGCTCCAGCGCCCATCAGTTCCGCCTGACGCGAAAACTGCCGGCTGATCGCAGCCATCGGTCCGCGCTGTATCGTCATGCCGAGTTCTTCCGCGATCAATCCATGCAACTGCGCCGTGAACACTTCCTCGCCGCGACCACCGTGACCATACTCTCCCTTGAGCGAACTCTCGCGCATCGCCTTGAGGAGCGTCCCGAAGAACACTGAACCAATGACGCGCCCGGTCGTTTCCTTAACGCGACGCACCTGGTCGGTGCCCGTTGTCGGGGCGGTTGCGGATAGCATGGATTCCACGTTCACACTTACCCCTCATACATCAGGCGAGCGTGCAGCTTGCCCGCTCGATGAATCTGTTCAAGAATCGAAACCCGATCGGCGAACGGTACCTTGAGGCGGTTCAACGCATCGAGCAGATCAGCGAGTTTCGGTTGGCGGTCCGCCTCACGATCGAGGGCCACGAAATCCTGCCGCTCAAACGCCGCCCGCGGAGTCGTTCCGTCAGCAAGTGGCGCCGCGACGGTCACGGTCATCCCACGCTGCGAGATTACTACTGGCGAAATGCGCGTGTCACCCGTAACAACAATAGTTCCCGAAACCCGGTTGACCGTGACGCGGGCTTCGTTCGATTCCATAAGAATCGGGGTCTGTTCCACGTCGCGAATCCACGACGCCGGATCAGCCAGTTGATGTTCGGGGATCAGCACGACGATGTTCTTGCTGTCGATCGCCAGCGCTACGCGATCCACGTCGGCTGAGATGCTCAACTCCTTATCCACCGCCTGAGCAACAGCCGCCGCGACCGACCAACCCGCATGCGCTTCGTCCAGCACAAGCGTGATGTAGGTCTGGTCCGACTGGATCCACGGGTTCCGGATCCCTTCCTGACGGAGGTCTCCTCCCCTGGCGAGCACGTTGATGAACACGTTTCGTTCGAGTCGTGCCCCGCCGCGAATCACACCAGACGTTGGTGTCAATTCGTTGATTTCCACCAACCCTTGGGCGAATCCGAACAGACCGCCGACTGACGGTTGGTGATAGATCAACGGCGTGGGAAGCAAGCGACCACCGGCCAGACTCTTGGCCGCGTGGGCGGCGACGGTCACATCCAACAGGTCGCCCTCACGGGCACCGTGCTCGGGGATCACGACCTCCAATTGCACGATCGCCACATTCTTCGTGTTCGAGATTTCCGATAGCTCGTTCACCTCGACACCGAATCGCCGAACACCAGCGCGAAGCGCTTTCATCGTCGGAAGATACTTTGAAGGGTCGCCCGTCTGGGACAGCCCGAAGACCAACCCCTGACCGATCAACACGTTCGTTCCCTGACCCTGGAGTCGCGTCACGTCGCCGACACGCGCTACCTGCGCCAGCGCCGCAGCGGGAATCGCCACGATCCAGAACAAAGGAACAATCACTAATGTGGAGGGTCGTATCATCGTGCTAAATCGGTCTCAGCAAATCAAGGAGCCGCAACAACCACCCACGCTTGACCCCGTCACGAACCGCGCCTTCGTTTTGCATGGCGATCGTCTTGCTCGCGAGTTGCGTGCTAAGAATCGTGTTGTCGGCCGTCACATCCTCTTTACGGCACTTGCCGGTAAGCGTGATCGAACTCACTTCACGGTCATGCGTCACCTGCGCCTTGGCTTCCAGTACAATCACGCCGTTAGGTTTCACATCGATAATCTGACCGGTGAGTCGCGTAACCAGCGAGTCTTCTCGCGAGGCGTCTGAGTCTGATTGATTTCTGTTGTTGATGCTGAGGTCAAGCCCCGGACGCCCACGACTAAACGTCGCCGCGCCAATCCCGCCATCCTTGAAGTTGACGAACCCATCCAACTCTGTCTTCATATTGAGCTTCTTCTTGGTCGTGAGCTCCGCCTCCGCTTCAAACTCTCGTCGTTCCCGAACGATGATCGTGATCAGATCACCCACCTTGAACGTCTTCGGCGGCTTCGGCGGCAACGTCACCCAGGAATATCGATCGTAAACCGCGTTGCGTATGTTCTTGGTCGCTTCGCGGGGCGCGATCGGCTGAACGACGCCGGCGTTCGCTTGACGAACCCGCGCGCCGATCGACGAAGTCTGCGCCACGGCGCGATCGGCCGTGAACGCCACCGTGATCATGATCATGACGACAATCTGCTTCATGGGTTTCAACTCCCTGCCACACGGTTGGCACTCCATCCTTGCGGATGGCGCCCGACTTGTACACGTCCCGGTCCCACGACAACGGCGTCGAACCGATTTTTCCTTCGGTTCGAGGAACTGATGCTGACCGTCTCGCCGAGGCGCCCGTCGGCCATCGCCGTACCGCTCGTCTCAACACGAACCATTCCGGTTATCGACGTGAGCATGACAATCTGCCCTCGCGTCACGAGGGGCACGGACTCGATCTCGTCCGCCTGAATCACACTGCCTGCCGGGATGAACCGCTTAGCGCGCTGTCCAACCGACTGCGCCAAGTCGCGCAATCCAAGATCGACAAGGCGAACAAGCGAAACCGGCGTAAGGTGTACATCGCGAGATTGAATCGTTGCACCCTGATTGATGGCCCGCCCTGCGGTCGTAACTTGGCGTATCAGCTTGACGTTGGCGTGAATCGACACCGTCTGGACCACATGCCCCTCAGCCAGTACATCGATCTCCAGCGGTATCAACCCCAACGCCGAGCCGGGTCGGCGACGGATGCGAAAATCAAACGTGGAACCATTCAGTTCGAGAATCTGGTCAAACCCTCTATCGAACACGACATCCGCCCTACCGCCGTAGCGCGCCAACTCCGTGTCGAAGAAGCGCACCACCGCACTCCGCAGAGTCTCGTCCACTTTGACGCGGTTCAAAGTCGTTGGTGCTTGCTGCGACGATATACGGTGTCGAACCGGTGTCACCGCCGAGCGGGATCGAGTCCGCACTTCCGTCACCGCAGCGCGATCCGCCGGACGCGTGACCACACATCGCATCGCACCGCTCAACGTAAGCTCCGCCATGTTCGCCCCGGCGGCGATCATCGCCTCCCGAACCATATCCATGTGTATGACACGCGATCCACCGGCCGGCGGCGCGTTACTGACGACCAAGTCGGAAAATCGTTCGGCATCGTCGGGCGCAAACCCACGCATCGCGCAGAGATCGGACAGTTGGATACCGTCATCGACCACGACGCTTGTAGGCCACATACGAAGAGACGCCGCCGAAAGCATCGACGGCGACACCATCATCACCAACACAATCACCGCGGGGCGAAATGCGATTCGCATAGACTGGGACAGGCATGCTGGCCGTCTCTGCCGATTGAATTGGACGCAATCCTTGCGTTTCATCATCGCTTCCTGCGGGCGACAACCCGAGTTACCGGCCTCGCCCGGAACGGTGTGACACCGGAGTCACACCCATGCAAGCACGAGCCCACGCTCGCGTAACACTCTTTGAAACATCCTCTATCCACGGCCGCTGTCGTCCGACCGCAACGAACTCAACCTATCTCATCAACCGCCTAGAACCGCCTGAGATTGCTGACGATCTGCAACGACTCGTCTGCGGCTTTGATCGACTGACTGTTGAGTTCAAACGCCCGCTGCGTGGTGATCAACGCGATCAACTCGCGCACCGGATCGACATTACTCATTTCCAATTGACCTTGCGCGACGGCGCCGAGACCGTCCGAATCGGGTGTACCCGTAATGGCCACGCCGGAGGCATCGGTCTCAATGAACAGGTTACGCCCGATTTGCGAAAGCCCCTCCGGATTCACGAAACGAGCCAGGTCGATTTGACCCACGGTGCTCAGCGTCGGCGCCCCTTGTTGCCGCACGCGAACGTCGCCGTTGCGACCAATCGTAATCTGCAGTTGATCGTCCGGGATAACGATCGGCGGTTCGAGAATGGCGCCGCCGGAATTCGCCAATACGACGTTACCCTGCGAGTTCCGTACGAAGTTTCCCGCCCGCGTGTAGGCGATCGTCGTGTCGCCGTCGTGTACCGTCTGTACTTGGAAGAATCCTTCGCCGTCGATCCGAAGATCGAGCGGCCTGTCGGTCGCGTCCACGGCGCCCTCGGCATAGTTGATCTGCGTGCCCGATATCGCCACACCCGTTCCCACAAGAATCCCATGCGGAATCGGTTCGTCCTGAGCGTTCGGAATGCCCGGTTCGCGCTTGATCTGATAGAGCAAGTCCTCGAAATTGACGCGCGACCGCTTGAAACCCTGTGTGTTAATGTTCGCCAGGTTGTTGGCGATCACGTTGAGCTTCTCGTCAAGCGCCCGCATACCCGAGGCGGCTGCATGTAGTGCAATCACGGCCATAAGACGATGATCCCGAACAATCCGTCGAAACAGTGTGAAGCAAGCATTCCGCTCGCTCGACTACCGGCCAATTTCTAGTGCCAAACTGATGGCACATAATTCGTACTAGGCATCCAGTCGACCCAGCGTCGAAACCGCTTGGGCGGTCATTTGATCTTGCATTTGAAGCATCGTGGCGTTGAGCTGATACGCCCGCGCCACTTCGATCATCGAAACCATGCCCGTAGACGCATTCACGTTGGACCCTTCGCGCGACTGGGCGATAATGCGTCCCGGCGCCGGCGTCATCTCTCGCGGGCCGGCATCGAACAAGTTCTCGCCGACCTTCTTCAGCGTTTGTTTGTTGGCGGTCGTCGTCAGCGCCAACTGCGCGACCACGGTCTCTCCTTGACGGACGGCGCCGTTCCGAATGATTTCGACTTCCCCGCCGTCCGCTGCGAAGCTTATGGGGCTGCCACCCGCATCGTGTACTCGCCAGCGACCGTTACCCGCAGCCAACACAAGTTCTCCGCTCGTGCTAATGGCAAACTCACCGTCGCGTGTATATCGTGTCTCCGTGCCGTCACCGACTTCAAAGAAACCCTCTCCTTGGATCGCGACATCCAGCGGTCGACTCGTCCGCTCGATCGGACCTTGCTCGAAGATGTGGGCGCTCGGCCGGACGTTGAGGCCACCGGCTAGGTCGTCTAACACAGGGTGCGCGAGGCCTTGCTTGCCACCACCTGCACGACTCTCGACGTCGCGCTGAGTGATCACGGCAAGATCTCGCTTGAAACCGGTCGTGCCCACATTGGCGATGTTGTTGGCGATAATGGTCTGCCGATGCTCGTTCACTTGCATCCCCGCGGCCGACAACCAGATTCCATAACTGCTCATGCCCTACTCCGACGCCGCGTCGGCGGAACCATCAACGTCTGCGGTTGACAAGGACGCCAGACCCGCGAAATGTGTGGCGACCAATTCCAGTGTCCGCTGGCGAACCAACTCGCCCAGCGATTCCCAATCGAGTGTCACATTGTCGGCACCATCCATTGCGGTTTCCGTTTGCATTACTTTTCGCATCCCACATTCAACTGTGGACACACCGCACGACAGCGATGTGATCTACCTCCTTCAACACCGCCCGTGCCATTCCGCAAAGCGCCGTTTAGAAATAGGCGTCGACCATCACCTTGAATCCTTATTAACTATGCTCTTGCAAAGGGTTACAAGAGAATACCTCAACCAGAAATCGCGATGGACGCGGCATGCTGACGCCGCGCGGACGCGCAGGTCTTGCCGGTCGATCGGCAGTACCAGCCGGATCGAGACGCAGAACTTGAGCGGTGTGCATGGAACGTGAGGCGGACGAATCCGTTGGGGCGGTTGCGTGCCCCCGGGGGAAACGGCACAATGCCGCCGGTGGGCTGTTGAATCGTCTCGCGGCCTTTTGATGCTTCGTCTCAACTCAAGTGACGGGCTGTTCCGATCCGAGCCGCGACCGTGAGGGAGCGATTTCGAGTTGTCACGACCGGATTTCAATCGTCCGCTTCCTTACGGTCGCGGCTCTGAATGAACGAACGGAACCCGCAAGTTTGGCTGTCTGTTGAAAAAGTGTGGCACCGGCTTCCAACCGGTGATCCATTAGCGATTTCCGCCTCTTGACGGGGGCAAGTCCAGTTTTCCCGTGCGGGTTCGCGGTGACGCACTTGAATACCTGCATTGGTCAACACCCTGTTCGGGTTGGTGATGCACTAGCCCTCGTGCGATCCGGCTGGAAGTCGGCGTCTCAGCGCCGTGTATGCGCTGCCCAACATGCTGTCATTCAGTAGGGTCTTGTTCATGGGTCGATTGGGCGACGTCCCGATCGCAAATCACCTACTACAATGATCATCACGTTCCTGTACTCACTGGCTGGCGGCACGTTGCTGATCCTGTCCACAGCCAACGTCAGTCAGATCGCCTGGCCCTTCCTGCGACTGATCGGGCTGATTACGTTCGCCCTGGTTTGCTCGGCGACGGTGTGGACCATCGCACAAGGCGGCGACGTCACCGCTCTCGAAAACGTCTGGGCGATGCGTCTCGGGCTCGTGGTCGCAAGCGGTGCGTTCCTACTTGTAATGATGGCCCCGTTCGTCCTGCGAATTCCGCGAGCCTTCCGCGTGGTCGCGTTCGTTAGCGGCTTGGCCGGTCTGTGCGCCACGGCACTGTCCACTATTGCCCGGCTGGAAGCAGGCCCGAGCGATCCGCTACGCATCGCGATGCTCACGCTTTCGGCGGTTTTGGGATCAGCCTTATTGGGTAGCATTACCATCGCGTGGCTGTTGGGGCACGCCTATCTGACCGCAACGAAAATGACGATCGACCCGCTTCGGCACTTCAGTCGCGTGCTTTCATGGTCCATCGCGGTCCGATTGGCATTCACTGCCGTCAGCGTGGGACTGGCTGCGTGGGTGAGCGGAACGGAACCGGTGTCGATATTCGCGGAGCTGAAGGCGGCGTGGCTCATCGTTTCACTGCGCGTCGTCGTGGGGCTGGTGGCGGTGGCCCTGTTCGCATATATGGTATCCTCATGCGTGCGACTTCGCTCGACGCAATCCGCCACCGGCATCCTGTACTTCGGATCGGTCTGTGCGTACGTCGGCGAAATCGCTAGTCAACAGCTTATTACGGAGTGCGGTTGGCCGATCTAGTGCGGTGTCACACACCGCGTGACGGGCTTACCGAGCCGCGACCGCAAGCAAGCGGAGTTGTGAAGACTGGCCGCGACAGCTCGAAACGCCCCCTAGCGGTCGCGCCTTGGTGGCCACCTCTTCAGAGGTGGGGAACTCGCATCGATGCTGGATTCGACTCCCCCACGGCTAAGGCCATGGGCCACCCAGTAATAGGCGTAGCACCCAACACCGGGCGTGGCACCGAAGAAGAAGCAGAACATGCTGGAATGAAAACCCCCGCATGCCGGAATGAAGACTCCGCATGGCTGAACGAGGATCCCGCAGCTTGGACGAGATTCCTATCTCGTCCCGACCGCTAACACAGAACCAATGCCGAGGTATTAGACGTGCAGATTCGCTATCATTGCCCCAACGACACTTGTGTCGCCATCATCGAGTACGAACCCCTTGAAGGGCTAACCGACCCGATCGAGTGCCCGCGGTGTCACCAACGACACCCTGTACGCGTGAGCGAAGATATGCGCCATAACAATCGCGTGGACCAATGCGCCGTATGCTATCGGAACGAGTTATTCGTTCGCAAGGACTTTCCGCAGTGGCTCGGCGTGTTGATCGTGGTCGTGTTCGGACTCGTCGCGCTGTACTTCTTTCGCGTGTCGGTGATCAAAGCGTGGTTCGTCCTCATCGCGGCCGTGTTGATCGATCTGGTCATTTACCAGGTCGTCGGCAAGGTGACCAGTTGTTACGCCTGTCGCGCCGAGTACCGAAAGTGCTCGCTCAACCCCGATCACGAAGGCTTCGACCTGGCCACGTCGGAAAAATACTGATCGCCCGCACAGCAAACCGCCTGCTCCGTTCGCAATCCGCGGCCGGATGCCAATCGATCCCGCTCCGACATTGGTCGACCGCGACAGATTTTCAGCCCGGCTGCCCGCCGTTCCGAACCCATCCAACATCGTCCGAGAATCATGGACTGCTACGCACCCTCGGAGGGTCGCCACGGCGATTCGCACACTGGTGCCGGTTACGTCCTGCTGGCCGAGTCGACACGCATCCACCGATCCGACGGGCTTCGGCGCAACTGCGGACCGGCGTACGCATCAATTCATGAAGCGACGGTTCACTTCTACTCAACAGATCGGTCCGATTTTTTGTGTATTCGTTTTTGACATTATCGGGAGAAGTGGCCATAATGGTCGGTACGGCTTGCTCTCGCGTTTGCGTCAGTCCAACGATAGCGTGAGGCTAGCTAGGCGTGTGAAGTCTCAATTCGATCTGTGGCGTCCTGAAAGGTTCGAAATTGGTAATGACTCGACTAACTGGAACACTGACTAGGGGGCACATGATGACTCGATCTCGTTCACTGGTAGCACTCACCTGTTGTCTCGGCATCGGCTGGACCGCCGCTCTTGGTGCCGACGACTTAGGAAACAAGAAAGGCCGCACGCCGCAGGTGCGGGCTGATCAACTCGTTCAACTTGAGGTGTCACCCACAGTACTTATGGACGCAACAGGCCTGACCGAATGTGGTCGTGCCTGCCGCGAACAGGCGGAGCTCGTGTATAGAGAATGCATCGATGCCGGCGGTGCTGACGTGGACTGCGCCGGTCAAGCACGCGGCGTTCTAGAGCAGTGCCTGATCGACAACTGTGGCGGTCAGCTCGACTGCGCCGAGCGGTGCAAGAGGCAGGCCGAAGACGTGTTCCACGCATGCATCGCCAACGGCGGTACGCGTGAGGAATGCGGCGCCGAAGCCCACGCCGCGCTGCGGGCGTGCCTCGACACGAACTGTGGCGAACCGCCAAACTGTGAAGAACGCTGCCGCATGGCGGCCGGTGACGTATTCGATGCGTGCATCGCCGAGGGCGTAGCAGAAGATGTCTGCCACATGAGATCGCGGGCATTTCTCAACACCTGCATCACAGAGAATTGTGATCAACCGCCCACGTGCGAGGATCGCTGCAAGCGGCACGCCGAGGGCATCTTCCGCATGTGCATTGACAACGGCGGCACGCGCGAAGCATGTCGAGAAGAGTCCCGCGCGGCGCTGGAAATGTGCATCAGAAGCAACTGCGTAGACCCGCCGAGTTGCGAAGACAAATGCAAGACGGCCTCCGAACGGGCCTTCCGCGAGTGCAGAGCGAACGGCGGCGCCGAAGATCAGTGCTTGGCCATCGCCCATGAAGTGCTGCGAACCTGCCTGCAACTCAACTGCGACAGCCCGCCTAGCTGCGAAGACGAGTGCAAGCGTGCCGCAGTCCGAGCATACCACGCATGCCGCGAAAACGGCGGTGACGAGTTGACCTGCGCTGGCGAAGCTCACGAAGCATTGGCCACATGCCTCGAAACTCAGTGCGGTCTCGGTTGCGAAATTCGCTGTGGCGATGAGGCTGTCCGCACGTTTATCACCTGCCGTGCGAACGGTGGCACACTCGACGAGTGTACGCTCGAGGCTCAAACCGTGCTTGGCGTATGCCTCGCGGGATGCTCACCGTAACGCCGCGAACGTTCGGCCCGCGATAACGATCGCAAGTCGACATAGCGACAGAGAACAACGCAGTGCGGTGGCGCCGAGGACCATCTTCGGCGCCACCGCATCCTGCTGTTGTGCGGCCGACGCTTTGAAACCCATATCACCGGCTGCCTACATTCTTAGCTAGACCATCTGGGGTGGGGAAACATATTATGCGGTGGATCACGACGCTGGGAATTGCGTTGCTTGCTTGTTCGATGACCCCGTCGACTTCAGCGCGTGCTTCCGACGGTCAGTTGTTCGTAGCACAGTCTTTCGACGACCGTATGCTCAACGCCAACCCCGCCAATCTCAGTGTATCCACCCTGCTGAACTGGCCGGTGCTCGACGATGCCACCGGCATCACCACCGATCCAGCCAACGGCGTGATCTACTGGGCGCAAACCTTCGGTGATCGAATCTACCGCGCCAACCGTGACGGCAGCAACCCGACGCTGCTCCTGGAGTGGCCTGAGCTCGACGACCCAACAGACATCACCTTCGACACCGTGGGTCGAAAACTCTACTGGACCCAACTCTTCGACAACAACATTCAAAGCGCCGACCCGGACGGCTCGAACGTGACGATCATCACGACCTGGCCCGAGGTTGACGTACCGACGACGCTCGCCGTCGACGGCGTCGGTCAAAAGATATACTGGGCCCAGCGATTCGACGACCGCGTACGCTGTGTCAACATGAACGGAACGAATCCACAAACGCTTCTCGCCTGGCCGGAAGTTGACGATGTCAACGGCATGGCACTCGACGTGCCCGGTGGAAAAATGTACTTCGCCCAGTCGTTCGATTCCCGAATCATTCGCGCCAACCTCGACGGAACCGGAGTGGAAGTCCTCCTCGCCGCGCCGATCGTCAATCAACCCGTCGACATTACGCTCGACACAGTCGGCGGCAAGCTCTACTGGACGCAGCTACTCGGCGATCGCATCTATCGCGCCAACCTCGACGGCAGCAACGTCGAACTCCTCTGGGAATGGCCCGTCGTCGATGATGTCACGACGTTCGTGTTCGAACCGAGCGCCGACATCCCCGCCGCGTCCACCTGGGGCCTAGTCACGATCGCACTACTACTTCTCGTTGCCGGCGCCCTGCTCATCCGCACGCGACAGGCATCGACGTCCGACGTCGCATGATCGAAAGCCCATTTGCACGAGCACTTCGAAACCAGCGTACGCATCTCCACTTCAATACAAGAACCATGCCCGCACGTCGTTGACCTTCACCAAAGAACGATCACAATAGCAGCATCAGTTCACGCAATACGCTGAACGATCCACACCGGTGATGTGCAGCAAGGTGCGTCTATGACATCGTCGATCATCGCGTTGACCACCGACTTCGGATTGCGTGACTACTACGTAGCCGCAGTGAAGGGCGTTATCCTCGGGATCGCCCCGAACGCCACGATCGTGGACGTGACGCACGAAATCGAACCACACAACGTACAGCAAGCGGCGTTCGTGCTCTTACAAGTGTGGCCTTCCTATCCCGCAGGGACTATCCACATCGCCGTCGTGGACCCTGGGGTGGGAAGCGAAAGACGAATTCTTCTCGGGCGATACGCGGGGCAGTGGGTCATCGCTCCGGACAACGGGCTCGTCACGTTTCTTCACCGCGAGCTGCCGGTCGAAGTCATGCACGTTGTGGAGAATCGCAAGTTCTTCGCCCCCGCCCTGTCGTCGACATTCCACGCCCGCGACATCATGGCGCCGGTGGCTGCCCACCTCTTCCAAGGCACACTGCCGCACGAATTCGGGCGCACAACTGACCGGATTGAGATGCTCTCCGTGAATTCGCAAGCCACGATCACGCAAAATCGCGTGGAAGGCGTCGTGCTCTACGTCGACCACTTCGGCACGCTGGTGTCGAACATCCGACGCGATCAGATCGATCGCGTCGCCGGAAGTGCAGGCGCGCAGGTCTCCGTGAACGGCCAATCCATCGGCACCATCCACTCAACCTACTCCGACGTGGAACCCGGCGAACCCGTCGCCCTCTGGGGAAGCTGCGATCGACTCGAAGTCGCCGTCCATCGTGGGCGTGCGGTGGACCGTTTTGGCCACGACGCCCCCGTAGCTCTTGAATGGTAGACGTGTCAAGGTGCGGCGTTCGCAACGACACACTGATCAAGATGAGCGAATTCGGCGCGTCCGATCACTTGCCGATACAAAAGTTCGCGAACACGTCGGCAAGCAGGTCTTCGCTCGTTACGTCACCACTAACGACGCCGAGTCGGTCGAGCGCATCGCGTAGATCGAAAGCAAGCACATCGGCGCAATCGACGGTTTCGGTAGCGTCTTGTGCCAATTTCATGGCACGTGCGATCGCTTGCGCCGCATCGTTAATCGCCCGCTCTTGGCGAACGCTGAGAAGCGTCGACTCGGACAGCGTTGTGGTGGCCATCTCACCCAACAGATCCGCCATCGTTCCCGTCAACCGGTCGATGCCCGCCCCGGACAACGCACTGATACCACAAACCGGCCCGAACCCATGCGCCGACAATCTTGACATCGAACTGCGGATCATCGTGTCGGTGGACACGTCGCACTTGTTGGCCGCGACGACCATGGCCGGGCAATCAACTTCGCGGATCAAGTCGAAAAAATGCGTGTCGACCGGAGCGCTTACGTCTACAACCAGACAGAGCAAGTCAACACGCTCCGCGGTCGACAACGCCATGGAACGAGCTTGGGCAATGATTTCATCCTCCGACCGATCGACCCCTGCAGAGTCAAGCAACATGGCCTCGCTCTGTCCGAGCCTGATCGGAGCCGAAAGAATGTCGCGAGTCGTTCCAGCCGCAGCCGCACAAATCGCGCGATCGGTACCCGTTAGCCGATTCATCAGAGTGCTCTTACCCGCGTTGGGCGGACCGAGAAGCAAGACGCGCGGCAGCACGTCGAGCCGTTCAACCGAGGTCGATCCGGCGAGAAGTCCTTGTACACGCTCGGCGATTCTATTCAAACGCTCGCGGCAATCGTTAGGCGTGATGAACTCGATGGGCTCTTCGGAAAAGTCGATGTCGGCTTCGACAAGGGCGACGAGTTCCGCAAGCTCCGAGCGCATGCCGACGATCTGCTCAGCCAACGATCCGTCCATGATGCGACGGGCGGCGCGAAGCTGCCGATCGCTGTGCGCACGAATTACGCCGGCAACAGCCTCCGCAGCACTAAGGTCCATGGCTCCGTGTAGAAACGCACGGGCCGTAAATTCTCCCGGTTCCGCTGCGGTTGCGCCAAGAAGGAGCGTACGCTGACGAACGACTTCGAGCAGCGCCGGCGACCCGATCGTGTGAATCTCGACGAGGTCTTCGCGTGTATAGCTGTGCGGCGCGCGAAAGATGTATAACGCAGCGGGTACGCTCAGGGCGTCGTTGATTTGGACTTCCCCAACGACGCGCGACGATGGGCGTTGCTCGTGGAGCGCTGCACCGGACTCCAGCGTGGTCATGCGATCGGCGATCGAGAAGGACTCGGTCCCGCTAAGACGAACGATGCCCACCGACCCTATCGCCGGCGCGGAGGAAATGGCGACAATAGTCATGTCCAAGCGATCAATCATCGTAACTGCTTTCGACGTACGATACGCAAACGTGCCTCGACCGGTTGACAACACCACGCGCTCGTAGGTTCATTGGATCGTATCGCCCGCAGCGGTTACGCTCAACGGTCAGCTGGCCGGGTTCAGAACGGGCTGACCGGGACCGAAGCGAATAACGCCATGAATGACCTGATCGCTATTTTCGAACAACTCGCCAACCGGCGCGATCTCACGCGGGATCAATCGCGTTGGACGTTTGAACGCATCATGGCCGGCGCCGTCGATCCGAGCATGATCGGTGCGTTGCTTGGTGCCCTCAAGACCAAAGGCGAGTGTGTGGACGAGCTCGTCGGATCCGCAGACGCCATGCGGGCGAACGTCGTGCCGATTCGATGTGACGCCGATTGCATCGACACTTGCGGAACAGGCGGAGACGGCATCAGCACGTTCAACGTATCCACTACGGCAGCCATCATCGCCGCCTCAGCCGGCGCCACCGTAGCCAAGCACGGCAACCGATCCACCTCGCGGGTCAGCGGCAGCACCGAAGCGCTCGACCACCTCGGCATCGACACCGAAGCATCGACCGATGTCGTGGAACGGTCGCTGAGGGAAGTACGCATCGGCTACCTCAACGCGCGGACGCTTCATCCCACGATGAAACACGCAGCACCGGTACGTAAGACTCTCGGCGTGCGAACGATATTCAACCTGCTCGGTCCCCTGACCAACCCCGCCGGCGCGCGGCGTCAGGTGCTCGGCGTGCCTCAACCGGAGATCATGGACAAGATGGCCGAGGCGTTGCTCATGCTCGGCGCCGAACACGCATGGATCGTGCATGGTGATGGGTTGTGCGACCTGACGGTCACGGGTACGACGCTGGTCGTCGAGGTAGTCAACGGAGGATTGAACCGGTTCGAGGTCACACCGGAAGACGTGCACCTGCGACGAGCGACCATGAACGAACTTCTCGTACGCAGCCCGGAACAAAGCGCGGAAACCGTTCGGGCCATCTTGCGCGGTCAGACAGGCCCGACAAGGGATCAGGCGTTGATGAACGCAGGCGCCGCTATGGTCGTGGCTGGTCAAGCCACGAACTTGGCCGATGGCGTCGCGCGGGCGGCTCGGGCTGTGGACGACGGGTCGGCATTCGACACGTTGGAACGCTGGAAGCAAGTGGCCGGTACGGGAGCTGGTCGCGCGACACGGGACATCGAAAGTTGATTCGGTACGAATGTGACCGGTGCGGAGCAGCGATGACCGCCAACGACCCACGCCGATACATCGTCCGCCTCGAGGTGTTCGCCGCAGCCGGGCACATCGATGTCGACGTCGACGCAACCGCCGATGCAGGCCAACAACTAGACGCCATGCTGCGCGATCTCGTACAAGCAGACCCGACCGAACTCGAGGACCGCACCTACCGAATGCTCCGTTTCGACCTGTGCGACACATGCCGAGGAGAATTGCTGCGCCGCCCGCTCGGGTAAGAGCCACCGGCCCGGCAGTCTCTAGGCACGACGTGACCCCGACCGCTCAGATAGCGACGACCCGGCAAACATCCTGCGCAAAAAGTGTGGCACCGGCTTCCAGCCGGTGATCCATTAGCGACGTACCACGCTTGACCGCGGACGCAATCCATCGTCAAACGCGGGTTCACGGCGCTGCGCTCGATGCCTGCCCCAACGACCGATGGATGAAGACAAGACACAGTCACCGACGCTCATCGCAAGCGGTATGTAGATTGGCGGCAGGTCAGACCCATGGCCGCGCTCTAGCTGGGTGCGCGGTCGCCGAGCCGGACGACCACCGCGACGGTTTTTTGCACGAGCCACCGGTTGACGCACAGTGGTTCGGCCGATAGATTCTGGCCGCCGAGTGACCCTGCAAGCGTCGAAGCCCGCGTCTCGCTTCGTTTCCGCCACCTGCCGTCGCCCGGCCGAAATTCGTCCGCCCCCATCGTCTAGTGGCCCAGGACACCGGCTTTTCATGCCGGCAACAGGGGTTCGATTCCCCTTGGGGGTAGTCCGTTTTTTTGGATTCTTGAAGCCGGAGAGCCGTTTTCGCTTGCCTTGATATTCGATGCGGTATGTGATACCAGCCGATTTGGTATCTGACCCAAGTCGCTGGAGCAGCAAGAATGAGCCCGAACGGCAATCGGAAGCGTGTCCGTCCACCAGTCTTCGTCAGGGATTCCAACGGGCGTCCTGTGATCGATCTGTCCAGCAACGCTGTCCGTAACAGTTGGCGAGGGATTCAACGAGACGCTCAGTAGCCTATGGGCCGGGATTGGAACGTCCCGGGTGCTGGCCTTCGTCTTTGGGACCATTGCGGGGAGCTGTACAGTGGTATTCAAGCTCATATGACGTTCTCCCCATATCCTGATCCATTCAAAATGAGAGTTTTGGGGTAGACTTCGGTCATCAGCCCCGGCCCGCGGCCGGGAGGAGGATACTGATGAAGAAGTCCAGATTCACAGAGGAGCAGATCGCTTTCGTCCGAAGGGAGCGAGCGTGCCTCGATGCATGGACAGCCCAAACGGCTCTCAAGCCGATTGTCTTGGGAATTGGCTTGAGACAAAACTGCAGGATCGCTCGCGGGGGCAGGTCGCCGCGAACCGAGCCGTAGCCTAGATCAGTACAGGGCGTCGATTGACGGCGTTCTACCCACGGCATGGGCATAGTCAGCGTGACAGTTTGTAGACCAGCACGTGGGCCTCCTGTTCCTCTCGCGCAGGCGCCGCGACATACAATAGTCCTCGCTTTGGAACAAACGACCCGGTGCGTGCGCCTGGGGATGTTCGAATTCGTGCCAACCGTGTATACGCGGAAGCTGCCGAACCGTTGATAACATCTACGAATCCCTCGCCACCGACGATGTAGATTTGTTTTTTCTGGATGTCGTAAAAGATGTCGTCCGCATCCCCGACGCATTCAGTCGCCGAGAGACGGCCGCCCGAGACGGTGTCGAACACAAGCAGACGGGGCGGGGTTCGGCACGCTACAAACAGCCTTTTTCCTGCCTCGTCCAATGCCATTGCGTAGTTGCCCGCAGCCTCCTTGATCTTCCAACTCGTCATCACTACGTTTTTCGACCGGTCGATGGTGGCGATCTGCCGCGCATCGGGCACGTTGATGTAGATACGCCGACTGGAGCGATCAAGCTGGAACGACTCCGGGTGTCCCGTGAGCTTGGTTTCACCTCGCTTTGTCAAGCTATCCGCGTCCAATACGCCCAGCGCTCCGTCGCCCACGCCCACGTACAACAGGTTCGTCGTAGACTCCCAGCGGATGTTGTCGGCATCGTTGCCCAGATCACATCGAGCGATTTCCTTGTAGGAATCGGCGTCAAAAGATCGAACTGTCCCGTCACCGCCGCAAGCCACGATCACCCGCTTCGACTGCGGCAAATACAAGATCCCTTGAGGCTCTTTCAGCCCGCCGATGCTGCGGATGCGTTTACCCGCGGTGAGGTCGACGACCTCCATCGTGCCGTTTCCCAGTGCGGCGAGAAACAGCCGGTTGCCAATCTCATCCATGGCCAAGTGGTCGATGCGTCCCCTGACGCCCGGAAGAAGAATCGTTCGGCTAAGCGTCAACGGCTGCGTTGTTAGCTTATGGGCAACACGAACGCGTAGATCGTCGAACCGGGTGACCGCGTCCGCTTTGGTCCATAGGCCGACCATCCCCGCATCCTTGAACGTGTCGTCCGTGGCTTCGAGCAACTTCTGCCCCTCAAGATAAGCACTGATATGATCGTCGATCATCGTTACACGCACGGTGTACCACGTTCCGGGTTCGGTGTGGACGCGGGCGGACTGCAACTGTTTGCGCCGACCGTTCTTGACGTAGTACACGCGGAAGTTGGATTCCAATGGGTTGAGTCGGGTAACGTAGTAGTTGTTCTCGTCCAGGCAACGCCACACGGGGCCGCCGCCCTGGTCCTCGTTCCCGCTGACCGGCTTGATACGCACCGAGAGATCAACATCCCCGTATGACGTTCCATCGACGATGGCCATGTTGAACGTACCGTCAAAGTTTTTCGTTTCCGTGAGCGCCATCACGTGGGATCTACTTGGGGCGGTTGGGTCAACCGCCACCTGCCACGTAGCCATTGAGTGGCTTGGGTTCGTCTGATGAATACTCCATCCTGCGGGTGCCGCGCCAATGACATCGGTGTCAAAACTCCAAGCTTGTTCCTTCTTGTCATTGACCTCAGCATTTGCGGCTGTCGCGATGGACACTACCATCACGAGCATCGCGTACGTTTGCATGTTGTTCATGGCGTGGTTCTCCTTTGTCGAAGTTCGGAAGCGGCACGGTAAGATGGCTCCGAATCGGCATTCGCTTTCCAGATGGCGATTCGCTCATCTTCCCGCACGAACATCAACGGGAATCGATGTTGTAACACTCGTGCCTTTACCGTGCGTACTCGATGCGGTGATCGTTCCGCCGTGCGCTTCCGCTATCGCGCGGCAGATGGGCAATCCCAGACCGGCGCCGCCGTGTTTCGTGGAACGGGCTTTATCTACTCGATAGAAACGATCGAACACATGCGGAAGATGCTCGGTGGCGATGCCTTCGCCTGTGTCTGTAATCGTAATCCCGGCCACGCCGTCTTCATTCGTGACCGATACTGTAATCCGGTCGCCTGAAGAGGAGAACTTGACGGCGTTGTCTAATAGATTGCCGACAAGTTGGCGCAGACGGGCTCCGTCTCCTTGAAGCGATATTTTCTCCCGATCTTCCATGACGAGATCAATCCCTCGGTCCAGCGCCAACGGGACGTAAAGATCGACGACACTTGCCACTGCGTCGTCAAGTTGCACCCGATCCCTGCACGCGACTTCATGTCCAGCATCGGCACGCGCCAACAGCAAGAGATCCTCGGCGATGTGCGCGAGTCGATCGTAGTGTTCGATGCTCTCCTCCAGTACCTGTCGAAGCTCATCTGTCGTTCGCGGCTTGCTCAGCGCTACTTCAGCACTCCCGCGAAGCGCTGCCAGCGGCGACCGAAGCTCGTGCGACGCGTCGGCGGTGAATTGTTGCACGCGCCCAACGTGCTGCTCGATTCGTTCCAACATACTGTTCAGCGTCGCGGCGAGGCGATCGAGTTCATCGTCAGTGCCTGTCAGCGGAATCCGCCCCGCGAGGCTTTCTGCGCCTATTCGATCTGCTGTTTCTGTTAGAGCTTGCACGGGACGCAGACTTCTTTGGGCAAGGACGCGTCCGCTCAGTAGCGACAGGACAGCGGCCAATCCGAGGCCGATCGCGCAAACGCGACGAAACATCGCCAGCGCCCCGTCCATCCGCTTTAGCGTATAGCTGGCCTGCGCCGTACATGCACGACCATCGTTCGTAATCACGCGCAGGCTGCAAGTTCGATGGGCTCCTGTTTCTCCAGGCGGCTTCACTGTTTGAAACACCAAGTACGGTTCGGTGTGATCCCACCCATCAGGAGGTTTCCAAAGCGCCGCGATCAAGTCATTGGACTCGCTTGTGACAAGCAGTCGCCTCTGCTCATCGAATAAGCGAAATGCGAGATCGTTGTGCGAGCGGCTGCCCAGTTCAAGACGGATCGCGTGCTGTAGACCGGCGTCGTCGCCGGGATGATCATTGACCGTGACCATGAATTCATGCACCTCGCCCTCCAAGAACGTGTCGATCGTATCACGCATCGACGTCAAGAGTCCGGTGTAAAGCACGACAGAAAGAAGCGCGCACACGGCAAGCGTGATGCACGCACCCCAGAGCGTCAGGCGCGAACCGATCGTCCGGAATAACCGTCTAGGTTGTGTCGTGTCGGAGGACATACCCTGCACCGCGAATCGTATGAATGAGCGGAGGGTCGAATCCATTGTCAACCTTCTTCCGCAGGCGATTGATATGAACGTCGATGACGTTGGTCATCGGATCGTGATTCATGTCCCACACGTGTTCAAGGATCATCGTTCGAGGCATGACTTGGCCGGCGTTGCGGGCAAGATATTCGAGGAGCGCATACTCGGTGGGTGACAGATCGATTCGTCGATCGTCGCGCTGTACGCTCCGCGCCATTACATCCACCTTGAGATCGGCGATAGTGATCGGGTTCGGCTGAAGACTGTGGCCACGCCGCATGAGCGCGCGAAGACGCGCCAATAGCTCGGAATAACTAAATGGCTTGGCGAGATAGTCGTCAGCGCCAAGATCAAGACCTTTGATTCGGTCGTCGACAGTGTCACGCGCTGTCAAGCAGATCACCGGCGTGCGGATCTCACGCGATCGAACCTCGCGCAGAATCGAGAACCCGTCCTTGCCGGGGAGCATTAGGTCGAGCACGATTGCATCGTATGTCTCAGTGACGGCCTTGTGGAGCCCGTCAATTCCGTTGTCCGCCAAGTCCACGGCGTACGAGGCTTCGCGAAGACCCTTCGTCAGGAAGCCCGCGACACCGGGCTCGTCTTCGATAACCAGTACGCGCATGCTCTTGCCTCCCGTAGCTCGGGGCACCCCTGTTCGCGACCGCCGCGTTTGCCCTTCGAGTAGTGTAGGTCTGCCCGATGAATGCCGCAATTTCAACACACCAGTTCGTAGCCGCGGACCCGTCGAAGCGCGAACATGACAGGATTGTCATGTGGTCGTAATGGCTACGATACATACGATTCGTATGCTTCCAGCGGTACAATCAAAGGTGCGGTCCGTTTGCACTGATGACTGGCCCGCTACGCAAAACGGACTCCAGGTGTTATGAGAGCCTCAGCAGCCCGTTGATTGCACGGCTGTTGACCCCAGGGGTGCGCCGCGTCATCGTCGCGAGCCTTCGGTCGCGCATGAGCAGATCGTCGCGGCAAACTACCTCCATAGCAGTGGCGAAGACTATGGCTACTCAAACCGGAAGATTCTTGAGATCGGCGGCGTAGGACGGACCACGGAGAACCGGCACCTGAAACTGACGTTGGATATCGGTCTGGCCGGTCTCGACTTGCCCGTGACAACGCCGGACTTCAGCTTCAAGGTACCTTGGTCGATCGACTCGTAACGATAGCGTTTGAACACCGCGAGTGATGTTCATTGCGGACGCCGATGTGCGGACACGACTGACTTGCCATCGTCAACGCTCTTGAGTAGGGCGTTTTTTGGAATTACGGAGAGAGCGAGGATGCGACACCTCCGCGAAATCAACTCGCACCTTTCTGTCCTGCGGGATGCACCATTAAGGATTATCGTTTCTGCTTGGTGCGTCGGAGTCTCCGGCTGCGTCACTGTTGATCCTCAACCTGATTTCGACCGCGCTGAACACATGGTCGCTACGCGGACCGGTGTTGATCGGGCGTACAACCCCGCCACCTCCTCGGTCACAGAAGATGCGGTCGCGGCACTTCTAGTCGGCGGGTTGACGACGGACGAGGCGGTCCAGGTGGCGTTGCTCAACAACAAACGCTTCCAGGCTGTCGTTCAGGGAATCGGAGTGTCGCGCGCGGATGTTGTGCAATCCGGCTTGTTGACCAACCCCTCGATTGGACTGAGTCCACGCTTTCCCGAGGGAGGTGGGCGATCCAATCTCACAGTGACCTTTGCGCAGCAGGTGGCGGACCTCTGGCTTATCCCGGTTCGCCGGCGTATTGCAGAGGCCGCGCTGGAGCAATCGATCCTAAGCGTCGTCCGTCGGGCCAACAACCTCGCCTCGGACGCAAGACGCGACTGTTATCGCGCAATCGCGTGGAAGCAGTTGGAGACGATAGCAAACGAAACGCTGGAGATTGCGAGGAAATCGCTGAAGCTGGCCGAGGACCGCTTCGAGGCTGGCGAGGCAGGCAAAGTGGATGTCAATCTGGCGCGAGCCAATATGCTAAATGATCATATACGTTTGATGGGGCTTAATCGCGAGGTTGAAATATCTCGAACGACTCTCGCGCATACGCTTGGCCTCGCAAGATGGCATGAACCCTGGACTCTCGAAGACTCGCTGCCGCAAGAAGTTCTTGCGTTCAAGGATGATGAGTCCCTTCTGCTCTTCGCAATGCGGGAACGGCTCGACGCTCGCGCCGCCGCTATGAAAGTTCAAGCTGCGGAGGATGAGATCGAAAGGCAATACCTGAGTATCTTTCCCGACGTAACTCTCGGTGTCGAATGGGAACGCCCGGAACGACAGTCATCCCCGAACCGCAATGTCTCAAGCGACACCACCCGCGCCACCACAGCAAACGGAGGCGTCACGGCGCCGGGTATTCGATCGGGCGGTCAGAAAAAACAGGAACCGGACCAGACTATTGATTCGCTACTGGGGCCGAGTCTCAACATTACGCTTCCGATTTGGGACCAAAACCAGGCCCAGATTGCCAAGGCTCAGTTTCTTGCAGTGACGGCCCGAAAGGCGTACGAGGCGATCCTTGACGATGTTGCACGTGATATTCAGAGGGCGCGATCTGTTGTCGAGACCGCATCGCGTCTAGCCAAGTTCTTCGAGGATGAGGCCCTACCGCACGCTCGCTCAAGCGTGGAGGCCGCCCAACGAGGGTATCGGGCCGGAACCCTGGACATCCTCGCTCTGCTCGACTTGCAGAAAACGCTCGTCGCTCAGCGGGAAGCGTACATTAGCGCAAGGCGGGATCTTGCCATCGCCTTGGCAGAGATGCGACGCGCCACAGGCGGCCGGCTGCCATCGGAATCGGACGACGAGGCACAGGCGAACGCCCCCACTAGTCTCGACGCGGAGAACCCATAAATGGCTAGTGCTAGGAGCCTATCCCAAGAACAGACTTTGAATGCATCGCGCAAGCTGAAGCCTGCGGGTCAGGGCATTTCTGGAATAGGCTCTAGGAATTTTCATACGTATCTTATTCGCGTTTGTGTAACTTCTCGCTGGCTGCTGTCGACGATTGGGTGCGACCACTCAGGCTTGGCCAGTCGACTTGCCCACACCGTCAGCCGACTTAACCATACTCATCAAGCAGTTCGCGCGGGAATCGCTGGCTGCCTTCTTATTCTAAGAGGGTATTTAAGAAGGGGTGCATCGAACCGAGCCGCGACCGTCAGGGAGCGGTTTTGCTGTTGAAACCGGACCGCTTCCTTACGGACGCGGCTCTGAATGATCCTTCTTAAGCACGTTCTAAGACACGCACAATGACGACGAGCGAACTACTCACTGACCAGCCGAATAAGCCTGATGCACTGGCTGGGTCGGAGCATCTCTTGAATGAGGGTGGTTTTTTCGTTCGTCATCGCAAGAGCATTCTCTTCCTAACCTTGGTACTGTGCCTTGGTGGTTCCTACGCTGCGTATCGCATGCCGTCATCCGTGTTTCCGCAAACAGACTTCCCCCGCGTCGTCATTCTCGTAGACAACGGCGTCATACCCTCAGACGAAATGATGGCCACGATCACGCGGCCCATCGAGGAATCGATGAAGAACATCCCCGGTGCGGTCCAAGTTCGTTCCGCCACGGGTCGTGGAGCCGCCGAGGTCAATGTGTTTTTCACTTGGCAGACGGACATGGTCCAGGCGGAGCTCTATGTCCTTGGTCGATTGTCGCAAATACGCAGCACACTACCCGTCACCGCGACGACGGCGGTCCATCGCTTGACGTTTTCGGCGTTTCCAATCATCGGAATCAGCCTGACGAGCGGAACCCGGAGCATGACGGACCTGTGGCAGACGGCACGATACGATATCAAACCTCGTTTCTTGCGTATCGAGGGGGTCGCGCGGGTTGCTTTGGTCGGCGGCGACGTGCCGGAATTTCATGTGCTGGTCGATCCGGTCAAGCTCACCGCCTACCACCTGACGCTCCAGCAGGTCGGCGAAGCCCTGGCAAAAACCAACAAGTTCGTTTCAGCCGGTATGCAGGAGGAGAATCATCAGCTCTACCTAACGCTTGTCGATGGGCGCGTCAGGGATCGTGCGAAAATCGAAGATGTCGTAATTTCTTGGGACGGAGGAGCCCCTGTTCTCGTCCGCGACGTTGCCTCCGTGCGACCCGGCGCTGCACCGAGATTCAATATCGTTACAGCCGACGGCGTGGACGCGGTACTGCTGAATGTGTACGCCCAACCCGACGGCAGCACACTCGGCATCGCGAAGGATCTCAAGCAAGAGTTGGCCGCGCTTCGCCGCGAGCTTCCGCCTGATATGCATCTGGCGTTCTTTTATGACCAGTCGTTGTTCGTGCGTGAAGGCGTTGCGAGCGTCTGGGAGAGTATCATCATCGGGCTTGTCCTGTCGGTGCTTGTGCTCTTTGCGTTTCTAAGGACGACAACCACCACATTGGTGGCGGCACTGGCCATCCCCGTGACTATTCTCATCACGATGGCGGGCATGCTCCTGTTCCATATGAGCTTCAACCTGATGACGCTCGGTGGCATCGCCGCCGCGATCGGAATGGTCATCGACGACGCCATCGTCATCGTCGAGTCAATCTATGCCAAGACATGCGCCGGGCACGCACCGCGCCGCGCTGCTTTGCTGGCCGTCCGGGAGGTAGGGATACCGCTTATCGGCAGTACGCTTACACCGGTCGTGGTCTTCATCCCACTTGCATACCTCGACGGCGTGCCCGGCGTGTTCTTTCGCGCACTGGCATTGACGATGGTCATCGCGTTACTTACATCGCTGGTGCTGGCCGTCACGCTGACGCCCACCCTCGGCAGCATGTTGATCCGCGGCAGGAAGGGAGCAGTTCAGGATGAACTTGAGCAAGGCGGTCCACTCCTGCGGACAATCATCGCAGGCTACGAATGGGTCTTGCGTCGCGCGTTGAGCCATCTAGGGTTATCGACGACATGCATGGTCGTGGTCGTCGCGGCCGGCGTCTTCCTTTACTCGCGGCTCGATACGGATTTTCTTCCGGCGCAGGACGAGGGGGCGTTTGTGTTGGACTACTTTTCACGGCCCGGAACCAGTCTCGCTGAAACGGATCGCATGCTTCGCCACGTCGAGGAAATTCTTCAAGCCACATCCGAAGTGGAGAGCTATTCCAGGCGGACCGGCGCACGCCTGGCGCTTGCCATCGCCGAGCCCAACACCGGAGATTTCCTTGTCAAACTTCGCCCCCAGCGGCAACGAAGTACGGAGGAGGTCATCGACGAGCTTCGAAAGCGGATTTCCGCTGCCGAACCGGCGCTGCAAACGGAGTTCCCCGGCGTACTCGGCGATTTGATCGGTGATCTAACCTGGTCTCCCAACCCGATCGAAATCAAAATCTTCACATCAGACACGGACAAGCTCAAACGATTGGCCAAGCAGATCGCCGACGCCATTGAGACCGTTCCGGGCGTCGTTGACGTAATCGACGGTCTGATCGTTGCCGGTCCTTCACTCACGTTCCAAGTTCGAGGAGCCGACGCGGCGCGCGTAGGGCTCAATACCGATCAGATCGGGACGATGTTGCGCACGGCGCTGTTGGGTATGGATACGTCGTACGTGCTGGAAGGTGATCGAATAGTCGGCGTTCGCGTACTGCTTGCGGGCAACCGTCAAAAAAAATCAGCCGATATCGTCGAGTTACCTATTCGGACGCCGCGCGGGCCACGTGTGACACTTCAGGAAGTAACGAATGTTCAGCACCGTCCGGGCTTACTCGAGCGCCACCGCGAAGACCTCCGAGAGCTCATCGCCGTCTCCGGGCGTTTGGCCGGACGCGATCTTGGCAGCGGGATCGAGGCGATCAAGGAAAAACTGGAACAGACCGTCACCATTCCGCCGGATGTTTCGATCGAATACGGCGGTCTGTATCAACAACAGCAAGAGTCGTTTCGCAATCTGATGCTGGTCTTGGTCATGGCCATCCTGTTGGTTTTCGGTGTACTTCTGATCGAATTTCGCTCGGTGCTTCAGCCTCTTTCCATCGTGGCGGGCGCGGTGCTGGCGATGTTTGGTGTGATTGCGGCCCTTTGGGTTACCGGAAGTTCGCTCAACATCGTCTCCTTCCTCGGATCGATCATCGGCGTGGGCATCGTCGCGAAGAACGGTATTCTCATGCTGGACTTCGTGGACCAACTCAAGGGGCGTGGGCTTTCGCTGGTCGAATCGCTCGTACAGTCCGGTAGACGACGGCTGCGGCCGGTGCTCATGACGACGCTGACTACTTTCCTGGGACTGCTGCCGTTGGCGTACGGCGTTGGGGCTGGTGCGGACATGCTGCGCCCGTTGGCGATTGCGGTCATTGGCGCACTTTGTGTATCGCTGTTTCTTTCGCTCATCGCCACGCCGGTCTGTTACTACTCGTTGATGCGTGTGTTCCGCCTC
This sequence comes from Phycisphaerae bacterium, assembly GCA_029260075.1. Lineage (GTDB taxonomy): Bacteria > Planctomycetota > Phycisphaerae > UBA1845 > UBA1845 > OFTM250. Next base: position 270,783 of record JAJDDY010000027.1, read on the forward strand.
GACCGTAGCGTGGCCCATAATACTTCGATCATGGGTGTGTCCGTAACACCGGAGGACGGAAGGCATGATGAACCATAAACATCTTACGCCATTTGGATTTCGGTGGAACCGACGCGAACCTCGATGGCGTTGGTTTCTCGCGGTCTGCCTGGTTTGCTTGTCGGGCTTCGTTGGTTGCGCCTCGGAGCAAGCAGCGGAAAAGGCGGACGATTCTGGCGCAGGTTCGCCAATTCCGGTTCGCGTAGCACAGGCGCAGTTGATAACGCTACGACCTTCCATCGACCTCGTCGGGATGCTTGTTTCCATGCCGGAGCGGACGGCCATCATCTCCGCGCAGATCGAGGGCCGAATCCAAACGGTGTCGGTTGTCGAGGGCGCGATCGTCAAGAACGGGCAAACCGTTTTTGTCTTGGACACGCGCCCGGCGGAAGCTGAACTATTACGGGCCCGCGCCGTTGTCGCTCAGCAACAGGCCGTACTTGGTCGCCTGAAGCACGGTTACCTGCCACAGGAAATTGAGCGCGCGAAGCAGGACATGAACAAGGCAAGGGCGGAACTGGAATCGCTACGTCTACGTGTGGACGCCGCGGCAAGGCTGCGCGAGAATGATGAGATTTCCGACGTCGAGTTCAAGAGACTCAAGTCCATGATGCGGCGAGATCAAGCCGCGTATGCAGCCGCCGCAGCTAAGCTCGATCTATACCAGGTCGGGACGCGGCCTGAATCGATCGCCGAGGCTCAAGCACAACTCGATGTGGCTCAGGCCGAGCTGGTTCGTGCGCGATTGGCGGTAGCATTCTGCACCCTATCCAGCCCCCTTGATGGTGTGGTCACGCAGCTACTAACGCGGCAGGGCACGCATGTTGCGCAGTCGGATCAGTTAGCGACCGTCGTGGATATGTCACAGGTCTTCGCTGAGATTCGCGTGCCGAGCGGATACCTGTCGAGCGTGAAACAGGGTGCGCGCGCGGAAGTGAGTATTCCCTCGCTTCGCGGGGAGCGATTCGAGGGGAGCATTACGCGCTTCAGCGGTGCAGCGAATCCGAACACAGGAGATGTGCAGGCGTTCGCCATCCTGAAAAATGACGAGCGACTTCTAAGGCCGGGACTTGCATGCCGGGTTCGCGTTTGGTTGCCACCGATCGAACAAGCAATCGTTGTTCCCGTCACTGCCATCGCAGACCGTGAAAGCACCTCGGTCTTGCATGTCGTTCGCGACGACAAAGCCTACGAAATCCAGGTGAGCATCGGCGCCGACACCCGAGAGTATGTGCAAATCATCGATGGCGTGTCACCGGGCGATCTCGTCATCACAAAAGGAGGCTACGGATTACCGGAAGCTTGCCCTGTGAAGACAACGACGGAGTAGCAGCGGCCATCGTAGTCCGTTTGCCCCGGCCTGGTGCCGGCGGCGGCTCCGGGGGGACACGTGATGAGCTGCTCAACGGTGAGTTGTTCACGAGCTTGACGGAGGCGAAGGTCGTGACGGAGGATTGGCGGATGGCGTACAACCATTGCCGCCCGCACAGCAGTTTGGAGTACGAGACACCGGCGGCCTATGCGGCTAAGGTCCGGAGTCTCCCGGCGAGCGCGACGCCCGTTGGGACAGGCTCCGCTACGCTCCGCCTGCCCCAACGGGCGGGGAATGAGGAGAAGAAACAGTTACCGACTCTCGTAGCAAGTGGTACATAGATTGCGGCACGCCAAGTGTTTTCAAGCTTTCACGACAGGTTTTCCAACGTCCGCTCCTCACGGTCGCCGCTCGGCAAACCCGTCATTCTAGCTGTGACAGAGCACTAACGTCGCGCGAAGATGAGTAACCCGGACGCAACAGCTATGCGTTTCATGAGTCCCGCAGTGCTCCGCCGTACCGGCCGGGATCGCGATTCGATGAGATGCCGCCCGAGCCGAGAGATTCTCGGACACCAGAAAAGAGTACCATCATGCCAACAATCTCGAGACCGCCGTCCGTTCGCCTTCGCATCGAGGGTATGACCTGCGGAGGCTGCGCGGCGAACGTCGAGCGAGCGTTACAATCCGTCCCTGGCGCGGCGGCAGCACGTGTCAACCTGATCACCACCGTCGCGACCGTCGATCTAGCCGATCCACCGGCGTCGCGCGCCGACCTGATCCAAGCCGTGCAACGCGCCGGATACGATGCGGACTCAGCCCGACCTGATGATGTGTCGCCGGTCGCGGCGGAGCGCACGCAAGAGAATCAACTGCGCGAACATCGTCAGGCGCTCGGACAGGCCATCGCCATCGGCCTGCCCATTTTGGCGCTGCACTGGCTCGCACCGGTCATTCAGTCGTCAGACTCCGGCGGATGGGTTTGGCCCGTGGCGATGCAAGCCGTCTTGTGCTTGCTGCTCCTCGCATCGTCAGCCGGTGCGCCGATTCTCGCCGGAGGATTTCGTGCGCTGATCCACTGGTCGCCGAATATGGATCTACTCATTTCGCTCGGCGTGTCGGCGGCGTTTCTATCCGGGGTGGTCGGTCTGTTGACCGGCGACCGCGGCGCGACGCACTTTCACGCCGTCGCCATGATCCTGGTGTTTATCAACATCGGGCGATACATCGAGAACCGTGCCAAGCGAAACACGACTACCGCCCTAACCGCCCTTGCGAAAAGACTCCCCGCCACCGCCGAACGAGTTACGCCCGACGGTTTGGAAACCGTGCGCATCGATAACGTGCAACAGGGCGATCACATACGCGTCGCGCAAGATACGGTCGTGCCCGTCGACGGGCGCGTCGTGCTCGGTGAAGGCGCCATCGACGAAAGCTCCGTAACCGGCGAATCCATGCCCCGACACAAACGCGAAGGCGACACGGTGCCATCCGGAAGTCTCGTACGCGAGGGCGTCATCACCATCGAAGCCACGCGCGTCGGAACAGACTCCACCATGGGGCGAATCATCAAAGCCGTTGAAGAGGCTCAAATGGGCAAGACGCGGTGGCAGCGCATCGCCGACCGCGTCGCCGGTGTGTTTGTTCCCGTTATCATGGGGCTTACGGTCGCGACCCTCTTAGGGCTGCACTTGATCGGCGGGTTGGACTGGTCTATCGCCATCGATCGGGCGGTGGCCATGCTGGTTATCGCGTGCCCCTGCGCTATGGGTCTGGCCACGCCCGCCGCCATCGCCGTCGCCACCGGCACGGCTGCGCTGCAAGGCATTCTCGTACGCGATGCGTCTGCACTAGAAGAAGCCGCATCAGCCGACTACATGCTCCTCGACAAGACCGGAACTTTGACCACCGGACACCCGGCTGTTGTTGACGTCTCGCTATCGACTGCCGCCACATCAACGCACACCGTCGAGCAGATACTCACGCTCGCCGCATCGGCCGATCTGCTATCACAGCATCCGCTCGCCCGTGCGATCGTTGCCGAAGCTAAGCGACAAGGCCTCACCCTAGCGGAAGCGGAATCGTTCAAGAGCGTCCCGGGGCGCGGCGTGTCAGCCCAAGTCGAAGGCGTTTCCGTTCACGTGGGCAGCGCGGCGCTGATGAGCATGAACGACATCGACGTGTCACCGGTCGAACAGGCCATCAAACAACACGCCGCATCGGGCCAAAGCGTCATACTCGTCGCGGCGCGGAGCGTGTGCATCGGACTGATCGTGCTTTCGGACACTGTCAAGCCCGAGGCCTCGCGAGCCCTCGCGAGCATTAGAGACCTTGGCCTGCGTTTGGGTATGCTCTCGGGCGATCAAGCAGGGACCGCTACCGTAGTCGCGCGGCAGCTCGACATCGATGATGTACACGGGGAAATGATCCCGCAAGACAAGCAGCAATACATACGTGACCTGCAACGAGCGGGACGGCACGTTGTGTTTGTGGGCGACGGAATCAACGACGCCCCCGCCCTCGCAGAAGCTGACGTCGGCATCACCTTCGCCTCGGCCACCGACGTCGCCATCGGTGCGGCGGACATTACCATGTTGCACAGCGACTTGACCCGCCTCACAACGGCCATACAACTGGCCCGACGGAGCATACGCATCATCAAACAGAATCTGTTCTGGGCGTTCTTCTACAACATAGTCGCCGTACCGCTGGCGGCTATGGGTCGCATTCCCGCCGGGTACGCCGCCGCAGCGATGATGGTCTCGTCTATTAGCGTAGTACTTAATTCATTGCGTCTGCGTAAGACTGAAACCCACAAGAACGACTTGCCTATACAGGAGCAACCATCGGCCAATTGAATGGGGCGAACAATCCGGCGTGAATGGCTGGGTGGCCCATGGCTTTAGCCGTGGGGGAGTCGAATCTGGCGTCGGTTCCGATCCCCCAAATTTGAGAGGGAGTTTAGGAAGCCTCTTTCCGAGCCGCGACCGTAAGGGAGCGTTTTTTTGCGATCACGACCGGCTTGCGAACCACCGCTCCCTTACGGTCGCGGCTCGGTTTGAAGCACGCCTTCTGAAACACCATCGGAGAGCGGCAATGGATCACCGGCTGGAAGCCGGCGTCACACTTGCTCAATGCGTACTCAGTACCTCACCCGCTCACAAGTTCTCAATGCCGCACCTGCTCAGGACATGCCTATTCACGCTCCGGAGTGAATGGCGCCGTCTGCAGCGATCCGTCCGAACGTTCCTGAAGCTTCTGTATCTTCTGCTCCGCCTTGCTGAGGATCGCACGGCATTGCTTGACCAACGTCATACCCTGCTCATACTTAACGATGGACTCTTCCAGTCCGATCTTACCCTCTTCAATCTGCCCGGCGATCGATTCCAACTCACGCAGTGCTTCTTCAAATGTCGGTTTCTTCTTACCCATAATTAGTCGAACAACTCCAACTGTTTGAGGTTTACAACCCTAGACTCGAACGCGCCGTCCACCGTTTCCGTAACCACACTTTGCCCGTCTTCAAGCTGCTCAATCGATCGCACAAGCTGACGACCTTTCTTCGTACGGGTGATCGAAAACCCCCGACCGAGCACGCTTCGATAACTCATAGCCGACAAACGATCATCATGACGCCGAACGCTTTCCAATTCCAGAGCCAACCTGTGGCGAACGGCCACTTCCATGACCGACTCCATTCGCCGGACATCTTTCGCGCCCGCACGAACCAATTCCGCCGGTGTAGTCCGATCAAGTCGACCGCTGATTCGATTGATTTGCAACTCCGCATTCAACACGCACCGCGTCAACGCCTGCAAGAGACGACGCTCAAGATCGTGCACCAAAGCCGACTGCTTCATCAGGTACACATGCGGAGCGATCCGCGCCACCACCCGCTCGGCGCGATCTACATGTTGCCGCACCGAAGCGATCCTCTGATGCGTGCTGCGCTCGAATCGCACCGCCAACTCGTCGATCAGTTGCTCACGGTGACGCACAAGATCCATCGGAGCACGAAAGACCCCGCGACCCGCGACGCCAGCCAACCGAGCGCCCTGCACGTCGATGAGCGATCGAATCGACCGTGAAAGCCGCGACGACTGTACGCCCAGATCGCCAAGCACTTCGTCCAGCACAGGAACAGCCAGCTCCGCAGCCGCAGTCGGAGTGGCGGCACGCACGTCAGCCACAAGGTCGGCGATCGTCACGTCCACCTCGTGACCCACCGCACTGACCACAGGCACGTGACTCGCGTGGATCGCCCGCGCGACCGCTTCCTCGTTGAACGCCCATAGATCTTCCAACGACCCGCCGCCGCGACCGACGATCATCAGATCCACACCGCCGAGTGATTCGGACTTCTCGTTGACGCGACGAATAGCCGCCGCGATTTCATCAGCCGAACCTGGCCCCTGAACGCGCACCGGATAGACCAACAGATGAACCGGCGGATAGCGACGACGGGCCGTGCGAATCATATCACCGACCGCCGCGCCGGTGGCGCTGGTCACCAAGACAATGCGATGTGGAAACCGCGGCAGCGGTTGCTTACTCCGCTCGTCGAACAGCCCCTCGCGTTCAAGCTTTTCGCACAACTGTCGAAACGCCAGCTCGAGCGAACCGACGCCGCGCGGTTCCAACTTGCGAATGTAGAGTTGATAGCGCCCGGCGCGCTCGAACACTTCGACCCGCCCGGTGGCGATCACTTCCAACCCGTCACCCGGATTGAACTTGAGCAAGTCGGCCGCGCTGCGCCACATCACACAGGAGAGTTCGCTGGCCCGGTCCTTGAGTGTTAGATAGAGATGGCCACTGCCATGCCGCTTGAAATTACTGATCTCGCCCACGACGTGAACCGTCGAAGGAAGACCCGTCGCGATTACACCCTTAACCAGCGCCGTCACCTGCGAAACAGAAAGCGGCGCAGCGCCAACCTTGCGCGGCCTCGCGGCCGGCACATCGATCAAATCAGGATTGAAGGGCTTGCGCGCCATAACACCAGCCATTGGACAACAGCCAACGCGGTGATGCAACTACGCCGGCTAGCGGACGCGCTAGTAGGCAAGCGCGATCGCGGAATCGACCCGTTGTCACATCGACGGAGGACGATGGGAGGCTCGCGGGCCCATTTTCGCGAGGCCGCGCCCGATTCTTGCTGCGCGAATGTGATGCCAGGAAAGAGGGGCACGAACATCAATTCTCAAGTCAAAAGGATCGATTCAAGTCTACGAGCGAGCATTCAATGCCGCTCTCGCGCGATCCCGCTTCTCCTACTATCCCAACGCTCATGTTGATCTGAATCCGCGCTGGATCCAGTCGAAGGGTCAAGGACAGGTTGTACGGTGTCTTACCGAGCGTTTCGGTCATGAGCTGCGGTATCTGATCGCACAGCAGCTTCCGCAGAACAGGGCGCCGCGCAGTTACGTCGTTCGCGAGCCAGGTTGGGATGGCGCTGACACTGACACTGACACTGACACTGACGTCCATGAGGATTGGCGCATCGACGTCATCCCAGGGTCCGGACTTCCAATCTGGAATCGTCGGCGCGTAGCCAACCTGTACCAGACTGTACCTAATGGTCTTGATGTTCTCTTCCGTGCGTGCCGCCAAGAACACGCAACGCGAGAACAACGCATTGATGAAGACGTCGTGTTCGACAAACGGTCCGAGCGCCGCCTCGATATCGGAATACTTCAGCGGGTATTGCATTCCCTTGGGAAGTGATTCTCTGTGATTAACTGGAATAATACCCGGCATGTCAGACATCTCGATCGGATCGCGACGCAAAAACGTTCATCTGCGCCAGAGACTCAACTTGGTAATTCTCCGAGCCTACCGAGACACCAGTTTCGTAGGCGCGTCATCGACCTTATGCCAAGAAGAGGCCGGTGGTGCGTGAATCCTATCTCGCACCCACGCCCGCGGAAATCCCTGCCTGCAAACCGTATTAAGCAAGTGGAACGCGGGCCAGAAATCCTGCTAGCCGAAGGGACGAAACAGGAGATTCACCCAGAATCCACCGCTTGGAGGACCGTACCACACGGATCGTCTATCCGGCTCTTGCAGCCAGTGCCGTTTCTATGGCATTCTTCACCTCATCGCTATCCGGAAGCGTGCGCGTTCCGAACTTGGCGATGACCTTGCCGTCTCGGCCGACGAGGTATTTCTCGAAATTCCATTTCACGTCGCCGGCGATGTTCTTGTCGGAGTAGGTGGTGAGGAATTTGTATAACGGGCACTGGTCGCTACCTTTGACGGATATCTTCGCGAACAGGTCGTACTTGGCGTTCTTTTCCTTGCGACAGAACGCCTTGATCTTCTTGTTGCTACCGGGTTCCTGCTTGCCGAAGTTGTTGGCGGGACACGCCAGAATCTTCAAGCCCCTGGCGCTGTACTTTTCGTGTATCGACTCCAAACTGGAGTACGTGCGGTCGGTATACCCTCACTTGCTCGCGACGTTGACGATCAGCATCACGTCGCCCTTATACTTCGCGAGGGATACCTTTTTGCCGTCAATGTTCCTGAGCGTGAAATCGTAAATCGACTTGGTGGCTGTGGCTGGCTTTGCTGCTGTCGTTTCCTGTGCCATCGCAGAGCAGGCGAACGTCGCCGCCAATCCGCCAGCCAACAGCACGGTACTAATCTTCGTGCGCAACATGTTGATGCCTCCGTTCCTAGAACCAGTTCCGGTCAAAAGAAAGATTCGCCGCTTCCTAATGCTACTGCGTGGAGCGGATCGCGCGGCGTACCTTCAGGCCCAAAGAACCCATGGTGGCGACCGGCTACCTCTTGTCAAGAACGGATCACACGCCGATGGCTGATGCGACGGCGTACTCGGCGGTGTGCGTGATGCTCAGGAGCACCTGCGAAATGCCCTTCACGTTGGCAACGCGCCCGGTCTCGCCACGAAGCGACACCAGGGGTTGCCCGAGCTTGTCCGGAAGAATTTCCATATCCGTCCAGGCGATTTGTCCGCGCCAGCCGGTCCCGATCATCTTGAGAATGGCTTCCTTAGCCGCCCAACGACCGGAGATGAAGGGGATCATGTTTCGGTGGAGCCTGGCCCGCTCCTGCTCCGCCGGGGTGAGTATGCGATCGAGAAACCGATCGCGGTGGTTATCGAAGACCTTCGCGATCCGCGAGCACTCAATCAGATCGATACCGTGGCCTTTGATCGACATAACGCGAAGGTAACATCCCAGCCGCCATCGTCAACGCCGTCACGCATGAAGCCAAGACGCCGATTGTCGGTCGGTCGCACCCTTCCGCACCGAATCAATCAGTTGAACAACGGAACCTCGAAGCGTACAAGACCCTACATCGCTACCCGATCGTGATTCGACAATTACGGATCGGTTCCCCGAGCGATCGCTTTCGAGTTCGGAGCCGAAACAGCTATGCACAGGCAACAGCTACTTGGTCAACTTAAGAACCACGCACCGATCGACGCAGTCGAGCGCGATAAGCTGCGCCGCATCGTTTCGTTCGTAAGGACCAATCCGCGATGCTTCGACCGGTCGCTCGGCGTCGGACACATCACCGGGTCGGCGTGGTTGGTGAACAAGACCGGAACGCGCGTGCTCCTGACGCATCATCGCAAGCTGAAGCGCTGGCTGCAGTTGGGCGGTCACGCAGACGGACAGGCGGACGTGCCGGCGGTAGCGATGCGCGAAGCCCGGGAAGAATCCGGCCTAGCGCAGATCGAACACGTTCAGCAAGAAATCTTCGACGTGGACGTACACGAAATCCCCGCGCACGGCGCCGAGCCGACCCATGAACACTTCGACATTCGATACCTGCTACGAGCCGTAGGGAACGACGACATCCAAATCAGCGACGAATCGCTCGAACTGGCGTGGGTTTCACCGGAACAGCTTGACGGGTTGTCCGTCGACGAATCCGTGCGTCGAATGCAACGAAAGTGGGTCGTACAGCTCGGATAGTCGCCGCGCGAACGGCACGTCGAAGCGCGGACACGGTAGAATCATCTCGTTTTCTAATCGACAGCGGACGGGACTTGTCAACGTGTGGCGATTTGCGGTACAACGGGTGGACGAAGACGCTTGACGGGAATCACAAGCGAGCCGCCTCGTGGGCAGGCGAAGCGTTCCCGCAAGAGAACGCAAAGCGGATCAGTCGACCGCGATTACCGTGCGCGCAACCGTGCCGTAGGAGCCACACGCATGTCCCTATCATTGGCCGAGTTTTTCTCCTGGATGGATCGGTTCGAGGAGAAGATTCCACTCGAAGCCATCGAGAGCAAAATCCGCGGACTGGACATCGACGTCGATCAAGTTCGCGAATACGTGCGTTTCTCGGGTGAGCGGTATCAACGCAACATGCTCCACTCGGGCGCAATGGCGCACGCGCTCATCCTCTGCTGGAGGAACGGACAGCGCAGCCCGATACACGACCACCGCGGGTCGAGCTGCGGCGTTCGCGTACTTCAGGGCGTCGCAACGGAGACGCTCTTTGCGCGCAGCGCCAACGGGTTGGTCTATCCGGTTGCAACCAGTGAATTGCCTGATGGGTCCGTGACCGGATCGCACGATGACGAAATGCATCAACTGTCGAACCTGCAACCGGGAGACGCCGACCTCGTGACGCTGCACGTGTACTCTCCGCCACTGATGGTCATGGGCACGTATTCGCTCACCGACGACGCCGTTGAAGATTTCGTCGATCCGATTTTTGAATTCGCCGCCGGTTCCGGAATCTGAAGGGCCAGACGCGCGGCTCGGTTCATCGTTAACCCTCTTATCCGTCATCTCACACACGTTGTGAGGCTGGTGTCGTGAAAGGATGTTGGCCGTGGATGGAATAATCGAAGGGCTCGACCGCGAAACGATCACTCGGCGGACCGCCGTCAAGGTCATCGGCGCTGGCGCGCTGAGCTTACTTCCTGGCTGCCAAGCGGGTGGACCGCCCAACGCGGACGCATCCGGACTCGCGTCGTCGAAGCGTAAACGCAAGACCAATATCGCAACGTCGAAACGGCTGCGGGTCTTAAGCCGATCGCCGCTCAGCGCCGAGCCGGCGCTAGACGATCTCGCCGAAAGCTTCATCACATCCGTAGACCGATTCTTCATTCACAATCATGGAGCCATCCCGCAGATCGACGCCAGTTCGTACGTGCTGAGCGTAGGGGGCGACATTCCCCATGAAGAGTCGTTTACGCTGGATCAACTACGCAACGACTTCAAGAAGACCTCCATCGTGGCCACCTTGACGTGCGCGGGTAACCGGCGCGACGAGTTCAGCCGAATCGCGCCGGTCGCTGGCGCGCAATGGGGCCCCGGCGCGATCGGAACGGCGCGTTGGACCGGAGTACTCCTCGCCGACGTCTTGCGCAAAACCGGCGTTCGTCGCAGTTCGCGACACGTATGGTTCGAAGGACTTGATGAGACACGACCGAAGCAAGAATCCGTACGCTTCGGCGGATCAATCCCGCTGAACGTCGTCTACCGACCCAAGACGGCGCAACCGGGAGTGCTGCTGGCCTATGAGATGAACGGCCAACCGCTCGAACCGGCGCATGGTTTCCCGTTGCGTGCCGTCGTTCCCGGCTTCATCGGCGCCAGGAGCGTTAAGTGGCTGGGACGAATCATGGTCCACGCCGAGCCCTCCGACAACCACTACATGACACAAGACTTCAAACTCGTCGTCGAAGATTCCAACGCTGCCTGGTCCGGCGCCGACCCACTCTCCGGCTACTTGCTCAACTCCGTAATCTGCGAACCGGCTGCTGGCGCCAAACTCCAGCCCGGACTGGTGGCGGTGCGGGGCTATGCGCTTCCGCCTGGTCTCGGTGACTTGCGGGTGCATACGGTAGAGCTTTCGGTCGATGGCGGCGACTCGTGGCGACCGGCCACCCTGCGCTCACACGACGCCCCGCAGTGCTGGCGATTGTGGGAAGCCAAGGTGCCTGTCCGGTTGAGCACCACATCGCTGATCGTCCGTGCCCACGACTCTGCCGGCGGCGACCAACCGCCGCGCCTCCCATGGAACCGCCGTGGATACCAAAACCACTCGTGGCACGAAGTCCCCGTCACAGTTGGTTAGTGCTCCCTCACACACCGAGTGACAGGTTTGCCGAGCCGCGCCCGTCAGGAAGCGGACGTTGGCAATTGGGTGGAAACACCTCGAAAACGCTCCCTCACGGTCGCGGCTCGGATCGAATCAACCCGCCGCCTGAGTCGTGACAGACTACTAGTGCTTTGTCACAGCTAAGAATTAGGGTTATCGTATTCCTTGTTCTTGAGGTTTTGGGAAGACAAGGAGGTCGCCCGATGCAGAAGAAGTATATCGTTCGATTGAGTAAAGAGGA